>WNDS01000001.1 GCA_009912235.1 Stenotrophomonas maltophilia
CAGCTGCAGGGTCAGCGGCTGTTCCAGTCACGGGTCCAGTTCCAGGAACGCATCGGTGGCCAGGCAGTCGATCTGCAGGCGGGTCTGGCCGCAGACCGTTTCCTCGCCTTCAAAGCGTTCCACCACCAACCCGTCCTGCGGGCCGGTCAGCTGGATCAGCCGTTCGCGGTGGGACAGCGAGGCCAGGGATGCGAGCGGTGAAGAGCTTGGGACGTCCATATCAACAGGCTCATGGCAGGGTGATCGTGATGTGGGCGGTGCGCTGTGGCATCTGCACCACGTCGTTGTATGCCGCCAGCTGCTGGCGGGTTTCATGGCCCAGGTAGAAGCGCAGGCCGAAGAACGCCAGCAGGCCGAAGCAGCCCACCAGCACCGCCGGCAGCCACAGCGGTACCACGCGGCGCAGGCTATGGCGCACGTTGTCCGGCGGCAGCGCGTGCGGTGCGAAACCGTGGCGCTTGCCCTTCAGGTAGACGATTTCATCGCCCAGGCGTGCGGTCAGGTAGCCGAGCTTCTCGGTGCCTTCCAGCCGGTACTTGCCCTCAAAGCCCATCAGCAGGCAGTAGTGGTAGACCTCCAGCGACGGCAGCCGGGCAGCGCCCTGGCGGCGCAGTTCCTCCAGACGGTCGAAGAAGTGCTCGCCGGCCAGGTGCTCACCGAACAGCCGCAGCTGCAGCGGGTTGCGCTCCCAGACTTCATGCAGCGGCGAGGGCTGGGACAGGATGGCTTCGTCCACTGCGGCGCAGAAGGCGTACTTGGCGGCATAGACATCCTCGGCCGCCACGCCCATTCGCATCGCGTTGCGTTCCACGCCATCCAGGAACTTCTGCACCGTCTGCACGAAGCCTTCGGCGTCGTTGGGCAGCTGGCCCCGCTTGAGCAGCAGCAACAGGTAGAAACCGTCGGACATCAGGTCCTGCAGGCTCTGCGGGTTGGCGGCCTGCGGTGTCGGGTTGGCCAACGCGCCATTGGCGGTCAGCGACGGCATCGGGCCCGGGGTCGGGGGCAGGGGGGAATTCATCATGAGGTCACCGCCACGAGTTCCATCTTCAGGTCGGCAATGCCGGCCGGCACGTAGATCATCAACGACTGCGACTTGAGCATGCGCTCGTACAGCGCACCGCGTGCATCAAGTTCGAAATAGTGGCTGCCCGGCCGTACCGGGATGGCTGCCGGCACCTGTGCGGCATGCGCCAGCTTGACACCCGGCAGTGCCGACAGCACGCACTTCTCCACGTCGTCCGGTGCGCCCACCTTGAAGCGGACCGGCACGGTCTGGATCAGTTCCTGCGCCGGCAGCGCGGCCGATACCGACAGGTAGAACGAGGCCTCGCCGTCGATGCGCTGCGAGTCCAGGCGGCCCAGGTGGTAGGACGGCTTGACCTCGTTCAGCGCGATCTTGAAGTAGCGCGTGGAAATGACCGTATCCAGCAGCGCACGCACGATTTCCAGCAGCTTGCGGAACGAGGCCTCCGGCTGGTCGTGGCGGTACACGGGCAGGTCGCCCAGCTCGTAGGCATTGGAGAACGTCAGCAGGGCGCCGGCCATGCGCAGCAGTTCCTGGTGCAGGCGCTCAGGGTGCAGCTGCGGGTGATGCAGCAGGTGCGCCAGTGCACTGAAGGAGCTGTTGATGGTGTGCAGAAGCCAGAACGAGGCGATGTCACCGCTGCGGAATTCGATGATGTTCTGCGAGGTCTGCCGGTGCAGGCCATACAGCGCATCCACCTTGGCCTGCAGGGCATCAAGCACTGCACGCAGTTCGCGGTGCAGGAACGGGGAGGCCTGCAGCTGCGCGCAGGGCGGAATGAACTCGTCATCCAGCTCGAAGCCGCCACTGGACGTGCGGCGCACGCGGGCCACCGGCACCGTGCTGTAAGCGTCACGAGGCTGTTCGTCGGTGAGCAGCTTCACCGCCTTGCTCAGGTACGACAGTTCGGCCTCTACCGCGTCGGTGAACAGGTCCTGCGTATCGCGGTTGGCCTGGCGATAGCGGGCCAGCACGCTGCTATCGGTGTCGGCGCAGTTGGCTCCGTCATCACTCAGCAGTGGCAATGCCAGGTACACCACGGTGGACTGCACGCCCGGTGGCAGTTCATGCAGCGATACGGCATCGGGCGGGCTGTCATGGGCCGGCCCATCGTAGGTTTCGCCATCGGGGAACACGGCCGACAGGTCCAGCGGGCGAAGTGTGCCGCCGGACAGGGCGTGCGGATCGAATCGAACGCGCCGCGCGCCCCAGGCATAGGGGTGCAACGTCTGTGACAGGTCCTGCAGGCGCGCTTCGTGGTACGCATCCTGGCGCTGGAAATGCTGGGGGCGCAGGAACAATCGCTCACCCCATAGAACCTTCGACATCCTGCTTACATAGGCCACTTTTTCAGTCCTTGGAAATGCAGTGGGGCTGTTCTTCTCGTTTTTTCGCTTCTCGCGTGATAATCCTGTTACGCGCGCCCCCTATTATGGAATGTGAAAATGTGAGTCACATCGCATATTCATGTATGAGGGGCTGTCTGTTGCGCTGAGGATACTACCGCAGTACGAAAAGGCAGTGTCAGAATCCCGTCGCGGAATTCAACGCGTGCTCGCACAACGAATGGAAGCCAGGCTGCCGGGATCACCTGAGATACGGGTCAACAATGCCTTGCTGTCGCTGGTCAGTGCGCAGGCATGGATGCCGACGGTGACGCCGTCCTGGGGCAGGGTCTTGCCCTTGGTATCGAAGGCCAGGCGCCAGCGGTTCTCGGCTGGGGCGCGGAACAGCGCGACCACGCCGAGCACTGCAGAACCTTCACTGAGCTGCTCGGACAATTCCTGACGCGCCCCGGGCGTGAGCACCACCTCGTTCACCGAAAGCAGGTCCGCGCCTAGTGCCGCCTGCTCTCCGGCCTGGTCGAGGAAGGCGTTGAACGGGGCTTGTTCGAAGCGCTGGCTGCTGCGCAGGTGGTAGACCTTGACCACGGCGGCGGTTGCCCGCTTGTCGTTGGCGGCGTTGAGGTTGCTGCCGGCGTACAGGCGCAACGGAATTACGGGCGGGGCCTCTGGCTTGCTGTCGCGGATGCCCACCGCCTGCAGGGTCTTGTCCATGGCCTTGCCCAGTTTCGTGTCGCTGGCGCAGCCGGAAAGCGACGCTGGGATCATGAAGGCAAGACTTGTGACGAGTATCACGCGTTTGAATCGGAATGATTGCGTATTCATATGAAGTCGGCCGGTGGGAACATGCAGTGGAACGCCACGTGTGAAAACGTTTTTTTCTCGCGGTTATCACATCGGAGTGTGAAGAGTGTGTCTATCGTGAAGCCCATCTGGGTAGATGAAAATCACTATACCGAGGCGTATTTGCGAATGTACACTGCCGCCGATAGGGGCAGGATTCCCGTGTGTTGTATCGGCGGTAATCAGGCTTCCTTTAGGAACCAATTTCGACGAGGGATCACCATGGAAGTGAAGGCAATGGGGAAGGTTGTTTATCGACCGATGTTCGCGCTGGTGTTGCTGTCAGGCCTGGCGGCCTGTGCATCGGCGCCGAAGAAGGTCGAGGTCGTACCGTTTGAGACCACGCTCAGCAATGTCGAGGCGCAGGTCAGCACCGCAGGCGCGGATGCGGCCATCGCCGCCTTCGAGGGGGCGGCCAAGGCCGATCCCACCCGCAAGGAGCCGTGGGTGCGCATTGCCCAGCTGCAGTTCGACCAGGGCCAGTACGCGCGCGCCATCGTGGCCGCTGAAGAAGTGCTGCAGCGTGATCCTGATGATCTGGTCGCCGATGGGGTGATCACCGTTGCTGGTTTCCGCGTCGCCAACCAGTCGCTGCAGCGTCTGCAGGGCCGTGGCGCGCTGGCGTCGGATACCGCACGCAAAGAGGCGCAGACCCTGGCCAATACCCTGCGCAGCACGATGGGCGAAGCGATCCTCGAGCCGGCCAAGCCGAAGCCGAAGCCGCGCGTGCGCGGTGGCCGTGCCGCACCGGCAGCCGGTGCCACGCAGCCCCCGACCCGTCCCGCCGCCCGCCCGCAGGGCGCCAACGGTTCTGATCCGTTCCAGAACATCGGCAACTGATCTGCCCGGCCCCCAGTAAGGAGACTCCAATGGCCAAGAAGGAAAGCGTCCAGAAGCGGCTGCAGAAGATTCGCCCGCCGCGCGTGCAGTTGACCTATGACGTCGAGAAGGGCGATGCGATCGAGCAGAAGGAACTTCCGTTCGTCGTCGGCGTACTCGGCGATTTCAGTGGCAACCCCGAGCAGCCGCTGCCGAAGGTGAAGGACCGCAAGTTCGTCAATGTCGACCTGGACAACTTCGACGAGGTGATGGAAGGCGTCGCTCCGCGCGCCGTCTATCGCGTGCCGAACAAGATCAGCGACGACTACGGGGAGTTCGGCGTGGAGCTGAAGTTCTCCTCCATCGATGATTTCCGCCCCGAGGCGATCGTCCAGCAGATCGAGCCGCTGCGTCGCCTGCTCGAGTCGCGCACCAAGCTGGCCGACCTGCGCAACAAGCTGGCCGGCAACGAGAAGCTGGAAGACCTGCTGACCGATGTGCTCAACAACACCGAGCAGCTCAAGCAGCTCGGCGCGACCAAGGAGCACTGACCGATGTCAGCCGATGCCAGCCAGTTGGCCACCCCGTCCGCCGTCACCGAAGAGGTGGGGCTGCTCGACCAGATTGTCGAGAAGAGCAAGGTCGCCAAGTCGCGCACCGAACACGATCGCGCCAAGGACATCATCTCGGCCCTGGCCAAGGAAGTCCTCGACGGCACCGTGGTGGTGTCCGACAACCTCAACCTGACGCTCGACGCCCGCATTGCCGAGATCGACCGGATCATCTCCGAGCAGCTCAGCGCGGTCATGCACGCCGACCAGTTCCAGCAGCTCGAAGGCAGCTGGCGTGGCCTGCATTACCTGTGCCAGCAGACCTCCACCGGCCCGAACATGAAGATCAAGGTCTTCAATTCGCCCAAGAAGGATCTGGTCAAGGACTTCAAGTCCGCCATCGATTTCGATCAGAGCGCGCTGTTCAAGAAGGTCTATGAAGAGGAGTTCGGCACGTTCGGCAGCGCACCGTTCGGCGCGCTGATCGGCGACTACTTCCTGGGCCGCCAGCCGGAGGACATGTACTTCGTCGAGCAGATGTCGCACGTAGCCGCGGCCGCGCATGCGCCGTTCATCTCTGCCGCCAGCGAAAGCATGTTCGGTCTGGAGAGCTTCACCGATCTGGACAAGCCGCGCGATCTGGCCAAGGTGTTCGACACCGTCGAGTACGCCAAGTGGAAATCGTTCCGCGAGAGCGAGGACAGCCGCTACGTGGGCCTGACCATGCCGCGCTTCCTCGGCCGTCTGCCTTACAACCCGAAGGTTGGCACCACCGTCGAAGGCTTCAACTTCGTCGAAGAAATCGAGGCGGCCGACCACAGCAAGTTCCTGTGGTGCAACACCGCCTATGCCATGGGTGCCCGCCTGACCCAGGCGTTCGAGAACTTCGGCTGGTGCGCCGCGATCCGCGGCGTGGAAGGCGGCGGCCTGGTCGAGGACCTGCCGACGCACACCTTCCGCACCGATGACGGCGAAGTGGCGCTGAAGTGCCCGACCGAAGTGGCCATCACCGACCGTCGTGAAAAGGAACTCAGTGACCTGGGCTTCATGCCCCTGGTGCACTGCAAGAACACCGACTACGCCGCTTTCTTCGGCGCCCAGTCGGCACAGAAGCCGAAGAAGTACAACACCGATTCGGCCAATGCCAACGCGATCCTGTCTGCACAGCTGCAGTACATCTTCGCGGTCTCGCGCATCGCCCATTACCTCAAGGCGATGATACGGGAGAAGATCGGCAGCTTCGCATCGGCGGGCAACGTCGAGGAATTCCTTAACCGGTGGATCGCCCAGTACGTGCTGCTGGACGACAACGCCGGGCAGGAAGCCAAGGCGCAGTTCCCGCTGCGCGAAGCCTCTGTGCAGGTTTCGGAAGTACCGGGCAAGCCCGGTGTCTACCGCGCGGTGCCTTCATCAGGCCGCATTTCCAGCTCGATGAGCTGTCTGTTTCGTTGCGTCTTGTCGCCGAACTGCCGGCGTCAGCCAAGAAGGTGTAACGGTTTTGCTGTAGCTGTAGCGTCAAGGGGAGTCCGCTCCCCGTTCCGCAGTGACGCGTATTTCAAGAGGGCCAAGCCCCCCTGAACCGCCGGGCCCCCGCCCGGCAACCCAATCTCACGGAAGAACGGAACTTAGGAGACCAGATATGCAACACGCTTTCCTCTCGATTGACACCATCAAGGGCGAGTCGCACGACGACAAGCACAAGGACTGGATTGAAATCCAGTCGTTCTCGCAGGAACTGCTGCAGCCGCGTTCGGCCACCGCGTCGACCTCCGGCGGTACCACGGCAGCCCGCGTGAACCTGTCGCCGATCGAAATCACCAAATCGATCGACCTCGCTTCCACGGCCCTCAACCAGGCCGCCTCCAACGGCACCACGTTCCCGAAGGCGCAGATCCAGTTCATGCACGCCGACAAGGACGGCAACGCGATCAATTACTACACGGTCGAGCTACTGAACGTGCTGGTCCACCGCGTCACCACCACGGTGGATAAGGAAGGCATGCCGCTGGAAGTTGTTCAGTTGAGCTTCGGCGCCATCAAGTGGACTTACCAGCAGCAGAAGCCGGAAGGCGGCGTTGGTGGCAAGACCGTGGCGCAGTGGAGCGCGACCAAGAACATCCCCAACTACACCGCGTGATGTTGTGTCACTGCGATGGCGCCTCGTGCGCCATCGCAGTCTGATCAAGATGGCAGGGCCAGGACGGGTCCTGTCGCGATGCACCGCTGCCGCCCGCACGGATGCCGAACCTGAGTGGATCGAACGATGAAGGGACTCGAACCCAGCCTGCTGGAAAAACTGTTCGACGATGCACCCCGCCAGGCGGGGGCGGGGCCGGTGTTCAAGTCGGTGTCGCTGGAGCAGTACAAGGAATCCATCGCACGTGACCTGGAGGGGCTGCTGAACTCACGCGCCGCGTTCCAGGAAGCCGACATGAAGGAGTTCCCGAACTGCCGTCAGTCGCTGTTGACCTATGGCCTGGCCGATTTCTCGGCGATGAGCCTGTCCAACGCGTATGACCGCGCCGCCATCTGTCGTTCCCTGGAGCAGGCCGTGGGCCGCCACGAGCGGCGGTTGAAGAACGTCAATGTGCACCTGGATGCGGGCAACCAGTTTGCCGGCGGCCTGCACTTCACCATCCACGCGCTGCTGGATCTTGAGCCAGCGCGTGAACCGGTCAGCTTCGATGCCATGCTGCAGCCTTCCACGCTGCAGTACCAGGTCAGCCGCGCCCGACGCACGCAGGCCATGTGATGCAGGACCTGCTGCCCTATTACGAGCGTGAACTGGCCTACCTGCGGCGCTATGGCCGCGAGTTCGCCGAACGCTACCCCAAGATCGCCGGGCGCCTGCAGCTGTCTGCCGAAGGCAGCCAGGACCCGCATGTCGAGCGCCTGATCGAGGCCTTCGCGCTGCTCAGTGCGCGCGTGTCCAAGCGCATCGAGGACGATTACCCCGAATTCACCGATGCGCTGCTGGACGTACTGTATCCGCACTACCTGCGGCCGTTCCCGTCGTGCTCGATCGCCCATTTCGACATGGAAGGGGTGGCATCCAAGCTCAGCGCGCCGGTGCGCATACCGCGCGGGACCGGCCTGCAGAGCCGCCCGGTGCGTGGCGTACCCTGCGATTTCCGTACCGCGTATGACGTCGTGCTGGCGCCGGTCGGCATCCAGCAGGTGCAGTACCGCAGCGTGGCCGATGCGCCGATGGCCACGACCCCGCCGGCCGGCAGTGGCGGGCAGATCTCGCTGGGTTTCCAGCTGCTGTCCGACCAGCTGGGCTTTGGCCAGCTGGGTACCGACCATCTGCGCCTGTTCCTGGACGGAGAACCGTCAGTGCGGGCCGCATTGCGCGATGCCCTCATGCTGGGCTTCAAGGCCGCCTATGTCGAATCCGACGGCGATGGACGCTGGCGGCGCCTGGACAAGGTGCCGCTGAGCCCGGTCGGGTTTGCCGACGACGAGGCGCTGATCGATTTCCCGGCGCGCTCGCATCCGGCCTACCGCCTGTTGACCGAACTGTTTGCCTACCCGGAAAAGTTCGGCTTCATCGACCTGCACCTGCCGGCCGTCACCGCGGGTGCCAGCCGCCGCTTCACGCTGCACCTGATCCTGCAGGCCAGTGGCCAGGACCGCGGCAGCGCGATGGTGCTGGAAGAGCTGGGCAGCCATAACGTGCGCCTGGGCTGCACGCCCATCGTCAACCTGTTCCAGACCAGCGGTGAGCCGATCCGCGTTACCCATCGCACCGTGAACTACCCCGTGCTGGCCGATGCCCGCCGCGCGTTCGCCTACGAGGTCCACGCCATCGACTCGGTGCATCGCATCCGGCAGACCCCGCAGGGCGAGATCATCCAGGCGTTCCGGTTGTTCTACTCACTGCACCACGGGGAAGACCCTGAGCGCACCGGCCAGTACTGGGTTGCCCGCCGCGACGAGGACGTCGCGCGGCAGAGCCCGGGTTTCGAGATGGAGATCAGCTTTGTCGATCTGTCCTTCAACCCGGTCCTGCCACAGACCGACACCGTCAGCCTGGAGCTGACCTGCAGCAATCGTGATTTGCCCAACCAGCTGGCCTTCGGCGTGACCGGTGGCGACCTCAGCATCGAGGGCGGCAGCCCGGCGCGGGCGATCAGCCTGCTGCGCAAGCCGACCAAGCCGATGCGCTTCCGCCACGCGCGTAACGCGCAATGGCGCCTGATCTCGCACCTGTCGCTGAACCAGCTCTCGCTGACCGGTAGCGGTCTGCCGGCCCTGAAGGAGATGCTGCGCCTGTATGACCTGGCCGGCAGCAGTGTCTCGGCCCGGCAGATTGACGGCATCGTGGCGCTGGAGCAGGTGCCGGCCACGACCTGGATGTCCGGCCGCCAGTTCGCTTCGGTGGTACGTGGCCTGGAGATTACCCTGACGATCAATGAAGCCCACTTCGTGGGCACCGGTGTGGCTGCCTTCGCCCAGGTGATGGACCACTTCTTTGCACTGTACGTGCATGCCAACAGTTTCACCCGCCTGGTGCTGGTTTCCAGCGAGAGCGGGGAGGAGATCGTCCGATGCCCAGCGCGCAGCGGCGAATCGATCCTGGCGTAGCGCAGCAGCTGCTCACCGAACCGCACCGCTTCCAGTTCTTCCAGGCAGTGCGGGTACTGGAGCAGGTGTTCCAGCGCCAGGGCGTCAAGGCCGGGCAGGCCGTGCCGATGCGCGTGCGGTTCCGCAACTCGCTGTCGCTGGGGTTCCCGGCTACCGAGCTGGCGGCCGAAGGCGAAATCTATTCGCTCAAGGGCGAGCGGCTGCAGGATCGCGAGGCGATCGAGCAGGCGCTGATCGGCGAAGAGCTGGCCGAGGTGCACCTCACGCCGCAGTTCATGGGGCTGCTGGGCACCACCGGCGCGCTGCCGCTGCACTACACCGAAACCCTGCAGTTGCGCGAGCTGTACGAGCGCGACCGTACTGCGCGCGCGTTCCTGGACATCTTCTCCACCCGTGCGGTATCGCTGCATTACGCGGCCTGGAAGAAGCATCGCCTGGCCCTGCAGTACGAACTGGACCGTCGCGAGCGCTTCCTGCCGCTGGTGCTGTCGCTGCTTGGCATGGGCATGAGCGAGCTGCGCGACCGCCTGCATGAGGGCGGGGGGGGGGAGATCTTCGACCAGGCGGTGGCGTATTACGCCGGTGCCATCCGCCAGCGCCCGGTGTCCGCTGCGCTGATGCAGCGGGTGCTCTCCGACTACTTCCAGGTGCCCTTGCACCTGGAGCAGTTCGTCGGGGCGTGGTACCGCGTGCCCGCCGGGCAGGCCACCCGCCTGGGGCAGGCCAACGCGGTGCTGGGTGCCAGTGCGCTGGCCGGTGATCGGGTGTGGCAGCGCGATCTGCGCCTGCGCCTGCGCATCGGCCCGCTGCGCAGGCAGGCTTTTGACGATTTCCTGCCCGGTGGTTCGGCCGCCGAGGCGCTGGCCAAATGGTTGTCGCTGCTGACCGGCGGCACCCTGGAATACGAAGTACGGCTGGTGCTGCGCGCCGAGGATGTGCAGGGCAGCGCACTCGGTGGCAGTGGCGGCGCCCGCCTGGGCTGGGACAGCTACCTGAGTTCGCGGCCGTAGACCACCTCGCGTGAGGACACCACCTATGGCATCCACACGCTGCAATGACAACGCGCCGACGGTCTTCGTGCCGGCGGCCCCCGAACGGTTCCAGCAAGGAGTGCGCGTTTCCGCATGAGCATCAACCTCAAGACCCTGATCAGCAAGCTGGATGACACCTGCCGCCAGGCGGCCGAGCGGGCGGCAAACCTGTGCATGGCGCGCGGCAACTACGAGGTGGACCTCGAACATCTGTTCCTGGCGCTGCTGGAGCAGCCGCAGAGCGATTTCGTGTTGATTGCCCGCCGCAGCGGCATCGCACCCGAGGCGCTGGAGCGTGATCTCAACGACGAGGTCGGCCAGTTCAAGACCGGCAATGCCCGCACTCCGGTGTTCTCCCAGCACATCCCGGCGCTGTTCGAACACGCCTGGCTGATCGCCTCGCTGGATTCGGAAACCACCCGCATCCGCAGTGGCCACCTGCTGCTGGCGCTGCTGACCGAGCCGGACCTGGCGCAGCTGGCCTAGCGCGGTTCCAAGCTGTTCGTCCGCTTCAAGCGCGATGATCTCAAGCACGATTTCGCCAAGCTCACCGAGGGCTCGCAGGAGGCGGCACAGACCGTGCGCTTTGCCGATGCCTCGGCCACCGGCGAGAACCCCGAGGGCGAAGAGGTGGTCGCCGGTGAGGCCAAGGGCGGCCTGTCGCGCACCCCGGCGCTGGACCAGTTCACGACCAACCTGACCCAGCGCGCCCGCGATGGGAAGATCGACCCGGTGATCGGCCGCGATGGCGAGATCCGCCAGGTGATCGACATTCTGATGCGCCGCCGCCAGAACAACCCGATCCTCACCGGCGAGGCCGGCGTGGGCAAGACCGCCGTCGTTGAAGGCCTGGCGCGCCGTATTGCGGACAAGAACGTACCCGATGTCCTGCAGGGCGTGGAACTGCACACCCTGGACATGGGCCTGCTGCAGGCCGGGGCCAGCGTCAAGGGCGAGTTCGAGAACCGCCTGAAGAGCGTGATCGATGAGGTCAAGAAGAGCCCGCATCCGATCATCCTGTTCATCGACGAGGCCCATACGATGATCGGCGCCGGTGGCACCGCCGGGCAGAACGACGCCGCCAACCTGCTCAAGCCGGCACTGGCGCGCGGCGAGCTGCGGACCATCGCCGCCACCACCTGGGGTGAGTACAAGAAGTACTTCGAGAAGGACGCCGCGCTGGCCCGCCGCTTCCAGGTGGTGAAGGTCGAGGAGCCCAGCGAGGCACTGGCCGCCGCGATGCTGCGTGGCATGGTCGGGCTGATGGAGGCGCACTTCAACATCCGCGTGCTGGATGAGGCCGTCACCGAGGCCGTCCGCCTGTCGCACCGCTACATCAGCGGCCGCCAGCTGCCGGACAAGGCGGTCAGCGTGCTCGACACGGCCTGCGCCAAGGTGGCGCTGGGCCAGAGCGCCACGCCGGCCATTATTGAAGACACGCGCAAGCACCTGGATCGCCTGCAGGCGGAGATCGTCGCGCTGCAGCGCGAAGCGGCTGGTGGCAGTGACCAGCATGGCGAGCGCCTGGCCGAACTGCATGCGCAGCAGGCCGAGGCGCAGGCCATCCTGGCCAGCAACGAAGAGCGTCTGGGCCACGAGCGTGAACTGGCCGGGCGCATCGCGGCGTTGCGCCAGCAGCTGGAACAGGGCAACGATGACGTACCGGCGGCAGAGGCCGGCAGTGACGACTTCGATGGTGACGTCGCGGTGGCCAAGCCTGCCGCCAAGCGCGGCAAGGCCAAGTCGGCGCTGTCACCGCAGCATGCCGAACTGGCACAGCTGCAGGCAGAGCTGCGCACGCTGCAGGGCGAAACGCCGATGGTGCCGCTGCAGGTCGATGGCACGGTGGTGGCCGAGATCGTCTCGGCCTGGACCGGTGTTCCGCTGGGCCGCATGGTCAAGGATGAGATCCGCACCGTGTGGACCCTGGGCACCCTGCTGGTGGAGCGGGTGATCGGGCAGGACCACGCACTCGATGCCATCGCACAGCGCGTGCGCACGGCCACGGCCAAGCTGGAGGACCCGAACAAGCCGCGCGGTGTCTTCATGTTCGTCGGCCCGTCCGGCGTGGGCAAGACCGAGACGGCGCTGGCGCTGGCCGACATCCTCTATGGCGGCGAGCGCAAGCTGGTCACCATCAACATGAGCGAGTACCAGGAAGCGCACAGCGTCTCGGGCCTGAAGGGCTCGCCGCCGGGTTATGTCGGTTACGGGGAAGGTGGCGTGCTGACCGAGGCGGTGCGCCGCAACCCGTACAGCGTGGTGCTGCTGGACGAGGTCGAGAAGGCCCGCCCGGACGTGCTGGAAATGTTCTTCCAGGTATTCGACAAGGGCGTGATGGACGATGCCGAAGGGCGCGAGATCGACTTCCGCAATACCCTGATCATCCTTACCTCCAACATCGGCTCCTCGCAGATCATGCAGGCGTGCCTGAACAAGCTGGCGGAGGAGGTTCCCGCCGCCGACGCGCTGGCCGAGGCGCTGCGCCCGGTCCTGATGCGCAGCTTCAAGCCGGCGTTCCTGGGCCGCCTGAAGGTGGTGCCGTATTGCCCGATCAGCGATGACGTACTGGCGCGGATCATCACGCTCAAGCTCGGCCGCATCCGCGACCGCGTCAGCGCCAACCACAAGGCCACCTTCAGCTGGGACGACAGCCTGGTGGAGGCCGTGCTTGCGCGTTGCACCGAAGTGGACTCGGGTGCGCGCAACGTTGACCACATCCTCAACGGAACACTGCTGCCGGAAATCGCCGAGAGCGTGCTGGCGGCGATGGCCGAGGGGAACCGGATCAACGCCATCAAGGTCACCGCCGGCAAGAAGGGTGACTTCAAATACAAAGTGTCTTGACAAGGAACCAAGGAGAACACGCATGGAATTCTATGGATTCAACCGCGAGGCGGCCTTCAACCACTGCGACAGCCTGGAACTGGGGCTGGGCCGTGAACTCGACCGCGTCCGCGCCTGGAACCGGCTGCGTCCGGAGCACGTGATCGAACTGCTGGACAGCGCCGTTCCGGCCGCCCGCCAGGATGCGCGCAACGTGGCCGCGCAGATCAGCCGCGGCGCCTGGCGCATCCACATGGATGCCCCGGTGGTGGGCAAGCCGCAGCTGGTGGCCAATGTGCGCGAGCTGCAGATCACCGCCGGTGGCCGTGACTACCGTCTGAAGATCAGCGAAGGCGTGCGCCTGCAGCTGGAAGAGATCGTCCAGGCCGCGTAATGGCCCCGTGTGCCTGCCGCTCTTCGGGGCGCAGGCGCGCAGGGCGGCAACGGAGGACACCGATGCGCACGCCGCATGCAGACCACCTAGAAGTACGGAACGTCGGGGAAGGACCATGGACCTGGTAAACAACCTGCGCACAACCCTGGCCGGCCCCGGCCAGGCGCAGCGCTTCCTCAGGCTGCACACGTCGCTTGGAAGCGACGTGCTGGTGGCCGAAACCCTGGATGGCGTCGAGCAGATCGACGGCATCGGTTTCCAGTGGACGATCACCGCACTGTCAGTGGATGCCAACCTGGCGCTGGCGGGTCTGGTCGGGCAGGGCGCCCTGCTGGAGCTGCAGCAGGCCGATGGCAGCCTGCGGCCCCTGCATGGCCGCATCACCGCCGCAGAGCGGCTGAGCAGCAATGGCGGCCTGGCGCGTTACCGACTGCGCTTGCAGCCGTGGCTGGCCTTCCTGTCGCAGCGCGTGGACAGCTACGTCTTCCACGACAAGACCGTCGTGGAGATCGTCGAAGACATCTTCGCGGACTACCAGGGGCTTGCCCCGGCCTGGCGGTGGTCGCTGGGCGATGCCAGCCAGTACGCCCGGCGCAGCCTGACCACGCAGTATCACGAGAGTGACCTGGCCTTCCTCCAGCGCCTGCTGGCCGAAGAAGGCATCTATTACTGGTTCGAGCATGTCGGCGAACCCGGTGACAGCGATTTTGGCAGCCACACGATGGTGCTGGCCGACCACAGCCACGACACCAACGAGCTGGGCTCGGTGCGTTTCCACCGCCGCGATGCCAGCGAGCGCAGCGACACCGTGCAGCAGTGGTCCGACGCCCACCGCTGGCGTCCCTCGAAAGTCGAGCGCGCGACCTGGGATTACCGGACGCTGGAGCGCAGCCAAGCCAGCGCGCAGGCCGAGCAGGACCATGATCTGGGCATCGTCGACAGCGATACCTGTGGCCCCTACGGCTGGCAGGACAACGCACGTGGGCAGCGCCGCGCACAGCAGCATCTGGATGCCCTGCGCGTGCAGGCGCATACCATCGAGGGCGCCGGCCAATGGCGCCGCCTGGCCCCTGGTGCGCGCTTCGGCCTGCAGCAGCACCCGCAGGTAGGCGAGGACGCCACGTTCCTGTGCCTGTCCGTGTATCACCAGGCCCGCAACAATCTCGACGCCGACGTGTTCGATGCGTTGGAGCAGCAGCTTGGCCCGGCCAGCGTGGCCATGCCGGTCCTGTCAGCCGCCCTGGCCGGGCTTGCCTACGGCAGCGATGCCAGCGAAATCACGACGGCGTTCTACGACAACCGTTTCGTCGCCATTCCGGCCGAGGTGACCTACCGCCCACAGACCACCGACGGGCATGGCGCGCACCTGCATCCGCGGTCGACGATCACCGGCACGCTCAGCGCGATCGTGGTCAGCGACGGCGATCCACTGCTGTCCGATCGCGATCACCGCATCAAGGTGCAGTTCCCGTGGCAGCGCGGCGGCAATGCCAGCCACGGCTTGTCCCATTCGGCGGGCGACGACAACGCGCCAGCCTCCGGCGGCGCCTGGACCTGGGTGCGGGTGATGACCCCCTGGACAGGCGACAACTGGGGCGGCGTGGTGCTGCCGCGCCGCGGCCAGGAAGTGCTGGTCGCCTTCCTGGAGGGCGACATCGACCGCCCGGTCGTGGTCGGTGCGGTGTACAACGGGCGTGGCCAGCAGGACGCGCAGCACAACCAGGTGCAGGGCGGCGGCAACGCCACCGGCAATGCTGCCGCGTGGTTCGAGGGCAATGACCATGCCGCGGTGTACACCGGGTTCAAGAGCCAGGCGCTGGCCGACAGCCAGGGCGGTACCGGCGGTTACCAGCAGCTGCGCTTCGACGACACGCCCGGGCAGGGCCGTGCCCAGCTGTCCACCACCCAGCACCAGAGTACCCTGACGCTGGGGCACCTGAAGGGTGGTGACGACAATGTGCGTGAGACCGAGCGTGGCTTTGGCGTGGAGCTGTCCACCCAGGCCCAGGGCGCTCTGCGTGCTGGACGCAGCCTGTTGCTGACTACCGAACAGGGCACGCCACAGATGGCTGCGCCGCAGGCCCTGACCCAGCTGCAGGAAAGCCAGCAGCTGCTGCAGCAGCTGGCGGAATCGGCAAAGAGCCAGCAGGCGCAGTTGCCCAGCGACCCGGACGAGCTGCCCGTGGATGCGACGCTGAAGGAACTGCAGGAGCACCTGCGCGCCACCCACAGCGGCAGCGCGGCGGGCAGCATTTCCGGTGGTGATGGCGATGCACCGGGATGGAGCGCGCCGATCCTGATGGGCAGTGGCGTTGCTGGCCTGCTGAGCCTGACGCCGGCCGACCAGGTGTGGGTGAGCGGCACGCACACCACGCTGGCGAGCGGCGTGGCACTGAACTGGATGACTCAAGGCTCGCTCACACTGGCCGTGGCCGGTGGGCTGGTCCTGTATACCGCCGGGACGGAGGCCAGCGGGGAAAGCCCGAACCAGGAGCGCGGCATCGCGCTGCATGCTGCGCAGGGCAAGGTGAGCGCACGCGCGCACAAGAACCAGGCCATCGTAGCCGCCAAGACCCAGGTACGGATCGTCAGCACGGAGGCGGATGTGGCGCTGTCGGCGCCGGCCAAGCATCTGCTGGCGACGGCGGCCGGTGCCTACCTCCGGATCAAGGGCGACAACATCGAGCTGGGCGCGCCGGGCAAGGTGGAGTTCAAGGCGAGCCAGCGGGAGTGGACCGGGCCGGCTAGTGTGGCGGGGGAGGCGAAGGTGCCGGAGGGATCGCACAAAGCATGTGAATACCGAGTAGGCGCAGCTGAGACTTCAGGTGCTGGCTTGATTCCATTGGAGGCCTGAAAGATGCACCTTGACCATCGAATGTTTGAGCGCCATCAGTACGCATTGATCAATCCATTGCAGATTGATCGGCGGATTATCCGACTCTGGCCATGCGAGCCCATTGTGCCGAAAGAGCTCCGTGGGCAGAGGAACCTGTTCCCTTATCTACTCCAGCTTGACGAGATGGCTGCTGATGCACGTCTTGTGGCGCTCGATGACACAGTGAACTATGCCCGCGAGCATGAGCGGTCCCCGTTCTCTGCTCTACTTGTCTGTCAGGCTGGCTCGGATCATCTCCGCCGTCACCTTGCGCGCATGATGGTGCGGAAGATTGAAGGTGAGCAGATGCTATTCAGGTACTACGATCCCAGAGTATGGAATGCATTAAGGTGGATCCTCTCACCCTCGCAACTGGATGCGCTGCTTGGTCCAATTCAATCGTGGACTGCGCCAATGGGATGCAATGATAGTTGGGATGCCTGTGATAATAAGGGCTCACGCAACGTTCAGTTACGGTTTGCTTCGGATCAGATACATCCCATTTCCGCGCTGGCATCAGTCAACAAAGTCATCGATCGGCTGCATCAGGAAAGATGCGGTGCCGATAGCTTCAGCCTGTCAAAGCAGGTATTTAATGAAATTATTAAAGCTGCTGAGCTAGGATTGATTGATGCCGATGATCAAGAGGCGTTTGCATTCGTTTCTATGATCCATTCACCTGCTATCCACGCCGGGCCGCTCTACCAGGAGGCGCTTCGCATAGCCATCGAAGAGCCTGGTGCGTACAGAAGCATGGTTGCAGGGGCTCTCGACGACGAAGAGGTTGAGTCATCATTGCAAAAGCAGCATCAAGGAGTTTGGCAGCATGGATAAGAAGCCGACGCAGGCATGTGACCCAGCGAAGAAGTGTGATGTTTGTGATCAGGCGGGCTTGCCGATTCTTCCGCTGAGGTATGCGATCACCAGAACTGACGTCAAGGACATGTGGCAAGGCCTTGCGCTGAGTGGGGAGTTCGGGAAGGATGTCGCAAGCATTGCGCTTCCCGCCAACGAGGCGCGCTACACACTTCGCCTTGCTCGCCAAGGGTACCTGTACGTCTTCAATGAAGTGCGTGGGGAGTGGAGAGGCTATCAGATCACTGTTGATTCCTACCTTCTTGAATTTGATCCGCACGCCGCCCCGCCGCCGCTTGAGGAGTTTCAACCGACATGTGCGCGGATGGCTGACTCTCAGGTTGCGCGGTTTGTTACGATCCCAGACCCAAAACGGGCTGGAAAAATCTGGTTTGGCTTTACCGAAGCTCCGTGGACAAAAGAAATCCTAGAGCGTAACCGACGCTCGGTTGAGCGCAAGAAGCACATGCGCTGCGTTGACGTGCAAGCCTGGATCAAGGGCAGGTCAATGGCTCATGTGGGGAGCGTCAGTGATGCGCCAGCGATGGTGAGCGAGTTCAGGTTAGGTAGAAAAATTCGGCACGCCCAGGGCATAACAATCCCCATGCTGCCGGTTTCTACGTCACAGTCAAACGATCAGGGTAAGGGCGGCGCTGTTGACGACATAATTACAAGGACGCTTGAGGAGGTTGACGTATATCCAGATCCAGGCTTCTCTTTTTCATTTGCACGTTTTGTCAGGTGCAAGCAGGATGTTCCCGGAATGGAAGCTTGGCTTGAGAAAAGTGCAACAAGCGCTCGTCCCATGATGGTCGCGCTAAACGATCCTGCGGGATTGACTCAGGAGCTTTCTGCGCTGATTCGGCAGAAAACGAGAGAGTTTGAGGATGAGGATGATAGGGGCTGGAAGCATGCCACGTAAGTTGCAATCCGTGGAATCCGGCAAGCTATCGAGGATCAGGCGGCAGCTGAGAAGCTTAGCAAAGTTCGCGCAAGTGCATACACTGGTCGCGCTGCGATTGAGCTCTATGCTGCTGGTATCACGAAGATGCGTGAGGAACTAACGCCTGAAGAGGACAAGAGTGCCAGGGATTCTGCCTGGAATCGTTACCGGGATGATTACAGGCAGAATGATCTTGATCAGTTTGATGCCGATCTTGTGCCCCAGATGGAGCGATTCACCACTACACACCTTGCGCCAATTGCACTGAGCTTTGTGCTTTGGTATCAGAATGACAGCTTCAGAACGTGGCTGGCATGCAATCATCTTGACGAACTCTCGCACAGTTCCCTGCGACTGACTGAGATTATTGATAGTTCGCTCGATGGTGTTGTTGGGTTCGAATGTGTGCAATCCGCTGTGCTTACCGACCTCACGGATCGTTTCCAGAATACAAAGAACGCCGCCATGAGGGCGCTCACACTCAACGACAAGCTCGCAGCCGAAGTCATTGAGCGTGAGTCAAAAACGCTTCTTAGCAACTCCGACAATCCAGGCGCATGGGCGAATCTTTTCAAGGCATATGGCCATGTGCTAGACCGAGGCGGCAGCAAACCGCAGGAGTTGCAGCAGGGGCTAGGCCTTGTGGCAGGCCTGGTGTACAAGACGTCAGGGATGTTCGTTACAGCTCTTACCAAGGCGGGATCGACACTCTCTAAAGCGGGAGTTAGCATTGCGGTTTCGTTGGCCACTAGAAACAAACTGATTGGGCTGCTTGGCGTAATCTCGGGAAAGTGGATTGAACGTGTAAGCATTCGCGCTTCGGAAGGTGAGATGGCCCACTTTCTGGTAGAGGCCCTCAGTGAGGGCCGGGCCGGTGTGAACAAGAGAGAGCTAAGAGCTCGTGTAGATCAGCACCTCCGGCAGGAGCTCGGCGAGCGAAGTGGTGCCCGGACTGCTACCGGTGCGAAGAATTCTCGCGGTCGGAAAGTGTTCGAATGGGCCGTATTTTGGGACAGGGAGACAATGGCCGCTGTCCGTAACGGTCAGCCTGGCTCCATGGCCAGTATGTTGATGACTGAGGATCAGGTGCGATCTCTGGTGAGAAATCGGGCCGCACAATTCACCGCTCCCCACGTCACCCTTGAGGTCCGTATGGGCGTTGTCGGCCTGATTTTGGATGCATGGAATGTTGCTGATTCATATGGAAAGCTAGATTCGGAAAAGGAGGGGCCAGCAGGTCGCAGACAACTGAGTCTGGCATCTGCACTTGTGGGCTTTGCGGGGACGAGTGTTGAGCTGACGGGCATGGCTCTCAGTAAGACGGCGTGGGGGCGGACCACTCTAGCCTCTGAGATTAGATTTGGTGCCGTCTCCTTATCAACTAGAGTGGCGGCCGTTGGGTTCCTTGGAAAGCTGCTTGGTGCTGCGGGTGGGTTGCTTGGGTCCGTGGTCGATGGGTGGAAAGCATACGATGCGTTGAAGAATAGAGATTATCCAATGTTTGCGTTCTATACGACTACCGCAGTTGCTGGTGCCGTGGTGGTGTATCTCATGCTCCTCGGTACAATGACTGCAGGCGTTGGGTTTATCGTCCTTCTGGTGCTTGGTCTGATTAGCATGCTGGGAGAGTGGATAATAAATTTGATTCGCGGCGATAAAATTGAGAGGTGGCTGGACATGACGCCATTTGGAGTTCATGAGCGCGGCGAATTTGAGTCGCTCGAAAAGCAAGGAGAGGCGTACGATGCTATGCTTCCTTCCGGAGTCTAAGTAATGAGTCAGTTTGCAGGGTGGCTTGCTCAGCGATACAAGAACAGCAGGTCTATCTCTGATTATGAGAATATCGCTGATGTAAATCTGTTTGATTCCTCTGCCTATACGCCGATCGACCAGGGCGTAATTGCCATTGGTGACGACTTCATTGAGTAAGTGGATCGGCACTTTGTCTACAGGGGATGGGCAGCAATGTGGGGGGCGGTCCTTGTGACGTTCTCCGTGATTTTCATAGTCGCGATCTTGCACGCAACTGCATCCCTGACGTCTTCAGGGCGGCCTCTTGAGTCTGAAGGTGTTTATACGGTTGGGGTCGCTATCCTGCTCGTTCTGGCTTTTGCTTGCCTGATCTGCTGGAAGCTGCTTTTGCGTGATGTGTTTCGGTATCAGTACTACCCTATCCGATTCAATCGTCGTGAGATGAAAGTGCACATCTTCACCGGGGGGGGCGCAGCAAGGTGCTTTCTGTGCCGTGGGAAGATGTGAAAATAATCATTGGTAGAGATAAGCCGATGGGAGATGGCGAAAACTATACCTATGACTTGAGGTGCCTTGTCATGAAGGGCGATAGAATCATTCACACCTTCGCAGTTGGCTCGGATTGTGGTCCGAACCCCGCTATCGTCCTCGCGCATTGGGAGATGATTCGTCGTTTCATGGAAAAAGGCCGTTCCGCGCTGCCGTTCCCCCCCCTGCAACTTTACACCTCGGTTGAGGCGAGTTTCCGTAACGCATTTATTATCCACATCTCATCTGCGGGCGAGAGCTTTATGTGGATGGCGCTACCGTTTACCTTGCCTTGGGCGGTCTTCCGCTTCTTGGCGATGAAGTTGTGTCGCAGGCCGGTATGGCCGGCGGCCATGAATCGGCGCGATGCTGGGGCTTCTTCCGGCACCCCGATACTTCGTGCTCCCGCCGTGTATGGACGGGTCAGTCATGCGGGAGGACGCGCCGATGAGATGGAGCGCTTCTGGAGGGAATCTATCGCGGAGGCAAAGGCGCGCAACGATGAAGTCCTGCGGCAGCTCCAGGAAGGTATCAGAAGTCGTGCGGCCTAGTGTTTCTGGCGGGAAATGAGCCGCTCGTCAACGTAATGGTTTGGAAGAGACGATGTACACAGGATGGATGCGGGGCTTCATTTTGAACTGGGCACTCTCCGCGCAGGAGAATGCAGGCCGCTTCGACGTTGATAGGCCCGAGCCTGTTGCACCCGACGAGCGGGCCTGCCTCGTGCAGTTCAATTCGACCTACATCGACCTGATCGACCGCCGCTTCCGCCTGCGGGGCATGGTGTCGACCACCATGGTTTTGCTTGGAAACCTCGGGCTGTTCCTGCTCGGCTTCTTCCTCCTGTTCACTCTGGTAATTCCGAATCTGGAAGGCGACTTCTGGGACTGGGTCATGTACGCAATAGTTGCAGTGTGCGTTGTTGGCGCTCCTGTACTGGTCTGGTACACGACACTCAAGTACGAGTTCTTCACGTACGCCTGGTATCCGACGCGATTCAACCGGCGTAATCGGATGGTCTATTTCTTCACCGGAGGAAAGGAAGGGGCAGTCCGGGTGCCCTGGGATGACGCGGTGTTCTACATCGGTCGGGGAACCACCCAGGAGTTCCTGCGTGACCTTCGCTGCAGCATCGTCGAAGATGGGGTGGTAAATCGTACCTTCGCCGTCGGGCACTACTTCGATGATGAGCAGAAGATTCGGGGAATATGGGAATTCGTCAGGCGCTACATGGAGAATGGGCCAGAGGCCGTGGTCGACAGTATCGACGAACGGCAGATGAATCTCTCGGTAAAGCCGTCCTGGCGCAACTGCTATCTGTTCTTGGTTGCGAGCCTTGGGCCTGCCATGCTGGGGGCCCGATTCGTGTTGATGCCGCTGCTGTTGCCTCTCGTACTGTGCCGCTGGCTGGTCTTAAAGTCTTGCCGTACGCCAGTGTGGCCGCAGTGGGTTGAGGACGAATGTGCGATCGATGCAAATGACTCTCTGAGACTGATCGAACCGGAGGTCATGGCGCAGTTCGAGCCGGACCGTCGGCCGGTTTGATTTGAAGGGTCGTGCGTGGGTGAGCACGGCCGGGCGGCACTGCACCCAAGCTGGTGTCCTCGATGTCCATGGACATGGAATTTCGTTTGTCGATCAGATGAGCGCCATGCGGGGTATTCCAGCAACTGTGGCTGGATTGGTACGTTCTCGGCAGCGCTTGGGCTATGTAAACGGACTGTCCGGCTGGACGCACATCCCGGTTATAGGCAGCCTTACTTTCTGGTTCGAGCGCGTAGGGTTCTGGCTGTGTCGCAGGTCGTCGCGGGTTACGGGGCCGGACGCGCTGGTCGAGGTCTGGGAACAGGACTGACTGTTATTCAATCCTAGGCCGATTTTTCTATGTCGTTTTCGGAAAGCACATTGCATGAATGACTCAGCTACATCGCCCTCAGTGGCAAGACTTCCTGAGAAAAATTTCCAGGCATCATCACGGGCTTCCTCGCACGGGGGAGTCCTCGACGTCTACGAGTATGGAGTATCGTTCGTCGATCAGATGAGTGCCATGCGTGGGTATGCCAGTAGCGGTGGCTGGGTTGGTGTCTTTACGGTGGGCTACGGGCTGTATCTTTCTTTTTTTTGTTTTCGGATTCGGTTGGATGACAATCACTGAATTAGTCATGCTCTTGATTCTTCTATCTCTTATACAGAGCGACTGGGTCGGCTATCGGGCCGAGCCTGTTTTGTTTGATTGCCGCGCAAGGAGGGTCCACATATTCAAGTCACTTGCGCTACCTTGGTGGCAGTGGTGCTGGAATATTTTTGCGCGACCTCGTTGCGAAGTGCAGTCTTATGATTGGGATTGCGTAAGCGCGGAGGTTGTCAGCTATACGATCTTCACCGGCCAGGTGCCTCGCCGGGAAGCGAGCCTGGTGCTTACGATCGCTGATCGCCCCGGGAGCCCGGTGGAAATCCAACGTGTTGGCGTTGGCCCGAGCTTTGGCTTCGGTAACCAGTCCGGCCCTGTAGAGCGATGGGAGTACATTCGCCGCATGATGGAGGGCAATGGCCCTGTCTGGACGTCAGGTGAGTCGCGGTATCAGGATTTTGCAGTACGCTTGGGCGAGGCGTTGACAATTGCACAGCCTCTGATCGGCCCGGGTTCCCATCAGTACTGGAAGAAGGGGCCGGCAATGTGGCTGTTGGGTACGGTCAGTCTTGTTGCCCTGCCGCTGACTGCTTTCATCGGGCTGAATCGCTACCTTAGTTACCGATTGCAGCGGACCCCGAAGTGGCCGACCGAGATCCGGCAGTCGGTGGGGGCGGGTCCATTCACCGATGCCGCGTTGCGTGAGCGGCTTGCCATAGAGAAGGGCGCTGGCGCTGGAAAGGAGTATCGCAGATAACGCGGAATGGCAGCGGGATAGGTGTAAGCAGTCAGTTCCAGGGGGGGCTCCCACCCGACTCCTGAAGTGGGTGCACGGTCGAGTGCCTTGCTTCAGGATCCGTTCGCTGTGGATGGGTTGATCAATGAAGCGCGTTGAGCCTTGGTATCCAGAAGCGTGTGGCCGGCCTGTCGAGCGCCTGTCTGGCCCTGTTTGGACGATCATATGGCGTGGGTTCGAGCTGTGGTTGCTTCTTCGGGCTGCCGCTATCAGCTTGGTGACCTTCAGCAATTGTCAGGAATAGGAAGCCATGTCTAACGGAGTGTCTGGATTCAAGGTGCTTCCAGGTCAGAGTGGGAGCTGGGGGTACTTCCTGTGCCGAGGCCACCCACCGGTCCGCGCTTCCGTCGGGCCAGGCCGTGCGATTCAGTCGATTGACGAGGATTGCCTGGTGTTCAGCGCGTGGCACCAGATGTCGAACCGCGGCTTCCTTTTCATCATGGCACTGGGAATGGCGGTGCCACTTTCAAGCATGGCGCTCGACATCGCTATGGCGATCGAGAGCTGGAAGCACGGTTGGCCCCATCTGATTCTCCTGACGACATTGTTCGCCGTAGCGGCAGCGGCGTGCCTGGCGTGGGCGCTCAATCTCTGTCGGCAGCCTGTTACGCCACCGGTGGTGCTCAGTCGGCGACTCAGAAAGTTCTATTACTGGCAGGATGAACGAAGCGGTTGGGTAGGGCTGGATTACGACACTGCGGTACCGATCAGTAAGAATGATTTGGTCCGTGGCAAGAATGTCTCTATTCCCTGCCAGGTGTTGGTGATGGTTGTTCTGGATGCAGAGAGCCGCCACATTCGCCAATTCCTCCCGCTGTCAGAGCCTGCACTCAATGAGCTGGGCCCCGAAGCGCTTTGGGAATTCCTGCAGCACTACATGGACGGTGATCAGGCCGTGCTGCCAGTGGTTGATCCAGTCCCGTCAATGGACGATGGCCGGGCCGATCTGGCGCGTCTGGAGCGACTCTTGTTCGCTCGCCATATCGATCGCGACCACCGGCTCAAAGGGCTGTCCGGCTGGATGCATGTCCTGGCTCTGGGCAGCCTCACGTTCTGGTTCGAACGCGCAGGGTTCTGGCTGTCTCGCCGTTCGCCACGGGTCGCGTGGCCTGACGCGCTGGTCGAGAACTGGGATGCGCTGTCGAGGAATACGCCATCCCGTCGGGCCGTGATGACAGCAGTACAGGGGCGGGCGCAGGGAACACAATGGCCCCGACTCTGGCTGCGCTGGTTGGTGCCTGCGCTGATCAATGCTCTGACCGTGCTGTCCGGTTTTGGATTATTGGCTTCTCTGCCATGGCTTTCCAGTAATACCTAGTGGATCAGTCAGCTTCGCTGCTTGTCTGATAGCTTGAATCGTTATGTGAGCTATCGCCTGCAGCGGTGCCCGGCATGGCTGCTGGTGGTGAGGCAGTTGCTTGCTGTTGGTGTGGGCCCATTCTCTGATGCTGCGTTGCGTGGCAAAACGATGTCGGAGCAGGCATCGCTATCGCGTGCGAAGCGACGGTAATGAACGTGCAGTGGATAGCTTGGTCTTGGTAGCGGATGGCTCGGAATGTTTGCAACCCCCGCCGGCTCGTGCCGGTTGCTGCTTGAAGCGAATCATCCGATGGCTACTGCAGTCCTTTGAGTGCCATATACCCAACAAGAATCCATCCGCTGATGCTGGCCAGGCAGCAGAGTCCACAGACAACGGCGACCTGGCTGGCAGCCTTCCTGCGTCCTGCGGGATCGCCAACGTCGGCCGGCAGGATGGAGTAGCCCGCGCAGCTGCCCCGAGGTGGACCTTCAGCAAGAAGGCCCGTAGGTGGCGCAACTGGTCGCTTGAAGCGTGCATAGAGCATCTGTGACACGGGCTCCGGCCAGAATGCGATCCAAAGTGGCACGGCTGCGAGGTAGTCCGTAACCGTGAAGACATTCCAGCGCGCGGCCCGCAGGCGCTCAATCATCTCCTTGCCTGCGCCGCCGGCAGATAGCGGACCCCGTTCCAGCAGGGCTGTGGTCCAGTGTGAGGAATCGACGAGGGATAGGGCGGGCATCGCCTCTGGGGCGTCGTCCATATAGCGACGTATCAACTCCCACGATTGCTGGCAGGCTTCCCGGTGTGGAAGCGGGCCATCGACAGTGAAGCGTAGACGCCATGATTCAGGAGCCTCAGGATAAATTTCCATCAGGTCAAGAGCCATCATCAAGGGGGCGCCGAACTGGACCGGGCCGTACCCAACGCGGGCATAGGGTCTGACGTTGTTCCAGTCCAACAAGCATTGCTTGCCATCGACAATGCAGAAAACCTGTCTGCTCCTGCGCAGGAAGTACAGGTGGCTCTGCCGGCTGCCAATACTCAGCTTGATGCAGAGGAAGGCTGCTGCCGCAAGGGCTGCGGTGATGACGCCAGCACTTGCTGACGTGAATACACGCATCCATATGCCTTCGGTGGGATCAAGTGCCAGGTTCACCCCCATATAGCCCAGCCCGGACGCCATGCCCAGCATCATCAGTGCAGCGACCGGCATGATGGCCTCCATCCGCGAGGCGGCATTACCTTCCGACCAGACCAAGGCTTCGTCATCAAGACGGATCACATCGCGCACCGAATAGGGTGATGCGATGGAAGCACGGGGCAGCGGGCCTTCCGTGAAGTGGAGATCTTGCTGGGGCTGCATGGGGTGGGTAAGTCTCCGAAACGGGTTGATTTACACGTCAGGTGGCACCCCGTCCATGGTAGGGTATTCAGCCGATCCCAGCGGCACCGGATCGGTGTCTCCCGTAGCGGCAGGGGAGGACATCAGCCAGGTAGCAGGTAGCAGGTAGCATGAACATGCCCGCCCCGGCCACGACCGAATCCGGGCAGGGCCGTAATGTGTCTTTGGTCGCTCTTATGAGGTCCCAATGGACGACGCGGGCATCGATGCAAGGCATCTGTGTTTTGCGGTCAATCGCCCGTTGATGGAAGCCGAGACCGAGGCCCGCCTGGATACATCGACGCCAGCGGGTGTGCCTCCGCGCTGCGGCTTGTTGGATATTGCCGTGCCGCATGCAGCTGCAGATGGGCCTAATGCGTGGTGATATAGATCATCGTCCCAACGACAAGCAGCATGCCGCCCAACAACGGACTGATGGCCAGCCAGCGCTTACCTTTCGATTACCAGCGGGAAAAGCGGCCGAGATAGCGATAGGTCGAGTGGACAGACAGGCCGATGACACCCAGCGCGAGCGCGACATGGAAAGTGCTGATCGGACTGATCTTCACGGCATTCCTTTGCCGCTGGTGGTGTCCATCAGCCGCTGATCAGGGGCTGAACGCAGCCCCTGCATCACATCGCCGGGCAGGCCGGATCCGCTCCCGCGACCTTCGCGCAGATCTTCCGCCGGCAATCCACGCCCTTGAGCGAGGTCGGGCTGGGGCAGCTACGCAGCTGTGCCTGGATGCTGGATTCGGTCGAGGCCGACTTTTTGCTCGCCACACGCTCGAAGGCGGCGCGATCGTCAGCGCTGCGCTTGCGCTGGTCCGACTCGATCTGGGCGATCAGGTCGTCCATGTTCTGCGGCTGCTGCTTGGCCTTTGCCTTGGCTTTGTCGTCTTCCTTGATGATGCCCATCAGGGTGCCAAGCAGGTTTTCATCACCCTGTGCCTTGCTGCCTGCATTTCGCGTGGCCGACGGGGGCGTTTCGCCTGCGTCCCGGCATGGGGGGAAGGTGCTGTCGCTGCGGCAGCAACGGGCGCAGCGGTATCAGTCGCAGCTCCAGACGGGGCGTCCACCGGGGTTGGCGGGTCTGCGGCCGGGTCCGCCGGGGCGTCCACGATCATCGCGCCCGCTGCTGCGGGCGGCGCGGCAGCCGCTGCAGCCGGGTTGGCCGTGCCGATGTCCGGTGCCAGTGAATAGGCATCGACAGTGCTGCTGCCAGACTCGTCCGATGACAATCCCCATGCCAGCAGGCCGCCGATGACGACCACGCTGCCCACCAGGCCCAGCAGCAGCCAGGCACGGCGCTTGCCGTTGCCCGTTATCTGGGCTGCACGCGCAGGGGAGGCCACGCTGCGGCCTTCCATGTCTGCCAGGATTCGGCCCGTTGCCGGTGCCGGGCTCTTTGCCTGCGCTCCCCCCTGAGAGCAGACTTGGCCGATTGATTCCGCCATTATTCAAGTGCATCCAGCCCTTGGTTTGAGTCGGCTTCCGCCGAAGCGAATTTCCGCATTCTTAGTGAAAGTGCTTGGGGCGTCAACCAGCGCATGTGTCAGGGAGGACCGATGTTTCCAATCGTAATGGCGGTGATTGTTGTGCTGCTGGTGGTAGCGGCGATCTGCTGGGTGCTTTTGTTTCCTGAAAGTGTCGAATCCTCACGCGGATGGTGGGCTCGACGGCTGGGCAGCATGCGACGATCTGCGATCCAGGCGGGTAATCAGGTCGGCCGCCAGGCATCACGGGTGCGCAGTGGGGTTCGTGAAGAAGTCGGCGCGGCCAACAGCGCATTTCGTCGGCATTGGCCGATTATGGCGATAGCTGCTGGTCTGTTGCTGATTCCTCCAATTGTGATATTCGTCACACGACAGACGGTGGTGCTCGACGACTTTCAGGGCGATGATCTGGCCGAATCCAGTTCGATGGTCGCGCAGCTGCTGCGCGGGGAGCGCCTGACGCCACCACCAGCGCCTCCGCCGGAGGTGTTCACCACCGCCGAAGTGAAGCGGCTGCGGCCTGAAATCGTGACGGCTGACCGCAAATGGGACCAGATCGATCCGGACCTGCAGCAGCGCGTGCTGGCCATCTACGAGGTCATGCGGCGGCAGCATGGCTATGAGATGGTGCTGATCGAGGGGTACCGCAGTCCCGAACGCCAAGCCGAGTTGATGGCAGGGGGCAAGGCGACGCGGGCCGGTGCCTGGCAGAGCTGCCACCAGTACGGGCTGGGCGTGGACAGCGCTCCCATCAAGGATGGGAAGCTGCAGTGGGACATGAACGATCCGTGGACACGCCGTGGGTATTATCTGTACGGCGAGTTGGCTGAACAGGCCGGCCTGGACTGGGGCGGCAACTGGCGCAGCATCAAGGATTATGTTCACGTGGAAATGACAGGCCGTTGCCGGGCCGCCCGCGCCGCCAAGCGCGAGGAGCTCTCACGGCAGTGATGATGCGATGCCGGCGGTGCTGGTATCGTTCGGCAGGATGGCCCGGGTCACCGCGTGCGGTGATGGAATGACCGGATCACGCAGGATCAAGGAGCAAGATGCATGGCACGACCGTTCATCGTCGTTGGCGACAAACTCAGCCACGGCGGCAGTGTTCTGGCGGGGAGCAGCCAGACCAACATCAGTGGAAAGCAGGTTGCCCGGGTGGGCCGCCGCGCCGTGTGTGCAGCCCATGGCCCGACCACGATCGTGAGCGGTGATGCCACCGTGGTTGTTGATGATCAGCCCGTGGCGCGCGACGGTGACCGGACCGCCTGCGGGGCCACGCTGGTGGCCACCCAGGCCACGACCGGCCTGGGCTGACCGACAAGGACGATGGAGCAGCGCATGGAGCACGGCAACTGATGGCGGGATGGCTGGGCAAGGCAGCCTCGGTGGTGATGGTTTTCATCGCCACCTGGGGCGCGACGATTTTTTACTGGCGCAACAGCGGCACGGTGCCGACCGGCATGCAGATGCTGGCCTATCTGGGTCTGCTGCCGGTGGGCCTGAGCGGCGCGGGTTTCATGCTGCGCAATGCCGCGCGCCGCGGCGTGGACAGCGCGCTGGACAAGGCAGCGGCCGATGACGGCCAGGCGCCTGCGGCGGTATCGGCCACCGTGCCGGTGCCGCCTTCGGTTGCGCTGCAGACCAGCGCGATGAATCTGGGCGTCGGCCTGGCGCCGGCCGCGCTGCTTGCCGTGGCGGTGCCCCCCGCGCCCGGCACTGGATGGCCGCTTCCGCGATGTGCACAACCTGCCGGTGCGGGTGAGCGCATTGCCGGACCTGGAGGAACTGGCAGTCCTGCAGGCACGCCAGGATGGCATCGACACCGCTGCACACGAACGGCGCGCGATGGCGTTGCTGCAGCCGGTGTTTGATGAGCTGCTGGAGGTCACTACGGCGGCGCTGCCGGCGCTGCAGGTGGCGGAGGACGTCGTGGTGGCCGGGCTGCGCCGTCGCGACGAGCGTCCCATCGAGAACGTCCTGACGATCGAACTGGTGGTGCCGGCAACCTGGTCCGACGCGCTGCGGCACTGGGCGCAGGACTGGCTGCTGCTGCAGGCCGATCACAGCGGCCTGGATGCCCGGCGTTTCGACGTGCGTGTGACGGCCCTGGACGACGCGCACCAGGTCTGGCGACACGCCACGCGGATCATCGATCACCTTGCCGGCGCGGAGGGTGCACGCTGGCACCTGCTGCTGGCCTGCGCATCGTTCGTCGACGCCGGCATCGTCGGCCAGTGGCTGGCCCATGGTGTGCTGGCCACGGCACAGGCGCCGGACGGGCGTACGCCCGGGGAGGGGGCCGCCGGTGTCCTGCTGGCCAGCCCGCGGCTGGGCCAGGACGGGGATGTACGGATCTGGCGCCCGCACCTGCTGCAGGCCGGGCAGGTGGAGGGCACGCGCCCGGCCGAGCAGCGCCGGCAGCTTGCCGCGCTGGCTGCGCAGTGGCGGGCCTCCCTGGGTAGCCAGGACCAGGCGGTGCAGTTCGTTCTGCACGACGCGGACCACCGCGGCGACCTGATGGTCGACGCCGCCGCCATCACCGCAACCCTCAACCCGGATCTTGAGTTCAGCCCGCAGAGCCTCGCACTGGCCGTCAGTGCCGGTGAGCTGGGCCCTGTGCTGCCGCTGGCACAGCTGGCGCTGGGCCAGGCACAACTGTACCGCCAGCCCGATCCGGTGCTGCTGCTCGGCGTGGCCGACGCAGAGCAGCGCCTGTTCGGCCTGCTGGACCTGCTTCCTTCCCCGACGCCGGCGCATGACGCACCGGCGGCTACCTGAGCCTTGGATGCCCGTATGAGTTTGAGCAATTTCAGCTACTACCTGCGTGATTACTGTCTGTGGATGGTGATCGGCCTGATCGGCGCCGGTTCGCTGGCATGGTTCGGTGAGGCCGAGGCGCGACAGATCGGCCTCTGGGCGGCCATCGTGCTGGCGGGCCTGCTGGTACTGGCGTTGGTGGTGTGGATCATCAAGCGGATCCTGGCCCGGCGTGCGGCAAAGCGCGTCGAATCGATGGTCAAGGAGGAGGCCGACAAGGCCGTGTCCAACGCGCAGCCGGCCAACCGTGCCGACACCGAGGCGCTGCGCACGCGCATGATGGACGCCGTCAAGCAGATCAAGTCCTCGCGGATGGGCGTGCTCAAGGGCAGCGCTGCGCTGTACGAGCTGCCCTGGTACGTGATCATCGGCAACCCGGCAGCGGGCAAGAGCACCGCGATCCTCAATTCCGGGCTGCAGTTTCCGTTCGAGGACAACCGCGGCAACGTGGTGCAGGGCATCGGTGGTACGCGCAACTGCGACTGGTACTTCACCACCAATGGCATCGTGCTCGACACCGCCGGCCGCTACTCGGTCAGCGTGGAAGACCGCATGGAGTGGCTCACGTTCCTGGGCCTGCTGAAGAAGAACCGCCCGCGCGCGCCGATCAATGGCGTGATCATCGCCGCCAGCCTGGCGGAGCTGTCCGGCAGCAAGCCGGAGTTCGCCATCGAGCTGGCCAAGAACCTGCGCCAGCGCGTGCAGGAAATCACCGAGCGGCTGGAAATGTTCGCGCCGGTGTACGTGCTGTTCACCAAGGCCGACCTGATTGCCGGCTTCAGCGAGTTCTTCCGCAACCTCGACCCGGGCGAGCGTGAGCATGTCTGGGGTGCCACGCTGCCGTTCGATGTGCAGCAGCAGGGCGATGCCCTGTCTGCCTTCGATGCGCACTTCGACGAGCTGGCCGAAGGCATCAAGGAAATGAGCCTGACCCACATGGCCATGCAGCGTGGCCGCGAGGTGTCCCCGGGCCTGCTGTCGCTGCCGCTGGAGTTCACCGGCATCAAGCCGGTGCTGCGGACCTTCATCGCCACGCTGTTCGAGGACAACCCCTATCAGTTCAAGCCGGTGTTCCGCGGCTTCTACTTCTCCAGCGCGCTGCAGGAAGGGCGCTCGGTGCACCATGCTTCCGAGCGCGTGGATCGGCAGTTCAGCCTGCAGCGCGGCTCGAACGTGGACGAGGCGCCGACCGGGCACACCGCGTTCTTCCTCAAGGACCTGTTCCGCAAGGTGATCTTCGCCGACCGTGACTTGGTGCGTCAGTACTCCAGCCCGCACCAGAACCGCATGCGCTATGGCGTGTTCCTGGGCGCGGTGGGGGTGCTGGCACTGGCGCTGGGCCTGTGGACGTGGTCGTACACCACCAATGCGCAGCTGGTGGCCAATGCCACCAAGGACCTGGACCAGGCCGTACGCGTGCAGAAGGACCGCATGGACCTGAAGTCGCGCATCGATGCGTTGCTGCTGCTGCAGGACCGCATGGAACAGCTGGACCGTTACCGCAGGGACGGTGGCATCACCACGCGCCTTGGCCTGTACCAGGGCGATGCGATCCGCGACAAGCTGCTGCGCGAGTACAACCACGGCATGCAGCAGGTGATGCTGGATCCGACCGTGGCCAACCTGGAGAACTATCTGGGCCAGGTGGTTGCGGACCGGGCGAAGCTGGGGCAGGGCGGCACCGCCGCGGCCGAAAGCGAGGTGCTGTACCAGAACGCCTCGCCGACCAGCACCAACGACGCCTACAACGCGCTGAAGACCTACCTGATGCTGGGCAACCCGAAGTACGTCGAGGGAGCCCACCTGTCGCAGCAGCTCACGCTGTTCTGGCGCACCTGGCTGGAGGCCAACCGTGGCCAGATGAGCCGTGAGGAGATGGTGCGTGCGGCCGAGAAGCTGATGACCTTCTACGTGGCCCAGGCCGATGCGCCGGGCTGGCCGCAGGTGCAGAACAAGGTCACTCTGGTGGCCGACACGCGGCAGGCGCTGGGCCAGGTGATGAAGGGCCAGCCGGCGATGGAGCGTGTGTATGCGCAGATCAAGGCGCGTGCCGGTGCCCGCTTCGCCACGGTGACCGCCGACAGCCTGGTCGGGGCCGAGCGCAATGCGCGCCTGATCAACGGCAGCTACGCCATTTCCGGTGCCTTCACCCGCAAGGCCTGGGAAGACTATGTGCAGGATGCGATCAAGGAGGCGGCCAATACGCAGTTGAGCACCACCGACTGGGTACTGGGCACGACCGAGCAGAGCGATCTGTCGCTGGCCGGCAGCCCCGAGCATGTCTCGCGCGAGCTGGTACGGCTGTACAAGCAGGACTACGCCCGCGAGTGGGTCACGTTCGTGCAGGGCCTGAGCGTTGCCGAGTTCAGCACGTTCGATGAAGCCGTGGCCCGCATCAACCGGCTGGGCGATGCCAGCAATTCGCCGCTGCGCACGCTGCTGGAGAAGATCAACGAGCAGACCGTCTGGGACAACCCGCCGGCACAGGCGCGTTCGGGCAAGGCGCGCAAGGGCTTCGTGGCCTGGTTCCAGCGGACCATCCTGCGCAAGGACCCGGCCGCGGCCGCGGCCTCGCAGGCGGTGGGGCCGATCGGCGTGGCGTTCGAGGGCATTGCCCGGCTCACCAGTGAGCGCGGCGACCAGCCGGCGGTGATCACCGCGTATTTCGATACGCTGGGCAAGCTGCGTGCGCGTCTGAACGCAATCAAGAGCCAGGGCGAAGTGGGCGTGGGCACGCGCAAGCTGATGCAGGACACCTTCAGCAACGAAGGGTCGGAACTGAGCGTGGCGCTGGCACTGGTGGACGAACAGGTGCTGACCGGGCTGGATGACAAGCAGCGCGAAGCGTTGCGTCCACTGCTGCTGCGCCCGTTGACCCAGACCTTCACGGCGCTTGTAGTACCCACCGAGAGCGAAGTCAACAAGACCTGGAAGGCGCAGGTCTACGATCCGTTCAAGGCGCGCGTGGGCCAGCAGTATCCGTTCAACCTCAACTCGGACGTGGATGCGGCTGCCAGTGACATCGCCGCGATCTTCGGTGCCAGCGGCAGCATCGCGGCCTTCAACAAGGAGGCGCTGGGCACGCTGGTGATCCAGCGCGGCCCGCTGCTGGAAGCGCGCCGCTGGGCGGGACAGGGCGTGAACCTGTCGGCTGAGCTGGTGGCCAACTATGGCAACTGGGTCAGTGGTTCGGCGGCCGGAGCGGCGCAGGACACCACGATCTTCGAGATCCTGCCCTCGCCGGCGGCCGGTGCGCTGGAGTACACCCTGGAAATTGATGGGCAGAGCCTGCGCTACCGCAACACGCCGCCGCAATGGACCGCCATGCAGTACCCCAACGCGGGCCAGGTGCCGGGGGTGAAGATCACCGCCGTCACCGGCGATGGCCGAACGGTGGAGGTGTTCAGCGCACCGGGCACCAATGGCTTCAACCGCCTGATGGCCGAAGGCACGTACGAGCGCCGGGATGATTCCAGCCGCATCACCTGGACCGGGAACGGCGTGGACGTGACCGTGGAGATGCGCATCGTGCGTCGTGCCGGCGCCACCGCCGATGGCGGCGACTGGCAGCGTGGCCTGCAGTTGCCCGCGCAGGTGGCGGGCGGCACGCCGGTGACGCCTGCGCCTGCAGCGCCCGCTGCTGCACCGCCGGCGGGAGGTGCGCGATGAGCCGGGTGGTCAGTGCCGGGGTGTCCTACTTCGGCAAGGTGCCCTCGCGCGGCGACTTCGTGCGCGCCTCCGACAACCACCAGCTGCTGGGCTGGCTGGACCGCTGGGCCGGCGAAAGCCTGGACCTGCTGAGCCAGAGCCCGGACTGGAAGCAGCGCTACGACGACGCCTCCGAGATCCACTACGCGTTCCTCGGCTCGCGCAGCAAGACCGTGGTCTGCGGCCATTTCCTGGCCAGCCGTGATGCGTCGGAGCGTCGTTTCCCGCTGTTGTCGGCGCTGCGCTTGGATGCCCCGGAGCCGCTGCCGTTCATCGGGCGCAGCCCGCTGGCGATGTCCAACGCCTGGTCGGGGCTGGCACGCCTGGCGCGCCAGGCCTACCAGGACAGTGACGCGGCGCAGGCACTGGCGCAGCTGGCCGAGGCACGCTTCAGCATCAGCACCGATCCGGGGGACTACAACGGCAGCTTCCAGGACTTCCTGGAGAACACCAGCGTGGCCGACCTGCAGCAGCGCCTGCGCGATGCCGGGCATGGCGACGTGGCGCTGCGCCAGGTGCTGCCGGCACTGGGCCTCCTGCTGCAGCCGGTGCTCAGTGGCGGCGATGTGCACATCGACAAGGCGCTGGTGTTCCCGCTGGTGCGCGACCCGGTCTACCGGCCACTGGTGGCGGCGTTCTGGCTGGACCTGGTGTCCAGCTTCGTCAGCCGCGGCGATTTCGAGCTGGCGGTGCTGATCCGGAACGATGCTGCGCCGAGCATGGTGGTCGGCTTCAGCGGTGCCGACCGGCAGGTGCTGCGCGCCGCCCTGGACCCATCGGAAGCCGGCGACTTCCTGATCCGCGTGCAGCATTCGAAGTGGGTGGATGACTACCTGCCCGGCGACTACAACCTCAACCGCTTCGGCAGCTTCCTCGATCGCGACGACCTGTCCCTGGCCACGGCGCGAAAGCTGTTCGGCGAGACCTTCCTGGGAACCTGATCAATGCGCCTGTCCTCTACCAAGCTCCTGGCCCTGACGCTGCTGCTGGCGCATGCACCGTTGATGGCGCAGAACGCTCCGGCTGCCGGTGCTGACCGGCCCGTGGTCATCGAAGGCGTGGTGCCCGACCAGGCGACCAAGGCCAAGCTGCTGAACGACCTGCGCGCGGTCTATGGCACCGAACGGGTGGTCGATCGCGTCCAGGTCGAAACCATCGCCACGCCGCCGAACTGGGGCGACTATGTGGCCGGCATGATCAATCCGGGCCTCAAGCGCGTCTCGCCGGGCAAGCTGGAAATCAACGGCCAGTCGGTGCGCATCAGCGGCGAAGTGGGCAATGAAGCCCTGCGCCAGCAGGTGGCCAGTGATCTGAGCCTGGCCAGCAATACCAGCTACACGGTGACCAACGGGCTGAAGATCGGCTCGCAGCAGAATGTGCTGGACCAAACCCTGGCCAACCGCATCATCGAATTCCAGAGCGGCAGCGCCCGCCTGGCGCCCTTCGGCATGGGCATCCTGGATGAGATGGTGGCCAAGATGGCGCAGATGCCGGACAGCCGCTTCCTGATCATCGGCCATACCGACAACGTCGGCCAGCGTGAGTCGAATCTGACGCTGAGCCATGCGCGTGCGCTGGCGGTGAAGAACTACATGGTGTCCAAGAGCATTCCCAACAGCCACATGGACGTGCTCGGCAAGGGGCCGGACGAGCCGGTGGCGGACAACGCCAGCGACGATGGCCGCCAGCGCAACCGGCGCATCGAGTTCAAGATCCAGTAACCCGCACCGCAAACAACGGGGGCTGCGTGGCCCCCGTCGTTCTGCGCGAGGGCCTTAGTCTTCCGGCCCGATATCCAGCATCTCTTCCATCTGCTCGAGCGTGCCGTGGTCCTTGATGACCCGCTTGAGCCAGACGTGCAGGGGCATTTCACCCCAGCGTGCGGCCTTCTCGGCCAGATAGGCCACCGGGCTGTGCGGCTCGGTGCGGCGGAAGAACTCCGCTACCTGGCGCAACTGCTGCAGTGCTTCCTTGCGTGTGCCCGGGGCCCCGCCCGGGCCGCGCGGGGCAACCGGCGCGACGGTCTCCAGCGGCGAGGGCGCCGATGCGAAGACATCACCGCCGGCCTCGCCCTCGAGGTCACCGGTTTCACCATCGAGCAGCACGCCGGCATCGCGGGCGAAACGCTGTACGGTACGCTGCAGGTACTCAAGCTGCTCGCGCACCGCGCTGAAGCTGGGGCCGTCCAGGCCGAGTCGGTTGTCCACTGCGCCCTGCAGTTCAACCAGGGCCTGGCTGCAGTCGGGAAGTTCGTCGGCCAGCTGCCGGTAGAACGTGTGCTGCGTATCGCGCCGGGCCGCGTCCAGCACGTCCAGGCCGGGGCGGCCGTCATCTTCGGCGTTGCCATTTGCACGTGCGTGCGCATGCTCGAAATCGGCCAGCGTGAAGCGCCCCTGCGGCGCTACCACGATCGGCACGTTGCGCAGCCATTGCAGCGAATTGGTCAGCAGCCAGCTGAGGTTGCCGATGCGTTCTTCATGGTCGCCATCGGGTGCCTGCGGGTGCACCTGGTCCCAGTAGCGTTCGCACAGCCCGGCCGTGACCCGGAAGCCGGTGGCCAGGCCCTTGAAACCCTCGATCTGGGCGGCAGCCTCACTGAGCCAGCCGGCCACGCGCAGGTCCTTGGTGCGTGCCTGCAGCAGGTCGCTGCTGTCGCGCAGCACGCTGCTCCAGTCGGCATATTTGATATCCGTCTGCCACGCCCCCTGGTCCAGGGTCGTGTCGTCCGCACGACGGTTTTCGATGATCCGGTCGAATTCAGCCGAGAACGACAGGTCTTCACCGGTCGGGGAGTCATCCGAAATCGGGGCCAGCAGGGCTTCCTGATCCAGCATGGCAAGTCTCATTGGGAACTGTCCTTCGATTCTAGCGTGCGGCCGTGAAGGCGACGGCGCTTTGTCCACGCGGGGTTAACACCGTCACGTCGGATTATGTGACCGACGGCTCACTTGATTAACTGAATGCGCGACGTGATTTTGACGCCGCGCCCCTTCTGATAAATTGGCGCACTGGATACCGACGCACTGCGGCCGCAGCCGCGTCTCTTTTTCTGGAATTGGCATGGATCAGCTGAATAATGTGATGGCGCAACTGGCCGGGCTCGGTGATGCCCAGCGCCTTTACCGCCTGGAATCGCAGGATGTGCAGGGATGCACGGTCGAACGCTGGCGCGGGCACGATGGCCTGGGCACACATGCGGTGACCGACGTCGACCTGTTGTCCACGCACGGGGACATCGATCTGCGCGCGCTGCCGGGCACCCGTGCCACGCTGGTGACGCGGACCGCCGACGGCGGGCAATGGGAACGCAGTGGCCTGGTGGCCGACGCGCACCGCCTGGGCAGTGATGGCGGGCTGGTGCGCTACCGGCTGCAGCTGGTGTCGTGGACGTGGTGGCTGCAGCACGCCCGGCACAGCCGCGTTTTCCAGGAGCAGGACACGCGCGCGATCATCGATGCGGTGCTGGGTGGCCATGCGGACATCGCCAGTTGGCGTTGGGCCGACAGCTTTGCTTCCTTCCTGGGCGACCGGGTGCGCAGCTACTGCGTGCAGTACCGCGAGAGCGACCTGGAGTTCGTGCAGCGGCTGCTGGCCGAAGAGGGGCTGGGCTGGCGCCTGTATGCCGACGCTCAGGCAGCCTGCGGCAACGGCATGGAGATTTTCGATGACAGCCTGGGGCTGCCGGAAGAGGCGGCCAGCGCAGGCGCCGGCGTACGTTTCCACCGCAGCGATGCCACCGAAAGCTCGGACAGCATCCAGGCCATCGGCCGCCAGCGTCGTTTGTCCAGCACCTCGGTGAGCCTGCAGAGCGATGATTACCGCAGCGTGTGCGTGGTGGGTGCGCAGCTGCCGGTCGATGGCGGCGGCGACCAGTCGCCCCGCGAGGATTACGACGCGGTGGGCGCCTATGCCTTCGCCAACAGTGCGGCGGCGGACCGGCAGACGCGCCTGCACGCGCAGGCCCACGAGGCGCACAGCCGTGGCTGGCAGGGGCACGGAACCGTGCGGGGCCTGCAGTCCGGCACGTGGCTGCGCTTGCAGCAGGCACCGGCTGCGACGCCGCCCGAACTGCTGCTGGTGAGCATCGACCATGCGGGCATCAACAACCTGCCGACCGATCTGCGGCGCACGCTGGACGACGCCTTGGGCCTGGCGCCCTGCACCGATGCCGATGCAATGCTGTGGCAGCAGGCCGAAGCGACCGGTTACGGCAACAGCTTCCACACCGTCGACCGCAGCGTGCCCTGGCGCCCGCAGCGGATGGATGGGCGCGGCGCGCGGCTGAACCCGCGCCCGATCGCACCTGGTTACCAGGCTGCTGCAGTGGTGTCGGGCAAGGGTGGTGCGGGCGCCGACCTGCACGCCGACAGCCTGGGCCGGATACGCGTGCGTTTGCATTTCCAGCAGGACGGGGACAGCGCCTGGTTGCGCGTGGCGCAGCGGTATGCCGGTCCGGGCGTGGGCAGCCAGTTCCTGCCGCGCATCGGCCAGGAAGTGCTGGTGGGTTTCCTGGAAGGCGATATCGATCGCCCGGTGGTGCTGGGCGCCCTGTACAACGGTCGCGGCGAAGCCGGTGTGGCGCCTACGCCGGGAGGGACGGCCGCCGACAGTGATGCCTCGCCCTACGGGCAGGCCGGTGACGCGCGTGCCAGTGCGCAGGCTAACCTCAGCGGGGGACGGGCCCCGGCGCGGCACGCCGCGGGTGCCGGTGAGGACGCGCACCGCCACGGCGGCGCGCTGTGGGGCGTGCGCTCGCGCGAATGGAACGGCGGGGAAGGCAGCAACCACCTGCTGTTCGACGATTCGGACCAGCAGCTGCGCGCGCAGCTGGCCAGCAGCCAGCAGGCCTCGCAGCTGACGCTGGGCCACCTGCGGCACCAGGCGGACAACTACGTGGGCAGCCTGCGCGGCACCGGCTTCGAGCTGCGCAGCGATGCGTGGGGCGTGATGCGTGCGACGGCGGGCAGCTGGCTGACGGCCTATGGCCGCCGCGGCCCGTCACCGGCAGGCGAGGCGGTGCAGCCGGCGGCGCTGCTCACCCAGCTGCAGACACTGGGCGAGCGCTTCAGCCAAGCTGCGCGTACCCACCAGACCAGCCCGCTGGCGCTGCAGGACGGCGCCGGCGCGATGGGCCGCTCGCGGCAGGTGCCCGACCGCGCGCCGGTGCCGGCGCTGCACGCCATCGTGGCGACAACCGTGGTCGGTGGCGACTTTGCCGGTGCACGCGATCAGGCGCTGGAGCACCGTGCCGACAGTGGCCAGGAGCGCGTGCCGCACAGTGGTGATCCGGTGCTGGGGCTGGCCGCGCCGCAGGGCGTCGTGCAGGTGGGCGGGCAGGCACTGCACTGGAGCGCTGGCGAGGGGCTGATGCTGGCCAGCGGGCAGCACAGCGATGCCAGCGTGATGGGCCGTGCCCGCCTGCATGCCGGGCAGGCGCTGGAGGTGCTGGCGGCAGTGGTGGAGAACGGCGCGGCGGCGGCAACGGCGCTCAGCGCGGTGGCCGGCAGCGGCGAGCTCGACATCCGCGCGCAGGTCGATGCGATCCAGATCCAGGCCCGGCAGGCGCTGCGTGCCGCCAGCGGGCAGGCGGCGCTGGAGGTGGCGGCCAGCAAGGCCGTGCACATCGCCACCGCCGGTGGCGCCAGCGTGACCCTGGCCGGCGGCCAGATCATCATCAACGCACCGGGCACGATCACGGTGCACGCGCAGCGCAAATCGTTCGTCGGCCCCGCCCAGCGTGATTACCCGCTGCCACAGGTGCCACGCAGCAGCTGCAGGAGCTGCATCCTCGATGCCATGCGCCAGGGTACGCCGGGGGTGCTGGTCTGATGCCGCGCTATGCCGTCATCGACAGCGCACAACGGCCGCATTTCGACGAACGGTTGTCGCGGCTGGGGGCGCGTTGCTGCTCGTTGTTCGAGGGCCATGCCGAAGCCAGCCTGGGCGACATCGCGGCGCTGCTGGTGGCCTACCCCGAAACCGGCACCGATGTGTCGCCGACGCTGGCGGTGGAGATCGCGCAGCTGGCCACAGACAGGCCGGCGGTCAGCCTTTACTGGAGTGCGCTGGACCTGCAGGCGCTTGCGCGGCATTTCCGTGCGTTCCACTTGGCCCGGGTACCGGAAAGGGGAGGCAGCGAGATGCTCCTGCGCTGGTACGACACCCGCATTCTTCCCGCCTTGATGGACGTGTTCACGCCGGCACAACGCGCGGCGTTGCTGCAGGGCATCCAGTGCGGGCAGTACTACGACCGTTTCGGCGATCTGCACGAACTGGCCTGGACCGGCCTGCCCGACGGTGAGCTGCCTGCGCTGCCACCGCTGCAGCTGGACCCGGCGCAGTACCAGGCGCTGCTTGAGGCGTGCGAGCCGGACGTGGTCATCGCCCAGTTGCGGCGGGTGATTCCCGATGAGATGCGCCGGCTGGAGCGCCGGGTGCTGTATTCCTTCGTCAGCGCAGCCGTGCAGGACACGCTGGCGCATGGCGTGCAGCAGACCGACGACCACGTGCAGTATGCGCTGCTGGCGCTGTACACCTCCGGCGGCTTCCGGTCGCATCCGGCGGTGGTGCAGCGCATGGCACGGCACCGCGATGCCCATGAACAGCCTTTTTCGGACTGGGTGATCGACCTGCCCGAGGACATCTGGTTGAGTGGTACGCCGCTGTGGGAAGGCGATGTCGCCCACACGCCAGCGCCGCCGCCTGCTGAAGCGGGAGAATGGCGATGAGGCGGCAGATGGGGGGTGCTGTGCTGTGTTAGCATCCTGGTCGGGATGCTGCCGGGCTGCCAGGCACAGGAACGCAGCACTTCAACCGGCGTGGTGGGCTACAACCATACCGACAGCCCGATCTACGAATTCACGCTCAACCAGGGCAGCGGCGGCTCGGTCGATGCGCACAGCGGCGGGGGCTCGATGGTGTGCTGCATCGTCATTCCCGCGGTCTGGCGCCCGGGCCTGGAGGTGAACGTGCGCCGGAGCCATGACCTGGAGGCCTACCAGCAGCGTACGGTGCCGGTGCCGGCCTACGACGGGAGGGCTGGGCATATGGCGGTGCATTTCCTGCGCAGCGGGGAAGTAAGCGTGATTGTCAGCCACCTGTACCTGGGCCACCCCGACTACCCCCTGGCAGGACCCGAAGCGGGCCTGCGCCCGGGCGAGGACCCCGTGCGCCAGGATCTGCTGGGCGCAAGGAAGGTGGCACCATGAACGTTGTCAGCACACGATCGCTGCGGTTACGGGCCGACGGCATCATGAGAAGGATCCGGGAGGAACCATGCGTCTGAAGAAGATCGGCCTGCTGGGCCTGTTCGGCATCCTGCTGGGGGTGCTGCCTGGCTGCCAGGCGCAGGAACGCAGCAGGTCCGCCGGGGTGGTGGGCTACAACCACACCGACAGCCCCATCTACGAATTCACGCTCAACCAGCAAAGTGGTGGCTCGGTCGATGCGCACAGCGGTGGGGGTTCGATGGTGTGCTGCATCGTCATTCCCGCGGCCTGGCGCCCTGGCCTGGAAGTGAACGTGCGCTGGAGCCATGACCTGAAGACCTACCAGCAGCGTACGGTGCCGGTGCCGGCGTACGACGGGAAGGGCGATCACATGGCGGTACATTTCCTTCGCAACGGGGAAGTGAGGGTGTACGTCAGCCACTTGTACCTGGGCCATCCCGATTACCCCCTGACGGGACCGGAGGCGGGCCTGCGCGCAGGCGAGAACCCGGTGCGCCAGGATCTGCTGGATGCGAAGAAGGAGGCACCATGACTGCTGTCAGCACACGACCGCTGCCGATGCCGGCCGACGGCCTCCGGCGCCTCAGCGGTGCCGAAGCACAGCGCCGGGCCGCTGCACTGGCCTGCCTGCGCAGCCCGGGCTCGGAATGCCAGGGCCAGGTCCACGTGAACATCTTCTTCGACGGTACGGGCAACAACCGGTTGTGGCCGGGAACCTATGTGCACGGGAAGACCCGCAGCACGCAGGGCCAGCTTGCGCGCAATGGCCGCAGCAACGTGGCGCGCCTGTTCGATGCCCGCCTGGATGAAGTGCAGAACGGCTTTTTCAATTTCTACGTCCCAGGGGTCGGAACGCCGTTTGCCGACGTCGGCGATACCAGCCAGGAAGGTGACACGCTGGGTGCGGCGGCGGCCAAGTACGGTGCGCACCGCATCCACTGGGCCATTCTGCGCATCATCAACGCGGTGCATGTCTACCTGACATCGGCCGCGCTGCTGTCCGATGATGAGATCAATGCGCTGGTGGCGACGATGAGCCGCACCCGCCTGCTGGAAGGGCCGTTGCGCCGCGCGATGACGCAGTCCATTGCCTCCCGCCTGGAAAACGTGGTGAAGCAGCACCAGCGCAGGGTGACATCCGTGCACGTCTCGGTGTTCGGTTTTTCCCGTGGTTCGGCGCAGGCGCGTGCCTTCGTGCACCGGTTGTACGAGGTGGCCGAGGTGTGGGGCAGCGGATGTGGCTACAACATTGCCGGCATTCCGCCGCAGCTGAATTTCATGGGGGTGTACGACACGGTGGCCTCGGTTGGCATCGCCGGCATGAGCCGGGTGTTCAAGGGCAAGCTGGACTGGGCCGCCGGCGAGATGATGAGCATCCACCCGGAGGTGAAGCAGTGCGTGCACTTCGCCGCGCTGCACGAGCAGCGCATCAACTTCCCGCTGGATCTTGCCAGTGGCGGGCGCGAAAGCCTGTACCCGGGCATGCACTCGGATGTCGGCGGCGGGTACTCCCCCGGGGGGGGGCAGGGCAAGGATTTCGTGGGCGGCAAGGCCGATGGCACGGCCAAGCTGTCGCAGATCACGCTCATCGACATGCACCATGAGGCGATCAAGGCCGGCGTGCTGCTGAAAACGATCGAGGAACTCCGCACCCAGGCCATTCCGGCGATGCACTTCGGCTGCCACCCGGACCTGGTAAGGGATTACAACGCTTGGCTGGCCGGGCACGGGGTCAGTACGGGCGGCCATGCCGAGCAGATCCGCGCCCACTGCCGGCAGTACGTGGCGTGGAAAGGGCAGCGCTACCAGCCGGGCGGCGAGAACCTGCAACAGCAGCCGTTCTACCGGCAGGCCGATGGCGAGGACAAGGACGATCTCAACAACGCGCAGCGTGACTTTGGCCGCCTGGTGGACAACCTTGGGCAGGGGCGCAGGGACATGGCCGCCCACCGCACACAGATGGCGCAGGCCCAGCAGCGGATGGAGGAAGGGCGCAGGACCGGGCGGCCGGTCTTCGAGCCGGCCGCGCGCGCCTCGCAGCCGGCGTACGACTACGCGCGGATTCCCGCCGAGACCAGCACGCTGCTCGATCTGGTGCTGGACAAGGCGCCGGTGCCGGCCGCCAGTGCGGTGCTGTTCGACAACTACGCCCATGATTCGCTGGCCGGTTTCTACATGAGCCGCTGGACCGAACTGAACATCCCGACCCTGAGCACCTATGGCTACCTGCGCTACCGGGAGGTGTTCAACGTGGCCGGCATCGCGCCGCAGGTGTGCCAGGACCCGGCCGCCCTGCCGCCGGCCAACATTCCCACCATCGGCGGGGCCTTCCAGCAGCTGGGGCGGCGATGGGGCGCTGAGGCGGCCGGGCAGCGCGCGCGGCAGGGCCATGCCGTCTACACTACGCGCCGCGGTACATCTGCCGCGCTGTCGTTCCGTGAGTACCGTGCGCCGCCTGTTGCTGTTGTTGCCCTGCCTGCTGCTGGCCGCCTGTGCCAGCACTCCGCCGCCACCGGCGCACTCCGACGCCCTGTGGCGGCTGATCCAGCGCGATTGCCTGGCCGCCAGCGGGCCGCAGGGGTCCTGCCTGGCGGTGGACGCCTCACCGCAGCGGCGCGATGTGCTGGTCAAGGACCTGCATGGTGACTACCAGTTCCTGCTGATGCCGATGGACCGGGTGAGCGGCATCGAGAGCCCGCTGCCGTACCGGCCGGGGGCACCCAACTACTTCGCCGCTGCCTGGCAGGCGCGTGACTGCACCGAGCAGGCGCTGGGCCAGCCGCTGCCGCGCAACGTGGCCAGTCTGTCGCTGAACTCGCCGCAGGGCCGCTCGCAGCACCAGCTGCACATCCATATCGACTGCCTGCGCGCCGACGTGCTGCAGGCGCTGGACGCACAGGCGGCAGCGCTGGGGCCGCAGTGGCGCCCGCTGGCCCATCCGCTGCGGGGCCATGTCTACCAGGCGCGCACGCTGCAGGGCGAGCAGCTGCGTGCCAATCCGCTGAACCTGCTGGCGCAGGAACTGGCCGGTAATGATGTCGGCCAGTGGAGCCTGGTGGTGGCCGGCCGCGAGGATGTGCAGGGCCAGCCCGGTTTCGTGCTGCTGGCCACGCGCGTGGACGCGGCCACCGGTAACGAGGCCAGTGGCGAGGAACTGCAGGACCGCGCCTGCGCCGTGCTGACCGGTGCCGGTCAGGCGCTGGAGCGCATGCGCTGATCCTGGCTGGCCGGGTGCTGCTGCCAGGCCGGCGCGGTCAGTGCGTACAACCAGCGATCGTGCCAGCCGCGGCTGTCGCGGTGGTGGTCGCGCAGGATCGCCTCGTGGTGGTAACCGCTGGCCAGCAACGCCTCCACCAGCGCCGCTTGCGCGGTGTCCGAGAGCAGCATTACCACCCGGCGCAGCCCGACCTGCTGGAACAGGAAACCGTTCAATGCCAGCAGCGCCGACGCCAGGTGCGTAGTCGGCGCCAGGGCGGCCTCGCACGCCCAGTGTAGTTCCGCGCGGTGTGCCTGCGTGCACTGCAGCTGCACGCTGGACAGCCCGAGCAGCGTGCCACCGGCATCGAAGGCGCCCAGCAGCAGGGTGTCACCGGCGTGCTGCAGCCGCGAGCGCTGAACGGTGGGCAGGAAACGGTATTCGGCATTGGCATCGTAGGGTTGCCGGGTGCGTTTCAGGGCGTGTTCGTAGAGCGCACGCCAGGCCGGCAGATCGCTGCGCTGCAAGGGGCGCAGCAGGGTGGAGGCATGCCGCAGCTGCAGCAGGTGGTTGCCCAACACGGGGCGCAATGACGGGGACGCGATCGAACTCATGCAGTCACGATGCGGGCGTGGCATTGGCTGCAGCAATCGAATTCCTTGCAATTTCGTGAGGCGCGTCAATGGCTGGCTTAGGCGGTTCAAACATGAGCGCCTCACGTCAGATCATTTCCGTTTGTATCCAGCGTTCAGGAAACTGCAGCGCACCGGGGGTTCCGGCCGTGTGCTTCACCGGCCGACCCCGGACCACCCCACGTTTCCAGGTACTCCATGCCCATCCACACCCTGGCGCGGCGCCCGTTGGCGCTTGCGCTGCCGTCCCTGTTGCTGGCGATGGCGCCGGCTGTCGCTTTCGCTGACGAGGCCTCGCCCACCCAGCTGCAGGAAGTAAGGATCACCGGCTCGCGCATTCCGCGTGCCAGTATCGAAGGCCCCTCGCCGGTGACGGTGATCAGCCGCGAGCAGATCGATGCACAGGGCTACCGCAACGCCTTCGATGCGCTCAACGCGCTGACCGAGAACACCGGCAACGTCCAGGGCGAGGATTTCGGCAACACCTTCACCCCGGCCGCCAACACCATCAACCTGCGCGGCCTGGGGCCGAACCGCACGCTGGTGCTGGTCAACGGCCGCCGCCAGGCGGACTACCCGCTGGCCTACGACGGCTCGGTGAACGTGGTGAACCTGGCCAACATCCCCAGCGCACTGATCGAGCGCATCGAAGTGCTGGCCGGCGGTGCCTCGGCCGTGTATGGCTCCGACGCGATTGCCGGCGTGGTCAACATCATCCTGAAGGACCATTACGAAGGCGTGGGCATCAACGTGCGCGCCGGTGGCACCGAACAGGGCGGTGGCGAAAACCATCGCGTGCAGGTGGTGGGCGGCGGCAGTGGCGAGCAGTGGCAGGGCGTGTTCGGCCTGGAGCTGGGCAACCGCAAGGCGATCTTCGCCTCGCAGCGCGACTTCATGGATTCGCTGGAGGATGACCCGCGCGGCATCACCCCGCAGGCCACCGCCGTGGCCTACCGCCGCAACGCCAGCAGCGGGCGCTACATCGACCCGGTCAGCGCCGCCTGCGGCAACATCGCCGGGCTGTACGGCGACAGCGTGTTCCTGGCCAACAACCCGCGGCTGGGCAACTACTGCGGCAGCAACACCGCACCGGCCACGTTCTGGTCGGTGCAGACCGAGAAGCGCAACCTCGACGGCTACGGGTCGCTGACCTGGCACCTGGACGACCGTAACGATCTGTTCGCCGATTTCGCGGTGGACAGCGCACGCATCTACAACAACACCCGCGCCCCGACCTGGACGTCCTCGCGGACGTACTTCTACAACCAGAACACCGCCGCGCTGGAAACCTGGTACCGCCGTTTCGCGCCCGAGGAGATTGGTGGCCGCCAGCTCAATGCCAACCGCTTCCTGGAAAACTCGTGGTCGTTCAACGTTGGTGCCAAGGGGTTGATCGGTGACAGCGGCTGGCAGTACGAGGCCGCCTACAGCCGCTCGCGCTACGAGAACCGCACGCGCCGGCCGGTACTGCTGGCGGGCATCAACGACTACCTGCTGGGGCCGCAGCTGGGCGCGCGCAACGGTGTGCCGGTGTACGCACCGGACCCGGCGCGGCTGTACCAGGGACTGACCCCGCAGGAATACGCACAGCTGTCTTCCACGCAGGAAAGCCGCAACGCGGCGTGGCTGCAGACCTTCAGTGCCAGCGTCAACGGCCGCCTGTTCGCACTGCCCGGTGGCGACGCCGCGCTAGCCGCGGTGGTGGAGGCGGGCAGCCAGGGCTACCGCAACGTGCCCGACCCGCAGCTGGGTCAGGGCGTGTTCTGGAACACCAGCGCCGGCGTGCCGGCCGGTGGCGACCGCGACCGCTATGCCGCCGGTGTGGAACTGCAGCTGCCGCTGCTGGAAAAGCTGACCACCACCCTGGCCGGCCGCTATGACCAGTACCGCGCCGGTGGCAACCACATCGGCAAGGCCACCTGGAGCCTGGGCGTGGAGTTCCGTCCGTTCGAATCGCTGCTGTTGCGCGGCAGTGCGGCCACCAGCTTCCGCGCACCGGACATGAATTACGTGTTCGCCACGGAAACGCGTGGCTACAACCCAGGCCTGACCGATTACTGGCGCTGCCGCACGGCCAACCAGGCCTATGCCAACTGCGATTTCAACAACCTGTCGATCGACTTCACCAGCGGCGCCAACCCGCAGCTACAGCCGGAAACGGCCAAATCCTATGGCCTGGGCCTGGTGTGGTCGCCGCTGTCGAGCGTTGATGTGATCGTGGACTACTACGACATCCGCATCGACAACGAAGTGACCAATCTGGACAGCAGCCGCATCCTGCGCGATGAGGCCGACTGCCGGATCGGCCGCACGCTGGGCGGTGAGGCGCGTGACCTGGCCTCGCCGGTATGCGTGGATGCGCTGGCGCGGGTGATCCGCAACCCGTCCACTGCGGCCGTGCAGCCGGACCAGGTGACGCGTGTGATGATCAACCCGATCAACGCGGCCTCCGAGTCGGTACGCGGGGTGGACGTGAAGGGCAACTGGCGCCTGGACGCTGGCCGCTATGGCCGCTTCACCACGCGCCTGGCCTACAGTCTGGTGCTGTCGCACGACTACCGCCAGTTCGCCGATGATCCGCTGCGCGACGTGCGCAATTCACTGGACGAGTTCCAGTGGCGCAGCAAGGCCAATGGCAGCATTACCTGGCAGTACAACGCGTGGACGGCAACAATCTACGGCAGCCGTTACGGTTCGCTGCCGAAGAACGATGGCAGTGGCCGCATCGCCCCGTACATGACCTACAACGGCAGCGTGTACCGCCAGTTCGGCGAGAACCTGTCGGTGGGCGTGATCGTCAACAACCTGCGCAACAGCAACCCGCCGGCGGACAGGAATGGCGGTGGCTGGCCGTACTACCCGGTGGGCAACTACGACCCGTACGGCCGGCAGTTCTGGCTGGAGATGGATTACCGGTTCCGTTGAGGTAGGGGGATCGGATTGTGAGGGTGCCGGCCAACGGCCGGCACTACCATGGCGGTTGGGTCCGCGGGTTCTGTAGGTCCACGCCATGCGTGGATGGTGTCTGCGATTGCAGGGATTGTGAGGTTGCCGGCCAACGGCCGGCACTACCACGGCGGTTGAGTTCGCGGGTTCTGTAGATCTACGCCATGCGTGGATGGGTGCCTGCGATTGCAGGGATTGTGAGGTTGCCGGCCAACGGCCGGCACTACCACGTTGGTTGGATTGGCGGTTTTTTCGGTCAGGGCAGGGCCTGGGACAGGTACGATTCGATGAGGTAGCTGAAAGGCTGCTGCTGGTTGTCGCGCAGCAGGGCGCGCACTTCCAGCACAGTGGCATGGTCGCCGTTGCCGCGCGGGGCCAGAAGGTCTGGTCGGCCAGGGTCTGGCGCTGGAAACCCAGCGGGCTGACCACGCGGCCGAACGGTTCATCGGTGCTGTCCAGCACCGCGTTCATGGCCGGGCTCAGGCGATCGGGCAGGTACCAGTTGTCGGCCTCGGACAGCACCCGGCGGCCGCAGGTCAGCTGCACCCGGCGGTAACGCAGCGGGGTGGCGGCGGTGGCGCCCAATGCTGCCAGCACGTCGGCCGGGGCGGCCTTGTCCTGGCCATGCACGCGCACCGCGCGCACCCGGGCCTGTTCGGCCAAGCCGTGTTCGGCGCACCAGGTTTCCAGGGTGGTGGTGGCGCTGCGGCCGGCCAGCACGCGTTGGTGCAGCTGTTCCACCAGTGCCGACGGTGCGATGCGCTGCTGGCCCGGCGGCGCCTGCGGCGCGGCCACGGGGACGTCGGCGGCGGACAGGCTGGCGATGGGCGCGGCAGCGAGCAGGGACGCAGCCTGCCAGCGGCGGAGACGATCGTGGCGGTCGGTGGGGCCCATGCAGCATCACAACGTAAACAGGCGCCCATGGTACCCCTTCACGCGTGTCCGCGGCGTGCCGTAAACGACAGCCCGAGCTGCGATGGACGCATTGCTCACACGCGCTCGCGCTGCACCTGCCGCCACAACGCGCTGGCCAGTGCGCGCACCGCCTCATCGGCGTCAGTCCGGTGCAGCAGGCCGATCTCGTAGTTGTCCACCATTGGCAGCTGGCGCTGGCCGTCGATGATGCGATGCTCGCGGCCCACAGCGCGGCGCGGCAGCAGGCTGATGCCGATACCGTCGGCCACCGCGCCCTGGATGCCGCTGAGCGAGGAACTGGTGAAGGCGATGCGCCAGCGCAGGCCGAGTGCTTCCACGGCGTGGATCATCTCGTCGCGGTACAGCCCGCGCGGCGGGAAGGTGACCAGCGGCACCGGGTCCAGCGCCAGACTGGGGCGGCGCAGGCTGTCGATCCAGTGCATTGGTTCGGGCCGGCACTGCACGGCCTGGCGGCTGTTGCGGCGCTGCTTGACCAGCACCAGGTCCAGTTCGCCATGGTCGAAGCCGTGGGCCAGATCGCGGCTGAGCCCGCTGCTGATCTCCAGCTTCACCTGTGGGTGGCGGCGGCTGAAGGCGGCCAGCATGCGGGTGGTCTGCGGGTTGACGAAATCCTCGGGCACGCCGATGCGCACGGCGGTTTCCACGGCGGCCCCGGCCAGGGCCTGCAGCAGTTCCTCGTTCAGGTCGAGCATGCGTCGGGCATATCCGAGCAGGGTATGCCCGGCGTCGGTGGGCTGCACATCGCGGTGGCCGCGTTCCAGCAGCCGGTGCCCGGCCAGTTCCTCCAGCCGGCGGATCTTCTGGCTGACCGTGGACTGGGTGGAGTGCAGACGGGTGGCGGCAGTGGTGAAGCTGCCGCAGTCGGCCACCCGCACCAGCGCCTGCAGCAGGTCCAGGTCGAACAGCAGCCTATTTGGTTTTCCACTGGCTGGCATTTGAACATTTCATTTCTGGATGCGTCTGCTGACTTCTACCATGCAGGGCAGGGGGCGGCAACGCGGCCGCTCCACCTGCCACAGGGGGACTGCCCGCATGCCGACCTTTCGATCCCGCCGCTGGACGCTGCTGCTGGCCTGCTTGATGGCGCTGGCGATGCCGGCCTGCGCGCAGACACCCGATGCCGACCAGCGCCTGCGCGCGGCCGCCAGCCGGGGCGATGCGGCCGCTGTGCGCGCGGCGCTGCAGGCCGGTGCAGGCGTCGATGCACGCGATGGCCAAGGCCGCACCGCGTTGCTGCTGGCCACCCATGGCAACCATCCCGAGGCGGCGCGCGTGCTGGTAGAGGCCGGCGCTGACGTCAACGCCAAGGATGCGATCCAGGACAGCCCGTACCTGTACGCCGGTGCGCGCGGGCACGATGCCATCCTCGAACTCACCCTGCAGCACGGCGCCGACCTGGCCAGCACCAACCGCTATGGCGGCACCGCGCTGATTCCCGCGGCCGAGCGTGGCCATGTGAGCACCGTGCGGCGCCTGCTGCAGGCCGGCGTGGCGGTGGACCACATCAACCGCCTGCACTGGACAGCGCTGCTGGAGGCCATCGTGCTGAGCGATGGCGGCCCGGCGCATGTGCAGATCGTGCAGGCGCTGCTGCAGGCCGGTGCCGACCCGATGCTGGCCGACGGCGATGGCGTGACCCCGCTGCAGCACGCCCGCCAGCGCGGCTACCACGCCATCGAAGCGGCGTTGCAGGCGGCCGGCGCCGAGCGCTGACGGCTGACCGAACCCTTTCCCTCCGCACGCGCTGCGCGCACCACCTGGATGCCCTACATGCCCCGTCTTTCCGTGTTGACCCTTGCCTTCGCCCTTGCCGGGCTGCCGCTGGCCGCCCAGGCCGCTGAAAAGGCCGAACTGCTGATCCGCAACGCCACCGTGGTGGACGTGGAGCACGCGCGCACGCTGCCGGGGCAGAGCGTGGTCATCCGCGGCGAGGACATCGTGGCCATCGGCAGCGACGCCACGCTGCGTGCGCAGTGGACGGCCACCCGCCAGATCGACGCCAGCGGCCGCTACCTGATTCCGGGCCTGTGGGACATGCACGTGCATTTCGGCGGCGGCGCGGCGCTGGTGGAAGAGAACAAGGCACTGTTGCCGCTTTACATCGCCCATGGCATCACCACCGTGCGCGACTGTTCCGGCGATCTGCCGCAGCAGGTGCTGCAGTGGCGTGGCGAGATTGCCAACGGCACGCTGTTCGGGCCGCGGCTGCTGACCTCCGGCGCCAAGATCGAAGGCATCAAGCCGGTCTGGAAGGGCACCCTTGAAGTGGGCAGCACGGCCGAGGTCGACCAGGCCATCACCCGCCCGCAGCATGACAAGGTCGACTTCGTGAAGATCACCGACAGCACGCTGAAGCCGGAGCTGTTCCTGTATTCGGCCAGTGCTGCGCGCAAGGCCGGTTTCAAGGCCTCCGGGCACATTCCGATGGCGCTGACCGTCGAGCAGGCCGTCGATGCGGGCCTGGCCTCCATCGAACACCTGGACTACGCCTTCAAGGCCGGCAGCAGGGACGAGGCGCAGATCGCCGCTGGTTTCGGTGCCGGCCGCATCGACCGCGCCGAGGCCAACCGCCGGCTGGATGCCAGCTTCGACCGCGAGACGGCCCTGCGTGCCTACCGCGATTTCGCACGGCGCGGCGTGTTCGTTACGCCTACGCTCAACGGCGGGCGCATCCTCGATTTCCTCGACCAGGACGACCACGCCAAGGACCCGTACCTGGCCTACATCGGCCCGGGCCTGCGCGCGACCTACCAGTGGCGCGTGGACCGCGCGGCCAAGGCCAGCCCGGCGCAGATCGAGGCGCGGCAGGCGCAGTACCACCAGGTGGCGGCGGTGTTGCCGCTGCTGCAGGAAGCCGGGGTGACGATCATCGCCGGCACCGATGCCGGTTTCCTCAACTCGTACAACTTCCCCGGCATCGCCCTGCACCAGGAACTGCAGTTGTTCGTGAAGGAAGGCCTGAGTGCGCCGCAGGCGCTGTCGGCGGCCACGCGCTCGGGGCCTGCCTGGTTCGGGCAGATGGACCGCTACGGCGGCGTGGCGGCAGGCAAGGCGGCCGACCTGGTGCCGCTGACCGCCAACCCGCTGCAGGACATCGCCGCCACGCAGAAGATCGATACGGTGATACTGCGCGGTGTGGTCTACGACCGGGCCGCGCTGGACGCGATGCTGGCCGCCACCCGTGCCAAGGTGGCGGCCTGGAACGCTGCGCAGTAACGCACCGCCGCGCAGGGCGGAGCAGGCCGCGCGCGTTGCGGCCTGCGCTCAGCGCAGCGGGGGCAGGGGTGCTGGCCGCATGCCGTGCAGGCTGGGCAGGGCGGCCTTCATCGCTTCGATGAAGGCGCGCAGCCGCAGCGGCTGCTGGCGGTCGGCCGGGAACACCAGATAGACCGGCAGCGGGGGCGCTTCCCAGTCGGGCAGCAGCTGCACCAGCCGCCCCTGCGCCAGGTCATCGGCCACCAGCCACGCCGATACCACGGCGGCGCCCAGCCCGGCGCGCACCGCGTGGTGGACGACGAACAGGTTGTCGGTCAGCAGCCGTGGGGCGAAGGTAAGCGTGTGCGCGTGGCCGCGCTGGTCGTGCAGCACCAGCCGCTCGCGGTAGAAGGTGGTGATCGAGACCCAGGGCAGGGCCTCGGCATGCGCCGGGGTGATGACCGCTGCGGGATCGGCCAGCGCCGGTGCGGCGACCACGATGCGCGGCACTTCGGCCAGCGGCAGCGCCACCAGCCGCGATTCCTTCACCTCGCCCACCCAGATCGCGCAATCCATGCCTTCGGCGATGAAATCCGGGCGCCGGTCTTCCAGGATCCATTCCACGCTCAGCTGCGGGTGCTGGGCCAGGAAGGCCATCATGGTGTGCGCAAGCTGGGCCTGGCCGAAGGCATGCGGTGCCAGGATGCGCAGGTGCCCGCGCAGCACGTCCGGTTCGCCCTGCACTTCGGCCTGCAGCGATTCCCATTCGTCCAGCACGCGCTGGGCGTGGCGCTGGCAGCGCAGCCCTTCTTCGGTCAGCTGCAGGGCGTGGGTGGAACGCTGCAGCAGGCGCAGGCCGAGCTGGCGTTCCAGCGCCTGCAGCCGGCGGCTGACCGTGGGCTGGGTGGTGCCGAGCTGGGCGGCGGCCGCGGACAGGCTGCCGGCATCGACGATGCGCAGGAAGGTACGCAGCAGGTCCAGGCGGTCGGCGGTGGCGTTGGGGTCGTTCATGCACGCAGCGTATGGCAATTATGTCTGTGAGCCTACTACAGGTATGAAGCCCGCAGGCGCACGCTAGCCGCCAGTTTTCCTCCTCCCCCCGGAGTTCCCCATGTCATCCCCCACTGTTGCAGTGGCCGCGCCCGCGGCTGCTGGCCCGTCTGCATCCCTGGTCACGGCGATGGCCGCCGGCGCCGGCTTCGCCGTGGCCTCGCTCTACTACAGCCAGCCGATGCTCGGCCTGATCGCCCAGGACCTGGGCGCCGGTGAACGCAGCATCGGCCTGGTGCCGACCCTGACCCAGCTCGGCTATGCGCTGGGCATCCTGTTGCTGGCGCCGCTGGGCGACCGCTTCGACCGCCGCCGGCTGATCCTGGGCAAATCGGTGCTGCTGGCGTTGGCGCTGGCCGCTGCGGCGATGGCCGCGCAGCTGCCCGGGCTGCTGCTGGCCAGCCTGGTGGTGGGCCTGGTGGCCACGCTGGCGCAGGACATTGTGCCGGCTGCGGCCACGCTGGCGCCGGACGCACAGCGCGGCCACGTGGTGGGCCGGGTGATGACCGGCCTGCTGCTGGGCATCCTGCTCTCGCGCGTGGTCAGCGGGCTGGTCGCGCAGGCCTGGGGCTGGCGCGTGCTGTTCGTGATGGCGGCGCTGGCGGTGGCGCTGATGGGTGCGGTGCTGGCGCGGTCGCTGCCACGCTTCGCCCCGACCACCACGCTGCGCTACCCGGCGCTGCTGGGCTCGCTGCTGCAGCTGTGGCGCGAGCAGCCGCAGCTGCGCCGGGCGGTGGCCAGCCAGTCGCTGCTGGCGGCGGGGTTTAGCGCGTTCTGGTCGACGCTGGCGCTGATGCTGCATGCACGGCTGGGCCTGGGCAGCGCGGCGGCTGGCGCGTTCGGCATTGCCGGTGCCGCCGGTGCACTGGCCGCACCGATTGCCGGCCGCCACGCCGACCGGCTGGGCAGCCATGCAGTGGCGCGGCTGGCGATCATGGTGGCGCTGGCCGGGTTCGCCCTGCTGTTGACCAGCGATTGGCTGCCGCGCGGTGCGCCGCTGCCGGTGCTGGCGATCAGCACCGTGGTGTTCGATTTCGGCTTCCAGTCGGCGTTGATCGCGCACCAGACGCTGGTCTACGGCCTGGTGCCGCCGGCGCGCAGCCGCCTCAACGCCGTGCTGTTCACCGGCATGTTTATCGGCATGGCGGCCGGTGGTGCGCTGGGCAGCCTGGCGCTGGCGCAATGGGGCTGGCAGGGCGTGGCGATGCTGGCCACCGGCTGCGCCGCCGGCAGCCTGTTGATCCGCCTGCGCTGACGCCTCCGACTCTGGCGCTAGCGGGGAGGAGCGGCGAGCATCGCCGCTTCCCCTGTGCGGCGGCCAGTGAAGGAACGGCGGTATGAAGGTGCGATGGATGGGCGCGGCGCTGTGGCTGATGATGCTGGAATCCAGCGCGCAGTCGCGCGTGTACAAATGCGTGGATGGCGCAGCGGCGGTCTACCAGCAGATGCCCTGCCCAGGCCAGGCCGAGTGGCGCTGGGAAATTCCCGCCGAGCCACCGCGGCCCAAGGTGAAAACGGCACCGGTGCCGGCGCGGCCGCCGGCCTACCGTCGTTCACCGCGTACGGCATTGCACCGCAGCCTGCCCGAGGCGGCCGCCGGGGTGCGTGGCGCGGTGATCGGCTGGGCGCGTGAACCACGCCGCTGCGACGAGGCCCGGCGCTGGCGCGCGCAGCAGCTGGGCAGCAGCACGCGGCTGGACTACCTGCAGCAGCGGCAGCTGGACGATGCGGTGCACGCGGCCTGCCGCTGACGGCGAAAACGAAAACGGCACCCGAAGGTGCCGTCCGTGGTGCTGACCGTCCGGCTCAGTGGCCGTCGTGGCTGGCCGGTGCCGGTGCATCGGCCTTGGGCAGGCTCAGTTCCGGGTTGCCCTGTTCGGCCTGCAGGATCTGGATGCGGCGCTGCAGCGCGTCGAGCTGGCTGTTGGTGCTCTGCACATCGGTGCTCAGGCTGACCGCCTGCTGCTGGGCCTGCTGCAGCGAGGCGCTGACCTGCGCCGACTGTGCCTGCTGCTGTTCCATTTCCAGCTGCAGCGAGCGCAGGCGCTCTTCGTTGTAGGCCACCAGCCGCTCGGTATAGCGCTTGCCGGCTTCCAGGCGGGTGGTGTCGATGTAGACCTGCGCCAGCTGTTCGGTCTGCTGCACGAAGGTGCGGTAGACACGTTCGGCGTTGTCCACCGCATCGGTCTTGATCACGCGCCAGAAATTCTTTTCCTGGAACAGCGCGACGTAGTAGGTCAGCGTGCTGCTGTTGAACAGCAGGCTGGCGCCGTAGTTGCCGTTGTAGGTGGTGCGCAGTTCCAGCAGCTGGTTGGAATCCATCAGCTGCTTCAGCTCGTCCACGGTGTTGCGCACCACCGGTGCCGGGCGCGCCGGTTCGGCGGCGGCAGGCGCGGCGATGCGCTCGGCACGCGCGGCCAAGGCCGTGGGTGCAGCCATCAGCACGGTGATCGCCAGCAGGGCGGCGGCCAGCGGGTGCCGGGCGGAGCGGGCGGTGTCCCCGTAAATTACTCGCATGTAATGACCATCCACGGACGTAGGTGGGTTGAGGTGAACAGGTTTCCCCGGGCCGAGTTTAGCATGCGTTCACGGGCCGCCAACGCCCCCGGCTCCGGTGCATCAGTAGACCAGCTGCGCCGGTGTGCACTGGATGGACTGCGCGTGCACGTCGGTGCGCCCCAGTTCCAGGCCCAGCACGCTGGCCAACAGGTTGGTCAGCAGATTGCCAACGGTGTTGAGCACCGGGCGCAGGATGTTGAGGATGGGCTTGAGCACCGAACACAGCAGCCCGGTGCAGGCCACCGGGGTGTTGCCGGGCCCGCTTACGCCGCCGCCGTTGAGGCCATCGAGGAAGCCGTCGGGCGCGGTCTGGATGTAGGACGCCAGGTTGTCGCGCACGCAGCCGTTGTAGTTCAGCAGGTTGCTGATCAGGCTGTCGCAGCGGTTCACCAGCAGCCCGCCGAGCAGGCCACCGAGCAGCCCGGACAGCCCGCCCAGGCCCTGGCCGGTGACCGTGGCGCGGAAGCCATCCCACACCGAGCCGTCCTTCCAGTCGGTGCCCAGCCCGAGCAGGCCGGTGGCGAACGGCACGCCCTTGGGCACGGTCCAGTCGCCCAGCGGGGTCAGCCCGGTGCTGGTGTTGCCGTTGCGCAGCAGCGGGATGACGTTGTCCACGTAGTAGCGGCCGCCCCCGGGGTGGGCGGCCTGCAGGTAGCGGTCGGCCAGGGCCTTGGCGGTGTCGCTGCTGTTCATGCTGTTCTTGTTCGGCGTGAGCATGTTGGACAGCACGCGCAGCAGTTCGTCCACCAGCGCCGACACTAGTATCGCCCAGCCGCAGCGCGTTGATGCGGGTACTGCCGGTGCCTCCGACGGGCAAGGTCAAGCTCTGGGTTTCGGTCAGCCCGGCCAGCGAGATCTTGTCATTCACCAGCGGCTGGCCCAGCAGGGTCAGCATGCGAACGTTCTGCAGGCTGGCATCGCAGACGTTCTGCTTGGAAAAGCGGTCGGCCACCGGCACGTTGCCCACGCAGGCACGCAGCACCGAGGAATCGACCTTGATGGTGGCCGTGGGCGGCGCGGCTCCGCACTGCAGCGAGGTCAGCGCGCCCATCGCATTGGCCACGTCCACGTGCAGCGGCAGGTGCAGGTTGATGCCCAGCAGGTTCAGCAGCGGCCCGGCGGCGGGAATGTTGCCGCTGTCCACGTCCACCATCAGCCGCACCTGCGAATTGTAGGCGCGCGCGCCGACGCCACCGATGGCGATGGATGGCGGATCGATGACCCCGGCCTGCACGTTGATGCCCAGCAGGTTCAGCCCGCCCACGGTGATGCCGTTGTTGGCATTGGCGATGGACAGGCCGGTGTTGATCAGGTCCAGCACGTTCACCTTGGCTTCCAGCGCGCTGCCGATGCTGCCGTCCGGCGCGATCACTTCAGCGAACAGGCCGCCACCACCGGACTGGCTGCCCAGCGTGATGTTGCCCTTGGTGATGTCCAGCCGCGTGCCCGCCAGGTTGCCCAGTGCCTTCAGCTGCACACCGGCCAGGCTCTCGCGACCGACGATCACGGCGGCGGCATCGATCAGCTGCGCCACCGATATCTTGTTGACCGACAGCAGCCGGTTGAAGTCGGCCACGCTGAGGTTGGCTGTTACCGGAATGCCGAGCTGCTTCAGCAGCCCCGATGGCGTCACGTCCACCTGCGCCAGGCCGTCATAGGAGAGCACCGAGGCGCTGCTGACATCCAGGCCGATCAGCCGCAGGGTGTTGAACAGCGGCGTCTGCCCGTTGGTGCGCAGCAGCTGCGAACCGACCGAGAACACCGCCGAGGGCGGCGAACGCTTGGCCACCGCCTGCGCACGCACGGTGGGCAGGCTGCTGTTCTGGTTGAAGAACGGCAGCACGCTGCGCTCGGCCACCACCTTCACCGCGTCGCGCGGATTCTCCGCATCGATGGTGGTGCTGAAGCGGTCGCCGCTGCACGCGGCGTTCCAGCTGCCGCACTGGATCGCCACGGTGCCGCCGAACCGGTTCTGGGTGACGGCATTGAAGCGCGCCGCGCTGTTCTCGGCATTGCTGGCCGCGCACAGGTCCATGCGCTGCGCACCGGCCAGCGCGGCCAGGTCGGCCACTTTCTGCGCATCGCGCTTTGCCCAGAACACGTAGCCGATCTCGACCAGCCCCAGCATGGCGACCAGGCTGATCATCACCAGCATCATCGTCACCGACATGCCGCCGTGCTGGCGGCGCAGGGCACGAACGGAGCGGGTGGCGTTCATGGCATCAGTTCCCTGAAGTACTGCCTGAGGATGCGCTGCTGACCTTGTTGTCGAAGAACGCCGGAAGCTCGTGCTCGAAGCTCTTCAGGTAGCGCGCGTAGCTGAGCGTGGCCTGGTCGCCGAGGATGGGCTGGCGGCGACCGGCCTGGGTGCCCGAGGCCTGCAGCTGCAGCAGGCTGCGGGTGGCCTCGCCGATGACCGGTGCGTGGCGGCTGGCGGGCACCGTGGCCGCCGGAAGTGGCGGCGGCGCGGTGGCGGATGCCGCGGCGGCGGGGGGCGGTGCGGCAGGTGCGTCCGCCGCCGGCAGGGGGTAGGTCTGCGCGGTGCTACGCGACGGCGCGGGTGCCGGCGGTGCCGGTGGCAGGGGTTCGGTGGGCACCTGCCCGCCGAGCATGCGGCCGGTCAGCGGCGCCTGCGTGGATTGCGCGTGGGCGGTGCCGGCCAGCAGCAGCACCAGGCAGAGGGGCAGGGCACGGGTCATGGGCGGGTCTCCGGTACGGTATCGCTGGCACGGAAGCGTTCCAGCATCGACGGCGGCAGGCGCGCCTCGCCGGGTGCGGCGGGGCGTGCGTCCTTGCGCGGTTCCACGGCCAGCCGGCGGCTGTCGGCCGCTGCCGGCAGCACGACGCTGGCATGGGCGGTGGTGGCGGAGGCCTGCACGGCAGCGGCCTGCTGCCGCTGCTGCAGGCGCTGGCGGATCTGCTGGGCCTGATGCTGCACGCCGAGGCGGCTGTCCTCGCCCAGGTTGGCCTGCTGCGTCAGCCGTTCGGCGGTGGGCGCATCGCCGTGCAGCGTGGCCCACAAGGCCAGGTTCGCGGCGGCGCGCGGGTTGCCCGGGGCCAGCTCCAGCGCCTTGGCCAGCGGCTCGCGTGCCTGCTCGAAGCGGCCGTCGCGCAACCGCGCAAAGCCAAGATCGCCGAGGTAATCGGTATTGAGTGGCTCCAGTTGCGCAGCGCGGGCCAGCGCCTGTTCGCTGGCGGCATCATCATTACGGCTGGCTGCGATCAGGCCCAGCCCGTGCGCGGCGGCGCCCGCCTGCGGTCCGCTGGACAGCCCCTGGTACAGCGCCAGTGCGGCATCGGCCTGGCCGGTCTGGCGCAGCGCGTCGGCCTGCAGCAGGCGCAGTGCCGGGCTGTCACCGAAGCGCTGGCGGAACGCATCCACGTGCGCTAGCGACGCGAACCACGCGCCCTGGGCCTGCATGCGGCCGATCAGGTCCAGGTAGGTCACCCGCTGGTCCTGCGGCGCAGGCGTGGGCTCGACCAGCGACGGGCCTTGCCGGTAGCCGTTGCGGGTGGAGGCGCGGCCAGCGGCAAGCACGGCAGTTAACAGCAGGCAGGAGCGCAGGCACAGGTGCATCGGGGTCATCCCATCTTGGTCAGCGTATTGGCCAGCGCCACCAGCGCCGGACCGGCCAGCACCAGCATCAGCGCTGGCAACAGGGTCAGCATCATCACCACGGTCATTTTCACCGAGAGCTTGCCGACCTTTTCCTTCAACGTGTTGCGGCGTTGTTCGCGCAGGCGCGCACTGAACTGCCGCAGCGGTTCCTGCACCGCGCCGCCGTGCGCATGCACCTGCAGGATCAGCTGCATCAGGCTGGCCAGGTCTTCATCGGCATAGGTCTCGCTCAGCCGGCGCAGTGACTGCGCGCGGCTGCGGCCGTGCATGTAGGCCACGTTGGCTTCCTGGATTTCCGGCCCCAACGCCGGCAGCGCATCGCGCAGCTTGTCGCCCAGCATCTGCAGGCTCTGGTCCATGCTGAAGCCCACGCCCTGCAGCAGCCGCAGCAGGTCGATCAGCAGCGGCAGTTCGCGGTCGACCTGGCGCCGGCGCCGGCTGGCCCAGCTGCTGAGCACGAACTTGGGCATCAGCAGGCCGGCCGCCAGTGCGCCGATGATGACCATCAGCCGGGTGGCGCCGGTCGCATCGCTCACGGCCAGTGCCAGCAGCAGGATCATCAGCGCCAGCAGCAGGCGCAGCGCCAAGTACACGGCGGTGCCGCGGCGCGTGTTCCAGCCGCCCAGGTCGAGCAGCAGGCGGTCTTCCTGCGCCAGCAACGCCGCTTCGATGCGGCCTCCGCTGAAGTGTTCGCCCAGGCTGGCCAGCCAGCCGAGCGTGCGCGCACCGCTGCGCGGGGTGGCGTCGGCGGCTGCAGGTGTGTCGCGCGGGCGCAGTGCCGAACTGAGCGTGTTGTGGCTGCGTTGTTCGCGGCCACTGCGCACCCAGCCGCCCAGGCCGAGCAGGGCGATGCCGGCGGCCAGCAGCAACAGGGCGAGGGTCCGCCACAGGGTCGCGCTCATATCGATTTGGCCAGTTTGTACAGCAGCGCGCCGCCCACCAGCTCCAGCGCCAGTGCCAGGCCCAGCACCTTGTGGCCCAGCGGGTCATGCAGTACCGGCTGGAAGAATTCCGGATTGGTGATGCCCATCATCACCGCGCAGGCCGGCGGCAGCAGGCCCAGCACCCAGGCCGACATGCGGGTTTCGGAGGTGGTGGCGGCCAGCTGCTGCTGGGCCTGCTCCAGATCGCGCATGAAATCGGCCATGCGCTGCAGGATCTGGTCGGCGCGGCCACCGATGCGCACGCTCACGCCCAGCAGCACCGACAGCACGTTCAGCACTTCCATGCGGTAAGGCTGGGCGGCCACCTGCAGGGCACGGTCAAGATCCATGCCGCTGCGCGCGTTGCGCACAGTGGTGTCGAGCAGGCCGCGCAGGGGCGGCACTGCCTGCGTGCTGGCGGTCTGGAAGGACATCTGCAGGCTGTTGCCCAGCGCGGTCAGGCGCACCAGGTTGTCGAGGAAGTCGGGCAGCTGGTGCAGCAGCTGCGCTGCAGGCGGTTGATCCGCCGCACGATCCACAGGCCGCAGGCGATGGCGTAGACCAGCAGGGTGATCGGCAGCATCCACGGCGTGCCCAGCCTCGCCATGGCAAACAGGCTGATCAACAGGCCCGGTACCAGCAACAGCACGGGAATCTTCCAGCCGGTGTCCAGGTCGGCGCGCTTGAGCAGGCCATCCCACGGCAGCGGCCGCGCGGCTGGCGTGCTGGCCGCGGGCAGCGCCGGTATGGGCGATACGCCACCGGCGCGCGAGGGGTCGCTGGCCAGCGAGGTGATCGGGGTGCCACGTGCCAGCTGCTGCTCGGTGTGCTGCAGCGAGGCCCGCTGCTGTTCACGGCTGTTGGCGCCGCTCCACAGCCACAGCGCGGCGGCCACCAGCAGGGTAGCGACCGAAAGCAGCAGCAGGACCAGCCCCATGCCCATCAGAAGCCCCCGTACAGCGAATCACGCAGCAGCTGGCGGAACGGTTCGAGCTTGTGCGAATGCGGGTGGAAGCCCAGGCCCACCCAGCGGTCCGTTTCGCGGCCATCGGCATCGATCTGGATTTCGTGGCGAAACATTTCCTGGGTGGAGATCAGGTTGTCGCTGACGCCGGTGATTTCGGTGATCGACACCAGCACGCGGCGGCCATTGCCCAGCCGCGAGATCTGCACGATGAAGTCGATGGCACTGGCGATCTGGCGGCGCAGGCTGTCCTCGCTGCCCTGGAAGCCTGCGAAGCCGGCCAGCATCTCGATGCGGTACAGGCAGTCACGCGGCGAATTGGCGTGGATGGTGGCCATCGAACCATCATGGCCGGTGTTCATCGCCTGCAGCATTTCCAGCACTTCGGCACCACGCACTTCGCCCACCACGATGCGGTCCGAGCGCATGCGCAGGCTGTTGCGCACCAGGTCGCGGATGCTGACGGCACCATGGCCTTCGGCACCACCGATGCGGCTTTCCAGCCGCACCACATGCGGGTGGTTCAGCGACAGCTCGGCGGTGTCTTCCACGCTGATCACACGTTCGGTGACCGGGATGTAGCTGGCCAGCGCGTTCAGCAGCGAGGTCTTGCCCGAGCTGGTGCCGCCGGAGACCAGGATGTTGCAGCGGCCCAGCACCATCGCGCGCAGCAGGGTCTGCATCGGCGCATCGAAGGTGCCCTTGGCCAGCAGCTCGTCGGGGGTGAAGGGGTCCTTGCGGAACTTGCGGATGGAGACCATCGGGCCGTCCACCGCCAGCGGCGAGATGATCGCGTTGAGGCGGCCGCCGTTGGGCAGGAGCGCATCGACCATCGGGTTGGAATCGTCCAGGCGGCGCCCGAGCGGTGCCAGGATGCGGCGCAGGATGCGCAGCAGGTGGGTGTCATCGGTGAAGCGCTGGGTGGCCCGCTGCAGCACGCCGCCCTGGGAGACGTGCACATCCTTGAAGCCGTTGATCAGGATGTCTTCGATGGTCGGGTCCAGCAGCAGGTCGTCCAGTGGGCCGAAACCTGTCAGCTCCTTGACCAGGCCGTCGGCGACCACCTGCATCTCTTCTTCGTTGATGGGAATGCGCCATTCCTGGATGAACGCCACCGTCTGCACCTCGACCCAGCGCGCCACCGTGTCCGGCGCCCACGAGTCGATGTCGATGCGCTCGTCCTCGATGCTGTTGAGCAGATGCTCGTGCGCGGCCGACAGCACCTTCTGGTACTGCTCGGTCTGCGCGAACGGCAGGTTGGCAGCGCCGCTGTCCAGCGCGGTGGTACGGGACGCGGCATGCGGGAACGGCGTCACTATGTCTTCCATTGCAGTCCACCCAGGGCAGAGGCAAGTCTTTCCCGCAGGCCGTTGGGCTGCACCGGGCCGACGGCCGGGTCCAGCCGCGCAACGAGCGGGGCGAGGGCACGCAGATAGGGGTCGCGCGGTGCATCCTGCAGCAGCAGGTGGCCGTGGCTGGCGGCGGCGCGCACGCGCGGGCGTTCGGGCAGGGTGGCCAGCAGCGGCAGTTCGAAGCGGCGCGCGATCTGCTCCGGTGCCAGGCCGCCACTTTCGTCATGCCGGTTGAGCACCAGCTGCAGGCGCTTTTCACGATCGCGCTGGCCGGCCAGGTGCTTCAGGGCCTGGTCCAGCGAGACCAGGGTGCCGATGGCCGCATCGGCCACCAGCCAGATTTCGTCAGCCTGTTCCAGCAGCAGCGGCGGCAGCTGCTGCAGCGGGCAGCCACCGGCATCGCACAGCACGCTGGCGAAGACGCTGCGCAGGCGCTGCGGCAGCGCCGAGGGGTCCGAGGGCGGCAGCGATTCGCTGCCACTGGCGCGGTCCAGCAGCACCAGGCCACTATCATGCCGGGCCATGGCCGTGCGCGCCAGCGTGGTATCGATGCGGCTGGCGTTGCGCAGTGCATCTTCGTAATGGAAGCGGCTGTCCAGGTTCAGGTACAGCGGCAGGTCACCGGCCGGCTGCGCCACTTCCATCAGCAGGCCATCGCGCGGATTGTCTTCGCCCTGCGCCAGCAGCCGTGCCTGCTGCGCCAGCACCGACAGGTGCGCGGCCAGCGTGCTGGTGCCGACGCCGGCACGCACGCCCAGCAGCATCACCAGCCGCGCCTTGTGCGCCAGCTGCGGCACCGCAGCGGCGCGCGGGGTGAGCGCGCGGCGCAGCGCAGCTTCCACGCCGGCGTTGTCACTGTCCAGGTCCAGCACGTCGCGCACGCCGGCGCGCAGGGCAATCACCACGCCCTCGACCTGGCCGGCGGCGGTACCGCCCACGGCTACCAGCACCAGCTCCGGCTGCGCCTGCTGCAGCTGCTGGGCCAGCACGGCCGAGGCGGTGGCGTGTTCGGGGCGGAAGTCGAGCAGCACCAGGCTCTGCGGTCCCCGCTGCAGATCCTGCGCGGAAGTCGGCAGCTGGCTGTCCTGCCAGTGCAGCTGGGTGCCGGGCGGAACCTTGGCGGCAACCCGCGGCAGCAGCTCACGGTCCATCCCGAACAGCACCAGGTTCATGGCGTGTCCTTGGGGATGCAGCGGCTGGGCGGTGGCATACGGTATGGAAGCGTGGATCCTTGCATGGGGTCAGCGGGAGAAACCGGGCAGCACGTCGGGGCCGGCGGGGCCGATCAGCCACGCGCCCCACTCGGGCAGGTTCGGCTTGGCTTCGCGTTCACCCGGCAGCGGCAGCGGGGTGTTGCGTGCCAACGGTTGTACCAGCCGCGGGGTGACGATGATCACCAGCTCCTTGTCCTGGCGCTTGTAGTCCAGGTTGCGGAAGAACGTACCGATGATCGGCAGATCGCCCAGCAGCGGCATCTTGTTCACGGTGGAGGCCACGGTGGAGCTGACCAGGCCGCCGATCACGAAGCTCTCGCCATCGCCCAGTTCCACGGTGGTATCGGCGCGGCGGGTGTTGATCGAAGGAATCTGCACGCCGTTGAAGCTGACCGCGTTGCTGTAGTCCAGGTCGCTTGCCTCGGGGGCCACCTTCAGTGCGATGCGGTCCGGGCCGAGCACGGTGGGCGACACGGTCAGGCCGATACCGAACGGCTTGAAGGTAACGGTGGTGGTGCCCAGGCCCTGTGGTTCCAGAATGGGCAGCTCGCCGCCGGCCAGGAAGCTGGCGCTCTGGCCGGACAGCGCCACCAGCGTCGGCTCGGCCAGCACGCGGGCCAGACCGTTGCTCTGCGGCAGTTCCACGTCGGCATTCCAGCGGCTCTTGGTGGAGCCGAACAGCAGGCGGAACGCCGAGGAGATCGGCGAGTCCTTCTCGTTCTCGCCGTCGGGGGTCTTCATGCCCGGCAGCACTCCGGTGTAGCCGGGGAAGGTGCCGCCCGGCCGCACCAGGCCATAGGAGAAACCGCCGTTGCTGTTGCCGAAGCTGATGCCGACCTGGCGTAGCGCGGTCTTGTTGAACTCCACCACCTTCACTTCAACCTGCACCACGCCGCCGCTGGCCACCTGTGAAACGTCGGCCAGCTGGCCATTTTCACCCAACGTCATTACTGCGGCCTTCTGCGCGCGGCTGTGCTCCAGCAGCGACGGGGTCGTGCCCTGCAGCAGCCCCTGTGCGTCCTGCTGGCTGAACTGCAGGCCGCTGTCGCTGCTCTCGGCAGCGCCCTGCACGGCGCTGCGCACGCGCACCTGCAGGCGCTGCGGCTCGGTCTGCCGGCGGTGCCACAGCAGCAGGGTGGTGCTGCCGGGCGCCTTGCCCACCAGCAGCGCCTCGCGCTGGCCGCGCAGCATCACGATGTCGGCCACGCCGGGGTCGGCAATGGCCACCCGCTCCAGGTCGGCCGGCAGCGTCCACGGCCGCTGTTCGCGGGTCTGCAGCACCAGTTCGTCGGCTGCCTGCAGCGGCATGCCCGGCAGCAGCGCCAGCAGCAGCGCCAGCAACCAGCGCGGGCCGGGCAGGTGGGGGCGGGGAACGGCGGGGCGGGACTCACTCATGGGCGCTCTCGGTAAGGTCACAGGGAACCGGCCGGCGTGCCGCCGCTGCCGCGGATGATTTCGATGCCGCCGCTGCTGCGGGCCGCAGGGCGCCGCGCTGGTGGCGGTGTGGCCGCAGCCGGTGCCGTCGGGCGGGTCGCTGTTGCCTGGCCGGCCAGTGCATCGCCATCGAGGCCGGCAAACGCATTGTTTTCGGGCTGCTGCAATGCTTCGCGCTGGGCCGGGTCAAGGTCGCGGTTGGGGGCCAGCACACTGCGTGGCTGCGGGAACAGCGCCAGGTCCGGTGCGCCCGGGTCGGCCGGGTTGCGCAGGGCCAGGAACAGCTTGCCCTGCTGTGCGCCCAGCAGCAGGCGGTTGGCATCGGCCAGCGGCACCGCCAGCACGGCACTGCGTGCCGGCGCATTGGCCTCGGCGTTGCCTGCACTGCTGCGGCTGCCGCCGTTGATGTCCGCCGCACGCGGATCGTTGCCGCTGTTGCTGGCGGCCGCATCGCCGGCCGGAGCCGGTGCCGCTACAGCGATGTCCTGCTGCCCATAGCTCAGCACACGCAGGCGCGAGAGCAGCAGGCGCGTCTGCGCCATCTCGTTGCCCGCACCGTAGCTGGTGGCCGACTTCAGGTTGAGGAACACGTCGACGAAATCGCCGGGCAGGATGCGGTTGCCGGCGCCGACCAGTTCATCCACCGGCACCGCCAGCGCACGCTCGCCGGGGCGCAGCTGCAGCGAGAAGCCCTGCGCCAGCACGCCCTGCACGATCGGGCTGCCCTCGGCGATGTCATGCAGGGGCACCGCGCCGACCACGGCGGACAGATCGGCCGCCGCACCCGGCACCGCGCCGCTGCGCTGGGCCAGGCGTACCGCGGTGGCGGCAATCGGTTCGCCGGCCGGCAGGCGGGTGATCGCTTCCACCACGGTAGCGCCCTGCGTGTCGGCCGGGTTGGCGCTGGCGGTGATGGTGGGGCGCTGGCCGGGGGCGCGCTGCGGCGACCGACGAACAGGGCCGCCAGCGCCAGCACGACGGCAAGGGCGATCAAAGCGATGGCGGCGATGCGGGTCAATTTGAGCATGGGGACCGTCTCCAGGGCCGGCCGTCAGTTGCTGCTGCCAAGATCGAGCTGGGCCACCGCGCTGCTGCGGATGGCATCGGTCATCACCCAGTCATAGACGCGGCCGGTGCCCGGCATGAACGGGTGTCGCGCGTAGTCGTAGCGTGTGGTCACGGTCATGCAGCTGGCCGTGGGCAGCCCACTGCACGGCGCCGCGGCCGACACTGTGATCGGCCCATTGCCGGCGCCGCCGCTGCTGCAATCCGGCGTCTGCGCGGAGAAGGTAAGCAGCCACTGCATGGAGCGGCGTGCGGCTTCGCAGGCGGCCACCTGGCGCTTCGCATTGGTGCCGAAACGCAGCGATGCGCGCGCCCTCGGCCTAGGCCTTGGCCAGTGTCTGCTGCGCCGCCATGATCAGTACGCCGGAAAAGATGAAGAGCAACAAGGGCACCAGACCGAACATAAGCATCAGTGCATATTCGATGGTGACCACGCCGCGCTGGCGGCGGATGGAGATTTTCATGGCGTACTCCCATGCACGGTCCACAGCACCCAGCCAATTGCGGCCATGCCCATGTAGGCGGCATACGGAATGCCGTTGCGGCCCTGGCGGGCGGCCTGCATGTGCTGCACTGAAGGATGGCGCTGCCAGCAGCGGTGCCCACGTTCCCACTGCAGCTGCAGCGGTTGGGGCAGCAGCAGCGGCAGGCGGCTGCTGCCGATCACGGCCAGCGCATGCGCACCGGCCGCCAGGCTGGCGATGATCCACACCGGCAGCAGCGCATGCAGGCCCAGCAGCAGGCCCAGCGTGGCGAAGAATTTGACATCGCCTGCGCCCATCCAGCCGATGGCATAGAACGGCAGCAGCGCGGCAAGGCCGAGCAGTGCGCCAAGCAGGTGCGATGCCCAGGGCAACGCAGGCCCGACGAACTGCCCGGCCAGCAGGGTGACGATGGCGGCGGCGGACATGGCCAGCAGCCAGGCATTGGGCACCCGGCGGGTATACAGGTCGCTGATCACGACCCGAAGGCACAGTCCGATGGCCAACAACCCCAGCAACGTCATGGCACGCCCCCGTCGTCCCTTGCGGGACAGGCTGATGGAATCCTGCGTGCTGGCCGAGGCCCGGCAGGCAGGATGCGTTCCGGCGACTTCAACGATCAGGTGGTGGCGGCAGCGCCGTCGACCACGGTCTTGAGCTTTTCGAACAGGTTGGTGAAGAAGCCGGTGATCTGCGCCTTGCCGACCACCACCAGTACGCCGGCGATCACGGCGGCCAGGAGGCCATATTCCAGCGCGGTCACGCCGTCTTCTTCATGGAGGAACTTGCGGATCGATGCGTTCATGACAAATGTCTCCCTGTACCTGTCAGTCGTCTACACGACACCTGCGATGGAGGAGGGGTTTCCAGTTCCACTGGGCCCGTTCCCGTTTCCGCGCCGTCCTGGCGCGCTGTGGTGCGGAACATTCCGCGCCACGCAATCAGAAAGTCATCGCTGCCCGGGGCATGGCTGCAGGCGCACGACCGCGCGGCGCGAAGCCGGTGGTCGAAGCGGGTGCATTGCATGAATCATTCATGGCCATCCCCTGGGCAATCATTCCGTTGTTTCTGCGATCACCTTGATCCGACTGTTGCCTGAATGGTGGCCGCGCGCAACCGGAACCTATATGCAAATTCGGCAGGGATGCGTGTTCCTTTGGTGAAATCGCGATGCCGGCACGCTTGAATCCATTTAGATCGATTTTTCAGCTAGTTAATCATGGTGAAGCATGCGATTTCCGTGCCAGTCGCCTGCACATCTTCTTCACCTGCATGTCGTAGTTTTTCATTCGACATTTCTAGTTAATGCAGTGTTGGTTCTGCGATGGTTTGAGGCATACTCGAACCGCTTTCGATCTGTTACTCGACGGTGCGCATGCAGACATGCGCTGCCGTGACAAAGGACTGCGCCCCAGGTGGCTGGGCAGCGGGATTGCCGCTGCGGCCGGGGAGAACTGCGAATCGGGGGAAAGTCACTGTCATGGTGGATGGTGCGGTGGAAGACGTTGCGGGCGAGGAGCTGCGGTCGGTCGACCTGGCCACGCTTGGCGGCATATTGCGCGTATGCGACGTGGAGCTGTTGCTGCTGGATGGCAACGGGCCGCGCGCGGCGTTGAATTCGCGCGTGCACGACGAGGCCCTGTTCTGCGCCGTCACCTGTGGCTTCCAGTGCCGTAGCTGCTTCATGCTGCCGCCGGACTGGGCGCTGCTGGGCTATATCCACGCCACCGATGAAAATGCCAGCTGGTGCCATGGCGTGCCGTTGATGGCGGGCATGGTGATAACCGTGCTGCCCGAAGGCATCAGCGAGTTCACCCTCAGCCCCGGCTCGCAGCTGACCCTGATGCTGGTGCCACTGGCGCGCGTGCAGCGCACGCTGGCCGAGCTGAGCCTGCTGCGCACGCCACCGGCTGGGCAGGCATTGAACCTGTTCAACCTGCCGGCTGGCGATGCGCCGTTGTCCAGCCACTACCGGCACCTGCACGAAACCCTGGTGCAGGGCGGTACCGTACTGCAGGCGGACGAAGCCCAGCAGCTGCTGCACGAACACATCCAGGCGCTGCTGGCGGCCGGCCCGGCCGACCGGCCCACGTTCAGTCGTTCGCGGCGCACGCATTACCTGATCGCGCAGCGCGCCGAAAATTTCATGCGCCTCAACCTGCGCCACAACATCTACATGAACGAGATCTGCGACGCTGCCGGCGTCAGCGAACGCGGGCTGCGCTATGCGTTCGAGGATCTGTTCGGCGTCTCACCCAACCGTTACCTGTCCATGCTGCGGCTGTGCGCGGCCTGCCGCAGCCTGTCGATGGCCGATGCGCACCGGCGTTCGGTCAAGGCCATCGCGCTCAGCTGTGGGCTGTGGGATCTGTCGCGATTCGCCGATAATTACCGCAAGGTTTTTGGGGAACTGCCGCGCGATACCCTGATGCGCGCACCGGCGCAGCTGGGTCAGCAGGCCTGAGCCAGGCGCAGCAAGGGCTGCGGCGCGGCCGCTGCCGAATCTGCATATCCGCCTGCCGAATCCTCCCGTCGTTTTGCCGGAATGCGAGTTTGCCGTGCCGGAATGAAGTGCGCCGCGCTCGCCGCGCGCAGTGAAATGTCAGTCACCTGCCGAAAGGCACGTCCATCGACATTCACAACGTTCGTTCACGGGGGAAATGCACATGAACCGCATCTTCCGGCGGGTATGGAACCGCCAGCTCAATGCCCTGGTAGTGGCCTCGGAACTGGCCAGCAGCGACGGCGGCACCGCCGCGACGATCGACCAGCGCCACGCCTTCCTGGTGCCCAGTGCACTGACTTTGGCCCTGCTCTGTGTGTTGGCCGGACCGGCCCACGAACAGGAAAGCAACCAGACCCTGCGTGACCTGCAGGCACTGGCCTCCAAATACACCCAGGCGATGCCGGTGAAGGTGGACGCGGAAGTGGCGCTGGCCGCCGCGGCGCGCCAGGCACAGCCGAACACCGCCATCGATGCCAACGCGCGCCTCGGGCTGCAGTTGAACACCACGGCGGTGCCGGTGGTGAAGGATGTGCTGCCGGCCAACGTGCAGGCCTCGCTGGCGGCCAGCAGGCCGCAACAGGTCGCGGCCCCGGCGCTGGCGGCCGATGTGCGCGCCTCGCTGGGCGTGGGCAGCACGCCGCAGGCGGCAGGGGGCACGCAGGTTGATACGCCCGTGGCCGCGCAGCTCGGCGCACCGGTGGCTGCCGGTAGCGCCGTGCAGGTGAAGGCTGATGCCAAGGTCAACGCTGCCGCTGTGCCGCTGCCGGTGGCCGCCGCGGTCGCTGCCAAGGCCAATGTCGGCGCGGTGGTGGCCAGCACGCCTGCCGCGCAGGCGGCGGTCAGCAGCACCGTCGATTCGCGGCTGGCACTGGCCAGCAACCGCATCGAAGGGCAGGGCACGGTCAGTGCCACCGCTGCCGCGACGCTGCCGGCGAAGGAAGAAACCCCGGTCGACACCCGGGATGTGGCGCTGACTGCCGGCCTGGATGCCGGTGCAGCCGGCAAGGTGCGTGTGCAGGGCCCGGGCGGTACTGAAGTGGTGGCCGACCGCAACCTCAAGCTGGCCGGTACCGCCCCCGCGGCGGCCCAGACCCAGTCGCTGGGCCTGGGCGCGGTGCTGGGCAGTGTCGGCACCGCGGTCAACAACCTGGGCGGTGCGGTGGGTACTTTGCTCAACGGTGATGTGGGCGGCGCACTGAACGGCATCGGCAATTCGGCGGGCGGCCTGGTGGGCGGTGTCGTGGGCGGGCTCGGGCTGAGCACGCCGTCGGCGATCCCGCCGAACAGCCCGAAGGCCCCGGCGCCGGCGGATCCCAATTCCGGCGTCATCGTCGGCACCGGTGGCCTGGTCGGTGGCCTCGGCCAGCTGCTGGGCCCGACCACCTCGGCGCTGTTCGGTGGCGATGGCTACCTGAAGAACGGCAACACCCGCGTCAGCAACGCCAACGTGATGCAGACCTATTCGGTCACCAGCGTGCTGGGCGTGCCGGTGGTCAACCTGTCGCCGGTCGGCAGCACCCTCAACGGCCTGGGCGGCGCCACCACCGGTGGCAGCTCGCACCTGACCCTGATCGGCGGCGTCACCTCCGACAGCTACATCTAAAACATCAACAACGGCAACCCCAACGGCCTGCTCGGCCTGCTGCTGCCGAACCAGTCGCCGGCCTGGGCGGCCAAGTGCCTCAACCTGGGCATGGCCGACATCTCCTGCTGGGCGGTCAACGCAGCGCAGGACTACCAGGTGCTGATGGGCGACGGTGCCTATACCAACGGCTCGCGCGAAGTGGTCATCGGCGCCAATGCACGCCATGAGCTGCCGCTGGTCGATGCCAGCGTCGCCTTCCCGGGCAATGGCCTGAACGATCCGAGCGACCCGACCGGCGTGCCGACGGCGGGCTATGCCGCGCGCATGGGCCATTCGGTGATCGTCGGTGACAGCGCCAAGGGCACCGCCAACGGCCAGGTGCTGCTGGGTGCCGAAGCCACCTCCAGCAAGGCCAATTCGGTGGCGCTGGGCTTCCGTTCGGCCGCCGAACGCGGCGCGCAGGCCAGCTACACCGCCTACGGCCTGAACACCGCGCAGGTGTCGGCCGGTGAAGTCTCGGTGGGTGCGGCCGGTGCGGCACGCCAGATCACCAACGTCGCCGCCGGCAGCAGCGGTACCGATGCGGTGAACGTGGCACAGCTGCAGGGCGCGATCAGCCAGATCGGCGGCCTGACCGATGCGGCCATCACCTACGATCTGGACGCCGGCGGCAACCCGAACTTCCGCCGCGCCACGCTCGGCAACGGCACCGGCACCACCACGCTGGCCGCGTTCACCGCCGGTGCGGTGAACGCGGCCAGCACCGAAGCGGTCAACGGCACCCAGCTGTTCGGCGCCAACCAGGCCGTGGCCACCCACCTCGGTGGTGGCGCGGTGGTCGACGCCGCCGGTGTGCTGCAGGCGCCCACCTACACGCTCAACAACGTGGCCGCCGGCGGGGCCGTCAGCACCGGTACCTACCGCGATGTCGGCAGCGCCTTCGATGCGGTCAGCACCTCGCTGGCCAACGTGGCCGACCAGACCAGCGAGATCGACAAACTGGCGGTGAAGTACGACGCCGATGCTAGCGGCAATGCGACCCCGCGCATCAGCCTGGGCGGTGCCGCCGCCGCGCCGGTGGCGGTCAGCAACCTGGCGGCCGGCAGCATCGCCGTCGGCAGCAGCGATGCGGTGACCGGCGCCCAGCTGTTTGCCACCAACGACGCCGTGGCGCGCTTCTTCGGCGGCCGTGCGGCATTCGACCCGGCCACCTCGGTGTTCACCGCCCCGCTGTTCGAGATCAGCTCGATCTCGGTGGACGGTGCGGTTGCCTCCGGGCTGTACGACAACGCCACCGATGCGTTCAACGCGGTCGATGGCTCGCTGGCCAACCTCAACACGCAGATCAACAACGTACGCAACGGTGATACCAAGTACCTGCGGGTGAACTCCACCGGCGCCGATGCCAGCGCCACCGGCCTGGAATCGATCGCGGTCGGTGCCGGTGCCAGCGCGACGGCCAACAACAGCATCGCCGTCGGTGCCGGCAGCCTGGCCGACCGTGCCAACACGGTGTCGGTGGGCGCCACCGGTGCCGAGCGCCAGGTGACCCATGTCGCCGCCGGTACCGCCAGCACCGATGCGGTCAACGTCGGCCAGCTGCAGGCTTCCGAAGCCGGTGCGCTGCGCTATGACCTCAACCCCGACGGCAGCGTCAACGTGGCCAGTGCCACGCTGGGGGCCACCGGCACGCCCACCACGCTGCGCAACCTGGCGGCCGGGCAGGTCACTGCCGCCAGCAGCGATGCCATCAATGGCGCGCAGCTGTATGCGGCCAACCAGACCCTGGCCGCCCACCCCGGTGGCGGCGCCACGGTCGATGCCACCGGCACCGTGCTGGCCCCGACCTACACGCTGAACAGCATCGGTGCCAACGGCACGGTCAGCAACGCCGACTATCGTGACGTGGGTAGTGCCTTCGATGCGGTCAGCGCCTCGCTGGCCAACGTCAGCGACCAGACCGGCGAGATCGACAAGCTGGCCGTGAAGTACGACGCCGATGCCACGGGCAATGCCAGCAACCGCATCAGCCTGGGCGGCGCCACAGCCACTGCGCCGGTCAGCATCGCCAACCTGGCGGCCGGGCAGGTTGGCGCCACCAGCAGCGAAGCGATCAACGGCGCACAGCTGTTCGCCACCCACACCACGCTGGCCAGCTACTTCGGTGGCAGCACCGCCTTCAATGGCGGGGTGTGGACGCCGCCGAGCTTCCGCATCTCCTCCATCGCCACCGATGGCTCGCTGGTCACCAACGATTACCACGATGTCACCGTGGCGTTCTCGGCGGTGGAAGGCTCGCTGCTGAACCTCAACACCCGCATCGACAACGGCGGCAACGGTGGCAGCCCGTTCCTGGCGGTGAACTCCACCAAGGGCGCGGCCGTGGCCGGCGGCAGCAACGCAGTGGCGCTGGGCCCGGTGGCCAACGCTGGTGGTGCCGGCAGCGTGGCCATCGGTGATGGCGCCAACGCCAGCGCTGACAACAGCGTGGCACTGGGGCCGGTTCGGTGGCCAGCACCGGCGCGCAGACCGGGTACACCGGCGCCTACGGTGCGGCCGGTGCGAGCAACTCGGCCGGTGAAGTCTCGGTCGGCAGCGCCGGCGGCGAACGCAAGGTCACCCACGTGGCCGATGGTTCGGACCGCTACGACGCGGTCAATGTCGGCCAGATGCAGAACGGCGTGAACTACGCCATCGACCAGTCCAAGGCCTACACCGACCAGCAGATCACCAACATCAACAACGGCACCTCGGGCATGTTCCAGGTGAACAACACCGAGAACCTGGCCAACCCGTCGGCCACCGGCGCCAACTCCGCCGCCGGCGGCGTGGGCTCCAGTGCGGCCGGCGCCAACGCCACCGCGCTGGGCAACGGTTCGCAGGCGCAGGCCGACAACTCGGTGGCGCTGGGTGCCGGCTCGGTGGCCAGCCGCGCCAACACGGTGTCGGTGGGCAGTGCCGGTGCCGAGCGTGCCATCACCAACGTGGCCGACGGCAGCCAGGCCGCCGATGCGGTCAACGTGCGCCAGCTGCAGGCCTCGCAGCAGGGCACGCTGCGCTATGACACCAACGTCAACGGCACCACCAACCTCAACAGCGTCACCCTGGGCAGCACCGCGACCGGCCCGACCACCGTGCGCAACGTCGCCGCCGGTACCGCCGGTACCGACGCGGTCAACGTTGACCAGCTGAAGTCGGGCATGTCGCAGACCCTGGACTGGTCCAAGGCCTACACCGACGAGCGCTTCAACGGCTTCGACCGCGACCTGCGCAAGACCGAGAACCGCGCCTCAGCAGGCATCGCCTCGGCGATGGCGGTGGCGGCCCTGCCGCAGTCGACCGAAGCTGGCCGCAACATGGCCTCGGTGGCCGCCGGCAGCTTCAACGGTGAATCGGGCATTGCAGTGGGTATCTCCGGTGTCTCCGAAGGCGGCCGCTGGATCTACAAGTTCAGCGGTTCGACCAACAGCCGCGGTGATGGCGGCGTGTCGGTGGGTGCCGGTATCCAGTGGTGAGAACGGCCGTCCGGGGCGGGCCCAGGCCTGCCCCGGCACGCACAACGCACTGAAACGGGGAACGTCATGAACCAGCTTCGTCTGCCGACGCCTGCGCGCTGCGCTGCCGTGCTCGGCCTTGCCCTGGCCGCCGCCGCGCTGGCCGCCTGCCGCAGTACCGCCCCGGCCGCTGACATGCCCGCCGGTACGCCTTCGGAGGCCGCCAGCGTGCACTTCCCGGACGCCGGCAAGGTCTACTTCAAGGAAGGCACCTACCCGGATGTGGCCAACCTGCGCCGCTTCGCACCGGGCATGAGCAAGCGCCAGCTGTACGCGCTGCTGGGTACGCCGCATTTCAGCGAAGGCATGTGGGGCGTGCGCGAGTGGAACTACCTGTTCAACTTCCGCACCGCGCAGGGCACGCAGTACTTCAGCTGCCAGTTCCAGGTGCAGTTCGACAAGAAGGGCATCGCCCAGGGCGGTTACTGGAAGCCGGCCTCCTGCGCCACGGTGCTGGAGCCGCCGCGCCCGCCGGCATCGCTACCGGCGCCCGTGCCGGCACCGCTGCCGGACCAGCCGCTGCAGCTGGCCGCCGATGCCCTGTTCGGGTTTGACAGTGCCACGCTGACTGCCGACGGGCAGGCCGCCGTGCAGCGCGTGCTGGCGCAGGTGCGCGAGGCCAGCCAGGTGCAGGGCATCCAGGTGGTGGGCTACACCGACCGCATCGGCAGCGCCAGCTACAACCAGAGCCTGTCCACGCGCCATGCCGATGCCGTGCGCAGCGCACTGGTGCAGGGCGGGGTGCCGGCCGCGGCCATCCGTGCCGAAGGGTGAGGTGCCGCCGAACCGCTGGTGCAGTGCACGCAGCGCAGCCAGCGCGAGCTGATCGCCTGCCTGGCGCCCAACCGGCGCGTGCAGATTTCCGGTGTCGCACGAGGGCATTGATCCGTTTTCGCCGCTGCCCTTTGCCGGGGCAGCGGTTTCAGCGTCCCCCCTGGTCTGCCGGCAGGACGTGGCCACGTCTCCCCCGTCTGCCACGCCTGCCGGCTGACCAGGTTCTTCTGCCAGGTGCCTGCATGAATGCCCGACTGTCCATGAAAAGCGAAACCACATTGAGCGTGTACGGCCAGCTGGGCAATCACGCGGTCGTGCGGATTCCTGGCCGGCGCAACCCCGGGCTGATCCTGCAGGCCGAAACCGTGGCCGGCTTCCTGGCCCAGCTGCAGGAAACCCAGGCCAGCCTGCGCAGTGGCCGCGCGCAGCGTGCCGACGGCGAGCTGGACATGCTGATCGACATGCTGCAGCAGTGGATGGCGCTGATCGAATCGCGCCTGGCCGATGCGGGTGAAGCGCTGGGGTAATGGCTCGCGTGAGATTGCAGGGAGGGGGTAGAGTCGACTGTTAGTCGACTGCTTTTCCATCCGCGTTGGGGATCACGCAAAGAGCAGTCGACTAACAGTCGACTCTGCCGCCAGGCATCACGATCCGCTGTGTATGCCGTGCACCACCATGCGCCGCGTTCGCCAGGCATCACGATGCGCTGTGTTGGTCGCGCACCGCCATGCACCGCGCCGCAGGCGAATTCAATCCCGCGTGCTGACTTCCCAGTTCGCGTGCAGCACGCCGGGCACGTGCTCCAGCCGGGCCAGCGCCAGGTCCAGTTCGTCGGCACTGACGGCGGTGCTCACCAGCACGGCAATCACATCGGTGGGCGCATCGGCATATTCGACCAGCTGCACGTCACCCACCGGGTACTGCGCAGCCTCCAGGATCTCCACCAGCCGTTCGCGCACGCGCGGCACCGCGTCAGCGTCCACGCTCAGCCGTACCTCGTAGGTGGCTTCGCTGGCCGCCTCGTTGATCGGGATGCGGTTGATGGCGTTCACCAGGGGCCGCAGCAGGGTGTTGCCGGCAATCACCAGCACCGCAAGCAGCACGCCCTCGGCCAGCATGTCCGCGCCGGTGCAGCTGCCCACGGCCGCCGAACACCACAGCGTGGCGGCGGTGTTGAGGCCGCGCACGTTCATGCCTTCCTTCATGATGACGCCGGCGCCAAGGAAGCCGACGCCGGACACCACGTAGGAGATCACCCGCACCGCCTCGGCGCTGCCGGCGATGCGCATGCCCAGATCGACGAAGGCGGCCGCGCCGACCGCCACCAGCACGTTGGTGCGCAGGCCGGCGGTGCGCTGGCGGTACTGGCGTTCGGCACCGATCAGCGTGCCCAGCACGAAGGCGGCCACCAGGCTCACCACCGTGTCGGCGAAGGGGCCAGCCTGGAAGGTCTCGATGAAGCGCATGCGGGGTCCATCAGCAGCCGTGGGAACGGCCCGAGTCTACCTGCAGCCTGCGACAGCGGGGTGTAGCGGGAACGCCGGGCCTGTCGAGCACGCCGGGGCGGGGCGGCGGCTCAGTCGCCGCCCCGCCCGTTCGCCCATCAGCTCGCGCTGGCGCTTGTCCAGTTCCTCGGCATAGCGCTTGCGCACGAAGGCTTCGGACACCACCCCCAGCACCTGGCCGTCGATGCCGACCACGGTCAGTTCGTCGGCCTGGGTCTGGTCGAAGCGTTCCATCACGCTGACCACGTCGGCGCTGGCCGGCAGCGCCACATCGCGGTTCTCGGCGTAGTTCGCCACCGGTGCGTCGGCGGCCACGCCATCGGCATACAGGCGCGGAATCTGCACGATGCCGGCGTAGTGGCCTTCGCTGTCGATCAGCACCACGCGGGTGCCCGAACCCAGCGGGAAGCGCTGGCGGAAGCTGGCCACGTCCAGTTCGGCCGGGGTGGTGGCCACGCCCTTGCGCATCATCCGGCCGGCATTGAGGTTGTGCACCCAGCCCACGTCGCGCGCGCTCTTGATGGTTTCCCCGCGCAGGTGCATGCCCCAGGTCGAGAACGAGTAGCCGAACCACTGCCGCACCAGCGTGCTGGACACCAGCACCGCGCTCATCACCACGCTGGTCAGAAGGAAGTCGTGGGTGCCTTCCAGCACCAGCATGGCCATGGTCATCGGCGCGCCGACCACTGCCGGGGCCAGCGCGGCCATGCCGGCCAGCGCCGCCGAGGTCGGGTCCAGCACCGGCACGCCGGTGGCCCAGGCCAGCAGGCCAGCGAACAGCGCGCCCACCAGCGTGCCCATGAACAGCGAGGCGAAGAACAGCCCGCCACGGAAACCGAAGCCGAGCGAAATGCCCGAGGCAAGGCATTTGAGCAGCAGCAGCGCGCCGATCCACAGCAGCGGCAGGTGGGTGGTCAGGTCCAGGTGCAGTGCGCCATGGCCGGAGGACAGCACCTGCGGGCTGGCCATCGCCAGCGGAATCAGCAGCAGGCCGCCCACCACCGGGCGGCCCCACAGCGGCAGCGGGCTGCGCTTGACCGTGCCCTCGATCGAGGCGATCAGCCGCATGATGCCGATGCCTACCATGGCACACGCGCAGCCGAGCATGCCGTACAGGGCGTAGTCGGTGGCGCTGACGTCGATGGTGGAGGCGGCCGGCAGCAGGTAGGCCGGAATGCCGGTCTGGTCGGCCACGAACGCGCCGGCCAGCGCGGCCAGTGCCACCGGGGCCAGCGCCGCCGGCGTGTAGGCGCCGATGACGATCTCGAAGGCTTAGAACGCCCCGGCCAGCGGCGCACCGAAGGCGGCGGCGATGGCCCCGGCCGCCCCGGCGCCGACCAGGATGCGCACATCGTTGCGGCGCAGGCGCATGGCCCGGCCCAGCTGCGAACCGCTGCCGGCGCCCATCTGGGTATAGGACGCCTCCAGCCCGACCGACGCGCCGAAGCCGTTGGAGATCATGGTCTGGGTCAGCACGATCAGGTTGTCGCGCATCGACATGCGGCCGCCGTGCAGCGCGTTGGCTTCCACCGCATCGAGCAGCGGCCGCTTGAGCCGGGTGGCGGCCAGGCTGACCAGGCCCACCAGCAGGCCGCCCAGCGGCAGCACCAGCAGGGCGGTGAAGCCCAACGCCGGCAGTGAGCTCAGGCGTACGTCATCGTCCAGCCCGAACAGCCAGCTCTGCAGCGAATGTGCCGCACCGGACTGCAGCAGGGTCAGCCCGCCGGCGATCAGCCCGACCAGCAGCGCCAGCGCAATGAACCACAGGTCGCTGCCACGCAGGCGCAGCCGCAGGCCCTGGAAGGCAAGATGCAGGCGCGATGGTGAAGCGGGTGGGGACATGGGGGCGCATGATACGCCGCCCCCGTGACAACCGCCGTCACCCGTTCAGGCGGCAGCCGCTCAGAAGCGGTAGCGGCCCTGCACGTAGAAGGTGCGTGGTGCGCCCACCATGCGGCCGGCATTGCCGTCCACGTTGCGGGTGTACCAGCGCTTGTCGGCCAGGTTGTTCACGCCCACGCTGAGCTGCGTGCCGGCCTGCCACGGCAGGTCCCAGGTGGCCTGCGCGTTGACTAGGCGCACGCCGGGCACGCGGCCGATGCGCGCGTCGGGGGTCTCGTCCCAGGTGTTGGCCGCATCGGCGAACTGGCCGCTCTGGTGGGTGCTGGACAGGTTGAAGGTCCAGGCGTCCACCGCATGGCGCGCGCCGATGCTGTCGGTGTTGCGCGAATAGAAGGGCACGTCCAGGCCGCGGTTGTCGCCGGACTGCTGGATCGCCTTGGTCCAGGTGTAGTTGGCATACAGCTCCAGCCCGGCCAGTGCGCTGTCCTCGGCGAACTGGTAGCCCACCGCGCTTTCCACGCCCTTGTGGTCGGTGGCGCCGATGTTGCGGAAGGTCGGCGGGGTGATGCCCGGCACCTGCAGGATCTGGTTGTCGAAGCGCATCTTGAACACGGTCACTTCCGCGCGCAGCGCGCCATCCTGCCAGCGTGCGCCCAGTTCGGTGGTCCTGGCCACTTCCGGGTTCAGCGGGTTGGTCGCGCTCTGCGAGTTCAGCTGGATGTTCTGCACCGGCCCGAACGAGGTGGTGTAGTTGGCGAACACGGTCAGCTGCGGGTTGAACAGGTAGGACACGTTGATCGACGGCAGCGCCTTGTTGTTGCGGCTGCTGAAGGTGGTGGTGCCACCGCTCTGCTGGCGGTCCATGTCGATCCACTCCTGGCGCACGCCCGGGGTGATGCGCCACTTGCCTACGGCGATGCGGTCATCGATGTACAGCGAATGCGCATCGGTGGCGTTCTCGAAGCGGCTGGTGGCACCGGCCAGCCCGGTACGGCGCACCACGGTGTAGCTGCTGTGGCTGCCGCGTTCGCGCAGGAAGCGGTAGCCCACGGTGACATCGTGCACGGTGCTGCCCCACTGCAGGCGCTGGGTCAGGCGCGGCTCGATGCCCAGCACGCGGTAGTCGCGCGGCTTCACGGTGATCTGCGTGCGCGCATCGTTCACCAGCGAGCTGGCCCGGCCGCTTTCGTTGTAGTACGACAGCACCTCGAATTCGCGGTTCTCCGACAGCGTATTGGTGTAGCCCAGGTCGATGCCGCTGCGGTGGCCCTTCCAGAAATCGGCCGGGCGCGTGTTCTGGAACGGGTCGGCCTCGTACTGCGCACGGGTCAGGCCACCGGGCGTCAGCGAGCGCACATCGTAGTAGGACAGCTTGGCGCGCAGTTCCTGGTGGTCGTCCAGCGCATAGGCGAACTTCAGCGCCAGGTCGTTGAAGCGGTCGGTGCTGCCCTGGCGCCAGCCGCTGCCATCCTGGCCGGAATACAGCAGGGCCGCGCCCAGCCCGTTGCTGGCGGTGCCGCCCAGGAACGCGTTGTACTGGGTGCTGTCGCCGCCACCGTGGTCGTAGGCGGTGTAGCGCGCGCTGGCCTCGCCATGCAGGCCCGGTTCGGTGGGAATGGCGCGGGTGGTGAAGTTGATGATGCCGCCCACGTTCTGCGGCCCGTAACGCACCGCACCGCCGCCGCGCACCACGTCGATCGATTCGATGTTGGACAGGCTGACCGGCGAGAACGACAGCTGCGGCTGGCCATACGGCGCCACCGCCAGCGGCACGCCGTCCAGCAGCACGGTGGAGCGCGGCGAATAGCGGCCGGTCAGGCCACGTACGCCGATGTTCAGCGAGACCGAACTGCCGGCAGTGCCGGAGTTGTCGGTGATCTGCACGCCCGGAATGCGGCGCATGGCATCGCCGATGCTGGTCGCGCCGGTGGCCTGGATCTGCTGGCGGTCCACCACCGTGCGTGCGCCGGCGAAGCTCTTGACGCTGTCATGCAGGCCGGTGCCCAGCCAGCTGCTGGAGACCTGGATGCTGTCCAGGGTGGTCGGCGTGGCATCGGCGCTCTGCGCCTGGGCAGTGGCGGACAGGCACAGGGAAATGGCAACGGCCAGCGTCAGGCTGGCGCCACGGAAGGGGCGCAGGGGCAGGGCGGACATGAGGGTGGCGGCAGACCGGAAAGGGCGTGGAAGGGATTGAGAGCGTAAATACGAATTATTCACGATCACGATTGGCAAGGGAATGGGCGGCCTGTTCAGCTGGCCGCGGGCGGTGCCGCCCCGGTACAGTGGCCATCTGTGTCCACTTCGATGAGTTGCCCGATGTCCAGCGCCGCCTTCTACCCCGTCGGAACCCCAGGCCAGCCGTGGGGAGCGGCCGAACGGGAGCAGTGGCGCGCGCGCCAGCAGCGCCTGCGCAGCTACCGTGAGCTGGTGCTGCCGCGCATCGAGGCGCTGGACGGCCGCCTGCAGAAGGTTGCCTACGGTGAGCTCGACTACGCCGGTGAGCGTTACCCGTTGTATGCACTGCGCAGCGCCGACTGGAACCCGGCACTGCCCGCCGCGCTGGTCACCGGCGGCGTGCATGGCTATGAAACCAGCGGCGTGATGGGCGCGCTGGAGTTCCTCGAACAGCATGCCGACGAACATGCCGGGCGGCTCAACCTGCTGGTTGCCCCCTGCGTGAACCCGTGGGGCTTCGAGCGCATCAACCGCTGGAACTTCGATGCGGTCGATCCCAACCGCAACTTCTGCGCCGATGGCCCAGCGCGCGAATCCACCGCGCTGATCGAGCTGGTGGCGCCGCTGAAAGGCCAGTTCATCGTGCACATCGACCTGCACGAAACCACCGACAGCGATGAGAGCGAGTTCCGCCCGGCACTGGCCGCGCGCGATGGCAAGCCGTTCGAGCCGGGCCTGATTCCCGACGGCTTCTATCTGGTGGACGACACCGAGAACCCGCAGCCGGCCTTCCAGCAGGCAGTGATTGCCGCGGTGAAGCAGGTCACCCATATCGCGCCGGCCGATGCGCGCGGCGAGATCATCGGTTCGCCGGTGGTGGCCCATGGGGTGATCGAGTACCCGCTGGTGAAGCTGTCGCTGTGCGCGAGCATCACCGGGGCGAAGTACACCACCACCACCGAGGTCTACCCGGACAGCCCGCGCGCCAGCGAGCAGCAGTGCAACGATGCCCAGGTGGCCGCCGTGCGTGCCGCCCTGGCCTACGCCTTGGCGCGCCCCTGAGCGATCGGCCGGCCGCGCGCCGGCCTCAGCCCAGCGCCTGCACCCACCACAGTGCGGCCGGGCCTGGCGTGCTGTCGCGGCGCCAGACCAGGTCGCTGTGGATGCGGTGTGGCCAGCCCGGCAGGCGCAGTTCCAGCAGCTGGCCGCGGTCGTAGCGCTGCACGAGTGCGCGGGGCAGGTCAGCCCAGCCCAGGCCGTCCTCGGCCATCTCCATCACCATCAGGTAGTCCGACGCGGTCCAGCACGCGCCGGACGCCGCCGGTGCGTGGCCGGCGTCGGCGCTCAGGCGCACTTGCCGGTGGCGGGCGAGCTGGCTGGCCACCCCCTGCCCGGCGCCGGCCAGGGGGTGGTCACGCGCCACGTAGACCGCCAGCTCACTGTGGTGGGCCAGCGGCTGCACCTTCAGCGCGTCGGGGTAGCGCGCTTGGCGCGGCAGCAGGCCCAGTGCGGCGCGCCCGCTGGCCACGCTGTCCAGCACGTCCTGGCCTTCGGCATCCAGCCATTCCAATGCGATATCCGGAAACTGCTCGGCGAAGCGCTGCAGCAGCCGCTGCGCCGGGTCCAGCTGGTACACATCGGAAAACACCAGGGTCAGCTGCGGCTCCACCGGCGCGGCCAGGCGCACGCTCAACTGCTGCAGGCGCGTATCGGCGGCCAGGATCTCCCGTGCGTGGCCCAGCACCTGGCGGCCGGCGTCGGTCAGCTGCGGATAGCGGCCCCGGCGGTCGAACAGCACCACGCCCAGATCCGCTTCCAGGTGGGCAATGGCGGTGCTGACGGTGCTCTGGGTCTTGCGCAGGCGGCGCGCGGCGGCGGAGAACGAGCCCAGCGCTGCCGCTTCCACAAACGCCTGCAGGGATTCAGGGGAATAGGGCATCCATCGCTCCTTTCGATGGTATCCATTTTGAAACCAACGCTTTTACCGATGATACTGGTCTCCATGCCGGTGTGCATTCCCGCCGGCACCGTTGCCGGGCCCGCGCCGTCTTCCGCGCGGCCCGTCCGTTCCCCGCCATCGGCGCGCCTGCGCGGCAGCGCCGTGGCCGACCGCGGCCGCGCAAGGCCGCAAGGAGCCCTCGATGTCTGTCCCTACTACATCCTTATCCACCGCATCCGCATCCACTGCATCCGCACCCACTGCACCTGTTCCCGCACCTGCCCGCCCGCGCCGCGTCGCACTGATTGCCTGGGGCTGCCTGCTGGTGGCCATCGTGGCCGAGGTGGTCGGCACCTCGTTCATGGCCCACGCCGCGCGCGAGGGCGCACTGGCCGGGTATGCGGTGATGGCCGGCGCCCTGGCGCTGTCCTACTACTTCCTGGCGTTGTCGGTGCGCTGCATCAGCGTGGGCGTGGCCTATGCGGTGTGGGAAGGCCTTGGCCTGACCCTGCTCACCGGCGTGGGCGTGCTGGTATTTGCCGAGCACCTGTCGCTGCAGCAGCTGGCCGGCCTGGTGCTGGCCGTGGTCGGCATCGTCTGCGTCACGCTGGGGGAGGTGCACGCATGAACGCTCTGGCCCTGTTCTTCGTTGTCCGTTCGGCGTTGATCGACGTGGCCGCCAACATGATGGTGGCGCGCTCGGAAGGCTTCCGCCGCCCGTGGCGGGGCGTGGGTGCCATCGTGCTGGTCTGGATCGCCTTCGCGCTGCTCGGCCAGGCCGTGCGCTACATGGATCTGGCCACGGCCTATGCGCTGTGGGGCGCGATCGGTGTGATCGGCACCGCCAGCTGCGGGCGCCTGCTGTTCGGCCACCGCCTGCGCCCGATCGGCTGGCTGGGCATCGCGCTGGTCACCGGCGCGGTGCTGCTGCTCAGCACGGCCTGAGCCCGGCGCCGCCGGCAGTGCCTGCCGCGGCTACCTGCTGCAATGATTACCTGCTGCAATCACCCGCGGCCATCACCCATGGCAATCGCCCGTTACAATCGCCCGTTACAATCGCCGCGCCGCCATGGAAGGGTCGTGGCCTGTGGAGCGCAACGGAATGATCAAGCTGCTGTTGGTGGAAGATGACCTGAAGCTGGCCGGGCTGGTGGCCCGCTACCTGGAACCGCATGGCTACCAGGTGCAGTGCGTGCACGATGGCGATGCCGCCTGCGCGGCAGTGCACGTGGCGCAGCCGGACGTGGTGGTGCTGGACCTGATGCTGCCTGGCCGCGATGGCCTGCAGGTGTGCCGCGACCTGCGCGGCTTCTGCAACGTGCCGATCCTGATGCTGACCGCGCGCGACAGTTCGCTGGACCACGTGCTGGGGCTGGAATCGGGCGCCGATGATTACGTGATCAAGCCGGTGGAACCACCGGTGCTGCTGGCACGGCTGCGCGCGCTGCTGCGCCGCCCGGCACAGGACGCGCCGCGTGGCCAGCGCCTGCAGTTCGACCGCCTGCGCATCTGCCGGCGCAGCCGCGAGGTGGAACTGGGTGGGCGCCGGCTGGAACTGACCACGGGTGAGTTCGAGATGCTGTGGACGCTGGCCAGCCGCAGTGGTGAAGTGCTCAGCCGCGATGACCTGCTCAACAGCGTGCGTGGCATCGATTTCGACGGCCTGGACCGCAGCGTGGACATGTGCGTGAGCAAGCTGCGGCGCAAGCTGAAAGACGACCCGCGCGACCCAGCACGGATCAAGACCGTGCGTGGGCAGGGCTATCTGTTCGTGCCTGCGGGCGCCTGAGATGCTGCGCTTCTTCCTGCGCCTGCTGCTGCTCAGTGCGGTCGGCTTCGCCGTGGGCCTGTGGCTGGTTCCGGCGCTGATGCAGCACCGCTTCGACGAGCGCAACGACACCTATTACGCCGAAGCCGTGCGCGGCATGGCATCGCTGCTGGACGAGCGCCTGGCACCGATGGACGCAGCCGGCCGCGCCGCCGAACTGGCGCACCTGCAACCGCGTTTCGGGCTGGGCCTGGCACTGCTGGAGCAGGCCGGCGTCGCACCGGCAGCCACCGATGCCGTGCAGCTGCAGCGCCACGGGTTCCTGATCCGCGATGAGCAGGAGCGCTTCCTGCTGCCGCTGCCCGCACATGGCCAGACGCCTGCGCAGTGGCTGGAGCTGCGCCTGCCCGAAGGCAGCATGATCGATGGCTGGACCTGGATGCAGGCCGCGCTGGTGCTGCTGCTGGCGGTGAGCCTGAGCCTGCTGGCCTGGGTCTGGCCGACCTGGCGTGACCTGCAGCGGCTGCGCACGGTCAGCCGGCGCATGGGCGAGGGCGATCTGCAGGCGCGCACGCAGGTTTCGCCTGCGCTCGAGCATCGCGCCGCTGGCCACCCAGTTCAACCAGATGGGCGAGCGCATCGCCGGGCTGGTGGCACGCCAGCGTGCGCTGGCCAACGATGTCTCGCATGAACTGCGCACGCCCATCGCACGCCTGTCGTTCGAGCTGGACCTGCTGGATGCGGAAGCCTCGCCTGCGGCGCGCGCGCAGCTGGTGCAGGACATGCGTGACGACCTGCGCGGGCTGGATGCACTGGTGGGCGAGCTGCTGCTGGAGGCGCGGCTGGAACATGCCGGCACGGCACTGCCGCGCGATGCGCGGCAGGCCGGTATCACCTGCCAGCTGGCCGCTGCGGATGACGGCGCAGTGCCGCTGCACCCGCATTACATGGGCCGCGCGCTGTTGAACCTGGTGCGCAATGCACTGGCACACGCGCGCTCGCAGGTGCAGGTGCAGCTGCGCCGCGAAGGCAATCACTGGCAGCTGCAGGTGAGCGACGACGGTGACGGCATCGCCGTGGCCGACCGCGAGCGCGTGTTCGAACCGTTCACCCGGCTGGACCAGAGCCGCCAGCGCGCTACCGGCGGGGTCGGCCTGGGCCTGTCGATGGTGGCGCGCATCGCTGCCTGCCACGGTGGCCACGCGGCGGTACAGGACAGCGCGCTGGGCGGCGCGGCCTTTGTCATCTGCTGGCCCGACACACGCTGACAGTCCTTTACACAGGCACCACCGGGCGTGCCGGAACGAGCCCAGCGCGCTGCATAACGTAGTGCACGGCGGCACCCACCCGGGTGCACGCCGCAGGCGCAGCCCGCGCCTGCTTCCCTGATCCCGACCGACGACGAAACGGCTGCGCGCTGCGTGGCACGGACGCGTGCGGTCGCCTGCATGGAGTGCACGCGTGTCCGCTGCCCGTTCTGCTTTCCCGGTCCTCAGCCCGGTTGTTTCCTGTGCCCGTTTTCGTTTTCGTTTCCGCGTCCGTTCCCGCGCCCGGCTCCGCCTGCTGGCCGTTGCCGGCCTGTGCCTGGGTGGCCTGCCGGCATCTTCCGCGCTGGCCTCAGGCACCGCGCCGGCCGACGCGGGCCCCGCCCTTGCCGTGCAGCTGGGCGAGGGGCTGGGTGACTACCGGCGCATCGCGCTGTTGCGGCAGAGCGCGCCGCAATGGCAGTGGCAGGCTGGCAACGGCCAGCGCGTGGATCTGGTGATGGAGCTGGGCGTGGCGCGCTGGCAGGGCCATGACGCCGCACACCAGCACGCCTGGCAGGCCAATGCCATTCCGATGTTCCGCTGGCATCCCGGTGGGCGCCTGTTCGTTGAAGCCGGTATCGGTGCAACCGTTTTCGACACCACGCGGGTCGGTGGGCGCCGCATCAGCACCGCCTCGCAGTTCGGCGACCACCTCGGCGTGGGCGTGCGCCTGCAGCCGCGCCAGCAGCTGTCGCTGCGCTGGTCGCATTATTCCAATGCCAGCATCAAGCGGCCCAACCCGGGCCTGGACGTGATCCAGCTGACCTGGGCGGTGGCCTACTGAGCCTGCCGTCACGATTGGTTACACAAGCCGCACAGGATCGCCCAATGCTGTCAGCCGGGCAGGCGTAGCCTTGCACAGGTGTCGAAGCAGGCCTGGATGCCGCGCCTCGGCCGACCTGGTTCCACCCGCCACGGAGCGCCGCCTGCCCCCGCAGGGCCCGGCACAGGCACCGCTAGACCGCCGCTTGCCGGCAGGAGCAGTTGAAATGGCCGAACCCCTCCACCTTGCCGATGGCCGTGTCTGGCTGAAGCAGCACGATGGCCTGCGCCGCCGGGTCCTGCTGCGCACGCTGGACATCACCGCACGCGCGCTGGGCGTGCCGTGCCTGCGGCCAGCGCCGACACAGTCGGCCAGCCAGGCCCGCGATGTCGAGCTGCGCCGCCTGGTCGAACTGGCCGAGCATGGCATTCCGGTGCCGCGCGTGCTGGGCCAGAGCGACTCGGCGCTGCTGCTGGAAGACGGCGGCCCCAGCCTGGCCCAGTGCCTGCGCCAGGCCGACGAACCCAAGGCCGAAGCGCTGCTGCGCCAGGCCGCGCGGCAGCTGCTGCGCGGCCACCGTGCCGGCTGCTGCATCGGCCAGCCGCTGGCCCGCAACATCACCGTGGCCGAGGATGGCCAGCTGCGTTTCATCGATCTGGAAGAAGACCCGCTGCAGGTGATGGACCTGGCCCAGGCGCAGGCGCGCGACTGGCTGCTGTTCATCAGTGGCAGCATCCGCCATGCGCGGCTGCCCAGCGGTGCGTTCGTCGCCGTCATCGGCCACTGCCTGCGCCAGTCCAGCCCGGACGTGCAGGCGCTACTGCGGCAGGCTGCCTGGCGCCTGCGCTACCTGCCCGCGCTGTGCAAGCTGGGCGGGCGTCGCGCACGCGGGGTTGGCCACACCGTGCACGCGATGCGCCGCGCGCTGTCCTGAGGCGCGCGGGACGCAGAGAAACCTGTCGTTTTCGGCCTGCCTGCGCGTCCTCGTCAGCCGCGCAGGCCGAACACGACCGGCTCGCCTCCCGCCCGCGTGGCACGCGCGTGATAGCACAGGGCAGGGCGCTGGCGGCCGCTGCCGCGCCGGGCGTTTCATCCGCTGTGCACTGCAACATGGGCAGGATAGGTCGGCTCATCCCCAGATCGACCCGGAGCACGGCCGCCCATGGAAGCACTGGAGCCTCAATCCTCACCGGTGCGCACTCTGCGGCCCGTGTTCGCCTTCGCGGCAATCGTGGTGGTGGCGTTCGCGGTATTCGTCAGCCTGTACCCGATCGGTGCCGGCAACCTGCTGATGCAGGCGCAGGGCTGGGCCTCGGCCAACGTGGGCTGGTACTACCTGCTGGCGATGACCCTGTACCTAGTGTTCGTGGTGGTCACCGCGCTCTCGCCCTACGGCAGTATCAAGCTGGGCGCCGACCACGACGAACCGGAATTCAGCTATCTGTCCTGGGCCGGCATGCTGTTCGCGGCTGGTATCAGCATCACGCTGTTCTTCTTCTGCGTCTCCGAGCCACTCACCCATTACCTGCAGCCGCCGCAGGGGGCATCCGCTGCCGGTGAGGCCGGTGCGCGCCAGGCCATGCAGCTGCTGTTCCTGCACTGGGGCCTGCACGGCTGGGGCGTGTTCGCGCTGGCGGCGATGGCCATGGCCTACTTCGCCTACCGCCACAACCTGCCGCTGGCGCTGCGCTCGGCGCTGTACCCGCTCATCGGCAACCGCATCAACGGGCCCATCGGCTATACCGTGGATGCGCTGGGCATCGTGGCTACCGTGTTCGGCCTGGGCGCGGACATGGGCTTTGGCGTGCTGCACCTCAACGCCGGCCTGTCGCACCTGTTCGATGTGCCACACACCCACTGGGTGCAGGTGCTGCTGATCGCCACCATGATGGGCGCGGCGATCATCGTGGCCGTGTCCGGCGTGGAAAAGGGGCGTGCGCTGGATGTCCAACATCAACATGCTGCTGGCCATCGCGCTGGTGCTGTTCATGCTGTTCGCCGGGCCCACCCAGTACCTGCTGGGCACGCTGATGCAGAACGCGGGCGACTACCTGGGCAGCGTGGTTGGCAAGAGCTTCGATGTCTACGCCTATGGCGGCCGCCCGGAATGGATGGGCAGCTGGACGTTGTTCTACTGGGCCTGGTGGATCGGCTGGTCGCCGTTCGTGGGCCTGTTCATCGCCCGCATCTCGCGTGGCCGCACCATCCGCCAGTTCGTGTTCGGCGTGCCGCTGATTCCGCTCGGTTTCACCCTGGCGTGGCTGTCGATCTTCGGCAACAGCGCGCTGGACCAGGTGCTGCACCATGGCCAGGAACAGCTGGCGCAGCTGGCCATCGATGATGCGCCCACGGTGCCGTATGCACTGCTGGACAGCTACCCGTGGAGCCGCCTGGTGATCGGGGTGACGGTGCTGATCAGCTTCATCTTCTTCGTCACCTCGGCCGATTCGGGCGCGGTGGTGCTGTCCACGCTGTCCTCCCATGGCGGTGCGCCGGAGGATGATGGCCCGCGCTGGCTGCGGGTGTTCTGGGGCTCGGTGACCGCCGTGGTCACCGGCGGGCTGCTGCTGGCCGGCAGCATGGATGCATTGAAATCAGCGGTGGTGCTGGCTTCGTTGCCGTTCTCGGCGGTGCTGCTGCTGATGGCCCGGGGCCTGAGCAAGGCCTTCGCCGACGAGTCGCACCGCCGCCGTGCGCTGCAGTACCGGCCGACCCCGCTGGTCGGCGCCAGCCGCCACCAAGGCTGGCGCCAGCGCCTGGGCCAGGCCGTGCACTTCCCGCTGCGCGACGAGGTCTACCGTTTCATGGACAGCCATGTGCGGCCGGCCATGGAAGCGGTGGCCGCGCAGCTGCGCGAGCAGGGCTGGGAAGTGGAGGCGACGCTGGATGCCAATGACATGTCGCTGCCGGTGAACCACGGCGAGCAGCAGGACTTCCTGTACCGCGTGCTGCTGACCGGCTATCGCGTGCCGTCGTTCGCCTCGCACAACGTGCGCAACCAGCGTTACTACCGCGCCGAAGTGCACCTGTTCGAAGGCAGCCAGGATTACGACCTGGTGGGGTACAGCCGCGAGCAGATCATCAACGACATCATCGGGCAATACGAACGCCACCTGCAGTTCCTGCACCTGAGCCGGTAAGGGAGTGGGGTGGCGGATGGTGGGGTGGATCGGCGATCGCCGATCGCCGGCGGATGGAGGGCTACGAGCGACGGGTAGAGTCGACTGTTAGTCGACTCACGCGCGCAGCGCGTGGTTTGCGGGTTTCATGCGAAGAGCAGTCGACTAACAGTCGACTCTACCCGCACCCAAGCACCCCGCACCCGCGCGCCCCACGCACCCCGCGGTGGCGGAGCGGGGCGATGGATCCTCCATCGCCCCGCCTGCGTCAGAACCGGTAGCGCGCGCCCAGCGAAACAAACTGCCCGCGCAGGTTGTACTGGGTGATGTCAAAGCCGTTGGAGCCACCGGCCGGGTCGAACGGCGGGTCCTTGTCGGTCAGGTTCAGCACCGACAGCGACAGCGTGGTATTGGGCAGGCCGTTCCATGCCACGTACAGGTCCAGCTGCTGGTAGGCCTTCACCCGTGCATCCAGCCCCGGGTTGCTGGTGGCGGTGGCCACGCGCTGGTCGTAGCCGCTGATGTACTGCAGGCTCAGCGAGCTGGTCCAGTCGCCCACGTCCCAGGTCAGCGAGGTGGTGCCGCGTGTACTCGGCAGCGCGCCGAGGCGGTTGTTGCCGGCACCGTCATAGGCGGCCTGGCCGGCCACCAGCGGCTGCTTGTAGTCCAGCAGGTGGGTCCAGCTGCCAGCCACGGTGAAGCTGCCCCACTGGTCGGTGCGGAAGCGGCGGCTGGCTTCCAGATCCAGGCCGGAGGTTTTCAGTTCGCCCTGGTTGGCGTACTGGTTGGTGATGAACTGGATGCGGCCCTGTGCATCGCGCTGCACCCGGCCCGGGAACAGGTCCGGATTGTTGACGATGAACTGCGCGTTGTCCGGCTGCACCAGGTTGTCCTGCTCGATGCGGTACCAGTCCAGGCCGATGCTGGTGTCGCCGTCGGGCGACCACACGGCACCCAGGTTGTAGTTGCGCGAGCGCTCGGCCTTCAGGTCCGGGTTGCCGGTGCGCACGTTGGTCACGCCGCGGCTGCCACCGGGCTGCAGCGGGTCGAAGGGGTCCACCACCGAGCCGTAGCTGATGGTCTGGCCCGGCGCGATTTCCGGCAACGACGGGGCGCGGAAGCCGCGCGAGAACGAGCCGCGCAGCAGCAGGCTGTCCAGCGGCTGCCAGCGCAGCGCCACCTTCGGCGAGAACGCATTGCCGAAATCATCGTAGTGGTCGCCACGCCCGGCCAGCTGCAGTTCCAGCGTGCGGTGCAGTGGAATGCTGAACTCCGCATAGGCGGCGCTAACCTGGCGTTGCCCGTTGACCACGTTGATGGCCGGGCGCAGCTCGGTGCCGGAAAGCACCTGCTCGGTGGTGCGTGCATCGAGCGATTCGCGGCGCACCTCGGCGCCCCATGCGAAACCGATCGGGCCGACCGGCAGGTTCCACAGCTGGGTGGAGGCCTTGAACGATGCCTGGCTGAGGCGGTACCAGCCGGGGCGCTTGGTCTGCAGGCGCAGGGCATCCAGGGCCTGCGGGGTTCGCGACGGGTCCAGGATGTTCAGGCTGCCGTCGGCCAGTTCTTGCTGGAACACATAGCGGTTGACGAACTTGTCCACGTACTCGCGCTGCGCGCTTTCCGAACTGAGCGCGGCCAATTCCCAGTCCCAGCGCTCGGTGTGCCCGCGCAGGCCGGCCAGTGCCCGGTAGAACACCTGGGTGTTGTCCTTCAGGCGCGGGCCGAGCGCGAACAGCGAGGTCTCGAACGGCAGCGGCGTACTGCCCGGGTTGTAGGGGTTGCCCACCGGCAGCACCGCCGGAATGTCGACCAGGGTGCCGGCGGCCGCGTTGTAGGCACGCAGGCCCGGGCCGACCGTCAGCGGCGGGCTGAAGATCTGGTCGGCCTTGTTGTGCGCATAGAGGATGTCGGCGAACGCCTCGACGCTGTCGTTGAAGCGGTAGGTCGCGCTCAGCGAAGCCTGCAGGCGCTCGGCGCCGGGCTGCAGGGTCTTGAACGGCTGCGCGTTGAAGGCGCACGCGTTGCCGGGCAGGGCACTGCCGAAATCGCTGTACGGGCGCAGCTGGCTGCCCTCAGGGCAGGGCGCGAACGGCTGCGGCGCGCGCGGGTTGGAGAGCCAGTTGCCACCGGCGGTGCTCCAGCCGGCCGGGCGGCCGCCGGGCTGGTCGCGGAAATCACCGCTGCGGGTGAACGCACGCTCGTCGGCATCCAGGCGGTCGCGCTTGAGCACGTCCAGCCCGAACAGCACGTTCCAGCCATCGCGGTCGACATCGCCGAAGCCGGCCAGCAGGTTGGCCTTGCGTTCCTTCAGTCCACCCTGGGTGGCGGTGCCCAGGCCGCCACCGACTTCCACGCCCTGGAAATTGCGGCGCAGGATGATGTTGACCACGCCGGCGATGGCATCGGAGCCGTACACCGCCGAGGCGCCGTCCTTGAGCACTTCGATGCGGTCCACCGCGCTGATCGGCAGCGCGTTCAGATCGACGAAGGTGTCCTGGGTGTTGAGCGCGAAGCCGAAGTTGGAGACGCGATAGCCGTTGACCAGCACCAGCGTGTTCTTCGGTGACAGCCCGCGCAGGCCGATCGAGGCCGAGCCGGCGGCGAAACTGCCGGTGTACTGCTCGTCGTAGCTGTTGCCGGCATTGGCCGACAGGCTGCGCAGGACATCGGTGAGGGTGGACTTGCCGCTCAGTTCGATCTGTTCGCGGGTGAGTACCTGCACCGGGTTGGGGCCGGCGGTGTCGCTGCGTTTGATGTTGGAGCCGGTGACCAGCACCGCGCCAAGCGTGGTGCTGTGCTTGCCGGTAGCGGCGGCGGGGGAGGTTTCAGCGGCGGCAGAGCCGGCCGCCAGGCTCAGCGCGACGGCGCTGGCCAGCAGGGTTGTGCGGAACATGGAAACGCCAGTGGGTGGAGGAGTCCCCAGTACCGCATGGGGGCTCGGCCGGCATCCAATGACGAATACGCATTCAGTTATGTATCACAGGTTCTTAACGAAACTGCGCGGAGGGGGCAGATCCCTTTCCCCTGGGAAAGGGTTCTGCCCCCAAGGGCCAAAGGGATCTGACCCCAAGGGCAACCCCAGGCATCACACCTGCAGCAGCACCTTGCCATTGCGCCCGGAGTCACCGCCGGCCTTTGCCGCACGCGCGATGTCATCCAGATCGAAGATCTGCTCCACCGGCAGGGTCAGTTCGCCGCTGGCCGCGCGCGTGAGCAGTTCGCCAACCAGCCGGCGCTTGTCCTCCACCGCCATCGCCTGGCTGACCTTGCTGCCCCAGAAGCCCTTCACCGTGGCTTCCTTGTAGATCAGGCCGCCGGCCGGAATGCGCATCGGCTCGCCACTCATCACCCCGAACGAGACCAGGGTGCCGTGATGGCCCAGCAGCTCGACCAGATCACCACTGGCATCGCCGCCGATCGAGTCCACTGCGGCCGCAGCCTGTGCTTCGCCGGCTGCTTCACGCACGCGATCCTTCCAGCCGTCCACCGAGGTATCGAACACGTGGTCGATTCCCAGCGCCTGCAGCTGCGCCACCGCCTCGGCGTTGCGCACCAGGTTGGCGACGTGCACGCCACGCGCGCGCCAGCATCGCCAGCGATTTGCCCACCGCGCCGTTGGCGGTGTTCTGCACGATCCATTGGCCTGCTTCGACGTGCAGGAATTCCAGCAGCATCAGCGCGCTCAGCGGCATCGCGATCAGCTGCGCGGCGGTTTCATCGGCAATCGCCTCCGGCATCGGGATGACCATGCGTGCCGGGGCGATGAACGCTTCGGCCCAGGTGCCCTGCACCGAGGCGGCGGCCACGCGCTGGCCCAATTGCAGGCCGGTCACGCCTTCGCCCAGTGCATCGACCACACCCAGCGCCTCGCTGCCCCCGATGGCCGGCAAGGCAGGCTTGTAGCCGTACTGCCCGCGCACGGTCAGCAGGTCGTGGTTGTGGATCGAGGCCAGCACAGTGCGGATGCGCACCTCGCCCGGGCCGGGTTCGGGCAGGGGCGCCTGGCCGCTGGCCAGCACCGCAGCGGGATCACCAAAGGTCGAATACAGAGCAGCGCGCATGCGGGGTTCCCATCATGAAAGTGTTCCAATCAGCTTGGGGCAGGCACCGCCGTGACAAGGTGACGCGGATGGAATACGGCATCCTACGACCTATCGTCGCCATAGGTAAAAATTCCCGCATGTTGTGTTGACGGGTCCGGGTATCCCCATTATGTTGTGGCTGTCACTCACGGTCAGCCGCCGCCACCGGACACGTTGCAAACGTCCCGCGGCCCGCCCTGAAAGCTTGCCGTGACGACGCGGCCGCCATCGTGCGGACCCAGGTCGCCCCCACGGACCGGATACCGGCCGCAGGCGCAGGCAATTGCCGACGACCTTCGTTCCCGCCCCCTGGCATCACCCCCGAATACCCCGTGCGCCGGTATCACGCGCGGGGCACCAAGGCACCCGGCGCTGCCGCGCATGTGGGCCTGGAGACGCAGGACAATGACTGACAGCACCTACCGCGTGGCCGCTCTGGCCGGCGCAGCCGATGACGTGCGCCCGGGTGGCGAGCGTATGGCCACCTGGATCACCAAGGAAGCCGGCAACCGCCGCCTGCCGTTCGAGGCCGAACGCCTGCAGCGCAGCATCGACCGCATTCATGCCGAATTCCCGCAGCTGGACGTGGCCGACTACCGCCGCGTGGTGCAGGCGATGGTGGAACGCAAGCCCAGCCTGAGTGCCGACGATCTGGTCGACCTGCTGATCCGCGAGGCGGAATCGCGGGTGGACCTGACCGCACCGGACTGGGAGCGCTTCGCCGCGCGGCTGTACCTGCGCCGCCTGTACAAGCGCGCCAGCCGCAACCGTTTCTACGATGTCAGCCTGAAATACGGTTCCTACGTGGGGCTGCAGGAAAGCCTGGCCGACCGCGGCGTGTACAGCAACGACATCCTGCGCTGCTATTCCAAGGAAGAGCTGCAGCAGGCCGGTGAGATGATCGACGCCAGCCGCGACGGGCTGTTCGCCTACAACGGGCTATACCTGCTGGCCACCCGCTACCTGGCCACCGACGCCAGCCGCGATGTGTTCGAGCTGCCGCAGGAGCGCTGGCTGACCATCGCGCTGTACCTGATGCAGAACGAAGGCGGGCAGGGCGAGAGCGGCCGTACGCGGCGCATGCAGCTGGTGGGTGAGGCGTACTGGGCGTTGTCCAACCTGTACATGACCGTGGCCACGCCGACGCTGGCCAATGCCGGCAAGGTGGGCGGCCAGCTGTCCAGCTGCTTCATCGACACGGTGGATGACAGCCTGCAGGGCATCTATGACTCCAACACCGATATCGCGCGCGTGTCCAAGCACGGTGGCGGCGTGGGGGGCGTACCTGGGCTATGTGCGCAGCAGCGGTGCCCCGATCCGTGGCGTGCCCAATTCCTCCGGCGGCGTGGTGCCGTGGATCAAGCAGCTCAACAACACCGCCGTGTCCGTGGACCAGCTGGGCCAGCGCAAGGGCGCGGTGGCGGTGTACCTGGACATCTGGCACCGCGACATCGAAGCATTCATAGACCTGCGCCTGAACAACGGCGACCAGCGCCTGCGCGCGCACGATGTGTTCACCTCGGTGTGCGTGCCCGACCTGTTCATGGAAGCGGTGGAACGCCGCGCCGACTGGTACCTGTTCGACCCGCACGAGGTGAAGCAGGCCAAGGGCTGGTACCTGCAGGACTTCTACGATGAGACGCGCGGTGCGGGCAGCTTCCGCGACCGCTACGCCGAACTGGTGGCCGACGAGCGCATCAGCCGCCGAACGGTGAAGGCCATCGACCTGTTCAAGCGCATCATGGTCAGCCAGCTGGAAACCGGCAATCCGTTCGTGTTCTACCGCGACGAGGTCAACCGCCGCAACCCGAACAAGCACGCCGGCATGATCTATTCCAGCAACCTGTGCACCGAGATCCTGCAGAACATGAGCCCGACGCGGATGATCCAGGAGATCGTCAGCGGCGACCAGATCGTCACCACGCGCCGTGCCGGCGATTTCGTGGTCTGCAACCTGTCCTCGATCAACCTGGGGCGTGCGATCACCGCGCCGGACGACCTGCTGGCCACCGATGTGCTGGAGCGGCTGATCCCGATCCAGGTGCGCATGCTCGACAACGTGATCGACCTCAATGCGCTGCCGGTACCGCAGGCCACCATCACCAACCGCAAGTACCGCGCCATCGGCCTGGGCACCATCGGCTGGCATCATCTGCTGGCCCAGCAGGGCATTCTGTGGGAATCGCCCGATGCCGAAGTGCTGGCCGACACGCTGTACGAGCGCATCAACTTCCTGACCATCCAGGCCAGCATGCAGCTGGCGCGGGAGAAGGGCAGCTACCCGATGTTCGCCGGCAGCGACTGGCACAACGGCGCCTACTTCCGTGACCGTGACTACCACGGTGCGGCGTGGGAGCAGCTGGCCGCCGAGGTGGCCCGCGATGGGCTGCGCAACGGCTGGCTGCTGGCGGTGGCGCCGAACATGAGTACCGCGCAGATTGCAGGCTCCACGGCGTCGATCGACCCGATCTACAGCGCGTTCTACTACGAGGAAAAGAAGGATTTCCGCCGCCCGGTCGCTGCGCCGGGGCTGTCGCTGGACACCTGGCCGTACTACGAGAAGGGCGCCTACAAGGCGGACCAGTTCGCCAGCATCCGCCAGAACGCCCGGCGCCAGCGTCACGTGGACCAGGCCATCAGCTTCAACCTGTACGTGCCCAGCACCATCCGCGCCAGCACGCTGCTGGAGCTGCACCTGAGCGCGTGGCGCTCGGAGGTGAAGACCACCTACTACGTGCGCTCCAACGACATCGACATCAGCGAATGCGAGTGGTGCTCCAGCTGAGGCGCTACCCCCTGCAGGTAAGACCATGGCAACCCCCCTTGACCGCATCAAGATCCTCGAACCGCGCCGCCCCAACCGCAGCACCGGCATCATCAACGGACGCACCAGCGGCATCCTGAACTGGAACGACATTCCGTACCCGTCCTTCTACCGGGCCTACAAGGAGCTGTCGACCAACTTCTGGATTCCCGACGAAGTGGACATGAAGGTCGATGCCCGCCAGTACGGCGAACTGAACGCGCGCGAGAAGAACGCCTACGATTCCATCATCGGCCTGCTGGCCACGCTGGATTCGCCGCAGACCCGCTTCATCTACAACGTGGCCGAGTACATCACCGACCCGGCGGCGCATGCCAACGCGGCCATCATCGGCCAGCAGGAAGTGATCCACAACGAGAGCTACAGCTACGTGCTGGCCTCCATCACCGACCTGCCGAACCAGAACCGCATCTTCGAGATCGCGCGCACGCACCCGACCATCATCAAGCGCAACGCGCCGATCATGGGCGCGTATGACGATTTCATGCGCGAGAAGACCGCCGAAACCCTGCTGAAGTCGCTGATCCAGTCGTCCATCCTGGAGGGCATCAACTTCTATTCCGGCTTCGCCTACTTCTACGACATGGTGCGGCAGAACCGCATGAACGGCACCGGCAAGATCATCAGCTTCATCAACCGCGACGAGCTGGCGCATACCAAGTTCATCAGCGAGCTGATCCGCGCCATCATCGGCGAGAACCCGGAGCTGCAGACCAACGAACTGAGCGATTACGTGCACGGCGCGTTCCAGCACGCCATCGACCTGGAGACGCACTGGTCCAGCGAAGTGCTGGACGGTATCGACGGCATCGACGTGGACGAGATGGTGCGCTACGTGAAGTACCGCGCCAACAAGATGGCCGGCATGCTGGGCATCGAACGCCTGTACACCGACACCACCGACAACGTGATGCCGTGGATCAGGGCCTACGCCGACAACTTCACCGAGACCAAGACCGACTTCTTCGAGATGCGCAATGCCAGCTACAAGAAGACCAATGTCGACAACGGCTTCGACGATCTCTGAAGGGGCGGTGGGCGCCGTGGACGCGCCCGTGCTCGAGGTGCTGGTGGTGGTGGCCTCGCTGAGCGGCAACACCCGTGAGCTGGGGCGGATGATCGCCGCGCGCTGCCGCCAGGCCGGGCACCGCGTGCACTGGCACGAGGCCGATGACCTGCGCCAGCCGCCGCCGCTGGCCACGGCCGATGCGGACCTGGTGTTGCTGGGCAGCTGGACCGACAACGGCGGGCGCACGCCATCGGAAATGAAGGCGTGGGTGGCGCAGCAGGCCGAGGCCGGCGCCACGCTGCCGCACGTGGCGGTGTTCGGTACCGGCGAGACGCAGTGGGGGCTGGAGTACTACTGCGGCGCCGTGCACCGGCTCGGCCGCTACTTCTGCAGCGCCTACCCGCCGCTGCAGATTGAACAGATGCCGCATGGCCAGCGCCATGCGGACCTCATCACGGCCTGGACCGACGAGGTCCTGGCGTTACACCGGAGTACCGCGCATGCAGATCATCGACGCCACCTCGCCTGAGCAGTTCCAGCAGCTGCTGGCCGAGCACCCCCGCGTGCTGGTGGATTTCCACAAGGACAACTGCCCCGGCTGCCGCATGCTGGAGATGTCATTGCAGCGCGTAGGCGCCGGCGATGCCGGCCATGGCACCACGCTGCTGCGCGTGCAGCTGGAGGTGGTGGGGGAGGCGTTCTTCAAGGGGCTGGGGCTTCAGCAGACGCCGACGCTGTCGGTGTTCCGCGATGGGGACGAGCGCGCCCGCCTGCCGGGGTTCCAGTCGCCAGCGCAGATCGAGGCCGCCATCGGCGAGTACCTCGGCGGGTAGTGCCGGCCGTTGGCCGGCAACCTCGTGATGCGTGTGATCCGAGTTTCGGAACGAACAGCAGCCACGCATGGTCTGGCTCTACAAGGGGCAGCTCCCGTGCCTGTGGCAAGGGATCCGATCCCGGCACCGCGCATTGTATGGGTAGTGCCGGCCGTTGGCCGGCAACCTCGCAATGCCTGTGATCCCAGCATTCCGCATCACGTGCCAGCGAACGTATCCACCAGCAGCTTCAGGTTCAGCACCACGATCACCAGGGAGATCACCCAGGCGATCCCGCCCAGCCAGCGCGGGGCCACCAGGGCGCCCATCGTCACCCTGTCGGTGACGATCCGCACCAGCGGAATGATCGCGAACGGCAGCTGCATCGACAGCACCACCTGGCTCAGTACCAGCAGCTTCACTGCGCCCTGGTCGCCGAACAACACGATCACCACCACCACGGGAATGATCGCCAGTGCACGCGTGATCAAGCGCCGCAGCCACGGTGGCAGCCGCAGGTGCAGGAACCCTTCCATCACGATCTGCCCGGCCAGCGTAGCGGTCACCGTGGAATTCAGGCCCGAGGCCAGCAGCGCCACGGCGAACAGGGTGGCGGCCGCGCCCACGCCCAGCATCGGTGCCAGCAGCTGGCGGGCCTGTTCGATGTCTTCCACATCCAACCGCCCGTTGGCATGGAACACTGCCGCGGCCAGGATCAGGATGCTGGCGTTGATGAACAGCGCCAGGGTCAGCGCGATGGTGCTGTCGGTCACCGCCCAGCGCAGCGCGCTGCGGCGCCCGTCGTCGGTGCGCGGGTAGGCGCGTGTCTGCACGATGGACGAGTGCAGGTACAGGTTGTGCGGCATCACCGTGGCACCGATGATGCCGATGGCGATGTACAGCGCATGCGGATCGGTCACCACCTGGGTGCGCGGGATGAAGCCGGACAGCACCTCCATCACCGGCGGCGCGGCCATCGCGATCTGCACCACGAAGCAGCCGAAGATGATCATCAGCAGGGCGATGACGAAGGCTTCCAGCGCGCGGAAGCCGCGGTCCATCAGCAGCAGCAGCAGAAGCGTGTCCAGCGCGGTGATCACCGCGCCCCACAGCAGCGGCAGGTCGAACAGCAGCTTCAGTGCGATGGCGGTGCCGATCACTTCGGCCAGGTCGCAGGCGATGATCGCCGCTTCGCACAAGGCCCACAGCGCCAGGTTCACCGGCTTGGGGTAGCGCGCGCGGCAGGCCTGCGCCAGGTCCATGCCGGTGGCGATGCCCAGCCGCGCCGACAGCGCCTGCAGGATGACCGCCATCAGGTTGGAGACCAGGATGACCGACAGCAGCAGGTAGCCGAAACGCGAACCACCGGCCAGGTCGGTGGCCCAATTGCCGGGGTCCATGTAGCCCACCGAGACCATGTAGCCCGGGCCGATGAAGGCCAGCAGCCGGAACCACCAGTGGCCCTTGTCGGGGACCGCGACGGAGGCATTCATCGACCCCAGGCTGGCTGGGGCGGCGGCGGGGTCGGGTGGCGCCAGGGTGCTCATGGGGTGCAATATAGCTCTGGCTAAGTCACATAGCAAAGTAAAACAATCGTCCTTGTGGCGTCGGTGGTCCAGAATTCAGGCTTGTCTATTGAAGTCATTGGCAGGAAAGGCAACCGCGTGGTCAAACCGGATGAGGCGACATCGCTGAAAGGCACCCTGATCGAGGCCGAGCGCCAGGTCGAGAGCTTCCGGCAGGTCCGTGAGGCCCACCGCATGGAGCTGGTGGAGGACTACGTGGAGCTGATCTCCGACCTGCTGGCCGACGGCGGCGAGGCCCGCCAGGTGGACATTGCCACCCGCCTGGGCGTGGCCCAGCCGACCGTGGCCAAGATGCTGCGGCGCCTGGCCCGTGATGGCTGGGTGGTGCAGCGCCCGTACCGCGGCGTGTTCCTGACCCCGGAAGGCGAGGCGCTGGCGCATGCCAGCCGCGAGCGCCACCAGACCGTGGAGCGTTTCCTGCTGGCGCTGGGCGTGGACCCGGACACCGCGCGGCGTGACGCGGAAGGCATAGAACACCATGTGAGCGAGCAGACGCTTGCGCTGTTCGAGGCGTTTGTGCGCAGGGCCGAGGGCGGCGAGGGCTGAGCGGTGGGGTGGCGGGGTGCGTGCTGTGGGCAGAGTCGACTGTTAGTCGACTGCTCCTCCGCTGGATCTTCGAAACCCCCGCGCTGCGCGCGATAGTCGACTAACAGTCGACTCTACCCACAGCCGACTCTACCGGCAGTCGACGCTACGCACACCGAAGCCGGTAGCGCCGGGCCATGCCCGGCGAGCGCAGCGGCGCATGACGCAGCACTAGGGTAACGGCAACGGCGGGCAGTGCGCCTGCGGTTGTGCGCAGGCCTGTGCCCACCAGGTTTTCAGCACCGGCTGCAGGCCGTCGTAGCGGCGGCCGTGCCAGCCGTTGGCCAGCACCTGGCCGTCGGCATCGATCAGCACCAGGTTCGGCGGCGCCAGGCCGACCACCGCCTGCAGCCCGCGCAGGCGGGCGGCGCGGCGCGGGGCCAGCACCGGCCACGGCATCTGCTGGGCATGCATGTAACGGCGCAGGGCTGCTTCGCTTTCATCCTGGCTGACATACACCACCTCGGTGTCGGCACCCGCCGCGCGCAGGGCATCGCGCACCACGCGCAGGGTCGGCACGAAGGCGTGGCAGGGCCCGCACCAGTCGGCGCCCACATACAGCGCGATCAGCCGTGGCGGTGTTGGCCGCTGCAGGGGTTCCAGGCTGCGTGCCTGCGGCTGCATCAGCGCCGCGCTGACCTGCGCGTGCAACGTGTCCCCGGCCCGCGCCGGCAGCGCCAGCGCGAGCAGCAGGGCAAGCCCGGCGGTGGCGCCGGTGCTAGAACGCATAGCGCAGGTTGACGTACCACGAGCGTGCGAAGCGCGGCCCGTAGACGTAGTCGTTGTCGCGCAGCGCGCCGGTTTCCAGATCGGGCTGGCGCTGGTCGAACACGTTCTTGACGCCGGCCGACACCGTCACTTCCTGCTGCGCGTCGGCGCCCAGGTGCCGGTGCCAGCGTGCGCCCAGGTCGGTCACCCAGAAGGTACGGGTGGTGCGCAGTTCGCCCAGCCGGTTGTTGAGCACCTGCATGCGCCCGGTGTGGCGCACGGCCAGGAAGGTTTCCCAGGCCTCGGCCGGCAGCCAGCTCAGCTGTGCCAGCCCGGTCCAGTGCGGGGTCTTCAGGTAGTCGCGGCTTTCAATCACGGTCTGGCTGCCCTCGCCGGTGTCATCGAAGATGCGTTGCGGCTGCTTGAAGCGCGAGCGGTACCACGATGCGCCGGCGGTGACCCGCCACTGCGGTGCGGGCTGCCAGCCCAGGTTGCTTTCCATGCCCAGCACGGTGGAGCCCGACGCGTTGTAACGCAGCTGGCCCAGCGTGCCGTCCTCGTTGCGCTGGATCTCGCCCAGCGCGAAGGTATCGCGGATGCGTGCGTAGGCGGCAGTGGCATCCCAGGTCCACACCGGGTCGGCCGGGTCCGAACGCCAGTCGAAGCCGAACAGGCTGGTGACCGCACGCTCCTCTTTCAGGCCGGCACTGTTGCGCACGCGCACCTGCTCGGCACCCAGCGTGTTCACGTGCACGTCCTCGACGAAGATCTCCGGCGCGCGGAACCCGGTGGAAATGCCGGCGCGCCACTTCAGCCGCGGCGTGGCCTGCCAGGCGGCGGCGATGCGCGGGGAGAACACCGCATTGTCCAGCTCCGAACTCTTGTCCACGCGTGCACCCAGCACCAGGTCCACGTTCTCGGCCACCGCCCATTCGTCCTGCACGAACGCGCCCAGGTTGTGGAAACGTGCGTCTTCCAGCAGCGCCAGGCGCTGGCCGTCGCCGGTGCGGTTGTCGTCGCGCAGCGCTTCGTGCTTGTACTGCACACCGAAGGCCAGCGCATGCGCGCCCAGGCGCCAGTTCAGCTGGCTGTCCAGGTAATGCAATGGATTGGTGGTGTGGCCGTACTGCCGCCACGAGCGCGAGGCCGCGCTGCCGGGCACCGTGTGGTCGAGCTGGCGTGGGTCGTAGCCGGGGGCGGTGGGATCGGTCACCACATCGCCCAGACCGCCGTAGAAACTGTCGCGGTCGATGTCTGCGAAGGCATAGGCCAGGCGGAAGTCCGCGTTGCTGCTCACCTCCTGGTCCCAGGACACGCTGCCGCGCCGGTATTTCGTGTCCAGCGATTCGGCGATGTTGGCCAGGTATTCGGGCTGCTCCAGGCGGTTGCCGCCGCGCCGGGTCTCGTCGGTCAGCTGCAGGTCCAGCCGCAGCCGGGTGCCGGGGTTGGGCGCATACCAGGCCTGCAGGCCACCGACCTTGAGGTCCTTGCGGGTGATTTCGGTGTAGCCGTCGCCGTCATAGTCGATGCCCCCGTTCCAGTTGCGCTGGGCCGCCACCGACAGCCCCGCATCGGCGTTGCGCGCCGCCAGGTCCAGGCGTGCGTCGAGGTTCTTCTGCGGCGTGCCTTTCATCACGTCCACGCCGGCCTGCACGTGGCCGCTGCTGCGGGTGGGCCGTGGCGGAATCAGGTTGATCACCCCCGCCACCGCGCCGGGCCCATAGAGCGCCGAACCGCCGCCCTTGACCACTTCGATGCGGTCGACGAAGCCGGCCGGAATCTGTTCCAGCCCATACACGCTGCCCAGCGTGGACAGCAGCGGAATGCCATCGAACAGCAGCTGGTTGTAGGCGCCGGGCAGGCCGAGCAGCTGCACTTCGCTGGTGTTGCAGTTCTGGCAGTTGCTCTCCACGCGCAAGCCGTTGATCAGTTCGGCCGCGCGCGAGAAGTCCGTGGCCGCGCGCAGGGCGATGTCCTGCTGGCGCAGCACTTCGGTGCGGATCGGCACGTCCGACAGCAGGCGTTCGCTGCGGGTGGCGGTGCTGACCTTCACCTGCACACGGTCCAATTCGGTGGGCGAGGGCGGTGCGGCCAGGGCCGGCAGCGGCAGCAGGGTGACGATGGCCAGCCCGAGTGGCAGGCGGCGGGGAAGGCGGGGGGAGGGGAACGTCATGGGCGTCGTGGTCCTTAAAGGGAAGCGCTGGCGAGGGCGACCTGGCAGGCGATGTAGTCGGGGGGTCATCAACATAGCAAGTGCTATATCACTAAGCCCGAGCATAAACGCCGGCCAGCAGTACGGGAAGCCCTGCGGCCTATGTATTATAATATTACATTCAAGGGCGACCCTGTGCCGGAAGCCGTGCCGGCCGTCGCCTGGCTCAGGCCCGCGCCACCCAGCCGCGGAACTCCAGCCCCTGGTAGAACGGCTCGATCTGCGCGAACCCGGCCTCGGCCAGCAGCGCGACCTCCTGCTGCGGATCCAGGATGTGCAGCTGCGCATCCACCTGCGCCTGCGCCCGGGCCGGCTGTTCCGGCGGCAGCCCGGAATCGACCAGGAAGGCGGCATAACGGCCGAGCCAGCGTGCGCGCTGTGCGCTGTCGGCCTGGGCCACGCTCAGGTGCGCCAGCACGAAGGGGGCACCGGGCCGCAGCCGCGCGCGCACTGCCTGCAGCGTCGGCAGGCGCTTGGCCAACGCGATGAAATGGAAGGTCAGCAGCGAACAGGCGCCGTCGCAGGGCGTGGCCGGTGCGCCGTGGATGGTGCCGGCATGCCAGTCCACGCGGCCGGCGTTGTCCGCCAGCGTCTGCCGCGCCAGGTCGAGCATCGGCTGCGACGGGTCGATGCCAAGGAAGCGCCAGCCGGGATCGCGTTGCGCGAACAGTGCCAGCTCCAGCCCACCACCGGCACCCAGCACCAGGATGCGCGCCTGGCGCGGTACGGCTTCGGCCAGCAGCAGATGGGTGCTGCGCTGCAGGTCGTGGAAGCCGGGCACCGCACGTGGCGGGCCTTCGGCATAGCGGGCCACGACGTCGGGGCGGTCGAACGGGGCAGGACTGTTCATGCCCTTAATGTAACACCATTAGATACATGAAATGGTGCCAATGCCCGCTGGCTGCCGGCAACGGCGGGGCTTACCCGCGCCGCAGGGCCGGGCTGCGGGCGCCGACGATGATCATGCGGATCATCGTGGAAATCTGCTCGACCAGCTCCGGATCCTTCTCCGGCGGCAGGTCCATCGCGGCCGCACCCATGGCGAACACCAGCCGGGTGATGGCGGTGGACACCAGTTCCGGCTTGTACAGCACTGCAACGTCCAGGGCCGCCAGACGCACCAGGTCGTGCTGCAGTTCCTCTTCGAAGTAATGCAGTTCGCGCTCGACGGCGTGCTTGAAATCGTCCGAGCCCACCGCGCCTTCGCGCAGCAGCACGTGCAGCAGCTTGTCATCGGCGCGCAGCTGTTCGATGAAGGTTTCCACCGACACGCGCACCACGCTGGTGGCGGTGGAGGTGGCGCGCTGGCGGGCCTGGCCGATGATGGTGCGCAGCGAACTGCCGGCCACGTCGATCAGCGCCACGGCCAGTTCGTCCATGTCGCGGAACTGGCGATAGAAACTGTTCGGCGCGATGCCGGCTTCGCGCGCCACTTCACGCAGGCTGAGCGTGGACAGGCTGCGGTGCGGCCCGATCAGCTTCAGCGCGGCGGCCAGCAGATCTTCGCGGCTCACCGAGCGGCGGGCAGGGCTGTTGGCATCATCGCTGGGCGGCAGGACGGTGGCGGCCATGAGACTTCCGGGGGGACAAGGCTGAATCATACCCAATCCGGTGCAATATACACATGTATACACAGGTGTCCTTGCACCCGTATAGTGCGGGCCATGAACGCTGTCGCCCGTCCGTCCCTGTTGTCCCCGCACCGCTGGCTGTCCCCGACGTTGTTCGACTTCTGGGCCGGTCAGTTCAATCCCCTGTGGACGCTGCGCGAGCCGCTGGCGCGCCTGCTGCGGCGCGAGCCGGCCGGGCACGGCGCGGCCACGCTGGTGCTGCGCGTGAACCGGCACTTCGCCGGGCTGCGCGCCGGCCAGCACGTCACCCTCGGCATCGAACTGGATGGCCGCCTGTACCGCCGCAGCTACAGCCCGACCCGGCTGGGCCGCCGCGAGCTGGCCATCACGGTCAAGGCGGTGGAGGGCGGGCGTGTCAGCCGCCACCTGGTCGAACATGCCCAGCCCGGGGAGGTGTTCCGGCTGGATGCGGCCTTTGGCGACTTCCACATGCCGGCCGCCGCGCCGGTGCTGCTGCTGGCCGCCGGCAGCGGCATCACGCCGATGCGCAGCCTGCTGCGTGAAGCCTGCCAGCGCCCGCTGGCCGCGCCGGTGGACCTGTTCTACTGGGAGCGCACCGCCGGTGCGCTGCAGTTCCGCGAAGAACTGCAGGCGCTGGCCGGCGCACAGCCCAACCTGCGCGTGCACCTGCTGACCACCCGCGAAGGCGGGATGCCGGCGCTGCGCGTGGACCAGCACCCGCTGCAGGTGGCCGGTGATGACACGCCGCTGGCGCAGCGCCAGGTGCTGGCCTGTGGCCCGGATGGCTTCGTGGCCGCCGCGCGCCAGCGCCTGGCGCACCAGGTGGCCGGTTTGCAGGCCGAAGCCTTCACCCCGCCGGCCCCGATACAGGGCGCCGAGGCCGAAGGCGAGGTCGCCTTGATCCTGGCCCGCAGTGGCCGCCAGCTGCGCGTGCCGCGTGGCCGCAGCCTGCTGGAAAGCCTGGAAGCGGAAGGCATCAAGGCCCGCCACGGCTGCCGCATGGGCATCTGCAACACCTGCACCTGTGCCCAGGTGAGCGGCAGCACCCGCCACCTGCGCAACGGCGACCTGCAGAACGAACCTGCCCAGCAGGTGCGCATCTGCGTGAGCGCGCCGACCACCGACCTGACTCTGGATCTCTGAGGACTTTGCTGCCATGACCCGCGCAACCGACCGTGCCCTGAGCCCGACCGAACTGAAAGCCTTCGGTGATGAGCTCGACGCGATCCGCGACCGTGTGCTCAGCGAGCGCGGTGCCGCCGACACCCGTTACATCCGCTGTGTGGCCGCCGCCGTGCGCTGGTCCGGCGTGCTGGGTCGCACCCTGCTGCTGCTGGGCGCGCTGTCGCCGCTGTTCTGGTCGCCGCTGCTGTGGCCGGCCTGCATCGTCGGCACGCTGCTGCTGGCGCTGTCCAAGATCCTGGAAAACATGGAGCTGGGCCACAACGTGATGCACGGCCAGTACGACTGGACCGGCGACCCGAAGCTGGACGGCAGCAGCTACGAGTGGGACATCGTGGCCACCAGCGACAACTGGCGCAAGACGCACAACTTCCGCCATCACACCTACACCAACGTGCGCGGCATGGACGATGACATCGGCTACGGCCTGCTGCGCATCTTCCCCGAACAGCGCTGGCGCCCCTTCTACCTGCTGCAGCCGATCATCGCGCCGATCTTCGCGCTGCTGTTCCAGTGGGGCGTGGCGATCCAGGACCTGCGCATCGGCCGCTGGCTGCAGGGCCGCATCACCGGCCGCGCGTTGTGGGCGCACACCCGCCCGGTGGCCAGCAAGATGGGCCGCCAGCTGTTCAAGGATTACGTGTTCTTCCCGCTGCTGGCCGGCCCGTTCTTCCTCACCGTGGTGCTGGGCAACATGGTGGCCAACGGCCTGCGCAACCTGTGGACCTACGTGATCATCTTCTGCGGGCATTTCACCGCTGAATCGGAGACGTTTCCGAAGGACTGCCTGCGCAACGAAACGCGCGGCCACTGGTACCTGCGCCAGCTGCGTGGCTCGTCGAACATCCGCGGCGGTTTCGTGATGAACGTGCTCTCGGGCAACCTGAGCCACCAGATCGAACACCATTTCTACCCGGACCTGCCGGCCAACCGCTACGCCGCCATCGCGGTGCAGGTGAAGGACATCTGCCGCCGCTATGGCCAGCACTACAACACCGGTACGCTGCCGAGCCAGTTCGGCCAGGTGGTCTGGCGCATCCTGCGCCATGCGTTCCCGTCCAAGCCGCGGCGTACGCCGATGCCGGACGTGGTGCCGGCATCGGCCAACGCCGGCTGAGAACGCCGGCTGAGCAGGCCATGCGCCTGCCGAGGTGATGCAAGCGGCCGCCGTTAGGCGGCCGCTTGTTTTCGGACGGGCGTTCGGCCGCATCGTTGGCGGCGCGGTCCAGCCGGCGCAGGAACACCTGCATTTCCCGGCAGGCCTGCTGGTCGCCCTTGCTGCCGGCCACCTGCAAGCCACGCTGCCAGGCTGCGCGTGCAGCCAGCAGCTGGCCGGCGGCCAGCCACGCCTTGCCCAGCAGTTTCCATGCCGCCGAATACTGCGGGTCCAGCTGCACGCAGCGGCCCAGGTGGGTGGCGGCCACCACCGGGTTGCAGGCATCCAGCCAGGCCTTGCCCAGCCCGAAGCGCAGCAGGGCACTGTCCTTGCCGCTGTCCAGCAGGCGTTCCAGGGCGTCGATATTCATGGCACAAGCTCCATCAGGGGCTCCACCGGCCCGGCCTGGAAGCGGCCGCGATGGAACAGCAGGGGCGCGCCACCGTTCTCGGTGGCATCGATGATGCGCCCGGCCAGCAGCAGGTGATCGCCCACCGGCCATTGCGCGTGGCGCGTGCACTGCAGCTGCAGCAGCGCACCGGCGATGCGCGGCGGTGCGTTCGGATCGTCCTCCTGCTCCAGCGCCACGCCATCGAAGCGGTCACCCACCTTCGGGTCGGAAAAGCGCCGCGCCAGCGCATGCTGGTCGGCGGCCAGCACGCTGATGCAGAAGCGCGGCGCGCGCTGGAAGGTGCGCATGCTCTGCGCATGCAGGGCAAGGTTCCACAGCACCAGCGGTGGCTGCAGTGATACCGGCACGAATGAGTTGATGGTCAGGCCGACCGGACGGCCGTCACCGTCGCGTGCGCAGACGATGGCCACGCCGGTGGGGAAGTGGCCCAGCATGCGCCGCAGCGCACGTGGGGGCAGTGCCACTGAAGGCAGCGGTTCGGGGGCAGGGAAGACCCCCGCCCACGGACCGGCATAGGCATCGCCGGCCGGCATCAGGCACGCGCCTGCGCGTAGCGGCGCGCCACTTCCTGCCAGCGGATGATGTGGAAGAACGCGCCGATGTAGTCTGGGCGGCGGTTCTGGTAGTTCAGGTAGTAGGCGTGTTCCCACACGTCCAGGCCGAGGATGGGCGTGTTGCCCGACTGGCCGGCGGCAGCGCCCATCAGCGGGTTGTCCTGGTTGGCGCTGCTTTCCACGCGCAGGGTGCCGCTGCGGTCGCTGGTCAGCCACGCCCAGCCGCTGCCGAAACGAGTCTGCGCGGTCTTGCTGAAGGCCTCGCGGAAGGCCTCGAAGCCGCCCAGGTCACGGTCGATGGCCGCCGCCAGTTCGCCCTCCGGCAGGCCGCCGTTGGGGTCCAGCACGGTCCAGAACAGGCTGTGGTTGGCATGGCCGCCGCCGTTGTTGCGCACGGCGGCACGCACCGCTTCGGGCAGGTCGTCCAGATGCGCGATCAGCGTTTCGACCGGCGGAGCCGGCTGGCCGGGCTGCACGTGCCCAGCACTTTCCAGTGCGGCGTTGAGGTTGTTGACGTAGGCCTGGTGGTGCTTGCCATGGTGGATTTCCATGGTGCGTGCATCGAAATGCGGTTCCAGTGCATCGAAGGCGTACGGCAGCAGGGGCAGGGTGTAGGACATCGAAACCATCTCCGGGGGAAGACCGCGTGGGGTGGTCGGGGAGACTAGTTATCCGACCTCAACCATCATTGAGGTCAAGCCCCCGGAGGCCTATCGATGTGGCGGGCGCTGCCGGACGTGGCAGCGCGGGGTCAGCTCAGCCAGCCCTGGCAGCCGCCTTCGGCGCGGGTGCCGCAGGCCTGCTGCATGCGCTGCTGCAGGCGGGCGAGTGTTTCGCTGCCGTGGTGCGCGTTGCTCCATGCCTGCAGCTTGCCGGCCAGGCGTTCGAAGCGCTGGCGCGTGCGCTGGTGGTACCCGGCCGGCTGCGCGCCCAGTTCGGCAATCAGCGCGTCGGTGGCCTGCTCGATGCCGGCGGCATCGTCCGGGGTCAGGCGGATCAGGCCTTCCACGTACAGCACGCCCCACTGCGCACGCGTGGCCGGACCCTGGGCGCCGGTGTAGGCCTGGCGTAGCCAGTCCACGGCGGCGGCGGTGTCACCACGCTTTTCAGCCAGTTCGGCCAGTTCGGGCATGTAGTAGTACGGCGCCGGGCTGCGCTTCAGCTCGGCGCGCAGCAGGGCCTCGGCGCCGGCATAATCACCAACCTCGCGCAGCGCCTGCACTGCGGTGCTGATGGTGGCCTGGCGCTCGTGGGCATCCTTGGCGGCAGCATCGGCCGCTGCGACGCGTGCATGCACGGTCTGCACCAGCACCGCTGGCAGGGCGGCACCGGGCTGTTGCTGCTGCGCCAGCGCCACTTCGGTCAGCACGCGGCCCAGCGCGTCGTCGGCGCGGTTGCCGCGCGCCGCATCGGCGCGCTCCAGCGCGGTCAGCAACTGCTGCCCCAGTGCGCCGCTGCTGGCCGGGCCACTGCTGGCCTGCTTCACCAGTGCCACGCCGGCATAGCCCAGCAGCTCGCGGTTGCGGCGCACTTCGTCCGGCTGTGCCAGCACCGCCTGCAGAAGCTCGCGGACCTCGGTAGGCGCCGCAGTGGCGGTCTTGCCGGTGGCCAGCGCCAGCAGTGCGAAACGGTGCTGCAGGGCGGCGTCCGGTGCTGCCTTGGCCAGCTGCTGCAGCACGCCGGTGGCATCGCGCTGGCCCGCCAGGCGGTTGGCATCGACCTCCCAGCCGTAATCGCCCAGCACCTGCCAGTCTTCGGCGTTCAGCGTGGCCGGGCTGGCCAGGGCGGTCTTCAGCGTTTCGGCCACGGCGCTGCGGCGGCCAGCGGCCACGGTCAGGGCCCGGGTCAGCTCGGCACTGTCGTTGCCACCGGCCACGCGGGTCAGTTCATTGCGCTGCGGGTCCAGCACGATCAGCGTCGGGTAGCCGCGCACGCCGAAGCGTTCGCCCCACGCCTGCGCACCTTCCTCGTCGCCATCGAGGTACACCGGCACGAATTTGCCGGTCAGCGCGATGAAGGCCGGGTCCTTGAACAGCCCTGCCTTGAGCTGGTTGCACGGCGGGCACCACACCGCACCCCAGTACAGCAGCACCGGCTTGCCGCTCTCGGCGGCTTCGGCGAAGGCATCATCGACATCGCCGTGGCGCCAGGCGATGGCCGTGTCCGCAGGGGGCGATGCCGGGGCCGTGGCGGCGGCCGGTGGGGGGGTCGGAGCGCAGGCGCTCAGTGAAAGGGCAAGCAGCAGCACCGAGGCAGCAACGCGCATTGGAGGTTCCCGGAAAAAGAAAGGGCCCGCAGGCCTGCGCTCATTTTAGGAAGCGATCAGCGGCCGCAGCGCAGCACGCTCATGCGCATTGCTCATCACCCGCATACGCCATGGCATGAGCGCGGGCCGCGCTTACGCGACCGGTTCGATCTCGTCGGCCAGCACCTCGGCCAGCCAGTTCATGAAGGCGCCCATCCGGCGTGGCAGGTGGCGGCGCTGCGCGTACAGCAGCGTCACCGGCATCGGCTCTGCCACGCAGTCCGGCAGCACTTCCATCAGGCTGCCGTCGGCCAGTGCATCGCGCACGCCCATCAGCGGCACCTGGATGATGCCCGCCCCGGCCAGTGCCGCGGCGTTGTAGCCCTCGGCACTGTTCACCGTCACCGCCCCGCGCATGGGCCAGCTGCGGTACTGCTGGCCATCGAAGTACTCGAAGCCGGGCGAGCGCTGGCCCAGCGTGCCCACGTAATGCACCAGCGCGTGCTGGTCCAGGTCGGCCAGCACGCGTGGCGTGCCGTGCGCGGCCAGATAGCCGGCGCTGGCCACGTTGAGGATGCGCATGCGCCCCAGCGGGCGCGCCACCAGTGAACTGTCATCCAGCGTGCCGACCCGCAGCACGCAGTCGAAGCCTTCGCGCACCACGTCCACGCGGCGGTCGGTGGTGCTCAGTTCCAGTTCCAGCCCCGGGTGGCGGGCCAGGAATTCGGGCAGCCGCGGGAACACGGTATGCCGCGCCATGCCGCCGGGCATGTCCACCCGCAGGCGGCCGGTCAGTTCGCTGGTCTGGCGGCGGAACAGGCTCTGCAGTTCGTCCATGTCGTCCAGCAGGTCATGCGCACGCTGCTGCAGCAGCGCGCCATCGGCGGTCAGGTGCACGCGGCGGGTGGTCCGGTGCAGCAGCTGGGTACCCAGCTCGGCCTCCAGCCGCTGCACCACCTGCGATACGCTGGCCTTGGGCAGGCCCAGGCCGTCGGCCGCGCGGGTGAACGAGCCCAGTTCGCTGACCCGCAGGAAGGCACGCAGGGTATCGAGCCGATCCATTGATTGTATGCCTTGAATGAACAGTCATATCAGGATCGCGCGATTTATGCGGCCCGACAATCCCAATAGTCTGACCCCACTTTCCCACTCCTGGTGACCTGTCATGACTGCTTCTTCTTCCCGCGTTGTCCTGATCACTGGCGGCAGCCGCGGCCTGGGCCGCAACGCCGCCCTCGCACTGGCTGCCGACGGTGCCGATATCGTGATCACCTACCGTTCCCAGGCCGATGCCGCGCAGCAGGTGGTGGCGCAGATCGAAGCGCTGGGGCGCCGCGCTGCCGCGCTGCCGCTGGACATGGCCGACAGCAGCGCCTTTGCGGCCTTCGCCACTGCGGTCAAGCAGCAGCTGCAGGCGTGGGGCGCTCCCGGCCTGCAGGGACTGCTGAACAATGCCGGCGAAGGCCTGTACGCCTCGATTGCCGAGACCACCCCGGCGCAGTTCGATTCCCTGGTGGCGGTGCACCTGAAGGGCCCGTACTTCCTGACCCAGGCACTGTTGCCGCTGATCATCGACGGCGGGCGCATCCTCAACGTGTCCAGCGGCCTGGCCCGGTTCTGCCATGTCGGCAGCTCGGCCTACGCGATGATGAAGGGCGGCATCGAAGTGTTCACCCGCTACCTGGCCAAGGAACTGGGGGCACGTGGCATCAGCGCCAACACGCTGGCGCCGGGCGCGATCGAGACCGACTTCGGTGGTGGCCGCGTACGCGACGACGCGCAGACCAATGCGGTGGTGGCTTCGGTGACCGCGCTGGGCCGCGCCGGCCAGCCCGATGACATCGGCCCGGTGGCGGTGGCGCTGCTGTCGCCGGCGACCGGCTGGGTCAACGCGCAGCGCGTGGAAGCTTCCGGCGGCATGTACGTCTGACCGCGCGCGGCGGCGTGTCAGGGGGCGGCGAGGCTCAGGGGCTGGTAGAGCAGTCCGTTGAACTCGCCCGCCTCGCCATCGATCACGAAGCCGTAGCGCTGGTAGGTCGGTACGGCATTCAAGGATGCGCGCACGCTCATCGCCGGTGCGCGCAGCTGCGGCAGCACCGCCTGGAACAATGCATGGCCGATGCCCTGGCCCTGGCAGGCGGGATCCACGAACAGCATCGCCAGGTGACGGCCTTCCTTCAACTCGATCACGCCGACGACGCGGCCTTCCTGTTCGGCGACCAGGATGTGGTTGTCACCCTGCAGCCGCTCGGCGAATGCGCCAGCGGTGGCCGCCTGCATGAACGTTGCCACGCCCTGTGCGCTGAGCGAGGGCGCCACGGCGTTGCTGAAGGCGGCCACGCAGATCGCGCTGATCGCGGTCACGTCGTCGGGGCGGGCAGGGCGGATGGGGGGCATGCAGTGTTCCTTCCATGATGACGTGCGTGTGCGTTGCACACGATAAGCTCGCTGCATGAATCACTTCAATGCGGCCCATGCCCGGCTGTTTCCGCAACGCGGCCTGAGCCTCGGCTTGATGACGCCGGTCGCCGCGCATGGCCTTGCTGGCGTTGCAGAAGCGCAACGCATCGCGCGGTTGGCCGACGATCTCGGTTTCGCTGCGCTGTGGGCCCGCGATGTGCCGTTGATGGTGCCGCAGGGGCCCGATGCCACGGCAAGCGCGCTGGATGATCCTTTCCTCTGGCTGGCGCTGCTGGCCGGTGCCACCACGCGTATCGCGGTGGGCACCGCTGCCATCGTGTTGCCGTTGCGGCATCCGCTGCATGTGGTCAAGGCCGCGCTGAGCCTGGACCGGATCAGTGGCGGTCGCTTCGTGCTGGGCCTGGGCTCGGGTGATCGCCCGGAAGAATTCGCGGCGTTCGGTGAAGACCTGGAGGACCGGGCGGCAACGTTCCGCCAGCGCTGGTCGCTGCTGCGCGCGGCGTTGTCGCCGGACGCGGTCGAGCGGATGCACGTGGGCGAGGCAACCGGTGGCTTCGAGGTGCTGCCAGCACCGGCCGCGCGCATTCCGATGCTGGTGGTGGGTACCGCGCGGCAGAGCCTGCAGTGGATCACCCGCGAAGCGGAGGGCTGGGCCACCTATCACCGCGAAGAAGCGGCGCAGGAAGGTCGCATCGGGCTGTGGCAGCAGGCGCAGGGCGGGACTGCAGCAAAACCGTTCGTGCAGTCGATGCAGCTGGAGCTGCTGGAGGACCCGCAGGCGCCGGCCGACGCCCTGCCGCTGGGGCTGCGCGTGGGCCGCGTGGGCCTGCTGCACTACCTGCACCGCGTGCACGCGCAGGGCGTGGCGCACGTGCTGTTCAACATCACCGGCCAGCGCCGCGATCCTGCGGCGGTCATCCACGTGCTGCCGGCGCTGGCCGGATGAGGCCAGGCGGGCAGTCAGGGTGGCAGATGCGTATCATTCGCGTTTGAACTCTTGCCCGGTACCTGCCATGTCCCACGCCACGCCGACTTCAACCACGTCCACAGCGGCCGCACGCAGCACGGCGCTGGCCCCGATGGGCCGCCTGTTCGCCATCGTCGCCTTCGCCGAGGCGGTGACCTGGGCCGGCCTGCTGGTCGGCATGTGGCTGAAGTACGGGCCGCAGACCACCGAAGCAGTGGTGTGGCTGTTCGGCCGTCTGCACGGCGTGGCCTTCATGGTCTACGTGGTGGTGGCGGTACTGGCCGCCGTGCGCCTGCGTTGGCCGTGGTGGGCGGCGGTGCTGGCTGCGGTGCCGCCGCTGGTCACCCTGCCGCTGGAATGGTGGTTCAAGCGCCGCGGTCTGCTGTCGGCGCGCCGCGCTGGCTGAGCGCGGCGTTCACGCCGGCAGCGCCGGATCGGCCACCGGGTCGCAATGTGCGGCCAGGGTGGCCACCAGCGCATCGAACACCACCCGCCAGCGCTGGCTGCTGCGCAGGTCTTCATGCAGGGTGATCCAGGTCTCCAGCGGCACCGACACCGTTTCGGCCAGCACCGGCTGCAGCGCCGGATCGCGCGCGGCCAGCGCGTTCTGGCAGAACCCGATACCGGCACCGGCGCGGATCAGCATCAGCTGCGCCACATCGCTGTCCACGCGCGTGCTGAAGGCATCGCGGTCCCACACCGGCAGCTGCTGGCGGGCGTGGCGCAGGAAAGGGGTGTCCTGGTCGAAGCCGATCAGGCGGTGCCCGGCCAGCGCCGCCACGCACTGCGGTGCCGGGTGGCGGGCGAGGTAATCGCGGTGTGCGAACAGGCCCGCGCTGATGCGGCCAACCCGCTTTGCAACCAGCTGGTCCTGCGCCGGCGTGGTCATGCGCACGGCGATATCGGCTTCGCGCCGCAGCAGGTTGTGCAGTTGGCTGCCCAGCACCAGTTCGATGCGCAGCCCGGGGTGCAGCGTCTGCAGCTGCGCGATCATCGCCGGCAGCACTTCCATGCCGATCACTTCGCTGGCGGCAATGCGCACCGTGCCGCGTGCGCCGTCGCCCTGGCTTTCGGCCGCACGGCGCAGTGCCGCGGCGTGGCTGCGCATGGCCTCGGCATGCGGGCGCAGCTCCTGCGCGGCATCGGTGGGCAGCAGCCCGCCCTGTGAACGGGTGAACAGTGCCAGGCCCAGCGCCTGTTCCAGGGCGCTGACATGGCGCCCGACCGTCGGCTGGCTCAGGCCGAGCTGGCGCGCCGCCGCAGACAGGGAGCCGGCCTCCAGCACGGCCAGGAACGAGCGGTAGAGATCCCAGTGGGCCGGATTGTCCATGCAGAAATGTAGGGATGATCCACGCTTTCAGTCAATTCCATGGGGGCTGGGCCCGCGCAACACTGGCCCTCCACACCACGAGGGCAGGGCAGATGGACACCATGGGCAGGGTATTGGTACTGGGCGCCACCGGCGGCATTGGCGGCGAAACCGCGCAGGCGCTGCGCGCGGCTGGCTGGCAGGTGCGCGCGCTGGCACGGCGGCCGCCGGCCGATGCGGGCGGGCTGGAGTGGGTGCAGGGCGATGCCCTGCAGGCCGACGACGTGCGCCGCGCGGCGCAGGGCTGTGCGGTGATCGTGCATGCGGTGAACCCGACGGGCTACCGCGACTGGCAACGCCAGGTGTTGCCGATGATCGACCACAGCATCGCGGCCGCCCGCGCGGCCGGTGCAACCCTGGTACTGCCCGGCACGGTCTACAACTACGGCCCGGATGCGTTCGCCCGGCTGCAGGTGGACGCGCCGCAGCACCCGCTCACGCGCAAGGGCGCGCTGCGGGTGGCGATGGAGCAGCGCCTGCAGGCAGCCAGTGCGCGCGGAACACCGGTGATCATCCTGCGCATGGGGGATTTCTTCGGCCCGCGCCCGGGCAACAACTGGTTCTCGCAGGGCCTGGTGAAGGCCGGGCAGCCGGTGCGGCGGGTGATCGATCCGGGCACGCGCGGCGTCGGCCACCAGTAGACCTATCTGCCTGACGCCGCGCGCACGCTGGTGGCGCTGCTGCAGCGGCGCGCCGCACTGCCGGCGTTCGCCCGCTTCCACATGCAGGGCCACTGGGACCCCGACGGCCGCCGGATGGTGGACACCGTTGCCGAGGTGGTGCGGCGTGTGCAGGGCCATCGCCCGGGCGTGATGCGTTTTCCGTGGCCGTTGCTGGCGCTGGCGGCACCGTTCAACACGACCCTGCGTGAGATGCGCGAAATGCGCTATCTGTGGCAGCACCCGTTGTAGATGGACAATCCTGCGCTGCGCGCGGTGATCGGCGAGGAACCGCACACACCGTGGCCGCAGGCGGTGGAAACCACCCTGCGCGCACTGGGCTGCCTGCCGCCATGGCCGGGCGTGCCGGCTGATGCATCTGCGCATCCGGCACAGCCCTGAGACGTCTGCGCATGAACCGCCGCCCGCGTCGCCGGGACTGATGCGAATGCGAGGTGTTATCATTTAAGGCTGATAGCCACGTCGCGCACCGCGCAGACCAAGCCGATCAATCACATGGGCCGCCACGCGGCCCGCATCTACATTCCTGATTGGTGGTGGCTATGCGTTCGACCCCGGTGGTACCCAGTTTGCCTGCACTCGTGTTCGCCGCCCTGGTGGGCACGATGGCGATGATGGCCTTCGTTGCAGTGATCGGCCCGGTGGTGCGCGTGCTCGGCATGGCCGAATGGCATGCGGGGCTGTCGGTCACCGCTGCCGGTGTGCTGTGGATGCTGGCGGCGCGGCCGCGGGGCGCGCTGAGCGACCGTATCGGCCGCAAGCGCGTGCTGATGGTGGCGATGGCTGCCTATGCGCTCATCTATATCGCCATGGCGGTGTTCGTGGATGTGGCGCTGGCCACGCTGCCACCGGTATGGCTGTGCGTGGTGGTGCTGGTGGGCGCACGCGCGCTGGTCGGCCTGTTCTATGTGGCCGTGCCGCCGACCGCCGCCGCGCTGGTGGCCGACCAGGCCCCGCCCGGCCAACGCGCCGGCGTGATGGCCGAGCTCGGCAGTGCCAACGCGGTGGGCATGGTGATCGGCCCGGCCGCGGCCGGCTGGCTGGCCTGGCGCGATCTGTCGCTAGCGCTGTACGCGGCCGCCGCCCTGCCGCTGCTGGCGTTGGCGGTGGTGGCCTGGCGCCTGCCGCCAACACCGCCGGTGGCTTCGGCACAGGGTGCGCCGCATGCGCGGCTGGGCTGGTTCGATCCACGCCTGCGGCTGCCGCTGGTGGCGGTGTTCACCGCGATGGTCTCGGTGACCATCGCCCAGGTGACGGTGGGATTCTTTGCCATCGACCGGCTGCAGCTGGCACCGACTGACGGCGCACGCGTGGCCGGCCTGGCGCTGACCACCGTGGGCGTGGGCCTGATCGTCGCGCAGGTGCTGGTGATGAAGGGCGAAGGCATCCGCCCGGCGCGCTGGATCGCTGCCGGTGCGCTGGTCTCGGCACTGGGGTTTTCCGCGGTGGCCTGGGTGCAGCAACCGTGGCAGCTGCTGACCGCCTACGCCGTGGCGGCGTTCGGCATGGGCTTCGTGTTCCCAAATTTCCAGGCGTTGGCCGCCGATTCGGTGCAGGCGCATGAGCAGGGCGCGGCCGCCGGCACCGTCGCGGCCGTGCAGGGCATGGGCATGGTGGTGGGCCCGATGCTGGGCACGGTGCTGTACCGCGCCGGCATGAGCCTGCCTTATCTACTGGTGGGCGTGTTGTTGCTGGCGCTGTCACTGGCCGCCTTCCTGCACCGTTCCCGGGAGGACGCATGAACGATGCGCTGTACGCGACGGCGGCACTGGACGCCGTGCCGATGACCCTCGACGACGATCTGGACCCGGCGCTGTTCGTACTGCAGCAGGGCGGGCAGGGCCTGCATGCGCAGGGTTGCCTGCGCGCGCAGCCGGCCGGTGCGCTGCACACGCTGGCCGCACGCAGCCGGGCATTCTTCGCCGCGCAGCGCGGGGGCCGGGCGTGCTGGTCGGTGCGGTGCCGTTCGACCCTGCACAGGACGATGCGCTGCACCAGCCGGTGCGGCTGGCGCCGCCGCTGCAGCATGCCGAACTGCAGCCGCCACGGCTGCAAGGTGCGCTGCTGGCCGAGCCGAGCCCGGGCCGCTATGCCACTGCGGTGGCCACCGCAGTGGCGCTGCTGGCCGATGAGCAGGTGGCGCTGGACAAGGTGGTGCTGGCACGCAGCCTGTACGTGCACACCGAACAACCACTGGCGCCGCAGGCGTTGCTGGCACGGCTGGGGCGCGATGCCGCGGTGACCACCTATGACACGCCACTGCCGGTGGCGGCCGGCCAGCCACCGGCCTGGCTGGTGGGGGCCACGCCGGAACTGCTGCTGCGGCGGCACGGCCGGCAGGTGCTGTCGCACCCGCTGGCCGGTTCGGCCCGGCGCAGCAGCGACCCAGCGCAGGACGAACGCGCCGCGTAGGCGCTGCTGACCTCGGCCAAGGACCACGACGAACATCGCCACGTGGTGGAGGCGATCGTGGAGGCGCTGTCGCCGTGGTGCCGCCACATCGAGGCGGCCGAACGGCCCAGCCTGCATGCCACCGCCAGCATGTGGCACCTGGGTACGCGCATCCACGCCACGCTGGACGATGCCTCCGTGGATGCGGCAACCCTGCTGGCGGCGCTGCATCCCACGCCGGCGGTATGCGGCACGCCGCGTGCGCTGGCGCTGCAGCAGATCCGCGAACTGGAGCCGTTGCCGCGCGGTTTCTACGCCGGTGCAGTGGGCTGGCTGGACGCGCAGGGCGACGGCGACTGGTACGTGGCCATCGGCTGCGCAGCGCTGCAGGATCGCGCGCTGCGCCTGTATGCCGGGGCGGGCATTGTTGCCGGCTCGCAGCCCGAAGCCGAGGTGGCTGAGACCGCCGCCAAGTTCACCGCACTGCTCAACGCGCTGGGCGTGCACGATACCGATATTGCTGGAGGCGCCGCCTGATGCCACAGCCCACCGATTCCCGCCTGCCACTACAGCAGACCTGGCCCGCCGAGCGCGCCGCGCGCTACCGCGCCGCCGGTTACTGGAACGGGGAAACCTTTCCCGGCTTCCTGCGCGTACGCGCGGCGGCGCATGGCGAGCGCATCGCCGTTGTCGGGGCCGGCCAGCGGCTGAGCTATGCCGCGCTGTGGGAAGAAGCCGGGCGCATCGGCGCCGGCCTGCTGGCACTGGGGCTGCGCCCCGGTGACCGCGTGCTGCTGCAGATGGGCAACGTGCCGGCCTTCATCACCACCGCCTGTGGCCTGTTCCGTGCCGGGTTGGTGCCGGTGTACGCACTGCCGGCGCACCGCATCACCGAGCTGGCGCATTTCGCGCGCAAGGCCGAGGCCAGCGCCTACATCACCCTGGCCGTACACGAGGGCTTCGACCACCGCACGCTGGCGCGCGAGCTGCAGGCGCAGGTCCCGGGCGTGCAGCACGTGGTCATCGCCGGCGATGCGGCCGAGTTCGTGGCGCTGGAGGCACTGGACGGCGACCTGGCGCAGCTGCCGGCCGACCCGGACCCGCAGTCGGTGGCGTTCCTGCAGATTTCCGGCGGCAGCACCGGCCTGTCCAAGCTGATTCCGCGCACGCACGACGATTACATCTATTCGTTCCGTGCCAGCAATGCGATCTGCGGCATCGACGCGGCCAGCGTCTACCTGGTCGCGCTGCCGGCCGCGCACAATTTCCCGATGAGTTCGCCCGGCTTCTTCGGCGCACTGCATGCCGGTGCCCGCGTGGTGCTCAGCCCCGGCCCCGGCCCGGACGTGGCGTTTCCGTTGATTGCCGCCGAGCGGGTGACCTGCTGCGGGCTGGTGCCGCCGCTGGCGCTGCTGTGGGCGCAGGCCGCGGCCACCACCACGCACGATCTCTCCAGCCTGCAGGTGCTTCAGGTGGGCGGTGCCAAGCTGGTGCCGGAAGCGGCGCGGCGGGTGGTCGACGGGCTGGGCTGCACCCTGCAGCAGGTGTTCGGCATGGCCGAAGGCCTGGTCAACTACACACGGCTGGATGATCCGGATGAATTGATCGTGGCCTGCCAGGGGCGGCCGATCAGCCCGGATGACGAAGTGCGCGTGGTCGATGACCACGACCAGCCGGTGGCCGAAGGCGAGGTGGGCCATCTGCTCACCCGTGGCCCGTACACCATCAATGGCTACCACAACGATGCGGCGGCCAACGCCCGCTCGTTCACCGATGATGGTTTCTACCGTACCGGTGACCGTGTGCAGCAGCTGCCCGGCGGCTACCTGGTGGTGCAGGGCCGGGTCGGCGACCACATCAACCGCGCCGGCGAGAAGATCTCCGCCGAGGAGATCGAGGACCACCTGCTGGTCCACCCCGGCGTGTTCGATGCGGCGGCGGTGTCCATTCCCGACGACTTCCTGGGCGAGCGCAGCTGCGCGTTCGTCATCCGCCAGGGCGAACCGGTGGCCGCACCCGCGTTGAAGGCGTGGATGCGCGGGCGCGGGCTGGCCGCGTTCAAGGTGCCCGACCAGGTGGTGTACGTGGACGCCTTTGAAACCACGGCGGTGGGCAAGATCAGCCGCCGCGAACTGCGCGCCCAGCTGCGCGAACGTTACCTGCAACAGACCCAAGGAGCACGCTGATGGCGTTGCCGAAGATTGCCCCGTATTCCCTGCCGACCGCCGCCGAACTGCCCACCGCGCGTGGCCCCTGGCGGCCGCAGGCCAGCCGCCTGGCGCTGCTGGTGCACGACATGCAGCGCTATTTCCTGGCCGCCTTCGATGGCCAGGCCGAACCGCTGGCACCGGCCGTGCAGAACATCGCGCGCCTGCTGGCGCATTGCCGTGGGCTGGGCATTCCGGTGTTCTACACCGCCCAGCATGGCCACCAGGACCGGCGTGACCGCGGCCTGCAGGCCGAATTGTGGGGCCGGGCATGCAGGCCATCGCCGAACACGAAACCATCATCGACGCGCTGCCCCCGGCCGATGGCGAGCAGGTGCTGGTCAAGCACCGCTACAGCGCCTTCCAGCGCAGCAACCTGGAAACACTGATGCGGGTGCGCGGCCGTGACCAGCTGCTGATGACCGGCGTGTACGCGCACATCGGCTGCACCGCCACGGTGGTGGACGCCTTCCAGCGCGATATCGAAGCGTTCATCGCCGCCGACGCAGTGGCCGATTTCTCGCGCGCGGACCACGATCAGGCCCTGCACTGGATCGCCCGCACCTGCGGCGTGCCGATGACCACCGACCAGCTGCTGGAGGCGTTGTCATGAGCGCTGCAACCGCGTTGACCCTGGAGCAGATGCGTGCCGACGTGGCGCGCATGCTCGACTGCACGCCGGACCAGATTGGCGATGATGACAACCTGATGGACCTCGACCTGGATTCCATGCGCATGCTCGGTTTGGTGCTGGCTTGGAGCAACGCCGGGGTGCCGCTGGAATTCGCCCAGCTGGCCGAATACAGCACCCTGCGCGGCTGGTGGGGCGTGGTGCAGCAGGTGCAGGCAGACGCGCGCGCATGAGCGCGCAGGTGCAGGCCGGTGTGGCGGCGGTGCCGGTTTCGCCGTTGACCGAGGCGCAGGCCGGGCTGTGGTTCGCGCAGCGGCTGGCGCCGGCCAACCCCGCGTTCAACACCGCTCACGCGGTATGGATGCGCGGCGCACTGGACGTGGCCGGGTTCAGCGCCGCCGCCAACCAGGCCGCACACGAGAGTGAAGTCTTCGAGCTGCGCTTCGCCGAGGGCGATGAAGGCCAGCCGCAGCAATGGCATGACCCGGCCCACGTGCCGTGGCTGGAGGTGGTGGACCTGTCGGGTGCCGCCGATCCGGTCGCGGCTGCGCAGGCCGCGATGGACGCCGACCGCCTCAGCGCGGTGGACCCCACGCGCGACCGCATCGCCCAGCAGCGCCTGTTCGTGCTGGGGGCCGACCACTGGGTGTGGTACCTGCGGGTGCACCACCTGGCGGCCGATGGCTATGGCATGGCCGTGTTCACCGACCGCGTCTGCGCGTTGCAGGCGGGCAGGGGCGGCATGCCGCTGCCGCCGCTGGCCGGTGTGCTGGCCGATGACCAGGCATACCGCGCGGACAGCCGCCGCACGCAGGACCGTGACTGGTGGCAGCAACAGCTTCAGGGCCTGCCGGCGGTGCAGGGACTGGCCGGCCAGGCGCCGGCCAGCGACGACGCGCTGCGCTGGGTGGTGCCGGTGGATGCCGCGCTGCGCCAGCGGCTGCTGGATACCGCCGCATCCTGGCTGCAACCCTGGCCGGATGTGCTGGTGGCGCTGACGGCCGAGTATGCGCGGCGCATGAGTGCAGTGGATGAAGTGGTGCTCGGCGTGCCGTTCATGGCACGGCTGGGCAACGCCGCTGCGCGCGTGCCGGCGATGGTAATGAATGTATTGCCACTGCGTGTGGCCGCGCAGGATCTGCCGCTGGAAGATGCGGTACGCGCGCTGGGCCGGCAGCTGGTGCAGGGGCGCCGGCATGGCCGCTACCGCGGTGAGCAGCTGCGCCGCGATCTGGGACGGGTTGGCGGGCAGCAGCGCCTGCATGGCGCGCTGGTCAACGTGCAACCGTTCTACCGGCCGTTGCAGGTGGCGGGCGTGGACGCGCGGCTGGAGGTGCTGTGCACCGGGCCGGTGGACGATCTGACGCTGGGCTTCCGGGGCGACTTGCAGACCGTGCTGGACCTGGAAATCGAAGCCAACCCGGCGCTGTATACGGCAGCCGATCTGCAGGCCCATGCCGAGCGCTTGCTGCATTTCGTGTCGGCGGCGCTGCAGGCCGCGCGGCTGGACGAGGTGCCGCTGGCCACGCCGGCCGAGGTGCAGCAGCGCGTGCATGGCTTCAACGCCACCGCCCAGCCCGTGCCGGAGACCACGCTGGCCGCGCTGCTCGAACAGGGCATGGAGCGTGACCCGGCGGCCATTGCCGTGCAGCTGGGCGAGCTGGCGCTGGACCACGCCGCGCTGGAACGGCGCAGCCGCGCCCTTGCGCTGCAGTTGCAGTCACGCGGTGTGGGGCCGGGCAGCAGGGTTGCGGTGGCCCTGCCGCGCTCGATCGAACTGGTGGTGGCGCTGGTGGCCGTGCTGCGCGCCGGCGCCGCCTATCTGCCGCTGGACCTGGCCCATCCCGATGCGCGGCTGTCGCGCATTCTGACCCTGGCCACGCCAGCGCTGGTACTGGCTGACGCATCGCTGCAGGCGCGCCTGCCCGAGGCCGTGCTGTTGCCGCCTGCACAGTGGCTGTCGCAGCCGGAGGCCGCGCTGGGCAGCGTGCCGCTACCCGACGATGCGGCGTATGTGATCTACACCTCCGGTTCAACCGGCGAACCCAAGGGCGTGGTGGTCGAACACCGTGCCATCGTCAACCGCCTGCTGTGGATGCAGGCCCAGTACGGGTTCAACGCCAGCGACCGGGTGCTGCAGAAAACACCTGCCACCTTCGATGTCTCGGTCTGGGAATTCTTCCTGCCGCTGCTGTGTGGCGCGCGGCTGGTGCTGGCGGCACCTGAGGCGCACCGCGACCCCGCCGAACTGGCACGGCTGATCCGCGCCCATGGCATCACCACCGCGCATTTCGTGCCGTCGATGCTTGCCGCCTTCGTGGCTGCACCGGCCGCGCAGGGCCTGGCACTGCGCCGGGTATTCACCAGCGGCGAGGCACTGGAGGCCACATTGCGTGATCGCTTCCATCAGGTGCTGCAGGCCGAGCTGCACAACCTGTACGGCCCGACCGAAGCGGCGGTGGATGTGAGTTTCTGGCCGGCCAGCGCGCAGGATGACGCGGTGCCGGTGCCGATTGGCTTCCCGGTCTGGAACACGCGGCTGTACGTGCTGGATGCGCAGCTGCGCCCGCTGCCGCCCGGTGTCCCCGGCGAGCTGTATCTGGGCGGCGTGCAGCTGGCCCGTGGCTACCTGGGCCGCGACGATCTCACGGCCGAGCGCTTCCTGGCCAATCCGTTCCTGCCCGGCGAGCGCATCTACCGCACCGGCGACGTGGCGCGCTGGCGCCGCGATGGCGCGGTGGAGTATCTGGGCCGCAGCGACCACCAGGTGAAGCTGCGCGGCCTGCGCATCGAACTGGGCGAGATCGAGGCGGCGCTGCGTGAACTGCCCGGCGTGGACCGCGCCGAGGTGCTGCTGCGGGATGACCTGCCCGGCGAGCCGCGGCTGGTGGCCTATGTGCCCGAGGCAGCGGCCGACGCCAGCAGGCTGCGCACGCACCTGGCGGCGCGCGTACCGGACTACATGCTGCCGGCCGCCTTCGTGGGTGTGGCGCAGTGGCCGGTGACCGCCAACGGCAAGCTGGACCATGCCGCGCTGCCGGTGCCGGTGCTGGACGACGGCAGTGGGCAGGCGCCGCGAACGCCGCTGGAGCAGGCACTGGCCACCCTGTTCGCGCAGGCACTGGGGCGTGATGGCGCTGTGGCCGTGGATGCCGATTTCTTCGCGCTCGGCGGTGACTCGCTGTCGGCGGTGCATCTGCTGCTGGCCATCGAGAAGCGCTGGCGCTGCGAACTGGGCTGGGTGCGCTGTTCGCGCGGCCGACCGTGGCGGCGTTGGCGCAGCATCTGCAGGCCGCGCCGGCCGCCGCCGACCATGCGCTCGGCCCACTCATCACGCTGGCGCAGGGCGACGCGGCGCGTGCACCTCTGTTCGTCGTGCATCCTGCCGGCGGCATCGCCTGGAACTACCGCACGCTGGCGCGCGCACTGTCGCCAGCGCGCACCGTGCACGGCCTGCAGTCGCCCGCGCTGGATGTGGCCCAGCCCATGCCGTCCAGCATCGAATGGATGGCCAACCAGTACGCGCAGCGGGTGATGGTGCTGCAGCCGCAGGGGCCGGTGCACCTGCTGGGCTGGTCGGTGGGGGGGCATCCTGGCGCAGGCGATGGCGGTGCGCCTGCAGGACCTCGGCCGTGAGGTGGGCGAGCTGGTGCTGCTGGATGCCTATCCCAGCGAATGCTGGCGCGCCGAACCTGCGCCTGACCCGATCGCCGCGCTGCGTGCACTGCTGGCCATTGCCGGCCACGACCCGGAGGCACACCCGGAACTGGACAGCCGCGAGCGCATTCTTGGCTTCCTGCGCCGCGGTGGCAGTGCGCTGGGCAGCCTGCCCGACATGGTGCTGGATGGCGTGGTGCGAGCGGTGACCGATACCAACCGGCTGATCCGCGAGCATCGTCACCGCGCCTTCGATGGCGTGCTGCTGCATGTGCGCGCCGGGCGCGACCACCAGGCCCGCCCGCAGCTGCAATCGGCACTGTGGCAGGCGCATGCTCGCACCGTGCAGGCGCAGGAACTGCCGTTCCTGCATGCCGAACTGACCGGGCGCGACGCAGTGGCCCTGCTGGCGCCGCTGCTCTCGCAGCGCCTGGCCGCGTGGGATGACGAACAGGAGAACGGACGATGCAGCTGACAGGATTTGACGGGCGCGTGGTGCTGGTGACCGGCGCGGCCGGGGGCATTGGCGCGGCGCTGGTGCAGTTGCTCGCAGGCGCCGGCTGCATCGTGGTGGCGACCGACCGTGAGGCACCGACCGCTGCTGCGTCGGCGGGGCGGGTGCATGCCTTCGCTCTGGACGTGCGCGATGCCGCAGCAGTGGACGCCTTCGTCGACTGGGTGGAGGACACGCTGGGGCCGATCCAGCTGGCCGCCAGCGTGGCCCGCGTGCTGCAGGTGGGCGCGGTACAGGACACCAGCGATGCGGCGTGGCGGCAGGTCTTCGCGGTCAACGCTGACGGCGTGTTCCACCTGGGCCGGGCCTTGGCACGGGTGATGTCACCGCGCCGCCAGGGGGCGCTGGTGGTGGTCAGTTCCAACGCTGCCGGCGTGCCCCGGCATGGCATGGCTGCGTATGCGGCGTCCAAGGCCGCGGCCACCATGTTCACCCGTTGCCCGGGGCTGGATCTGGCACCGCTGGGCATCCGCTGCAACATCGTCGCCCCCGGTTCCACGCTGACCCCGATGCAGACCGGCATGTGGGAGGACGACAAGGGCGCCGAGCGCGTGATTGCCGGCAACCTGGATACCTACAAGGCAGGCATTCCGCTGCGCAAGCTTGCCACCCCGCAGGACATCGCCAACGCGGTGATGTTCCTGCTGAGCGACCAGGCCGGGCACGTGGCGATGAGCGACCTGTATGTGGACGGTGGTGCAACGCTGCGCGGCTGAGGCCACAGCGGTAGTGCCGGCCGTTGGCCGGCAGGCTGGCGGTCTTTCCGGAGGTTCATGAGGCTGCCGGCCAACGGCCGGCACTACCCCACACCTGTTGTTTCGCTGATACGGGATTGGGATTTCACCGACTGACATGCGGATGCCCGCGGCGCACGATGCAGCGCATGAGCAGCTCGCGTCTTCGCCTGGGCCGTCATTCCCTGCTGGCGCAGGTCTACGTCCTCACCACCACGTACCTGCGCCGGCGCCTGTTCGAGAATGATCAGGCGGCCACCTGCGTGGCCGCGCAGTTCGCCGGCATCGAGCAGTGTGGCTGGGTCCGCTCGCTGGCCTGGGTGGTGATGCCGGATCACGTGCACTGGATGTTCGCCCTTGCGCAAGGCGAGCTCTCCTGTGTTGCACGGCGTTTCAAATCCTCGAGCGCGCTGGCGTTGAACCGTTCGAGTGGACGCCGCGGGGCCGTCTGGCAGGCCGGGTATTTCGATCACGCCGTGCGTGCCGACGAGGGACTGGAGCGGCAGGCACGCTATATCCTGGGAAACCCGATCAGGGCGGGGTTGTCCACGCAGATCGGTGAGTACCCGCATGCCTGGTCGATGTGGACGTAGATGGGAAGGGGGCGCGGCGGAGGGTGCCCGCGGGCCTGGTAGTGCCGGCCGTTGGCCGGCAACCTGGTGGTCTTTCCGGAGGTTCATGAGGTTGCCGGCCAACGGCCGGCACTACCCGTCTGCGAGCCGCAGGCCGGTGCTCAGGGCAGGGTCAGGCGGTAGACCAGTACCCGGTTATCGTTGTCATACGCGCTGTTGCACGCCTGGCCCTGCATCACGCACTGGCGTGCGATGAAATCATTGTCATTGCCCACCAGCAGCAGTACGTCGCGCGGGTGCTCCGGGTCCAGTGCGGGCTGCAGGTCCATGGCTTCCCACTTTTCAGACAGCAGGCTGTCGTGCGGGCCGCGGGCGGTATCCAGGTCCAGCCCGGCGCGGGCCAGCTGCCGGCGGTCGAGCAGGTTCAGCAGTTCGGTGCGCTCGGCGGCGACGATGCCCGGCTTCAGCGCCACCCCGGATGCGGACGCCAGCACCGAGGCGGTGCCGGTCTCATACGCGGTGCCGGCCAGGTTGCCGGCCTTCGACACGTCCATCAGCAGCAGCGCCTTGTAGACGATCGGGTCGTCGCCATCCTTGCCCAGGCCGTTGCCGTCGCGGGCCAGCAGCAGGAAACGGTTGCCATCGAGTGCGCGCAGCTCGCTCTGCGCGGCGGTGCGGTCCAGCGTGCCCTTGCCGTCGTGGGCCTAGGCGGGCAGGGTCATGACGTAGTGGCCGATCGGCTGTTTCGGTGTCGGCGATGCGGACACGTCGTAGACCAGCACACGGGTGTTGACCCGGCCGGCGGCATTGCCGCTGGCAGTGTCCTGCAGCAGCGCGCTCTGCAGGGCCACGAACAGCCGCGTGCCGTCGGGCGAGAGGCCCATGCCTTCCACACCCTGGTTGTTGCGACGGCCGGGCTGTGGCGGGGCCAGCGAACCGAAGGCGGGCTGGCCATTGCGGCGCGGCTGCACCGCCAGCGGCGGCACGATCACGCCCTGCAACTTTCCGTCGGCATCGAAGTAGTAGACGTTGGCGGTGTACTCATCGCCAATGTAGAAGTGGCCATCGGCGGTGAACTGCAGCGACTCGGCATCCAGCGAGACCTTGCCGGCACCGATGCCGCTGGCCGGCGAGGGCAGCACCACGCCGCGCTGCTGCACGGTGTGGTCGCCCGGGTCGGCGCCGGTGAACGGTTGGCCGTTGAAGTCCTTCAGCACCACGCCGCCATCGGGCGTGAGGGTCAGCGTGTCGGCGCGCACCGCGTTGCCATCGTGGTCGATACGCAGCTGCAGGCGTTCAACGCGGCCGGCGTAGTCGTAGAACAGGCCAGCCTCGGGATCGTTGCGGCCACGGTCGGGCAGGGTCCACAGCACGCCTTCGTAGCCGCTGGCGGTGCGGCGCCAGGTGCCCGGCTGCACCGCCAGCGACGAGAATGAACCGAGGGTATCCTCGAGGAAATCCACCGTGCCCGCCGGCAACCGGCCTGCGGCCACCAGCCCTTTGTCGATGTAGCGGCGCCCGCCGGCCTGCACGCTGCGCGGCGGCTGGCCGCTGGCTTCGTGCGGTGCGGTGACGCCGTCCGGTGCGGTGCCGGCGGTGAGCAGGGTGGTCAGCAGCAGTGCGGTGGCGAGCATCGGTGGCGTTTTCCCGGAAGGCCTCAGAAGCGGACGTCGATGGAACCGAACACCTGGCGCGGGGCCGAGGCATGGAACACGTACAGCTTGCCGGCCGGGTCACTGGGCGCGAACACGCTCGAATCCAGGTTGCTGGCGTAGCGCTTGTTGGTCAGGTTGGTCACGTTGACCGACAGGCGCACGCCCTTGGCGAAGCCGACGCGGCCGAAATCGTAGCCGCCGGCCATGTCGAACACGGTGAAGCCGCCGAAACCCTGGTCGTTGGTGTAGGTGTAGAAGCGCTCGCCGGTGTACTTGCCGCGCAGGCTGGCGAACCAGCCGTTGTTGCGCCAGTTGATTTCAGTGGCCAGCAGCTGCTTGGGCGTATCGGTCTGGATCTTGCCCTTGATCTGCTGCTCCACACCGGCCTGGATGTAGTTCGACGCATAGGTGGAGCGGTTCAGCGAGGCCGAGGTGTACCAGCTGAAGTGTGCGTTCGGGGTCCACAGCACGGTGAATTCCGCACCGTGGCTGTCCACGCCGCCCACGTTGTAGAAGCGGTTGCCGCAGGTGGGGCCGACCGGCTGGCGCGAGTCGCAGGGGTTGTACTGCAGCAGGCGGTTGTCGAAGCGCACGCTGTAGGCGGCCACCGAGGCCTGCACGGTGTCGGTGACGAAGCGGTAGCCGGCTTCCAGCGAACGCGATTCTTCCGGCTTCAGGTTGCCCTGTGCATTCCAGGTGGCCTGGCTGACCGCCTGCGGGCCCAGCTTGAAGCCACCCTGGAACATCGCGATGTTCTCGGCATAGCTGGCGAACACTTCGTGGTGCTCGGCCAGCCGGAAGTTGGCGCCGATGCTGGGCAGCAGGTTCTTGCTGGCCTTGAGCGTACCGGTGGCGAACTGGTTGTTCGAGGCCGGCGAGATCGGCGTCTTTGCATCACCCGGCAGTGCCTGCGCGTCGGAGGTGGCGTGCGGGCTCTTGGCGCCGAATTCCAGCGTCAGGCGGTCAACGAGCAGGCGCCAGGTATCCTTCAGGAAGAACTGGTGGGTCTTCCAGCGCGTGCGCTGGGCGAACACGCCGCTGTCGGAAGGCAGGGTGTTCATGCCGCTCAGGTCGCGCGGGCCATCGACCGCGGTCTGGTAGCGCTCGGCACTGCTGGTGTTGCGCTCGTACCAGACGCCGCCTTCGATGCGATACGCGCCCAGCTCCCAGTCGAAGGACAGCGTGCCGCCGTCGCGGTCGATGGTGTAGATGGTGTTACGGAAGATGATCGGAATTTCCTGCGCGGTGCCCTTGTTGGAGTACGCACCGCTGTTCCAGTTGTGGCCTTCGCCGCGGTCATTGTGGTGGTAGGCCAGCGCACGCAGCGAGAAGCCATCGGCCACGAAGAAATCGCCGGCCAGGTAGTAAAGGTTGTCATCGCGCAGGATCTGCCCGGCGGTGAAGGCACCGTCGGCGTCCTTGTCGGCGCCGCTGTTGTCGCACTTCTTCGCGTTGAAGCTGGCGGTGTTGCAGTAGGCCTTGGCCACGGCCTTGTTCCAGTCCGGCGCGTATCCGCCCCAGTCCCAGCCCAGCCCGCGCGACAGTTCATCCTTGGACAGGTAGAAGTAGTCGGCCTGGCTGGTGCGCGAGGTGTCGATGAAGCCGGTGATCTGGCCGCGCTCGAAGTTCCACACGCCCTTGGCGTTGAACTGCTTCGTGGTCGATTTGTTGTAGGCGGTCTGGTCGTTCCACAGGTCCGACACGGCGTTCATGCCGGACACATAGCCGGAGAAGCCGTTGTACTCGCCGCTCTCCACGCGCACGAAGGTACGGCGGTTGGCGTCGCTGCCGAGGGTCTGGACCAGGCGGCCGCCGAGCTCCTTGGCCGGGCGGTCGGAGGTGTAGGAGATCGTTCCGCCCAGGTTGCTGGTTGACGGCGTGCCGAGGCTGCCGATGCCCACGGCCAGTTCGGCGCCGGCCATGTTCTCGCTGATCAGCGCACGGTTGATGGTCAGCCCGTTGTAGTTTTTGTAGGCGCCATCGCCCAGCGGCACGCCATCCAGGGTGTAGCCCAGGCGGGTGGAGTTGAAGCCGCGCAGGCTCAGGGTCATCGACTGTTCGTTGGTGCCCAGCGCATCGGCCGACTGCGCGTTCACGCCCGGCAGCAGGTTCAGCGTCTTCTGCAGGCTGGTGCCCGGCGGCAGGATGTCCAGGTTCTCGCGGGTGATGCGCTGCACCTGGCGCGCTTCACCGCTGCCGATGACCGACACGGCATCCAGGTCGGTGGCGGTGGTGCCGCCGGTGGTCGGGGCGGCGTCCTGCACCAGGGCCGGGGATGTCAGAGCAACGGACAATGCAACGGCCAACAACGTCTTGTTCATGGTCGATCACTCAGGCAGGCGCGAGCCACCGCGTGCGGGCGCGGAGCTCAGGGAACCAGGGAGGGGAAACGGCAGGTGTGACGCGGTGGCGGCAGCCGCCTTGCGTCAGCGTGAAAAGGGTGCGCCTTTTCGATGACTGTCTGGTGACACGTTAAGCCTTCGTTGCGGACAGACCTGCGGTCTTCGCTGCAGCCCTCGTGCCTGGCTGCAAGGCCCGGGCACGCAGGGCGTGCCACGGACCGGGGCGGGGGTGTTGATGGCTCAGCGCGGGCAGGATTCGCCCATGGCAGTACCAGTGCCCGTCCTGGAGGAAGTCATAGCTGATGGTGAAGCGCACGTTGCGGCGCGGCTGCGACCAGCGGCCGATGCCCGCTGCGCTGGTGGCACCCTGGAAGATCGCGGTGCCGGCACCCGCCGTGCGCACGCGTTTCCACAGGGTAGAGTCGACTGTTAGTCGACTATCGCGCGCAGCGCGGGGTTTGGGCTCTGCGCAAAGGGCAGTCGACTGACAGTCGACTCTACCGGTGCGTCCACAGTGCGGGGTTTGGGCTCTGCGCGAAAGGCAGTCGACTAACAGTCGAATCTACCCCGTCGGCTCTACCCGGCAGCGCCATCTGCGGGGTCTACCGGCGCATCGGGCGCTGCGGGTTTGGTGGCGCGCGGCTTGCGTGTGCGCTTGGGCTTTGCGCTGTCGCCACTGCTGGCTGGAGTGTCCTGCAGCTGCTGCAGCCACGACAGCGTGTCGACGTAGTCGATGAAGTGCCGCAGGTAGCCGGGGCTGGCTTCGTGCATGGTTTCCAGCATGCGCTGCACCAGCACGGCGGAATTCAGCGGGCCGCCGTCGGTGGGCGGGCTGGCCTGCAGCGAGCGGCGCACCTGCTGTTCGCTGCGCAGCTGCGACCACTGCTGGCGGATGGCCTCCAGCGCTGGCAGCTGCGGGTAGTGTGGCAGCGAGTGCGAGCCTGCATCGAGGTCGCGCACGAGCGCCCGCAGGCCATCCAGGGGCGGCTGCGGCTTACGTACCATCACCGGCCTTTGGCCTGGGAATCGGTGCGATATCCACGCGACGGTTGCGTGCGCGGCCTTCTTCGTCGGCGTTGGAACTGACCGGCTGCTCGCTGCCGAACGCGGCGGAGAACACCGCATCGGCCGGCACGCCCTCGGCGATCAGCGCGCGGGTTACGGTCAGCGAGCGCTGCGCTGACAGCTCCCAGTTGTCGGCGAAACGGCGGTTGTTGTCGTGGATCGGCGCGTCATCGGTGAAGCCGCTGACCATCAGGATCTCCTCGCGCGAGGCCAGGTAGCCGGTCAACGGCGCGGCCAGGCTGCGCAGCACCTCGCGGCCCTCCGGCTGCAGCTGGTCGGAATTGAGCGCGAACAGCACGTTGCCGCGGATGCCGATGCGGCCATCCACCAGGGTCACGCGGCCAGCCGCCAGCGGGCCGGCCAGCGCCTGCTCCAGGGTCTGCTGGCGCTGCTTAACTTCGGCGTCCAGCTTCTGCGACAGCTCCAGCTGCACCGCCACCACGCCCGCCAGGATCAGCACGAAGGCGCCCAGCAGCACCGACATCAGATCGGCGAAGGCGGCCCAGATGGGGGCGTGCGAAGCACCGTCAACCTCGACGTCGTCGCTCATGCGCTGCCGGCCTTGCCACGCTTGACCGCCAGCTGCTGCAGTTCCTCAAGCACCTGCTTCTGCGACAGCAGGCTCAGGTCCACCACTTCGCGGGCCTGCGACACGTAATAGGCCAGCTGCTCATCACTGCGTGCCAGCGAGGCGTCCAGTGCGCCGCCGATCACCTGCAGGCGCTCGGAGAGGCCTTCGCTGGCGCTGCCGAACTGCTGCACGGCGCTGCCGAAGGCCGCGGCCAGTTCGCCCACACTGCCGGCGTTGCCACTGAGCTGGGCGGCGATGCCATCGAGCTTGCCGGTCTCGGCGGCGATGTGGTCGGTGAAGCGGGTGCCGACGCGTTCCAGCAGTTCGGCCGAGGTGCTCACCAGCGCATCTACCGCGCCGCGCTGTTCGGTGGCGGCATGGTTCACCGCCTCCAGCAGCGTCTGCACGGTCTGCAGCAGGCGGCCGCGCTCTTCCAGCACCGCGTTGTCGCGGGCCAGGCTCTCGGACAGGTTCGCGCGCAGTTCGGCCACCACGTCGGCGGCGGCCTTGGGGGCTTCGGCGGCGGTCTGCAGCAGCTGGCGCACTTCGCCCAGCGTTTCGTTGGCCTGGGTGCGGCCGTTTTCGCCGATCTCGCTTGCGGTGCGCGCCAGTGCATCGCAGACATCCTGCTGCTGCACCGCCAGCTGCGCCGCGGTGGCCTGCAGCTGTTCGCCCAGTGCTGCCGAGACCTGCTGCAGGGTAGCGGCCCACTGCTGCAGGCGCTGGGCATCGGCCGCATCGAACTGCGTGCTGCGTTCGCGGTGCGCTTCTTCCAGGGCGGCCAGCAGCGGCATCCCAGTGGGCCTGCCGCTGCTGGCCGGCGGTGTCGAGGGTGGCCAGCACCTCGGCGTGCGCCTGCTGGGCCCGTTCCTGTGCCTGCTGCCAGCTGGCCTCGGTGGCCTTGCGGCTGTGTTCGAAACCGGTGGTGAGCCCATCGAGCTGGTGCTGTACGGCCTGTTCCATCTGGGTGTGCAGCGCCTTGCCCTGCGCCGCCAGCCCGGCCAGCGTGGTTTCGGCCAGCGGCTGCAGGGTGCTGCCCACGGCTCTGGCGCTGGCGTCCACGCCCTCACGCAGCGACTGCTGCAGCGTCTCGCCCAGCCGCGTCTGCAGGGTTTCGGTGCGGTCGAGGAAGGCGGACTGGCCGGCCAGCAGGCGTTCGTTGGCGGTGCTGCTGTGCTGCTCGAAGGCGGCGGTCATCGCCTGCAGGCGCTCCACCAGCGCCGGCAGCGCGGCGGCCTGGGCCTGCATCAGGCGCAGCGATTCATCACGCTGCCAGGCCTGGGTGTAGGGGCGCAGTTCCGCACCGATGGCGCGGTCCAGCTGCTGCACCACCAGCAGGCGGTCGCGGCGCAGCAGGGCCGAGAGCAGGCCGAGCATGGCCGAGCTGGCCACACCGGCAATGGAGGTGCCGAAGGCTACCGCCAGGCCCTGCACGGGCGAGGCCAGCGAGCCACGGATGGCCTGCAGGTCGGTCGCGCTTTCCAGCGCCAACCCGGTGCCACGCAGCGTGGCCATCATGCCCAGCAGGGTGCCGAGCATGCCCAGCAGCACCAGCAGGCCCACCAGATACGGCGTCAGCACCGGGCCAGGCAGGGCCGTGCGCTCGCCTTCCACCCGCAGCCGCACGGCGTTGCGCAGGCCCACCGGTACCCGTTCCAGCCAGGCCGCCAGGCTGTCCTGCGCGGCCGACAGATCGGCCAGCGCGCCGCGCAGGGCGGTGGTGCCCTGCCGGTAGCGCAGCAGTTCCACGCCACCGGCGATGTAGCAGGCGGCGATGACCGCCGCGACCGCTGCGCCCAACGGGTGGGTGGCCACATAGCCGAAGCCGATCCAGCACACGGCCAGCAGGCCGACAAGGAAGACGAGGACGTGGAAACCAGTTCTGGACATGTTGTTCCGGGTCAGTGGGGGCGCAGGGCGGCAAGCAGCCCATCGATCGGGTGGAAGCGCAGCGCCAGCTCGGCCAGCAGCAGGGTACGCATATCGTTGCGGAACGCGGGGCGCCACTGGGCGCTGCCGTGCACGCGGGCAAAACGCGCGCCCAGCACCGTCGGTGCGATGCCCAGCAGGGCATGTTCGCGCGGGGTCAGGGTCTGTTCCATCACCGCGTCCACCTCGGCCAGCCGTGCCAGTTCGGGCGAGGCCAGCACCAGCTGGTCACGCAGGCGCCCGCGCAGGCGCCCGGTGGCGGTCTGGATGGCCTGCTGCAGCACGCGGTAGCGCTGGCGCAGCGAGGCGAAATCGGCGCTGCCGGCGGCCTCGGCCAGGTCCAGCAGGCGCTCGGCTTCGGCGTCGTTGCTGATCGAGGCATGCAGGGCGGCATGGGCCTGGCTGCACTCGCTGGCCAGGGCATCCACCGCCGTTTCGGCGCCGGGCGCCGGCTCGGGCAGGCGGCCATCGAGCGCACGCGACAGGGCAATCGAACGCGTCCAGTCCACCCACTGGCCGAGGCGATCGGTCAGGGCGGGGCTGGAAGCCGGCATCGCGCCGTCGCTCAGACGGGCGAGCAGGCGGAGGAAGTCCGGCCCGGGCACCGGGGCCGTCTGCGCTGCGTTTGCCATGGTCGGGGTGGGTCAAAACCGTTGACTTTACAGCCGAATGGCCGGCGGCGGATGAAGCCGCCGATCCAGCCCCGGCGGCGGCGCCTACAATGCGGGGCTGCGACACCGAATCCGCCTGTTTTCCCCTGTTCCAGGAGCCTGATGATGACACTTGCGCGTTTCTACCCGATCGGTACCCCCGGCCAGCCCGGGGGCGAGCAGGAATGGGAGCAGTGGCGGGCCCGGCAGCAGCGCCAGCGCAGCTACCAGGACGATGTGGTGGCGGTGCTGGACGGCCTGCGCGGGCGCTTCGAGGTGATCCAGTACGGCGCGCTGGACTACGCCCCGGACCGCTACCCGCTGTTCGTGGTGGTCAACCGGGACTGGGACCCGGTGCTGCCCACCGCGCTGGTGACCGGCGGCGTGCATCGCTATGAGACCAGCGGCGTGCACGGCGCGCTGCAGTTCCTGCAGCAGCGGGCGGAAGGGTATGCCGGCCGCATCAACCTGATCGTGGCCCCGTGCGTGTGCCCTTGGGGCTACGAGCGCATCCAGCGCTGGAACCCGGCCGCCATCGACCCCAACCGCAGCTTCCGTGACGGCGGCCAGATTGAAGAGGCGGCCGCGCTGATGCGCTGGGTGGCCGCGCGCAACGCCGATCTGCGCGTGCACCTGGACCTGCACGAAACCACCGACAGCGACCTGCAGGAATTCGACCCGGCGCGCTGCGCCCGCGACGGCAAGCCGCTGGGCCACGAAGCCATTCCCGATGGCTTCTACGTGATCGGCAACAGCGAAGACCCGCAGCATGCGTTCCAGAAGGCGCTGATTGCGGCCGTGGCGCCGATCACCGCCATCGCACCGCCGGACGCCAACGGCAGCCTGGCCGGCATGCCGCTGCAGTCCACCGGCGTGGTGTGGGGCGAGTCGCGCTCGATCGGCGCCTGCGCCGGCTTCACCGATGCGCGCTATGCCACCACCACCGAGGTCTACCCGGACAGCCCGCGCACCCACCCGCAGGAATGCAACGACGCCCAGATGGCGGCGGTGTGCGCCGGGCTGGATTTCGCGCTGACGCAGTAACGGGCGCGCAATAACTGGTACGGGAGGCGCAAGCAACGCAATTGCGTTGCCTGCGCGCACTGTCGAGGGGGAGGGCCGACTACCGGCCATCCTCCCGTGCCAGCGCCAGACGCTGCGAAAGGCCCAGCAGTGCAAACGCTGCCAGGGTCAGCGCCGCCGACAACGGCGCCAGCAGGCCGACGCCGAGGTGGTCGGCCACCCGCCCGCCGACCGCAGCGCCCAGCGAGATGCCGATGAAGATGGAGGCGGAGTTCAGCGCGATGATCATGCCGCGCGCATCCGGTTCCAGCTCCACCACGCGGCGCAGCTGCGAGGGGTAGAACAGGTCCTGCATCAGCGCCCATGCCACCAGCAGGCACAGCGCCAGCAGCTGCCGCAGCCCGTCGCTGCCGGGCCAGGCGCCCAGCAGCCCCAGCACCACGAACAGCGGAAGCATCACCGCCATCACCGCACGCAGCAGGGCCACTGCACTGTGTTTCAGTGACAGCCGCTGCGCCAGCAGGTTGCCGGCCACGCCCGCCACGCCGAACGCCAGCAGCGCAAAGGCGGCCTGCGCCGCACTGCTGCCGAAGCGGGCGGTGGCCAATGGTAGTGCCAGCGTGTAGGTGGCGAAGAACGCCGCGGTCTGCAGTACCATCACCGACAGACCGCTGGCGGTGGCCGGCCGCAGCAGCAGGCGCAGCAGCTGGGCCGGCTGCATGCGCGTGCCGCAGCTGCGGTCGTGCACCGTGCTGGCCATCCAGGCGCCGCTGGCCAGCACCAGCGCGGCCAGCCCGAAGAACACCGCGCGCCAGCCCCACGCGTGGGACACGAAGGCCATCAGCGGTGCGGCAATGACCGACGACAGCGTGACCCCGGCGAAGACCACGGCCAGGACACGGCCCCGGCGCGCGGGTGGAGTGATTTCCACGCCGATGGCCTGTGCCGCCGGGGCCGCCGCGCCGGCCGCCAGGCCGGTGACCACCCGACACAGCAGTAGGGCGCTGAAGCTGCTGGCCATGGCAGCGGCCAGCGTGCCCAGTGCCATCGCCGCCACGCCAGCCAGCAGCAGGCGCCGCCGTTCCAGGTGGCCCAGCGTCATCTGGATCAGCGGCGCGCCGAGTACGTAGGCCATGGAAAAGGCCGCCAGCAGCAGGGCGGTGTCACCCGGCGTGCGCTGCCAGGCGTGCGCCAGCACCGGCAGCGCGCCGACCAGCCCGTAGGACATGATGCCGATGGCGAAGTTGGCACTGGCCAGGGCGCGCAGCGCCGGGCGTTCGGGTTCGTGCAGGGCCATGGGGGCGGCCTCGTGGGTGGGGCTACGCAGTGTCGGCAGCGCTGAGCTATGTTGGAAATCGATTGTTGGTATACGAGTAATCCAAATGGCGGATATATGGCCCAGCCTGCGCGGTGCCGACCTGGCGCTGCTGGGCGCGCTGGACGTGTTGCTGGAAGAGGCCAACGTCACCCGTGCCGCGGCCCGGCTGCACGTCAGCCAGCCGGCGCGGCTGCGGGAACTGGTGGGCGACCCGCTGCTGATACCCGCACGCCAGGGGCGCGGCATGACCCTGACCACGCGCGCACTGGCCATGCGCGATTCACTGCGGGCGGCCCTGCAGCAGGTGGATGCTGCGCTCAACCGGGGCATCGGCTTCGACCCCGCGCGTGATGCACGCACGTTCCAGCTGCTGGCCAGCGACAACGGCACGGTGATGGTCGGGCTGGACCTGCTGCGGCAGATTGCCGCCACCGCGCCGCAGGTGCAGGTCGGCATCCAGAACGTGCCCGCGCTGCAGGCCGGTGCGTGGCTGGAGCGCGGCGCGGCGGACCTGCTCATCTGCGCCGATTTCGCCGTGCCGCCGGGCCTGCACGTGCAGCCGCTGCTGCGCGAGCGTTACGTGATGGCGCAGCGCAAGGGTCACCCGCGCGGTACCTCGGCATCGGACCTGGAGGCCTACTGCGCGCTGGGCCATGTGCTGGTGTCCGGCGATGGCGGCAACTTCCATGGCTTCATGGATGATCTGCTGGCCCGGCAGGGCCGCAGCCGCCAGGTGCGGGTGTCGGTGCAGCAGTACCACATGGCGCCGCTGGTGCTGGCGGTGACCGACCATGTCTGCGTGCTGCCCGAGCGCTTCCTGGCCCGTTTCGACCATCTGGACCTGCTGCCGTTGCCGCCGGAAGTGCAGGTGGATGGCTTCGTGATGCATGCCGCCTGGCACCCACGGCACGAGGCGGACGCCGCGCACCGCTAGCTGCGCGAGACCCTGTTCGCGGTGGCGGCCGTGGAAGGCGGCGCGCTGCGGGTGGAGACGCCGGTGCGTGCGCCGTGGGAGCGGGCAGGGCGTTGAGGCGTAGTGCGTGCAGCGTGCAGACGCTGGTGCCGCTGCCGGGTTCTGGAAGCGTGCTGTACTCAGGCCGCGCCGAGCTTGCGCGCCGCCACGCCGCCTACGCGCCTTCCACCCGGGGCCGCAGGTCATCCACCAGCCGCTTCCTGCTGCTGCGCGCGTACTCGGCCGGTGAAAAAGGCATCGCCGCAGCGGCGTAGTCGTCGATGAGCTGCAGCAGCTGCGCCGGCGGGTAGCCGGCAGGGTGTAGCTCGCTGCCGTTGGCAGTGACCTCGATCAGCTGCTCCTGCAGCATTTCCTTGCGCACGATGCCTGCGCCCCTGGACGGGTCGGCGACGCACAGCCCGAAGGTGCCGTTGAAGAAGTAGGGCAGGTAGGCCTGCACCCGCGCCTGCACCGCCTCGGGGGTGCTGCAGTACGGCTGCAGCGCCTGTGCAAGCTCGTCTTCCAGCTGCGCCAGCACTGCGACGCGCTCCTGCCCGGGTGCGGCCTGGTCGGCCAGCACCCCCCAGCGCACACACTGTGGGCGGAAGAACGCGCCGTGCACGGGTTCGGTGATCGCGATGTCGCCAAACACCGCCGAGTGGATCGCCACACCGTTGCAGGTATAGCTGGGCGCGGGAATGGCCTGGGCCGCGATCAGCTCGTCGAGGCGTGCCACCGCAATACCGGCCTGCGCAGCAAAGACGTCCTTTTCAATGAAATGAGTACGCAGGTAGGTGTCGATCAGCATCTGAGGGGTCCCGGATGGGGCGCGTCTGGTGACGGACAGGCAGTGTAGTGCGGTACGTGCACCCGCAGCGGCGTTCCGTCACCCTTCCGGGCGCAGCCGCTCGCCCACCTGTGCGCTCAGTGCCACGCAGGCCATCATCAATCCTTCCATCACCCGGTCGCCGACATAGTCGTCGGGCTCGCCGTTTTGGCGCGTGCGCTCCGCCGCCAACAGCAGTTCCTGCACCACGCGCAGGCCGGCCAGCGCGCAATCGGCGTCGGCCAGTGCCATGCGCCGCCCGGGCAGCTGGTGCCGTTCGGGCCAGGGCTGGCCGTCAGCCGCCGCACCGGTAGCGATCTGCTTCAGCGCCGCCACCAGCGTGAGGCGGTCCGGTTCGGGCACCTGCGCGGCCCGGCGCTCGGCGTCGGCCGGGTCGTGGTGGGCGTGCAGGGGAGGGAATTCCGTTGCGTTCATGGCAGTGCTCCGTGCAGGGCAAACGGTAGCCGCCACTCAACAAAGGTGGCGGACGGTACGTGGCTCGAAACCGGGACGTTAGACGAGACCGGCGGGCCCGAAGACCCCCACGCACCGCCCGCCATGGCCGGCAGACGGAGCGCCAGCCGACGCCAGACAGGGTGAGGCCGACTGACAAGCATAAACAACGTCTTACGTCGCGGGCGTCGAGGCCCGGTCACCCGTTTTCGGTGGCACACCATCTGCACCCGGTCTGGTGCGGAATGCCACGGTTGGCGGCCGTGTGGACAGCGAACCAGAGCCACCTTGCCGGCCGTTGAGCAGGGTTGAAACACGACAGAGTGCCAACGAATACCCATGCAAGCGGGCGCGCTGGCCGCCAGCGTTTAAAATGGCGACCCTCGCCCCACCTGCAGTGATTCTGTGATGCCAGACCGCGTACACGCCGCCCCCCTGCCTTCGGCCCGCTGCGGCGTTCTGCCCCCGGTGGTGGCATGAAGGTGCATCTGCAGGCGCAGCACGTGCAGCTGCGGCTGGCACCGGCAGAGCTGGCGACGTTGCTGGCCGGTGAAACCATCGAGAACGTGACCGGCTTCGGTGCCTCCGGTGGCTGGACAATGGCGCTGTCGCTGCACGGTGGCGACGCGCCGGTGCTGCTGGACGGGTCCACGTTCTGCCGCATCGTGCTGCCGCGCCAGCCGGTGGAAGCGCTGGCACCGCTGCCGGCAACGGACGGCCTGGCCTTCCGCATCTACCTGGATGATGGCAACGTGATCGCATTGCAGCTGGCGGTGGACGCCGATGGGGCGGGCCAGCCGTGAGCCGGCTGCCTGCGGCCACGCCGAACCCGGCCGCGGCGGACGATGGCGATGCGCTGCATTTCTGCAGCACCTGCGCGTTTTCCGAGTCCTGCATGTCGCAGGGCTACGACAAAAGCGCGCTGGGCGAACTGCATGTGCTGGTGGACCATGTGGGCCCGTTCCATGCCGGCGACTACGTGTTCCGCGCCGGCGATGCGTTCGATGCCATCGCCGCGGTGCGCGCCGGCGTGGTCAAGACGGTGGCCGACGACGGGCAGGGCAACGAGCAGATCCTCGGCTTCAGCCTGCCCGGCGAGGTGATCGGCCTGAGCGGCATTCATGGCGCGCGCTACCCCTGCCATGCAGTGGCACTGGACACGGTATACCTGTGCCGGTTCTCGTTCCCGAAGATGAGCGTGCTGGCCACGCGCATGCCGGGGCTGCAGGCGCAGCTGTTCCGGCTGCTGAGCGCGGAGATCGGCAAGGTGGCGCTGCTCTCGGGCACGCAGCGCACCGAAACGCGGATGGCGGCGTTCCTGCTAGACCTGTCCGAGCGCTATGCGCGCCGCGGGTTCTCGGCCACGCGCTTCCATCTGGTGATGGCACGCAATGAAATCGCCAACTACCTGCGCATGGCGTCGGAGACCGCCAGCCGCGTGCTGCGGCGGCTGGTGGACGATGGCGTGCTGGCGGTGGAACAGCGCGAGGTGGTGGTGCTGCAGCCGGAACGGCTGGCGCTCCTGGCGCGCGGGGAAGAGCAGGGCGACTGATCGCGCGCTGCCGGTTCAATACAGCTCGCAGTGGGCGCGGCCTTCGCTGCGCAGCTGGTTCCAGTGGCCCTCGCCGGCGATCGCATCGATGGCCTGGCGTACCGCACTTTCCAGGTGCGCCTTGTTGCCGCACAGGTACAGGTGGCCGCCGCGTGCCAGCAGCGCCTTCACCTGCCCGGCCTGCTGCTGCAGCACGTGCTGCACGTAGACCTTCTCGGTGCCATCGCGGGAGAACGCGGTGTGCAGGCCGGCCAGCAGGCCACGGGCGTGCCAATCCTGCAGCTGCTCGCGGTAGAGGAAATCATGCTCGCGGTGTTTTTCACCGAACACCAGGTGGGTTTCGGGCGCGCGGCCGCCGGCCTGCAGTTCCTGCAGCAGCCCCATCAGCGGGGCGATGCCGGTGCCGGTGCCGACCATCAACAGCGGGGCATCGCCTTGCCCGGGCAGGTGGAAGCCGGGATTGGCCCGGCAGTAGACACTCGCGCTGGCGGCGCCATGCAGCAGGCTGCCGGTGGCGGTGCCGGCGCGTTCGCGGCCACGCAGGGCGTAGCGCACTTCACGCACGCACAGGCTCAGGCGGCCATTACCCGGGTGTGAGGCGATGGAATATGCGCGCGGCAGGCAGGGCGAGAGCAGGGCGACCAGTACAGCGAGCGGGACAATGGCGGGCGTGGCATGGTCCTGCAGCACGTCCAGCAGGTCCAGCCCGTGCAGGTAGGCGTCCAGCTCGCGCTTGCGGCTGATCTTCAGCAGGCCTTTCAGGGCTTCACTGCCACCCAGCCGGGCGATCTCGCGCAGCACGCCCTTGCCCAGCAGGCGCAGTTCACGATCCTGCAGAAGGCGGTGCGCGGCCGCATCGCCATACCAGCTGGCCAGCGCCTGCAGAAGGGCGGAATCGTTCTGCGGCACCACGTGCAGGGTGTCGCCGGCACGGTAGGCCATGCCGCTGCCACTGATGTCCAGCTGCAGGTGCCAGGCCGCCGGCCCGTGGCTGTTCAGCCGGCGGCGTTCAAGCACCGGTGCGGCAAACGCATTGGCTTCGGCGTAGGGGGTCACCTGCAGGCACAGCCCGCGTCCGGCCTCCGCATCGCCGGCCAGCACGCGCTGCAGCAGCGGCAGCCACTGCTGGTAGAACGCCGCGTAGCCCAGGTCGGCATCCACGCGTTGCAGCAGCGGCTGCGCCTGGCGCGCATGCAGTGCCGCATCGAGTGCCTTGCTGAAACCACAGAAGCGCGGGTAGCCGGTATCGCCCAGCCCGAACACCGCATAGCGCAGGCCGGGCAGGGCGGGCAGCTGCTGCAGCGCTTCGAAAAAGCGTTCGCCATTGGCTGGCGGCTCGCCATCACCGAAGGAACTGACCACTGCCAGCAGCACATCGCCGGGGCCCAGACCGGCCACGTCGATCGCATTCAGCGGCAGCACCTGTGCGCCCTGCGGCTGCAGGTCCGCGCCCAGGCGCTCAGCCAGGGCGCGGGCGTTGCCCGATTCGGAGGCGAAGCCCACCAGCAGGCGGGCCGGGGCAGCGGGGGTGTTCACGCGGCCTTGTAGGCATCGTCGAATTTCTCCTTGCTGAACTCGACCAGGTCGTAGTTCTGCATCAGGTCGTTCACCACGCGGCGGATGCTGATGTAGGCGGTGATGTTGCCTGCGGCATCGAACAGCGGCTGCACGGTGCTGTCCACCACATACAGCGCACCGCCCTTGCCCAGGTTGGGCACGATGCCGGTCCAGGTCTTCCCGGCCTTGATGGTGTCCCACATGTCCTTGTAGACCGCCTTGGGCACATCGGGGTGGCGCACGATGCTGTGCGGCTGGCCGATCAGTTCTTCGCGGGCGAAGCCGGTGAGCGTGCAGAACAGGTCGTTGGCGTAGGTGATGTTGCCCTGCAGGTCGGTGGTGGAAATGACCATCACGTTCTGCATGGCGGCAAGCAGCTGGGTGTCGTCGGGGGCGTAGCGCATCACGGTGTCCTCGTTGGGGCCGGCCGGCGTGGCGCGGCGGGTTCGTGAATAGAGATACGCGCCTGCACACGCAGGCCGCTTGATATGGATCAAGTGCAGGCGATCGCGCGGGTACGACACGGCGTCGCAGCGGTTGCGCGTGGCGCGGCTGCGAACCGGCGGTACTCACCTCATGCCGTGTTGTCACAAAGGAATCTCCCACCTTTCACGGGTGGTTGATCACACACAGGTATAGATTCGCAATGAGCCTTCGCTGACGTCCCCCACGTCCCGCGCCGACCTCCCTTCCCATCCAGTGTCCCCGCCGGGGACGCCGATGGCGGCTGCTTACCTTTTCGTAGAGACCCCCATGGCCATCGTTGCCGAACTGCCTGCCGCCGCTTCCCCGCTGGAGCCCGCTACCGTCACGCCGCTGCGCCGCCGTCGCATTCCGGACGCGCCGCTGACGCTGGCACCGCCGCGGGTACAGCAGCGCGTGCTGTTCGCTGCCACCGAAATGGCCGACTTCATCAAGGCGGGCGGGCTGGGCGATGTGGCCGCCGCGCTGCCGCGTGCGGTGCGCTCCGGTTGCGATGCACGCGTGTTGCTGCCCGGTTACCCGGAGGTGCTGGCGCGCCTGCCGCAGCTGCGCGAGGCGGGCGTGGTGGCCGGCCGCGGCGCGCTGCCGGATTGCCGCCTGGGCCTGGCGCTGCAGGCCGATGGCCTGCCGATCTACGTGCTGCTGTCGGCGGCGCTGTATGAACGCGAAGGTACGCCCTACGCCGATGCGTACGGCCAGGAGTGGCCGGACAACGCACTGCGCTTTGCCACGCTGTCGCACGCTGCGGCCGAGATGGCTGCCGGGCGCGTGGGCCTGGACTGGGCGCCGCAGCTGCTGCACCTCAACGACTGGCCGGTGGCGCTTGCGGCGGCGTACGTGCGCTGGGACGGCACGCCGGTGTCGACCCTGCTGACCATCCACAACCTGGCCTATCAGGGCTTGTTCCCGCGCGAACTGGCCGCACCGCTGGCCATTCCCGAGGCCCACCTGGACGAACTGCAGTTCCATGGGCAGCTCTCGTTCCTGCAGGCGGGCATCACCCATGCCACGTGCCTGAACACGGTCAGCCTGCGCTATGCGCAGCAGATCACCGCGCCGGATGATGGCTGCGGCCTGCACGAGCTGCTGGCGCGGCGTGCGGCCGGTGGCCACCTCAGCGGCATCGTCAACGGCATCGACCCGAGCTGGGACCCGCGTTCAGACCAGCACCTGAGTGCGCACTTCGGCATTGGTGAATGGGGTGGCCGGCTGGCCAACGCGCAGGCGGTGCGTGCAGCGTTCGGGCTGGCGCCGTCCAACGGGCCGCTGTTTGCCGTGGTTTCGCGCCTGGTGCACCAGAAGGGCCTGGACATCACCTGCGATGTGGCGCCGCAGATCGTGGCCGCCGGTGGCCAGCTGGTCATCATCGGCGGCGGCGAGCCGAAGGTGGAGGCCGAGGTGCGGGCGCTGGCGCAGCGCTTCCCCGGCCGCGTGGGCGCCTACATCGGTTTCGAGGAGCGGCTGGCGCGGCAGATGTTTGCCGGTGCCGATTTCCTGCTGATGCCGTCGCGCTTCGAACCGTGCGGGCTGAGCCAGATGTATGCGCAGCGCTTCGGCTGCCTGCCGGTGGCGCACGCCACCGGTGGCCTGGTGGATACGGTGGAGGACGGGGTGACCGGCTTCCTGTTCCACGGCGCCAATGCCGATGGCCTGCGCCGCTGCGTGGAGCGCGCGCTGCGCACCTTCCGCCTACCGGCCCTGCTGCAGGCCATGCGCCGCGCCGCGATGCTGCGCGAAGGTGGCTGGGAAACCGCTGCGCGCGCCTATCTGGCGCTGTACCGGCAGACCTGCCAGATGGCGCAGCCGGTGGCCGCATGAGCATGCAGGAGGACGGGCAGGGTGCAGGGAGGTGCGGCACGCTGGAGGCGGGTGAGATGACGGTGGCGGCCGCTGAGCCGTTGACCGACAGGGTGCCGGCAGCGTTGCATGATCTGGTGCACGCCCGCCCGGCCGATGCCTTCGCCTGGCTGGGCCCGCACCGCGACGCCGACGGTGAGCGCCGCCTGCGGGTGCTGGTTCCGCACGCGCAGCAGGTGGACGTCATCGCCGGCACCCAGCGCTGGGCGCTGCAGCCAGGCCCACTGCCGGGTCTGTTCGAAGGCCCGGCCGGTGATGAAGCCGTTCCGTTGCTGCGCCTGCATTTCCGTGATGGCGTGCAGGACGAGCACGACGCCTACGCGTTCGGGCCGCTGCTGGACGATGACACGCTGCGCCGCTTCCATGCCGGTGATGGCGATGCCGCGCGGGCGCTGGGGGCAGTGCCGCTGCAGGTGCAGGGCATCGACGGCGTGCGCTTTGCGGTGTGGGCACCGAATGCACAGCGCGTGGCCGTGGTGGGCGATTTCAACGGCTGGGACGGCCGTCGCCACCCGATGCGGCTGCGCCATGCTGCCGGCGTGTGGGAACTGTTCCTGCCCGGCGTACAGGCCGGGGCAGCGTACAAGTTCCGCATTGTCGGTGCCGATGGCCAGGTGCTGCCCGACAAGTGCGACCCGATGGCACGCTGGGCCGAGCTGCCGCCGGCCACCGCCTCGCGCGTACCCGATGCCACGCCGCTGCAGTGGCACGACCAGGCCTGGCTGCAGCAGCGCCGGGCGGCCGGTGTCGGCGCGCCGCTGTCCATCTATGAAGTGCATGCGCCGTCGTGGCAGCGGGCGGCCGATGGCGGGCTGATGGACTGGGCCACGCTGGGCGATACCCTCATTCCGCACGTGCAGGGGCTGGGCTTCACCCATATCGAGCTGCTGCCGATCAGCGAACACCCGTTCGGCGGCTCGTGGGGCTACCAGCCGCTGGGCATGTACGCGCCCACCGCGCGCCATGGTACTCCGCACGAATTCGCCCGCTTCGTCGACCGCTGCCACCAGGCCGGCATCGGCGTGATCGTGGACTGGGTCAGTGCCCATTTCCCCAACGATGGGCATGGCCTGCAGGGCTTCGATGGCACCGCGTTGTACGAACACGCCGACCCGCGCGAAGGGCTGCATGCGGACTGGAACACGCTGATCTACAACTACGGGCGCAATGAAGTGTCAGCCTACCTGGTCGGCAGTGCGCTGGAGTGGGTGGAGCGCTTCCATATCGACGGGCTGCGCGTGGATGCGGTGGCGTCGATGCTGTACCGCGACTACAGCCGCCCCGATGGGCAGTGGGTGCCCAATGAGCATGGCGGCCGCGAGAACCTGCAAGCGGTGGCCTTCCTGAAGACACTGAACCAGACGCTGCGCCAGCGCGTGCCGGACCTGCTGGTGGTGGCCGAGGAATCCACCGCGTGGCCCGGCGTGACGGCCGCGGTGGAGCAGGGTGGGCTGGGCTTCACCCACAAATGGAACATGGGCTGGATGCACGACACACTGCAGTACCTGCAGCGCGACCCGGTGCACCGCCAGCACCACCACAGCGAGATCGCCTTCGGGCTGGTCTACGCGTTTTCCGAGCGTTACGTGCTGCCGCTCTCGCACGATGAAGTGGTGCACGGCAAGCACTCGCTGCTGGGCAAGCTGCCCGGCAACCGCCACGACCAGTACGCCCAGCTGCGCGCGTACTACGGCCTGATGTGGGCGCACCCGGGCAGCAAACTGCTGTTCATGGGCGGCGAGTTCGGCCAGCAGGCCGAATGGAACCATGATGCCCAGCTGGACTGGGCGCAGGCCGGCAGCGCGCAGGGCCTGGGCCTGCGCAACCTGGTGGCGGACCTGAACGGCGTGCTGCGCAGCGCGCCGGTGCTGCACCAGAATGAGCAGGACGAACGCGGCTTCGCCTGGAGCGTGGGCGATGACAGCCGCAACAGCGTCTATGCCTTCGTGCGCCAGGACCCGCATGGGCACGCGCCGCCGCTGCTGGTGGTCAGCAACTTCACTCCCGTGGCGCGCCACGGTTACCGCGTGGGTGTGCCCAGTGCCGGGCACTGGCAGGAACGCCTGAACACCGACAGCCAGCATTACGCCGGCGGCAACCTGGGCAACCTGGGCGCGGTGGCCGCCGACGCGGTCCCGATGCATGGCCACGCGCAATCACTGCGGCTGACCCTGCCGCCGTTCACCACGCTGTACCTGCAGGCGGTGGCATGACTGCCGCGCCGGTGCGGTTGGGAGCCTGGCCGCTGGCCGGGCAGGAGGGGGTGTTCGGCTTCCAGCTGTGGGCCCCGGACGCGCAGCGGGTGGACCTGCTGCTGCACGACGCCACGCTGCCGATGCGACGCGGCGACGATGGCATCCACCGTGCCACGGCTTCTGCCAGCCACGGCGACACCTACCGGTTCCTGATTGATGGCCAGGCGCGCGTGCCCGACCCGGCCTCGCGATGGCAGCCGGAGGGTGTGGACGGTCCGAGCGCGCTGTGGCGGCCGGACCACTACCGCTGGCGCAGCGATGGCTGGCAGGGCGTGGCGTGGGCCGACATGGTGATCTACGAAGTGCATGTGGCCGCCGCCGGTGGCTATGCGGCGCTGCAGGCGCAGCTGCCGGCGCTGGTGGCGCTGGGCATCACCGCGATCGAGCTGATGCCGGTGGCGCAGTTCCCGGGCACGCGCAACTGGGGCTATGACGGGGTGTTTCCGTATGCGCCGGCACAGGCCTACGGTGACCCGGATGCGCTGAAGGCGTTCATCGATGCCGCCCATGCGAGTGGCGTGGCCGTGCTGCTGGACGTGGTCTACAACCACTTCGGCCCGCAGGGTAACCTGCTTGCCCGTTATGCCGCGCCGTTCTTCCGCAGCGACCGCAGCACGCCGTGGGGTGAGGCCATCGACTTCCGCCAGCCGGCAGTGCAGCGCTTCTTCATCGACAACGCGCTGATGTGGCTGCGCGAGTACCGTTTCGACGGGCTGCGCCTGGATGCGGTGCACGCCATCGCCGACGACGGTTTCCTGCGCAGGCTGGCCGCCGAGGTGCATGCGCAGGTGCCGCAGGCGCACCTGGTGCTGGAAAACGAAGCCAACCAGGCCGCGCTGCTGCGCGACGGCTTCACCGCGCAATGGAACGACGATTTCCACAACGCGCTGCACGTGATGCTGACCGGCGAAGACGAAGGCTACTACGCCGCCTATGCCGGCCGTGCCGAATCGCTGCTGGCCCGCTGCCTGGCCGAGGGTTTCGCCTGGCAGGGCGAGCCGGACCTGCACGGCGTGGCCCGTGGTGAACCCAGCGGCGATCTGTCGCCGGCGCGCTTCGTGGTGTTTGCACAGAACCATGACCAGGTGGGCAACCGCGCCTTAGGCGCCCGGCTGGCGGCACTGGTACCGCCGGAATGCCTGCATGCGGCGCTGGCGCTGACCGTGCTGACCCCGATGATTCCGCTACTGTTCCTGGGCGAGCCTTGGCAGTCGCGTGCGCCGTTCCTGTTCTTCACCGATTACCAGGCACCGTTGGACGACGCGGTGCGCGAAGGCCGCCGCAGGGAATTCGCGCGCTTTGCTTCGTTCAGCGACGAAGAGCAGCGTGCGCGCATTCCCGACCCGAATGCACCGGCCAGCTTCACCGCCAGCCAGGTGACGATGCCGGCGGCCGACGATGCCGCGGCCACAGGCTGGATGCAGCGCCTGCACGCGTTGCTGGCACTGCGCCGCCACTACCTGCAGCCGGGGCTGGCGCAGGCGCGCTCGCTGGGCAGCACGGTGCTGGGTGAGGGTGCAGTGCAGGCCGGTTGGCAGCTGCCCCAGGGGCAGTGGTGGATTGTGGTGAACGTGGGGCCCGAAGCGGTGGTGCACGCTCTGCCGCAGGCCACCGCGCTGGCGCCGGGTGGCGAAGGTGCGGTGCTGCCGGCGCGCGGGGGCCTGCAGCTGCGCTGGGTGGCCGCATGAGCGGCACGGCGGAGCTGCACAGAATTGCGCGGGCGGCGGGATTGCACCCGCAGTGGGTGGACGTTGCCGGCACCGCACGCGAGGTGCCCGAGGCGGTACTGCGCCGTGTGCTGCAGGCATTGCAGGTGGAGCCGGATGCACCGGTGGTGGCCACGCAGGCGTTGCGTACCGCGCAGTGCGGGCAGCCGCTGGCGCTGGGCGGCAGCGCCGCACCGGCCGTGTGGGTGGACGAGAGCGGCCATGCGCTGGCGGTGTGCGCCGATGCCCACGGGCGCTGGCCGGCACCGGCCGCACCGGGGTACTACCAGTGGCAGCAGGGGGCGCGCAGCATTGCGGTGGCCGTGGCACCCGCGCGCGCCTGGTGGCCGCAGGAAGTGGTGCATGGCTGGGGTGTGGCGGTGCAGGTGTACAGCCTGCGCAGCGAAGGCGATGCCGGCATCGGTGACAGCGCCGGCTGCCAGTCGTGGCTGGCGCGCATGCAGCGGCAGGGCGGCTGCGCACTCGGGCTGAGCCCGTTGCATGCTGGCCTGCCACCCGGCCCGGGCTACAGCCCGTATTCGCCCAGCGACCGGCGCTGGCTGGACCCGTTGCAGGCATCGTTGCGGCAGGTGCTGCCCGAGGCTGCGCAGGCGGTGCTGGCCGACGACCCGGCGCTGGCCGCACGCATTGCCGGGGCCGGCACGGCGCATCTGATCGACTGGCCCGGCGCAGCCGCACTGAAATGGCGCTGGCTGCAGCAGGCACGGCAGTGGTTGCAGGCGCACCAGCCCGGGCGCTGGGCCGAAGTGCAGTGGTGGCAGCAGCAGGCGGGCAGTGCGCTGCAGCAGTACTGCACGCAGGCCGCCGCGCAGGGCGCGGCCCCTGCCGACGATCACGCCTTCGGGCAGTGGCTGGCAAGCCGCGCATGGCGGGAGGTGCACCAGCAGGCGCGCCAGGCCGGCCAGGCCATCGGCCTGGTGGCCGATCTGGCGGTGGGCTGTGCCAGCGAAGGCAGCGAAGCCCGCCTGCTGGGCAGCACGCTGCTGCAGGGCCTGGAACTGGGCGCACCACCGGATGCGTTCAACCCCAACGGGCAGGCCTGGGGCATCACCCACTATTCGCCGCTGGCGCTGCGCCAGCAGGGCTTTGCGCCGTTCATCGCGCTGCTGCGTGCGGTGATGCGCGACCGCGGCGGCCTGCGCATCGACCACATTCTCGCGCTGAAACGGCTGTGGGTGCTGCCGCGCGGTGCCGGCGCCGGTGCTGGCGTGTACCTGGAGTATCCGTTTGAAGACCTGTTGAACCTGGCCGTGCTGGAATCGTGGCGGCAGCAGTGCGTGCTGATCGGCGAGGACCTGGGCGTGGTGCCGCCCGGCATCCGCCAGGCGCTGGCCGCGCGCGGCGTGCTGGGGATCGACGTGTTGCCGTTCAGCCGCAACGGCGCGGCCTTCCTGCCCCCGGCACAGTGGCGGCGCACGGCGGTGGCCATGCCGTCCGCCCACGATCTGCCGCCGCTGGTGGGCTGGCTGCGCGGTCGCGACCTGCGCTGGCGGGCGCGGCTGGGTGAGCTGGACGATCGCAAGGCCGCGCTGCAGGCGCGCGCCACCGATGCCGCCGCGCTGCAGGCCCTGGCCGACACGCAGGGTCTGGCCGGCATGCCGCTGGCGCAGGCCGGGCTGGAACTGGTGGCCACCGCCCCGGCACCGCTGGCGCTGTACCCGGCCGAAGACCTGCTGGCCAGCCGCGCGCAGGTGAACCTGCCCGGCACGGTCGGCAACCACCCGAACTGGCGCCGGCGGTTGCCGGCGCATGTGGATGAACCCGCCGTGGCACAGCGCATCGACGCCATTGCCGCGGCACGCAGAACCGTGGAGTAGGCTGCATGATTCCGTTGCGCGCCACCGCCCGCCTGCAGCTGCACGCGGGTTTTGATTTCGATGCGGCCCGCGCGCAGGTGGGGTACTTCGCCGCGCTGGGCATCAGCCATCTGTACCTGTCCCCGATCGCCACCGCCACACCCGGCTCCAGCCATGGCTACGACGGAACCGATCCCTGCACGATCAACCCGGAACTGGGGGGCGAAGCGGCCTTCCTGCGCCTGGCCAGCGCCGTGCGCGAGGCCGGCATGGGCCTGCTGCTGGACATCGTGCCCAACCACCTGGCCGCCAACCCGCACAACCCGTGGTGGGCGGATGTACTGATGCACGGCCGGCGCAGCCGCCATGCCGACGGGTTCGATATCGACTGGAACGCGCCGGGCTGTGGCAGCCGCTTGTGGCTGCCGGTGCTGGACCGCCCGCTGCACGATGCGCTGCTGGCCGGCGTGCTGCAGGTGGAGGCCGGCGGTGAACGGCCGTGCCTGCGCCATCACGATCTGCGCCTGCCGCTGTCGCCGTCCACGCACCCGCTGGAGGCGGCGCAGTGGCCGGCCTGGGCCGAGGCCTGCAACGGCTCGGCCGACCGCCTGCTGGCGCTGCTGCAGGGCCAGCATTACCGGCTGGCCTGGTGGCGCAGCGGCAACGACCAGTTGAACTACCGCCGCTTCTTCGACATCACCGGGCTGGCGGCGCTGCGCTGCGAGCGTGCCGATGTGTTTGAAGCCGTGCACGCCTTGCCGCTGCGGCTGGTGCGCGAAGGCTGGGTGGATGGCCTGCGCGTGGACCACGTGGATGGTCTGTCCGATCCTGGCGCTTACGTGCGGCGCCTGCGCGCGGCGCTGGATGCCGCCGGTGCCGCGCGCGGGCTGGGCGCCGGTGCACTGTCGCTGCACGTGGAAAAGATCCTGGCCGAGGACGAGGCAGTGCCGGCCGACTGGCCCTGCGATGGCACCACCGGCTATGACTTCATGGACCAGGCCGGCGCGTGGCTGCATGACCCGCGCGCGGTGCGCCCGCTCAGCCGCCAGTGGCAATCGGTCAGTGGCGACCGCCGCAGCTTCGAGGCGCTGCAGCAGCAGTCCCGCACCGAACTGCTGCGCGGCGCGCTGCAGAGTGACTTCTGCCGCCTGCAGCGGGTGCTGCTGGGCAGTGAGGGCAACCGCCACGAAACCGCTGACCTGACCGTGCAGATGTGGGGCCGTGCCAGCATGGCGCTGCTGCAGCATTACCCAGTGTACCGACCCTACACCCTGGACACCACGGCCGAACGGCAGGCACTGGTACAGGCTGAAACCGCGGCGGCGGCGCAGCTGGGCCATGCCGACCGCGCTGCCCTGCAGCAGATCGGGCAGGCGCTTCGCGATGAAGGCGACGCCGCAGCGGCGCTGCGCGTGCGCTTCGGCCAGCTGTCGGCACCGCTGAATGCCAAGGCCGTGGAAGACACCGGCTTCTACCGCTATGGGCGCTGGCTGGCCCGCAACGACGTGGGCAGTGCACCGGAGCGGGTGGCGTTGAACGCGCGCGATCTGCTGTCGCGCGCGGCGGCGCGGGCGCGCCGGCACCCGCGCGCGATGCTGGCGCTGGCCACGCATGACCATAAGCGCGGCGCCGACAGCCGGGCGCGGCTGGCCGCGGTAACCGCACGCATGCCGCAGTGGCAGGCAGCGGTGCGTGCATGGGAAGCCGGCTGCGCCGCGGCCGGCGCGCCGATGCCCTTGCCCGCTGCGCAGCGCTATATGGTGTGGCAGACCCTGGTGGGCAGCTGGCCGATGCACGGCGCGCCGGCCGCCGATTTTGCCGAGCGCTTGGGCCAGTGGCTGCGCAAGGCATTGCGCGAGGGCAAGCAGCTCAGCAGCTGGACCGACCCGGACGAAGCGCTGGAACAGCGCGCAGCGGACTGGCTGCGCGATCTGCTGGAAGGCCCGGCGCTGGCTGCCGTGCGTACCGCTTTGGCCGCATTCGTGGCCGAGGTGGCGGCCGCCGGCGCGCGCAATGGCCTGGCCCAGCTGGCGTTGCAGCACTGCCTGCCGGGTATTCCCGATCTGTACCAGGGCGGCGAGGGCTGGGACCTCAGCCTGGTGGACCCGGACAACCGGCGACCGGTGGATTTCGCGCAGCGCCAGCAGTGGCTGCAGCGTGACGGTGACTGGGTGCAGGCATTGCAGGACTGGCACAGCGGCCAGCCCAAGGCGCTGCTGCTGCACCGGCTGCTGCAGTGCCGGCAGGCGCACCCGCAGCTGTTCGCGCATGGCCGCCTGCGCCCGCTGGCCACACCGGCGCGCAGCGGTTGGCTGTGCTTCCGCCGTGACCATGACGGGCAGGGCCTGCTGGTGCTGGTGGCGCGTGCCACAGCACCGGCCTGGGCCAGCGATGGGCTGCGCCTGGCTGCGGACGCGTACGACGAAGACACCACGGCGACGTTGACAGGGCTGCCGGTCGGGCCGCTGCGCAACGTCGTGGATGGACGCACGTTCACGTGCGATGGCACCGCCCGTGCGGCGCAGCTGCTGGATGGCGGCACGCTGGCGGTCTGGATCACCGAAGGGGAATGACGGAATGGACGCAAGCGAACAGCGTCGGCGCACCGAAGCGCTGGCGCACCAGATCTGGGAAGCCGAGGGGCGGCCTGATGGACAGGAACAGCGCCACTGGCACATGGCCGAGCGGCTGGTGCAGGCCGAGATCGCCGCAGGCAGCACGCGCTCCGGGGCCGACGATGGCCAGCCGTAAGTGGAACCAGACCTCACGGGTGAAAGAAGGTCGGCCGTTTCCGCTGGGCGCGACCTGGGACGGGCTGGGTGTCAATTTCGCACTGTACTCGCGCCACGCCACGCGGGTGGAACTGTGCCTGTTCGATGTGCGCGGCCGCGAAGTGGAGCGCATCGCGCTGCCCGAATACACCAATGAGATCTGGCACGGTTACCTGCCCGATGCGCGGCCCGGCCAGCGCTATGGCTATCGCGTGCATGGCCCATATGTGCCGGACCAGGGCCACCGCTTCAACCCGAACAAACTGCTGCTGGACCCCTATGCCAAGCAGATCGTGGGCGAGCTGAAGTGGGCGCCGCACCTGTTCGGCTACACCGTGGGCCGCCGTGATGGTGACCTGAGCTTCGACCGCCGCGACAGCGCCAGCTACATGCCCAAGTGCGCGGTGATCGACCCGGCCTTCAGCTGGGGCAGCGAGCGCGCGCCGGGCACGCCGTGGGACCGCAGCGTGATCTACGAAGCGCACGTACGTGGGCTGACCATGCGCCACCCGGGCGTGCCGCATGCCGAGCGCGGCACATTCTCAGCGCTGCGCCATGACGCGGTGGTGGACCACCTCTCACACCTGGGCGTGACCGCCATCGAACTGCTGCCGGTGCATGCCTTCATCGATGACCAGCACCTGCTCGAACGCGGCCTGCGCAACTACTGGGGCTACAACACCATCGGCTTCTTCGCCCCGCACCCGCGCTACCTGTCGCTGGGCACGGCGGCCGAGTTCAAGCAGATGGTGGCGCGGCTGCACGATGCCGGGCTGGAAGTGATCCTGGACGTGGTCTACAACCACACCGCCGAAGGCAACGAGCGTGGACCGACGCTGTCGTTCAAGGGTATCGACAACGCCAGCTACTACCGGCTGGCCGATGACCGCCGCTATTACATCAACGATACCGGCACCGGCAACACCTTCGACCTGACCAATGCCGGCGCGCTGCGCATGGTGATGGACTCGCTGCGTTACTGGGTGACGGAGATGCGCGTCGACGGATTCCGTTTCGACCTGGCCACCATTCTTGGCCGCGAGCGGCATGGCTTCGATCCGTCCGGCAGCTTCCTCGACGCGGTGCGCCAGGACCCGGTGCTGAGCCAGGTGAAGCTGATTGCCGAACCGTGGGACATCGGCCCCGGCGGCTACCAGCTGGGCGCGTTCCCGCCGGGCTGGGCCGAATGGAACGACCGTTTCCGTGACACCACCCGCGCCCTGTGGCGCGGCGATGGCGGCCAGCTGCCGGAGTTCGCCGCGCGCTTCACCGGCTCCTCGGACCTGTTCCAGCACCAGGGCCGGCGGCCGTCGGCCAGCGTGAACCTGATCACCGCGCACGATGGCTTCACCCTGCATGACCTGGTCAGCTACAACGACCGCCACAACCTGGCCAACGGCGAAGACAACCGCGACGGCCACGAGCACAACCTGTCCTGCAACCACGGCGTGGAAGGCGAGACCGACGACGCCGGGATCATGGCGCTGCGGGCGCGGCAGATGCGCAACCTGCTGGGCACGCTGCTGCTGGCGCAGGGCACACCGATGCTGCTGGCCGGCGATGAGTTCGGCCATTCCCAGCAAGGCAACAACAACGCCTATTGCCAGGACACGCCGCTGAGCTGGATCGACTGGGAACGGGCCGCACAGCCCGGCCCACAGGCGCAGGCAGCGTTCGTGCGGCGGGCGCTGGCGCTGCGCCGTCGCTACGGGCTGCTGCGGCGCAACCGCTTCCTGAGCGGGGAACTGGACGACCAGCTGGGCGTGCGCGATGTGGACTGGCGCAGACCGGATGGCGCCGCCATGGAAGACGGCGACTGGCACGACCCCGAACGCCGGGCGCTGCTGATCGTGCTCGATGGCCGCAGCCCCGACAGCGGCCTGCGCGAACCGGGGCGCCACCTCAGCCTGGCGCTGCTGGTCAACGCCGGTGCGTCACCGCAGCCGTTCCAGCCCTCCGACGCCACGCTGACATTCCGCAAGGTGCTGCTGCAGACCCCCGAAGACGCACTGGAGCAGGGCGAGGACGGCAGCTGGACCCTGCCGGCGCACAGCCTGTGCCTGCTGGCGGCCAGCAGCGCCTGAGCCGAAGTGCGGCGCTGCGCCACGTTTCAGCGCTGCTGGGCGTGGCGGGCGTGCCCACCCTCGCGGCCGATGCGGGCCATGTGCTGCCGGTCCTGGCTGACCGCGATGCCGCCCTTGCGGCCGGCATCACGTGCTTCGGACGAGGTGAACTCATGCGCGTTGCCCGAGGCGTGGGCCGCGCGACCGCCCTTGGCGGCGATCTGGCGTTGCTGCTGGGCATCCATGCGGGCGAAACCACGTTGCTGGCGCGGCGCGGAAGGCGTCTGGCTCATCTCATGCTCCGGGAATAGTGGAAGGGGCGCCGCAGTGCGACCGCGCCCATCTTCCAGCTGCCGGGCTAAACCGCTGTGGGCGGCGCCGTGGCCGGGCTTCACGCCGCCGCCACGGCGCCGTGATGCGCGCTTAGCCGCCGCCCATCAACCAGCGCAGCCCGGCGGCCGCGGCAACCCCGATCAGCACCGTGGGCAGCATCGACCAGCGGCTGGCCGCCGCCAGGGTGATGACCAGCGCGATCAGGTCGGCCGGGTTGTCGGCCACGAAGTCCGGTGCGATCACCGAAATCAGCACGCAGCCCGGCGCGGCTTCCATCACCGAGACCGCGCGCGGGCTCAGGCGGCGGTTGCGCAGGGCCAGGAAACCGATGATGCGGGTCAGGTAGGTGACCGCCGCCATGCCGAGGATGGCCAGCAGCGATGTCCAGTGGATCAGACCACCGACGTTCAGCCCGCCGCTCATGCCTGCTTCTCCGCCAGCAGCCAAGCGGCAGCCAGACCGGCCAGCGCGCCGGTGGCCACATACCAGGCGCCCGGCACCAGCAGGTGGGTCACCGCGGCCACCAGCAGGCTGACCAGCCATGGCCGTGCCGCACGCAGGCCCTGCCACATGCCGCGCAGCAGCACCAGGAACACCGCCGGGAAGGCCATGTCGAACCCGTAGGCATGCACATCGCCCAGCAGCGGCCCGGCCAGCGCGCCCAGCGTGGTGCACACCACCCAGACCGTGTACAGCCCGGCCGACACGCCCAGGTAGTACGCCAGGCTGAAGCCGAGCCCGCGCCGGCGTGCATCGGCCACGCCCAGCGCCCAGCTCTCATCGCACATGAAGAACAGCGCCGGCAGCACGCGGCGGCGCGGCAGGTGCTGCAGCAGCGGGGCCAGGCTGGCGCCCACCAGCAGGTGGCGGCTGTTGACCAGCGCGGTGATGGCCACGATCAGTGCGATGTGCGGCGGCGAGGTCCACAGTTCCACGGCGGCGAACTCCGAGCCGCCGGCAAAGTTCAGGCCGGTCATCAGCGGCACTTCCAGCACCGACAGGCCCTTCTGCGCTGCCTGCGCGCCCAGCACCAGCGCGAACGGAATGAAGCCGACCATCACCGGCAGGCCGGCACGCAGGCCGCGCAGGAATTCGCCGCGCGTGCCGGCGGTCGGGTCCAGGGTGAGGGGAGGGGCAGTGCTGCGGGTGTGCATGGTGGTCACCAGGTGGGGGACGATCATGGTAGGCCGCCGGCCGCAGAATCGGGTTGCGTTGATGCGTCAATATCGACATCCTGCGCAATCCTGTGCGAATCATCACCCGAAAGGCGCCATTGCATGCACACCGAGCTGGACAGCCTCGATCGCCGCATCCTCGATGCCCTGCAGCGCGATGGTCGCCTGCAGAATTAGGAGCTGGCACGCCAGGTCGGCCTCTCGCCCTCGGCCTGCCTGCGCCGGGTGCGGCTGCTGGAAGACGCCGGCTACATCGACCGCTACGTGGCCCTGCTCAATGCCGCCCGCATCGGCCTTGGCTTCACCGTGTTCGTGCGTGTGTGGCTGCGTGGGCAGGACGAGGACACCACCAACCACTTCATCGACAGCATCAAATCGCTGCCCGAAGTGCTGGAATGCCACCTGATGGCCGGCGACTGCGATTTCCTGCTGCGCGTGGCGGTGGCCGACCTCGATGCCTACCGCCAGTTCCAGATCCAGCACCTGAACCGGATCGCGGGCGTGCAGAACACCAAGACCGAAATTCCGATGCAGCGCATCAAGCAGACCACCCAGCTTCCGCTCTGAAGCGCCCTCCGCGCATGGTGGGCGCGCTCGTTTGGCATGACCGCTGTGCGTGGCGGTCATCGCAGTGACATGTGATGCAGTTAGCGTTTGACCCCGCTTGCCGGTCCCGGGCAGGGACCGCGGCCCACCTGGCCCGTAGCCAGCGCAGCTGCAGTCGCTGCCGAGGGTCACGTGTTCTACGTCAGGGGGCTGAATGGACACTTCACGCGCACGCCATGGAAGACCGCCATCGCCATGTGGCTGCTGTGCGCCTGCCTGGGCGCACGCGCCGGCGAGCGCGCACAGCGTTTCGATCTGCCGGCGCAGCCGCTGGAACAGGCGGTCGAACGCTTCAGCATCGCCAGTGGGTGGTCGGTGATGTACGCCGCCGACCTCGCCGCGGGCCGCAGCAGCCACCCCGTGCAGGGCCACCTGGCGCCGCTGCAGGCGCTGCGCGAGCTGCTGCGCGGCACCGGTGTGGATGTCGAGATGGCCGGCCCGCAGCGCGCGGTGCTGCGCCCCGGCGTGGCCGCGGCGATGCCTGCCGCCGGTGACGACGCGGTGCCCGACCCGGCACAGCGTCAGCGCCGTTACGGCCTGCTGCAGCAGCGCCTGCGTGCGGTGCTGTGCAGCGAACCTCTGCTGACCCCCGGTGGCTACGCCGCCACGCTGGCCTTCGCACTGGATGCACAGGGCCAGGTGCAGGCCCCCGAACTGCGTGCCGGCAGTGGCAACGCACGCCGCGATGCGCGCCTGCTGGCCGCGCTGGGTGAACTGCAGTTGCCGGCCGAGCTGGCCGGCCTGCCGCAGCCGGTGGTGCTGCAGCTGCGACCCGATGGCACGCGGCGCGAGTGCGCTGCCGGCCCGAACCGACCATGACTCCAAGGATCCGATCATGAACAACAGCACGGCCGGCGCGGTCGACCTGATGGACTACCTGCTGGGAACCTACGACGACCTCAAGCGCCGCCTGGTGCGCCGGCTGGGTTCGGAAGACCTGGCCGGCGACGCGCTGCAGGACACCTGGATGCGCCTGAGCGCGCGCCGTGACCGCCTGGACCCGGTGCAGAACCCGGCCGCCTACCTGCTGCGCATGGCGATGAACACCGTGGTGGACCGCCAGCGCGCCGACTACCGCCTGCTGAGCATGGAAGAAGTGGACGCGCTGATGGACCTGGCCGATCCCGGCCCGGGCCCGGCGCAGGTGGCCGAACAGGATTTCGCGCTGGAGGAGATGGTGGCCCTGCTGCAGCGCATGCCTGAACGCCGCCGCGGCATCCTGCTGGCGATCCGCGTGGATGGGCTGCAGCAGCGCGACGTGGCCGAGCGCCTGGGCGTGTCGCTGCGGCTGGTGCAACGCGAACTGAAGGCGGCCCAGGAATACCTGGCGGCGCGCAGCGCGCAGGGCAGCCCGTTGCGGTTCTGAGCCGCGTCATCCGTCTACACTTTGACGCCGAGCAGAACCCCACAGCGTGCGGGGACGGCATGAGCCCCCATGGACGCTGAGCACACTCCGCACCGCCCGGTCGACGCCGTCGAGCGCCAGGCACACGCGTGGCTGGTGCGGCTGACCTCCGGCGAGGCCACCGCCGCCGAAGGCGAGCAGTTCCGCCGCTGGTGCGCGGCCGATCCGGCGCACCGCGCGGCCTTCGCCCAGGCGCGGCAGCAGTGGGAGCGCATCCGTATGGCAGGGCAGGCCTTGCCCGCGCAGCCGCTGCGCAGCAGCGCGCGCCAGCGCTGGACCCGGCGCGCCTTCCTCGGCGCCGCCGTGGCCACGCCAGCCAGTCTGGCCGTGGTGGCCGCGCTGCACCCGCCGCTGGGGCTGTGGCCGCCGGTGTCGGCCATGGCGGCCGATTTCCATACCGGTACCGGGCAGCGCCAGCGCATCGAACCGGCACCGCAGGTCAGCATCGAACTGGATACCCAGACCAGCCTGCGCCGGCGCAGCAAGAGCCGTGGCGATGCCTTCGAACTGCTGCAGGGCCAGGCGGCGGTGCAGGCCCGTGGCAGTGCCCGGCTGGCGCTGTATGCCGGCGCCGGCTGCGTGGTGGCCGACGCCGGTCAGGCCTGGCTGGACGTGCGCAACACCGACGGCCAGGTGCGGGTGACCTGCCTGCAGGGCACGGTGCGCATCGAGCACCTCCAAGGCCGGCTGCAACTGCAGGCCGGGCAGCAGACCCGCTACGACGAACGCCTCAGCGGCGTGGTGTCCGAAGCGCTGGCCGCCGAAGTGAGCGCCTGGACCGAGGGCATGCTGGTGTTCCGCCGTGCGCCGCTGGCCGACGTGGTGGCCGAGATCAACCGTTACCGGCGCGGCAAGGTGCTGCTGGGCGATGCTGCACTGGCGCGCGAGCCGGTCAGCGGGCGCTTCCGCATCGATGATCCGGACGCGGCGCTGGAACAGCTGCGGCAGACGCTGTCGCTCGGGCTGCGTCGCTATCCGGGCCGCATTGCCGTCATTGGATAGAGCGTTGCCGTGCAGCCTGCCGGCGCGTGTTCGGGTGTACAGGGGGAACGCCAGGGATGCGCAGCGAAACCGTCGGCGTGCTGGACCTGCGGCGCAATCTGTCCGCATTGCTCGAAACCATGCAGCAGCAGCCGTTGATGGTGCACCGCTATGGCGCACCGTGGGTCTGCGTGGTGTCCGATGCGTACTGGCAGCGGCATCTGGCGCTGCTGGATTTTCACCCCGGCCTGCACCCGCTGGCGGACCTACTGCAGCTGCAACGCCAGGCCCTGCCGCTGCTCGAGCTGCCTGCACTGCACGACCAGGTGCTGCACCACCGGCTGTGGCACTGGTTCGTCGGCGGCGGTGGCGGGCCGATCGATGGCTGGCACCTGCCGCTGCTGCACGAGCGGCTGCAGCGCGAGCTGCACGATCCCGTGTGGTGGGACGCGCTGCGGGCGTTCGCACGCCGTGATGACGTGGCTGCCATCGCCCTGCGCAGTGGCGGTGTGCCGCCACGCGCCACGCTGGATGCTTGCAGGGCGATGACCCGCGCGTGACCGTGGCGCGATGCTGCCACGCAGTGCACATCCTGCATGTCCGGCTGTCGCATCCACGCCATGTGCTGCGTCTTCTGCAGAGGATGGCGCGCTGTGCGCCACGGAGCGGACAGCAGCAATGAACGATGGCCGCCGCGTGACCATGTTCGACCTGGACCGGCACCTGAGCCAGGCGCTGGAACAGGCGCGGCACGCACCATTGAGCGTGCAGCGTTACGGGCAGTCGTGGGTGTGGCTGCTGTCCAGCGATGCGTGGATCGACGCAGCGCGCTGGGGCGCACTGGATGCCGGCACGCACCCGTGGCTGCAGCTACGGCAGGCGGTCGATCCGCACCTGCGAGGCTGGCCGGAACCGGTGCTGGCCGCGCTGCAGGTCGATGGCATCGGCCGCCGTGAGCAGCAGCGTGCGGCGCTGCTGGTGGCCGCCTATGCCCCGCACACCGCGCAGCGCCTGCACGATGATCTGCACCACCAGCAGCTGTACCGGCGCTTCATCGGCCTGGATGCCGGCAGCATCGTGTCGCTGCCGGCGTGCGCAGCGCTGCTGCAGGCCTGCCGCTCGGTGATCGTGATGGCCACGCTGATTGATGCCGTGACGAACGTGCCTGCGGCATTGCTGCGCGTGCTCTGCGCACCGGACAGCGCGCTGCTGCGCGCACATGCCGGCAGCTTCCCGCAGCAGATTGAAGGCTCGTGTTTATCGTACTGACACATGTACCGCTGACGATGGTGCAGCGGTCTCTTCCAGGATGACGAGGGCGGAACAATGCGTAGGCAACGTCGCGGTCGCGGTAAACGGCAACACGGTTTCAGCCTGATCGAGATCATGGTGGTGGTGGTGATCATCGGCATCATTGCCGCGCTGATCGTGCCGCGCCTGATGGATCGCCCGGACCAGGCGCGCGTGGTCGCTGCGCGCCAGGACATCGCTGCGCTGATGCAGGCGCTGAAGCTGTACCGGCTGGACAACGGCCGCTACCCCAGTGCCGAGCAGGGCCTGCAGGCGCTGGTGAAACCGCCGCAGGGCGGCACGATGCCGGTCAGCCCGTACCTGGACCGCCTGCCGGATGACCCGTGGGGCCATCCGTACCAATACCAGATTCCCGGGGCGCACGGCGAAATCGACGTGTTCTCGCTGGGTGCGGACAGCAAGGCCGGCGGTGAAGCCAGCAATGCAGATACCGGTTCCTGGCAGCTCTGAGGACGGCCCGTGCACACGCGCACGCCCCGGCCGATGCGGCGACCCCAGCAGGGCATGGCCGTGATCGTGGCGATGCTGGTGGTGGCGATCGTGGCGGTCATCGCCACGCTGCTGCTGACCCGCCAGGCGGCGACGCTGCGCGCGTTGTGCAGCGAGCAGCTGCGGGCGCAGGTGGACATGGCCGTGGATGCCGCACTGGAGCGCGCGGCGGTGCAGCTGCGCCAGGATGCGCGCGCAGCTGGCCACCGTGCTGCAGGGGCGCTGGGCGCAGCCGCTGCAGCTGCAGGCACCGCTGCCGGTCCACCTGCAGCTGGTGGATGCGCAGGGCCTGTTCAACCTGCGCAATCTGCTCAGGGAAGGGCGCCCGGACAGCGTGGCCGTCGCCAGCTTCGTGCAGCTGTGCACGGCGCAGGGCCTGGGCCGTGGCGAATGCGAGGCGGCAGTGACCTATCTGCAGGCGCGGCTGCGCGATGACAGCTGGTCGGCGCAGGCACCGCTGCCGCGTGAGGATGCGCTGCAGCTGGCGCTGGCCGGTGCCAACGCCACGGCCGTGCAGGCGCTGGTACAGCGCACGGTGATGCTTCCGGCGCACACGCTGCTGAACGCCAACACCAGCGATGCCAGCATCGTGGCCGCCACCGTGGGCAGCGTTGAGCCGGCACGGCTGCAGGCGCTGCTGGGCGAACGCGACCGGGGCGCTGGTTCCTCAACCGCGGCGACATCGCCAACCGCCTGCACCTGAGCGATCTGCAGATGGACCGGGTGCCGCTGGGCATCCACAGCGAATGGTTCCTGGCCGTGGGCCAGGTGCAGGCTGATGCCACGGACGTGCCGTTCCGGGCATTGATCTGGCGCGAATACCGTGACGAAGAGGTGCGTGTGCAACGGGTATGGACGAGGGTCGGTACGTGAAGGCGCATCTGCGGATACAGCTGCCGCCCGTGCAGACACTGGGCAGCGCATCACCGGTGGACTGGGTGCTGATGCAGGGCACGCAGTGCCAGGCCCACAGCCGCGACACGCTGGCGGTGCTCGGCGCGCGCCAACCGGGCACCCCGGTGCTGGCCTGCCTGGACGTGCAGGACCTGATCCTGCTGGACGTGGCGCTGCCGCCGTTGTCAGGCCGCCGGCTGCAGGCGGCACTGCGCGGCGAGGTCGAAACGCTGCTGCTGGATGATCTGCAGGACGTGGCATTCGGCCACGGCCCGCGTGGCAGCGACGGCGTGGTGCCGGTGGCGTGGCTGGGCGCGGCCGCACTGGAGCAGGTGCTGCAGGTGCTGGCCGCCTGCCAGCTGCCGGCGCAGGCGCTGTACCCCACGCCGATGCTGCTGCCCTGGGGGGACGGCCAAGCCACGGCGTGCGCCAGTGCAGAGCATCTGCTGGTGCGTACCGGTCGCGACCGGGGCATCACGCAGTGGCGCACGCCGGGCGATCCCGTACGGGCACTGGAGGCGCTTGCCACGCGCCTGGCAGCGGCTGGCATCCACAGGGTGCAGTGGATTGAACAGGCGCCGTCGGGGTGGCCGTCGGCAGTGCCGGCCACGGCGCTGTCCAGCCACCAGCGGCTGTGCGGTGCGCTGCCTGGCTGGTCGTTGCCGTTGCCGAGCGCGCCGCGGGTGTTTCCGCGGCTGGCGCTGGGGCTGGGGCTGGCGGCACTGCTGCTGCTCGGGCTGGGCCTGCAGCTGCAGGCACTGCAGTGGCGCGGCAAGGGCCAGCCGCTGCAGCAACAGATGCAGCAGCAGATGCAGGCGCAGTTCCCGGAAGTGACCGAGGTGATCGATCCGGTGCTGCAGGCCCGGCGTGCGCTGGCGGCGCCGTCGGCGCCGATGGCGGCAGCCGAAGTGCAGCAGCTGGTGGCCGCCACCTTGCAGGCCGCGCCGGAACTGGGCGGGCAGGTGCGCGTGCTGCACTACCAGCCCGGGCAGCTGACCCTGGATCTGGACGCGCCCGCACAGGCGCTGCTGGCCGATGCCCAGCAGCTTGAACGCTGGCAGCAGGCGCTGCGTGCGCAGGGCCTGCAGATGGCGGTAGCGGGCGGCGAAGGCCTGCGCATCACGCGCGGGAACGCGCCCTGATGGCCCGCCCAGCGACTGCGCTGGACGGCGCGGCCGGGGCCGGCCGGCGCCGTGTGACGCTCACCACCTGGTGGCGTGGGCTGGCGGCGCGCGAGCGCGGCATGCTACTGCTGATGCTGGCCGCGCTGCCGGCCACCGCCGGGTGGCTGCTGTGGTTGCAGCCGCTGCTGACGCTGCGCAGCCACTGGCAGATTGAACTGCCGCGCCTGCAGGCGCAGGCGCAGGCATTGGCGCCGCTGCTGCAGGCGCGCCAACAACAGCAGCGCCGGCACACGCCCACGCTGGCCGGCCTGCGTGCGCAGCTGGCAGAACAGGGGCTGGCAGCACAGATACGCATCGAAGCGCGCGGTGGGCAGTGGCACCTGCAGGTGCAGGAACTGCCGGCCGATGCGCTGTGGAACTGGCTGCTGCCGCTGCTGGCCGACCCGGCCGTGGCGCTGCAGCAGCTTCAACTGCAACGGACAGGGGATGCGGACATGCCAGCGGCACGGGTTTCAGGAAGCGTGGTGATCGGTTGCCAGGCCAGCGGTGGCTGCAGATGAAGGCGTGGCACAGCCTGCTGGGCAGCACGACGCTGGCGCTGCTGGTGGCAGCACTGCATCTGCCTGCAGCAGCACAGGCGCAGGCGCAGGCCGCTGCCGCGCGCGACGAGGCGGTGCAGTTGAACCTGGTGGACACCGATATCGGCGGCGTGCTGCGCATGGCCGCGCGCTTCACCGGCCGCCAGTTCCTGATCGACCCGCGGGTAACCGGCAAGATGACGGTCGTCTCCGATGGCTCGGTCAGCCGGGTGCAGGCCTACCAGCTGCTGCTGGGTGCCTTGTGCATGCGTGGCTACGCGGTGGTTGAAACCGGCGGCGTCAGCCGCGTGGTACCGCAGGCCGATGCCAAGCTGCTGGGAGGGCAGGTGGGCACTGGCGGCGCCGGCGGCGAGGTGGTCACCCGCACCTTCCCGCTGCGCTACGAGAACGCCACCGCGCTGGTGGCCGTGCTGCGGCCGATGATCAGCGCCGACAACCCGATCACCGCCAACCCGGGCAACAACACCCTGGTCATTACCGATTACGCCGACAACCTGGAGCGCATCGCGCGGGTGATCGCCAGCGTGGATACGCCGGCCGGCATGGATACCGACGTGGTGAAGCTGCAGCAGGGCATTGCCACCGACGTGGCGGCGATGGTATCGCCGCTGCTGGACGCGCAGGGCGCCGAGACCAGCCAGAAGGTGGTGGTGATAGCCGACCCGCGCAGCAACAGCATCCTGCTGCGCTCCAGCAGCCCGGGGCGTACACGGCTGGCGCTCCAGCTGGTGGAGAAGCTGGACCGCGCGCAGGACGAGTCGGGCAACCTGCACGTGGTCTACCTGCGCAATGCCCAGGCCACCCAGCTGGCCGGCGTGCTGGGTGGCGGGGTGGCCGGGCAGACCGATGCCGCTGCCATGGGCAGCACCGAAGGCAGCACGCCCGGCGGTGCCGAACCGATGCGCAATGCGCCGCCGGTGCAGGCCACCGCGCAGAAGCCGAAGAGCGCGATCGAGTCGGCGCTGCTGGGCGATGGCAAGGAGGCGGCCGGCGAGTCCGCTACCGGCTTCAGCCACAACGGTATCTCCGTGCAGCCGGATACCGCCACCAACACGCTGCTGATCTCCGCGCCCGAGCCGGTGTACCGCAACCTGCGCCGGGTGATCGACCAGCTGGACCAGCGCCGCGCGCAGGTGCTGGTGGAAAGCCTGATCGTGGAGGTGACCCAGAACGACGCCGCCGAACTGGGCGTGCAGTGGATGCTGGGCAACGGGCGCACCTTCGGCGGCACCCACTTCGGGGGCAGCAGCGGTGGCAGCGGCATCAACACCACCGCGCGCACCACGCTGGACGTGCTGCCGCGCGATGGCCTGAACGTGGGCGTCATCGACGGCACCATCAACCTGCCCGGGGTCGGCCAGGTGCTGAACCTGAAAGCGCTGGCCAATGCACTGCAGAGCCGCGGCGGCGCCAACATCCTGTCCACCCCGAATCTGATGACGCTGGACAACGAAGCGGCCAGCATCATGGTCGGCCAGACGGTGCCCTTCGTCAGCGGCCGCTATGTGACCGATGGCGGCGGCGGCAACAACCCGTTCCAGACCATCGAGCGCCAGGACATCGGCCTGAAGCTGAAGGTGCGCCCGCAGATTTCCGAAGGCGGCACGGTGAAGCTGGACATCTACCAGGAAGTGAGCAGCATCGACGCGGCCAATTCCAACACCAGCGCCGGCATCATCACCAACAAGCGGGCACTGGACACCAGCGTGCTGCTCGATGATGGTCAGATCATGGTGCTGGGCGGCCTGCTGGAAGACAGCGTCAGCAGGCCGCGACGCGGTGCCCGGGCTAGGCAGGATTCCGGTACTGGACGCGCTGTTCCGCAGCGATACCCGGCGGCGCGGCAAGACCAACCTGATGGTGTTCCTGCGCCCGCACGTGGTTCGCGACCCGGTGGCCGGCCAGCGCCTGACCCGCGACCGCTACGACTACATGCGCAGCGTGCAGGCCGGCGCGCAGCCGGTATCCACCTGGGCATTGCCGGACATGACCGCACCGCAGCTGCCACCGCAGGACCTGCCGGTGCTGGGGCAGGGCGCCAGCCGCAGCGAGGGCGGGCAGCCGGTGCAGGGCAGTGCGGCCACGCTGTACGCCTCGGCCGACAGCATCGTGCAGCTGGTGCAGTTCGCGCAGGGCCTGGATGCTGGCCGTTCCGCACAGGTCGTGGCGCAGGTGCGTGCGCTGGGCTGCAGGCGTTCGCCGAAGCGGCACCGGGCGGCGAGGGCCAGCGCCTGCGCGTGCGGCTGCCACGTGATCCAAAGACCCTGGACCCTGCGCTGCAGCTGCTGCGCACGCTGGGCTATGTGCCCGAACTGGTGATCGGCCCATGAGCGTGGCCACGCTGCCGCGCCTGCCGTACGCCTGGGTGCGCAGCCATGGCGTGCTGTTGGCCGAAGAGGCCGGGCAGGCGGTGCTGCTGGGCACGGACGAGAGTGCACCGTGGGCCGTGGCCGAACTGCGCCGCCGGCATGGGCCGCTGCCGTTCCAGGTGCTGGACAGCACGCAGTGGCAGCAGCGGCTGGGCGCGCTGTATCGCGACGGCGATGATGCGGCCTCGGTGGTCGGTGCCGCCGAAAGCGAGGTGGATCTGGACCGGCTGATGCAGGACATGCCGGAGGTGACCGATCTGCTCGACGCGCAGGACGACGCGCCGGTGATCCGCATGATCAACGCGCTGCTGGCACGGGCCGCACGCGATGGCGCCAGCGACCTGCACATCGAACCGTTCGAGACCCATTCGGTGGTGCGCTACCGGGTGGACGGCACCCTGCGCGACATGGTGCAGCCACGCCGCGCCCTGCATGCCGCGCTGGTGTCACGCATCAAGATCATGGCGCACCTGGATATCGCCGAGAAGCGCCTGCCGCAGGACGGGCGCATCGCCATCCGTGTGGGTGGGCGGCCGCTGGACATCCGCGTGTCCACCGTGCCCACCGGGCATGGCGAACGTGCGGTGCTGCGCCTGCTGGAAAAGGACGCCGGCCGCCTGCAGCTGCAGCGGCTGGGCATGGCCGAGGACACGCTGGCCACCTTCACCGGGCTGATCCGGCAGCCGCACGGCATCGTGCTGGTGACCGGGCCGACCGGCAGCGGCAAGACCATTTCGCTGTTCGCCGCGCTGGGCCAGCTGGACAGCCACGGCAGCAACATCCTCACCGTGGAGGACCCGGTGGAGTATGACTTCGCCGGCATCGGGCAGATCCAGGTCAACGCGCGCATCGGCATGAGCTTCGGCACGGCGCTGCGCGCGATCCTGCGCCAGGACCCGGACACCATCATGATCGGCGAGATCCGCGACCTGGAGACCGCGCAGATTGCCGTTCAGTCCTCGCTGACCGGGCATGGGGTGCTGGCCTCGCTGCACACCAACGATGCCATTTCGGCGGTGACCCGGCTGGCCGACATGGGGGCGGAGCCGTTCCTGCTGGCGTCCTCGCTGCGCGGCGTGCTGGCGCAGCGGCTGGTGCGGCGGCTATGCATGCAGTGCCGGCGTGCCGAGGTGGACAGTGCAGGGCACACCACCTGGCATGCGGTGGGCTGCGCGGCCTGCGCCCACAGTGGCTACCGCGGGCGAACCGGCATCCACGAGCTGTTCGTGGTGGATGACCGGGTGCGAGCGCTCATCCACGAAGGCGAGGGCGAACCGGCGCTGCGGGCGGCGGCGCGCGCGGCCGGCATGCACAGCCTGCGCGATGATGGCCAGCGCTGGATCGGCAACGGGGTGACCACGCAGGAGGAAATCCTGCGTGTCACCGGTGATGGCTGAGCACGGCCGTGGCACTGTTCGACTACCAGGCCGCCAACGCGCAGGGCCGCATCGAGAAGGGCCAGCTGGACGCTGACAGCATGCGCGGCGTGCGCCAGGCGCTGCGTGGGCGTGGCTTGGTGCCGGTGCAGATACGCGCGGCGCGGGCGCAGAGCGCAGGCTGGGGCCAGCGCCGGCTGTCGGCCAGTGAACTGGCCTGGGCCACCCAGCAGCTGGCCAGCCTGCTGGCGGCGCGGCTGCCGCTGGAGGCGGCGCTGAGTGCGGTGATCGAGCAGGCCGAGCGTCCGCATGTTGCGCAGGCGCTGACCGCAGTGCGCACCGACGTGCGTGCCGGCCAGCGCCTGACTGTGGCATTGGCGGTGCGGCCGCGCGATTTTCCCGCGATCTACCGCGCCCTGGTCGGGGCCGGCGAGGATTCCGGCGATCTGGCGCGGGTGATGGAGCGGCTGGCCGACTACATCGAGGAGCGCAACGCGCTGCAGGCCAAGGTGCTGACCGCCTTCATCTATCCGGCAGCGATCAGCCTGGTGTCGGTGGCCATCGTCATCTTCCTACTCAGCTATGTGGTGCCGCAGGTAGTGACCGCCTTCGTGCAGGCACGGCAGACGCTGCCGCTGCTGACCCGGTTGATGCTGGGTGCCAGTGAGTTCGTGCGCCACTGGGGCGTGTGGGTGGCACTGGCGCTGGGGCTGCTGGCGACGGCATGGCGGCTGGCACTGCGCCGCGCCGACCTGCGCCTGCGCTGGGATGCGATGCTGCTGAAGCTGCCGATGGTGGGGAGCTTCGTGCTGGGCGTGAACAGTGGGCGCTTTGCCTCCACCCTGGCGATCCTGCTCGATGCCGGGGTGCCGCTGCTGCGTGCACTGGACGCGGCGCGGCAGACGCTGGGCAACGCGCTGCTGGTGCGCTGCGCTGATGATGTGGCCGCGCGGGTGCGCGAGGGCGGCGGATTGGGCGCGGCGCTGAAGGTGCAGAAGGTGTATCCGCCGATCCTGGTGCACCTGGTGGCCAGCGGCGAGAAGACCGGTGCGCTGGCGCCGCTGCTGGACCGCGCGGCGCAGACCATTTCGCGCGAGATCGAGCGGCGCGCGATGGCGCTGACCGCGCTGCTGGAGCCGACGATGATCCTGGTGATGGGCGGCGTGGTGCTGACCATCGTGCTGGCGGTGTTGATGCCGATCATGGAAATGAACCAGATGGTGCAGTAGATCCACGCCATGCATGGATGCCCTTTGCGTGGCGCGTTGGGTATCGGCGGTTCCATCCACGCATGGCGTGGATCTACAGAAGCAGTGCATGCTCCGGCACGGCGTTCGTGGATTGGTGCGTGCGATCACGTACATCGTGAGGTTGCCGGCCAACGGCCGGCACTACCCGGCGTCTGGTCGTTCGTGGATGAGGTGTAGATCCACGCCATGCGTGGATGGAGGTGTGCGCTCACGTTCACCCTCACGCGCCACGCATCTTCCACGCCTTCCTGCACACCTTTGCGCTGTTCTCCACACCTTTATTAAGCGCTTTGTCATGCCCATCGCCGAGCATTTCCCCGTCATCGCAGAGCGGGCTGGGAGGCCCCTGGCGACAGCAGGCGTGTAATGACCGTTCCTCCCTCCGGTGTTTCACCTTCGCAGTAAACCCATCAGGAGAAGATCATTTACAAGTGCAAGACTCTGGCCGCGCTGGTTGCCACCGCGCTGCTCGCCATCGCTGGCGCCGCGTCGGCGCAGCAGGCCACCGTGCAGGGCGGCGGCGCTTCGCTGCCGGCCAAGCTGTACAAGGGCACCCCGACCAGCATCCTGCCGGCCACCTTCAGCTATGCCGTGACCGGTTCGGGCACCGGCAAGAAGGCGTTCCTGGAAAACAACGCCGGCCTGTTCTCCACCACCGGCACCGTGCATTTCGCCGGCAGCGATTCGGTGCTGGAACAGGCTGAGATCGATGCGTACGCCACCAACTTCGCGCCGACCTTCGGCCCGCTGATCCAGGCGCCGGTCGTGGGTACCTCGGTCACCGTTCCGTTCAACAGCACCGGTGGCGACCTCGACCTGAGCGTCACCCAGCTGTGCGGCGTGTTCTCCGGCAAGATCACCCAGTGGAACCAGCTGGACAGCAACCGCAGCGGCGCCATCACCGTAGTCTACCGCAACGAGAAGAGCGGCACCACCGAACTGCTGACCCGCTTCCTGGCCAGCGCCTGCTCGGCGTCGGACACCGCAGGCACCAACCTGGTCGGTGGCAAGTTCACCACCACCCAGGAGTTCTGGAAGCAGTTCTCCACGCTGCCGACCAACTTTACCACCGCTTCGGCGCTGGGCAGCCAGCCGCTGTATGACAAGGTCTATGCCACCGCCGGTGCCGTGGGCTACATCGGCCCGGACGTGGTGCCGAACCTGAGCGATGCCACCAAGATCGCCAAGGTGCGTGGCTTCTCGCCGAACGACCCGAGCGTGCAGGCCACCCTGGACACCGCGTCGGTGCCGACCGGTGACGCCGCCAAGGACCCGAAGAACTGGGTGCCGGTGTTCACCGATCCGCCGTCGGTCGGTTACCCGATCGTGGGCTACACCAACTTCGTGCTCGGCCAGTGCTACAAGACCGCCGCTGCCGCCAACGCGCTGCGCACGTTCCTGCTGGGCCACTACAACGGCAACAACGATGCCGCCTCGAAGAGCCACGGCTTCGTGCCGCTGACCCCGGCCTGGCGTGATGCGATCCGCACCCGCTTCGTGGTGGCGGGCAGCACCGCCGGCCTGAACAACCCGAGCACCTGCGCCGGGCTGGGCCGTCCGTAAGCGTACCCACGGATGACCGCAGGGCGACAGGGATGTCGCACGACCACGAGGGGCGCCGGCACTGTTGCCGGCGCCCTTCTGCATTGCGGGCAGCGGCCATCAGCCGTGTGTCGGCTTCACGCTGCCTGCACCGTCTAACAGGGGCAGGGCCCTATCGCGCCCCCATTTCCTGGCACCAGCCGCCCACGCGCGGCCCACAAGGTTGACGAGGTTCCGATGTCGCATCCGCTCATGCCCGTTTCGCGCCGACCACTGTCACTGCGCGGTGTCTGCAGTCACCCGATGGCCTGGGCCATCACCGTGGCGCTGGGGCGGGTGTTGCACCTGCCGGCCACGCACAGCAGACCTTCAGCCCGGCCTGGTTTGCTGAACGCGGTGCGGCGCAGGGCGCGGCCGCGCAGACCGGGCGCATGCCCAGCGGCGCGCCGGTGCAGTTCCAGATGCCGGCGCAGCAGCAGGACGCAGCGCGGCAGAAGCTGCAGCAGTCCATCGACAACCTGGGCAGTGCGGCGCAGGCCATCGCCCTGCAGCAGCGGCTGTAGGAACAGGAGCGCCAGCAGCGCCGCGACGCCGGCTTCGTGGTGGCCGACGGCCTGGGCAGGAACGGCCTGAAGGTGGACGAGAACCCGCTGACGCGCGGCTGGGTGAATGCGCGCGAGGCGATCCAGTCGCAGGGCGCCGATGGCCGGGTACAGGTGCGCATCGAGCAGACGGCCGACGCGGCCATCCTGAACTGGGAAACCTTCAACGTCGGCAGCAACACCACGCTGAACTTCGTGCAGAACGCCGACTGGGCGGTACTGAACCGTGTCAACGATGCCGCGGCACGCCCGAGCCAGATCCTGGGCGAGCTGAAGGCCGACGGCTCGGTGTTCGTGGTCAACCGCAATGGCGTGGTGTTCGGCAACAACAGCCAGGTGAACGTACGCAACCTGGTGGCCGCCGCGGCACGCATCAGCGACAGCCAGTTCCGCGACCGCGGCCTGTACAACAGCGATTCCACCACCGCCGCGTTGACCGAGGCCTTCGGCAAGGTGATGGTGGAGCAGGGCGCGCGCATTGCCACCCATGAACCGGGCACCGCCACCCGCGGCGGCGGCTACGTGCTGCTGGCCGGCCACAGCGTGGAAAACGCGGGCCAGATCGACACCCGCAAGGGCCAGGCACTGTTGGCTGCGGGCGATGAATTCGTGATACGCCGCGGCGTGGGCACCGCACAGAACACTGCCTCGACTACGCGCGGCAACGAAGTGGCGGCGCGCTTCATCGCCGGCAGTACGGCCGGAAGTGTGGTCAACAGCGGCCTGCTGCAGGCGCGCGAAGGTGACATCACGCTGGCCGGACGCCAGGCGGTACAGGCCGGCGTGGCGTTGTCCACCACCACGCTGGCCCAGCGCGGCACGGTCCACCTGCTGACCTCGGCCAGTGACAGCGCGGCCAGCGTGACCCTGGCGCAGGGCGCGACCACCGCCGTGGTGATCGAGGACGACGGCAGCACCGCCCTGGACAGCCAGCGCCAGGCGCTGCTGGCCGAATCGACCGCCCAGGACCGGATCCGCAGCACGGCGGCGGCGGGTGCCTTCGACAACCTCTCGCGCCTGCAGGACCGCCGCGATCAGTCGCGCGTGGAAATCGTGTCCGGCGGCAGCGTTGACGTGCAGGGTGGCTCGCTGACGCTGGCCACCGGCGGCCAGGTGGTGCTGGATGCGCAGCAGCGGGCGCTGCTGGCCGACGGTGCGCGCGTGGACGTTGCCGGCGCCACCGGGGTCAAGGTGGCGATGGAGAGCAACCAGTTGAAGATCAACGTGCAGGGCAATGAACTGCGCGATTCGCCGGACAATCGTGACGGCGGCAAGCTCAACAGCAGCGTGGCGTGGATCGACCGGCGCACGCTGCTGCACGTGCCCGCCGGTACCGGTGGCCATGAAGGCGAGCGCTGGTATGCCGCCGGTGGCCTGCTGGAAGTGGGCGGTTATCTCGGCAACCTGGCCCATTCGGCCGGCGAATGGGCGGCACAGGGCGGCACCGTGCTGCTGTCCGGCAGGGAAGTGGTCAGCAGCGCCGGCTCGCGTATCAACCTGTCCGGCGGCAGCCTCGACGTGGCCACCGGCACCCTGCGCCAGAGCTGGCTGCGCGGCAGCGATGGCGAGCTCTACCGAGGCGATGACGCGCCGGCCAACCTGCCGTCCAGCGGTATCTACCGCGGCTACGAGGTGGCGCAGTCGCGCTGGAGCGTGACTGAGGCCTGGCGCAACCCGATCATCGCCAGCGAAGCGCGCGTGGAGAATGGCTGCACCGTGGGTCGCGATGCCGGGCGGCTGCTGGTGTCGGCGCCGACGGCCATCCTGCAGGGGCAGGCGGATACGGCAGTGTTCAACGGCGAACGCCAGGTGCAGACGCCGGCAGCGGCGGCCGACGGCTACCAGCAGGCGTAGACCGCCGTGGCGCGTGGCGCGCAGCTGTGGCTGGGGCGGTTCGATGCGCTGGGCCGCAGCAGTGTGTTCGATTCCCAAGTGCGCATTGGCAGTGTTGCCGCCGATGGCGGCGCGTGGACGCTGCAGGCGCCGCTGCTTGCCGAGCGTCGCAACACGGTGTGGCTGGATGGCAGCACACTGAGCGCGCAGCGCTGGGGCCGGCTGGATCTGGCGACCCGTGGCGAGGTGCTACTGCAGGGGGCGCTGTCGCTGGCCGACGGTGGCACGCTGGCGCTGACCGGCAGCCGCGTCGGCATCGAGGGCCAGGTACGCATCGTCGGTGGCACGGTCACCGCCAGCAACCTGCTGACCGACAGCACCGGCAGCGTGGGCATGGTGACGCCGGCGTTGCGCGGCGCGCTGACGCTGGGCGCGGGCGCGGTGCTGGAGCTGTCCGGGCGCTGGAGCAACACCGGGCGGGAGGGCGCCGCTGACGGCGCGGCGGCATGGATCCATGGTGGGCGGGTTACGCTGGAAAGCTCGCACGACGTGACGCTGGCAGCGGACAGCCAGATCCGCGTCGATGCCGGTGGCAATGTCGATGTCAAAGGCAAGGCCAAGGGCGGCAAGGGCGGTGACATCAGCCTGCTGGCCGACAGCAGCCAGGTCAGCAGCGATGGCAGCGGGCGACTGCGGCTGGACGGCCGCCTGAGCGGGCTGGGCGTGACCGGTGCCGGTACGCTGCAGCTGGGCACCGGCGGCGGCGTGGTGCTGGCTGACACGCGCGGCAACGATGCGCGCGTGTGGCTGTCGCCCACGCTGCTGCGCAGCGGTTTCGCGCGCTACGACATCAACGGCCATGCCGGCCTGGACGTGGCCGATGGCACCCAGGTGGAGGTGCTGGCAGCGGGCCTGCGGCTGAGCGACGGTGCGCGCACGGCGGTAACCGCCGGCGAAGGCCTGGAGTACTGGATGGCGCCGCTATACACGGCGTACCCGGTCACGGGGCGTGTCGCCCAACGCGGCGGTGCCAGCCTGCTGCTGCGCTCGCAGCGCAATGCGCTGGGCGGCGACGTGCGTATTGGCCAGGGCGCGGCGGTAAGCGTCGACCCCGGGCAGTCGATCACGCTGCGTGGCGGCGGCAACATCACCGTGGAGGGCCGCCTGACGGCCCGCGGCGGCAGCATCCTGCTGGACGATGTGCGCGCCGCGCGCGACACCTACGCCGCATCGGGCAGCACCACGCAGTACCGGTTGGGCAGCAACGCAGTGCTGGACGCCTCGGGCGACAGCAATTTGTGGCGGTGGATGCACAGGGCCGGCGCCAGGGCACGCTGCGTGCGGGTGGCAGCATCGGCATCGGCGGCACGCTGGACTGGGAAGCCGCCTACGACCTGGAAAACCGCCCGCCGGATGCGTTCGTGGTGATCGAGCGGGGCGCAGTGCTGGATGCATCCGGTGCCTCAGCGGTGCTGGATGTGCAGGACAAGGGCGCGCTGCCGGTGGCCAGCGATGGCGGCACGATCGCGCTGCGCTCGGCCAATGCGCTGTACCTGGACGGCACGCTGCGCGCTGCCGCCGGCGACGCAGGTGCGCAGGGTGGCACGCTGGGCGTGGCCTTCGGTGGCGGTCTATATGACCTCGGCACGCCCACTGCCGTGGTCGGCGGGCCGCGCGCGATCACGCTGCAGCAGTCGGCATCGCCCGGCACCGGCAGCGGTACGACGGCGCCGGTCTACGGGCACGCGGTGCTGACCGCAGCGCAGGTGGAGGCCGGTGGTTTCGACCACCTGTCGCTGTTCGGCGATGTGCGCGCACAGGGCGACGTCAATCTGCGGCTGGGCCAGAGCCTGCGCCTGTACGGCCTCAACAACACCGCCTTCGGCATGGCCGCTGGCAGTGCGGCGGGCAGCGGCCTGCACCTGGCGGCACCTTACGTGCGGCTGGCGCAGACCCGCTGGTTCGATCTGGGTGGCAACGGCATGTTCATTGCACCGCAGGCGGCGCGTGCCGATGCGGCGGGGCATGCCTTCACCGTCGCCGCGCAGCTCATCGATGTGCGCGAAACGGTGAACCTGGCCGGGTTCGGCGCGGTGGCGCTGGACAGCCGCGGCGATGTGCGCCTGCTGCGCAGCGTCGGCAACAACGTCAGCTTCTTCGACACCCAGCTGCTGGCCCCGTCGCAGCTGAACATCACCGCTGCGCAGATCTACCCGGTCAGCAACGCGCGGACGCGCATTGCAGTGGGCCTGACTGACCCCAGCCTGGGCAACAACATCTGGGGCGATGCCACCACCCAGCTTCGCATCCACGGCAATGGCCAGGCCGCGCCGTTGCCGCATTCGGTGTTCGGCAGCCTGGCCTTGGTGGCCGCTGACATCCGCCAGGGCGGTGTGGTGCGTGTGCCGCTGGGCGATCTGCAGCTGGGCGGCGACGGCCCGGGGGATGTCGCCTCGCGCATCAGCCTGCTGCCCGGCAGCATCACCTCCAGCAGTGCGGCCGGCCTCAGCCTGCCTTACGGTGGCACGGTCGATGGCCTGTCCTGGAGCCTGGACGGGCAGCCGCTCAAGCCCGCCGCGATTGGCCGGACGCCGCGCGACACCGCGATCGGCGTGAACCTGGTGGGCTCGCAGATCGATATCCAGAACGGCGCGCTGCTGGACCTCTCCGGCGGCGGCGAGCTGACCGGTGCCGGCTTCGTCAGTGGTCGCGGCGGTTCGGTGGACATCCGCCAGCACGCGCTGGCCGATGCCAATCCCGCGTTCGGCTTCAGCCAGACCGGCAATGCGGTCTACGCGATCGTGCCTCCGTACACCGGCAGCATAGCGCCGGCCGGCATGGCCCAGGGCACGCAGGACCCGCTGATCGGCCAGCGCATCACCGTGCCGGCCGGCGTGCCGGGCCTGGCACCGGGAACCTACACGCTGATGCCGGCCGCGTACGCGTTGCAGGCGGGCGCGTTCCGGGTGGAACTGGGCGCCAGCGGCGTGACCATGAACGTGCCCACTGCCACCGGTACCGGCTCGTGGCGCCTGAGCGGGCAGCAGACGCAGGGCATCGGCACGGCGGCCTCGCCGCTGTGGACCGACCTGGTGATCACACCGGCCGAGGTGGTGCGGCGCCACTCCGGCTTCAACGAGACCCCCTACAACGCCTTCGTTGCCGCCGACGCGGCAAGGCGCGGCATGCCGCGCGGCGCGCAGACCATCGATGCCGGCACGCTGCGCCTGCAGCTGAGGCAGGGGGCCGGGCTCGGCGCGGAGGCTGCGCTGCGCATGCGGGGCAGCACCCGCTTCGGTGCGGCTGCAGACAGCGCGGGCTTTGGCGGGACCGTGGCGCTGGTCGGCCCGCGCCAGGGGCTGGAACTGCTGGCCGCTGGCCAGCAGGCGTCGCTGGCCAGCGGTGCGGCCGTGTTCGCCGATGCACTTACAGCGCTGCAGCCGTCGCGCCTGCTGGTGGGCGCCTCGGCGCGCCCGGACACGGTGGACAGCAGCGTGATCCGCTTCAGTGCCGGCAGCACGACGCTGCTGGTGCGGTCCGGGGTGGTGCTGCAGGCGCCGGAGCTGTTCCTGGCCGCTGCGGCCGACAGCAGCGGTCGCGGCATCGTGGTGGAACAGGGCGCCACCCTGTCCACCCTGGGCCGCGGCAAGCCGGCCTACGATGCCACCGACGGTTACGTGTTCAGTGGCGGAAACGATGGCCTGATGACGCTGTCCAATGGCCAGGTCACGCTGCTGCCCGCCGAAGCGGCGGCGCGGGTGCCGATCGACATTGGCAGCTGTGTGGTTGGCACGTGCACGGGCCAGACCCGGCTGCTGTCCGAAGGCAGCATCAACGTGGCCACCGAAGGCAGTTTCCAGCTGCGTGACAACGTGAGCTACGGCACGCGCCGGCTGGGCCTGAGCATGACCGCGATCAACCTGGGCAATGCGGCGGCGCTGCAGGCGGCTGCTGCCGCCGGTGCCTTGCCGCAGGGTCTGGCGCTGAACCAGCAGACGCTGCAGCAGCTGCTGCGCGGCAATACCGCGCTGGGAAGACCGGCGCTGGAAACCCTCAGCCTGAGCGCGCGCGATGCCATCAACGTGTTCGGCAACGTCGAGCTGGGCACGCGTAACGCGGCGACCGGCAACAGCAGCCTGCGCGAACTGGTGCTGGGCGCGCCGGCCATCCATGGCTACGGCCAGGCCGGCGAGCAGGCCTGCATCTTCGCTGACCGGCTGGTCTGGGACGGTGCACTGGCCGCGGCGCCGGGGTTTGCCGCCAGCACGCCGCAGGCACCGGGTGCGGCGATGGTCGATCGCCTTGGCCATGGCCAGCTGGACATCACTGCCTCCACGCTCGTGCTGGGCCGCGCACCGTATACGCGGCCGCAGTCGGAAGTGTCGGCCAACCGCCAGGTGCTGGGCTTTGATGGCGTGACCCTGCGCACGCCCCAGCAGCTGGTGTTCGGTGGCAAGGGCCGCCTGGACGTGCACCAGACGCAGGGGGCCTACGAGGCCGGCAGCGGCTGGCAGTACAGCGGTGGCGCGCTGGACATCCAGACGCCGCTGGTGACCGGCCTGGCCGGGGCCAAGCTGGACATCCGCACCGGCGGCGCGCTGCGGGTGCTGGGCGGCGGCGGTGGCGGCAGCAGCGATGCGCTGGGCGCCGAGCTGGGCCTGCAGGCCGGCAGCATCCTGCTCAATGGCCGCATCGCGCTGGCCTCGGGCCGGCTGCAGGCGCAGGCGCAGCAGTCACTGCAGTTGGGCGGCAACGCGCAGCTGGACCTGGCCGGGCGCAAGGTGCGCCTGGATGACCTGGACAAATACAGCTGGGGCGGCGATGTCGAGGTGACCGCCGTGCACGGCGATGTCGTGGCCGACGCCGGTTCGCGCATCGACGTGTCCGCACTGAACAACCGCGCCGGACGGATCAGCGTGAACGCGCTGGACCCCAACGCCGGGCGCATCGCGCTGGCCGGCAGCCCGCTGGGCAGCGCCAGCGGCCGCCAGGCCACCGGCGGCAGCCTGGTGCCGTATGACAGCGGCGAACTGTTCCTGCGTGCGCAGCACCTGGGTGACTTTGCCGCGCTGAACCAGCGCCTGGACGCCGGCGGCTTCCACGGCACGCGCAGTTTCCAGATCAAGCAGGGTGACCTGCTGGTGGCCGATACGCTGAAGGCACGCAACGTGTCGATCAGCCTCGACGGCGGCAGCCTGCACGTGCTTGGGCGGATCGATGCCAGCGGCGAACAGGTGGGCAGCATCCGCCTGGCGGCGCGCGACCAGCTGCGCGTGGACGGCGTGCTGGATGCGCATGGCAGCGCGCTGCGGGTGGACAGCTACGGCAAGATCATCAATATTCCGAACCGGGCGCTGGTGGAACTGGGCAGCCGCGAGGGCGAGGTGGTGCTGGGTTCGGGCGCACGCATCGACCTGCGCAGCGGCACCGGCGTTCTGCCCGGCAGCGCGGCCGGGCAGAATGATGGCGTGGCGCGCGGCAGCTTCATCGTCAACGTGCCGCGCCGTGGCAGCGATGATGCGGCGGTGCGGGCCGAACAGGGCGTGCGCATCGATGGTGCCCGCGACCTGCTGGTCAACGCGTTCCGCCGCTATACCGATGCACCGCTGGCGGCGACGCCGGATGTCAGCGGGCACCGCCCGCAGCTGGTCACCCAGCAGTGGCTGGACAGCGTGGTGGACCCGGACAACCAGGCCTGGATGAACGCGGCGCTGGGCAATGCCGGCCTGGGCGCGCGCCTGGCCGCGCTGGGCCCGGTACGGCTGCGGCCCGGCGTGGAGATCGTCGGCCAGGTGTCGGCGGAAAACCCCGATGGTGACCTGACCGTGCGCGGCGACCTGGATCTGTCCGGCTACCGCTACGGCCCCGGTGCCGACCGCCGCGACCCGGCGCGTCGCGGGTTCGGCGAATCGGCGGCGCTGGTGCTGCGCGCGGCCGGTGACATCAACGTCTATGGCAGCATCAACGATGGCTTTGCGCCGCCGCCGGCCAACCCGGACGAATCCGGCTGGCTGCTGGGCGAAACCCGCGACAGCAACGGCACCGCGATCACGCCGCTGGGCGGTGATGTGGTTGTGCCGCTGGATGGCGTCAGCCTGCAGGCCGGCACCCGTTACCCGCAAGGGGCGGTGCTGAACTACGCCATTCCGTTCGTGCAGGGCGATGTGCCGGCAGGCAGCGTGCTGCAGCAGGCGGTGCAGCTGGCGGCCGGCGGCCGCCTGGGTGCCGGCTTCCGTGTGCCGGGCAAAGCCACGCTGGCCGCGCAGGACTGGCCGGCCGGCGCGGCGCTGCCGGTGGCGCTGACCCTGTCCAAGCCCATCGCACTGGCACCGGGCGCGCTGATTCCGTCGATGACGGCAGTGAAGCTGGCCGATGGCAAGCCCATCAACCTGCGCCCGGCAGCCGCCGATGGCACGCAGGGGCGGAACTGGGCGCTGGCCTCGATGCTGCCGGCCGGCACCACCTCGTGGGACCTGACCGCCGTGGCCGGTGCCGACCTCGCTGCCGCCGATCCGCGCCTACGCCAGCTCGGTGCCAGCGGCGATCTGGTGCTCGCCGACAGCCACTACGGCAGCATCGGCACCATCAAGACCACCAGCGAATGGAAGGGCGACCGGGTGCTGAACGAGCAGGGCTCGCTCGACCTCTGGGGCGACACCTCGCATGCCGGCGTGCTGGTGAAGGACGCCGCCGCCGAACTGAGCATGAGCGAAGACGACATGTGCAGCTTCGGGCCGTACTGCGACCCGGCCCCGCGCCTGGTCGACAAGCAGGGCTCGCTGGACTGGCTGGGTGACGAGTCGGCCGTGGGCACCTCGGCCAAGGACTTCGCCGCCACCTTCGGCATGACCGAGGAGGAGTTCTGTGCCTCGCTGGGCTACTGCTATGGCGGTGGCTCGCTGATCGAGAAGACCGCCTATGGGTCCAAGGTGGGCTCACCGCTGCGGAGCGTGCTGCGCACCGGGCGTGGCGACCTGCAGCTGCTGGCCGCACGCGATGTGCGCATGGTGTCCGGGTTCGGCGTGTACACCGCCGGCACACCCACCGCGCTCGGCGGCGGGCTGGACGCAGCATTCAACCCGGGCCGCGCACCCGCTCCGGGGCAGACTTATCTGCTGGGCAACATCCAGGTGGACAAGCGCTACGACCCGGCCATCGCTGCATGGCAGGCGTGGTACCCCGGCCTGGGCGGCAACCTGACCGTCGGCGCCGGCCGCAACATCCTCGGCGATGCCTGGGATGCGCGTGGCGAGGTGGGCCTGGTGCAACCGGGCGAAACCAACGAACTGGCCGGGCACGCTTCCAGCGCAGTGGGCAACTGGCTGTGGCGGCAGGGCAACGACGCCCGCAACGGCGCACAGGCCACGCCGTCGGCCTGGTGGATCAACTTCGGCAGCTACAGCGCGGTGTCCGACGCCAAGACCGCACGCATGGTCGGCTTCACCGGGTTCGGCACGCTGGGCGGCGGCAATCTGCGCCTGGAAGCCGGTGGCGATGCCGGTGTACTGGCCTCCATGGGCGGCAGCAGTGACCGTACCGCCCACTCCACCGCGATTGTCGCTGCGGTCGGCTCGACCGGGCGTGTTACCGCCGACGGCACCCTGCACCTGACCGGTGGCGGCGATCTGGACGTGCGGCTGGGCGGGGCACTGAACCCGAACCTCGCGGCCACCACGCGCGCCGAAGCGCAGAACGTACAGCACCTGGCGCTGAACAGCACCTTCGTGAACCTGCGCGGCCACCTGCAGCTGGACGCGGCACGCATCGGTGGCATCGCCATCGGTACCGAGCATTACGTGGCGCCGTATCCGGGCCTGCGCAAGGAAGATCCGTTCCGTGCCCAGACCAGCCAGCCGATGGGCGGCCCGGTGCTGGTGCTGGGCGATGCGGTGGCGTCGGTGCAGGCGCGTGGCGATGTGGTGCTGGGCGGTGTGGCCGATGCCGGCCGCGTTCCGGTGGCCAACTTCAACGCACTAGCACTGCCCGGTGGCACGGCCGCGGCCAGCAGCTGGTTCTCGCTGTTGACACCCGGCACCGCGCTGGACCTGGTCTCGGCCGGTGGCGACCTGACCCCGGGCCCGCAGCAGGGCGACGCGTTCTCGGTCAACCGCCGCGGTGAGGTCTACGACGAGCGCGTGTTCAGCCAGGACGCCGGCGAAATCCGCTACTGGCTGTATCCCTCGGTGCTGCGCATGCTGGCTGCCAGCGGCAGCATCCGGCTGCGCTCGACCGGTGCCAGCAGCCGCGACGTGCTGCTGACGGCGCCCTCGGCCAGCGGTGTGCTGGAAGTGCTGGCGATGGATTCGATCTTCGGCCAGGCCGGTGCGCCGGCGCTGAGCAGCTCGGGTGCCGATACCGCATTGCCGACGCCGTTCATGCCGGCGTTCGTGGCCACCCAGGGCGCGCGCACCTTCGGCAATACCTCCGCCGACGGCACCCCGCCCAGCGTGAACGCGTCGCTGCCGCTGTTCGCGTTCGGGCCCAACATGGCCGCCGGCCGCGACCTGCGCAGCAACGGTGGCACGCCGAACCGTTTCTATGCGGTGCAGGGCGACATCATCGGGCTGAGGACGGGCAGCCAGTGGCAGCTGAACAATGCCGACGGCACGCGCAGCCTGCTGCGCTGGGTGGACGTGGCCGCACCGGTGGTGGCGCGCGCCGGGCGGGACATCCTGCTGTCGGACATCGGTGCGCTGAACAATACCGCGCAGGACATCACCGTGGTGGAGGCTGGTCGCGATGTGGTGCACACCTCCGTGCGGGTGGCTGGCCCGGGCAACGTGGACATCAGCGCCGGCCGCCAGCTGCGGCTGGAAGACAAGGGCAGCGTGACCACCAGCGGCGGGCTGCTGCAGGGCGATACCCGCCCCGGTGCCAGCGTTGCGCTGACCGCCGGCAACCAGCAGCTGGACTACGCCGCACTGCGTGATCGCTACCTCGACCCGCGCAACCTGGCCGGTCCGGCGCAGCCGCTGGCCTCGCAGCCAGGCAAGGCCGTGCGCCTGTACGACGAAGCACTCTCGCAGTGGCTGCTGCAGCGCTTCGGCTACGCGGCGCAGGGCGCCTCGGCGCTGGCGCTGTTCGATGCCCTGCCGGCCGCGCAGCAGCGCATCTTCCTGCGCCAGGTGTACTACGCCGAACTGCGCGAGGGTGGCCGCGAGTACAACAACGCCGACAGCCCGCGCTCGGGGTCCTACCTGCGTGGCCGCGAGGCGATCGCCACGCTGATGCCCGACAAGGATGCGCGCGGCAATACCATCGACCGCCGCGGCGATATCGTGATGTACGGCGGTTCGGGTGTGCGTACCGAGGCCGGTGGCACCATCGAGCTGCTGGCACCGGGCGGGCAGATCGTGGTGGGCGTGCAGGGCGTGGTGCCGCCGGCCAGTGCCGGCCTGGTCACCCAGGGCCAGGGTGACATCCACCTGTTCAGTCAGGACAGCGTGCTGCTGGGCCTGTCGCAGGTGATGACCACCTTCGGTGGCGACGTGCTGGCGTGGTCCGAGCAGGGCGACATCAACGCCGGCCGTGGTTCGCGCACCACACTGCTGTACACGCCGCCACGCCGCCTGTACGACCGCTAGGGCAATGTGGCGCTGTCGCCGCAGGCGCCGGTGAGCGGTGCGGGCATCGCCACGCTGAACCCGATTGCCGAGATCGCACCGGGCGACGTGGACCTGATCGCCCCGCTGGGCACCATCGATGCCGGCGAAGCGGGCATCCGCGTGTCCGGCAACATCAACCTGGCGGCGCTGCAGGTGCTCAACGCTGCCAACATCCAGGTGCAGGGCGACAGCAAGGGCCTGCCGGTGCTGGCCACGGTGAACGTCAACGCACTGGCCTCGGCCAGTGCGGCGGCCAACACCGCCAGCCAGGCCGCGCAGGATGTGATGCGCAAGAGCCAGGACGACGCGAGGCGCAACCAGCCGTCGGTGATCAGCGTGCAGGTGCTCGGCTTCGGTGGCCGCACCGGTGGGCTCACCCCGGCTGTGCCGCAGGCGCGCCCGTTCGGCAACTACGATCCGGACAGCGCCATCCAGCTGCCGCAGGCAGTCGAGCCGCAGGCCTGTGCGGATGACGAGCGTGCGGGCAGCCAGGTACGCTGAGGCAAGGGCACCGCGCTGCACGCGCGGTGAGGCGGGGAACAGGACGGGGGCGGTGCGGTGCGGTGCGGGCCGCCCCTTTACTGCAGGCCGAGCACGCGGCGGTAGCGCTGCTCGCCACGGCCATCGCGCAGCGCCGCGCTCAGTTCCAGCCCGGTCGCCGGCAGCACCTCGCCCGTACCGGGCAGGCTGACCCAGCCGCTGCCCGGCTGCCAGGCCCGTACCTCGAAGCGTTGTACCTGCATGGCAACCTCGAAGCCATGCGCGGTGTCCGGTGCCGGCAGCGGATAGCGTGATGCCGGCGCGCCACTGGCGCGCCACAGCGTGTCGCCCTGCCGCCACCAGCGCACGCGCTGCCACTGGTCGCCCTGGCTTCCCACGCTGCGGGTGATTTCCAGCGCGAAGCTGCCGTCGGGATGGCGCTCGCTCAGCATCGACGGTGGCAGCAGGCGCTGCGCCTCGTCGCTGGGCCGCACCGCACCGTTCATCAGCGCATCGTCGGCGCGCTGCTCCACATCACGCTGGAACTGCTGCAGCAGCCGCAGTGCTGCGGCCGTGTCGGCATCGCTGTCGCGCAGGCGCTGCTCGCTGCGGGTCACGCTGTCCAGCGTGCGCCAGCAGATCACGCTGATCATCGCCATCACCGCAATGGCGATCATCACTTCAATCAGGGTGAAGCCGGCGGCGGTGCGCTTCATGGGGTGGGCGCCCACGGCAGCTGCAGCTGCACCAGCCGCTGGCGTGGCACATCGCGGGCCACCACGGTCAACTGCAGCTGCGGTTGTCCATCGCTGCCCTGGCCCAGCTGCTGCTCGACCACGAACGTGGTGTGGCCCTGCACGCAGGGGCTGCGCCCGGGTTGCGCGGGCTGGCCTGCCAGGCGCAGTTCCTGCCAGCGGTCCTGCGCGCACAGCAGGGCCAAGCCGCGGTCGCGCATGCGTGCCTGGTCATCGGTGGCCACCGCCACCGCGCGCATCACCGCGGCCAGTGCCACCGCAACGATGGCCAGTGCGATCAGCACTTCGATCAGGGTAAAGCCGGCGCTGCGCTTCACGGCTGCACCTGCAGCTGTCCGCTGCCATCATCGCGCAGGCGAAGGCTGCGGCCTTCGCTGTGCAGCTGCACGGTCCAGGCCACGCCGATCCATTCGGGGCTGAGTTCGATGCCGGCGGCCGGCTGTACTTTCACCGCCTGCGCCTGCCAGCGCTGCGGGCGCAGCAGATCGTCGCGCTGCAGTTCGACCCAGCGGCTGCCCTCGCGGCGGCTGAAACGGTAACCGCGCGCATCGGCCTGCCAGCGGATTGGCCGGCCGTCGATGCGGGCTTCATCACGGGCGACCTGCAGCCGCTGCGCCAGCTGCTGCGCATCCTGGCGCAGCAGACGCTGCGGATCGAGCAGGCTGCCCATGCCGAGCCCTATACCGGCCGTGCAGATGCCGATGATCACCAGCACCACCATCAGTTCCAGTAGGGTAAAGCCGCGATCCGCGCGCCGCATCGACATTGCCTCCGGTCATCGCCGATGGCACCCAGCCTAGGCGTGGTTGACGAAACAAAAGCGTCAGCGTGGGCTGCTAGCGTGCGCTGACACGCAGGTGAGAACGGTGCACGCATGGACGGAACGCGCTGGGAACGCAATCGGCTGTTGACCCTGGCCGCGGCCGGGCTGCTGCTGGCGGTGCTGGGGTACTGGGCACTGCAACTGTGGGGCGGTACGGGCGCGCTGCCTGCGCCGCGTGTGCAGGTGGCCACCCGGCCCGCCGCGCCTGACAGCGCACTGGCAACACCGCTGGTACGGCTGCAGTCGCCCGGTGCGGTGCAGACCGAGGTGCGCGTGCTGGGCGTACTGGCCGGCACGCACGCACCCTTGGCGCTGCTCTCGATCAACGGTGCACCGGCCGATCCCTATGTACCCGGCCAGCGGCTGGGGTCGTCCACCGTGCTGGAGACGATCGATGCCGGCGGCGTGCAGCTGCGGCAGGCGGGGCAGCTGCGCACGCTGGCGGCACCGGCGCTGCCGGCCGTGCCCGACGATGGCATCGTGCCCGCCAGCGCCACACACTGAGCCATATCACCGCGCAGGCCGCTGCGGCACCACCGAACGGCCGAACGGATCGCCCATGCGCTGCCGCGTGCCTTCCAGGTTGTACTGCAGCATCTGGTTGCCGGGCTGGCGCATCAGCCGCTGCGCTTCCGGCAGCGACGGCGCACTGGCGGCGGACGCCTTCGGTGCCAGCCGCTGCTGCAGGCAGTCCCACGCCGGCACGCGCTCGCCATCCACCTGCACCTCGATGCAGGCCGGTGCTTTCGCCAGCGGTGTGCGGCGGGCAGCAGGCTGCGCCTGCACAAGGTGGGGCGCGAGCATCAGCAGCAGGGGCAGGGCATGCAGCGGGGTCATGGCGGGGTCGGCAGCGCAGGTGTCTCCAGTGCATTGACGTGTGCACGGCGCTGCATCCGCCATCGCCCGCACGCGGCACGCAACGCGGTGCTGCGCAGATGACAGTCATGTCACAAATCTGTTGTCGGCTTTGACGCGCTGTGCACGTCCTGTTGGTAGATCCACGCGCCGCACCTTCGCCTTCACTTTCGATACGACGCGATGCCCTCGATGACCTCTGTACAGCGCGATACCTTCTTCCCACTGCCGCAGCGCCAGCGCCTGGCCTGCGCGGTGCTGCTGGCCCTGCTTCCGCTGGCTGCCGGCGCACAGCAGGCGGCACCGGCACCGGTGGAGGCCGCGCAGGATGCCGGCGTGAAGACGGTCACCATCAACGAGTACATCGTGCGTGGCAACACGGTGCTGGATGCGCGGCAGATCGAGCAGGCGGTTGAACCCTACCTTGGCCCGGGCCGCACCCTGGCCGATGTAGAGAAAGCGCGCGATGCGGTCAACGCGCTGTACCAGCAGGCCGGCTACCAGTCGGTCTATGTCGATCTTCCCGAACAGCAGGTCAGCGGCTGCGTGGTGCTGCTGAAGGTGCAGCAGACGCCGATCGGCCGGCTGCGCGTGGTGGGTGCCGCCTATGATTCGCCCGCGCGCATCCGCGAACAGGTGCCGTCGCTAGCGGAAGGCGAGGTGCCCGATTTCGATGCAGCACAGGCCGAGCTGGGCGCGCTCAACCAGGGCGGCCGCCGCCAGGTGCTGCCGCTCGTGCGCGAAGGTGCGATGCCCGGCACGATGGACGTGGACCTGCAGGTGGATGACCGTTCGCCGTGGCGCGCCAGCGCCGCCGTGAACAACGACCACAGCGCCGATACCGAGAAACTGCGCCTGAGCGCCTCGCTGGCACATGAGAACCTGTGGCAGCGTGGGCACAGCGCCAACATCGGCGTGTACCTTGCGCCGGAGGACACCAAGCAGGCCAAGGTGTTCTCGGCCGGGTACACCGCACCGTTCGCCGGCACGCCGTGGAGCATCGAGGCGTCCGGCTATATCTCCGACAGCCGCGTGCTGAACGCAGGCGGGCAGGGCGGGGCAGGCAGTGGCACCAATGTCATCGGCGATGGCCACTCGATCGGGGTCAAGCTGAATTACCTGCTGCCGAGCAGCACGACCTGGTGGCGGCAGCTCAGCATCGGCGTGGATTTCAAGGACACCCGCGAAGACACCCAGGTGGGCAAGGACCGCCTGCTGTCGCCGTTGAAGTACGCGCCGCTGACGCTGGGCTTCGTGGGCGTGCGCCAGGGCGCCAGTGACCAGACCAGCATCAGCACCTCGCTGGTGGCCGGTACCCGGCGCCTGCTCGGCTACGGAAGCGGTGGCGATGATTTCTTCCAGAAGCGCTACTGGGCCGATCCCAGCTTCGTGGCGTTCAAGGCCGATGTGTCCAACACCCATACCTTCGACAGCGACTGGCAGTGGTACGCACGCGCGGCGCTGCAGGTGACCGACGCGCCGCTGGTGTCGGCCGAACAGTTCGCCGCCGGTGGCATGTACACCGTGCGTGGCTATCTCTCGGCCGAGGCCATCGGCGATTACGGCGGCCTGGCCAACCTGGAATGGCGCACCCCGGCGTGGTCGCTGTGGTCGGGCAGCGACCTGCGGCTGTACACCTTCGCCGACGCCGCCTACCTGCGCCTGCGCCGCCCGCTGCCGGAACAGACCAGCAAGTACAACCTGGCGCCACTGGGCATCGGTGCCCAGCTGCGCCTGGGCGAACACCTGCAGCTGCGGCTGGATTACGCCTGGCCCTACAGCGATGGCCCGGTGACGCCCAGGGACGACAAGCGCCTGCATTTCAACATCAGTACCAGCTACTGATCCCTCGACCCCTTTCGCATCGACCCCCTTCGAACGTGCGTATTCCGGAGACCCCTCGCATGGACCGTTTGCTTTCCCGACTGCTGTTGCTGTTGCTGGCGATGAGCGCCCTGCCGGCGTTCGCAGCCGACGCCGGCTGGTGGCAGGCCGAATGGCAGTACCGCAAGCCGATCACCATCGATGTCGGCCCGCAGGGCGCCGGCCTGGCCGCCGACCCGGGCCGTACGCCGGTGCTGCTGCGCCTGCATACCGGCAACTTCGGCTTCGATGGCGTGCAGGATACCGGCAACGACCTGCGCTTCATCTCCGCCGATGGCCGTACCGTGCTGGCGCACCAGATCGAACAGTTCGACTCGCTGCTGGGCATCGCGCTGGTCTGGGTGGACGTGCCGAATCTGTCGGCCACCGCGCCGCAGACGGTGTGGATGTATTACGGCAACAGCCAGCAGGTGTTCGACCCGGACTACACGCTGGTCTACCACTTCGCCGATGCCAATGCCCCGGCGCGTGACACCACCGCCTACGGCAACAACGCCGGTGCCGTGGTGCCGCCGGCCGAAGGCGCGGTGATCGGGCGCGGCGTGCAGCTGGGCGCTGGCCCGCTGCCGCTGCCGGCCAGTGCGTCGCTGGCCCAGCAGGCCGGTGCGCCGTTCACCTTCTCGGCATGGATCAAGCCGGGCACGCAGAGCGCTGCGCACGCCCTGTATGCGCGCCGCGATGGCGCCGCCGAACTGGTCATCGGCATCGCCGACCGCGCGCCGTTCGTGCAGGTCAACGGCCAGCGCAACGCGCCGGCACAGCCCATTCCCGAAGGGCAGTGAGCGCACCTGGCGGTGGTAACCGACAAAGGCAGCGTGCAGCTGCTGCTGAACGGCCGGCCGCTGGCACAGCTGGCCGCGGCACTGCCGGCGCTGACCAGCGCGGCGGTGGTGGGTGCCGATGCCCCGGGCGCGGTGCAGCCGCTGGCGGCCTTCGACGGCGCACTGGACGAACTGCGCCTGTCCAAGGTGGCCCGCGCACCGGCCCTGCTGCAGGCCGATGCGGTGTCCCAGGGCGCCGACTCGCGCATGATCAGCTACGGCGCCGACGAACAGTCCGTCGGACAGAGCCACTTCGGCTTCATCCTCAAGGCGATGCCGTTCGACGCCTGGGTGGTGGTGGCCATCCTCGGCCTGATGATGCTGATGTCCTGGGCCATCATGATCGCCAAGAGCCGCCACTTCGGCCGCACCAGCAAGGCCAATGCGGTGTTCACCGAGACCTTCGGCAAGCTGGCCGGCGTGCCGCTGCGCACCCTGGCCGACATGGACCGCCAGGGCAAGTCGCCCACCGCCATGCATCCGGGTTCGCTGTGGCGCATCTACCAGGTGGCCATCGATGAAATGCAGCAGCGCCGCCAGCGCGATGGCAACAGCGGCTACCTGGGCGCGGCCACCATCGCCGCCATCCGTGCCTCGATGGACGCGGTGATGGTGCGCGAGCAGGAAGCGATGTCCAAGCGCATGAACTGGCTGTCCACCACCATTGAAGGCGCGCCGTACGTGGGCCTGTTCGGCACGGTCATCGGCATCATGCTGGTGTTCGTGGTGGCCGCGATGGCCGGTGCGGTGGACATCAACTCGGTGGCACCGGGCATGGCCGCCGCGCTGCTGTGTACCGCTGCCGGCCTGGGCGTGGCCATCCCCGCACTGTTCGGCTACAACTACCTGGGCGCGCGTGCCGAAGCGATCGGCGCGGACATGGCGGTGTTCATCGACGAGTTCGCCGCGCGCCTGGCCGAAGAGCAGGACCTGCGCGCCGGCGCGCCGGTGCAGGGCTGAGCTGCCGCCATGGCCCAGAAGGCGAAATTCGGCATCAAGAAGCGCGAGAAGGGCATCAATGTCACGCCCTTCGTCGATGTGCTGCTGGTGGTGCTGGTGATCTTCATCCTCACCAGCAACGCCAGCATTCCCGGCATCCAGGTGAACCTGCCCAAGGCCAGCAACAGCGTGGCGCTGGAAAAGCCACAGACCAAGGCCATCACCATCGACAACAACGGCCAGGTGTTCCTGGACGCGTACCCGGTCAGCATGTCCGAGCTGGAAGACCGGCTGCGCACGCAGCGGGCCGCCACGCCGGATTTCCCGGTGATCGTGCGCGGCGATGCGCAGGTGCAGTACGCGCGCGTGGTGGAAGTGCTGGACCTCCTGCGCCGGCTGGAGCTGGCCCAGGTCGGCCTGGTCACCGGCAAGGCGCAGGGCTGAGGCATGGCTGGCCCGCGCCCGATCCGTCCGCTGCTGGTGACCATCGGCCTGGTGGCAGCTGCGCTGCTGGTGCTGGGCATCGCCCTGTGGTGGCTGCTGTTCAAGGACACCGCCAGCACCAAGCGGCAGGTGACCCCGCCGCCGATGCTGAGCCTGCCCCCACCGCCGCCGCCACCGCCACCGCCGCCGGAGAAGCCGCCGGAACCGGAAACGCCGGAGGAGACCGTGCCGGACCCGCAGCCGACCGAGGAACCGACCCCGGCCGAAGAGCCCACGCCCACCCCGCAGAGCGACCCGGTGACGATGGATGCGCAGGGCCAGGCCGGCTCGGACAGCTTCGGCATCCAGTCCGGCAGCGGCGGGGGCAGCGCCGGTGTCGGGCGCGGCGGCGGCAACGCCGCCTACGGCCGCTACCTCGGGTATGTGATGCAGCAGGCGATCGCCCGCGACCCGCGCCTGCGCCGGCTGGCCTTCCAGCTGCAGATCAATGTGTGGCTGGAACCCGACGGCCGCCTGAGCCGGGTGGAACTGCTGCGTGGCAGCGGTAACGACGAGGCCGACGCGGCGGTGCTGGAGGCCCTGCGCCAGCTTGGCCGTGTCGACCAGCCGCCACCGCCCACCCAGGAATTCCCGGCCCGCGTGCTGGTGCAGGGCCGCCACCCCGGCGCCTGATGCAGTGAACCCCAAGACCTTCTTCCTGTCGCGAGAACGATGATGAACAACCCACTCCGCGCCCGACCCGTCACGTTGCGCCAGCAGGCGCCGCGCGCCCTGCTGTGCTGCGCCGTGCTGCTGGGCCTGGCCGTACCGGCCGGCGCCATGGCCGCCGAAACCACCATGGTCAAGCTGATCAAGGGCCTGATCGCCAGCGGTGCGCTGAAGCCCGCCGATGGCCAGGCCCTGCTGGTGCAGGCCGAGGCTGAAGCCGCCGCCGCCCAGCGCGTGGCCGCCGGTACCAGCACGCCGGCCGCCAGCAGCGGCGGCATCGCGCTGGAGCCGGGCGATGTGCGCGTGCCGTATGTCTCGCAGAGCGTGCGCGATGGCATCCGCGATGAAGTGCGCCAGCAGGTGATGGCGCAGGCGCGGCAGGAAGGTTGGGCGGCGCCGAATGAAGTGCCGGACTGGACCCGGCGCATCACCGTCAGCGGTGACATGCGCGTGCGCAGCGAGTCGCGCTTCTATTCGGAAAGCAACAGCCCGGAAGCGCCGAACTGGTCGGCGGTCAACGCCGGCAACGGCTTTGACACCAACACCAACACCAACCTGGCGCTGCCGCCGCTGCTCAATACCCGCCAGGACCGCCGCAACCTGTGGCGCATCCGCGCCCGGCTCGGCATCGATGCCGCCATCAGCGACCGGGTGCACGCCGGTGTGCGCCTGGCCAGCGGCAGCAGCAACGGCCCGGTGTCCACCACCGAACAGCTCGGTGGCGGCCTGAGCAAGAAGGATCTGTGGCTGGACCAGGCGTGGCTGTCCTACCGCCCGGCCGACTGGATCACGCCGAAGGGCGGCCGCTTCGGCAATCCGTTCTGGTCCAGCGACATGCTGTTCTCCAACGACCTGAACTTCGATGGCCTGGCCGCCAACCTGAAGTATGGCTTCAGCGGCGGCGATCTCACCCTGTACGGCAACCTCGCGGTGGTGCCGCTGGAATACGTGTCCGACAACGGGCCCAGCCAGAGCCTGGTGAAGACCCCGAACGAGAACAAGTGGCTGTCCGGCGCGCAGCTGGGCCTGAACTGGAACATGGACGAGCGCAACACCCTGCGTGCCGCCGTGGCCTATTACGATTTCAAGAACATCAGCGGCAAGCTGTCCTCGCCGTGCGCCCTGTACGCGCGTGACACCGCCTGCGATACCGACTGGACGCGGCCGGCCTTCATGCAGAAGGGCAACAGCCTGATGCTGATCCGCAACATCGCGCTGAACCCGCTGGATCCGGCCGGCACGCCCACCCCGCAGTACGTGGGCCTGGCCGCGGCGTTCCGCCTGGCCAACCTCAACCTGCGCTGGGACACCGCCCTGGCCGACAGCATCGGGCTGCGCCTGGAAGCGGACTACATCCGCAACCTGGCCTACGACAAGGAGGCCATGTTCCAGCGCGCCAACAATGCCATCGTCATCAACTTCGGGGCCGGTGGCGAAGCAACGGCAGCCAGCTTCCGCAGCGGCGATACCGCGTGGATGCTGCAAGCCACCTTTGGCGCCGTGGACCTGAAGGAGAAGGGGCAGTGGCAGGCGCTGCTGGGCTACAAGCGGATCGAAGCCGATGCGCTGCCCGATGCCTACAACGATCCCAACTTCCACCTGGACGGCACCAATGCGCGCGGCTACTACGTGGGCGGTGCCTATGCGCTGGACCGCCGCAGCTGGATCAGCGGCAAGTGGATGTCGGCCAAGGAAGTGTCCGGCCCGCCGCTGTCCATCGATGTGTTCCAGCTTGAATTCAACACCGGCTTCTGAGGGCTGACGCCATGCCATCGTCGAACATCGCCTGCCTGACGCCTGCGCGCCTGCTGCTGGCCAGCCTGCTGCTGGCGGCCACCGGCAGCGCCGCCGCGCAGAACACCGGCAGCCTGGAACAGCGCCTGCGTGCGCAGCTGCAGACCACCACCACCCAGCTGCAGCAGGCCCAGGCCGAACTGGCCCGGCAGCGCGCACCGGCACCGGCGGTGGCCGCGCCGGCGGCCGACGCCGACGAGGTGCAGCGCCTGAAGCAGCAGCTGCAGACACTGCAGGCCCGCAGCGGTGGCGGTGAGCAGCAGGCACGCCAGCTGCGCGCCCAGCTGGCCGAACGCGAGCGCCAGCTGCAGCAGCAGGCCCAGGAGCTGCAGCAGCTGCGCCAGCAGCAGGCCGGCAGCCGCGAGCGCGAGCAGGCACTGGCCAGCCAGGCCGGCAGCCAGCAGGACACGCTGCTGCAGTGCCAGCAGCGCAACCAGGCGCTGTACGAGATCGGCCAGGACGTACTGAAGGAATACGAATCGCTGGGCGTGGCCGGTGCGCTGCGCCGCCGCCAGCCGTTCGCCGCGCAGTCGCGCGCACGCTACGAGCAGTGGGCCCAGGCGCAGGGCGACCGCCTCTACCAGAACCGGCTGGGCGCCCGGCCGCTGCCGGCGGCCACAGGAAAGGACACCGAGACCACGCACGCAACGGGAGAAAAGGATGAGCCGTCGCAAACTGTTCCAAAGCCCTGACCCGGACCACAGCCCGCTGGGCCAGGGCCCGGCCTATGTGTCAGTGGAAGGCCTGCGCCAGCACCTGGCCGAATTCCTGCTGTATGCCGGCCGACCGGTGGTGATCATGCGTGGCCGCAGCGAAGTGGGCTACTTCCTGCCGGCGCGCTGCTGGCGCGAGCGCGACGCCGACCCGCTGGCCGCCGAGGCCACCGAGCAGCTGCTGGACGCGGCCGGCTTCGAACCCGGCGACATCGCCGAATCGGAGCACGAGTTCGCGCAGATGCGCCAGCGCACGGTGCTGCACGCGCGGCGCAGCGGCTGAGCCACCCTTGCTCCTGCGTGGATGGGCAGCCGTACGTGCCGGGGTGACTCAGTGCACCAGCCAGCCCGGCGCATACAGCCAGAGGATGGCAACGACCGCCTCCACCGCAAGGTGCCCGGCCCAGTAGGCGCCCTCGCTGGGGTACAGGCCCAGCACCCGTGCGGCCAGTCGCGTCCTCGCACCGGAGGGTGCATCACGCATCTGCGCCAGCACGCCGCGGTGCCGCAGCCGCAGGCTGCCCCAGCCCAGTGCAAGCAGGCACAGCCCCACCGGCAGCAGGGGCATGTAGCGCAGGCCGGCCATGGGGCTGTACTGCAGGAGCAGGTGCGCGACCAGCGGAATGCCCAGCAGCGAGACCAGCAGCGGAAGGCCATGGGCCTGCCGGATGCGTTGGCGTACCGGGCCGTCGATGGCCCGCCACAGCCGGGCCACATAGCCGGGGCGCAACAGCGTCACACCATCGCCGGTGGTCACGCCTGCCACGCCGGTGTTCGTGCCGGCTGCCTGCGCCGCCAGATCGATGGCATGGGTGTTGGCCGGTGCCGAGAGGACATTGCCGAGTGCATGCGGCACCGCAGTGCCACCGCTGGCCGGGCGCCCGTGAAGCGCGCGCTCCAGTGCCGCCAGCTGGTCCTCAAGCAGCGCTTCTGCCGTGGGCGCGATATCGACAAGCTGTGGCGGGCTGTCGAGCGCCAGCAACGTTCCCTGCCACGCGTCGACGCACACATCGGCGGCGATGAACGGCACCGTCGCCTGGCGCTCGACCACGGCACCATGGGGGGTCTGTTGAAGCGTGGCAGGGGACAGGGCGATGCCAAGGCCTGCCAGCCTGTCCTGCGCCTGCGTCCATGCCCACTCCTGCCGCAGCGTGCTGCCCGGCGCAGGCCCTGCCGCGTGCTGCTGCTGCACGGTAGCTGCCAGGCCGAAGGCCTGGTAACAGCGCCCGCTCCCTTCGCATGGGGCGCACGGGGTATGGCCGCTGCCGGCACACAGTGAGCACAGCCCCTGTGCCGTGCCGTTGCAGGTGAAGCAGTTCCGCCTTCCCTGTCCAGCGCAGCTGGAACAGCTGAGCGAGGAATGCGGAGAGCCGTAGCAGCCCTGGCAGGTGACGGTCTGCATGACCGTGTTGCCGTCCTGGTAGCGGGTCTGGGTCTGGCTGCCGCTGCCGCGGCAGGACGCGCATGTCCGCCGGATCGCGCCGCTGCCGTTGCACGTGGCACAGGACACCTTGCCGTAGCTGCAGTCAGCCGGGCAGGGCCGGTGGCCACGCGTGTCGCAGTGGATGCACCGATGGCGGCCACTGCCACGGCAGCCACCGCCGCAGGTCGACACACGGACGCCGAACAGTTCCTCGTCACCGAATTCGCCCAGGTCACAGTTTTCACCGAGCACCGGACACGCAGTGCCGGCGGCGGCGAATGTGCTCTGGATCAGCTGCCACCGCGCCGCTTCCCAGGTCTGCCGACCCTGGTACATCCGCTCGTGCATCTCGTCCGTGGAGTCGATGCGCGGCACATGCCCGGGGCCCCGGCCGCCGCCGTCGACGCAGACCTGCCGGACTTCGGCGGTGATGACATGGGTGAACGAGCCGATTGCTTCTGCAACGGGCTGTGGTTCCACCCGCACTCGGCGCGACGCGATGGCCAGATGGGTGTGCAGCAGCGTGGCAAGCTGCACCTCCAGGTCCAGCGGAAGGGAAGGGAGCGCAGGGGGTGTTGAGGGCAAGGCGGTGTCTTCCTTGACAGCAGCGGATCAATGGCAGGGGGTACCGCGTTATCGGCTCCGCCCGCTGTGGACTTTACCCGCAACCGCCGTCAGCGCCCCCGCGGCGGCGTCGACGGGGCTGGGCGCTGCCGGGCCGCTCGCCTACAATCGGTGCGCGGACCGCCGCCATCACGCCCATCATTCCCCGGTCCCGCCCTGGCACGCCTTATGTCCCCCAATGCCGTGGCGCTGGTCGAACTGCTGATCCGCGAACGCCGTGCGTTGTTCCGCTTCATTGGCCGCTACCTGGACCCGGCCAGCACCGAGGACACCCTGCAGAGCCTGTACCTGAAGGCCAGCAGCGTGCCCGGCGACCCGCCGATCCTGGAGCCGCGCGGCTATCTGTACCGCATGGCCTACCACCACGCGCTCAACCGCAGCCAGGCCGAGGCCCGCGAACGCCGCGCCCTGGCCGAGTACGCGGCCGGGCTGGGCGATGCCCACAACGATGGCGAGGCCAGCGCGCTGGACCAGGCGCAGCTGCGCGAGATCACCCAGAGCATCCTCTCGCTGCCGGCGCAGGTACGCGAGTGCTTCGTGCTGAACCGCTATCTGGGCCTGACCGAGCGCGAGATCGCCGCGCGGCTGGGCATTTCCAAGAGTGTGGTGGGCAAGTACGTGCTGCGCGCGGCGCTGCAGGTGCAACAGCAGCAGGGGCGCGGCTGATAGCACGCAATTACCGTGGACAACGGCGGCCCGCCGTTGTCTCAATGAAGAAGAGCGCCGCGTCCAGGCGCAGCAGGCCACACGCATGACCACGTCAGAACCCTCGCCGCGGCAGGCCAGGCAGGCGTTGCGCTGGGTGATCCGGTGCAGCAACGGCCCGTTGCCACCACGCCGGCACGCCGCCCTGCAGCGCTGGCTGCGCGCCGACCCGTGCCACCGCCAAGCCTGGCAGCAGCAGGCCGCTTTCTGGAACCGGCTGGATGCCGCCGGACCCGATGTGCTGGCGGCCCTGCCGGCGCTCACTGCGGACACCCAGGGCCTGCGCCCGCTGCGCCCGGTGCGCATGGGCCGCTGGCTGGCGGTGGCTGCCGCCGCCGTGCTGATGGTGGCCACCGCACCACAGGCACTGCTGCTGGCGCGCAGCGATTTCCGCACCGGTAGCGCGCCGCGTTCTGTGGTGCTGGCCGATGGCAGCCAGCTGGTACTGGACGCCGGCAGCGTCCTGGCCGTGAATCTGGACGGCAACGCGCGCACGCTGCGGCTGCTGCGCGGGCGCGCCTGGTTCCAGGTGCAGCACGAGGCGCGCCCGTTCGTGGTCGATGTCGGTGGCGGCCGTGTGCGCGACATCGGCACCGCCTTCAGCGTGGAGCTGCAGCCTGCGGGCGTGCGCACGGCAGTCAGCGAGGGCGCGGTGGACGTGATGCCGGGCAGTGACCCGGCCGTGCAGCTGCGGGCCGGACAGGCGCGGGTGTTCCGTGACGGGCGCTGGCAGGGGGCGCTGGCCAGCAGCGCGGTGGAGGGCGTGGCACCGTGGCGCCGTGGTGAAGTGGGCATCGATGACCTGCCTGCCGCCGAGGCCATCGCCGAGCTGGCACGCTACCGCCGTGCCCCGGTCTGGGTGCTGGGCGGCCGCAAGGGCGCAGTGCGGGTGAGCGGGCTGTTCCATACCGCTCAGCCGGAGCGCGCCATCGAGGCGGTGGCCACGCAGGCCGGGCTGCAGGTGCAGGCGCTGCCGGGCGGGGTGCTGCTGCTGCGCTGAAATAATCCGCACAAAGTGTGGGCAGACCGCGCCTGCGGTTGTCTGTATACATGTAGCCAGAGCGAAACAGCGTTTCTCCTCAAGCCAAACGAGCCGCCTGCACCGGATGTGCAGTGGCCCCGCCACCCTTGAGGAGTTGCTTTCATGCCGTCCCCGGCTGCTGTCCACCGCCGCACTGCCACCGTTCTTGCCCTGGCCATCGCGGCCGCCCTGCTGCCAGCCGTCGCACCTGCCGTGCATGCGCAGGCCGCGCAGGCCGCGCAGGCCGGGGCGCCCGTGCCTTCAACCTGCCGGCGCAGCCGCTCAACGATGCGCTGCGTGCCTTCGCGCGCACCACCGGCGAACAGGTGGTGTTCCGCAGCGAACTGGTGGAAGGGCGGCGCTCGCAGACGGTGCAGGGGCAGTACGCCGGTGACCAGGCGTTGCAGCGGCTGCTGCAGGGTAGCGGCCTGCATGCCCAGCGTGCCGGTGATGGCACCTGGACGGTGCAGCCGGGAAGCGCCGTGGCCGCCGCTGCCGGCGATGGCGTGGTGGTCACCGATACGCTGAACGTGCGTGGCACCCTGGAGCGCAGTGGCGGCGAGGCGCGTGACCGGCGCGGCTACGACGATGTCTACGACCTGGACATCAGCACCGTCTATTCCGGCCGCGACCGCGTGGAACGCTACCGCGGCTCCAACCCGGCCGACGTGGTCAAGGACCTGGTGGGTGTGTTCAGTGGCGACGCGCGCAACAGTGGCGCGCTGGACATCAACATCCGCGGCATCCAGGGCCCCGGCCGCGTGCCGGTCAGCATCGGCGGCGGCGAACAGGCGCTGACCGTCTGGCGCGGCTACAACGGCGTCAGCAACCGCAACTACATCGATCCCAACCTGATCGGCGGCATCCAGGTCATCAAGGGCCCGGGCCTGGTGCGCGATGTGCACAGCGGCATCGGCGGCGCGCTGATCATCAAGACCATCGATGTGGACGACATCGTGCCCAAAGGTGAGCGTTTCGGCGGCGAGTTCAAGATCGAGGGCAGCAGCAACGCGGTGGCCCTGCGTCTGCCGCAGCTGCACACCGGTGAGGATTACCGCAATGTGCCGGGCTTCCCGCAGGCCTCGCCGTCGGCACCGTACGCCGACAGCACGCTGCTGGTGCCGGTGAAGTCGCGCGGTTCGGAAACCAACGTGTTCGCCGGTGACGACCAGGCCTGGCGGCTGGCGCTAGGCCTGCGCGGCGAGCACGTGGACCTGATGGCCGCCTACGCCTGGCGCAAGCGCGGCAACTACTTCTCCGGCACCAAGGGCACGGCCTACTGCGACCAGGACCCGCGTGAGCAGTTCGAGTACAAGGGCCTGGACTACATCATCACGCTGGCGCGCTACTTCAAACCCGGCGATGAAGTGCCCAACACGTCCAGCGAACAGGAATCGTGGCTGCTCAAGGCCACCTGGCAGATCAACGACGACCAGCAGCTGCGCGCCACCTGGCGGCATACGCTTTCGCATTACGGCGAGATCATGCCCTCTCGCATCCTGTCCGCGCCGGACTATGGCCGCATCCAGTGGCCGCTCAGCCGCGTCGATTCCGATGCCTGGAACCTGGAATACCACTGGCAGCCGGCCGGCAGCCGCTGGCTGGACCTGCGCGCCAACCTGTGGCGTACCGAAACCACCAGCGACACCTACGCCGCCGGTGGCTTCCCCAACTTCGCCAGCAACCCCGACTGGAACCCGGGCAGCAGCCCGATCCTGCGCAACACCGCCCTGGCCAACGCGCGCAACGACCGTACCGGCCTGACCCTGAGCAACCGTTTCGCCCTGCATTCCACGCTGGACCTGACCGTGGGCGGCAACTGGCAGTTCGAGACGCTGCGCTCGGGCGACCCGTACTTCGGGGTCAGCGATGGCTGGCGCATGTACCCGCGTGCCGGGCGCCGCCAGGAAGGCGAGGGCTACATGACGCTGGACTGGCGCCCGGTGGAGTTCCTGTCCCTCAGTGCCGGCGTGCGCTACGCGCGTTACTGGGCTTTCGATGACTTCCTGCAGGAGCACCCGGAGCTGATGACCGCCTCGGTGTTCCCCAAGGAGGCGCGCTACCGGGTCAACGAGCTGCCCGAACGCCCGGCCAGCCTGCAGGGCGAGATCGATGAGATCGAATCGCAGCGTGAGTACTGGGAGAGCATCGGCATGGGCTTCATCGTTGATGACCTGCTGAAGGGCCTGCTGGGCAAGTACGAAACGCCGGTGGCGGTGGACCACAGCATTCCGTGGCTGCCTGATGCGGACGGCAACTACAGCCGCGCCACCAATCCCTGCCTGAACGGCCAGGTGGCGGCCATTCCCGGGCTGCTGCCGGTGCAGGGCGCGCAGATCCTGTGCAGCATCCAGAGCGGGCGCCCGCAGGCAGTGGCCGCGCGCAACGAGCGCAAGCGCGACCATGCCTGGCTGCCCACCTTCTAGGCGACCGTGCATTTCTCGCCCGATGCGCGCGCCTACGTTCGCTACAGCGAAGCCGTGCGTTTCCCCAGCATGTTCGAAAGCACCATCGCGTTTTCCAGCAGCCTGAACCCGCTGTACCTGCTCAAGCCCGAACACACCTACAACTACGAAGTGGGCTACGTGCACAACCTGTCGGCGCTGTTCGGTGGTACCGCCGATGCCGACGTGAAGCTGGCCTATTACGTGCACAAGACCCGCAACGTGATCGAGCGCGATGGCAACTTCCTGTTCGACAACCTGGACAAGCAGCGCATCCGCGGCCTGGAGCTGCAGGCGCGTTTTGACAACCGGCGCTTCTTCACCGACCTGGGCATCACCCGCACGCTGGAAAACAAGGTCTGCGACGAAAGCATGGCCGTGCAGCTGGACGCGCTGTCCGTGCAGGTGCCCAATTGCGTGCAGGACGGCTTCGTCAGCGGCTACCTGCTGACCCAGGCCATTCCGAAGCTGTCGGTGAACTGGTCCTTCGGCACCCGGCTGTTCGATGAGCGCCTGGAACTGGGCAGCCGCATCGTGCACTACCAGCGCCACCAGAACCCGGACCTGCAGGCCTACCGTGACCGCCTGTATGCCGGCAGCGGCGGCCTGATCTGGCAGAACGTGCCGTTCACCTGGGGAAACATCACCACCGTCGATGCCTATGCGCGCTGGCGCATCAACGACCACGCCAGCGTCGAGCCGGTCGGCACCAACCTCGGCAACCGCTACTACGTCGACCCGGCCACGCGCTCCACGCTGCCGGCACCGGGCCGCACGCTGAAGCTCGGCGTCACCGCACGCTTCTGATTTCCTCGTTTCGTTGTTGCACCCGTAGTTCCCGCAACCCAAGGAGTAGTTCCATCAAGATGATCTCCCGTTCCGTACTGGCCATGGCCGCCACCTTCGCTCTGGCCGGTGCCGCCCAGGCCGCCGATATCGTCGGTGCCGCCAGCCCGGCCACCGACGCGCAGCTGTACGTCAAGGTCGGCGCGTCCGAAGTCAACGGCGGCCCGCACAGCGCAGGCAAGGCCGGCATCGGCGTCGGTACCGTATCCAACGCCAAGCCGGTCGATTTCCAGGGCCTGGCCGCGTACTCGGCACCGACCACCGTGGGCAACGTGACTGTGCGTACGCTGGCCATGCCGATCACCGGCACCCCGGGCAACCATGCCGGCATGGGCCACTTCAACTTCGTCAAGGTGGGCAGTGGCGATGTGTGGTTCGGTGAATGGTCCAAGGACGGCGCCGCCGGTGGTTTCAACAACCGCCAGGTGTACTTCGCCGGTGACCGCGCCGGCACCACGCTGCCCAGCGGCACCGCGACCTACGCGGTGGCCGGCCTGAACAAGTTCAATGGCAGCAACCTGCTCACCGGTACCTTCGCCGCCAACTTCGGAACCGGCAAGCTGACCGGTGGCCTGACCGGCGGCGGCCAGACCCTGGCCGTCAGCGCCAACATCAACAGCGCCGACGCGTCCTTCGCCGGTACCGCCGTGGCCAATGGTTCGGTCACCGGCAACAGCCAGGGCCAGTTCTTCGGCGCCAACGCTGCGGCACTGGCCGGCATCGCCACCTTCGCCGGCAACAGCCAGTACGACACCGCCTTCGGTGGCACCAAGAACTGAGTGAACTGAGTGCCCCGACCGGGGCCGGGCAGGGACAAGCCGCGCTTCGCCAGTCCCTGCATCCCCCGGTGGCCATCCCATGAATCCGATCCGCCTCATTCCGTATTGCCTGCTGTTGGCCGGCAGCCTGCCCGCCCTGGCCCATGCCCAGCAGGACGACCTGCGCCGCGTGCTGGAGCAGGGCGCCGAGCAGCGCCATCAGCAGCAGGACCAGCAGCGCCTGCAGCAGGCCGATGGCGCGCGCCCTGTGCTGACCATCGATGGCCAGCCATACCGCGTCGAACGCACCGTGGACGACCTCGGCCAGGCGGTGTACCTCTCGCTGCAGCACCAGCAATGGAATGCCGCCGCGCAGTTCCTGGCCGAGTACGTGCAGCTGGACGGCCACGATCCGCTGCTGCGCCACTACGCGCAGGGCGCACTGGCGCGCGTGCAGGGCCAGCATGCGCGTGCCGCACGCGAGTTCGAGACCGTGCTGGCCGCGCAGCCCGCCTTCCTGCCCGCCCGCCTGGAGCTGGCACGCGTGCTGGCCGAAGACCTGCGCGACCGTGAGGCCATTGCGCTGTTCACCGCCATCGCCAGCAGCATCGACGATCCCGACCCGGCCACCGCCGGCGTGCGCAGCAGCGTGCAGGCCTACCTGCAGGCGTTGCAGGCGCGCCGCCAGTGGAAGGGCGCGGTCGCCGCCGGCCCGGCGTGGAGTGACAACATCAACCGCAGTTCGGCCAGCCGCACCTGCCTGCTGGACGATGGGGCCGGCAGCTGCCTGATCGAGCGTCGCCTGCCCGATGCCCAGGCCGCCGGCGGGCTGGACTACGACGCCAACATCGAACGTCGCCTGCCGCTGGCCGGCCACCACGGCCTGTACGTGCGCGGGCTGGCCTATGGCCAGGCCTGGCGCGGCCACAGTGCCTACAACGAGCTCAATGCCAGCGTGCAGGCAGGCTACAGCTGGCGCAGTGCGCGGCAGACGCTGCAGCTGGCCCCCAGCTTCGACTACCAGGCCTGGGGCAACCGCGCCCTGACCGGTGCAGCGGGCGTGCACGGCGAATGGTCGCGTTCGCTCGACGCACGCACGCTGGTGAAAGTGGAAGCCGACTGGAAGCGCATGCGCTACCGCCAGCGGGCGCTGGCCAGCAACTACGACGGCGACCTGCGCGCGGTCTATGCCACCTGGTTCCGGGCACTGAACCCGCGCTGGACCCTGTTCGCCGGCGTGGACCTGTCCGACAGCGGCGCCGCGCAGGACAGCAACGGCTACCTGCAGCGTGGCCTGCGGCTGGGCGTGGCACGGCAGTGGAGCGGCACCACCGCCACCGTGTTCGACTCGCTGCGGCAGCGCCGCTATGGCACGTGGTCGCCGTTGCTGGAGGAACGCCGCCGCGATGACGAGCAGAACCTGATCGCGATCGTGCGCAGTGAACGCCTGGCCGTGGCCGGGCTGGTGCCGAGCCTGAGCCTGCGCTACACGCGCGTGGCCAGCAACGTGGACTGGCTGTATGCCTACGACCGCAGCCTGGTCAGCCTGAAATGGGAGCGGCCGTTCTGAACGCCGCCGCGCTACCGGAGAACTGCAATGTCCGCTTCCCCCGCCTTCACCCCTGAGCATCAGGCCAGCCGCGCGCAGCGGCTCAAGGCTGCCATGCGGCAGACCCACGACCGCCTCGACCGCCGCATCATGGCCGCGCGCATCTTCGATGACCGTGCGCGCTTTGCCGGCTTCCTCCGCATGCAGTACCGCTTCCACCGCGATATCGAAGCGCTGTACGCCATGCCCGCGCTGCAGGCGTTGCTGCCGGGGCTGGCGCAGCGCTCGCGGCTGGCGCGCATCGGCCAGGACCTGGCCGACCTGGGCACGATGGCACGCCCGGGCAGCCCCCGGCTGGATGCCGATACGCCGCTGCCCACCGCGCTGGGCTGGCTGTACGTGGCCGATGGGTCCAATCTGGGCGGCACCATCCTCTACAAGCTGGCCGCCGGGCTGGGTCTGGACGCGCGCTTCGGTGCCCGCCATCTGGCTGCGCACCCCGACGGCGCCGCGCGGCACTGGCGCGCCTTCACCAGCGCACTGGACGCACTGGCACTGGAGGACGCCGAGGAGGCGGCGGTGATTGCCGGGGCCGAGGCGGCCTTCCGCAGCGTCAACGCCTACGTGGCCGACGAACTGGGCTGAGCACCGCCGGCGCTCGCCGGCCATGCCAATCATTGGGGATGGCGCAGGCCGGGGTGGACGGGGCAGGGGAGTGCACCGTTCCGCCCCGGCGGCGGCATGCCGCTGATGCACACCCACCACCGAAACTGACAGGATTGTCAGGCAGCTGACAGCGTGATGCCGGTGGCGGCGCACCAGCATGGCGTCATCCCGGCTGCTTCCGTGCCGGCCTTGCCGGAACCTGCCGCCATGCCCTTGCCCCTCCCCGCATTCCTGCTGCGCAGGCGCAGCCTTGCCGTTGCCAGCGTGCTGCTGCTGGGGCTGTTGCTGCTCCTGCTGTTCCAGGGGGTAGGGCGCACCGATGCGCAACCGCGCAGCGCGCCGCCGCCGGTTCCGGTGGTCACCGCGCAGGTGCAGCAGCGCGATGTGTCGCACTGGCAGAACGCGGTGGGCAGCGTGCAGTCGCTGCAGAGCGCGGTGCTGCGGCCGCAGGTGGACGGCGTCCTGACCGAGGTGCTGTTCGAGGAAGGGCAGAAGGTGGTGCGCGGCCAGCTGCTGGCGCGCATCGACGACCGCGCGATCCGCGCCAGCCTCGGCGGCGCACAGGCCGCCCAAGGCCGCGACGCGGCCACGCTGCAGGCGGCGCAGTCGGACCTGGCGCGTCTGCAGCACCTGTCCAGCGACCAGCTGGTGTCGCGGCAGATGCTGGAACAGCAGGCCGCCACCGTGCAGCAGCTGCAGGCCACCGGGCGCGGCAACCAGTCGGCGGTGGAAGCGGTCCGGGTGCAGCTGTCCTGCACGCGCATCACCTCGCCGCTGGATGGCCGCATCGGCCTGCGCCAGGTGGACCCGGGCAACCTGGTGCGCGCCACCGATGCGCAGGGCCTGGTGACGGTGCAGCAGACCGATCCGATCTCGGTGGTGTTCACCCTGCCGCAGGACCGCCTGCCCGCGCTGCGCCAGGCGCTGGCCGTCGGTGCGGTGCCGGTGCAGGCGCTAGACCGCGATGGTGGCCAGCGCCTGGCCGAGGGCCAGCTGCGGGTGGTGGACAACCAGGTGGACGAAACCTCGGGCACGGCGCGCCTGCGCGCGGTGTTCGACAACGGCAGCGACCAGCTGTGGCCCGGCCAGCTGGTCAGCGTGCGGCTGCTGACCGGGCGCAGTGCCGACGCACTGGCGGTGCCGGCCGGTGCGGTGCTGCGCGGCGTGGACGGTGCCTTCGTGTACCGCGTCGGCGCTGATGGCACGGTGCAGCCGGTGCCGGTCACGGTGGGAGCGCAGGACGCCGATGCGGTGGTGGTCCGCGGTGCCCTGCAGCGCGATGACACCGTGGTGCGCGATGGCCAGTCGCGGCTGCGCCCAGGCACCGCCGTGGTCGACGCCGCCCGCCCGGCCGCCGCCGCCGCCGCGAAGGGCACGCCATGACCGCGCGGGTTTCGCTGTCGTCGTGGTTCATCCAGCACCCGGTCGCCACCACGCTGCTGACCGTGGCGGTGCTGCTGCTGGGCGTGGCGGCGCTGCCGCGCCTGCCGATCACGCCGCTGCCCGAGGCTGAATTCCCGACCCTGCGGATCAGCGCCAGCCTGCCCGGTGCCAGTGCCGAAACCATGGCCTCGTCGGTGGCCACGCCGCTGGAAACCGAGCTGACCGCAGTGCCGGGCATCACCGAGATGACCTCCAGCAGCGCGCTGGGCAGCACCTCCATTACCCTGCAGTTCACGCTGGAAAAGAACATCGACCCGGCGGTGCAGGAAGTGCAGGCGGCGATCAATGCCGCTGCCGGGCGCCTGCCCAGCGACCTGCCGAACCTGCCGACCTGGCGCAAGATGAACCCGGCCGACAGCCCGTTGCTGGTGCTGAGCATGACCTCGGCGCAGATGTCGCTGACCGAACTGAGCGATCTGGCCGAAACGCGGCTGGCACGCGCGGTCAGCCAGATCAGTGGCGTGTCCGAAGTCGGCATCGTCGGCCAGCGGCGCCCGGCCATCCGCATCCAGGCGCAGCCGGAGCGGCTGGCGGCCATGGGCCTGACCCTGTCCGACCTGCGCACGGTGGCGCGCGGTGCCAGCGTCAACCAGGCCAAGGGCGCGCTGGTGGGTGCTGAGCGCACCTCCACCTTTGAAGCCAACGACCAGCTGTTCAGTGCAGCCGATTACCGCGAACTGGTGGTGGCCTACCGGCAGGGCGCACCGGTGCGGCTGGGCGATGTCGCACGGGTGCAGGACGGCGCCGAGAACGCCTATGCGCAGGCGTGGCCGAATGGCCAGTCCGGCGTGAGCATCATCATCAGCCGCCAGCCGGGCGCGAACATCGTGCGCACCACCGATGCGGTGCTGGCCGCATTGCCGGCACTGCGCGCGGGGCTGCCGGCCAGCGTCGACCTGGAGGTGCTGAACGACCGCACCCGCACCATCCGCGCCTCGCTGCACGAAGTGGAGATGACCCTGCTGCTGACCATCGTGCTGGTGGTGCTGGTGATGGGCCTGTTCCTGCGCAAGCTGTCAGCCACGCTGATCGTGGGCGCGGTGCTGGTGGTTTCGCTGGTGGCCACCTTCGCGGCCATGTACGTGGCCGGCTTCAGCCTCAACAACCTCACCCTGGTGGCGCTGATGGTGGCGGTCGGCTTCGTGGTGGACGATGCCATCGTGGTGGTGGAGAACATCCACCGCCACCGCGAGGCCGGGCTGGACCCGGTGCAGGCCGCGCTGCAGGGCGCCGGCGAGATCGGCTTCACCGTGGTCTCGATCAGCCTGTCGCTGATCGCAGCCCTCATCCCGCTGCTGTTCATGGGTGGGGTGGTCGGGCGCCTGTTCTCCGAGTTCGCGCTGACCATCACCGTCACCATCCTGATCTCGATCGTGGCCTCGCTGACGCTGGCGCCGATGATGGCCGCGCACCTGATGAAGCGCATGCCGGCCCACCGTGCGCAGGGCCAGACCCTGGCCGGCCGCCTGCTGGCCGGCTATGACCGCAGCCTGGGCTGGGCGCTGGACCACCCCCGCCAGGTGCTGCTCGGCTTCGCCGCCACGGTGCTGGTGGCGGTGGGCGCCTACGTATGGATTCCCAAGGGCTTCTTCCCGCTGCAGGACACCGCCTTCGTGGTGGCCGCCACCGAAGCGGCCCAGGACATCGGCTATGCGGACATGGTGGCCAAGCACCAGCAGCTGGCGCGCATCGCCGCCGAGGACTCGGCGGTGCTGGCCTACAACCATGCGGTGGGCGCGATCAGTGGCAGCCAGGCGATGTCCAACGGCCGCTTCTGGTTCATCCTAAAGGACCGCGGCGATCGCGACGTGGACGTGCATGCATTCATCGACCACATGCGCGCCAAGCTGGCGGTGGTGCCCGGCATCACGCTGTACATGCGTGCCGCGCAGGACATCAACATCGGTGCCGGGCCGTCGCGCACGCAGTACCAGTACGCGCTGCGCAGCCCGTCCAGCAGCGAACTCTCTGACTGGGCCGAACGTCTGACCGAGCGGCTGCGCAGGCTGCCGCAGCTGCGCGATGTCTCCAACGACCAGCAGATCGGCGCCAGCGTCACCGAGCTGGACATCGACCGTACCGCGGCGGCGCGCTTCGGCCTGACCGCCAGCGATATCGACCAGGTGCTCTACGATGCCTTCGGCCAGCGCCAGATCAACGATTACCAGACCGAGACCAACCAGTACCGGGTGATCCTGGAGATCGCGCCGGACCTGCTCGGCCAGGTCGATGCGCTGGCCTACTTCCACCTGCGTTCGCCACTGACCGAGCAGATGGTGCCGCTGTCGGCGGTGGCGCGGGTACTGCCGCCGCGCAACGGGCCGGTCACCATCAACCACAACGGCATGCTGCCGGCGGTGAACCTGTCCTTCAACCTGGCCCCCGGCGTGGCACTGGGCGATGCGGTGGCGCTGATGGAACAGGCGCAGGCGCAGATCGGCATGCCCGACAGCGTCAGCGGGCAGTTCCAGGGCACCGCGCAGGCCTTCCAGGAATCACTGGCCAGCCAGCCGCTGCTGATCCTGGCCGCGCTGCTGGCGGTGTACATCATCCTGGGCGTGCTCTACGAGAGTTTCGTGCACCCGCTGACCATCCTGTCCACGCTGCCGTCGGCCGGCATCGGCGCGGTGCTGATGCTGTGGGCGTTCGGGCTCGATTTCTCGATCATGGCGCTGATCGGCATCGTGCTGCTGATCGGCATCGTCAAGAAGAACGGCATCCTGATGGTGGACTTCGCGCTGGACGCGCAGCGCCGGCGTGGGCTGTCGCCGCGCGAAGCGATGCACGAAGCCTGCCTGACCCGCTTCCGCCCGATCATGATGACCACCCTGGCCGCGCTGCTGGGCGCGGTGCCGCTGATGGTCGGCTTCGGTACCGGCTCGGAACTGCGCCAGCCGCTGGGCGTGGCGGTGGTGGGCGGGCTGCTGATCAGCCAGCTGCTGACGCTGTACAGTACGCCGGTCATCTACCTGGCGCTGGACCGGCTGTTGCTGCAGCGCCGGCGTGTGCGCGGGCAGCAGGCACAGGCTGGCATGGCGGAGACCGGATGAAACTGCTGATCGTCGAGGATGAGAACAACACCGCCCAGTACCTGCGTACCGGGCTGGGCGAGCAGGGCTGGGCGGTGGACCTGGCCGCCGATGGCATCAGCGGGCTGCACCTGGCCCGCGAACTGGACTACGACGTGATCGTGCTGGATGTGATGCTGCCCGGCCTGGATGGCTTCAGCGTGCTGCGGGAGCTGCGCCGCAGCAAGCAGACGCCGGTGATCATGCTGACCGCGCGCGACCGCGTGGACGACCGCGTGCATGGGCTGGGGCAGGGCGCGGATGACTACCTGGTCAAGCCGTTCTCGTTCATCGAGCTGCTGGCGCGGCTGCAGGCGCTGGTGCGCCGTGGCCGCCAGCAGGAGCCCAGCGAACTGCAGGTGGGCGACCTGAGCGTGAACCTGCTGGCGCGCCGCGCGTTCCGTGACGGCATCCGGCTGGACCTGACCGGCAAGGAATTCGCGCTGCTGGCCCTGCTGGCGCAGCGCCGCGGACAGATCCTGTCCAAGACCCTGATTGCCGCCCAGGTCTGGGACATCAACTTCGACAGCAACACCAACGTGGTGGAAGTGGCGATCAAGCGCCTGCGCAGCAAGATCGACGGGCCGTATGCCCGCCGCCTGCTGCACACGGTGCGCGGCATGGGCTATGTGCTGGAAGTGCGCGACGACGGCGCGGACGGGCGCGCATGAGGCTGTCCATCGCACAGCGGCTGGCGGTGATGTTCGCGCTGGCCTCGCTGCTGGTGTTCACCCTGCTGGGCTTTGGTGTCTACAGCGTGCTGGAACGGCAGGTGCTGCGCTACCAGCGTGCCGAACTGGAAACCAAGCTGCATGCGGTCAGCAGCAGCGTGGCCATGTGCGATTCGCAGGTGCGCTGGTCGAAGGTGCGCGAGAAGGTGGCCAACCTGATTTCCGGTGACCGCGATACCCGCGTGTGGGCGTGGAGCGAGGATGCCGCCTTCCGCATCGGCGATGGCCGCCCCAGCGTGCGCCATGCCGGCCGTGGTGATGCCGGCATGGGCACCCTGGTGCAGGGCCGCGAACAGATGCGCACGCTGCACCGCCACGTGCCGGGGCATGGTACGCGGCCGGCGGTGGACCTGTGGATCGCCATCGACGATGCGCCGTTCGAGCACGTGCTGCAGCGCTTCTCGTGGGCGCTGTGGATGGCCGGTGCACTGGGCGTGCTGCTGGTGGGCGCGCTGGGCTACTGGATCGCGCGGCTTGGGCTGGCGCCGCTGCGGGCACTGTCCGATGAAGCGCAGTCGCTCAGCCCGCGGCGGCTGTCGCAGCGGCTGCAGACCCGGGCGCTTCCGGGCGAGCTGTGCCACCTGACCCAGGCCTTCAACGGCGCCCTTGACCGGCTGGAAGCCACCTACACGCGGCTGGACGGGTTCAATGCCGATGTGGCGCATGAGCTGCGCACGCCGCTGGCCAACCTGATGGGCCAGACCCAGGTGGCACTGTCGCGGCCGCGCGAGCGCGATGCGCTGAAGGAAGTGCTGCAGTCGAACCTGGAGGAACTGGAACGGCTGCGCGCGATCATCAACGACATGCTGTTCCTGTCCCGGGCCGGGCAGGGCGACATTCCGCTGGAGGTACGCCAGCGGGCGCTGGCCGGGGAAGTGGCCAAGGCCGGCGAGTTCCTCGAGTTCCTGTTCGATGAGGCGGGGCTGCGGCTGCGCGTGGACGGCCAGGCCACGGCCTGCATCGATCCGTCGCTGTTCCGCCGCGCCCTGACCAACCTGCTGCACAACGCCGTGCAGCATGCCCCGCGCGGCAGCGAGGTGCAGGTGCTGCTGCAGGCGGCCGACGGCCAGGCCACGGTGGCAGTGGTCAACCAGGGGGCGGGCATCGCCGCCGAGCACCTGCCGCTGCTGTTCGAGCGCTTCTACCGCGTGGACGCCGCGCGCGATGACCAGGGCGAGCGCCGCCACGGGCTGGGGCTGTCCATCGTCAAGGCCATCGCCGCGCTGCATGGCGGCGAGGTCTTCGCGCGCAGCGCCGACGGGGTCACCACGGTGGGCTTCAGCATCGCCACGGGCGGGTGAAGGCAGGCCGCCCGCCGGTCGCGGCGCGGCCCCCATCACGTCTCCTTGGCAGATGATTCCGGCACCCTGTACGCTCCGCGGCTCGATGATGGCCGAGCCCTGTGCAATTCCGGAGAAAAGTGTGACCGAAGGCAGCAATAATGGTTCAGCCCTGCAAGGTGTACGGGTGTTGGTGGCCGAAGACGAATTCGCCATCGCCATGTTCCTGGTCGAGTACCTGCAGCTGAAGGGCGCGCAGGGGGTGGGTCCGGCTGGCAACCTGCAGGCGCTGGGGCAGCTGCTGGACGAGCACCCGGTGGACGTGGCGCTGCTGGACATCAACCTGGGCGGCGAGCAGGTCTACCCGCTGGCCGACCGCCTGCTGGCGGCGGGGGTGCCGTGCCTGCTGACGTCCGGCTACGACGACAACGTGCCGGCGCGCTTCGCGCAGGTGCCACGCTGCGCCAAGCCCTACCGCATCGAGGCGCTGGCCCGCCAGCTGGCCGGTCTGGTCGGCTCGGGTGACCCACACCCGGCCCTCGCCTGAGGCGGCCATGGGCAGCCGCATGGACCTTTCCGCCACACGCGGCCACGCGCTGAACGCACCGCCGCCAGGCCACGCGCATGCGGGCCAGGGCATGGGCGGGCGCATTGCCGCATTCGAGTGGCATGACACCGCACTGGGGCCGTCGGCGCTGTGGCCCCCGCACCTGCGCGCCACGGTCGACATGATGCTGGCCCATGGCTTCCCGATGATCGTGCTGTGGGGCCCGCAGCTGATCCAGCTCTACAACGATGGCTATGCCGAGATCCTGGCCGACAAGCACCCGGCGGGGCTGGGCCAGGCCACGGCGGCCTGCTGGCCGGAGATATGGCACATCAACGGCCCCATCTACGACCGGGTCTGGCAGGGTGAGACCATCACCTACGAAGACAAGCTGTACCCGCTGGCGCGCAAGGGCGTGCTGCAGGACATCTGGTTCACCATCACCTACAGCCCGATCCGCGGTGCCGACGGTGGCATCGATGGCGTGCTGGTGACCATGTTCGACACCACCAGTGCGCACGCCGCCCGTGCTGCACGCGATGCCGAAGAACTGCGCCGGCGCGAGAGCGAGCGGCGGTTGGCGCTGGCGTTCAAGGTGCTGCCGGTGGGCGTGTGCATCGTCGATGCTGATGGCCAGGTGCAGATGTCCAACGACCGCATGCGCAACTACCTGCCCAGCGACCAGATGCCTTCGGCCGATCCGGTCAACGTGAACCGCTGGAAGGGCTGGCACGCCGACAGCACCCCGATCGCCCGGAGGATTTCGTGGCCGCCCGCGCCCTGCGTGGCGAGACCGTGGTACCCGGGCTGGATTTCCTGTTCACCCATGACGATGGCCAGGAGCGCTGGACCCGTGTGGCCGCCGCGCCGCTGCTGGACGCCGATGGCAGCATCAGCGGCGTGTTTTCCATTGCCGTGGACATCGATGCGCTCAAGCGCGCCATCGAGCGCCAGGCGGTGCTGGTAGCCGAGCTGCAGCACCGGGTGCGCAACATCATGGCGATGATCAATGCACTGGCCTGGCGCACGCGCGATTCGGCCACCTCGGTGGACGACTATGCCGAGCGCCTCTCGGGCCGGCTGATGTCGCTGGCCCGCACCCAGGCGCTGCTGACCCGCAGTGCCAATGCCGGGGTCTGCCTGCGCGGCATGCTGGAGGAGGAAATCTCCTCGCAGGCGCACGATTCCACCCAGTATTCGCTGGCCAGTGCGGATGTGCTGCTGCCGCCGAAGGCGGCCGAAGTGCTGTCGCTGGCGGTGCACGAGCTGGGCACCAACGCGCTCAAGCACGGCGCGCTGGCGGCCCGCGAGGGGCGCATCGAGGTGCGCTGGGTGGTGGAGGCGCGCGAGGGCCAGCGCTGGCTGGACCTGCACTGGTGCGAACGGCGGCCGGTGCCCGAGGCGTGGGCGCCGCCCAGCCGCCGGGGCCTGGGCCTGGCGCTGATCGAGCAGCGGGTACCCTACGAACTGCAGGGGACCGGCGTGCTGGCCTTCAGCGCGGAGGGTGTGGACGCGCATATCCGCTTCCCGCTGCGCGAGCGCGACAACCTGCTGCAGACCGACGCCCCGGCCTGAGCGCCCGCCGTTGGGGGATTTATCCCCAATTTGGCCAAAATAGGTATACTGGCCCCACGCATCCCCTTGCTGGAGCTGTGCCATGTGTCTGCCCCTGGATCTCCCCGGCCTGGAAAAGGCGCCGGCCTCGTCGGTGAAGACGCGCGGCTGGCCCAGCCTGATGCGCACCGTGCGCGAAAAGCAGGCGCTGGTCATCACCAACCACAACCACCCCGAAGCGGTGATCGTGGACATCCGCACCTACGAGGCGCTGCTGGCCAAGGCCGCCACCGCCCACGACGATGCGCGGGCTGGTGTACTGCAGCAGCTGCGCGCCAGCTTCGACCAGACGCTGGCGGGCCTACAGCAGGGCGAGGGGCTGGGCAAGGTGCTGGGCCAGCCGATCCGCCGTGGCCGCAAGGTCGCCCTCGGCCGCCCGCTCTGATCGATGGCGAGGATTCTGGTGCTGGCCGGCGTCAATGGCGCCGGCAAGAGTTCGCTGCTGGGCAGCTGGCTGGAAGCCGAAGGCCTGTGCTGGTTCAACCCTGACACGTTCACCCGGTGCCTGGTCGAGGCCGGCTGGCCGCTGGGCGAGGCCAATGCCGAGGCGTGGCTGGAAGGCACCCGCCGCCTGCAGCAGGCGATGGCCGAGGGCAGCGATTTCGCCTTCGAGACCACGCTGGGCGGCAACACCATTCCGCGCCTGCTGCGCGAAGCCTGCGCCAGCCACCAGGTGGCCATCTGGTTCTGCGGCCTCACCGATGCCGAACTGCACATCGCGCGCGTGGCCGCGCGCGGCCGCAGGCGGGCATGGCATCCCGCACGACAAGATCCGCGCGCGCTTCGATTCGGCGCGCGAGAACCTGCTGGAGCTGCTGCCGCATCTGGACGAGCTGCAGGTGTACGACAACAGCACCCCGGCCGACGCCGATGGCGCCGAGCCGATGCCGGTGCTGCAGATGAACCAGGGCCAGCTGCGCTACCCGGTGTCGGTGGCCGAGCTGCTGCACACCCCCGACTGGGCCAAGCCGATCGTGATGCGCGCCATGGAGCTGCAGGGCAGCTGACCTGTAGATCCACGCCATGCGTGGCTGGGGCCTTCCCCTTGCGGCATGGGTTCATGCGCGGCCGTATCCACGCATGGCGTGGATCTACAAAAAACCGACCCATGCGGGCCCGCCGCATGCCGACGGCGGGCCCGCATCTCAATCGGTGTTACGCCGGCTTGGCCTGTTCGCTTTCATCGGCGTTCGGCAGCGGCGGCAGCGTCGGGTCAACGGTCACCGGCACGTCGCTCTTCAGCAGCGCGGCGGCTTCGCGGTCGCTGCCCACGGCCGGCGGTGAGCCGCGCAGCGGCAGGCCGGCGGTCTCCTTCACGAACATCATCGTGAGCAGGCCGATCACCGCGGCACCCATCAAGTAATACGCCGGCACCAGCGGGTCGCCGGTGCGTTCCACCAGCCAGGCGGTCACCAGCGGCGTGGTGCCACCGAACAGCGACACCGAGACATTGAACGCGATCGACAGCGCGCTGTAGCGCACCGGCGTGTAGAACAGCGCCGGCAGCGTGGACGGCATCGAACTGGTGAAGCACACCAGCGCCAGGCCCAGCAGCATCAGGCCGAGGAAGATCAGCCCGTCATGCCCGGTACCGATCAGCAGCAGGCAGGGCACGGCCAGCACCAGCAGCGCAATGCACGCACCGATGATCATCGGCCGGCGCCCCAGCCTGTCACTGAACAAGCCGCCCACGATGTTCAGCGGCATCATCACCAGCATCACGATGATGATCAGCAGCAGGCCCTTGCTCTCGGCATAACCCATCGTCACGCTCAGGTAGCTGGGCATGTAGGTCAGCAGCATGTAGTCGGTGACGTTGAACACCAGCACCAGGCCCATGCAGACCAGCAGCTGCGGGCCGTGCACCCGCAGCAGCGCACCCAGGCCGGGCCGCTCGTGGTCGCGCTTCTCGGCTTCCTCGGCAAACGACTGGAATGCCGGCGTTTCTTCCAGCTTCATGCGCATGTACAGCCCCAGCAGGCCCAGCGGGCCGGCCACCAGGAACGGAATGCGCCAGCCCCACTCCAGCATCTGATCGCTGCTCAATGCCATGTGCAGCGCGGTGACCGTGCCGGCGCCGGCGATGTAGCCGCCCAGCGTTCCGAACTCCAGCCAGCTTCCCATCAGCCCGCGGTTGCGGTCGGTCGAGTACTCGGCAATGAAGGTGGCCGCGCCGCCATACTCGCCACCGGTGGAAAAGCCCTGCACGATGCGTGCGAGCAACAGCAGTACCGGCGCCCAGATGCCGATGCGCTCGTAGGAGGGAATCAGGCCGATGGAGAACGTGCCCAGCGCCATCAGGATCATGGTGAAGGCCAGCACTTTCTGGCGCCCGTAGCGGTCGCCCAGCGGGCCGAACACCAGCCCGCCCAGCGGGCGTACCAGGAAGGCCACGGTGAACGTTGCGAACGCAGCGATCACCTGCGCGGTGGGGTTGCTGGAGGGGAAGAAGACCTGGCCGATGGTCACGGCGAGGTAGCCGTAGACGCCGAAGTCGAACCATTCCATGGCATTGCCGAGGGCGGCGGCACCAACGGCGCGCTTGAGCATGGGCTTGTCGACGACGGTGATCTCATCGACCTTCAGGTGGCGGCGGCGTTTGAACCAGCCGAAATGGGCATGGGAATCAGGTTGATCCTGCATGGGGGTTCCCTTGGTAGCGTGTTGTGTGGGGAATGGGGCGGTGTGGTGTGTCCCGCGAATCGGAAACGGCGATGCTGGCGCAACAGGCGCAGGGGCATCGGAGTGGTTGGCCATCACGGCCGGAAACGCGCGCCGGCAGACGCCGGGCACGGCAAGGCACTGCCAATGCAGTGGAAAGCGAGGAACGCAACGCCTTCGGCACCGCAGGCGGTGGCGCGACAGGCGTTGCAGTCAGGGGAGTGCAGGGCAGGTGCGCCGACAGGTCAGGCGGACCATGTCCCTGCAGGTATCACCCGCCAGGATCCAGTGCGCGGCAGTGGATTTCCAGAGCAGGTGCAGGCGTGGCAAGCGAAGCGCCGGTCGGCAGTGCTTCCCACGTAACCGGTACACCCGTTACGTAGTGCTTCGTGTCGATCATCCAGCCATCATACCGGCATCGGCGTGAGCGTGCAGCGAAGCGGGCGCGACCGGACGCTGTGTTCCAGCGCAGTTTTCCGCAGGTTTCATCGCTGCATGAACATGATGACGCCGCATCCACGCCGCGTGGGCGCGCTGATGACAAGCGCACTTCTACGGTTGACCTGCACACCACAGGAGCAGACCATGGCCCAACGCATTCCAGAAGGTACCTTGATCATCGTGGCCAACGGCGGCTCTGCGCGTGTCTTCACCAACGTCGGCAGCGATCACACACTGACCCTCAGGCAGCAGGGTGAGCTGACGCTGCAGGATCTGAGCGCCGAAGGCGTGTCCGGCCAGGGCCCGTCGGGCTCGGTACCGCCGGACATGTCGCCGTCGCAGCTGAACGAGGCCGCCTTTGCCAAGCAGGTGGCCGAGCAGATCAACGATGACGCCCTGCATAACCGCTACGCACATTTCGTGCTGGTGGCCGACCCGACAACACTAGGCCGCATCCGCCCGCTGCTGCACAAGGAGGCGCAGGCGCGCCTGGTGCACGACCTCGCCAAGGATCTGACCAACGCCCCGCTGGATGATATCCAGCGCGCCCTGGCCGCCTGACCGCCATGCCGTTCCTGCGCGACCACGCCGCTGTTGAACCGCCCTTGGCTGATGTCGAGGGCATCACGGGCTGGTTGCTGCTGGAATTCGGCGCCCCGTGGTGCGGCCATTGCCAGGCCGCCCAACCGGCACTGCAGCAGTTCGTGGATGCGCACGAGCTGCTGCACCTGAAGATTGAAGATGGCAAGGGCCGGCCGCTGGGCCGCGCGTTCAAGGTGAAGCTGTGGCCCACGGCCGTGCTGCTGCACGACGGCACCGAAGTCGCCCGCGTCGTGCGGCCGCAGAGCATGGCCGACCTGCAGAGCCTGGCTGACGTGCTTCCAGGCTGAAACACCTCATTCCCGCCGTTGGCCGGCAACCGCACCATTCCTGCAATCGCATGCATCCATCCACGCATGGCGTGGATCTACAAATGCCGCGTCGCCCATCACGAATCCGGATGATGCCGGTCGTTGCTCGGCAACCGCCACGCATCAAACCGCAGCAGGGTAGTGCCGGCCGTTGGCCGGCAACCGCACGATGTCCGCAATCGCAAGCATCCATCCAAGCACGGCACGAATCCACAAACACGCCGCCGTCCATCACCCACACACATCCCCTGCCACCGGTCGCCGCGATCCCTCGCGGCGGCCGACGACCACGTCCCTCACCAGCTGTAATTCACCCCCAGCTGTGCGCTGGTCTGGTGGTAACCCTTGCCCTGCTGCCGGGCCATGCCCGCCCAGGCGCCTACACCATTGGCAAACTTCAGCGATGCACCAGCACTGAACTCACCGCGGCTGCGAGGAATGCGCCCGTCCACACGTTCGCCATCCATCAGCACGTCCGAGCGCGAGCGGTTGTGCAGCCAATGCGCGGCCACATACGGCTGCACATCGGTGGTGCCATTGCCCCAGCGGGTCACGCCGGACAGGCGCACACCGGCACGCCCGAACACGCCGTCATCATCACGAGTGGTCACACGGGTGCCGTTGACCTCGGTGTGATCCACATCGCCCCAGCGGGTGTAGCCCACCTGCAGCTGCGGCTCCAGGAACAGGCCGCCGTTGCTGGCCCCGCCAACACGGAACGCATAACCGGTCTCCAGCGCGCCCTGCCAGGCACGGCTGTCGTAGCGCTCGGTGGCCAGCGCCACGCCTTCCACGCGGTTGCGGAACTGCGCCCGCTGCAGCGAGCCGTCCAGATAGAAGCCGGCATACGGATCAGCCGCATCGGCCACGCGCCAGGTGCCGTAGACGCCCAGCGCCTCGCCCTTCACCTTGCCACGGGCGTAGTAGCCGGTCAGCGCATTGGTGGAGGTGCTGCTGGCATTGCCCGAGGACAGCATCACGCCCACGCTGCTGCCAGCCACGCCGCGCCACAGGTCGGCACCCACGGTCAGCGCCTGGCTGTTGCCACGAATGTCCAGCTGTCGGCCAGTGGCATCAAAGCCGTTGCGCGAGCCATCCACGCGCGCCCATGCCCGGCCGCCGTTCTGGCCAGCCTGGCGGTCGTGGTAGCCCAGCCGGAACATCGTCTGCGCCGCCTGCAGGTTGGCCAGGTAGGCGCCGCCTTCCGGGCGCAGCACCGGCTCGGGAACTTCCGGGTTGCACGCGGGCAGGGTCGGGTCCACTACGCACGGGTCCGGTGCGGTGGGCAGCTGCGAACGCAGGTACCAGTTGCCATCAGCCCCGGTGCCCTTGTGCAGGAAATACTCGTACTGGCCGCCGACCGCGCGGCCAGCCAGGTTGAACTGGCCGTTGGACGCGCCGGCCACGGTGATCAGCTCGATGCCGTTGACCGTCTGTGCGCCTGCACCGCCCACGTTGTTGACGCGCACGTTGGCCGTGCCGCTGGTATCACCGCCGATGATCAGCTTGTCGGTGGCGGCATCGTCGCCGGCCAGCACCGTGTTGAAGATGATCGTGCCGTCGGCGCCACTGAAGTTTCCGGCCACATTAAGGTTGTGGAAGGCAGAGCCGTCGCCAAGGGAGACCGTGCCATTGCGTAGATCCAGCGTGCCGACCGTGGAATCGCCGGTCATGTTCCAGGTGGCAGCGTCCAGCGTGGCGCGGGTGACGTTGTTCATGACGCCGGTCAGTACCGCGCCATTGGAAAGCTTGGCGTGCAGCTGCAAGGTTGCATCGGCACGAAGCGCACCCTGCAGTTGCGACGCGTCGACGTTCAGATTCAACGTGGCGCCATCGATGGCTTCAGCAATCACGCCATTGCCGCCGCTGACGGTGCTGCCGTTGGCGACGGTCACGGTGGTGCTGTCGATCAGGTTAATGCCGCGCGCAACAATGCCACTGCCGGTACGCCCGGTGACGTGAGATCCCTCCAGAGCAATGGTGTTGTCGGCGATCGTGCGACCAGCCGCAAAGCCGTCATCCATGACGACAATGCCGTTCTGATCGCCAATGATGGTGGAGCCGTTGGTGGCACGGATGGTGGAGTTGGCGAATACCGCCAACCCGGTCGCGAGATCTGTCGGCACCCCGCCCGTCCCCGTACCGGTCGATTCAATACGCGTGTTGGAAACATCAAGGATGCCGCCTTGGGTGTAGGCGCCCGCGCCGCGGCCGCTGAGGGTGGAATCGGTCACGACGGCCACGCCGGCAGGGCCCCTGGAGGCCTTACTGCCGTTGGTCACGGCCAGCGCCGCCCCGCTGTCGTTGCTGAACGTGGACGTGGTGATGTTCGCGGAGGCCGAGACGACAGAGGCAATGGAGAATGTGTTGCTGCCACTGACACTGGCGCCCGTCATGTCCAGCATGGCCCCATCGCCCACGGTGGCGGACCTGGCAGAGCTGCCGGGGGTGAACGTAAGTACCGCGCCGGCACCACTCGCTTGCCAACCCTCGATTGGGTCCCCTGGATTGACCGTGGCGCTTTCCCCCGGATTGAGCGTGCGGGCCTGCAGCGGCCCAGCGGCAGACAACGCAGCGGCCAGAGCCAGCGCCAACGAACGACGAACTGCGATCTTCATGAGGGAACTCCTGTGGAAATCTGACTTCAGGGAGAGATGAGGGGACGAGCGCCCGCTACTGGGCAGCCGGCGAGGCGGCGGCCACTGGAGCAATGCCAGGAATCGAGCGGTCAGTCCGGCTGTGGGACGAACGCGGCGGCGCCTTCCGTGTGGGTGACGGTGGCGGGGGCAGTTCGGGAAGAAGCATGCCTGCCGGGGAGCCGGCATTGAGCCGTCGATGACGGCATGGAGGCGGCGGCACGTTGACGGAGGGCACTGCGAACGGCGGTCTGCATGACAGACTCCTTTGAGGGGGAACTCGAGGAACTGCGCATTCACTTCGTCAGCGTTAACACCTTGCGGATCAGGCATGAAATCAATGTGAAAGTGAATGCACTTTGCGACGGGAAATCGACTCCATTACGTCAATCAGTGGCGCCGCAAACTGTTGCTGTCGCTTACGGCAGGTCGACAGTTTCGTCCGCTCCGGGACCGGCTTCCATGCAACTAATTGCATTCGGCGGGGCTGCCCCGGCGCTCCGACGGGTTCCATTCAGCTGCACTGCAACATGCGGCCCCCAGCCCCGGTGCTACGATCACGACGCCACCTGAATCGATCCAAATGCCGATGCCCACGCTGGACCGTCGTCTCCTGATCGCTGTCGCTGCCGGGGCGATGCTCGCCACCGGCGTCGCCGCTGCCGCCCCCGCCAAGACCGCCGCCGACAAGGCCTACGCCTCGGTGGATCCCTTCATCGGTACCGGCGGGGAAGGGCATACCTACCCCGGCGCCACCGTGCCGTTCGGCATGGTCCGGCTCAGCCCGGACACCCGCATCCAGCCGCGCGAAAAGGCCTATGGCTGGGCAGCGGGCTACCGCTACGACGACAGCAGCATCGTCGGCTTCTCGCACACGCATTTCTCCGGCACCGGCCACTCGGATCTGGGCGACATCCTGGTGATGCCGTTCACCGGCAACCCGGGCCTGGAGCGCGGCGACCCGGAAAAGCCGCGCAGCGGCTACGCCTCGCGCTTCCGCCATGATGATGAGAAGGCCGAGCCGGGCTATTACGCCGTCACCCTGGACGACTACAAGGTGCGTGCCGAGCTGACCACCAGCGCCCGCGTGGGCGTGCACCGCTACGCCTTCCCCAAGGGCACCGATGCCAAGGTGCTGGTGGACATGCGCACCAGCATGTACGGCTACCCGGGCAAGGTGCTGTGGTCGCGGGTGCGCGTGCGCGATGACGGCACGGTCACCGGCTTCCGCGAAACCCGCGGCTGGGCACCGGGCCGTCAGCTGTACTTCGCCATGCGCTTCTCGCGCCCGCTGGCGCGCCATGAGCTGCACAACACCGAGCAGGACATCGTCTACAAGGGCTTTGCGCCCCCGGGCGAGAAGGACCCCAGCCAGCGTGCGCAGATTGAAGGCCGCCAGCTGGCGGGCACCTTCGACTTCGGCAAGCTGGATGCGCCGCTGGTGGTGAAGGTGGCGATCTCGCCGGTCAGCGAGGCCGGTGCCATCGCCAACCTGGACGCTGAAGTGCCGGACTTCAACTTCGACCGCGTGCGCGCGCAGGCCAAGGCCGAGTGGACCCAGGCGCTGTCGGTGCTGGACATCGACGCGCCCGAACATGCGCGCCGCAGTGCCTATACCGCGCTCTACCACACCATGCTGGGGCCGACGCTGTTCATGGACGCCGACGGCCAGTACCGCGGTTCGGACAACGCCGTGCACAAGGCCGACGGTTTCACTCACTATTCCACGTTCTCGCTGTGGGACACCTACCGTGCGCTGCACCCCTTGCTGACCCTGGTGCAGCCGGAGAAGCGCACCAGCGATTTCATCAATTCGATGCTTGCCCACCAGGAGCACAGCCCCTACGGCATGCTGCCGGTGTGGTCGTTCCATGGCCTGGAAGACTGGTGCATGATCGGCTACCACGCCGTGCCGGTGATCGCCGATGCCTACGTGAAGGGCATTCGTGGCTTCGATGCGGACAAGGCGTTGAAGGCGATGGTGACCACCGCCAACTACGGCCCGTATGACGGCATCGCGCAGTACCGCGAGCTGGGCTATGTGCCGATTGACGAGGAAGGCGAAGCGGCCAGCAAGACGTTGGAATACGCCTTCGACGACTGGACCATCGCCCGTATGGCGCAGGCCATGGGCAAGACCGATGTGGCCTCCACCTTCGACAAGCGTGCCGGCAACTGGCACAACGCCTTCGACAAGGACACCGGCTTCATGCGGGCGCGCAAGCGTGATGGCAGCTTCCGCACGCCGTTCGACCCCAGCGCCAGCGGTTACGGCACCGATTACACCGAGGGCAACGCCTGGCAGTACTCGTGGTACGTACCGCAGGACGTGGCCGGCCTGGCCGCCGCGCACGGTGGCAGCGACAAGCTGCTGGCGCGCCTGGACGACGTGTTCAATGCGAAGGTCGATCCGTCCATCTTCGCGCACATGGAAGACATCACCGGCCTGATCGGCTGGTACGCGCACGGCAACGAGCCGAGCCACCACGTGGCCTACCTGTACTCGTATGCCGGCCAGCCGTGGCGCACCCAGGCGCGCCTGAAGCAGATCATGGACACGCAGTATGCCGACCGCCCCGATGGCCTGGCCGGCAATGATGACGTGGGCCAGATGTCGGCGTGGTATGTGTTCACTGCGCTGGGCTTCTACCCGGTGGCGCCGGGTTCGGCCGAGTACATCATCGGCCGCCCGTTCCTGCCCAGGACCGCGATGCGCCTGCCGAACGGCAAGACCTTCACGATTGTTGCCGAAGGCCTGGACGACAAGCACACCTACGTGGGTGGCGTAACGTTGAACGGCAAGCCGCTGCAGCGTACGTTCCTGCGCCACGACGAGATTCTGGCCGGTGGTGAGCTGGTGTTCCGCATGCAGGCCGAGGCGAACACCGCCTGGCCGGGCGCCGGTGCGCAGCAGCCGTATTCGATGTCGAAGCCATAAGGGTGGTTTGGGGGTGTCGGCCGATGGCCGGCACCGCCGTGGCGGTTGGATCAGGCGCAGTGCGTTTGTCGATCACGATGGTGGGGTCGGGCAGGGCGCCTTTGTAGATCCACGCCATGCGTGGATGGGGGCCTGCGATTGAATGAATCGTGAGGTTGCCGGCCCACAGCCGGCACTACCCGATGGTGGGATTGCGTTGGTGGTGGGTTGCCGCCAACCGCACGCCTACCCGCGCGCCACCTGCGGGCGCGGTGTCGATCACCAGCGTGGCGCCGTGGCGCTGGGCGATCTCGGCCACGATGGCCAGCCCCAGCCCACAGCCATCGCCCCCGGCGGTGGCGCGGTAGAACCGTTCGGTCACCCGTGTGCGCTCGGCTTCGGCAATGCCGGGGCCATCGTCGTCCACGTGCACCTGCACGGCATCGCCCTCGCATTGCACGCTCAAGGTCACCACACCGTGCGGTGCACCGTAGCGCAGGGCATTGTCGACCAGGTTGCCCAGCGCCTCGCGCAGCAGCGAGGCATCGCCCCGCACCGTAACGCCGGCATCCGGCCCGTCGTAGCCCAGGTCCACCCCGGCCGCCAACGCGCGATCAGCATGGCGCTCCAGCACCGTGCGCGACAGCGCGGCCAGGTCCAGAACCTGCATCGGCAGTGCGTGGCCGTTGCCTTCTTCCGAGCGGCTGAGCAGCAACAGCTGCCGGACCAGATGCTGCAGCCGCCCCAGCCCGGCCAGCGTGCCAGAGAGCGCCAGCTGCTGCGCCTGCGGGTCGTGCTGCCGCAGCGAGCTTTCCAGTTCTACCTGCATCGCCGCCAGCGGCGTGCGCAGCTGGTGCGCGGCGTTGGCCACGAAGCGACGCTGCGCGTCCTGCATCGCAGCCAGGCGCTGCAGCAGCGCATTGATGGCTTCCACCGCCGGCCACAGTTCGCGGGGGGCCTCGCGCGCGGGGTCCAGCGGGGCCAGCGGGTCGGGCCGGGGGCTGGCCAGGCGCCGGGCCACGGTATTGGCCTTGCGCGCGGCCGCGCCGGTGCCGCTCCACGCCAGCCATGCGGCCAGCGCCATGATGGCGGCCTGGAACGGAATGCTGGTGGTCAGCAGCTTGCGCTCCAGCCGGTGACGCTTGCGCAGGGTCTCGGCCACGCGCAGGTGCACGGCATGGCCGGGCGCCACATTCACCCGTACATCGACCATGCGCACTGCCTGGCCGCGCAGGCGCGCATCGTAGTAGACCGGTGCGGGCTCCTCGCCCGCGGCGTCGGCCGCTGGCCGTGGCAAGGCCTCGGGCAGATCGCCGTACAGCTTGCGGCCGTGGGTATCGACCACTTCGCCGTGCACTTCGTCCACGGTGTCCCAGGTGAACATGCGCGAGACCGCCGGGGTCACCTCCATCGAGGCGCGACCGTCCTGCACCTTCACCAGTTCGGCCAGCGACATGGCTGAATCCAGCAGCCAGCGGTCGTAGACCTGGCCGGCGTAGAAGCGAGCCAGCGCGAACGAGCCCACCGCACTGCACAGCAGCAGGCCCAGCAGCGGCAGCCACAGGCGCCGCAGCAGCAGGGTGCGCAGGCTGGGCACGCGCTCAGCCATCGGCGGGCTCCAGCCGGTAGCCCAGCCCGCGCAGCATGCGGATGCCCACGCCGGCACCGGCCTGTTCGAACTTGCGGCGCAGGCGGCTGACATGCACTTCGATCACCGACAGGCTGGCCTCGTGGTCCCAGCTGTACAGCGTGTCGAACAGACGCTGCTTGGCGACGATGCGCCCGGGCTGCTGCATCAGCACTTCCACCAGCGCCAGCTCGCGCGCGGTCAGCTCCATGCGCTGGCCGTCCACTAGTGCCTCGCGGCGAATGCTGTCGAAGCACAGCTGGGCGATGCGCTTCTGCGCCGGTGCATCGCTGCGCCGCCGCGCCAGTGCGCGCAGGCGGGCTTCCAGTTCGCCCAGCGCGAAGGGTTTGGCGAGGTAGTCATCGCCGCCGCTGTCCAGGCCGAGAATGCGATCCTCCACGCCATCGCGGGCGGTGAGGATCAGCACCGGCAGCACCAGGCCGTCGGTGCGCAGGCGCGAGAGCAGGTCCAGCCCGTCGATATCTGGCAGCGACAGGTCCAGCACCATCACATCGTAGGGCGCACTGGCCAGCGCCGCCGGCGCGGCCAGGCCGCGTGCCAGGTGATCGCACAGATGGCCGGCACCGTGCAGTGCACGCACCAGCCCATCGGCAAGGGCAGCATCGTCTTCAATCAGCAGGATACGCATTGCAAGCTTCGCGCAAGGTTCGGGAAAGTTTGGCGCAAGTGCGTCACCTTACCGTGACGCGCATGAATTTCCTCCCCCGTGTTGCGGCGCTGGTCGCTGCTGTTGTGTGTGCGCCGGCGGCTTCGGCGCTGTCCCTGACCGACGCGCAGCGTGCCATGGAAGCGCACAACCCGGACCTGCGCGCCGCCGCGCTGGAGCTGCGCGGTGCGCAGGGCGATGCATTGGCGGCGGCGCTGCGGCCGGCGGCGGAACTGTCGTTCGGCACCAGTAAATTCAGTCCGCAGCATGGCCTGGGCCCGGGCGGGCCGCAGCACAAGCGGCTGGACAGCACGCTGGGCGTGGGCTGGACCTGGGAGCGCGGTGGCAAGCGTGCACTGCGCATGCGCCAGGCCGATGCACTGCTGGCGGTAGCCGGGCTTGGGGTGCTCGACAGCCGCCGGCAGCAGCGCGTGGCGCTGCGCGAGGCCTATTTCGGGCTGAAGGCCGCGCAGGCGCTGGCGGCCATTGCCGAGGACAACCGCCGCAGTTCGGCCGACCAGCTGGCGGCTGCCGATCGCCAGGTGGCCAGCGGTGCGTTGACGCCGGTGGACCGTGCACGCCTGGCAGTGGAAGACCTGGCCGTGGCCGATGCCGCGCGCGATGCCGCGCTGGACCTGCGCGATGCGCGGCATGCGCTGGGGCTGCTGATGGGCCAGGACGACAGCAGCCCGCTGAGTGCCGACGATGACTGGCCGGCGGCGGCTGCGACATCTGCATCGCCCACGCTGGACCTGCGCCAGCGCAGCGACCTGCGCGTGGCGCGCTCGCGGCTGGAAGCGGCCGAAGCGGGTGTGGCGCTGGCACGCAGCGAACGCCGCCGCGACATCCAGCTGGGTGTGGAGGCCGAGCGCGAGCCAACCGACATCAACGGCGTGACCTGGGGAATTTCCGTGACCGTACCGCTGGGTGGTGCGTCGCGTGCACGCGGTTCGATCCTGCGCGCCGAAGCCGACCGCGATACGGCCGCGCTGGAACTGCAGCGGCTGGACCGCCAGGCCCGCGCCGAGCTGGACCAGCTGCAGGCCGCGCTGGCATCGGCGCAGCAGCGCCGCAGTGCTTACGAAGGCCTGCAGACCGATAGCGCGCGGCGCAGCGTGGAAGGCATGGAGCTGGCCTTCCGCCGCGGTGCCGCCAGCCTGACCGACCTGCTGGATGCGCGCCGCAGCTGGCGCGAATTCGAGGCCGCGCTGATCGATGCGCGTGCCGACCATGCCCTTGCCCTGGCGCGCTGGGAAGCGGCCCTGTCCGTTGCTGAAGGAGAATCACGATGATGTCCATTGCCGCCCGCCGCCTGGCGCGGCCTGCCGTACTGCCGGCCGTGCTGGCGCTGGCCCTGCTGGCCGGCTGCGGCCGCGAACCGGCGCTGTATGCCGATGCCGCACCGACGGTGGAGGCCGGGCGCATCCAGTTTGCTGCCGACAGCCGCCAGCTGGACGTGCTGCGCAGCGAAGCGGTGACGACCGGTGCCAGTGCCACGCTTCAGCTGCCTGGGCGCGTGGTCTGGGATGAAACGCGTTCCAGCGCGCTGCACACGCCGCTGCCGGGGCAGGTGGCCCGCATCGATGCGCAGCCAGGCCAGCGGGTCAAGGCCGGGCAGGTCATTGCCTGGATCACTTCGCCGGAATTCGGCCAGGCCCAGGCCGAAGGTGCGCGCGGCCGTGCCGAACTGCAGCAGGCCCGCAATGAACTGGCGCGTGCGCGTGAACTGCATGCGGCCGGCGTAGCCTCTGGCCGCGAGCTGGACGAGGCCGAGGCGGCCTTCGCCGGCAGCCAGGCCGAGCATGCGCGGGCAATGGCGTTTGCCAAGGCCTACGGCAATGGTGACCGCATCGACCAGCGCCTGCCGCTGCGCGCGCCTATCGATGGGGTGCTGGTGGAACGACGGATGAGCCCGGGTATGGCGGTCAGCCCGGACAGCGAACAGCCGCTGGCGGTGGTGGGTGACCCCGACCACCTGTGGCTGCTGCTGGATGTGCCCGAAAGTCTGGCCGGGCGGCTGGCGCCGGGCCTGCAGGTGAGCGTGCCGGCGGCCGATGGCAGCACGCTGCAGGCCACGCTGCAGCACGTGGATGACTTCGTCGACAGCGAGCGCCGCGTGGTGCAGGCGCGTGCAACGCTGGACAACAGCGGCCGCCGCTTCAAGGCCGGCCAGTACGTGCGCGCCGGCGTGGCGCTGCCGGCCGAAGGCGGCGTGTCGCTGCCCGATGCCGCAGTGCTGCTGATCAACGGCCAGCAGGCGGTGTTCGTGGACGAGGGCAAGGGCCGCTACGTGCGCCACGATGTGCACGCCGACGAACTGGGCGATGGCCGCCTGTGGGTGCGTGAGGGTCTGGCCGCCGGCACCCGTGTGGTGGTGGAGGGCGGGCTGCTGCTGCAGCAGCTGGTGGACAGCGCACCGCCGGCCGCCGTGGCAGCGCCGACGCCGGCGCCGGCAGCCAACGCGGCAGGCCGGGCCACGCCATGATCGATCGCCTGATTGCCTACTGCCTGCGCCAGCCGTTGATGGTGATGCTGGCGCTGCTGCTGTTCATCGGCGGCGGCGTGGCCGCCTTCCGCGTGCTGCCGGTCGAAGCCTTCCCGGACGTGTCCGATACCCAGGTGACGGTGGTGACGCTGCACCCGGGCCGCGCTGCCGAAGAGGTCGAGCGCGAGATCACCATGCCGCTGGAAGTGGCGTTGTCGGGCATTCCGCATTCGGTGCGGGTATTCTCGCACACCCAGTTCGGCCTGTCGATGATCATCCTGACCTTCGATGACAAGGCCGACGACTACTTCGCCCGCGCCCAGGTGCTTGAACGCCTGCAGGGGGTGGACCTGCCCGAGGGTGTGCAGCCGGAACTGGAAGCGATGAGTTCGGCGGTGGGCGAGATCTACCGCTACGTGCTGCATGCCCCGCACATGAGTTCCACCCAGCTGCGCACGGTGCAGGAATGGGTGATGGAGCGCGGCCTGCGCACGGTGCCGGGGGTGGCTGATGTGATCAGCTTCGGCGGCTACGCGCGCACCTTTCAGGTCAAGCCGGACCTGGACAAGCTGCGTGACCGCGGGGTCAGCCTGTCCGAGTTTGCCGAGGCGCTGCAGAACGGAAGTTCCAATGCCGGCGGCGGCTACATCGAACGCGGCCAGCAGCAGTTCCTGATTCGCGGCGTGGGGCTGATGCGCTCGCCGGCGGACATCGGCAACGTGGTGGTGGCCCAGCGGGGTGGCACCCCGGTGCTGGTGCGCGACCTGGCCAGCGTGGCCGATACCGGTCTGCCCCGGCAGGGCCTGGTGGGCCAGGACGGCAACGACGATGCAGTGTTCGGCATGGTGCTGATGCGCAAAGGTGAAAACCCGTCTGCGGTGCTTGACGCCCTGCATGCGCGCATCGCCCAGATCGAGAGCACGCAGTTGCCTGCCGGGGTAACGCTGGAGCCGTTCTACGACCGCTCCTGGCTGGTCTCGACCACGCTGAAGACGGTGTTCCGCAACCTGCTGGAAGGTGCGGTGCTGGTGTTCCTGGTGCTGTGGCTGTTCCTGTACAACGCCCGCGCCGCGCTGATCGTGGCCGCGATGATGCCGCTGGCGCTGCTGTCCACGTTCCTGGGCCTGCATCTATGGGGCGTGCCGGCCAACCTACTGTCCCTGGGGGCGATGGACTTCGGCATCATCATCGATGGCGCGGTGATCGTCACCGAGCACATCGTCTCGCGGCTGTCCGGGCTGCCCCCCGGGGCCGACCGCCGCACGCGGCTGTCCACGGTACTGTCGGCGGCCTCGGAAGTGGGGCGGCCGACGTTCTTCTCGATGATGATCATCATCGCCGCGCACATTCCGATCTTCACCCTGCAGCGGCAGGAAGGCCGCATGTTCGCGCCGATGGCCTATTCGGTGACCTCGGCCCTGATCGGTGCGCTGATCCTGGCGCTGACCGTGGTGCCGCTGTTCTGTTACTGGTGGCTGCGGCGCGACCGCATGCGTGGCGAGAACCCGCTGATGACCCGGCTGACCGGCTGGTACCAGCCGGTACTGGAAAAGGCGCTGGCCCGCCCGCGTGCGGTGGTGCTGACCGCCGTGGCGCTGCTGGTGGGCACGCTGGCGCTGGGCGCCCGGCTGGGCTCTGAGTTCCTGCCGGAACTGGACGAAGGCTCGATCTGGCTGACCGCCACGCTCGACCCGAGCACCAGCCTGGCCGAAGCGCAGCAGCAGTCCGGGCGCATCCGCGAGCTGGTGCGCAGCTTCCCGCAGGTTTCAACGGTGGTGGCCAAGCTGGGCCGGCCGGAGGATGGCTCCGACGCCAAGGGCGCCAACCAGATCGAGGCGCTGGTGGCGCTGAAGCCGGAAAAGGAATGGCCGCGCGGCGTGGACAAGCGGCAGCTGGTGGCGGACATGCAGCGGCTGCTGGAACAGCGCATTCCCGGGCCGGAGTTCTCGATCTCGCAGCCGGTGCGCGACAACATCCTGGAGAGCATTTCGCAGATCAAGGGCCAGGTGGTCATCAAGGTGGGCGGTGACGACCTGGACGTGCTGACCCGCAATGCACAGGCGATCCTGCGCCAGGTACGCGGCGTGGACGGCGTGGAGAGCGCCTTCATCGACCGCGACGGCACGCTGCCGCAGCTCAGGGTGGAGATCGACCGCGACCGCGCCGCGCGCTACGGGCTGAACGTCAAGGACGTGGACGAGGTGATCGAGACTGCGCTGGGCGGCCGCGAGGTGGGCGAGCTGTGGGAAGGCGAACGCCGCTTCCCGATCACCCTGCGGCTGGACGACCGCGACCGCGACCTGCAGCGCCTGCGCACGCTGCCGGTGGCGATCGGCGATGGCCAGACCGTGACCCTGGGCGATGTGGCGGAATTCCGCATGGCCAGTGGTGCCATCAACATCTCCCGTGAGAACGCGCAGCGGGTGAAGGCGGTCAGCGTGTTCATCGCCGGGCGTGACATGGGCAGCGTGGTGGCCGATATGCGCAAGCGGGTGGATGCCACCGTGCAGCTGCCCGAGGGCTACCAGATCGAGTGGTCGGGCGAGTTCGAGAACCAGCAGCGTGCGATGAAGCGGCTGGGCTGGGTGATTCCGCTGTCGGTGCTGATCATCTTCGTGCTGCTGTTCGATGCGTTCAAGGACGTGGGCAGCGCGGCGCTGATCCTGTGCAACGTGCCGTTGGCGATGATCGGCGGCATCCTGGCGCTGTGGCTGACCGGCATTCCGTTATCGGTGTCGGCAGCGATCGGATTCATCGCCCTGTTCGGGCAGGCGGTATTGAACGGCGTGGTGATGCTCAGCCGGTTCGGGCAGCTGCGCGAGCAGGGCATGGATTTGCTGTCCTCGGTGGTGCAGGGTTCGCTGCAGCGCCTGCGCACCGTGCTGATGACCACGCTCCTTGCCATGTTCGGGCTGCTGCCGATGGCGACCTCGCATGCGATCGGCGCCGAGACCCAGAAGCCGTTGGCGGTGGTGGTGATTGGCGGGTTGATGTCGGCCATGCTGCTGACGCTGCTGGTGCTGCCCACGGTGTACTACTGGATGCATCGCCGGCGCGAGGCGAGGGTGGCGATGGAGTGACGCGTGCCCCACGCATGGCGATGGCGGTGGGCGCTTTGGTAGAGCCACGCCATGCGTGGCTGGGGCTTTCCCGAAAAGCCATCCACGCATGGCGTGGATCTACAAAGGCAACAGCACGCCCCTCAACGTATGGCAATGGCAGGGCAAGCTCGTGTAGAGCCACGCCATGCGTGGCTTCACCGACGCAGCCGCCGCCAGCCGATCACCAGCGCGGTGCTGCACAGGGCCAAGCCGCCCAGGCTGAGCAGCAGCAACACGGCCTGGCGAAGCCACGGCACGGCCAGCATCGGTGGCAGATCCCAGCTGTGCAGGAAATTGAACAGCCAGCGCCCGATACGTTCGCGCTGGCCGATCACCAGCACCGGGTCACCGCTGGCCAGCTCGATATAGGTCTGCGTATGGTCCGCATCCGCAAACGCCAGCCGCAGCGCGGGCAGCCGCCGCGATGCCGCGCCGTTCATGGCTTCAGGTGCGCGCCCGTAGTAGTACGCATCGGCCCGCACGATCACCGAGGAGGCGCGCAGGGGCGCATCCACCAGATGCCGCGCGGATGCGGCCAGGTGCGCCGGTGCCAGCAGCCGAGTGACCTGCAGCTGCGCGCCCTGCGCCTGCACCACCCGCGAGTCGCCCTGGGCATCGAATGCCAGCGCCAGCAGCGTCCCGCCCACGCGCCGCCATTGCAGTTCCACCGGCACGAACGGGGCGCGCGCCAGCGCCTGCAGCACGGCATCGGGCCGCGCCAGCGGCGTGTCCAGCGACGGCACCGCGCCACGGTAGGCCTGCAGCGCCACCGCCGCGCGGTTGCTGCTGAACACCCCCACCGGATTCATCGACATCAGCCCACTGAAGATCCAGGTGCAGACCAGGCCGCTGGCCATCAGGCCGATCAGGTGGTGCCAGCGCATCCACGGTTCGGTGTAGGGCGTCTTCGCACCCGAGCGGTAACGGCCACGGAAGCGCCAGCGCCAGATGCCCGCCAGGACACCGCTGAAGGCGGCCACGCTGCACAGCGCCGACAGCACGATGACCGTCCAGCTCCACACCGGGTCACGCGGCTGCATGCGCACCATGTAGACCCAGTGCAGCCACGCGCCGACATAGTTCCAGCGCTGCTGCGCATGGGGCGCGTCCAGCACCACTTCGCCGCTATGCGAGGACACATACAGCGATGCCGGTTGCGCACCGCCTACCTCCACCCGGTACAGCGGCCGGTGCGGGTCCAGCGCGCCGCTGTGGGTCCAGCGGTCTTCCTGCAGCATCTCCGGCACGCCGCGTGCCGGCGCGCCGGCAAACGCCTCGGCCGCACGCGTGGCCGCTGCGGCATCCACGGCCGGCAGCGGCTGGCCATCGCGGGCCGACCACGCGCCGGCCTGTGGCGCGCTGCGCACCACATAGGCCGGCTGACCGTCCAGCATGCGCAGCACCACGCGCTCGGGCTCCGCGCGCAGGGCCGCTGGCAGGGCATCCAACCCGGCCAGCGGTGCGTCCTGCGGCAGCGGCGGCGTGGCGGCCAGCCGTTCCTGCGGTGTCAGCTTGGGGTAGCCGATGAACAGCATCACCATGCCGCTCAGGAACCACAGCAGCATCAGCACGCAGCCACCGATGCCGAGCCAGCGGTGGGTCAGGTAGGTCCAGCGCTTGCCGCGCGACGTCCAGGACATGGCCGTGCTCAGAACCGGTAGTCGAGGGTCAGTTCGACCCGGCGGTCAGCGCCGAGCAGCCACTGTGTGGCGGTGTAGTACGCGGTGCTGTAGTACGCCTTGTCGAACACGTTGAACACCCGCGCGGTGATGCGCGTGTCCGGCCGCGCCTGCCAGGCCAGCGACAGGTCGGTGGTGGCATAGCCGGGCAGCACCAGGGTGTTGGCGTTGTCCGCGTAGCGCTTGCCTACATAGCGCACGCCACCGGCCAGCTGCCAGTCGGGCAGGAAGTGCCGGCACACCCAGGCATTCGCCAGGCGCTCGGCCACGTTCGGCGGCACGTTGCCATCGCGCGAGACCAGCACCGCCGGGCTGCCGGTGGTTTCCAGGAAATCCTCGAACTCGGCCTTCAGCACGGTGGCGTTGAAGTCCAGCGTCCACTCGGGCGCGAACGCCCAGTTCAACGAGGCTTCGATGCCACGCGAGGTCTGCGCGCCGATCTGCACGCGCTACGAGGGGTCCAGCGGGTCGCGGCTGAGCAGCCCGGTCTTGCGGATGCGGTAGGCGGCCAGCGTCCATTCGCCGCTGTCGAAGGCCTGCTTCACACCCACTTCGACCTGGCGACCCTTGGACAGATCGAACACGCCGTTGGCCGGGCTGATCATCAGCAGCCTGCTGACCGGGTCGGCCGCCTGCGAATACTGCGCGTAAACGCTGACGCCTGGGGTCACCACGAACACGGTTCCTGCGCGCCAGCCGGTACTGGAATAGCGCTTGGACAGGGCCTGCTGGCCGCTGACCAGGTCGGTGCGCTCGATCGTGGCGCGGTCGTGGCGCAGGCCACCCAGCACCGACCAGCGTTCGCTCAGTGCCAGCTGGTCCTCGGCGAACAACGCCAGCTGCTCGGCGCTGTTGCGGTAGCGCGGGATGTTCGGCGCGGCACTGATGAAATCACCGGGTACCGGCGCATACGGGTCGACCGGGCCGGAGCTGCCGGTATAGGTGTTGTTGGTGTGGGTGAAGTGCGCGCGGTTGGCATCCAGGCCGACGGCCAGCGCGGTGTCCAGCCCCCACAGCCGCTGCTTCACGCGCAGGGTCGAGGTCAGCCCGGTCTGGTCCTGCGTGTGGGTGATCTCGGTGTTGTCCGACCGGTCGATCAGCCCGCTGCGCGGGTTGTAGACATAGCGCTCGGCATTGCGCCAGTCGCGGTGGCTGTCGATCTGGTAGAGCCGGGTCCGCCATTCCACGGCATCATTCGGCGTCCATACCGCATCGAGCTCGCTCCAGCGGTCACGGAAGCGGATCATGCTGTCGGCTACGTTGTAGTTTCGGTGGCGCAGCGCATCGCGCTGCTGGCCGTCGACCAGCGGCGTGCCGAAGTAGCGCATCGGTGCCTGGTAGCCCTCGGCATGGGTGAGGGTGAACTGCAGGTCGCTGCGCGGCTGCCACAGCAGTGCGCCACTGAAGGTGGCATCGGCGCTGCGGCCACGGTCGACCCAGCCACCGCTGTAGTTGCCGCTGGCATCCACCCGGTAGGCCAGCGTGGGCGAGAGCGCGCCGCCGGAGCCGACACCCAGCCGCGCGGTGTCTTCGCTGCCCACGGTGAGCTGCACTTCATTCTCGATGGCGCCGCGGCCGGGTTTCTTCGGCACGATGTTCACCACGCCGCCGATCGCACCATCGCCATACAGTACCGAGGCCGGGCCGCGCAACACTTCGATGCGCTCGATGGACCAGGTGTCGAACGGGAAGGTGACGCCGACCCCGCCGTACTGGCGCAGGCCGTCGTACAGGCGCATGACCGACGCGCTGTCGGTGAAGCCGCGGCTGGACAGCGCGCTCAGGCCGTTGCCCGGGTGCGGCATGGCACTGATCGCGCCGGCACGGCTGATGGCATCGTTGACGCTGGCATCGCCACGCGCTTCCAGCTGCGCGCGGGTGACCACGGTGAGGCTGGCCGGAGTCTGCAGCGCATCCAGGCCCAGGCTGGAGCCGGTACTGGTGGCCAGGCCCAGCGTGCCGGGGCGGCTGTCGACCACGCGCACGGTATCGAGCGTGCGCAGCGGATCGTCGGCGGCATGGGCGGAAACGATGGAGGCAAGCGCGCAGGCGAGCGCGCTCAGGGTTCCCGCAGGGCGGGCAGCAGCAATACGTCGGGACATGGTGTTCACAGCAGGCAGGCACCCACCGCGCGGGCGGGGGCGCATCAACAGAACCCGGACACGGGGCCGGGCAGGCAGGGCAGCCGTCCGGCGCAGGCCCAGCGGTGCACACAGGGGCGTGCACGGCATCGACACAGGCCACGCCACGCCCGCACGGGTGTGCGGACGCCGGCATGGACGTCAGGGCAACAGCGCAGGACTCAGGCGGCCAGCGCCGGAGGGCCTCGTGCGGTGTAGCGGCGCAGCGGCAGTGCACGGTGCGGGCGGGCCAGGCCGGTGAGCGCGCGGCGCAGCGGCAGCGCGGCCACCAGCAGCCACAGCACGGCCAGCACCAGGGCGGTCATGCGTGCGGCGATGGCGCAGTATTCGCAGTCCACGCCCATGTCGTGGCCCGCATGGGGATCGACCACGGGTGCGGTGTCACCGCTGTGGTGGGCATGCGCGGCATCGGCGGGTGCGTCGCGCTGCATGCCGGCGTGCTTCATGTTGGTGTGCTGCATGGCGCCATGCCCCATGCCTTCATGATGCATGGCGTCGTGTTGCATGGCCTCATGGTGCATGCCCTCGTGCGTCATGCCCTCATGCGCCATGCCCGGCATGTCCAGGGCAGGTGCCGCCATCGCATGCATCGGCGTGCCATGCGCTGTGCCCAATGCCGGGTACAGCACGGCGCGACTGACCAGTGGCGCGGCCACCAGCAACACGATCGCCAGCACCGCCAGGATCTGCATCCAGCGGAACATGCGGCGGGCGGGGCGTGGGTACACGTACACGGCGGCCATTCTACGGATGTCGGCCGGATGTGGCAGGCGTCACCGTGGCCCAGCGCCTGCGACGGAGTGTCGCAGTGCGTTCAGTGCGGCACGGGGTGGGCCGGCAGCACCAGGCTGAACACGGTGCCGGCCGGGCCGGACTGCAGCTCCACCCGGACGCCGTGGGCCTGTGCGATGGCGCGGGTGATGGCCAGCCCCAGCCCGACACCCTCGTGGCGCGGCTGGTCGCGGCGGCGCGGGGCACGGTAGAAACGATCGAACAGCCGCGCCTGCTGGTCGTCGGGAATGGGCGTGCCCCCGGTTGTGCACCGCGATGCGGCAACCCTGCGCGTCGGCGCCCAGCACGATGCGCACGCAGCTGCCGGCGGCCGCATGCTGCAGGGCGTTGGACAGCAGGTTCGCCAGTGCCCGGTGCAGCATCAACCGGTTGCCGTCCACGCTGGCTTCGCCGTCGCGCTGCAGCTGCAGCTGGCGGTCTTCGGCCAGCAGCCCGTAGAACTCCACCAGGGCATCGGCCACGGGTGCCAGCGCGACGGACTCGCGCGAGGGCAGCGGCGCACTGGCTTCGGCCTGCGCCAGGTACAGCAGATCGCCCGCGGTCTGCGAAAGCCGCTGCAGTTCCTCCGCACACGAGGCCAGCGCGTCACGGTAAGCCTCGTTGCTGCGCGGGTGGGCCAGCACCACGTGCACATGGGTCAGCACGTTGGTGATGGGCGTGCGCAGCTCGTGGGCCAGGTCGGCCGAGAACGCGGCCAGCCGGGTGAAATCCTGCTGCAGCCCGGCCAGCATGGCATTGAACGTCTGCGCCAGCTGTTCCAGTTCCACCGGCGCGCCGGAAGAAGACAGCCGCCGGTCCAGGCGCCCGGCGCTGACCTGGCGCGCTTCGTGGGCCAGCGTCTGCAGCGGGCGCAGGCTGCGCCGCACCACATAGCCGCCGAGCAGGCTGCTGGCCAGCGCAGCCGCCACGATGCACGCGGCCAGCAGCTGGTGGAAGCGCCGCAGGAACGCGGCATGGCGCGCGGCGTCGATGCCGAGCAGCACGCTCAGCGCGCCGCCCTCGGGCAGGGGCTGGCGTAGGTACAGCACGTGTACGCGCTGGCCATCGGCCAGCTGCCAGTGGCGGCGCAGCGGGCGCACATCGACCGGCTGCTGCTGCGCGTAGGCCAGCAGGGCGGCAGGCGCGGTGGAAAACAGCAGCGTGCTGTCGGCGCTGCGCAGCGCGAAGGCCATGTCGGGATGATGATCCAGCGCATCGGCCAGCCGCGCAGCACGTTCGGCGGCCGGTTCATTGCGCGCGATATCGGCAATAAGCGCCGCCTTGTTCTCCAGTTCGGTGTAATCCTGCGCCACCAGGTTGTGCTGCACGCTCAGGCTGATCGCCACCCCGAGCGCGGCCATCACCGCCACGGTGACCACGTCGAACAGCACCGTCAGGCGGGCCGCAGTGGACAGCCGGCGGGCGCGCAGGCGCATCAGCCGCGCACCATGGCATCGTCCGGTGCCTCCAGCACGTAGCCCATGCCGCGTACGGTGACGATCAGCTTGTCGACGAAGGCATCGTCGACCTTGGCGCGCAGGCGGCGGATCGCCACGTCGATGACGTTGGTGTCGCTGTCGAAGTTCATGTCCCACACCTGCGAGGCGATCAGCGACCGCGGCAGTACTTCACCGCGCCGACGCACCAGCAGTTCCAGCAGGGCGTATTCCTTCTGGCTGAGCGCGATGCGGCGGCCCGCGCGCTCCACGCGCCGGCGCAGCGTGTCCGCCACCAGGTCGGCCACCACGATACGCTCGGCCTGCGGTGCTGCCTGCCCGCGGCGCAGCAGGGTACGCACGCGGGCCAGCAGTTCGGCGAACGCGAAGGGCTTGGCCAGGTAGTCGTCGGCGCCAAGCTCCAGGCCCTGCACGCGGTCGGAGATGCTGCTGCGCGCGGTCAAGAACAGCACCGGTACCGGCAGGCCGGCGGCACGCAGCCGCGACAGCACGTTCCAGCCGTCCAGGCTGGGCAGCATCACATCGAGGATGACCAGCTGGTACTCGCCACTGCCGGCCTGGTGCAGCCCGTCCAGGCCGTCATCCACCAGGTCCACGGTGTAGCCGGCCTCCACCAGCCCTTGCCGCAGGTAGCTGCCGGTCTTCGGCTCGTCTTCGATGATCAGCAGCTTCATGACGGCACCGGCGGAAAGCAGGGAAAGGGTTCAGGCTACCAGAGCGCCGCGCGCGCTCACGACAGCGGGTCCAGCGTGCCCAGCACCGCCACGCAGGCCAGCACCAGCACGACGAGCCTGGCCTCGCAGGCCAGGCTGGCGCGCAGCCGCGATGCCGCCTTGGCCGTCTGCGCCGGGTCCGCCAGCGCCGCGCGCAGGGCCGGCACCAGCCGCCAGCGGTGCAGCGCGGCCAGGCCCAGCATGCCTGCCACCAGCGCCAGCTTCAGCAGCAGCCAGTGGCCGTGCGCGGTGCCGGCCAGTGTGGCCAGAGTGCCGTCCATGTCCACGTAGCTGTAGCTGCCGGTAACCGCCAGCACCACCACGATGACCGTGCCGGGCCAGGCGAAATCGTGCAGAGCCTGCTGCAGCGCCAGTGCACGCTCACGCAGGCCGGCACCGCGCCAGTGCAGGGTGCGAGCCAGCAGGCCGGCGATCGCCGCAACCCACGCCCCGGCCGCCAGCAGGTGGACGATGCCACCGAGCAGTCGCAGCTGACCCAGCAGACCTTCGCCGGCGGTGGCGTGCCCGTTCCAGGCCAGGCTGCCCAGTGCGGTGGCGGCCAGCACAGCGAACTCGGTCTGCCGCGTGGTGCCGTGCAGGCGGCGCAGGCCCAGCAGGCCGAGGCAGCCGAGCAGCGCGGCGGTGCACAGCAGCGCGGCGCGACCCACCGGCATGCTGCCGAAGTACCACAGGGCACTGTCGGCATCCACGCCGGCCCAGCCGGTGCCCAGCACGCTGCACAGCCGGGTGATGGCCTCTACCACCACCAGCAGCAGGGTCGCCAGCAGCAGCACGCCGGTGGTGCGCGGGCGGGCGGTGGCGCGTCGTTGCAGTGCCTGCCCGAACAGCAGCATCAGCACCAGGTACAGCGCCAGGCGCAGCAGGTAGGGCGCCATGTCGGCCATGAGCGCACCCGCTTACTTGATGGTGAAGGTGAACTCGCCGGTCATCGGGTGGCTGTCCTGCCCGACCGCGCGCCACTGCAGGCGGTAGCTGCCGGCCGGCAGCAGGCTGCCGAAGGTGGCGCGCAGAGTGTGCCCATCGTCCAGCACCTGCTGCTGCGCCGGTGCCATCGGCATCTGCATGCTGCCGTGGCCCATGCTCAGCTGCAGCTGGGTGGCGCGCGGCATCACCGCTTCGTTGAACTCCAGGTCGATCTGCGCGGTAGGTGCCACCGCAGCGCCCTGCGCCGGGGTGGAGCGCAGCAGCGCCGGATGCGCCAGCGCAAGCGGGACAACGGCCAGCGCCAGCAGGGCGGCGGCGGCGATAGCGGTACGGCGGAAGACAACGGTCATGGCCAGGTCCTTTCAGGAATGAAGGGCGCAGGCTAGGGGCCTGCGCCTTTCAACCGCCTGACCCGGACATTACCGGTTCGTCATCTGGACCGTCGCGGCGCTTACTTCAGCGCCGGACGGCCGGCGGCGGCGAGGATCAGGTTGGCGATCTCGCGCGGGTGCGACACCAGCGACAGGTGGCCCGAGGCCAGCTCCACGGTGTGAGCGCCCATGCGCTTGGCCAGGAAGCGCTGCAGGTCCGGCGAGGTGGTCTGGTCGTCACGCGAGACGGCATACCAGCTGGACGTGGTGTGCCAGGCGGCCGCCGTGGTGCGGTCGTTGAACAGCGTGGCCCTGATCGGCTGCTGCACGGCGTACAGGGTGTGCGCCAGCGTACTGGGCACGCCGTTGGCGAAGTGGTCCAGGAACGCGCGTTCCCCCAGCGTGGCCACGCCATCGTGGGTCTCCACGCCGGCGCGCACCGGCATGGTCGGGAAGCGTGCGGCCAGCGCGCCGAAGTCCTCACCGGCGTCCGGTGCACGCGCCGCCACGTAGACCAGCGCGGTCACCTTCGGGTCCACGCCGGCTTCGGAAATGACATTGCCGGCATACGAATGGCCGACCAGCACGGTGGGGCCCTGCTGCTGCGCCAGCGCGCGGCGGGTGGCGGCCACATCATCGCCCAGCGAGGTGAGCGGGTTCTGCACGGCGGTGACATGCAGGCCGGCCCGCTGCAGCAGCGGGATGACCTGCGCCCAGCTGGAGCCATCGGCCCAGGCGCCATGCACCAGCACCACGTTGCTGGCGGGTGCCGGCGGGGCAGCGGCCGGGGCGGCACCGGCGGCGCCGGCGAACAGGACAGCCAGGCCGAACAGCATGGCGCGGGGGAAGCGGCAGAGATTCATGAGGGGGTCCTTGGAGGGGAAACACGGTTGCTTCACCTACCTGTTCGCTGCAGGCAGGCGATTCGTTACAGGCCCCCGTTACCAGCCGTTGCCGAAGGCGCCCGTATACTCGCCGCCGTTCATCCTGCGTAAGGCCGGCCCCGTTCCGATGCATACCCGCGCGTCCCGCTGGACCGTTGCGCTGCTGGCTGCCCGGCACGGCGACGCCGTGGCCTATGCCGGGTTCCTGCAGGAGCTGGCCGGGTTCCTGCGCCGTTTCGTGACCCGGCAGCTGGCGCTGGCGGGAGGCGGCAGCAGCGATGCCGAGGATGTGGTGCAGGAGGTGCTGCTGGCCGTGCACCAGCAGCATGCGCGCTGGGATGAGACGCGGCCGCTGCTGCCGTGGCTGCATGCCATCGTGCGCTACAAGATCAACGATGCCTGCCGGCGCAGCAGCCGCGATACCCGCCGCCACCTCGACCTGGACGCGCAGCGCTGGGAGGCGCTGCTGGGCGATGAGGGCGCCAGCCCGGAGGCGCAGCTGGATGTGGTGCGCCTGCTGGCGGCGCTGCCGCCGCGCCAGCAGCAGCTGGTACGTGCGGTGCACCTGGAAGGCCGCAGCGCCCGCGAAGTGGCTGACCAGTTCCATTCCAACGAAGGTGCGGTGCGGGTGACCCTGCACCGCGCACTGCGCCGCCTGAGCGAGCGCGCGCGAGGAGATGCACGATGAATCCGGTTCCTTCCGTTTCGAACACGCCGGCCGACACCGCCGCGCTGATTGCCCGGTTGTCCGCGGCGCCCGGCCTGGGGGATGCACCGGTACGGCGCCGGCGTTGGCTGGCGCTGCCGCTGGGTGCGCTGGCTGCACTGGCGGTGGTGCTGCTGCTGGCCGGCGCGCGTGCCGATCTGGCGGCCGTGCTGGGCACGCCGCTGTTCGCGTTCAAGGTCGCCAGCATGCTGCTGCTGGTGCTGGCCGCCGGCGTGCTGGCGTTGCGTGCCGGCCAACCGGGCAGGGCGCTGCGGCCGCTGCGCTGGCTGTGGCCGTTGCTGCTGCTGGTGTTGGGCGGGCTGTGGCTGGATGGTTCGGGCTACCCGCTGCTGGGGGCGTCGCGCGCGTCGGTGGCGCGCTGCGTGGGCGTGATCGTGCTGGCCGCGCTGCCGGTACTGGCCGCTGCGCTGTGGTGGCTGCGCGCTGCGGTTCCGACCCGCCCGGCGCTGGCCGGTGCGCTGGCGGGGATGCTGGCCGGTGGTGTGGCGGCGCTGGCCTACACGGTGGCCTGCCTGAACGATGGCGCCGCGTTCGTAGCGCTGTGGTACCACGTGGCGGCGCTGATCGTGGCCGGCATCGGGGCGCTGCTGGGGCGGCTGCTGCTGCGCTGGTAGTGCGGCCTCTCAGCCTTCGCGCAGCCGCCGGGCCACTTCCCGGAACCCACGCGGGGCCATGCCGGCGGAGCGCTTGAACGCGGTGCTGAACGCGCTTTCCGAGCTGTAGCCCAGGCGGCCGGCGAGGGTGGCGATGCTGATGTCCTCATCGCGCATGCGCCCTCGGCCAGGCGCATGCGCCATTCGGTCAGGTAGGCCACCGGCGTGACCCCTGCCGTCGCACGGAAGTGCGCGGCGAACGCGCTGCGTGACATCGCCGCCGCGCGCCAGTTCCTGCAATCCCCAGCCGCGTGCCGGGTCGGCATGCATCAGCGCCATCGCCGGCCCGAGCCTGCGGTCGGCAATCGCGCGCAGCGTGCCGCTGGGCAGCGCCTGCGCGGACTGCAGGTGGATGCGCAGCACGGCCAGGAACATCAGCTGGATCAGGTGCGAGCAGGCCAGCGCGGCGCCGGCAGGGTGTGCGGTGCGTTCTTCCACCAACTGCGCCAGCAGCCAGCGCAGCGGCTCGGCACGCGAGCTGCCGGCCTGCACGTGGATCAGCGCGGGCAACACGTCGCCCAGCAGGCGCCCGGTGACCGGGTCGAGGCGCACGTGGCCGCCGATCTGCTCGCAGCTCTGGCCGTCACCGAGTACGGCGGTCTTGTCGTCGGTGCCGGTGAACACCGAGGTTGCCTGCACCGGCGCCACCGCCGGGTCGCTGCACAGCACGAAACCGCGCGGCGCGGTGAGCACGAAGACATCGCCTTCCAACACCCGCTGCGGCTGCGCGGCGCCGTCCAGCAGCAGCCAGCAGCTGCCTTTGACCAGGGCGAAGAACTTCAGCTTGTCCGGTGGCGGGAACTGCAGTGACCAGTCGCCACCGACGCGGAAGCCCCCGGCCACCACCGGTTGCACGTTGGCCAGGTGCAGCAGATCGGAAAGAGGGTCGGTACGCATGCGTGGACTATGGCGCAGGTATTCCGCACTCACAAGCATTCGCAATCCAGAACGGCACGCCTAGTCTGGACTCCCTCGCTGCTGGCTGGAGAGAGCCCTTGGCTGCACCACCGCGTGTTTCACCTGCGGCCGCTACCGCGCCCGCGCCGAAATGGCGGGCCTGGCTGACGGTCGGCATCCTGCTGCTGGCCGTGCTGGCGTCCATCGACCGCAATGCCATCGCGCTGATGGTCGACCCGATCAAGCTCAGCCTGGGCCTGAGCGATGCCCGCATGGGCCTGCTGCAGGGGCCGGCATTTGCCGTGTTCTTCCTGCTCGGCAGCATGCCGATGGGCTGGCTGGTGGACCGCTTTTCGCGGCGCTGGACCATCTACGCGGGGGTGACGCTGTGGTCGCTGGCCACCGTGGCCTGCGGCCTGGCCGGCTCCTTCACCGAGCTGCTGATCGCCCGCTGCATCGTGGGGTTCGGCGAGGCGGTGCTGCAGCCGGCGGGCTGGTCGATGGTGGCCCGTCTGTTCCCGGCCCACCGGCTGGCGCTGGCGATCGGCGTGCTGGGGGTGGGGCACAGATCGGTGCGGCGATGTCCTACCTGCTCGGTGGCCTGCTGATTGCCGAGGCGGACCGCTTCGCCGGCCTGCATGTGCCGCTGCTGGGCGACTTGGCGCCGTGGCAGTGGGTGTTCGTGATTGCCGGCGTGCCGGGCATCGCCGCCGCGCTGCTGATCTTCCTGGCGCCCGAGCCGGCGCGCAGCGCGCCGGCACAGGGCAATGCTGCGGCGGTATCGCTGCGCGGCTTCCTGCACGAGAATCGCACTTTCCTCGGCCATCACTTCCTTAGCTTCAGCCTGCATGCCGCAGCGGTGTTCGGCGCGGCCGCCTGGCTGCCGAGCTACCTGATGCGGCAGTTCAGCCTGGAGGTGGGCACGGTCGGGCTGGTGATGGCGCTGGCTGCGGTGCCGGTGGGCATGTGCGGGGTGATCTTCAACGGCTGGTGGGTGGACCGCCGCTTCGGTGACGGCCAGGCCGATGCGCACCTGCGCTACTTCGCCCGCGTGACCGTGTCGATGGCGCTGCTGGGCGGGCTCGGCTTCTGGCTGGGCTCATCGGCCTGGATGGCGATTGCCGTGTTCGTGGTGATCCAGTTCGTCCAGCCGTTCTCCGGCGTGTCCGGCGCAGCGCTGCAGATCATCACCCCCGAACCGCTGCGCGGCCGTGTCTCTGCGGCCTACGTGATGAGCTACAACGCGCTCGGCATGGCGCTGGGCCCGACGGCGGCGGCGCTGTTCGCCGACCACCTCGGCGCTGCCGGTGGACTCGGCGCTGCCATTGCACTGGCCTATTTCGTGTTCGGTGTGTCCGCCTCGGTGCTGCTGTCACGCGGGCGCCGCCACCAGATCGCGGCGATCGAGCGCGCACGTGCCGCTGCGGCGGCCTGACCTTTTCTTTGGAGAGACTCCCCATGTCCACCCCGCAACACCCCCTTGGTTCGGGCTTCGGCCCAGCCACCTGCAGTGAAGAGATCATGCGTGGCATCCACCTGCACGGAACCTGCGCCCTGGTGACCGGTGGCTATTCCGGTCTGGGCGCCGCCACGGTAAGGGCGCTGGCCGCTGCCGGCGCACACGTGCTGGTGCCCAGCCGCGACCCGGCGCGCGCCCGGCGGGTGCTGGAGGCCGTTGCCAACGTCGAGATCGTGCCGATGGACCTGGCCGATCCGGCCTCCATCGCGGCCTTTTCCAGGCAGTGGCTGGCCCGCGGCGAGCCCTGCAGCTGATGGTGAATTCGGCCGGCATCATGGCCACGCCGCCAATGCGCGACCGTCGCGGCTACGAGGCGTAGTTCGCCACCAACCACCTGGGCCATTTCCAGCTGACCACCGCGCTGTTGCCAGCACTGCAGCGAGCGCAGGGCGCGCGCGTGGTGATGGTGTCCTCGCGCGGCCACCGGTTTTCGCCGGTGCACCTGGACGACCCGCATTTCCTCCGTCGCCCGTATGACCGCTGGCAGGCCTACGGGCAGTCGAAGACAGCCAACATCCAGTTCGCCGTGGCGCTTGACCGGCGCCATGCGGCAGACGGCATCCGTGCGTTCGCGGTGCATCCTGGTTCGATCGTCGGCACCGGGCTGGAGAAGCACCTGGATCCGGCCGAGCTGGTGGCCGCTGGCGTGATGCGCCCCGATGGCAGCCCGATCCTGGATACCGCGCGCGGCCTGAAGACCGTGTCCCAGGGCGCCGCCACGCAGCTGTGGTGTGCCGCCAGCCCGCAGCTGCAGGGGCACGGCGGTGTGTACTGCGAAGACGTGGACATTGCCGGCTGGATGGCGCCACGGCACGAAGGCCGGCCGATGGCCGAGGCACTGGAAGCGCGCGGAGTGATGCCCTACGCCGTGGACCTTGCCGCCGCCGAGGCGCTGTGGGCACTGAGCGAACAACTGCTGGACGCGCCCGATGCCGATGTCTCCCCCGTACAGGACCTGACCGCATGAACCTTATCGACACCCATTACATCGACGGCCGGTTCGTGCCGTCGCACGGCCAGGAACGCCTGGTGCTGCAGCACCCCAGTACCGGTGCAGCAACCACCGAGGTGGTGCTCGGTGATGCCGAAGACGTGGCACGCGCGGTAGCTGCAGCGGCACGGGCGCTGCCAGCGTTCTCGCGCACCAGCATCGCCCAGCGCGCCGGCCATCTGCGTGCCCTGCATGTCGCGCTGCTGGCGCGCGAAGACGCGCATGTGGCGGTGCGCGCCCGCGAATATGGCGCCATCGAGCGCCACAGCCGGTTCTCCATCCAGGGCGCGGCCAAGGCCTTCCTCAACATGGCCACAACGCTGCCGCAGGTACCGTTCGAGCGGCAGATGGGCAAGGCGCAGGTCAGCCTGCGGCCGGTAGGCGTGGCGGCGCTGATCACGCCGTGGAACTCGGCGGTGTTCATGATCTGCAACAAACTGGCGCCGGCACTGGCGGCGGGCTGCACGGTGGTCATCAAGCCCAGCGAGCTGAGTGCGCAGCAGACCCGGCTGCTGATGGAATGCGTGGATGCGGCCGGGCTGCCACCGGGCGTGGTGAACCTGGTCAACGGCCGCGGCGATGACGTGGGCGAGGCACTGGTGCGGCACCCGCAGGTGGCCAAGGTCTCCTTCACCGGTTCAACGGCAGTCGGCAAGCACATCAAGCGCGGGGCCGCCGACACGCTGAAGCGGCTGACCCTGGAACTGGGCGGCAAGTCGGCGCACATCCTGCTGGACGACGTGGACATGGACACCGCCATTCCATTCGCGCTGGCTACCGCCTTCATGAACAACGGGCAGGCCTGCATTGCCGGCTCGCGCCTGCTGGTGCCGGCCTCGCGCATGCAGGAGGCACGCGATGCCCTGTTGCGGCACCTGCCGGACTGGCGCAGCGGGCCGCCGTCCGAACCCGGCATCGCCATCGGTCCGGCCGTCAGCGCGGCACAGCATGCGCGTGTACAGGGCTACATCCAGGCCGGGCTGGACGAGGGGGCGACCCTGCTGGCCGGCGGCCCCGGCCGCCCCCCGGGCGTGGATGCAGGCTGGTTCACCCGGCCCACGGTGTTCGTGGACGTGCACAACCAGATGAAGATCGCCCGCGAGGAAATCTTCGGCCCGGTGCTGTCGGTCATCGGTTACGCCGACGAAGACGAGGCGGTGGCCATCGCCAACGATTCCCCCTATGGCCTGCAGGGCTGGGTGAGCAGCGCTGACACCGCGCGTGGGCGTGCCGTGGCGGCGCGCATCGAGGCAGGCAGCCTGATGGTCAACGCCGTGTTCGACATGCTGGACCCGGCCGGTGCGCCGATCGGTGGGCTGAAGGAATCGGGCATCGGCCGTGAATTCGGCGTGGCGGGCATTGAGCAGTACCTGGAGAGCCGCAGCCTGTTCGCCTGATGCCGGAGGCACGCCGGGCTTAAGAGGATCCTAAAACGTGGCCGGGATCATCGCTGCGCCGGGCACCACGCCCGGCGCTGCCCACCACCGAGGAACCGATGATGGCCCGACCCTATGCATTTCCCTCCGCCCGGCGCACCGGTCTGCGCGCTGCCTCCTGCACTGCGCTGCTGGCAGCCACGGCCCTGGCCGCGCCACTGGCACGTGCCGACGACGCACTGGCCAGCCCCCGCGCCATCGGCGTGGCCGTGGCCAGCCTGCAGCCGCCTTACCAGGGTGCCGACCGCCGCACGCTGCTGCTGCCGGTGCTGCGCTATGACAACCGCTGGCTGTCGGTCGCCGGCCCGCAGCTGGACCTGAAGCTATGGGGCGAGCCGTCGCTGTACCTGCGGGCACGGCTGCGCTACGAACCCGGGCTGGGTTACGAGGCCTCCGATGCGCCGGTGCTGGCCGGCATGCACGACCGGCGGGCCGGCCTCTGGGCGGGCCCGGTGGTGGGCGGGGCGCTGGGGGAGGTGCAGTGGCAGCTGGAGGCACTGGCAGATGCCGGCGGCGCCAACAACGGGCGCCAGCTGGTGGCGTCGCTGCGGCGGTCCTGGCGGCTGGGATCGTATCTGCTCACCCCGCGCGTGGAGGGCGGCTGGGTCGATGCGGACTATGCGGCCTACTACATGGGCGTACGCGCGGATGAGGCCGCGCCCGGGCGTGCCGCCTATGCGCCCGGCAGCAGCAGCTTCACCCGCGCGGGCGTGCGCCTGGAGCGGCGCATCGGGCGCCGGCAGTCGGTCGGCCTCGACCTGGCCGCGACACGGCTGGGTGGAGCATTGCGTGACAGCCCGATCGTTGATGATCGGTCGCTGACCACGCTGTCGCTGGGCTATCTGGTGGATTTCTGACCGCATGCCGCGGTCGAGGAGCGTGTGGTGAACCTGCTGCTGGTGGAAGACGATGCAATGCTGGCCGAGGCCATCTGTGATGGCGCACGCCAGCTGGGGTGGCAGGTGGCCCACGCGCGCAGTGCCGAGGCGGCCCGTGCCTGCATGGACGGGCATGCGTTTGCGGCGGTACTGCTGGACATCGGCCTGCCGGGCGAATCGGGGCTGGGCTGGCTGCGCTGGCTCCGGCGCAGCCATGACCCGTTGCCGGTGCTGCTGATCACCGCGCGGGCCCAGTTGAGCAGCCGTATCCGCGGCCTGGACGACGGCGCCGACGACTACCTGGTCAAGCCGTTCGAGCTGGACGAACTGCATGCCCGGCTGCGGGCGCTGGTGCGCCGCAGCCAGGGAAGCTTCGCACCGGTGCTGTGCCGGGGCTCGGTCTGCCTGGACCCGCACCGCCGCCTGGTCACCCAGCACGGTGCGCCGGTGCAGTTGAGCCTGTACGAGTACCGCCTGCTGCTGGCATTGCTGCAGAACCCCGGGCGGGTGCTGGCGCGCGATACGCTGGAGCGCCACGTCTATGGCAACGACCTGCGCGTGGAGAGCAATACCGTGGCGGTGTTCGTGCACCAGCTGCGGCGCAAGCTGGGCGAGGGCATCGTGGTGACCCAGCACGGCCTGGGCTACCGGCTGGGAGATGCCCCATGACGCCGTTTTCGCTGCGTGGCCGGATGCTGCGCGCCCTGGCGGCCTGGGTGCTGTTGGCCTGGGTGCTGGCGGTGGGGGTGATGTACGTGTTCAGCAGCAGCCGCCAGGACAGCAACTGGGATGGCAAGCTGCAGGCGATGGCCGTGCGCGTGCTGCAGGCCATGCCCGCCGACCCGTCGATGCTGACCGGTGGTGGACGGCTGCAGGCCGCCGCCGGCGTTGCCGACGATGGCCTGGTGGTGTAGGTGTGGCGCCGCGACGGCACGCTGTTGACTGCCTCGGCCAACGCCCCGCTGCGTCCGCTGCGCGCCGGTTTCGCCGACGGCTTTGCCAGCGTGCGGCTGCAGGGGCGCGAACTGCGCGTGTTCGGCCTGTCCGACCGCAGTGGCCGCTACCAGGTGCAGGTGGGCAACGACCGTGCGTTGATCGACGCGGATTTCCAGAAGCACGGGGTGAAGGCGGTAAGTCTGGCGGCCGTGGGCATGCCGCTGTCCGGGTGGATGATGTGGTGGTCGGTACGGGTGGCCCTGCGCCCGATCACCAGCATGCAGCAGGCGGTGGCCGCGCGCGCCGCGTTTGACCTGACGCCACTGCCCGAGCACGCGCTGCCCACCGAAGTGGCCCCGATGGTGCGCGCGTTCAACGGGCTGCTGCGGCAGCTGGACGATGCCATCCAGGCCGAGCGCAATTTCCTCAGCGATGCCGCCCATGAGCTGCGCACGCCGCTGTCGGCCCTGCAGACCCAGCTGGACGTCGCGCTGCATGCCGGCTCCGATGAGGAGCGGCAGCGGGGGCTGCACAAGGCGCAGCTGGGCGTGCGGCGCAGCAGCCGGCTGTGCGAGCAGCTGCTGGACCTGGCGCGCTTGGAGGCCGGCGGGCGCGCACCCGAGCGCCGCCCCTGCGCGCTGCAGGAGGTGGTGCTGCACACCGTGGACGAATACGCGATGGCCGCCACCCTGGGCGGGCGCCGTCTGGATGCCGACGTGGAAGCAGTCTGTGTGCAGGGGACCAGGATGAACTGTCGATCCTGCTGCGCAACCTGGTGGACAACGCGCTGCGGCATACACCGGCGGGCACGCGGGTGCGGGTGTGCTGTGGGCAGCAGCGCACGGCCGAGGGCAGCGAGGCGTTCCTGGAAGTGGCCGACGATGGCCCCGGCGTTCCTGACGTCCAGCACCTGCGCGTGTTCGAGCGGTTCCAGCGGCAGCCGGGTGCGAAGGATGCGCGCGGCAGTGGCATCGGCGTGGCGCTGGTGGCGCGCATCGCCGCCGAACACGGCGCGGTGATCGACACCAGCTGTGGGCCGATGAAGCGTGGCTTCCGCGTGCGCGTGCTGTTTCCGCGGTTCACGGCCTAAAGGCGGCTTAAAAAGCCGCTGCGATGCTGGGTGTGAGGGCAGGCGTGGGCCTGCCGGCAAACAAGGGGAAACCGGAGTGAGTCTCGATCTTTCCGTGGGCAGGGCGGCGCGCCAGCGTGCACGCCGGCGGCGCCTGCTGCTGGCCAGCCTGCTGCTGGAGCTGTCGGCGCCCACACTGTGGTGGGTGCTGCGCGTACCCGTCGCACCGGTGGTTGCCGGTGCTGGCTTGCCTGCTGCGATGACGATGACGCAGGCGGTGGCCACGCTGGAGACCTGACCACGCCAGGTACGTGCCGATGGCGGTGTGTTCGCGCGCCAGGAAGCGGTGGTTGCCGCCATTGGCGGTGGCCTGCCGATTGCCCGGCTGGCCGCCGATGTGGGTGATGCCGTGGTGCAGGGCCAGGTGCTGGCCGAGCTGGACAACCGGCCGTTGCGTGCCCGCCACGCCGAACTGCAGGCCGAGCTGGCACAGGCGGAGGCGCGCGCCGCGCAGGCCCAGCAGAACGCTGCGCGCGCCGAACGGCAGCGCAGTGTGGGCGCGCTCAGCGAGCAGGACATCCAGACCAGTGCGACCCTGGCCCGCGTGGCGCAGGCCCAGGTGCTTGCGGTGCGAGCGCAGCTGCAGGGCAACGCCGTGGCACTGGCCGACACGCGGGTACGGGCCCCGGCGGCTGGTGTGCTGTCCGCGCGGCTGGGCAGCCTGGGCATGGTGCCCGCCGCTGGCGCGCCGCTGTTCCAGCTGATCGTGGACAACCGCCTGGAGTGGCGGGCCGAAGTGGCCGCCACGCAGGCGGCACAACTGCAGGTGGGGCAGCAGGCAACGCTGGCGCTGCCCGATGGTGGGCACGCCGAGGGCCGCATCCGCCTGCTGGCGCCTGCGCTGGACAGCGGGCGCCGCCTGCTGCTGGCCTATGTCGACCTGGAAAAACCGGGTGCGGCACGGGCCGGCATGTACGGCACCGGCCAATTGCAGGGCGCGCCCTCGGCAGCGCTGACGGTGCCGGCCGAAGCCGTGGTGGTGCGCGATGGCCATGCGCTGGTGTTCACCCTCGCTGCGGCGCCCGTGCAGAAGGCAGCGGGTGGCCTGCTGGTGGCGGTGCAGCGCCCGGTGCAGACCGGCCGTCGCCAGGGGCAACGCATCGAAATTCTGCAGGGATTGGCAGCCGGCGAGCAGGTGGCCGTGGCCGGCGCCGGCTTCCTGGCCGATGGCGATCGCGTGCGCAGTCTTGGCGCGGCGGCCGCCCATGGGGGCCTGCCATGAGCCTGGCCACCTGGTCGCTGCGCCATCCCTTCGCGGTGCTGCTGCTGTTCGCCCTGCTGGTGCTGGCCGGCGTGCGCAGCTTCCAGCAGCTGCCGGTGCAGGATTACCCCGACGTGGAACTGCCGACCGTCCAAGTCACCCTGTCGCAGCCGGGCGCCGTGCCCGGGCAGCTGGAAGGTGAGGTGGCGCGCAAGGTCGAGGACGCATTGTCCACGCTGCCGGCGCTGAAGCACCTGCGCACCTCGATCCGCGATGGCATGGTGTCGATCCGCGTCGAATTCGAACTCGGCACACCGCTGTCCGATGCCTTGATCGGCACCAAGGACGCCGTCGACCGCAGCCGCGCCGATCTGCCTGCCGACGTGCTGCCGCCGTCGGTGTCGGCCGTGCATGTCTCGGTCAGCCCGGTGCTGGTCTATGCGCTGTCGTCGTCGGCCATGGACGAAGCGGCACTGTCGTGGTTCATCGACGATGCGTTGACCCGGCGCCTGCGGCGCGTGCCCGGCGTGGAAGCGGTGGGCCGGGTGGGGGGGCGTGGACCGCGAGGTCGAAGTCGAGGTGGACCCGGCGCGGCTGGCGGCGCGCGGGGTGACCGTGGCCGATGTATCGCGCGCCCTGCGCTTGAACCAGCAGCAGTCCTCGGGCGGGCGCAGTGAACTCGGGGGGCGGGCAGCAGGCGGTACGGGTGATGGCCCTGGCAGCGCGCGCCGACGACGTGGCGGCGCTGCCGATCACCCTGGCCGATGGCAGCCTGCTCCGCCTGGACGAGGTGGCACGGGTACGTGACGGCCATGCGCTGCGCACGCTGGCGGCCACGTTCAACGGTGCGCCGGTGATCGGCGTGGAGGTGTTCCGCGCCCGCGACCGTGACCAGCTGGCACTGGCTGCCGGCGTTGCCGAGGCGCTGCAGCAGCTGGTGCGCGAACACCCGGGCCTGCAGGCACGGCCCGTGCTGAACCGGGTGGACTACACTCACGAGCAGTACCGCGGCTCGATGCAGATGCTGTGGGAGGGCGCCTTGCTGGCCGTGCTGGTGGTGGCCGGCTTCCTGCGCGATTTGCGCGCGACGCTGGTGGCGGCCGCCGCGCTGCCGCTGTCGATCCTGCCGACCTTCATCGGCATGCAGTGGCTGGGCTATTCGCTGAACACCCTGACCCTGCTGGCACTGGCGGTGATCGTTGGCATCCTGGTCGACGATGCCATCGTTGAAGTGGAAAACATCCAGCGGCACCGCGCCGCCGGCCGTCCGATCCGCGAGGTGACCGAGCATGCGGTCAACGAAATCGCGCTGGCGGTGCTGGCCACCACGCTGACGCTGGTGGTGGTGTTCCTGCCGACGGCGCTGATGGGGGGCGTGCCTGGGCTGTTCTTCCGCCAGTTCGGCTGGACCACGGCGATCGCCGTGCTGGCCTCGCTGCTGGTTGCGCGGCTGGTGACGCCGCTGTTGGCGGTCGCGCTGCTGCGCGATACGCCGCCTGGTCGCCACGATGGTGCGCAGGCCGCTGCCGACGGTGCGATGACGCGGGCCTATCTGCGGCTGGCCGCTGCGGCGTTGCGCTGGCCGCTGCGCACGCTGCTGCTGGCACTGGCCACGGTGCTGGTGGCGCTGCTGCTAGCCACGCGGTTGCCGGCCGGGCTGGTGCCGGCTGCCGACCTCGGCTACACCTCGGTGCAGCTTGAACTGCCGCCGGGCGGCAGCCTGGCGGCGACGATGGCGCGGGCCGAGCAGGCGCGCCTGCAGCTGGCAGGCATTGCCGGCGTGCGCGACGTCTACGTGGCCGCCGGCGCATCACCGGCCGGGCCGGACGGCGGGGTGCGCGCCGACCCCGGCCGGGCCAGCCTGCAGGTGCTGCTGCAGCCTGCGGCCGCGCGCGTCTCGCAGCAGCAGATCGAAGCGCGCATCCGCACGGCGCTGCAGGCGGTGCCGGGCGCGCGCTTTGCCGTCGGCGCCGGCGCGCTGGGTGAACGCCTGGAACTGGTGCTGTCCAGCGACAGCCCGGCCGCGCTGGCACAGGCGGCCGCCGCGTTGATGGCCGGCATGCACGGCATCGCCGGCCTTTCCAACGTGCGCACCACGGCCGGGCCGGAGCGCCCTGAAATCGTGGTGCGTCCGCGTGCTGCGGTGGCGGCCGAGCAGGGCGTCAGTGCCGCGGCGCTGGGCGACACCGTACGCATTGCCAGCAGCGGTGATTTCAGCGCGGCATTGCCCCGCCTGAGCCTGGAACAGCGGCAGCTGGATGTGCGCGTGCACCTGCCGCGTGCGCTGCTTGCGCAGGAAAGCACCCTGGTCAACCTGCAGGTGCGCGGGCGTGCCGGCCTGCTGCCGCTGACCAGTGTGGCCGACATCACGCTGGAAAGCGGCCCGGCACAGGTGGACCGCTTTGACCGCGTCCGCCAGGTCACCCTGGTGGCCGATCTCGGCGGTGTGCCGCTAGGCACCGCGCTGGCACAGGTACGGGCATTGCCGGCGGTGCAGGCGCTGCCGCCGGCGGTGACACTGCTGCGCGGCGGCGATGCGGAGTGGGCCGGCGAACTGGCGGCCTCGTTCGGCTGGGCGATGTTGCTGGCGGTGGTCTGCGTCTACGGCGTGCTGGTGCTGCTGCTGGGCGATCTGGTGCAGCCGCTGACCATCCTCACCGCGATACCGCTGTCGGCCTGTGGCGCAGTGGCCGCGCTGGTGTTGGCCGGGGCGGAGCTGAACATCCCATCGCTGCTGGGCGTGGTGATGCTGATGGGCATCGTCAGCAAGAACGCGATCCTGCTGGTGGAGCACGCCAACACGGCGATGCGCGCCGGGCAGGCCAGCGGCGACGCCCTGCTGGACGCCTGTCGCACGCGTGCACGGCCGATCCTGATGACCTCGATGGCGATGGTGGCGGGCATGTTGCCGATCGCGCTGGGGGTCGGGGCCGACGCCAGCTTCCGGCAACCGATGGCGGTGGCGGTGATCGGCGGCCTGCTCAGTTCCACTGCGCTCAGCCTGCTGGTGGTGCCTGCCGCTTGCCAGGCCTTGTGGGGGCTGGCCGGGAAGCGCCGGCTGGCCCGTGAAGGCGCTGGCTGAATGCGTTTCGGGTTTACATGTCTACGGTTGTAGATATTGCCGTTTGCGGCCTGTAATCTGTATGTCTACACACGTATACATAGCGTTCCTTCCTTCCGTTCCCGTCTTCGAAGAGAGATCCATGAACCAGACCGTTCTTGTCACCGGCGGCACCGGCTTCGTTGCTGGCTGGTGCATCGCCGACCTGCTGCGGCGCGGCTACCGGGTGCGTACCACCGTGCGCGATACGCCGCGCGCCGGGCCGCTGCTGGATGCCCTGGCCACCCACGGCGTGCCGCTGGACCGGCTGTCGGTGCATACGGCCGACCTGACGCGCGATGCAGGCTGGGCCGAGGCCATGCAGGGCTGCGCCTACGTGCTGCACGTTGCCTCGCCGCTAGGCATTGCCGGCAACGAGGCGGCCGCCACGCTGGAGGCCGCTGCCTGCGAAGGCACGCTGCGCGTACTGCGCGCGGCGGTGGACGCCGGGGTGGGGCGGGTGGTGATGACCTCGGCCGCCACTACCGCCACGCCGCCGCTGCAGTCGCCGGACAGTCTCAGCGATGAGTCGGTATGGTTCGATCCGCAGGAAGCCGATGTCGATGGCTATCGCCGCTCCAAGCGCCTGGCCGAGCGTGCCGCCTGGGCGTTCATGGCCGAACACGGCGGTGCTACCGAGCTGGTCACGGTGCTGCCCGGCGCGGTGTTCGGGCCGCTGCTCTCCACCCAGAGCGTGGGCTCGGTGCAGGTCATCGCCAAGCTGCTGCAGGGTGCGTTGCCGGCCCTGCCGCGGCTGGGCCTGGAAGTGGTGGATGTGCGCGACGTGGCCGATATCCACATCCGTGCGATGACCACCCCGGACATCGGTGGGCAGCGTTTCCTGGCCGTGGGCGAGTTCCTGTGGATGCGCGACATCGCAGCGCTGCTGCGGGCGCAGCTGGGCCCGGAGGCGGCGCGCGTGCCTACCCGCGCCATGCCGGACTGGGCGTTCCGCCTGCTGGCACGCGTGCAGCCGCAGATGCGCGCGATGGTGCCCCGGCTGGGCCGCCAGCACTGCCACAACTGGCAGAAGGCACGCGTCGAACTGGGCTGGTCGCCGCGCCCGGCGCGGCTGACCGTGCTGGACTGTGCGCGCAGCCTGCGCCGGGAGGGGGTGGCATGAAGCTGCTGCTGACCGGTGCCACCGGCTTTGCCGGCGGCGAAGTGCTGCGCCAGGCGCTGCTGGACCCGCGCATCACCGCGGTGACCGTGCTGACCCGCCGCCGGGTGGGCTGGCGCCATCCAAAACTCCGCCAGGTGGTGATGGACGACTTCATGGAGTACGGCCATGTCGGGCTGCAGGGCTACGATGCGTGCATCTGGTGCCTGGGCGTTTCGCAGGCCAGCGTGGACGAGGCCACGTACATCCGCATCACGCTGGATTACACACTGGCGGCGGCACAGGCGATGTTCGCGGCCAACCCCGCGATGCGCTTCTGTTTCGTGAGCGGGCGCAGCGCCGATCAGCTGGAGCGCGGGCGCTCGTTGTTCAGCCGCATCAAGGGCCGCACCGAGCGCCTGCTGCACGAGCGCTGGGGGCAGCAGGTGGTGGTGCTGCGGCCGGGCTATATCTGCCCTACCGCGCGCACCGGCCCGCGCGGTGACCTGGCCCGCCTGTTCACGCCGATAGGGCAGCTGATGACCTGGATGAGCCCGGCGCTGGGCGTGGCCGGTGACACGCTGGCCGCCGTGCTGCTGGAGACGGCACGCCACGGTGCGCCGCAGCCGGTGCTGGGCAATCGCGAGATCCGCCAGTACCTGCAGACGGCAGGCGCGCAGGGAGGCCAGGCCCATGGCTGAGCACGCGCGCAAGGACAGGCCGGCGCGGCGTTGGGGCCGCACGCTGCGCCGTGTGGTCGGGTGGTCAGCGCTGGGAACGGTCTCGCTGCTGCTGGCACTGCTGGCCGCGTTCCTGGTCAGTGGCTGCACCGCCTTTGGTGGCACGCCGGACGGCCCGCGCCTGGTGCGGGCGACCCAGTCACCGCAGTGGAGCGAAGGCCAGTTCCAGAACCCGCAGCCGCTCTGGTCCGATTCGCGCGGTGCCTGGCGGCGGTTGCTGTTCGGTACGTCGCCGCAGGGCCAGCAGCCCAGCGCGCCGGTGCCGACCGTGAACACCGATCCGGCGCTGCTGCGCACGCCGCCTGCCAGCGGCCTGCGCACCACCTGGTTCGGCCACTCATCGGCGCTGGTGGAGATTGACGGCAGCCGCGTGCTGGTCGACCTGTTGTGGAGCGAGCGCGCCTCGCCGGTCAGCTGGGCCGGGCCCCGGCGCTGGTTTGCGCCGCCCATCGCGCTGGCCGACCTGCCGGCCATCGACGTGGTGGTGATCTCGCACGACCACGTGGACCACCTCGACTACGCAAGCATCACGGCCATGCGTAGCTGGAACACGCGCTTCGTGGTGCCGCTGGGGTTGGCGCGCACCTTGAGAAGTGGGGCATCGCCGCGCAGCGCATCACCGAACTGGACTGGTGGCAGCAGGCCGAGGTCAACGGTTTGCAGGTGGTGGCCACGCCGGCGCGGCACGCCTCCGGGCGGCGCCTGGATACGCGCAGCAACCAGACCCTATGGGCCGGCTTCGCACTGATCGGCACGCAGCACCGCGTCTGGTATTCGGGCGACACCGGCCTGCACGAAACGCTGGACCGCATCGGGCAGGACTACGGCCCCTTCGATGCCACCCTGATCGAAGCTGGGCAGTACGACGGGCTGTGGCCGGACACGCACCTGGGGCCGGAACTGGCGGTGGAGGCGCACCGCCGGGTGCGGGGCGGGTGATGATTCCCGTGCACTGGGCGCTGATCAGCCTTGCCCCGCACCCGTTGACCGAGCCGGCGGAGCGGGTGCTGGCCGCTGCTGCCTGCCAGGGCGTGCAGGTGCGCATTCCGCGGCCGGGCGAAAGCGTGCAGCCGACCCTGCCGGGTGGCGTGCAGCGCTGGTGGCCGCACCAGGCGTGGCGGACCGCCGCGCAGGCGCCGGTCTGGGCGACCCGCGACGGCGACCCCGCGCACCGCGTTGAAGCGCCCGCATGCATCGCGCCGGTGGCGATGCGCTGACGCGGCGCCTTACAGGCCCGGCAACGGCGCCTAGGCGGCGACCAGCTGCTGTTCGCGCAATGCCTGCCAGAACGCGGCAGGGATGGCCGCGCTGGCCAGGGCCAGGTTGTCGGTGATGCGCTCCGGGCGGCTGGCACCGGGAATGACCGAGGCCACCGCCGGGTGCGCCAGCGAGAACTGCAGGGCCGCCGCGCGCAGGTCGATGCCATGCGTGGTGGCCAGGGCCTGCAGCGCCTGCACGCGGCGGGCAATCTCCGGCGGCGTCGGCTGGTATTCGTAATGGCTGCCACCGGCCAGCACGCCGGAGTTGTACGGCCCGCCCACCACGATGCCGACGCCACGCGCCAGGCTCTCCGGCATCAGCCGCTGCAGCGCGTCGTGGTGGTCGAGCAGGGTGTAGCGGCCGGCAATCAGGAAGCCATCGGGGTCGGCCTGCTGCAGCGCCATTTCGCAGGGCTCGACGCGGTTCACGCCCAGGCCCCAGGCGCGGATGACGCCTTCCTCGCGCAGCCGGGTAAGCGCCACCGCGGCGCCGTCCATGGCCTGCTAGAACACGTCTTTCCAGGCCTCGCCATGGAAGTCGCGTGCCGGGTCGCGGATCCAGACGATATCGAGGCGGTCGGTGCGCAGCCGGGTCAGGCTTTCCTCGATCGCGCGCAGCGTGCCGTCATGGCTGTAGTCGTAGACGATGCGGTTGCGCAGGCCGTGTTCGAACAGGCCGCCCTTTTCGCCCAGGTCACGGGTGGTGGTGTCTTCCAGTTCGTCCAGCAGGCGCCGGCCGACCTTGGTGCTGAGCACGTAGGCGTCGCGGTCATGCGGCTGTAGGGCCAGGCCCAGGCGCAGTTCGGCCAGGCCGGCGCCGTACATCGGGGCCGCATCGAAGTAGCGGATGCCGTGCTGCCAGGCGGCCTCGACGGTGTCGAGCGCTTCCTGTTCGGGAATGTCACGGAACATGTTGCCCAGCGGCGCGGTACCGAAACCGATGAGCGAGGGGATAGAAAGACGCATGGGGATTCTCGGTGGGGACGGAGTGACCGGGGCGGTGCCCCGGTCTGTGTGGCCTCGACGGTTCAGGCCAGCGCCTGCAGCGTGCCCTGCATGCGGTGGAAGCTGCCGTCATTGGCGGTGAACCAGGCCAGCGAGCGGCCGTTGCCGAAATCGTCGACGTGCACCACGGTGGCGCCGTCGGCTTCCTGCCAGGAAATGGCGTAGTGCACGTGCCGGCCATCGTCGCTGTAGCGGTTGTCGGCCGCCAGGCCGTCATAGCTGACGCGGAAGCGGCGGCCGGCGAACACCGGGACCGGCGCTGCCGCGTGCGGGGCGCTGTCGTGCATGTGCACCAGCCTCAGTCCCACGCCGGGGCCAGGCCCGGCGGGTCCACTTCGCGGCCGTTGCGCTCCAGCGCGGCGATGGCGGCCATGTCCTCGGCATCCAGCTGCAGGTCGCGCGCCAGCAGGTTGCTGGCCAGGTTCTCGCGGCGGGTGGAGGAGGGAATGACCGCATAGCTCAGCTGCAGCGCCCAGGCCAGCGCGACCTGCGCCACCGTGGCCTGGTGCTTGTCCGCAATGGCGGCCAGCACCGGGTCCTTCAGCACCTTGCCGTAGGCCAGGGTCATGTAGGAGGTGACCGCGATGCCCTGCTCGCGCAGGAACGCGGTCATTTCGCGGTTCTGCAGGTACGGGCTGAGCTCGATCTGGTTGGTGGCGATGGCGCCGGCGCCGACCACCTCGATGGCTTCACGGGTGAGCGCGATGTTGAAGTTGGACACGCCGATCTGGCGCGCCAGCCCCAGCGCCTTCGCTTCGGCCAGCGCGGTCATGTACTCGCGCAGGGGCACCGCACTGCCGGGGGCCGGCCAGTGGATCAGCAGAAGGTCCACGTAGTCGGTGCGCAGCTTGGCCAGGCTCTCGCGCAGGCTGGCAAGCAGCGCGTCGGCGGCGTGGTTGTCCACCCAGATCTTGGTGGTCAGGAACAGCTGTTCGCGCGGCACGCCGGATTCGGCGATGGCCTGGCCGACCTCGGCTTCGTTGCTGTAGATCTGCGCGGTGTCGATGGCACGGTAGCCGACGTCCAGCGCGTTGCGCACCGAATCGATGACGGTCTGGCCGGTCAGGCGGAAGGTGCCGACGCCAAAGGCGGGAAGGTTCATGGAAGCTCCAGGCGGGGAAGGGAGCGGAGTGCTCCGACGGGGCCCAGTCTGGTCGCTTTACATTTGCAGATTAAGCCGTGTATGAAGGAAATTCTTTTGATTATGGGTAAACAATGAAAACGACGCTGGACGAGATGAAGGCCTTCGTGGCGGTGGTCGACGCCGGGTCGATCACCACCGCGGCCGAGCACCTGGACCTGACCATTTCCGCCACCAGCCGCACCCTGGCGCGGCTGGAGGACAAGCTGCAGACCACGCTGCTGCGGCGGACCACGCGGCGGCTGGAGCTGACCGAGGAAGGCGCGGCGTTCCTGCAGTACGCGCGCACCATCCTGGCCACGGTGGACGAGGCCGAGGAACAGATGGCCGCGCGCCGGCTGCAGCCGGTGGGCCGCCTGCGCGTGGATGCGGCCACGCCGTTCATGCTGCACGTGATCGTGCCGCTGCTGGCCGGCTTCCGTGCGCGCTACCCGCAGGTGGAGCTGGAGCTGAATTCCAACGAGGGCATCACCGACCTGATCGAGAAGCGCACCGACGTGGCGTTCCGCATCGGCGCACTGCGCGATTCCACCCTGCACGCGCGGCCGGTGGGGCACAGCCGCATCCGCATCGTGGCCAGCCCGGCCTACCTGGCCCAGCACGGCACACCCACCCGGGTGGCGCAACTGGGCGGCCATGCGCTGCTGGGCTTCACCCAGCCCAGTTCGCTCAACGACTGGCCGGTGTAGGCCGCCGATGGCGGCGTGCTGCACATCCAGCCGGCCATCGCGTCGTCCAGCGGCGAAACCCTGCGCCAGATGGCGCTGGCCGGGCTGGGCATCGCCTGCCTGTCCGACTTCCTGACCCGTCGCGACCGCGATGAAGGCCGGCTGGTGCAGCTGCTGCCCCGGGCCACGCTGGAGGTGCGCCAGCCGATCAACGCGGTGTACTACCGCAACACAGCGCTGGCCGCGCGCATCGCCTGCTTTGTCGACCACGTCACCCAGACCCTGGGCGGCCAGCCGTTCGACGAGTGACGCGCGTTGCTGCCGCTCAGCCTTCCAGCAGCGTCTGCGGTTCCAGGAAGGCCTCCATGCCCCAGGCGCCGCTTTCGCGGCCGATGCCCGACTGCTTCATGCCGCCGAACGGTGCCAGCGGCTCGTGCTGCAGGGTGTTCACCAGCACGCGCCCGCTCTGGATGCGTCGCGCGACCTGGCCCGCACGTTCGCGGTCGTTGCCGATCTCCAGCGCGCTCAAACCGTAGTCGGTGTCGTTGGCGATCGCGATGGCTTCTTCGTCATCGCGGTAGCCGATGATGCACAGCACCGGCCCGAAGATTTCCTCGCGGGCGATGGTCATGTCGTTGCGCACATCGGTGAACAGTATCGGCTGCACGAACCAGCCGTGCGACAGACCGTGCGGGCGGCCTTCGCCACCGGCCAGCAGGCGCGCGCCTTCCTCGATGCCGGTGCGGATGTAGCCCTGCACGCGCTGCCACTGGCGGGCGCTGACCATCGGCCCGACCTCGGTCTGCGGGTCGGCCAGGTCGCCACTGCGCACCGCCGCAACGGCTTCGGCCAACGCCGCCTCGAAGTCCGCGCGGCGCGCTTCGGGCACCAGGATGCGGGTGCCGGCGATGCAGGCCTGGCCGCTGTTGATGAAGCCGGCCTGCACCGCCAGCGCTGCGGCCTGCTGCGGATCGGCGTCGTCGAGGATCAGCGTGGGTGACTTGCCACCCAGTTCCAGCGTGGCGCGCTTGAAGGTGTCCGCGCCGGCACGCAGGATCGCGCGGCCGGTGCTGGTGGAGCCGGTGAAGGAGATCTTGGCGATGTCCGGTGATGCGCTCAGTGCCGCGCCCACCTCGTCGCCCAGCCCGTTGACGATGTTGGCCACGCCGGGCGGCAGCTGCGCAGCGTGCAGCGCGTCCATCACCACCTGGGTCTGCAGCGCCGACATCTCGCTGGGCTTGATGACGGCGGTGCAGCCGGCCGCCAGCGCGGTGGCCAGCTTGCCGCAGATGAACGAGGCATTGCTGTTCCAGGGCGTGATCAGGCCGGCCGCCCCCACCGGCAGCAGCCGCACGCGCGCCTGTCCGGCCTGGCGTTCGAAGGCGAAGCTGGCCAGCACGTTCATCGCATCGTCGATCACCTGCACGGGGTGCTCCACCATCCACCGCGAGCGTGCGGCGGGCGCGCCGTATTCCTGCAGCACGGCGGCGTGCAGCGCGTCGCGACGCTCGGCCATGGCATCGCGGAAGCGGCCGAGCATCGCCAGCCGTTCCTGCACGCTGCGCGCGGCCTGGGCTGGCAGCGCCGCCTTCGCCGCAGCAATCGCCCGCGCGGCGTCACTGGCATCACCCAGCCGCACCTGGCCGATCACCGCTTCGGTGGCCGGGTTGTGCAGGTCGGCGCTGCGGCGGCCGTGGGAGGCGACGAACTGGCCGTCGATGTAGTGGTGGTCGATCTGCTGCATGGATGCATCCTCGGGGGCAGGGGGAAAGGCGAGCCGCCAGTCTGGTCCGGCTCGACCGTGCTGGAAATCCGGTCTATCGTGGATGCGGAATCCCGATTTCCGGGATGATGGGGTGGCAGATGCACCGGTCCGGGCTGGTTGAACTGGAAGCCGTGCTGGCGGTGGCACGGGGCGGCAGCTTCCGCGCGGCGGCGCGTGCACTGGGCATGTCCACCAGCGCGCTCAGCCAGGCAGTGGCCGGCCTGGAAGCGCGGCTGCAGGTGCGGCTGTTCAACCACACCACGCGCAGCGTAGCGTTGACCGAAGCCGGCGCGCGCTATGTGGCGCGCGTGGCGCCGGCGGTGGCGGAGATCCACGCCGCCAGCGACGCCCTGCATGCCGATGACGCGCACCCAAGCGGCAGCCTGCGCATCAGCCTGCCGCGCGAAAGCACGCCGATGCTGGTTGGGCTGGTGGCCGAGTTCGTACAGCGCTACCCGCAGGTGCGGCTGGAGCTGGCCGCCGAGTCGCGGCTGGTGGACATCGTCGCCGATGGGTTCGATGCCGGCGTGCGCCTGCACGAACAGGTGCCGCAGGACATGGTGGCGGTGCCGCTGTACCGGCAGCAGCGGCTGCGGGTGGCGGCCGCACCGGCCTACCTGGCCCGCCACGGTGAACCGCGCACGCCCGACGCGCTGTCCGCGCACGCGGCGGTGCGCCTGCGCATGGCCCACGGCGGCGTCTACCGCTGGGAACTGGAACACCGCGGCCAGCCGCTGCTGGTCGATCCACCGGCGCGGCTGGTGGTGGGCGAACTGCAGGCTGCGCGCGAGGCTGCCCTGGCGGGCGTGGGGCTGGCGTTCCTGTCCGAATGGCATATCCGCGCCGACCTGCAGGATGGGCGACTGCTGCCGGTGCTGGATGCCTGGTGCCCGCCGTTCGCCGGCCTGTACCTGTACTTCCCCGGCCATCGCCATCTGCCGCCGCCGTTGAAGGGGCTGGTGGCCCTGCAGCGCGAGCGTGATGCGGCCGGGCTGGCACCGGATGCGCCGGCACGTGAGGCCGTCGCGCCGGGCTGAGCGGTCCGCTCAGAGGGCGGCGTGCCGGCGCAACGCCCAGGCCGAAGGCACGCACCCCATCACGCGGCGGAACGCTGCGCTGAACTTGCTCGGGTTGGCGTAACCGGTGGCCAGTGCCACCTCGGTCACCCCGTGCCCGGCCAGCAGCGCGTCGGCAGCCCACTGCATGCGCTGGCGGGCGAGGTAGGCATACGGCGTGAGCCCGGTGGCGGCCTGCAGGGCGCGGCTGAAGCGCGAGGGCGCCATCTGCAGCGCGTGGACCAGCTGCGCGACATCCAGCGGCTGCGCGCGATGCTCATCGATGAAGGCCTGCAACAGCTGCAGGCGGCGAGGGGACAACGGCGCCTGCGCACGCACCGTGGCCACCGGTGGCGCCTGGCCGGCCAGCTGCGCCAGGCGATGCAGCAGCGCCTGTGCGCCCTGTTCGAGGAATCCGGGCAGGCAGGCATCGGCCTGTGCGGTGTGCCACAGCGCCTGCAGCACCGCGGCGATCACCGGGTCCTGGTGCAGGCGGGTGGCCAGCGGCTGCAGGGCCTGCGCACCGTGCGCGGCCGGCGCGAAGCGGCGCGTGTCGATGGCGATGCCCAGCAGGTCCACGGCCGGGCTGGCGTAGTGGCCGCTGTCGCCGGGCAGCACCAGGTTGAACTGGCCCGGGTGCCAGTGCGCCTGCAGATGCGCGGCAGCTGTGCGCTGCTGCAGCAGGCCGCCACCGCCCAGGACCAGGCCCAGGCGCAACTGGTCGGGGTGTCCCATCAATCCTTCGCTGGCGGCGAAGCGATGGCGCAGCAGCACCACGCTGCCATCGGCACTGGCCAGGCTGCCGTCGGCGGTGCGGCCGGTTTCGCGCAGCAGCTGGTCGGCAAGAGCAGGCATCACGGATCTGGGAATGGAGCAGGGCGGCGTGGAATGGAGTGGCGCGAGCGCGAGGGTGTTACATTATAACAGTTTGTATCCGCGCTGCCGCCGCCCGCGCGCCGTTGCCACTCCCCTGAGGCCTTCCGTGAAACCGTCCGTATCCTCTGCCGCGCTGGTCGCGGCCTCGTTGCTGCTTCCCGTGCTGCCGGCCCATGCCGAACAACCCCCTGCCACCCGCACCGACCCGGCACGCACGCTCGATGGCGTGATGGTCACCGGTTCCAAGCGCGATACCCCGTACCTGAAAAGCGACCTGTCGGTGACCGTGCTCGACCGCGAGGCGCTGAAGCAGGCCGGCGTCACCGAATTCCGTGACCTGGACAAGCTGGCGCCGAACGTGAAGTTCAACGTGATGGGCCAGCTCAGCAACATGTTCATCTCCATCCGCGGCATCGAATCCAATCCGTTCCTGGTCAACCGCGCGTCGGTCTACATCGATGGCATTCCGTTCCGGGAGCTGAGCAATTCGGTGCTCAACCAGGTGGAGTCGGTGGAAGTGCTGCGCGGCCCGCAGGGCACGCTGTACGGCGCCAACAGCGAATCGGGCCTGGTGCTGGTGCGCACGCGCGGCCCGTCCGATACTCGCGAGGGTGAAGTGAACGTGCGCGGCACCTGGTTCGGCAACGGCAGTGGGACCTCGGTGGATGGGCTGCTGTCGGGCCCATTGAGCCGGGACGGCACGCTGACCGGCTCGGTGGCGTTCATGGGCAGCGACGAAGACGCCTACCTGAAGAACCTGACCCCGTCCGGTGCACGCGGAAAAGTGGGGCAGGGCTACCTGCAGGGCAAGCTGCGCTGGCGGCCCAGCGACTACGTCACGGTGAACGCGCTGGCCTACCACCTGCGCACGCGCGCACCGGGCATGTTCGAGTACGAGTACCTGCCGCTGGACACCGGCCTGTACAACCGCACCTATGGCGATACGCTCAACGGCGGCCGCCGCGCCGGTGATTTCACCTACATCAACGATGCGCCCAAGCGCACCGAAAAGGACGAGACGGTGGCTGGCCTGAGCGCGCAATGGCAGCTGCAGGCCGGCACGCTGGACGTGGCGACGTCCTACCGTGGCGAAGAAGTGACCTCGGCCGGCTACGATTTCGACATGACCACCAGCCCTGCGCTGGCCGGGCGCATCTACGACAAGAAGGACGAATGGAGCGCCGAGGCGCGTTTCAGCTCACCCAGCGACCAGGCGCTGACCTGGATGGCCGGCGTGTCGACCAACCGCACCAGCAAGGACTCGATCCAGGGCACCTTCGTCGGCCCTGCGCTGCGCGGCCTGGACAGTTACAACCTGGCGCCGCGGCAGACCTCGAAAGGCGAGGACTACAGCGTGTTCGCCACGGCCAGCTACACCTTCCCGGCGGTGCCGAAGCTGACCGCCAGCGTGGGCCTGCGCCACGAACAGGCGCGGCGGTCCACCGAACAGCGGGCCGGCGCGCTCGACCTGGGCGCCGGTGGTCGGGTGCTGTACCGCGACGCCTCGCTGGCGCACACGTTCTCGGCCACGCTGCCGCGCGTGTCGCTGCGCTATGACGCCACCGATGACCTGTCCTTCTACGCAGCCTCGGCCAAGGGCTACATTCCCGGCGGCTTCAACCTGGCGGCCGCGCAGAGCGATGTGATCAACGACAAGGTGCTGCGCTATGAATCCGAGCGCATGTGGAGCCACGAGTTGGGCTTCAAGATGAACCTGGCCGGCGGGCGCGGCCACATCGGCGGCGCGTTGTTCCACATCACCTCGGACAACTGGCAGGAAATCCAGGTGGCCGCCGATGCCAACGGCCGGCCGATCTCGTCGGACTACGTGGGGTCGGACGCCTCGATCCGCTCGCGCGGCGGGGAACTGGAAGGCGTGTTCGCAGTGACGCCGAACTTCACGCTGTCGGCCAACGTGGGCTACGTGGATGCGAAGTACACGAAGCTGTGGGTGAGCCCGGAGCTGAACCTGGACGGCAAGCGGGTGAAGCTGACGCCGCACTACACCGGCTACCTGGCGGCCCGCTACCAGTTCGATTCGGGCATCTACGCGCGGGTGGAATCGCAGTTCACCGGGTCCAGCGCGCTGGATGAGCGCAACCGCGCGTTCCAGCCCTCGGTGGCGGTGCTGGGCCTGCAGCTGGGCTATGAAGCGGGCCCGTGGAGCACCCGCGTGTTCGTGCAGAACCTGACCAACCGGCGGCGCATCAACGGGTTGATCTTCGACAACCTGGCGTTTGGTCGCGACGGCAATTATTACGGGCCGGTGGATCACCCGCGCATTGTCGGCGCGGAAGTGGGGTATCGGTTCTGATGTTGGGTTTGGGCGTTTGGGGGTGATGGGGGTGCCGGCCAACGGCCGGTGTTACCCCGTTCGACGCGCTGTGGGTGCTCGGCTTTTGTAGTGCCAGGCCATGCCTGGCATTGGCTGCGGCGGGGTTCATGACGTTGCCGGCCAACGGCCGGCACTACCCCGTTCGACGCGCTGCGGTCGCTCGGCGTTTGGGGTTCCTGGGCGTGGCGCCAAACGGCCGGTGTTACCCCGTTCGACGCGCTGTGGGCGCTCGACTTTTGTAGTGCCAGGCCATGCCTGGCATTGGCTGCGCGGGGTTCATGAGGGTGCCGGCCAACGGCCGGCACTACCGGTGGCGGTGCAGGGCGCGGCGGTTCAGCAGGTGGGCGCTGGCCAGCAGCAGGCCGCCGCAGGCGGTGGCCACGCCGTGCCAGACCAGCGACTCCTTCAGCGGCAGGTACAGCGAAGCCGCCAGCAACGGCAAAGCGCCCAGCAATGCCAGCCGCAGGGCGGCGGGGCGGTGGTGGCGGCGCCAGCCGGCCACGGTGCTGCTGAGCGCGAACGTGCTGGCAATGACCGCGAACAGCCACTCCCAGCGCGACATCACCAGCAATGCGGTCATGGCGCCGTGGGCCGGGTGCTGGAACGAGCGCAGGGCCATCATCGCGGCGGGCACGAAGGCCAGCAGCAGCGGCAGGGCCATGCAGTGCAGGGCGCAGGCCATGGAAATCCAGGCGCCGGCGAGATCGAGACGGGGGTGCCAGCGCCACCGGGCAGCGGGGGCTGCCAATGCCCTTGCGGGCAGGGGAGGGATGTGCTTCATAATATTATATCGTAACACGCAGGGCATTCCCCCATGAAACTGCTTGCCGCTTTTCCGCTGCTGCTCGCCGCGCCGCTCGCACTCGCCGCCGACATCCGCCAGCACGCACCGCACGTACACGGCCAAGCCACGGTCGATCTCGCCATCGACCAGGGCACGGTTGAACTGGAACTGCAGGCGCCGGGCATCGGCATCCTCGATTACGAACGGCCGCCGGCCAGTGATGCCGAACGCGCAGCGCTGGCACGCGCCGAACGCGTGCTGAAGGACGGCAGCTGGATCACGTTGCCGGCCGCCGCACGCTGCAGGCTGCAGACCGCGCAGGCCCGTGCCGATGGATTCGCGGCAGCACCGGCACCGGTGGCTCCGGGCCAGCACCAGCATGCCGGCTTCACTGCCTCGCTGCGTTACCAGTGCGCGGCGCCGGCAGCGCTGCAATCGCTGGAAGTGCGCCTGCCGCTGCTGTTCACCGGCCTGCATGAGGTCATCGTCAACACTGCCACGGCCACCGGACAGGGCCGCAGTGTAGTCACCGCCGGTGCCCTGCATGTCAGCCTGGCACCCTGAGCGCACCCCGATGCCGGCAACACCGATGATCAGCCTGCACCAGGTGCAGTTCGGCTACGGCGCGCAACGCGTGCTGGACATCCCACGCCTGGTGGTCACCACCGGCAGCCGGGTGCTGCTGCGCGGCGCCAGTGGTTCGGGCAAGAGCACGCTGCTCGGCCTGCTGTCCGGCGTGCTGTTGCCGCAGCAGGGCACGGTCAATGTGGCCGGGCATGAACTGAACACGCTGGGCGGTGCGGCGCGCGACCGCTTCCGTGCCGACCACCTGGGCGTGATCTTCCAGCAGTTCAACCTGCTGCCGTTCCTGAGCGTGCGCGACAACATCGCACTGGGCCTGCGCTTTTCCGCTGCGCGCAGCCAGCGCGTGCAGGGCGCACTGGAAGAGGAAATCGCCGTGCTGCTGCGTGCATTGCAGCTCGACCCGGCATTGATGAAACGCGATGCCGGCCGCCTCAGCGTGGGCCAGCAGCAGCGCGTGGCTGCCGCGCGCGCCCTGATCGGGCGACCGCAGCTGCTGCTGGCCGACGAGCCGACCTCGGCGCTGGACCGTGCCGCCGCCGAAGCGTTCCTGGCCGTGATGTTCGAACAGTGCCGCGTGGCCGGAACCACAGCGGTGGTGGTCAGCCATGACGACGGCCTGCGTGACTTGTTCGACCGGGTGATCGGTCTGGACACCCTGAGCCCCGATGGAGCCGACCATGCTTGAACTTGCCTGGGCCAGCCTGCGCAGCCGTGCGCTGAGCGTGTCCCTCAACGTTCTGGTGATCAGCCTCAGCGTGATCCTGCTGCTGGGCGTGGAGCGCGTGCGCGTGCAGGCCCACGAAGGCTTCGCCAGCACCGTGTCGGGCACCGACCTGATCGTGGGCGCCCGCTCGGGGCCGGTGAACCTGCTGCTGTATTCGGTGTTCCACATCGGCGACCCGACCAACAACGTGTCCTGGCAGTCCTACCAGGAACTGTCCGCATTGCCGCAGGTGAAGTGGGCGGTGCCGCTGTCGCTGGGGGATTCCTACCGCGGCTACCGCGTGGTGGGCACCACGGCCGGCTACTTCGAGCACTACCGTTTCGGTGCCGGGCACCCGCTGGCGTTCGCGCAGGGCGCAGCCTTCGCCGATCTGTACGATGCCGTGGTCGGTGCCGAGGTCGCGCAGGCGCTGAAGCTGTCGCTGGGCGATGAGATCGTGCTGGCGCACGGCACCGGCGCGGTGACGCTGGCCAAGCACGCCGACAAGCCCTTCCGCATCGCCGGCATCCTGCAGCGCACCGGCACCCCGGTGGATTCCTCGGTACTGGTTTCGTTGCCGGCCATCGAGGCCATCCACGTGGACTGGCGCTCGGGCGTGCAGCTGCGCAGCCAGCATGTCAGTGCCGAACAGGCACGCCACCTGGACCTGACGCCGACCAGCATCACCGCCTTCATGCTGGGCCTGAATTCGCGCATTGCCACGTTCTCGGTGCAGCGCCGCATCAACGAATACCCCGACGAGGCGATGCTGGCGATCCTGCCCGGCGTGACCCTGCAGCAGCTGTGGCAATCGCTGGGTACCGCCGAGCGCGCCCTGCAGCTGATCAGTGCGATGGTGGTGCTGCTGGGCATGGTGTCACTGGTGGCGCTGCTGGTCTCGACGCTGCAGGAGCGCCGCCGCGAGATGGCGATCCTGCGTGCCACCGGTGCGCGGCCGGGCTATATCGCACGCTTGCTGGTGGTCGAAGCGGTGGCCACCAGCGCCATCGCCTGCGTGCTCGCGCTGGCGGTGCTGGTGCTGGCCAGTGCGGCAGGGCGCAGCTGGGCGCTGGCCAACTTCGGGCTGTCGATCACCCACATCTGGCCCGACCTACGTGAACTGGCCTGGGTGGCCGGTGTGCTGGGCGTAAGCGTGCTGGCCGGGCTGGTGCCAGCGCTGCTGGCCTACCGCCGTACGCTGGCCGATGGCCTGTCGCCGGGGAACTGAGCGTGCGCGAGCCGATGCGGAACCTGCTGCGCGGCGGCGCCCTGCTGCTGTTGATTGCCCTGCTGTTGGCCGGCTGCAAGCGGCCGACCGACACCGGCATGCGCGCCCTGCCACCGACGCCCGTGCAGGACAGCGCGACCGGCACCGCTGCCGGCGCTGCCGCGCCCGCAGAGCGCGAGCTGGACTGGCTGGAGATGATGCCCAAGGACGAACTGGCCGCGCTCGAGCGTGGCGATGGCCCCGAGGTGGAGCACGTGGGCAGCCGGCGCATGCCGCAGTTCGGCACCTTCCGCACGGTCGATGCGGTGCTGGAGGTGCCGGTACGCCTGCCCGGCTACGTGGTGCCGCTGGGCACCACCCAGAACGGGCAGCTGACCGAGTTCCTGTTCGTGCCGTACTACGGGGTCTGCATCCATGTGCCACGGCCGCCGCCGAACCAGATCGTGCATGTGCTGCTCGGCCACCCGATCGACATGCCGGACATGTATTCTCCGTTCTTCCTGGCCGGTACGCTGCACGCCGAACGCACGGACGACGACCTGGCCGGGTCGGCCTACACCATGCACGACGCCCGCCTGAAGCCCTATGACCCTTAAGCCCGTCCTTGCTTCTGCCCTGTGCACGCTGCTGCTGGCGGCCTGCCAGAAACCCGACCCGCAGGCGGCTGCGGCGCCAGCGTCAGCCCCAGCCCCAGCAACGGCTGCGGCGGCGGACAGTCCGCCGTCGGCAGGCCAGGCCGGCGCCACCATCAGCAGCTGGGACACGCTGCGCCCGGACGAGGACAACGCCTTCCAGCGCCCGCCGCCGCAGATCGGCCTGAGCCGCAACGGCATGGACGGCATCGGCGGGCTGATGGATGACACCGGGTCGGGCACGCTGCCCGGGCAGGAGATCGACCATTCCAGCCCCGACCGGGCCAAGCAGTTCGGTTCCTCGGCGGTGGTGGACGCGGCCGATGGCCGCAGCGTGGACCTGGATGGCTACGTGGTGCCGCTGGGCACCACCGATGCGGGGCTGGTGGACGAACTGCTGTTCGTGCCGTTCTACGGGGCCTGCATCCACGTGCCGCCGCCGCCGCCGAACCAGATCATCCACGTGACCCTGGCCACGCCGATCGCACTGGGGGCGCCGTGGGACCCGTACCGGCTGGATGGCCGGCTGAAGGTGAAACGCTTCGACGCGGACATCGCCAGCGCATCCTACGATGCGGCCGGTGCCACGCTCACGCCGATCACCGGCTGATGCAGACGCGCAGCAGACAGATGGCGGCGGGCGCGCTGGCGGTGCTGGCGTTGGCCGCAGCGGCGTGGTGGCTGGCCACGCGCACCGGCGCACCCGAGGCGCCGCCGGTTGCAGCGGCTCCGGATGCCACCGCCAGTGCACGCATCGACGCCCTGCTGGCCGAAGACCCCGCGTTCCGTGACGACCTGGTGTTCCTGCTGGTGGCCACGCTGCGTGACCGCTGCGTACCGTCGCAGGCCGGGTTGCTGGCGCGCATGGCCAACCGCGCCTCGCTGCCGGTACTGGCCGGCGTGAGTGCGGTGACCGCGCGCGAGGCCGCGCTGGACCGTCCGATCTACCAGTACATCCAGCACCGGGCCGATACCACCGCCTGCGACCAGCCGCTGCAGCTGCCCGCCGCTGGCGACAGGGCACTGGAGGTGGATGCGGCGCAGTACGCGCTGACCTTTCCTGACAGTTACTTCGATCCCCGCCGTACCAGCATTCCGCGTGATTTCGATGGCCAGCCGCTGGCCGCGCGGGTGGCCAACGCCTGCAACACCGTGGTCTATTCGGTGCTGCCGCTGGGGGGCAATGACTGGCGCTGCGCGACCCTGCGTGCCCAGGCCCGCAGCCGCGTGCGCGGGCTCTGCGAGGACGAGCTGCGCCGCCAGCATGGGACGGTGGGCGGGGAGCTGGACAGCGCCATCGGCCAAGGGCTTGAGCCGGCGGTGGTGCAGGCGATGGCGGCTCTGCCCCCGGAGTGCCGCTAGCAGCGGCCCGGTCGCCATGCTGCAGGCGATCAGCGCGCTGGCGGTGCAGCGCCTGCAGCTGCACTAGCACCTGCGTCACGAGCCACGACCCGCCCAGGCAAGGGTGACCGATCTGCCGCTACGGCGACTGAACCGGGGTGATCCTGTGGCGCCATAACTGTACAAGACGTCTTGTATAGTTACGCTCCTTCCACGCGGACCCCACCCGCGGAGAGCGTTCCATGGTTGCCCCCGTCATTGCCGTTGGCCCGCCGCTGTCGCGCGCGCCGCTGGAGCCTGCTGTTCACCGTTGCCGCCGGCCTGCTGCTGGTCACGCTGGACAATTCGGTGCTGTACACCGCGCTGCCCGCCCTGAGCAGCCAGCTGCATGCCACCGCCAGCCAGGCGCTGTGGATCATCAATGCCTACCCGCTGGTGATGGCCGGCCTGCTGCTGGGCGCGGGCACGCTGGGCGACCGCATCGGCCACCGGCGCATGTTCCTGTGCGGGCTGGTGCTGTTCGGGCTGGCCTCGCTGGCGGCGGCGTTCTCGGCCACGGCCGGCCAGCTGATCGCCGCACGCGCGTTCCTGGCAGTGGGCGCGGCGGCGATGATGCCGGCCACCCTGGAGCTGATCGGCCTGAGCTTCCACGAAGCGCGCGAACGCAACATCGCCATCGCCATCTGGGGCTCGGTGGCCATCGTCGGTGCCGCGCTGGGGCCGATCATCGGTGGCCTGCTGCTGCAGCACTTCTGGTGGGGCTCGGTGTTCCTGGTGAACGTGCCGGTGGTGGTGGTGGCCTTCATCGCCACGCTGCTGCTGGCGCCGCAGGGCCAGCGCGATGAGCGCCGCCCGTGGGACCTGGCGTCCTCGCTGCTGGCGCTGGTTGCGCTGTCCGGGCTGGTGCTGGCGATCAAATCTCTGGTGGCCACGCCGGCCAGCCCCGGCACCGGCGTGCTGGCGCTGCTGGTGACCGTGGTTGGCGGCACGGCGTTCATGCGCCGCCAGCGCCGCCTGCCGCACCCGTTGCTGGACGTGACCATCTTCGCCAACCCGGCCTTCCTGGCCGGCACGCTGTCGGCCGTGTTCACCCTGTTCGCGATGGCCGGCCTGCAGCTGGTCACCACGCAGCGCTTCCAGCTGGTGGCCGGCTTCAGCCCGCTGCAGGCGGGGCTGCTGGTGTCGGTGGCCGCGCTGGGCAGCCTGCCCAGCGCGCTGCTGGGCGGCAGCATCCTGCATCGGGTCGGCCTGCGCCCGCTGATCGCTGGCGGCCTGGCCACCGGTGCGGTGGGCGTGGCGATGGTCGCGCTGGGCTTCGCGCACGGGTTGGGCTGGGTCATCGGCGGCATGGCGTTGACCGGGCTGGGCATGGGTGCGGCCATCTCGGTGGCGTCCACCGCCATCCTCAACAACGTGCCGCCGTACCGCGCCGGCATGGTCTCGTCGGTGGAGGAAGTCTCCTACGAATTCGGTGGGTTGCTGGGGGTGGCGCTGCTGGGCAGCCTGAGTGCCGCGCTGTACGGCACGTTCCTGCCGGCCACCGCGGACATGCCCGCCGTAGCGCGCGAAGGCTTCACGCAGGCGGCGCTGGCCGCACGTGAGCTGGGCGCGCTGGGGCAGGGCGGCTGGTTCGCAGCGGCGAGTGCCGCGTTCGACCACGGCAACCGCATCGTGCTGCTGGTCATCGCCGCGGTGCTGGCGGCCGGTTCGGTGCTGATCGCGCGCCTGCTGCGGGGCCCGGTGGGCGGCCGCGAAGGGGCGGCGGTGCGCGCGCATTGATGCGATCATGCGTGCAATGAGAACCAGCAAGCGCACCCGCATCCTTGAAGCCGCCATCGCCGTGGTCAACCGCGATGGCGGCCACGCCGTCACCTTCGAATCGGTGGCGGCCGAATCCGGGCTGACCCGGGGCGGTCTGCTGTACCACTTCCCCTCGCGGCGAGCGCTGCTGCGCGGTATCGACGAACACCTCGTGCAGCAGTGGGAAGCCTCGATGGAGCAGCTGCTGGGCAAGGTGGCGGCGGCGGCCACGCCGCTGGAGCGCTACCAGGCCTTCGTGCGCGTTTCGGCACACAGCGCCACGCGCGCCGAACTGGTGTTCATGCTGGAATCGGCCGACCCGGACCGCGATGCGGCGCCCTGGTCCGACGCCGTGCAGCGCTGGGCGCCTTTCGCCCCCGCACCCGGTGACAGCGACCCTGCGGCACTGGATGATTTCGTGGCGCGGCTGGCCGCCGACGGCCTGTGGATCTACGAGGCGATGTACCACGGCACGCTGGATGATACGGTACGCGCGCGGGTGGCCGAGCGCATCGGCAGCCTGTTGTCCGGGCGTGGCTGAATCGCTGCTTTCCACCTCCGTACGCCGACACGCAACTGAAACATGGCGGGCCTAGCGTCAGTCACTCCGTCTGCGTAGTCCCCCGATCCATGCCTTCCCCCGGTGCACCGCACGACCCGTCCGTCGCTTCCACCGACGACGCGATTTCTCCCGGCAGCCACGCCAGTCCGACCACCGAACACAACCCCGGCCGCCGCCTGCTGGGCGCTGCCCTGGCCGCGGCCGCCTCGACGCTGGTGCTGCAGGCCTGCCAGCCGACCCCGCCGGGTGCCGCTGGCGCCGGTGCTGGCACAGCAGCCGCTGAGGCCCCGCCGCCGACGCCCGAGGCGCTGGATGCGCTGCTGCGCGACAAGGTGAAGACGGTGGTGGTGATCTACGGTGAGAACCACAGCTTCAACAACCTGTTCGCCGATTTCCCGGGCCTGCAGAGCCCGCTGTCGGCGCTGAAGCCGGATGACGGCCGCCAGCGCGACCGCAACGGCGAGCTGCTGCCGCACCTGCCGCCGGTACCCGGTGGCTGGCTGCAGGCCGCACAGAGCCACCAGGGCACCGACTATCCGGCCGGCCAGCAGTACCAGCACACGCTGCCCAACGCGCCGTTCGCACTGAAGGGCCCGGGCGGCGAGCACCTGCCGCTGTCACTGATCACCCGCGATCTGTGGCACGTGTTCTACCAGAACCAGATGCAGATCAACGGTGGCCGCAACGATGGCTTCGCCGCCTGGGGTGATTCCGGTGCGCTGACCATGGGCCACTACGCCAACGCCAGCTACGGCATGCGACTCTGGGAGGTGGCCCGCGAGTTGGTGCTGTGCGACAATTTCTTCCAGGGGGCATTCGGCGGGTCGTTCCTCAACCACCAGTACCTGGTGTGCGCCACGCCGCCGCGTTACCCCGACGCCGACCAGAGCATCGCCAAGGGCCTGATCGCGCAGACCGAGAACGGCCAGCCGCACGACACGCGCCTGAAGCCGCAGCCGGGCACGCCGGCCAGTGCGCTGGACGGCATCCCCGTATTCGGGCCAAGCGCGCTGACGCCGACCGAAACGCTGCCTGATGGCAGCCGGATCAGCTACGCGGTGAACACGATGTCGCCGCCGTTCGCGCCGACCACGCCGACGCTGAAGCTGGATGCGAGCGGGCAGCGCATCGACTTCAACAACCCGGTGAACGCGCAGGCGGTGCCGCCGCAGCACCATGCACACATCGGCGACCGCCTGGATGCACGGGGCGTGGAGTGGGCCTGGTATGCCGGTGCCTACCAGCAGACGCTGGACCAGCAGGGCCGCAACCTGGCCAACGGCGTGGTAGTGATGCCCAATTTCCAGTACCACCACCAGCCGTTCAACTACTTCGCCAACCTTGCGCCGGGCAGTGCCGCGCGTGGCAAGCGGCTGCGCGATGGCGGTCTGGGTGATGACGAGGTGGGCAACCGCTTCCTGGCCGACGCGCGTGCGGGCAGGTTGCCGGCGGTGACGTTCTACAAGCCGCAGGGCAATCTCAACATGCACGCCGGCTACGCGGACGTGGCCTCGGGCGAGCAGCACATCGCCCATGCGCTGTCGGTGCTGCGGCAGAGCCCGCAGTGGCAGAACATGGTGGTGATCGTGACCGTGGACGAGAACGGCGGCTGGTGGGACCACGTGGCGCCGCCGCAGGGCGACCGCTGGGGCCCGGGCACGCGCATTCCGGCGCTGGTGGTGTCACCGCATGCCAAGCGCGGCCATGTCGACCACACCGTGTATGACACCGGTTCGGTGCTGCGCCTGATCAGCCGCGTGTTCGATCTGCCGCTGCTGGATGGCCTGCGTGAGCGCGACGCCGCGATGGTGGCACGTGGGCAGGCGCCGATGGGCGACCTGACCGCCGCGCTGGACCTGATGCGGGTGGGGTGAGGTGGGATCGGGGTGTGGGTTTTTGTAGATCCACGCCATGCGTGGATGGATGTGTGCGATTGCAGGCAGCATGAGGTTGCCGGCCAACGGCCGGCACTACCAGGGCCGCAGGAACCAGCTCAGCGTTTTTGTAGATCCACGCCATGCGTGGATGGATGTGTGCGATTGCAGGCATCGTGGGGTTGCCGGCCAACGGCCGGCACTACCCCCGTTACAGCGGCCGCAGCGGGCCGATCCGCAGGCACTGGCCGGTGCCTGTCAGCCGCTGCTGCAGGTGCAGCTGCTGGGTGCGCGCCAGTGCTGCCGCCGTCGTGGCAAGCGGTGCGGCCGGGCCATCGATCTGCAGCCACAGGCCATCGGCCTGCAGCGAACACCGGGAGGCGAGGGTGCCGGCCGGTGTATCGGCGGCATGCGCGGCATGCAGCAACGCCTGCAACAACGCCTCGTCAGCCACTACCCACAGTTCAGCCGGCGCCTCGATGCTGATGCCCGGGCCCCAGCTGCGCAACAGCAGCCGGCGCAGGTCGAGCGGGTCACACAGTGCCTCGCTGGCACGGTCGGGCAGGGCACCGACGGGCAGCAGGGCAGGCGTGGCCGGTACCGGTTGCGCGTTGCGCCAGTGGCGGTTGCTGCAGGGTAGGCGCTGGCGGATATCGGCCAGTGCCAGCAGCGCGATCACCAGCAGCAGCGCGGCGCCTCCGGGCCGCAACGTCCATGCCGGGCCGCCTTCCACCTTGTCCCAGCGCAGGCGGGCGTCGGCCAGCACCGCCGTGCCCAGGCCGTCACCGGGCAGCGGCACCGGCAACACCACAGCACGGCCGCGCCGCCCATCGGGCAGCTGCAGGTCGAAATGCAGCGGAGCGGTCACCGTGGGATGGGCCAGCGCCAGCGCTTCGGCGTGCGCCGGACCACTGTGGTGCAGCAGCCGGCCATCGCCGCCATACAGGCCGAAGAAGCTGTCGCCGTCGGTGCCGTGCGCATCGGCACTGCCCAGCAGCGTGGCCAGCCCCTGAACGCGCTCGCGGGCCTGCTCCAGCAGCAGCTGGTCCAGCTGCGCATGCACGCTGCGCTGGCCTTTGCTCTGCACTACCAGCAGCGCCGCGCCTGCCGCATTGCCCAGCGCCAGCAGCAGGGCCAGCAGCGGCCGCCACGCGTGGAACCGCAGCGCGGGCAGGGCCGGGGTCACGGCAGCAGGTAGCCGAAACCGCGGCGGGTCTCGATCAGTTCGCTCGCGCCGGCACGTTCCAGCTTGGTGTGCAGCGTGCTGAGGATCACTTCCACCACCTTGTCCGAGACATCGCTCTGGGTGTCGTATAGGCGCTCGAAGATCATCGGGCGCGACATCACCCGCCCGCGGTTGCGCATCAGCAGTTCCAGCAGCGCATATTCCTTCGGGGTCAGCTTCAACGGCTGGTGGTCCCAGCGGGCGGTGCAGCTCTGCAGGTCCAGCTCCAGCGCCTTGCAGCGCAGCACGGTGTGCATGGTGTGTGGCGGGCGGCGGAACAGCGCCCGCACGCGGGCCATCAGCTCGTCGCGGAAGAACGGTTTGACCAGGTAGTCGTCGGCGCCAGCGTCGAGCGCCTGCACCCGGTCGCTGACGTGGTCGCGCGCGGACAGCACCAGCACCGGCGCCGCGCCACCCTCGGCGCGGTAGCGCTGCAGCACCTGCACCCCGTCCAGCAGCGGCAGCATCAGGTCCAGCACCACCGCGTCATAGCCGAAGGTCTGCAGGAAGCCGAGCGCGCTTTCGCCGTCCAGGGCGGCATCGCAGACGTGGCCCTCGGATTCGAAATCGCGCTTCAGGGTTTGGGACAGGACATCGGAGTCTTCGATCAACAGCAGGCGCATCGGCACGGCGGAGGCAGCGGGACTGCCCCGATCATAACGATAAATGAACGCCCGTCGGGCATGACCCGGCACTGCCCGGCCTGCGTGGATGGCCGGCAGCGTCGATGCTGCCGGGCAGCCGGACAGGCGCCAGGCCATGCCCGACGGGCGTTCGGTGGGGTCTGGCGGCCTGCGCCAGGGGCGTGCAGCGGGGAGGGAGAGCCCCCGCTGCACGCGCCAGCCTCAGTTGCTGGCCGCCTGCACGGCCGCCGCCGCATCGACGATGCCCGGCCCGCAGCCGCCCGGGCAGTTGGCCGCGGCGATCGGCCGCGCGGTGCGGCGCAGGATGTCCTTCACCTGCGCGTTGGTCTTGGGCACCGGTGCCACCGACTGCATCAGCGCCACGATGCCGGCGATGTGCGGGGCCGCCATCGAAGTGCCGCTCATGAACTCGTAGGCGTTGTTGCCGACCGTGGACAGCACGCCCTGCGCCGGGTGCTGGCGGATGGGGGCGCAGTTGGCCTGCGAGGGCGCGGTGTTCAGCGGCAGGAACTCACCGGCACTGGCGCGGCAGCTCCAGGTTTCGCCGCCCGGCGCGGTGATGTCGATGCGCACACCGTAGTTGGAGTAGAACGCACGGCGGCCGCCCTGGTCGTTGGCGGCCACGGCGATCACGTTGTTGCAGTTGGCCGGCGCCGCATTGGCGACGTTGGTGTTGTCATTGCCGGCGGCCACCACCACGATGGTGCCGCGGGCCACGATGCGGTTGATCGCATCCTGCTCAGCCGGCGAACAGGCGCGGATGCCGCCCAGGCTCAGGTTGAGGATCTCGGCCGGGTTGGCGTTGGCGGTGGTGCCCGGCACATTGATGCCCGCGCCCCACAGCATGCCGTCGATGATGTCGGCCGAGCCGCCGAAGCCCTGGTTGCCGAGCACGCGCACCGGCACCACGCGGGCGTTGTAGGCCACACCGGCCACGCCCACGTTGTTGTTGGTGACCGCCGCCACGGTGCCGGCCACGTGCGTGCCGTGGGCCACGCCGGAGCTGTCGAACGCATTGGCATCACGGCCATCGCCGTCATCGGACCCGCCGCAGCCGGGGTCGGCCTGTGCCTGCGCACACTGCGAGGCGGTGTACGGCGCGGTGGAGGAAATCATGTCGTAGCCCGGCAGCAGGTTCGGCTGCAGGTCGTTGTTGTTGAGGTAGCCGCTGTCCACCGCCGCCACCACCACGCCCTGGCCGGTGGACCGGTCCCAGGCGGCCGGCAGGCGCGCGCTGCCGGTCGGGGCGCTGTAGTGCCACTGCTCGTTGTAGCGCGGGTCGTTCGGGGTCGCGTACGAGCGCATCATGTAGTTGGGCTGCACGTACTCCACGTCCGGGTCTTCGGCGATGTGCTGCATCAGCGCTTCGGCATCCAGCCGGTCCAGTTCCTTGCTGGTCTTCACCAGGTCGGCGCCCACGCCCAGGCGGTGGTGCTGGGTGATGGTGACCGCCGGTGCGGCGCCGAGCGAGCGCTTGCTGCTCTGCTGACCGCAGAGGCGCTGTTCCAGCTGTGCCTGCGCGGTGTCGGCCGAGGCGCGCTTGGTGGTGCCGTCGCGGTATTTAACGATGAAGCTGCTGTACTGCTCGGTGTTGGTCATGCCGTCGGTCCAGACGCGCGGGGCGTTCTGGGCCAGGGCCGGTGCGCTGGCCAGGGCCAGGGTGATGGCAGCAGTGAGTGAAATCCGGAGCGGAGCCTGCATGGTTCGATTCCCGTTGTTGGTCTTGTGGTGTCCTGCCGGCGCGGCAACGGCCAGCGCACGGCGCGGAAGGGAACTGCCAGTACGGTGCAGCGGGTGGTGGGCGGAGCACTCTTCGTGACGAGCGGCAAACGTCAAAACGGGCGCACGGCGACAACACCCCGGTCCAGCGACGGGAATTTCCTGAAGGGCTTAATCAATGTGGAAGAGTGTGCGGTACGCCACGTTTCGTGACGCGGCACGGCGCCTCAGTGTGGGCCGCTCAGCGTGCCCAATGATGGATGTCGGCGCACTCGACGATGGCCGGGGCGTTGGCCGAGCGGGCCAGCGCCAGCATCGCGCGGCCGATGGCCAGGTTGCTGACCACCAGTGACGGCAGCAGCTGTTCGGTCAGCCCCATCAACGGGCGCCCCAGGGTGTAGAACGGCTTCATCCAGGCATGCCCGCTCTGGGTACCGGCCACCGGCCTGACACCGCCCGGGCGCAGCATCACCGTGCGCAGCGGCAGCTGCTGCAGCGCCTGTTCCACTTCACCCTTGATCCGCAGCGGCATCACCCGGCTGTGCGCGTCGGCATGGGCGCCGGACACATACAGGAAGCGGCCGTGTGGATTGGCCTGGGCGTAGGCACGTGCCACCGCCAGGGTCAGCTCGACCGTGACCCGGTGGTACTCGGCTTCGGGGGTTCCCAGCGGCGGCGCGCCCACGCAGTACAGGCAGGCGTCCAGGCCAGCGAACGCTGCGGTATGCGACTGCGCGTCGGCGAAATCACCCAGCACACATTCGGCCACGGCAGGGCGGTGCGCGGTGTTGCCGTCCAGCCCGGGCGTACTGCCACGCCGCCGCACCAGCGACACCACGCGGCCGACGTGCGGGCTGTCCACGCAGGCCTGCAGCACGCCCTGACCGACCAGGCCGGTGGCGCCGGCAAGCAGGATCGACAGGGGCGTAGTGATAGTCATGTGGGCAGTGTGGCAGAGCCAGCGTGCAGGCGTGATGCAGGCGGCATGTTCAGCGCAGTGACTGCGGCACGCGGCGCAGCTTGGCGGTGTCGTAGCCCATCGCGGCGATGCGCTGCACGGCCTGCTGGTAGTCGGCCTCGGACACCTGCGGCGTGCGTGCCATGTACCAGACGTAATCGCGCTTGCTACGCGCCACGATGGTCTGCGTGTAGCCTTCGTCCAGCCAGGCGATGATGTACTCGGCCTGGATCGGCCAGATGAACTGCATGCCCCAGACGGCGCCGTTGCCTTGCTTTTCCACGCGGCCGATCGGGTGCATCGTCTTGCGCGGGGCCTGGAAACTGCCCTTGCGGTAGGTGAAGGTGGTCTGGATGCGGCCATCCGGGCGCAGCACATAGGATTCCAGCGCATCGAACGCCTCGCGTTCCGGCCGCGAGGGAATATGCGCGATCACATACCAGTCGCCCATGAAGCGTGGCACGTCCACCGACGCCGGGCGTGGCAGCGGGCTGTGGTCCGGGCTGCTGCAGGCGCTGCCGAACAGGGCCACGGCCAGCAGGGAAAACAGGGGCAGGGGACGCATGGAAACCTCCCGGGTCAGCGTGGACGGAACAGGTAGTGGGCCACCAGCCACTGCTGGCCCTGGTCGTAGCCAAACAGTTCGGCGCAGGCCATCCAGAACATGCGCCAGCGCTGCCACCAGATCGCGGCGGCGTCGCCGTAGGTCTGCTGCAGCAGCGGCATCGGTTCGGCGCGGTGCGCGTCCTGGTTGTCCAGCCAGTGGTTGGCGGTGCGCTGGTAGTGGGTGCCATCCAGCAGCCAGCGCTGCTGCAGCTGCAGGTCGTGCTGGAAGTGCAGCAGGGTGTCGGCGGCCGGCATCAGCCCGCCGGTGAAGAAGTGGCGGCCCATCCAGTTGTCGTCGCCGTCGGTCTCGAACGGGTACATCAGTGTGCGGTGCGCGAAGATGTGCACGAACAGCGCGCCATCGCGGCGCAGCCAGCCGGCGATGTTGCCGAGCAGCCGCTCGTAGTTGCGCACGTGCTCGAACATCTCCACCGACACGCAACGGTCGAAGGCGGCTGCGGGCAGCGCCAGCCGGTTCACATCGCAGGTGATCACCTGCACGTTGTGCAGGCCGCGCGCCTGGCACTGCGCCAGGATATGGGCGCGTTGGCCATGTGAGTTGGATACGGCAGTGATGCGCGCTGCCGGGTAGCGCTCGGCCATCCACAACGTCAGCGAGCCCCAGCCGCAGCCCAGTTCCAGGATGTCCTGGCCATCGGCCAGGCCGGCGCGCTCGCCATACAGTTCCAGCATCGCGTCCTCGGCCTGGTCCAGCGTTTCCCGGCCGGTACGGTAGTAGCAGCTGCTGTACTTCAGGCGCCGGCCCAGGCAGGCCTGGAAGAACGCGGCGGGCACTTCGTAGTGCTGCCGGTTGGCAGCGTCCACGTGCAGCGCCAACGGGCTGCCGGCCAGCTCGGCAATGCGCTGCGCGAACTGCTGCGACTGCGCCTGCTGCCCGCCGGCCGATTCGTCGTGCAGGCGCTGCGCGCACAGGCGGCGGATGCCCCAGCGCAGTGCCGCATCGGGCACCCAGCCGCGCTCGGCCCAGGCGGTCAGGTCGCGCTCGCGGTCAGGGCTGGTGGGCAGCGAGGAAGTGGCATTCATGGCAGGTGCTCCTGGGACGGGGTGGATGCGCGGGGGAACCACGGAAAGAACATCGGCGTGCTGCGCTGGTAGGCGCGGTAATCCTCGCCAGGGCTGCGCAGCGCCTGCTTCTCGGTGAACGGCACGCCGCTCAGGTAACGCAGGAACACGTACATCAGCAGCGGCCTGGCCCAGGCCAGCCACCACAGCGGCGAGCCCACCGCCAGCAGCACGTAGGTGAACCAGTGCAGCCATTCGAAGAAATAGTTCGGGTGCCGCGAATAGCGCCACAGGCCCTGGCGGCAGGTGCGGCCCTTGTTGGCCGGGTCGGCACGGAAGCGCGCCAGCTGGCGGTCGGCCAGCGCTTCGCCGCCGACACTCAACAGCCACACCGCCACCGCGGCGATCACCCAGCCAATGCCATTGCCGCGCGGGTTGGCGGCCACGGTGGTGAACGGCAGCGCGAACAGCAGCACCAGCAGGGCCTGCGCCATGAAGAAGCCGAAGATCTTGCCCTGGTGGCCGTGCCAGTGCGCGCGCAGGTAGGCGTAGCGGCCATCCTCGCTTTCGTGGCGCACGCGCCACCACAGGTGCAGGGCCAGCCGGCCGCCCCACAGGCCGCCCAGCAGCGCCATCGCAATGCGCGGCGGCAGCGCGCCGTCGCCCAGCCAGGCCAGCAGCAGCGCTGCGGCGGCCACGCCCTTGGCCCACAGCACATCGACGATGCCGATGTTGTGGTGGCGGCGCTGCCAGGCCCGCCCCCAGGTCATCACCAGTGCGGCGTACAGCAGCACCCAGAGCAGCGGTTTCATGGTCAGGTTCCTTGCAGAATGCGATCAGGGCCCGGGCGGCTCCAGCGCCGCGCGGCGCCACTCAGCAGCGACAGGGCGGCTCCAGCCCAGCCCGAGCAGCAGCACGCCGTGCCAGCGCGGTGTGCTGAATGCCACCGCGTTGAAGTCGCGTGCGGCCGACAGGTAGGCCAGCGGTGCCAGCAGCAGGCCGAAGGCCACCGGCAGCAGCCAGTGCCGCTGCAGGAAGCGCATCGACACCGTCAGTGTCATCGCGAAGGCGGCCCACAGCGCCATGATCCACGGCGGTGGTACCGTGCCCAATGCAGCGGCGGCGTAACGCACGCTGCCGCTGGCGGCGGCGATGCCATCCACCAGCCACGCGCAGGCCAGCGCCAGCAACAGCAGGCGCAGCTCCACACGCGGCTGCGCTGCCGTGGCCAGCTGGCTGCCGATGTAGACCGCGGCAGCCAGCAGCGCCGGCCATTGCCAGCCGCGCCCGGCGCCGGCCACCGCGCACAACCAGACCAGCTGGTTGCCGACCAGGTTGGCCCACGGCCGGCGCATTTCAGCCGATCCCGCCGGCATTGTGCAGCGGGCGATGCCCAGGCCGCGCCAGCAGCAGGTGCGACACGCCGATCGACCGCTCCAGGAAGCCGCCTTCGCAGTAGGCCAGGTAGAACTCCCACAGCCGGCTGAAGCGAGCATCGAAGCCCTGCGCACGCACCGCCGGCTGCTGCGCCAGGAAGCGCTGGCGCCACGCGCAGGGTCAGCGCATAGGAATGCCCGAAATCGTGCTGGGCGACCAGCTGCAGGTCGCTGGCGCGGGTCTTGGCCGCCATGATCGCGTTCAACGAAGGAATGAAACTGCCCGGGAACACGAAGCGCTTGATGTAGTCCACGCTGCGCCGCGCCTGCTCGTAGCGGTGGTCCTCGATGGTGATGGCCTGCAGCAGCGCCACGCCATCGGGCTTCAGCAGGCGCTGCAGCGTGGCCATGTAGGTGTCCAGGTACTCCGCGCCGATCGCCTCGATCATCTCGATGGAGACCAGCTTGTCGAACTGGCCCTCCAGGTCGCGGTAGTCGCGCTGCAGCAGAGTGATGCGTTCCTGCAAGCCGGCTTCGCGCACCCGCTGTGCCGCCAGCGCATGCTGTTCGGCGGAAATGGTGGTGGTGGTCACGTGGCAGCCGTAGTGGCGTGCGGCATGCAGGGCTAAGCCGCCCCAGCCGGTGCCGATCTCCACCACGCGATCGCCCGGCTGCAGCTGCAGCTGCTGGCAGATGCGGTCCAGCTTGCGGCGCGAGGCCACGTCCAGCGAATCGCTTTCGTCGCTGTACAGTGCCGAGGAGTACATCAGGTCCGGCGACAGGAACAGCGCGAAGAAATCGTTGCCCAGGTCGTAATGCGCGGCGATGTTGCGCCGGCTGCCTTCGCGGCTGTTGTGGCGCAGGCGGTTCCAGCCGCGCAGCAGCCAGCCGGCCGCCCGCGCCGGGCCGTGCTCCATGCCGTCCAGCAGTGCGCGGTTGCGCACCAGCAGCCGCACCAGCGCCACCAGGTTGTCGCAGTGCCAATCGCCGTGGATGTAGCTCTCGCCGGCACCGACGCTGCCCTGCGCCGCCACCTTGCGGTAGAACGCCGGGTCATGGATGGTGACGCTGACCTGCAGTGCGCCGGCCGGGTCGCCCAGCTGCACTTCGCCCAGCGCATCGCGCACGCGCAGGCCGCCCTCGCGCAGTGGCGCCAGCTGGGCCAGCAGGCGGCGGCGCAGGAACGCGTCCAGCGTGCCGGGGCGGTGCAGGGCGACCGAAGGGGGCAGGGCATTCATCGGGATTTCTCGACAAGGGAAGGGTGATCGTGGACCGGCGTGCGCTTCAGCCACAGCCGCAGTGCCTGCCAATGGATGGCCGCCACCACCTGCACGGTCATCAACGGGTAGCGGCACAGCACGCGGGCTAGGCCGGGCCCGTCCAGCGGGCGGCGCTGCAGGGCCTGGGTGGCGTCGAACTGGCGCTGGCCATCACGCCAGACCTGCATGTGCACGCGCAGGTCCTGGCCGGGGGCGGTGAAGCGCCAGTCGTAGTGGCAGTCCATCGGCATGAACGGCGAGACGTGGAAGCATTTGTCGAACTGCCAGCGCAGGGCCCGGCCACGGGCCGGCGCGGCGTCCACCGGCAGCACGTAGGCATGCCGCTCCTTCCACGGGGTGTTGGTGATCTCGGCCACGATGCAGGCCAGCGTCTGCCCATCGGCCTGGTAGCAGTAGTAGAAGCTGACCGGGTTGAACACATGCCCGGCGTAGCGCAGGTGGGTCAGCAGCCGCACCGGGCCGGCCGGGCGGTGGCCCAGCGTGGCGGCGGCATGGTCGCGCACGGCATCAGCCAGCGGCCGCGCCGGATCGCCCAGGTAATCGCTGCGGCGGAACTCGGCCAGGTTGCGGCGCCCGACCGACCACAGCCAGCGCCGGTCGAAGACATGGTCCAGCTCGTCCAGGTCCAGCAGCAGCTGCGCGATCGGGTACCGGAACGCATGCGCCTGCGGCAGGTGCCGCCGGTGCGTGACGTAGCCGGTATAGATCGCGCTGGCGTTCATGCCGGCAGCGCCTGGCCGTAGCGCGGCGCCCCGTCCGTCTGCCATGCCTGCAAGGCGTCCACCACCCGCCGCGCACTGCGGATGCCATCTTCATGGAAGCCCCAGCCCCAGTACGCGCCGGCGAACCAGGTATTGCGGCGGCCCTGGATCTCGCCCCAGCGCTGCTGCGCGCGCACCGCGGCGTGGTCGTGTATGGGGTGCGCATAGCGCAGCCGGCGCAGCACGCTGGCCGGGTCGATGGCCGCGCTGCGGTTGAGCGTCACCACCAGCGGGGTGGTGGTGTCCAGGCCCTGCAGCAGGTTCATGCAGTAGCTGACCGTGCAGGGCGCATCCGGGTCGCGCGGCACATGCGCGTTCCACGCGGCCCAGGCCTTGCGGTTGCGCGGCAGCAGGCGCGCATCGGTGTGCAGCACGGCCTCGTTGGGCTGGTAGCGGATCGCGCCCAGCACCGCGCGCTCACTGGCATCGGCATCAGCCAGCAGCGCCAGTGCCTGGTCGCTGTGGCAGGCCAAAATCACCTGGTCGTAGCCTTCGGTACCGGCGGCGCTGTGCACCAAGGCGCCCTGCGCCAGGCGCTCGACCGAGTGCACCGGTGTTTCCAGCCGTTCGCGCACCTGCCAGCGTGCGCGCAGGGCGTCCACGTAACGCGCCGAGCCGCCACGCACCACCCGCCACGGCGCGCGCCCGGCCACCTGCAGCATCTGGTGGTTGGCCATGAACTGCACCAGGTAGCGTGCCGGGAACTGCAGAACCTGCGCGCTCGGTGACGACCACAGGGCCGAGGCCATCGGCAGCAGGTGTTCCTGGATGAAGGCCTCGCCGAAGCGGCCACGCTGCAGGTACTCGCCCAGGCTGGGGCCTTCCTGTTCGGCCAGCAGCGCGGGCGCATCACGGTAGAAGCGGCGCAGGTCGGCCAGCATGCCCCAGAAGCGCGGCGAGACCAGATTGCGGCGCTGGCAGAACAGGCCTTCCAGCGAGGTGGCGTTGTATTCCACGCCGCTGCGCTCGCTGTGCATCGAAAAACTCATGGTGGTCGGCTGCGAGGCCACGCCCAGCTGCTCGAACAGCGCCGTCAGCAGCGGGTAGTGCAGCGGATTGAACACGATGAAGCCGGTGTCCACCGCCACGCTGTGCCCGTCCACCTGCACGTTGTGGGTATGGGTGTGCCCGCCCAGGTAATCATTGGCCTCGTACAGCGTGACCTCATGCTCGCCATCGAGCCACCACGCGCTGGCCAGCCCGGCAATGCCCGACCCGATCACGGCGATGCGCATGTCAGTGCTCCGCCTTGGCCAGCACCCACGCCGGGATGGGCTTCAGCCCATGCACCAGACGCAATGCGGCCAGCACGCGCAGCCCGTACCAGGTCAGGTCGATCTCCCACCAGCGGAAGCCCTGGCGCGCGGTGCCGGGGAAGAAGTGGTGGTTGTTGTGCCAGCCCTCGCCGAAGGTCAGCAGTGCCAGCCACAGGTTGTTGCGGCTGTCATCGCGGGTGGCATAGCGGCGCGAGCCAAAGCGGTGCGCCAGCGAATTGATGGTGACCGTGGCATGGAACAGCACCACGGTGGAAATGAAGAAGCCCCACACCAGCAGCTGCGCGCCACTGGTGTGCAGGCCCGGCGCCCAGCGTTCCAGCGCGGCACCCAGACCATACAGGCCGGCGGCCAGCAGCACCGGCACCAAAGTGTCGAAGCGGTCGAGCCAGCGCAGTTCCGGGAAGCGCGCCAGGTCGGGAATGCGTGACAGGTCGGTGGCGAAGGCTTCACGGGTCAGGAACCAGCCCATGTGGCTGCGCCAGAACCCCTGCTCGCGTGGCGAATGCGGATCCTGCGGCTGGTCGGCATGGCGGTGGTGGTGGCGATGGTGCGCGGCCCACCACAGCGGGCCGCGCTGCACGCTGGCCGCGCCGATCACCGCGAAGGCGAACTGCACCGTGCGCGAGGCCTGGAACGTGCGGTGCGAGAAATAGCGATGGTAGAAGCCGGTGATGGCGAACATGCGCAGCGCGTACAGCACCACTGCAATCGCCACCGCGGCCCATGACACCCCCACCCAGATCACGCCCAGGCAGCCCAGGTGCAGCACCGCGAACGGAATGGCACGCAGCCAGTCGATGCGCTGGGCGTTGCTGTCGCCGGCCGTGGATCCATGCGTCTGCGTATCGAACCAGCGCTGCACGCTGCGCAGCAGACGGGAACCAAGGGCAGTACGTGGCGCTGCTGAAGCCATGGTGGGTGCTCTCTGTACGGGGGCGCTCATCAGGGTCTACGCGTAGGCAGCGCGATTGGATGCAGCCACCCGCACAATGCGGGGCGCAAACGGGAGGCGGTGTGAAACGGGCTCATCCCTGCGCCACGCCGCAGCGCTGCACCAGCGGCTGCTGCAGTTCGCGCTGCCACGCCGCTGCGTCGCCACTGCGGACGGCGCTGGCAAAGCGCACCACCACCGGCGGGTAGCGGCCGGCGGCGTCGCGCAGGTTGCTGGTGCCACGGAATTCCAGCAGGCGCCGGTCGGCATCGGCGTACACCAGCGACAGGCTGGGGCCGCCGCGCCGTACCAGGCATCCAGCCGCACCCGCATGGCCTGGGCGGATTGGCCTTCCCACTCCACCGCGCCGGTGCGGCGCACCTGCACGCTGTAATAGCGCTGCCGGCCCGGCACCAGGAACGGCAGGCTGACCGCCTCGCCGCGCAGCAGCGCTGCCCAGTGCAGGCGCAAGGCGGCATCGAAGCCGGCGTCGATCACCGCATCGGCCGGCAGCGGCAGCTGTGCGCGCTGGGCCGTCGCGCCGGCCTGTTCCTGCCAGTCCAGCGCCACCCCGTCGTGCGCCACCAGCACGCTGGCGCGCTGGCCGCTGCGTGCGTCCTGCAGCTGGTAGCCGCGCGCCTGGGGCTGGCCACTGGCCGGCATCTGCTTGCGCGCGAACGGGGTGCCGTCCGGGCACTGGTAGACCACCCAGCGCTCGCTGCCGTCAGCCGCGCCGCGCTGCCAGTGCACTTCGCGGTACAGCACGGCGCCATCGGCGCTGCGGGCGATGCCCTCGCTGCGCAGCAGCGGTGGGGCGGCGGCCAGGGCCGGCAGCAGGGGCAGGGCGAGCAGGCAGGGCAGGGCGCGGCGCAGCATGGCGGCAGGTCCTCGGGGGGCGTGCACTGCCTACGCCCCGGGGCGGGCTCTGGATGCAGCGGGCTGCGGTGGCCTTGCCGCCCGGGGCCGGCGGCCGTGCATCCGGGTGCATCCAAAGGCGCCCGCGCTGCGTAGACCCCGCAGACACCCTTCACTCCTGCCCGCCAGCCGCCGATGTACGCTCCCCACGGCAAGCCTCCCATTTCCCTCGACGACGCCCGCCTCGTGTCCAGTTCGCTGCAGTCGAACATCGAGCCGACCAACTGGTCCGGCGATATGGATGCGGTGGCGCGGCTGCGTGACCGCGCCTGTTTCATGCGCATCTACGACCATTTCATGCCGAGGCTGTGCGTGTACCTGCGTGGCATGGGCGCCAACGAGGCGCTGGCCGAGGACCTGGCCCAGGAAAGCCTGCTGCGGCTGTGGCTGCGGGCGGCCGAGTTCGACCCGGCGCAGAGCGCGCTGAGCACCTGGCTGTACCGTATCGCGCGCAACCTGCAGATCGATCGGGTGCGCCGCGAGCGCAGCTGGCTTCAGGTGCAGGACGCGGTGGAGCAGGCGGCCGTGGAAGACCCGTGCGAGCGCACCAGTGCCGAACAGTTCGCCGACCAGGTACGGCTGCGCCAGCGCATCAACGAGCTGCCGGCGGTGCAGGCGCGGCTGGTGCGCATGTCCTATTTCGAGGCGCGCAGCCACAGTGAGATCGCCCAGGCGCTGGGCATGCCGCTGGGCACGGTGAAATCACACCTGCGCCGCGCCTTCCTGCAGCTGCAGTCCAAGGTGGGAGGTGGCGCATGAACCCGCACCATCACCTGCATGAGTCGACCCTGCTCAGTTACGCCGCCGGTGCGTTGCCGGCGGCCCTGGCGGTGGTGGCCGGTGCCCACCTGGAACAGTGCCCGCTGTGCCGGCAGCGGCTGCGCGATGCCGAGGCGGTGGGTGCGGCGCTGCTGGAACAGACCCAGCCTGAAACCAGCGGTGCACGCCGCGACGTGCTGCGCGAGGCCATGCTGCGCCAGCTGGACGAGACGGTGGCGCCTGCGGTGATGCCGCTGCGCCCCACCGCGCCGCTGCCGCTGGCCACCGATCCGGACCTGCTGCCGGCCTCGCTGCACGCGCATTTCGGTGCCTCCTACAAGGCGCTGCGCTGGCGCTGGATGGCACCGGGCGTGCACTGCATCCGGGCCACGCAGATGCCGTCGCTGATCCTGCTGCGCATCGCCCCCGGCAAGTGCCTGCCGATGCACAGCCACGGGCGCAGCGAGCTAACCCAGATCCTGCGTGGCGCCTACAACGACGCGCTGGGCCTGTTCGCGCCGGGCGACGTGGCCGATCTGGATGCGGATGTCGAGCACCAGCCGGTGACCGCGCCGGGCGTGCCGTGCATCTGCGCGTCGGCCCTGGACGCGCCGCTGGTGTTCAGCGGCTGGCTCGCGCGCAAGGTGCAGCGCTTCGTGAATCTGTAAGCGCTGCAGTGCCGCCGTGAAGGAACCGCAGCGCGATGTGAAGCCGTTGCGCGGCGTTGGGGTGGATGAGGGCGGCATCAAACGCTGCTCACCGCGGGAGGACATCGCATCGCCGATGGTGGTGTCGAAGGCGGCCGAAACCCGCGCCGCCCCTCACCCGCAAAGGAGTTCCGACCCATGAGCACCCAGTCCACCATCGAACATCGCCTCAACGACCTGATCGAGATCGCCCGCGATGGCAAGAGCTTCTATGAAGAAGCCGCGACCAAGGTGAAGGATGCCGAGCTGTCGGCGCTGTTCACCCGCATCGCCACCGTCAAGGCGCGCATCGTCACTTCGCTGAGCGCGGCCGTGGCTGCCACCGGCGGCAAGCCGGCCGAGCACGGCACCATGGTGGGGTCGATGCAGCAGTTCTACGGCAAGGTGCGCGCCGCCTTCGGCGATACCAACTACGGCTACGTGGCCGAGCTGGAGGAATCCGAAGACCGCCTGCTGGGCGCCTTCAAGGACGTGCTGAAGGAGAACGACCTGCCGCCGGCCGTGCGCCAGGAAGTCGCCCAGTGGCTGCCGGAAGTGCAGGAGTGCCACAACGTGATGCGCACCCGCAAGCATGCGATGAAGTCGGCCTGATCGTTACGGTCTGAGCCAGCATGAGGTTCTACAGGGCGCGTCCCCCACCGCGCCCTGCGGCCCGGGCAGCGCTGCTGTCCGGGCTTTTTCGTGGGCGGGTGGCGGTGCGTGATTGCGGCGATTCATCCACGCATGGCGTGGGCGTGGGGTTTACGTGGTGGGAGAGAGTCATCCACGCAAGGCGTGGATCTACAGAAGCGGTGGCGTGGGCGATTACGCGCATTGGAAGATTCATCACGCATGGCCTGGATGATCGGTGTGGGCGATCACGCGCGGCGCGGATCCCCGCAGGCGCTCAGTCGGCCTGCGGGGCAGGGGCGTCGGCCGCCGGCATCGGCGGTAGCAGGCGCGGTTGTTCGGCATACCACTCGCGCGCATCGGCCACGTGCCACTTGCGCTGGCCATTGTCCAGGCGCACGCCGGCGCCGAGGATGCCCCAGCGCAGGTACAGGTCGCCCTGACGGCGATCACCGTTCATGTCCAGCCGGGCGCGCATCGACAGCCGCTCGTTCTCCGCCTGCAGCTCGTCCATCACCAGGTGCTCGCGGCGCCAGCGCAGCCGCGTGCTGGCCTGCACCTGCCCGGAATCGAGCATGCCCAGTGCCCAGCGCGGGTAAGCGCCGCGTTCGGCGAACACTTCCAGCAGCGGGCCGGCATCGCGCAGCGTCACGTCGGCCAGCGCATCCACCTGGAACGGCGCCGTGCCGTCGATATGCCCCTGGCGGACCGCCAGCGTACCCCGCCAGTTGCCGTCCTCGCGCGCATCGCCCACCTGGATGTTGCGCAGCTGCACGGTGGTGCCGGCCAGATCGAACTGGCGGTGCTTGATGTCGGCGCGCTGCAGCCGTGCCTTCAGCTGCGCATCGCCGCGCAGCGCCAAGCCGGCCACCTGCAGCCGGGCACCGGTGCCGCGCAGGTTGGCGCTGCCACGGCCGATGTCACCGGAGGTATCCAGTTCCACTTCGCCACTGACCAGCCCGCTGCCACCGAGCAGTTTCACCTGGCCCTTGCCCAGGTAGCGGTTGTAGGCGGTCAGGTCTGGCACGCGCGCATCGTTGAAGGTCACCCGTGCCTGCACGCTGCGGTGCAGTTCCTGCAGGCGGCCATCGCCACGCAGTGCCAGCGCCAGGTCGCGGCCGTCGAACAGCAGGGTGTCCTGCGCCTCTGCCGGCGCCACCTTGAACTGCGGCAGGCGCACGTCCAGCAGCATCTGGTTGGGGCTGCCCTCCTGCAGGCGGCCCTTGGCCTGCGCGGTACCCTGCATGCGCACGCCGGCCACCTCGGCAATGGCCACCACCGAAGGCACGTCGACACTGCTGCCCGGCGCCAGCTCGCCGTCCTTCACGCGCAGGTCGGCTTCCAGCAGGCCGCCGCCATCCAGCCGGAACCACGGCTTGCGCACGAACAGGTCGGCAATCCAGTTGAGCGAAGTGAACTGCCAGCGGCCCTGCACCGTGCCGGACAGCCGGGGCAGCAGTTCGGCCGGCGCCTTGAACGGAATCTGCGTGCCGGCCACGTGCACATCGGCGTTCAGTTCGCTGCCGGTCTGTGGATCGCGCGGCAGGGTGGCGCGCACGCGGATGTCCTTGGCTGCATCCAGGCGCAGCGCCAGCGTGCCACGGTCCGGGGCCCCATCGCCGGCCTGCAGCGGCAGCTGCTAGTGCAGGTGGCTGCCCGCGCGCAGCGCGCCGCGGTCCATTCCGAGCGCGGCGGTCACGTGGCCGGCCGTGGGCGTGCCACCGAAGGTGACCGAACGCCCGCTGGTATCCACGCGCAGGCCCTGGCTGCGTGCATCGAGATCGAGCGTGGCCGCCAGCAGGTTGAACTTGGCCACCCCGGGCGCCTGGTCGCGGTAGTGCCACGGGTACCGGAAACGTGCATCCAGCCGCATGTCGCTGAGCAGCTGGATGCCCCTGTAGCTGGCGTAGGCGCGCCGGAACGCCACGCGCGAATCGAACAGTTCCGACGGGCCGCCCTTGAGCTGTTTCAGGAAGCCGACGGTGCCGCTGCCCTGGCCGTGCAGCAGCAGTGAGCCCAGCCGCGCACGGTAGATGGTGTCGCTGTGGATCGCATCGAAGCGCAGGGTCCAGCCCTGGTCGCTGCGCGGCGGCGGCGGAATGGCCTTGGCCACACGGTTGATCTCGGCCGAAACACCCACCGCCTCCACGCGCGGAATGCGCACCTCGCGGCGGAACAGCGGCCACAGCGCGATGCGCCCGGTCGCACGCTCGGCGCGCAGCACGTACACGGTGTGGTTGGCGTGGCCGCGCATGCGCACGTTCCAGGCGGTGATGTGGCCGGGCCACAGGGTCATCGCCGGCCCGGTCTCCATCACGAACTTGTGCGGCTTGCGGTCGGTCACCGCGTCGAACAGCGGGGTGTTCAGGAAGATGTTGCCGGCCAGCAGGTACAGCGCGTAAAGCACCAGCAGCGTGGCCAGCGGGATTTTCCAGCGCCGGGGCAGCGACTGCAGGGAACGCGAAGGTAGCGGCATGGGTCCAGGGTCGGGCACGGGGTGCGCCGACTATGGCTGAACGGGGCGCGGCGGTGCGTGAACACCGCCGTGCGCTCAGTGGGCGGCGGGCGCCTCGAGTACGCCTCGCACCGCAGCGGCCAGGTCGCTGCGGGTGAACGGCTTGGACAGCAGCGGTGCCGTGCGGCCACGGGTGCCGTGGTCGCGCGGGTAGCCGGAGGTGAACAGCACCGGCATGCCGGGGCGGCGTTCCTCCACGGCGCGGGCCAGTTCCCAGCCGGACATGCCTGGCATCACCACGTCGGAGAACAGCAGGTCCACGCGCACGTCGGGCCGGTCCAGCAGGCGCAGCGCGGTGGGCCCGTCGTGCGCTTCCAGCACGCGGTAGCCGAACTGGCGCAGTGCTTCGACGGTGTAGGCACGCACGTCGTCGTTGTCCTCGGCCACCAGGATGGTCTCCTCGTGGTCCTCGAACCCGGCCATGCCGGCGGGGGCCTCGTGCACCGCATCGGGCAGCGGCAGCGTCGAACGCGGGAACATCAGGGTGATGGTGGTGCCATCGCCTTCCTGCGACTGCACCTGCACGTGGCCGCCGGACTGCTTGACGAAGCCGTGCACCATCGACAGGCCCAGCCCGGTGCCGCGGCCGACCTGCTTGGTGGTGAAAAACGGCTCGAACACGCGCGCCACGGTGTCCTCGGACATGCCGTGGCCATCGTCGCGCACGCGCAGCATCACGTACTGGCCAGGCGCGGTGTCAGGGAACTGCGCCGCGTAATCGTCGTCCAGCAGCCCGTTGTCCACCTCGATGTAGAGCCGGCCGCCCTCGGGCATGGCGTCGCGTGCGTTCACCGCCAGGTTCAGCACCGAGGCTTCCAGCTGGCCCGCGTCCAGCTCCACGCACCAGACATCGGGCGCCACCACGATCTCCAGCCGCACCAGTTCGCCCAGTGCGCGCTGCAGCATGTCCTGCATGCCCAGCATGCGGTCGTTGAGGTCCGCCGCCTCGCTGCGCAGCGGCTGCCGGCGTGCGAAGGCCAGCAGGTGCTGGGTCAGTCCGGCCGCGCGCATCACGCCCTTCAGTGCGTTGTCCAGCGCACGCGACTGCATGCCGCCGGCACCGGCCAGGGTGCTGCGCTCGCCCAGCAGCATGGCGTGTTCCACGTTGCCGGCGATCACGGTCAGGATGTTGTTGAAGTCGTGGGCGATGCCGCCGGTCAGCTGGCCCACCGCCTCGATCTTCTGTGACTGCCGCAGCGCGTGTTCGGCTTCACGGCGGGCCGTGGTGTCCATCGCCTCCCAGACCACGGCGATGACCATGCCGTCGGGGCCGCGCAGCGGGCGGAACGAGAAATCCAGGCTGCGCAGGCCGGTGGCCAGCTGCAGGTCCAGTTCGTGGCGGGAGCTCTCGCCCTGCGCGGCACGGGCGATGGCGGTGGCCACCACCTCGGCAGCGCCCGGCGTGGCAGCAAACCACGGCGACTGGCCGAACAGGCCGCCGATCACATCGTCCTTGCGCGCCATCACCGCCGCCAGCGAGGCGACGTTGGCATCCAGCAGCACGCCCTGCGGCGACAGCAGCGCCTGCTGCTGGAAGCTGGATTCGAACACGGCTTCCAGCCGGCTCTCACTGGACTGTAGTTCCGAGGTGCGCGCCTCGATCTCGCGCTCCAGGCTGCCGTTGGCACGGCGCAGCGACTGCTCCGAGCGCTTCAGGTCGCTGATGTCGCTGGCCAGCGTGGTGAAGCCGGTCACCCGGCCGTCCGCGCTGATTTCCGGCATGCAGTCCACCTGCAGGTTGCGCAGGGCGCCTTCATGGTGCGGCAGGGTCACCTCGAAGCTGACCCGTTCACCGTCCAGCACGCGGCGGAAGTACTGCATGGCCCACTGGAACATTTCCGGGCCGACCACATCGCTGATGCTCCGGCCCAGCAGTTCGCCGGCGCTCATGCCGTGCCACTGCTGGTAGGCCAGGTTGGTGAAGCGGTAGCGGAAGTTCAGCCCGAAGTGCGACACCATCACCGGCAGCGAGTCGGTGATCAGCTGCAGGCGGTCACGGCTGACCTGCAGTTCCTCTTCAGCCGACTGCAGCCGGCTGTGCTCATGGCGTTCCTGCAGTGCGCGGCGCACCGCATCGGGCAGGCGCTGCAGGCGCTGCTTGACTACGTAGTCGCGTGCGCCGCGGGTCAGCGCCTGCACCGCCAGCTCTTCGGTCAGCGTGCCGGAGACGAAGATGAAGGGCAGGGTGGGCGCCAGTTCGCGCGCCAGGCCCAGCGCGGTATCGCCGTCGAAGCCCGGCAGCACATGGTCGGCCAGGATGATGTCGAAGCCACCGGCCACCAGCGCATCGATGAACGGATCGCGCGCCCACACCCGGTGCGCCTGCACCTGCAGGCCGGCACGCTGCAGCTGGGCCAGGATCAGCTCCGCATCCAGCGCGCTGTCTTCCAGCATCAGGATGCGGATATGGCAGGCGCCTGGCACCGGGTCGGTCATCAGCGTTCGCCCGGCACCGAACCGGCGCGGTGCGGCGGCGGCTGGTTGGTGATGCCCCAGAACATGCCCAGGCCCTGGATGGCTTCAAAGAATTCCTTGAAATCCACCGGCTTCACCACAAATGCGTTGACGCCCAGTTCGTAGCTGCGCACCAGGTCCTGCTCCTCGCGCGAGGAGGTCAGCATCACCACCGGCGTACTGCTCAGGCGGGGATCCTTGCGTACCTGCTCAAGCACTTCCAGGCTGTTCACCTTGGGCAGTTTCAGGTCGAGCAGCACCACCACCGGGCCGCCATGGTTGGCATCGGCGTAGGCACCTTCCAGGCGCAGGTAATCCAGCGCTTCGGCGCCATCGCGCACGTGGGTGACAGCATTGAGCAGCTGGCAGCGCGCCAGCGCGGCCAACGTCAGTTCGGCATCCTTGGGGCTGTCTTCCACCAGCAGGATCGGTCGCAGGTCCCTCATGGGCCATCTCCAGGAATCAAAGGTAACGTGAAGTAAAGCGTGGCGCCCTGGCCGAGCCTGCCCTCGGCCCAGGTGCGGCCGCCATGGCGGCCGATGATGCGGCGCACATTGGCCAGGCCGATGCCGGTGCCTTCGAACTCCTCCACGTGGTGCAGGCGCTGGAACACGCCGAACAGCTTGTCCACGTAACGCATGTCGAAACCGCAGCCGTTGTCGCGCACGAAGAACACGTCCTCGCTCTCGGTGCGCTCATGGCCCACCTCGATGACGGCGTCCTCGCGCTCGCGGGTGAACTTGACCGCGTTGGACAGCAGGTTCTGCCAGACCAGACGCAGCATGGTGGGGTCGGCATGCACGGCCGGCAGCGGCGGCAGCGTCCACGTGATCTGGCGGCCGCGGTACTCCATCACCAGGCTCTGGCGCACATCCTCGGCCAGGGCGCGCATGTCCACCCGTGCGCGGCCCAGGGTCGAGCGGCCCATCTGCGAGAAGCTCAGCAGGTCGTCCACCAGCGTGCCGGCGGACTTGGCCGATTCGACGATGGTGGCCAGGAAGCGTTTTTCGGTATCGGTCAGGCGGTCATCGGCCGAACTGCTGAGCAGTTCGGAATAGCCCACGATGTGGCGGAACGGTGCGCGCAGGTCGTGGCTGACCGAGTACGAGAACGCCTCTAGCTCCTTGTTGCTGCGCAGCAGCTGCTCGTTGAGTTCGGCCATTTCCTCGGCCTTGCGCAGCACGATGTCGACGATGGCGGTGCGCATTTCCAGCGCAGCGTCGCGGTCTTCGGCTTCCCAGGGCAGGCTGCGCTGGTGCACGGTTTCCTTCCAGGCCTCGAAGGACATGCGCGGTGACAGTGCCTGGCCGGGTTCGGGGGTCTTGCGCGGGTCGCCGCCCCAGCGCACGGTGCGTACCACTTCGGGGCGGAACCACATCAGGTAGCTGTCGTGCAGCTGCGAAATGGCAACGGCCAGCACGCCGCTGGCCACATCGGTGCAGGCCGCCGCCTCGGGCCACTGCTGGCTGAGCTGGTCGGTGGCGTACAGTTCCGGCGTGGTGTTTTCCTGCGTCAGCCAGTGCGCCAAGCCCAGTACCTGCTGCTTGGAGGGGCACTGGCCCAGCAGCACGCAGTCGCCGCGGTGCACGATCGCCGCGCCGCTGGCACCGGCCAGCGCCAACAGGCTGTGCGGGTCGCGGCCGAGCGCGGCCATGAAATCCTCGGTGCCGGCCATGCGGCCCAGCAGCTTCACCAGCGTGGCACGCCGTGCCACCCGTTCCTCCACCGCCAGCGCACGTTCCTTCAGCGCGATCTGCAGCGACAGGATCTGGCCGATGAACTCGCAGGCGGTACGCACGTGGTAGGGCACGCGGCGCGGCTGCTGGTTGTGGCAGGACACCAGGCCCCACAGCCGGCCTTCATTGAGCAGCGACACCGACATCGACGCGCCGGTGCCCATGTTGCGCATGTACTGCAGGTGCACCGGCGAAACGCTGCGCAGCGTGGCCAGGCTCAGGTCGGTCGGCGCCGCATCGGCTGCCAGCGCGGCGCTGCGCTGCAGTGGCACGCGCTGGTAGTTGCTGTCGGCGATCAGCCGCACGCGGTTGCGTCGGTACAGCTCGCGCGCCTGCGCGGGAATGTCCGACTCGGGAAAACGCAGGTCCAGGTAGGAGGGCAGCACCTCGTTGCGGTCTTCAGCCACCACGGTGCCGTTCCAGCCCTTGTCGAACTGGTACACCAGAGCGCGGTCGAAACCGCACAGCGCCCGCACGTGCACCGAGGCCAGCTCGCACAGCTCACGCGTGCCGGCGGCCTTTTCGATGGCGGCCATGAACTGGCGAAGGGCAGGGTAGAGGTCTTCCAGCGAACCCGGCTCGCCCGGCACCGGGCTTCCAGTTCCAGCAGCAGGTGGGTGCTGGAGCGGTGTGCCAGCAGCTGGTGGCGGCCGTGGCCGTCCAGGTGCACGCCGCCGAGGAAGGTCGAGGCGCCCGCGCGCAGCTGCTTCAGGTGCGGCAGGAATGGTGCCAGCACGCCCCCCAGCGCATGTTCGATGCTGCCGTCCAGTGGATCACCGAAGGTTGCCACCACGCTGTCCTGTGCGATGGCACGCTCGATCACCTTCAGCGACTTCGGGTCGACGACAAGCAGCAGGCCATACGGCTGGATCGCACCAGGGGTATGGATGGGTTCACGCGCGCAGCTGGACAGGTCCAGCTCCGGCGCCGAAGCGGAGGGTATCGACATCAGGAGAGGGTCACCGGGGACGCGATAGTCCAGCAGGCGCTGTGTCTACGGCATGTGATGCCGCGGGCGCGGCAGGCCGCCGTCGTGGTGCGCTGGCTGGAAAGGCACGGAAACAAGGGTCCCCATGGTGCACGAATGCAACGCATTCGCCTACACCCCGCGCACGCCGGACGCACGTTCACTGCACGCGGTGCTGCCTACAGTGCGCCAACCCCCCCAGGATGAAACCCCGTGCATACCGCCCTCGCCAGCGCATCGCCACCGCTTGCCGCCGCCCACGCCTGCACGTTCGATCTGCTCGATGTGTCCTGCCTGCAGGATCCGGCCTCGCGCCGCATCATCCACCTGTATGCCCTGCAGTTGCGTTGCCACGGCTGCCAGCAGGAGTTCACCGCACGCGAGGGCAATGGCTTCCTGAGCCTGGGCAATGCCCGGCTGCTGAGCTGCCCGGGTGGCTGTGGCCAGCAGCACCTGCGCAGCGCCACGCTGCGTGATTGGCGCGCTTCCTGAACTCTTCAGAAAATTCCCGCGTGGCGCACGTATAGTCACCGCCTTCACCGGACGCATTACAGTATGCGCAGCCGACGTCGCTGACGCCGGGCGACCCCTGCCTGCCGCGCCCCCGGTTTGAGCCGCGATGGGTGCAGGCCCGTTCCTGCCGTGGGGGCCGGATGCCCCTGCACGATGCCCATTGCCGTTCCCCCTTTTCCCCGCGCAACCGGTGACGCCGCCGCTGCCATACGTGCGCGCGACTGGCGCGGCACGGTACTGGGCGAGCCGGCGCAGTGGCCGGTGGCGTTGCGCTGTGCGCTGGAGTTGATGCTCAACTCGCCGGAAAGCATGTACCTGGTGCGGGGCCCGGAACTGGTGTTCTTCCACAACGATGCCTACGCGCCCATCCTCGGGCCGCGCCTGCACGGGGCCATCGGGCAGCCGCTACGCGTGCTCTGGGCCGATGCCTAGAGCGCGGTGGAGGAGCCGATCGGCAAAGCCTTTGCCGGCGCCAACTCGCGTTACGAAAACGCACATGTGGTGATGAGCCGCTTCGGGGAACCGGAGGACACCTGGTGGACGTTCTCGTTCTCGCCGCTGTTCGAGGAGGACGGCACCGTTGGTGGGGCCTTCTGCGTGACCAAGGAAGTCACCCGGATGGTGGTGGCGCAGGAGCGGCTGGCGCGCGAGAACGAGCGGCTGATCGCCCTGTTCGACAAATCCCCGATGTTCATGGCCTTCCTGCACGGCCCGCAGCACCGGATGGAGCTGCTCAACGCTGGCTACTCCGATCTGATCGGCAACCGCGAGGTGCTGGGCCAGCGCATTGTCGATGCGCTGCCCGAAGTGGTGGACCAGGGCTACCTGCCGCTGCTGGACGAGGTCTACCGCACCGGTGTTCCCTATATCGGCCGCCGCGTGGCGTATGCACCGCTGGGGCCGGACAGTGTGGCCGCGCCCGACCATCTGCTCGATGTGGTATTCCAGCCGGTGCGCGACGAAGTCGGGCAGGTCACCGGCGTGTTCGTGCAGGGCCTGGACATCACCCCGCAGGAAGAGCTGCAGCGCCACCTGGTGCAGGCCGAATCGCGGCATCGGCAGATCCTGGACAGCGCACGCGACTACGCCATCATCGCCACCGACCTGCACGGACGGATCACCCTGTGGAACGAGGGTGCGCACGCAATGACTGGCTGGAGCGAGCCGGACATGCTGGGCCACGGCCCGGAGCGGCTGTTCCTGGCCAACGAGCGCGACACCATGCAGCGCTACCTGTTGGGGGTGGTGCGTGATGGCGGCATCAGTGGCGAGAACTGGTACCAGCGCCGCAACGGCGAGGCGTTCTGGGCGCAGGGCGCGATCACCGTGCTGCACGACGAAGAGGGCGCTGCGGCCGGTTTCGTGGCGGTGCTGCGCGACCGCACCACCGAGCGCCAGGCGCGCAAGGCGCTGGAAAGCAGCGAGCGTCGGCTGGGCGCGCTGGTCAGCGCGACCGCGCAGCGGGTCTACGCCATGTCGGCCAATTGGCAGGAAATGCGGCTGATCCTGCGTGACGGCGCCACCGCCCACCTGCTGGCGCCGGACATGGACTGGCGCACTGCCTTCGTGCACGCCGAGGACCATGGCCGGCTGAACCTGGCCATCGCCCATGCCATCGCGACACGCCAGCCGCTGGTGATTGAACACCGTGCGCCCGGGCCAGGCGACACACCCGCCTGGACGCAGACCCGTGCGGTGCCGTTGCTGGACGAACAGGGCAACATCATCGAGTGGTTCGGTACCGCCACCGATGTCAGCCAGCGCCGCAATGCCGAAACCCAGCTGCGGCAGCTGACCGCCACGCTGGAAGAGCGCGTGCGCGAGCGCAGCGAGGACCTGCTGCTGGCCGAGGAGAAGCTGCGCCAGAGCCAGAAGATGGAAGCGGTGGGCCAGCTGACCGGCGGCATCGCGCACGATTTCAACAACATGCTCACCGCTGTGTCGATGGGCCTGGAACTGCTGGAGCTGCGCCTGCGCCAGGGCAGCACGGAGGGGCTGGAGCGCTACCTGGAAATGGCGCGCAGCGGAACCGACCGCGCCACCGCCCTGACCCAGCGCCTGCTGGCGTTCTCGCGGCGGCAGACGCTGGCACCCTCCGTGGTGGACCCGGACGTGCTGATCGCCAGCCTGCAGGACATCATCGCGCGCAGCCTCGGGCCGTCCATCGCCCTGCGCACCGAGCTGCACGGCGACGGTGCGCATGTGCAGGTGGACGCGCCGCAGCTGGAAAACGCGCCGCTGAACCTGTGCATCAAAGCCCGCGACGCCATGCCCGATGGCGGCCGCCTGCTGATCCGCACGCGGGTGGAAACCCTCGACACCGAGCGCGCGCAGCCTGGACCTGCCGCCTGGCAGCTACATGGCGCTGTCGGTGGGCGACACCGGCACTGGCATGGCCCCGGACATCGTGCAGAAGGTGTTCGAACCGTTCTTCACCACCAAACCGATCGGGCAGGGCACCGGGCTGGGGCTGTCGATGATCTACGGCTTCACCCGCCAGTCCGGCGGCCATGTGCAGGTGGAATCGCGCCCCGGCACCGGTATCACGATGACGCTGTACCTGCCGCGCTTCCTCGGCGAGGTGCAGGCCGAGGTGGCCGCGCCGGCGGACATGGCCGACCACGCGGCGGTGCCGACCGGCCTGCACGTGCTGGTGGTGGAGGATGAAGCCGCGATCCGTTCGATGGTGGTGGAAGTGCTGGGCGAGGCCGGCTACCACGTGCAGCAGGTGGCCGATGGCAGTGCCGCGCTGGAGCTGCTGCGTGGCCCGGGCCTGTTCGACGTGCTGGTGACCGATGTCGGCCTGGCCGGCAGCCTCAATGGCCGCCAGCTGGCCGACGCCGCGCGGCAGACCCGGCCGCAGCTGCCGGTGCTGTTCGTGACCGGCTACGCCGGCTTTGCTGCCGTGGGCGCCGGCCAGCTGGATGCCGGCATGCAGATCCTCACCAAGCCGTTCACCGCGGCCGAGCTGCTGGCCCGCCTGCGCGGGCTGGGCGAGCCCGGCGCCACCAACGACCCCGAACCGCCGCTGTCCACCGAAGTGCTGGCCGGCTGATCGTCAGGCGGTAGCGGCGTCGGCAACGGCGGTGTCGGTGCGCGCCGGTGCCGCTGTAGCGCTGCCCGCACGCTCCAGCAGCAGCGGCGAGGGCAGTCGGCAGTCGGGGTGCATGCGCAGCAGGCCGTAGATGGCGCCGGCCAGGCCGATCATCAGCCCCGGCGTGAACGCGGCGCGGGTGAGGCCACCGACCATGCCCTGGTGCTCTTCCACCGACGAGATGATCTCGATGGCGGCGAAGTCCTGCGGGTAGGGGCAGCCGTGCGGATCGAGCGCAGCCGCTTTCACCAGCAGCTCGCGGGTGGACAGATCACCATGGCACAGGGTGTGGCTGAAGCCCCACTGCCCGTGGGCATCGGCCACCGCGCGGCGCAGGTCGCGCAGCTGCTGCGCATCGCCGGTGCGCGCGTACAGGTCCGCAGCGGCCAATCCGATGCCGACGCTGCCGTGGCAGCAGGTCGGGAACACCTTCTGGTCGGCGCTCAGGTGCAGGTCACGCCAGCGCCCGGTGCTCTCTTCGAACAGCGCAGCCTGGAACGCGAACGCGCCATCGGCCAGCGCCTTCCACTGCGCCCGCTGCTGCGCTGTGCCGGCGGCGCTCAGTGCCAGCCGCGCCAGTGCCCAGCCCATGCCCATCGCACCGTGGCCGAAGCCACCGATCGGCTCGCTGAACTGTGGCATGGGCCAGCGCACGCCGGCGGCGTCGACGATCGCCGCCCGCTGCATGTGCTCGGCGACGCGGGCGACCAGTGCCAGCCAGCGCGGTTCGCCGGTGGCCTCGGCCAGCGCGATCAGCGGCGGCAGCAGGCCACCGAGACCGTCGATCAGTTTGAATTTCGTGGCGTGCTCGAGGTCCTGCCGTTCCAGCGCCTCGGCGCAGTGACGGGCGTGCTGCAGCAGCTCGGGGCGATCAAGCAGGTCGTGCAGGGCAACGAAGGCCCAGATCTGCGAGCCGGCACCAACGAAACCTCCGTCCACACCGGGCACATGCAGCCGCGCCATCGTGGTCAGCACAGCAATGGCGCCTTCCAGCGCGGCATCCAGGCCGGGCACCGGGTCGACCCGGCCCTGGCGCAGTTCGCAGGCGTAGCCAGCCAGGGCGAAGGCAATGCCGCCGAGGCCGAAGTAGAGGTCCGGCTGCACCGGCTGCACCGGCTGCACCGTCCAGCCGGTGCGGGTGACTTCAGGGGTGATCCAGGTGAGGGTGCCATCGTTGCCGCGCACCGACAGCCGGATCAGGTTGCGCACCGCGGCGGCGGCCTGTGCACGGCGGCGCGCGTCCAGGGCCTGCGCATGCGGCTGCCGAGCGGCATAGGAGTGGCCGGCGCGCGCTTCGGCACGGGCCAGCGCGTGCTGGTTGAGGTCGGTGGCCACCAGCGTGCTGCGGATGGAAACCTCTTCCAGGTCGATGCGCATGCTGCGCCAGTTGTCCACCACGCCGGCAATGCGCGCGGCATCCAGGGTGGCACCGAACAGGGGGATGTCGCCGTGGCGCAGATCGTCGATCTCCGCGCGCACGGCCTGCGCTGATGCGGGCGCGGCCGGGGTGACCGCAGCATTGCGCTGCAGCAGGTCCAGCGCCCGCGCGATGGCCGGCGCCTCCTTGTGCAGCGACGCCGGGTGCCACAGCATGCGGCCCATCTCGGCGTAGATCATGGTCGGGCGCAGCACATCGCGCACCTGGCAGCCCTCGAAGCGGGCCAGCATGGGCGCCAGCGTGCCGGCCGCATCGTGCGTGCGCAGGCGCTGGCTGGCCTCGATGAAGCCGGCACTGATGTCATCCCAGTAACGCGAAAGATCCGGCTGCGCGCTGGGATGGTTCTGTGCGACCGCCACCTCAGCTTCGACCATGGCCAGCCGTGCCGGGCCACCGTCGTCCTCCACGATGGCCGGAATGCGGATGCGCGGCTGCTCGCCGGGCAGTGCGCCGGCGGCGGACATGTCCACCCCATCCATGCCCAGCCCGCTGCTGCGGAAGGGCACGATGCCGGTTCGCAACACCGAATTGCGCATCAGCCCGACCGCGGTGTCGTAGGCCTGCCCGTAGCCGGAAGGCGGAGTACTGATGATCGGCGAGAACACGCTCTCGGCATCCACCACCACCGGCACCGGGCCGCAGGCGATCAGGCTTTCCAGATGGATGTCGGTGCCGCCGATCAGGCGCAGCACCGCCAGCCAGTGGCCAAGCCCCTGGTAGTACTGGTGCAGCTCCTGTTCGCCTTCACAGTACCGGTGTGCGGCGAAAGCGGCCCAGCCGTGGCTGCCGCGGTCGATCACCGCCGGCACGCGCACGCGGCTGGGGCTGTCACCGAAGACATCGGCCAGCAGCGCATCCAGTGCCGCATCGATGCGCAGCGAACGCGGCTTGTACATCACCACGCCGCCATCGAAAGACACGCGGGCCACGGTGTGACCACCGTTGTGCAGGTCGCCGCGGCCCAGCGACAGCTGCCGCAGGCTGCCGGCCGGCTGCCCCAGCAGGGCCGCCAGCCGTACGCGGTCGCTGCCGATGCGTGCGGCCAGCTCGATGATCGCTTCGCACTGCGCGTCCAGCATCGCGGTCAGGCGCGGCTGCAGCGCCGGGTAGCGCTGCGCGAGATGGGGAATGAAGGCCGGCTGCATGGCCAGCGCTTCGAACTGTGCATGCTGGGTTGCCGTATCGGCAGCCGCATCGACCTCGCCACTGCGCAGCGCGGCATGCAGCTCCAGCAGCAGCAGGCGGTTCAGCTTCAACTGCGCATTGGCCAGCAGCGCCTGCTGCGCTTCATCGGCGATCAGCGCGATCTCCGCGGGCTGCAGCGGGCCCTGCAGCCGGGCCAGCGCGGCATCCAGTGCGGCGACGCTGTCGGCCAGGAAATGCGCCACGATGCGGGAAAGCGAAGCCACGGCCGAGGGTGCGGTCATTGGTCGTCCTGTACGGAATGCGCGGGGTGCCACGGAAACGGCGCGCAGCACCGGGCTGCGCGCCGCACTACGCTTACATCAGCAGCACAGGCAGTGGTCGACCACCGACATGGTGGTGGTGCACATGGTGCCTCCGCCGGTGATCATCGCGGCCGAGGCAACGGTCATCGCCGCTTCGGTGGCCTGCTGGCCGTGGATGAACAGCGAACCGGCCGGGTTTGCGCAGCCGTCGACGCTGTCCGCGCCTTCAAGCCAACCTGAAACGACGTCATCATGCATCTGCATTGCTCAGTCTCCAGTTGATCCAGCATGTGGCGAAACACGGTGCAACGCGGGTGTCGCACCGCGTGATGCACGGCCAATCCATGGCATTGCCAGAACCACTGCAGCAATACGGGTCACCAGGGATGGCCGCGACTGGAGAGTGCAGGGATTGTCCGCGCACGTCAAACCGTGACGTGCATTCGGTGATAGCGCGCCAGCTGATGACCGTGCGGCGGTGTTTTCACAAACGCCGGCGTGGTGCGCTGCAACGTGTCACGCGTGCGCAGGCGGTGCGCGCAGGCGTGCGGTCAAGTCGTCTGCACGCATCGGCCGTGCCAGCACGAAGCCCTGCAGTTCATCGCAGTGCAGCGCACGCAGCTGCTGCACCTGGTCCATCGTTTCCACGCCTTCGGCCACCGTGTGGTAGCCGAGCCCACGCGTCATGGCCAGGATCGCCTCCACCTTCAGCCGTGCGCGGGCATCCACCGCGATGTTGTCGATCAGCGATTTGTCCAGCTTCACCGTGTGGATCGGCAGCTCGGTCAGGTAGCCGAAGTTGCTGTAGCCGCTGCCGAAGTCATCAATGGCGATCTGTACGCCCTGCGCCGACAGCAGCGCCAGCTGCTCGCCGGGCAGCGAATCGGCGCGCAGCGATTCGCTCTCGGTGATTTCCAGTTCCAGATCGTGGCGGTGCAGGCCGTGGCTGGCCAGTTTCTGCAGCAGGCGGCTGGCGGCATCGCGGTGGGCGATGTCACGTGCGGATACGTTGATCGACAGCGGCAGGTCGATGCCCAGGCGGCGCCACTGCGCCAGCTGTGCCAGCGCGTGATCCACCACCCACTGGGTCACGGTGTCCATCAGCGCGGTGCGTTCGAACACGGGAATGAATTCGGCGGGGCTGACCGGCCCCAGCCGTGGATGGTCCCGGCGGATCAGTACTTCGGCGCCGACCGGCTGCAGGTCACCGCAGCGGAAACGGGGCTGGTAGACCAGGTGGAATTCATCCCGGCGCAGCCCGCGCTCGGCGTCGGCGGCCAGCCGGTAGCCGCGCTTGAGCCGCTGGTCGCGTTCCTGGCAGTACCAGCAGTAGGCCGTGTTCCCGGCCTGGGCCGAGTGCAGGCCGACCAGCAGCTTGCGGATCACATCGGCCGGGGTGTCCTGGGCCACATCGACCGTGCAGATGCCGGCGCTGAACGTGGGGGACATCGGTACCGCCGCCGCCAGTACCGGCCGCACCAGCCGCGACTGCAGTTCCTGCAGCAGCTGCTCCACCGCAGCGCGGTCGGGCAGGTCGAGCAGGAAGGCGAAGCGCGCGACACCGACGTGGTAGACATCGGCGATGCCCTGCAGGGCAAGACGCAGGCGCACGCCGGCACGGCGGATCAGCGCTTCCAGCGGCGCCATGCCCAGCACCTGGCCCGCCTCGCCCGCACGCACCACGTCCAGCACATCGATCATCACCGCGTGCACTGCCTCGCCGCGCCGCCGCGCCAGCAGGCCCGGGTAGTCCAGCACGAACTGCTGGCGGTTGGGCAGGCCACTGACCGGTTCGCGGCGGCCGGCCATCGCGCGCAGCTCGATGCGGTCCATCACCGCGCGTGCCAGCGTGCGCAGCTGCTGCAGTTCGGTGCTGTCGTAGTGGCGGGGCGCATGGTCCATCACGCACAGCGTGCCGATGGCCACGCCGTTCTGCGCCACCAGCGGCACGCCGGCATAGGCACGCAGCGCAGGCGATTCATCGAGGATCGGGTTGCCGGTCAGGCGTGGATCGGCCTGCAGGTCGGCAATCACCAGCCCTTCGGGATGGGCCAGTGCATGCGCGCAGACCGCATCGCGGATCGGGGTCTCGCGCAGCGACAGGCCTTCGCTGGAAATCAGCCGCTGCCGCTCCACCTCCACCAGCGAAACGAACGCCACCGGTGACGCCAGCAGCTGCGCGGCCAACGTGGTGAGCGGGTCCAGCGCCGCACCTGCCGCCGCGTCGAGCACGCTCAGCGTATCCAGCGTAGTGAGTCGCTCGTCGTTGACCAGGCGAGGCATCGTGCGGAAGGGTCGGGCAGTGGGGAAGGGCGCGCGTGCTGGCATCCTGCCATTCCGAGCTTGCGCAACCACGTCGCGGCGCGGTGCAGGGCTGGATGAATGGTTTATCGACGCAGCGTGGGAGTGCGCGCGATGGTGGCGCCGTGGCCGTGAGGGTGTTGTGGTGCAGCGCCCGCCTGCAGCGAACGGTCTGCTGCAGTAATCCTTGCTTGTCCTACGGCGCCTGCTCGGCTTCGGCCTGTGCGAACCACGCCTGGACGCGCTGCAGCTGCGCCGCGCCCCAGCGGCGTTCGAACTGCTGGGTGTGGTGGTCGCGCGGGTCGGCCAGTGCGCGCCGGCGTTCGCGGATGTAGGCCAGGGTCAGCGGCTGGCGGCAGTCCACTTCGATGCAGTGCTTCCAGCTGTCATAGGTGGTGGGGACGATGGAGGGGGACATGAGGGAGTTCCGTGGTCGGCCGGGCCGCACCGGCTGGCGCGGCCTCTTTAATATTATACACTAACATTACGTTCTCCCCTTCCACGTACTGTCATGACCCTGCTTGCTCCCGGCACCGCGCCCACCCACAGCACCGCGCACACGCTTCCCGATGTTTCCGCGCAGGAAACCGCAGCCCTGCCGGCGGCGCTGGACTGGGCGGGCATGAAGGTCATCCAGATGCCGCTGCTGTGGGACGACCCGCTGTCGTGCTGCCCGGTGCCGGCCGCGTTCGATCTGCTGGTGGACCTGCCGCAGCCCGGCATCAAGGGCATCCACATGTCGCGGCTGTACGCGCGGTTGCAGGCGATGACCCGCGCCAGCGTGGCGCCTGCGGACATCGCCCAGCTGCTGCACGACGTAGTGGACAGCCATGCCGACTGCGGCAGCACCGCCGCGCGGCTGTCGTGCAGCAGCCTGCTGCTGCGCCCGACCCAGGCCCTGCTCACGCCCGGGCTGCAGGGCTGGGCCGAACACCGCATCAAGGTGGACGCGCAGCGTAGCGATGGGCGTTTTTCGCTGTGGCTGAGTGTGGACCTGCTGTACTCGTCCACCTGCCCGTGTTCGGCGGCGCTGTCGCGGCAGCTGATCGAAGAACGCTTCCACGCCGAGCATGCCGGCGCCGCCGCACTGTCGGTGGAGGACGTGGCCGGCTGGATCCGCGCCAACGGCACCCATGCCACCCCGCACAGCCAGCGCAGCGTGGCCACCGTGCAGGTGGCGCTGGACCCGCGCAGCAGCTGGGGCCTGTCGCAGATCATCACGCTGGCCGAGACCGCGCTGGGTACCCCGGTGCAGGGCCCGGTGAAGCGCGCCGACGAACAGGAGTTCGCGCGCCGCAACGGCCAGAACCTGATGTTCGTGGAGGACGCCGCGCGCCGCCTGCTGGCCGCGCAGCGCCCGCACCATGCCGCCGGTGCCATCGAGGTGCGGCACCTGGAGAGCCTGCACCCGCATGACGCGTTCGCGCGGGTGAGCTGGCACAACGCGGGCGCTTGACCCTCTCCCGGCGGTGGCGGGCAGCGCTGTGTGCCGCCCCTGGGTAGCGTGTCCCGCGGCGCGTTGCTTCGGCTATGCTGCGCGCAACCAGGGGGACAACATGGACGTTCGGATCACCGCGGCGGTGCTGCTGGCACTGCTGTTGCCTGCGCAGGCGATGGCGCAGCGGGTCTACAAATGTGCGGAAAAGGAGGGCACGGTCTACCAGTCCACGCCCTGCGCCTCCAGGCCCGAGCAGAAGTCCTGATCGGCGCAGGTGGCCCCGCGCAGCCTGGAATCGCGCATCGCCGAGCGGCGGGTCGAGGCGATGCGCCGCGACAACGAACGCCGGGCCTACCGTGAGCGGTTGGCCGGGCCGACCCGCACCGTCATCCAGAGCCCGGATGCGCCCGACCGCGACGTGTGCGCGGCGGCCAAGCGCCAGCGCTCGGCCGCCTTCGATGCGATGGGCACGCGGCGGTCGTGAGACGCAACACGGCCGTGGGATGAACGGGTCAACCGCGCCTGCGGCTACTGAGCCGGCGGCGGCGAGCAGGCAGGCCCGGCTCAGCCGTGTTCCAGCCCCAGCCGGTCGTACATGCGCACCAGGTCCACCAGCGTGCGTGCCTGCATCTTGCGCATCGCGTGGGCGCGGCGCACTTTCACGGTGATCTCGCTGACCCCCAGGTCGCCGGCAATCTGCTTGTTGAGCCGGCCACGCACCACGCCGCCCACCACATCGCGCTCGCCCGGGGTCAGGCTGTCCCAGCGCTGGCGCAGTTTGTCCAGCACACCGTCGTCGCGCCGCCGCTGGCGGTCGCGTTCGATGCCCTGGTGGATCGCATCGAGCAGTTCTTGGTCACGGAACGGCTTGGTCAGGAACTCGATCGCGCCGCTCTTCATCGCGCTCACGCCCATCGCGATATCGCCGTGGCCGGTGATGAACACCACCGGCAGGAACAGGCCGAGGCTGGCCATCTGCCGGCTGAAATCCAGCCCGCTCTGGCCCGGCATGCGCACATCCAGCACCAGGCAGGCCGGCGCGTCGGCCAGCGGGTGGGCCAGGAACGCCTGGGTGGATTCGAAGGCCTGCACCTGCAGGCCCATCGAGGCCAGCAGGTCTTCCAGTGCGGCACGCACCGAATGGTCGTCGTCCACCACGTAGACGATGGGGCTGGGTTCAACGGCGGGGGCAGGGGTGTGCGCATGGTCGTGCTCGGTGCAGGCGGGCAGGTCGAAGATGAAACAGGCGCCGCCGCCGCTGGGGCGTTCGGCGCGGATATGGCCCTCGTTGGCCTCGATGATCGAACGGCTGAGGCTCAGGCCGAGGCCGAGGCCGCGCGCCTTGGTGGTCCAGAACGCATCGAATACCCGCTCGGGCAGGTCGGCCGGCAGCCCGACACCGCGGTCGCGCACGCTCAGGCTGACACGGTCGAGGCCCTCGCGCGCGGTCACCAGAGACAATCTGCGCGTAGCGGCCGGCACGCCGTCCATGGCATCGACTGCGTTGAGGATGAGGTTGCCGATGACCTGCTGCACCTGCACGCGGTCGGCATGCACCGGTGGCAGATCGGCACCGGACACGCGCGCGACCACGATGCCGTGCTGGTCCAGCTCGCTACGCGACAGCGCCAGCATTTCGTCCACCGCCTCATCCGGGCTGAAAGCACGGCGTTCCGGTGCGGCGCCACGGGTCAGTCCCCGGATGCGCGCGATCACATCGCTGGCGCGGTGCGCATCGGCCAGGATGCGGGCATTGGCCTGGCGCGCCTTCTCCACGTTCGGCGGATCCTGCGCCAGCCAGCGCTGGCTGGCCTCGGCACTGGTGGCGATGGGCGCCAGCGGCTGGTTCACCTCATGCGCGATCGAGGTGGTTAGTTCGCCCACAGTGGAGGCACGCGCCACCCGCAGCAGCCGGGCCTGCGCCTCCTGCACCGCCAGCTTGGCAGCTTTCATCTTCAAGGCCAGGTAGGTGGTGATGCCGATCACCAGCATGCCGATGGCCGAGTTGACCACGCCCACGTCGAAGGCGCCGAAGCGGGTGAGGAAAAAGCTCAGCGCGGTCAGCACGATGCAGCTGGCCGCCAGCACCAGCAGGCCACGTCGGGGCAGCACGCGCGATGCGGCCAGGATCACCGCGGCGTAGAAGCAGGCCGCCGCGACGGCGTAATCGGTGACGGTGTCGGCGATGAAGATCGCCGTCATCACCAGGATCAGCACCAGCAGGACCAGCGTGCGGCGCGGTGGCAGCGAAGACATCAGGCGGCTCCCAGGCAGGGGTGAGGAGGATAGCACCGGGCCCTGAACATCCCGGTCGGGAAGGGCTGCGGCCGGCACCGCGTCAATCGTCCAGCTTCGCATTCCAGTAGCCCTGCAGCACGCCCGGCGCGGTCGCCAGGGCGGCCAGCACGGCGTCCAGCTCGTCGGCATCCACCGAGGTGGCGTACAGCGTGGTCTCGATCTCCACGTCCTGTTCGCCAAACGGCCGCTGGTCGACGCCCCGCACCGGATAGTTGGTCTGTTCCAGCAGTACCAGCAGCTGGTCCAGCACCTCGGCCTGGCGGCCGCGCTGGCAGACCACGTTCACCGCGTAGCTGGCCTCGCCGTAGGCTTCGGGCAGCGGTTGGCGTTGGATGCGGTTGACCACCGGGCGCAGCAGCGTGTTGGTGGCCAGCACGAACACCGCCGCCAGCACCGCCTCGGGCAGCAGCTTGATGCCGGCGCAGGCGCCCACCGCCGCCGAGCCCCACAGCGTGGCGGCGGTGTTCAGCCCGGACACCTGGGCACCGTCCTTCATGATCACCCCGGCACCGAGGAAGCTGACGCCGGAGATTACATAGGCCACCACGTACAGCGGCGAGGGCGAGCCGCCGGCCATGTCGTGGAAGCGCATGGCCAGATCCACGAACACCGCCGCGCTTACCGCCACCAGCGTGTTGGTGCGCAGCCCGGCGGTGCGCTGGCGCAGCTGCCGCTCCAGGCCGATGGCGGCGCCCAGCACAAAGGCAGTCAGCAGGCTGATCAGCGAACTGACCAGCGCGCCAGCGTGGAACGGGGGCAGGTTGGGGTTGAAGTCCATCGAGGTCTCCGGTGACACCGTGGCCGGCGCTTACTGCCAGCCGAAGCGGCGGATGTAGAACGACTTCAGCGCCGTGGTCAGCACCGCATAGCCGAACAGGATGGCCGCCAGGAACGACCAGTAGCCGGTGGGCAGCGCCTGCAGCTTGAAGTAGCCGGCCAGCGGGCTCATCGGCAGCAGCACGCCGGTGGCCATGATCAGCCCGGTCATCAGCAGCAGCGGCGGTGCGGCGATGCTCTGCAGGAACGGCACCTTGGGCGTGCGGATCATGTGCACGATCAGGGTCTGGGTCAGCAGGCCCGCCACGAACCAGCCGGACTGGAACAGGCCCTGGTCGGCAGCGGTGCGTGCATCGAACACGTACCACATCAGCGCAAAGCAGGTCAGGTCGAAGATCGAGCTGATCGGCCCGAAGAACACCATGAAGCGCCCGATGTCGGCCGGGTTCCACTTCAGCGGGCGGCGCACCAGCTCGTCGTCCACGTTGTCGAACGGAATGGCGATCTGCGAGATGTCATACAGCAGGTTCTGCACCAGCAGCTGCAGCGGCAGCATCGGCAGGAACGGCAGGAACGCGGAGGCCACCAGCACCGAGAACACGTTGCCGAAGTTGGAGCTGGCGGTCATGCGGATGTACTTGAGCATGTTGTTGAAGGTGCGCCGGCCCTGCAGCACGCCTTCCTCCAGCACCATCAGGTTCTTTTCCAGCAGGATGATGTCGGCCGCCTCCTTGGCGATGTCCACGGCACTGTCCACGTTGATGCCGATGTCGGCCGCCCGTAGCGCCGGCGCATCGTTGATGCCATCGCCGAGGAAGCCGACCACCTTGCCCTGCGCACGCAGCACGCGCACCAGCCGCTCCTTGTGCAGCGGCGTGAGGCGGGCGAACACGCGGTGGTCGCGCAGCGCGGCGGCCACGGCGGCCTCGTCCATGCGCTCGATCTGCGGGCCGGTCAGGATGGTGTCGGCCTGCAGCCCCACCTGGGCGCATACGCGTGCGGTCACTAGTTCGTTGTCACCGGTGAACACCTTCACTTCCACGCCGTTCTCGGCCAGCGCCTGCAGCGCCTGCGCGGCCGATTCCTTCGGCGGGTCCAGGAAGGCCACATAGCCCACCAGGGTCAGCCCGCTCTCGTCGGCCTGCGAGTACACGCTCTGGCTGGCCGCGGTCTCCTTCATCGCCACGGCCACCACACGCAGGCCCTGTTCGTTCAGTTCCTCGGTGGTCTGGCGCACGCGTGCCAGCCGCTGCGCATCCAGCGGTTGGTCCTGGCCGTTCTCGCGCACGGTGCTGCAGACCGCCAGCATCTCCTCCACCGCACCCTTGCAGATCAGCTCGTGGTGGTCTTCGCGCTCGGACACCACCACCGACATGCGGCGGCGTTCGAAGTCGAACGGAATCTCGTCCACCTTGCGGTAGTCCTGCGACAGCCGCAGTTCGCTCTGCAGCTCCACATGCTCCAGCACCGCGCGGTCGAGCAGGTTGCTCAGCCCGGTCTGGAAGTGGCTGTTGAGGTAGGCGATCTTGAGCACGTCTTCCGAGTCCAGCCCGAACACATCGGTGTGGCGTTCCAGCGCGATCTTGTCCTGGGTGAGGGTGCCGGTCTTGTCGGTGCACAGAAAATCCATGGCGCCGAAGTTCTGGATCGCATCCAGGCGCTTGACGATCACCTTGCGCCGCGACAGCAGCACCGCACCCTTGGCCAGGGTGGAGGTGACGATCATCGGCAGCATTTCCGGGGTCAGGCCCACCGCCACCGACAGCGCGAACAGGAACGCTTCGGTCCAGTCACCCTTGGTCCAGCCGTTGATGAGCAGCACGAACAGCACCATCACCAGCGCGAAGCGGATCAGCAGCCAGCTGACACTGTTCACCCCGGCCTGGAAGGCGGTCGGCGCACGCTCGGTGGTGGTGCTGCGGTGGGGGATGGTGCCGAAGTAGGTGCGGTTGCCGGTGGCCAGCACCAGCGCGGTGGCGGTGCCGGACACCACGTTGGTGCCCATGAACAGCAGGTTGTGCTGTTCCAGCAGGCCGGCCAGCGCATCACCGCGGTGGGCGAACTTCTCCACCGGCAGCGATTCGCCGGTCATCGCCGCCTGCGCCACGAACAGATCCTTGGCCGACAGCACACGGCAGTCGGCGGGAATCATGTCGCCGGCCGACAGCACGATGTGGTCGCCGGGCACCAGTTCGCGGATCGGCACTTCCTGCTGCTGCGCCGGGCGACGGCTGTGCAGGTGCGCGCCGAAGTACTGGTCGGCCACATCGGCGGCCTCGGTACCGGTATCCCGGCGCAGCACCCGCGCGGTGTTGCCCACCAGCGCCTTCAGGCGTTCAGCGGCACGGTTGGAGCGGCCTTCCTGGATGAAGCGGATCAGCGTGGAGAGCACCACCATCGCGCCGATCACCAGCGTGGCCTTGATGTCCTCGGTCAGCCAGGACACCACCGCCAGCACGCTCAGCAGCAGGTTGAACGGGTTGCGGTAGCACTGCCACAGGTGGCGCCACCACGGCAGCGGCTTTTCGTGATCGACTTCATTGGGACCGATCTGCGCCAGGCGCTCGGCCACTTCGTGCGGGCTCAGGCCGTCGGCATGCGAGCCGACCGCTGCCAGCACGTCGGCATCCTCCTGCTGCGCCAGCGTGACCAGGCCGATGGTCAGGGTGAACGGCGCCTCTTCGTTGGCGCCGCGGCCGAAGCCGGCTTCGGGCATGGCACGGCGGCCGAACAGGTTGCCGGCGCGGCGGCTGCGCAGGAAGGCATTGAACCAGGCATTGAGCAGGCTCATGGGAGTGTCCTCACGGGCGGGGCCCGGCCGCGGACTGGCACGACGGGTAGGCAGGGAATGTCAGGCAGGGCGGGGGCCAGGCGGCACCCACGCGGGTCAGGCGTGCCGCAGCTGCGGCGTGTGTGCAGCCGTCATCGACCACGGCAGCAGGCGGATACGCTGGCTGCCGCCGATGCACAGCGGCTTCATCGCTTCGCGCATCGGGCTGGGCAGGTGGCGCAGCACGTTGATGCGCTCGCTGATCGGCAGCAGCGACAGCGCATCGGCGATGACGCGGGCCGAGCCCAGTGCCATCGCACGGGCGAACAGGGCGGGGCCGTGCTGCAGCAGCTGGCTGCGCAGGCCGGTGACATCACGGTCGCCGATCAGGCGGCGCAGGGTCACGTGCAGGATTTTGTAGGACATGGGGGCGTTCTCCGGGTAAAGGGCGCCCGGGGCTCCCATCACTCAGCAGGACGGGAACCGGCAGCCGGGTACCAGTAGCAGGGGGCAGGCAGAGGGCGCGGTGCGCCCGGCAGGGTCAGGGTCCATGTCTGGCTCCAGGGGAAAGGAGGTGCCGGCGGGGTGGCCGACCCGCGTATTGTCCGCGCCTGAACAGGGCAGGCCTAGATGACCTTGGGGGTCATCCGGCTATACCTTGGTATAGCCCGGCGCTGGAACGTTCAGTCAGGGTGCGCCGGCGGCCTGAAGGTAGTCCCGTGGTGACTGGCCCAGCACGCGGCGGAAGGCGGCGGAAAAGGCACTGGGGCTGGCATACCCCAGGTCGAGCGCAACCCGGGTCACCGGCTGTCCATCGGCCAGGCGCAACAGTGCGGCCAGCAGGCAGGCCTGCTGCCGCCATTGCGCGACGCTGACGCCGGTCTGCTCGCGGAACAGGCGGGTGAAGGTGCGACGGCTCATCATGGCCTCGGCGGCCATGGCATCCAGATCGTGCTGCAGCGTGGGCGCCAGGAACACGCCCCGGCAGACCCGTGCCAGGCGAGGATCAGCCGGAAGCGGGGCATGCAGCGGCAGCGAGGGCATGGCGGCGATCTCCTGTGGCAGCAGCGCCATCAAGGCGCCGCCGCGACCCTGCAGGTCATACAGTGCGGGCAGCTGCAGGGCCTGCTGCACCAGTTCCCGCAGCAGCGGAGATACGGCCAGCACGCAGGCTCCCGATGGCAGCAGCAGCGTTGCATCCGGTGCGATGAAGACATTGAGCATCACCACTTCGCCGGACATCGTCATTTCGTGCGCCAGCCTGGCGAGTATCCAGCACCCGTGCCGGGGCGGCACCAGCCATCGGCCCTGCGGCGTGGCCACGCTGATGGCACCGGTGCCGGCCATGGCGAACTGGCCGCGTACGTGCGCATGCAAGGGGTAGTGGGTGCCTGCCGCGAACACATGGCGGGTCACCACCACGTTGCGCGGAATGTCATCGTCTAGATCGGGCAGCAGCAACGCCATGGCCCGAATTCTACCGTTGCTGACCCGCATGCGGCGGTGCGCCGTACACATGCACCCTACGATGCAGGCCCTTCCTGCTGGAGCGTGCCATGACCCTACCTTTCCATTCGCTGGGCGACGGCGCACACACGGTCATCGTGCTGCACGGCTGGTTTGGCGACGCACACGTGTGTGCGTCGATTGAACCGTTGCTGGATGGCGACCGGTTCCGCTTTCTGTTCATGGACTGGGCCGGGTACGGTGCGCGGCGGAGCGAGCGGGGCGACTTCAGCATCGAACGCGTGGCGCACGATGTGCTGGCGCTGGCCGACGCGCAGCAGCTGGGCCGTTTCAGCCTCATGGGGCACTCGATGGGCGGGCGCGCCATCGAGTGGGTGGCCGGGCTGGCGCCGCAGCGCGTGCGCGGCCTGGTGGCAGTGGCGCCGGTCCCCGCCGAAGGGGTGGACTATGCCCCCTCGACACGCGCCCGGCTGCAGGCTGCCGCCCAGGACGTTGCGCTGCGACAGGCGATCATCGACCGCAGTACTGGCGGTCGGTTGCCGGAAAGGTGGCTGCAGGCCAAGGCGGCGCGATCGTGGGCCGGCTGCACAACCGAGGCCTTTGCCGCCTATCTGCCTGCCTGGGCCGACCCGGCGCCGCGGCTGCCGCCGGCGGGTGTGGCTCCGCTGTGCATCGTACTCGGCGCCCACGATCCGGTGTTCGACAGTGCACTCATGCAGCGCACCTGGCTGCGGCGCCATCCGCAGGCCGAGTTGCACGTCTTGTCCGGTGCCGGGCATTACCCGATGGATGAATGCCCGCTCGAACTGGTTGCGGTGATGCAGGCGTTCCTGCGCAAGGCTGCCTGACGACAGCCGGGCGTGGTCAGCCGGCATCCTGCACGCCGATGTCGTGTGGGCCGGGTGGCGCTGCGGATGGCTGTCGTTCCTTCTCACAAGGACGAGGCGATGATCGATACCCTTCTCAATGGGCTCAATTTCGTCTTGGGGCCGTTGTTCGACCAGAACATCCCGCGCTACGCGTTCAGTCGTGGCTGTCGCCAAGAGCAGCAGGCGGCCAAGGGAAAGCTGGTGCGCTGGACCCTCCTGTACCAGTGCGTAGCACTGATGTTCCTGGTGGGCTGCTACGTGCTGGCCATGCTTGCGCTGTTCCGCTGACGGCTCGCTGCCGCTGCTCGCTGCACACCCTTGAAAATGCAACGGGCCGCACAAGGCGGCCCGTTGTCTTGCTTTACGTGGGGATCAGCGCAGCAGCGCGATCAGCAGCAGCACCGGAATCGGAATGCCAAGGAACCACAGCAGCAGGTACTTCATGGTCGAATCTCCTTGTGGATGGGCTCAGAGGTCGCGGCAGCGACCGCCCCAGGTGGCGGCCAGGCTGGCCGAGAACGCACCGATCAGCAGCGTGATGAACAGCCACAGGGCGGCATGTGCAGTGGCCTTGCGAGCGTCATCGGCCAGCTGCGTGGCCTGTTCCTTGGCCTTGTCCATCGCCGCACGCATGCGGGTCTGCATGTCGTTGACGCGTGCTTCGGCTTCCGCCGGCGACAGGCCGGTTTCGCGCGCCACCATCTGCGAGAGGTAGCGCTTGTCGGCATCATCCAGGCCATCGCCGGCCAGGCTGTTCAGCACGATGCGGGTGGCTTCGGCGCGCTCTTCGCGATCGACATGGCGCGGGCCGGGGCCGGCCATGCCCGGCTGCGGTGCACGGCGCGCATCGGCCGGCGGTGCAGGGCGGTCCATCGGCGGGCGGGCATCGGCCGCGCCGGCCGGTGCGCCGGCGGTGCGGTCCGGCAGGTCGCCGGGGGCCGGTGCGGGTGCGGGTGCAGCGGCGTCGCTGCGGAACAGCGAGTCCACCCAGTACGGCATACCACGGTCGGGGCCCTGCTTGCCATCGTCCATGCCCGGGCCGGCGGCCATGGCAATGCCACCGGCATCGGTAGCCGCAGCACCCGCTGCTGCACCGGCAACCTTGCCACCTGCGCCGAGGATGCCGCCGATGGCCGAAGTCAGCAGGCCGGCGGCCAGCAGCGTGGCCACGGCCCAGGAAATGAAACCGTGGGCGGTATCGCGGAAGTAGGTTTCATCGCCGTGCAGCTGCGTCCACTTGGTGCGCAGGCGGCCGGCCAGATAGCCGCCCAGGCCCGAGGCCGCGATGGTGGTGAAGGCCAACCAGATGATGCTGCTCCAGCCGAAGGTTTCCTTGCTGACGCCCTCGAACGACCACGGCGAGACCGCCGACAGGCCGAGGCCCAGGCCCAGGATGACCAGGATCAGCGACAGCGCGGCCGAGCCGACCGCGCCGGCGAAAATGGCGGCCCAGGACACCGCCGATTCCGGTGCCGTCGGGGCGATGGCGGTGGCGACGGCGGTCGCCGGTGGAACCTCAGGACGTATTGCGTTCATGCGTGTTCTGCTCCCATGCTGTGACTGCAGCGTTCGTGGTAACGCTGCGCGTTCAGCCGTGAAATACGCGAGACGCACGCAACAAGAGAATGTGTAGCCGCCCCCACGCAACCGACTGCCGATGCCCGCACACCTGTCGATCCGCCACCGCAGCGCCTTCCTGGCAACGGCCGCCAGCTACCTCTGGCTGCTGCTTACCGTGTGGATGGCCGGCAGCCGGCAGCCGGGCTACAGCCATGTGGCGCAGTACATCTCCGAACTGGGGTCGCGCACGGCCGCGCATGGCAGCTGGGTGAGCCTGCTGGGCCTGCTGCCCGCCGGCGTTCTGCTGCTGATGGCGTGCCTGCTGGCGTGGCCGCGCATTCCGCGTGCGGTGGCCGCATCGCTCGGCCTGCTGTGCGTGACCTGGTATGCCCTGGGCCTGTTGCTGGGCGGTCTCTTTCCGTGCGACAGCAGCTGCCATCCGGCCGAGCCGAGCGTGTCGCAGATCGTGCATAACCTGGTCGGCGGCACCGGCTACCCGGCCATCATCGCGGCAGCGTTCCTGCTGGGCAGCGTGGCGCTGCGGCGCTGGCGCACGCGCGTGGTCGGGGTGCTGGCGCTGCTGTTCGGCGCCCTGTCGCTGCCCCTGCTGCTGTGGCTGGACCCGGGCTTTGCCGCAGTGGGGCTGGCGCAGCGCCTGATTGAACTGTTCGCCGCGTGCTGGCTGCTGCCGATGATGTGGTCGTTCGGCGGCAACGCCGCCGGTGCTGCCGACGGCGCATAGCGGCCCCCAGACGGCCTCAGTCGGCGGCGAGCGCAGCCGCATGTGCGGCCAGCAATGCTTCGGCCAGCACCAGGTCCTGCAGGGCGGTGCCTGAGCTGTCGAAGACCGTGATGTCATCGGCGTGCGCGGGGCCGGGCAGGCGGCCGGCCAGCACGTCGCCCAGCGCCACCGGCACCGCCGCGGTCGGCGCATGCTGGAATTCGCCGATCAGCCGCGATTGCGCAGGCAGATCGCAGAACAGCCGTGCGTGTGCCAGCAGCGCCGCTGGCAGCTCCTGCTTGCCCGGCGCATCGGCGCCCATCGCTGAAATGTGCGTGCCGGGCTGCACCCAGGCCGCTTCGAACAGCGGTGCCTGCGCGCCGGTGGCGGTGATCCCGGCGTGGCGGCAGTCCTTCTGTGCGGTTGCCGAACACCTCAGTTTTCGTGCCGCCGCGCGCGGCACGGGCATGAGCACCAGTACCGTCACCCTCTCGGTGCAGGCGCTGGAGCAGGCACTCGGCTGCGAGTCGCGCAGGGGCGCTTGCTGAGAATCTGCGCCGGGCACCGGCTGGTGTCGCGCAGCGGGCGTTCGGCGGAGATGCACGTGGTGCATCAGAGCCACGCGCTGTCCACGGCCAGCCGCGTGGTGATTGCCGCCATCCGTGCGCACGCACCGCAGCCGCACGCTGCTGCCGTGCCATCGGCGGGTGTGCTGGCGGCTGGCACCGGGTAACGCGTTACGAATATGATGCGGATTCTCCCGCGCTGGCGCTGCGCATGGCCCGTTCTCCATCTGATCGCACCGATACGCTGCCCACCGACCCCGCGCCGAAAAAACGTGGCCGCCCCGCTGCGGGCGAACAGGCGATGACCTCGGCCGAGCGCCAGTCGCGTTACCGCGTGGCGCGCGCACGCGCGGCCAATTCCGGCGCAGACCCGTCCACCTTCAGCGATACCGCGCTGCTGGACCGCATCCGCATGGCGATCTCCGACGGCAGCAGCGCCAAGACGGCGGGCCGTTACGTGCGTGAGTTGTCGCGGCGTTATCCCTGATCCGGCCGCGCGGCATCGGCGTGCGCCTGCCGCAGGGCGTCCACCAGCGCATGCAGCCAGCCTGGGGCAGTGGCCGGCTGCCAGGCCAGGTACAGCGATTCCACGCAGTCGTGCGGGTGTTCGGCCAGGGCGATGCGCACCAGGCCCAACGCACCCACCATGTCCTCGGGCAGGTAGGCCGCCGCCTGCCCGGACAGCACCAGCGCAAGCCGTGTCGGCAGATCGTCGGCCCAGTGCCGTACCTGCCGGGGCGCCAGGTCCTCGCGCCAGCCATCGGCGCGTGCGCCCCGTGCGATGCCGCAGAACGGTGAGCGCAGCGGTGCCACGAAGTCCACGCCCTGCAGATCCTGCAGTCGCCGCTGCACGCAACCGGCATTGGCGCCGGCGGCCAGCGGGTGCTGGCGGTGCACGGCCAGGCACAGCGGCAACCGGCCCAGCGGCAACGTCTCGATGCCGGCCGGTGGCGCCGGGCTGATGGCCACGGCGGTGACCAGCGCAAGGTCCACCTCTGCGCGTTCCAGCGCCGCCAACGCGGCCTCTTCATAGGCGTCGGCGGCCGCTAGTCCGCGCGCACCGGGCTGCGCATCCAACGCCGCGACCAGCGCCGGTGCCAGGCGTGCAAGCAACAGGGCAGGGCCGCTTACCCGCAGCGGGCTGGCGTGGCGATCGCCACGGAACTCGGCCAGTGTGTCCTGCGCCAGCGACAGCAGCGCCTGCGCGCGCCGCTGCAGCCGTCGGCCGTCCTCGTTCAGCTGCAATGCCCCAGCGCGCCGATCGAACAGGGGCGCCTGCAGGGCCGCCTCCAGCCGACGCAGGGCCTTGGACACCGCCGACGAGCTGGCGTGCAGTGCCTCGGCGGCCTGGCGCAGGCTGCCGCGACGCGCCGCTTCGCTGAAGGTCCGCAGGTCATCCAGATTCACGCTGTGCACCGAGGGGAAACAGGGATGCACCTATTGTCGCTTCAGTGGAAACCAGCGCCAAGCGAGACTGCGCCGCTGTTCCCTGCTGTGGTGACGCGATGCTGCTCCAGTTCCTGACCCGACACTCAACCCGACAGCGCGCCCGCTGGCGCCTGCCCGTGCTGTGGTTGTGCCTGCTGGCAGGCACTGCTGCCGCCGCCGCGCCATCAGCCGCGACGCCACCCGGGTCGCCCGGGCGCTTCGGAACGCATGGCATGGTGCTGTTCGGCAATGCGCAGGGCCTGTATGCCATGCACCTGGCCATGTTCCACCGCCCGCATGACGTGCAGGCGGTGCTGCGCATCCACCTGGCCGACCCCGCCGCCGACGCCCGGCTGCGCCGGCAGCTGCAACGGCAGCCTGCGCTGTGGACGCTGGAGCCGGAGCGCTTCGATCTGGACCGGCTGGCACCGGCGTCGCCCGCGCCGTTGCAGCGGTTCGGGGCGCAGCTGTTCCGGGCCCACTTCGAACGCGGTGGCCACCCGGAGCTGGCGCGGCAGCAGGTGGTGGTCGATGCCGTGCTGCTGTTCCAGCCGCTGGACCCGGCGTACCACCAGCAGCCGGCGCTGCGTTACCGCCTGATCGGCACGGGCCGCCAGCGCTTCCTGCTGAAGCGGCTGGACAGCCGACCGGATGCCGACCTGCTGTTGGCGGTCACGGTTTCCGCGCGAACGCCGCAGACGGAACTGCAACGGGACGGGCAGGGCTGGCCGACCGATCCACGGCACTGGTCGGCCCGCCTGAGTGCACAGCAGGGTGCAGCCTGGACGGTCACTCATGTGCTGTATGCCGACGACGCAGACCTGCACTGAGCAGCCGTCGCACGGATCAACCGGCGGCCGGCAGCCGCTGCGCGGTGACGTGGTGGTCCTGCCGCGCGCCATTGGGCCCCGGCGTGTCTTCCAGTGAGATGTCCAGACCGGTCATCACGCCCTGCGCGCGCAACACCTTCACCCGCGTCCAGACATAGCGCTCGAACCAGGCATCGTTCTGCGCGCTGAGCAGCTCGACCGCTTCGTCGGGTGCACCGTCGAAACCGACCATGCGCAGGCGGCCATCGTCAGTGCGCAGTTCGAAGGTTCTTCCATCGGGCCTGCGGTAGCGGCCCGCCAGCCCAGCCAGTTCCTGCGCCGGGGCCTGCCGCAGCACCGGGCCGTAGATGGCATACAGCGCGTCGATGGCATCGCGGAACGCGATGGTCTGGTGGGTCTGGCCCTCGGTGCGCTGGCTGTGCCACTGCAGGGACGGGTAGTGGTGGCCCTTCACCGCCGCATCCAGTGCTGCCAGCCGGCCATCATCACTCTCCAGGCCACCCTGGTCGACAAACACCCGTGCGGCCACGCCCGGATCGGTTGCGTGCAGGTGCTGCTCCTGTTTCAGCAGTACGAAATCCTGCCAGACCAGCGACGGGCTGGAGGCAAACACGTGGGTGAACTGGCCGGGCGCGTTGAACAGCGCGTACAGCGCAAAGAACCCCCCAGCGAATGCCCGCCGATACCGGTGTCCTGCGGGTCGGTCGGGAAGCTGTGGTCGACGTAGGGCTTGATCTCCTGCTGCAGGATGCGCAGGAAGTTGGCGGCGCCACGATTGTCGGGCACATCCCAGTGCGGATCATGGCCGGCCGTGGGCAGGTCCATCGAATACGAATCGTCGGCAGGGAAATCCACGCCGACGATGATCAGCGGCGGGATGTCACCGGCGGCGAGGAAGCGTGAGACCTGGGAAAAGAAGGTGCCGAACGCGTTTCCCGGAATGAAGTAGAACACCCCGTAGCGCTTGCCATCGCCGGGCGTGTAGCCGCGCGGCAGGAAGACCTGCAGTGAGTAGGTCACACCATTGCTGGGCGAAACGAAACTGCGCTTGAAACTGTTGGCCACGGCCACTTCGGCAGCAGTTGCGGAAGGCGCAGGCACGATGCTGGCCGGCGTAGCGGCGGTACCCGCATGCGCCGGCAGAACGGTTGAAAGGGCAAGCAGCATCGCCAGCAGGCGGCAGGAAAAAGCGATCATTGGAAGGGGCCGGCAGGAGATCAGTGGGCGGGGCAATCGGTCAGATCGACCTGCGCGGTGGCACCGGCGACGACGTCAACGCGGACGCTGCAGGCCAGGCCGCCCTGTGTGGTCACTTCGTACTGCCCGGCGGGCACGGCACCGGAGACGAACCGGCCGCGTGCATCGGCGACCAGCCCGATGATCGAACCGCTCGCCTTGTTGATCAGGTACAGCTGCTCGCGGGCCTTGGCGCGGCCTTGCACATGCCCTTCGGGGTGGGCCGGCGCGGTGGCCGCGCTGGCCAGCCCTCCCGTGCACAGCAGCACCAGTGGCAGCAGTGCTCGTGCAAGCAGGGAGCGGTGGGTCGGAATGCGGTTCATGTGGGTACCCGTGGCGAAAGTGCTTGGATGCCGGGTGCGCGCAAAAGGTTTAAGGCACACATACCAGGGGAGAGGCGGCGGGTGAACCGTTCATTGCGCGTGGCCCGCTGCCGACAGCGCCAGCGCCTGCGGGTTGCCGAACAGGCCCGGCAGGCCGCCGGAGTGCAGGAACACGGTGCGCTGCCCTGGCCGCACCGTTCCGTCGGTGATCGCAGCACGCAGCCCGGCGAACGCGCGGCCGGTGTAGATCGGGTCCAGGATGAGGCCGGCCTGGCGCGCGGCCAGCAGCAGGCCATCGGCCACGGCGGGGGTGAGATGCTCGTAGCCGGCACCGACCTGGTCGTGACGGATCTGCAGCGCCTCGTCGAACGGCTGCCCGGTGAAGTCAGCCAGCAGCCCGCGCACCCGCTGTTCCGGATCGGCCACAGCACCGGCATCCACGCCCTGCACCCGGTGTACGCCCAGCGCCTGCACCAGCCCGGCCATGGTGCCGCCGGAGCCGATGGCGGTGAACACGTGCGCCAGGTCGGGCGCCTGCTGCAGCAGTTCAGTGCCGCCGTCCACGTAGCCCTGCACGGCGGCGGCATTGGAACGCCCGAACGGAATCAGCGCCGCATGGATACCCCGTTGCTCCAGACTTTCCACTTCGGCGCGGGCGCGCGCTTCCAGCACCCGGTCGTCCACGTCACCCGCCCAGACCAGCCGGGCACCCATCAGGCCATCGAGTGCGATGTTGCCGGTGAAGTGCGCCGGTGCACTGCCGGCCAGTACCAGCACCACCTCCAGGCCGAGCCGGGCACCGGCAGCGGCGCTCAGGCGCGCATGGTTGCTCTGTGCGGCGCCGACGGTCACCAGTGTGGTTGCACCGTTGGCCAGCGCCTGCGCGCAGGTGTATTCCAGCTTGCGGATCTTGTTGCCGCCACCGGCCAGGCCGGTCAGGTCGTCGCGCTTGATCCACAGATCCTCCGCGCCCAGCCCAAGCGCACGTGCCAGCCGAGGTGCCGGCTCCAGGGGGGCGGGCCAGGTGGAAAGCGCGATGCGGGGCAGCAGGGTCATCCGTGTGTCCAGGGGTGGAAAGGCCGCCAGCGTAGCGCCGCGTGCATTCCAGCAGCGGGAGGCTGAAACACGACGGATGGAACAGCGTGACCCGATCACCGCGGCGGAGCCATGCACGCAGACATCCACGGCACGGCCCGCCGCCCAGTCTTTAGTCAGCGTGCTCAATCAACGCGTTCAATCAACGCGGCAGCGCCACCCCCGACAGCGCCTACAGGCGTTCCAGCAGCGCATCCTGCAGGGCCTCATCGTGGGCCTGCGGGTTGGCGGCCATCGGCTGCAGGTAGCGGAAGTAACGGCCGCTCATCCGTACGGCGGGGTCTTCACCGCTGGCCAGCCACGCCTGGGTCAGGTGGGCCTGCTGCAGATCATCCGGTACGCTGCTGCCGCCCATGCGGGTGGCCACCCAGCCCGGCTCAAGGGCATTGGAAAACACCTGCGGCCAGCGGCGTGCCACGGCGAAGGCCAGCATCGCGTCGTGCAGTTTGCTTTCGGCATAAGCGTTGGCGGCGTCCCAGCGGCGCTGCTGCCACAGCAGCTCATCCAGGTGCGCGTGCACGCGGTGGTGCATGCCCGAACTCAGGTAGACCAGGCGCGCGGGCCGCTTGATCAGCGCGGTCAGCAGATAACTGGCCAGCGTGTTGACGGCGAACACATGCGGCAGGCCGTCTTCGGTCAGCCGGTACGGTTCCTGGTAGCCCACGGCGGCGTTGTGGATGACCGCATCGAAGGGCCCCAGCGCGTTGACCTGGGCCGCCACCGCATGGCTGCCGGCGAGGGTTTCCAGATCGCCGGTGACCACGGCCTCGGCCTGCGGCAGGGCGCGGCGGGCATCGTCGGCACGCGCGGCACTGCGTGCATGCAGCACCACCTGGTGGCCTTGTTCGGCCAGCAGCGTGGCGGCCATCAGGCCCAGGCCGGTGGACGAGCCGGAAATGAAGATACGTGACATGGAAGGTTCCTTGAGAGAGCCCGTCGCGTGGCGGGCGTTGAGGGTCAGACAGGATTGTTGCGTGACGTCAGCACCAGCAGTGCGCCACCGATGGCGCAGGCCGCCGCCACCTGGTACACCGCCGCATAGCCGAGGTGGCCAGCGATGACTCCGGCCAACGGGCCGGCGATGCCATAGGCGATATCGAGGAAGGTGACGAACGCGCCCATGGCACTGCCGCGGTTGGAAGGCGGCACCCGCTTCAGGGCTTCCACGCCCAGCGCAGGAAACACCAGCGCACAGCCCAGCCCGGTGACCAGCGCACCGGCCAGGGCCATCGATGCCGACGTGGCCAGGCCGATCAGGGCCAGCCCGAGCGCCTCCACCAGCAGCGAGACGCAGGCCACGCGGTAACCGCCCAGGCGGTCGGGCAGGTGGCCCAGCCACAGCCGAACCGCGGTGAAGCCCAGGCCGAAGGCGGTCATCACCCAGCCGGCGTTGTCCCACTGCCGCGCAGCGAAGTACAGCGAAGCGAACGCGGTCAGGCCGGACACGCCGACCCCCTGCAGCATCAGCCCCAGGCCCTGCCGCCAGATGCGGCCGATCACCTGGTGGAACGGCAGGCGCAGACCGCCGGTGGCATGGAACGGGCGTGCCAGCGCCGCCACCAGCGCGCCCAGCAGCGGGGCGGCGATGCAGGCCGCCATCGCCGCCGCGAACCCGCTGTGCTGGAACAGCAGCATGGCCAGCGGCGCGCCGACCGAAAGCGCGGCGAACATCGCGATGCCGGTCCAGGCCATCGAGGTGCCGGCACGCTGCGGGCCGACCGAAGCGATCGACCACGAGACGCAACCGGTGACGAACTGGCTTTCGCCGATGCCGGCCAGCAGCCGTCCCAGCACGATCAGCGACAGGCTGCTGGCGGGCGTAAGCGAGGGCAGGGCGGCCAGCAGGTACAGCGCCGCTGCGGCCGTGCATACCACGGCCCCCTGCAGCGCCGAGCGCTTGCCGCCGTGGCGGTCGGTCAGCGCACCGGCATAGCCACGGGTGAGTACCGTGGCCAGGAACTGGATGCCGATGACCAGGCCGACCACGCTGGAACTGAAACCGAGCTGGCCATGCAGGAACAGCGGCAGCACCGGCAGTGGCAGGCCGACTGCCAGGTAGCCGCAGAACAGCGCGGTGATGACACCGGCAGACGGGCGCGCCAATGCCGCGGCCGGCGCTGCCGCCGGCGGGGAAGAAAGGGACATGCAACCTCCGGAAAGTAGGGCAACTGCAGCGGGGCGACCGGCACCGGCCGGCCACCCCGTCCGCATCAGGCCTGCGCGGCCAGCACGTCCAGGCGCCGGCCACTGGCGCCGAACAGGTAATCGCGCGAGGCGGTGACCTCGCTTTCCAGACGCGTCACGTCCACATCCAGCAGGTGCCCGCCGCGTTTGCAGAACTGCCCGGCCACCATCACCGTGTCCACGTCGGCACGTTCCACCGCCTGCACCACGGTGGCCACCGCATTGTTGGCCGGGAACACCGCGATGCCCCGGGTGCGTAGCATGATCAGGTCGGCCTGCATGCCCGGTGCCAGCGCACCCACCTGTTTTTCCAGCCCGGCGGCACGTGCGCCGTTGACGGTGGCCGCACGCAGCACGGCATCCACCGTGATCGGCGCCGGCACCGCCGCTTCACCGCGGAAATGGCGGTAGCGCATGGCCGCGCGTTGCTGGCCGAACAGCGCGTGCATTTCGCCGAACATGTCACTGCCGAAGGCGGTGTCCAGGTCGATGCCCAGTGCCGGTGCCAGCCCGTGGTCGACGGCGACCTGGTAGGCGAAGCGGTCATCGTCGAAACCGAACAGCGCGTCCGAGCGCGGGTTCACCGTGATGTTGACGCCGCGCTCGGCCAGCAGCGCCCAGGTTTCGGCAGGCACGCGCGTGCAGTGGTTGAAGATGTTGTGCGGGCCCAGCACGCCAGGTGCGGCGAATTCGGGGCCCAGCCGGGCGAGGTCACCGATGAATTCGGTAAGGATGCGCAGGTCCAGCTGCCGCGCCAACGCCCACCAGTCCAGCTTCAGCTGGCCGAACAGGCCCGCCTGCACGCGGCTGCCGGCGTGGTTCCAGCGGGCGGCCAGGCGCTGCAGGTCGGCGGGCAGGTGCGCACTGGAGGCCTGCGTGTCCATGGCCGCGCCCACCATGTGCAGGGCGCGGATGCCGCTGTCGTCCAGCGCCGCCAATGCCGCATCGGAATGCAGTGGGCTGCGGGCGTTGTGGCAGGCGTCCACCACCGTGGTGATGCCCGCATCGAGCGCCGCCAGCGCGGTCAGCCGGGTGCTCAGGTACATGTCCTGCGGGCGGTAGTGCGCGCCCAGGGTTTCGCCCACGAAGTCGATGTAGGCGAACAGGTCGTCCACGTTGGGCATCATGCGGCGCATCACGCCCAGCCACATGTGGTGATGGGCATCGACCAGACCGGGCATCACGATATGCCCGCGGGCATCGACCACCTCGGCATCGCCGTCCGGCAGCGCCGGCGCGATGGCTTCGATGCGATCGTCGACCACCAGCACATCGCCGGTGGCCAGGCTGGGGGTGTGGTCATTCAGGGTGAGGACGGTGCCGCCCTTGAACAGGGTGCGGGAGGAAGGCATGGGAACGCTCCAGGGAAGGGGGGAAGCGGGTCGCCCGGCGGGACAGGAATCCGGTGGCGTGCGGCCACGGCGTGCACGATAGGTTGCGCCCCAGGCTTGATAAATATAGATTCGCGCAAATCTTCCTTGCCGAAATGCAAAGCTGGCCAGATGAGTTCAGATGGGCGACTGCTGTCGGGCATGAGCGTGCTGCCCGCCGTGGTGGAGGCGGGCAGCTTCAGCCGCGCCGGCGAAGTGCTGGGCATGTCCACCTCCGGCGTCAGCCGCGCCATCACGCGGCTGGAAGAGCGGCTGGGCATCCGCCTGCTGGAGCGCTCCACGCGCTCGCTGCGCCTCACCCACGAGGGGGCGCGCCTGTACGAACAGGCCGCGCCGCACCTGGAAGGACTCGAGGAAGCGGCCAGCCACGTATCCGGTGCAGCGGTGAGCGTGCGCGGCAGGCTGCGGGTCAGTCTCAACCGCATCTTCGCCCGCCAGCTGCTGGCCCCGCGCCTGCACGAGCTGCACCGCCGCTACCCGGGCCTGGAACTGGTGACCGTGCCGCCGCTGGACAGCGGTGAACTGATCGGCGAAGGCATCGACGTGGCCGTGCGCTTCGGCCCGCAGCCGGCCTCGACCATGAGCTCGCGCCTGCTGCTGCAGACCCGGGTGATGACCGTGGCGGCGCCGGCTTACCTGGCCCGCTGCGGGCGGCCGGTCCGGCCGGAAGACCTGGCCGGCCACGCGTGCATCCAGTACATCGACCCGCAACGGGGGCGCCCGTTCGAATGGGAATTCCACCGCCAGGGCCAGGTGGTGCCGGTGGACACGCAGGGGCCGCTGACCACCGGCGATGTCGACCTGATGGTGCAGGCCTGCGTGGCGGGTGCCGGCATCGCGCAGACGCTGGAACTGAACGTGCGCGAGCTGCTGGACCAGGGCCGGCTGGTGGACCTGTTTCCCGACTGCCCCGACGAGGTCTACCCGCTGTATGCGGTGCGTCCGTCGCGGCGCCTGGCACCCGCAGCCGTGGAAGCCTTCCTGGATTTCTGCGTGGAGATCTGCGCGCCGGCCGACCCACGCTGAACGGCGGCCACGCCGCGCCGCGTCAGCGCCCGCTGAACCGCGCCACCACGTCATTCAACGGCAGCTGTGCCTGCCGCGGCTGCGCCGGTGCCGGCACCCAGGCCGGCCCGGCCGGGAACAGCTGCGCCTCGCTTTCCGCGCCCAGCAGGTCGAAGCGGTCGAACACATACGGCAGGCCTTCGGCACCTTCGAACGTGGCCCGGTTCGACAGCTGGAAGTGCAGGTGGGGGCCGCCGAATTCCCGGACTGGCCCAGCCGCGCCAGGCGCTGCCCGCGCGTGACGTGGTTACCGGGCTTGACCTGCACGCTGCCCGGCTGCAGGTGCGCATAGCTGGCAAACACCCCCGGCGCGATCTCCAGCACCACGTGGTTGCCGAACAGCACATCGGCAGTCAGTGCCGACGGTTCGGGCTGCGCCACCAGCGGCGCATGTTCGGGGTCGCCATCGCGGGTGGCCTGCACGATGCCATCGGCCACCGCGATCACCTCCCAGCCATGGCCGATCCAGTCGGCGTGGCGCGTGTGCTGCAGATCGGTGACGCCACGGCGCAGCGCACGGCCGTGCGCATCCACGCCCGCCAGGTCCAGTGCGTAGCGCTGCGGAATGGTCAGCTCGCCATTGACTGCCACCAGGCTGCCCCAGTGGTGCGACTGCACGTTGCCGGGCCCTTCGTGCGCCAGCCAGATGCCACCGCGCAGCGGCGCGCCGATCACCGGCACCGGCCGCGCATCCACCGCCACCGTGGCGCCATCCAGCTGCAGTGGTGCGCCGTGTTCATCGGTGAAGGCCAGCTGCTGGCGCAGCGTGTGCGGCAACGGCGCTGCGGCGGGCAGGGTCAGCCAGACGAACACGATGCCGCGTTTGCCGGCGGCGATCGGCGGCGGATGCCCTTCGGCGGGGCTGGGCCGGAACGCGGCGGCCAGTGCCGTGCCATCCAGGCGCAGCAGCGGGGTGCCGGCGTTGTCCGGCCAGACCTGCAGCTGGGCGGCGGCCAGCGGGCCGGTGTCACCGTAGAAATTGCTGACGTGCAGTTCGTAGGCCAGGTGGCGCAGGCCATCGCTGCCCAGGAACACCGCCGGTGCAAACGGCGCCCGCGCCTCCACCGGTGCCGGCGCGGGCGCCGCAGCGGGCGTGCTGGCGCCTGCCGGGGCACAGCAGAACGAAGCCATCAAGATGGCGGCGGCATGGCGGTTCATCGGCATCTCCCCTTCAATGCGCCAGCATGCGCCTGCGCCATCGCATTGGGAATGGGCCGCACCGCTGCCCATGCGCCGCCGGGAGCATCACCCCCTGGCGGAAGGAAACCGCCGCGCGCCGCTCAGTGCTGCCAGGACACCGCCGCCAGTGCCTTCTGCAGCTGCGCCTTGGCATCGTCCTGCGGGAACGGCGCGACGCGCGGCGGATCGTAGACCTCCGGCCGGATGCCATTGACCACCAGATCGATCGCATAGCAGGCGCCACCCTGTACGGCGCGGTAGCTCTCGGCCGACAGGTAATGGCTCATCGCCGCATCACCACTGCTGAAATGGGTGAACGGCACGCCGCCCACCGCCACGCTGTCGGCCGCGCTGGTGGCTTCGGCCGGCAACGCCAGGCACGCCTTCACTGCCGCCGCATCGGTGCTGCGGCCGATGCGCAGCTCTGCGGCGGTGATCTCGTTGGAGCCATCGCGCACCAGCGCTACCAGTGGCGTGCCTTGGCTGCCCGGTTCGGCGAACAGTTTCCAGCTGTCCAGCGCCAGATAGCTGCGCTTGAAATCAGGCGCGGCATGCATGCCCGGCACTGCCGCTACGCGGAGGCCGCCGGGCGCGTCTTCGCTGAAGGCCGCCGTGGCGTCCTGCGCGGGCGCCGCCGCCGCGCGGCTGGCTTCCGGTGGCGCCGTCTCGCTGACGTCCGGCGCCTGCGCTGCGTCGGCCGCCGGTTGCGGACTGCAGCCCACCGCCAGCAAGGCAAGGGTGGCGGCCAAGGTGCAGCGGGTCAGGGCAGGGCGCATGGGCTGGGCTTCCGTCAGAGGCAGGCCTGCAGTGTGCGGCCGCACGGGTCAACGCAGTGCAATGGCGGTTGAACGCATGCCGCGCCCGCGGCAGCCCGGCGGCCATGCTCTAATCTGCGCATGCCGCACCCGATCACCCTCGACGATCTGCGCCGTTATGCCATTGCGCGCACGCTGTTCACACCTACGACGCTGCCGGCGGCGATCCGTTGCCTCGGCTTCGTGCAGGCCGATCCCATCCGCGCACCGGCGCGCGCGCAGGACCTGACCCTGCGGCACCGGGTGAAGGACTACCGCGCCGGCGATCTGGAACGGCGCTACAGCCGCCTGCAGGTGGACGAGGACTACCTGGTCAACTACGGCTTCCTGCCACGTGAGCACCTGGCGCTGATGCACCCCCGTGTGGCCAAGCAGCGCTGGGATGCCGCCACCCGGCGTCGTGCGGCCGAGGTGCTGGCCTTCGTGCAGGCGCGCGGCAGCGTGCACCCGCGCGAGGTGGACCAGGCCTTCGCGCACGGGCGGGTGACCAACTACTGGGGCGGCGCCAGCAACGCCAGCACCCACCTGCTGGAGGCCATGCACTACCGCGGGCTGCTGCCCGTGCAGCGCCGCGACAACGGCACGCGCATCTACGCGCCGGCGCTGCATGCCGCAGTGGAGGGCACGGCAGCGGCACGCGCGCAGCGGGCGGCGGCGCTGATCGAACTGGTGGTGGCCAAATATGCGCCACTGCCGTCGGCCAGCCTGACCTATCTGGTGCGCCTGCTCGGTTACGGTGCGCCGCATCTGGCGGCGCAGGCACAGGCGGCATTGAAACTGGCACACCAGCACCTGGCCAGCTGCACGCTTGGCGGCACCACCTGGTACTGTCCCGCCGGCGAAGATCCCCGTTCGCGCCGGCATGCGCTGGATGGGCAGGTGCGGTTGCTGGCGCCGTTCGACCCGGTGGTGTGGGACCGCCGCCGCTTCCAGCTGCTGTGGGACTGGGAATACAAGTTCGAGGCCTACACCCCCGCAGCCAAGCGGCGCTACGGCTATTACGCACTGCCGCTGCTGTGGCGTGGGCAGGTGCTCGGCTGGGGCAACGTCAGCGTGCGCGAGGGCCGCATGGAACCGGTGCTGGGCTATATCGAAGGCCGTGCGCCGGCGGACCTTGCGTTTGCCGATGCGCTGGAGGCCGAGCTGGAGCGCATGCGCGTTTTCCTCGGCACCGAACCGCACGATTGAAGCCTGCGCCTGAAGCCTGCGCCGGCACGTCAGACGTGCGCAGGCGCGTGGCAGAACACGTGCGAGTACCGCATGAAGAAACCTTGCACATCTCTTCACGCGCAGGCGACGACGCACTGCGCTTAATACGCGTCCTGACGAGAAGGGGACTCGTTCGCGAAACCGGTTCCCTGCGTTCTTCTTCCAACGGGATCCGAATTCAATGGCGGCCTTGCAGCAGCGCAGCATCGAGCTTATCCGCGAACACCAGTCCACCCTCATCGCCCAGTGGCGCGCCAACCTCAGCGCCAACGGGCAGAACGATGACAGCCGCATTGCGGCACGTGACCTGGATACGCAGGTCAGCGAATTCTGGCAGCTGCTGCTGCCGGCCCTGTCCACCAGCCAGGCGCTGAACCTGCACGGCAGCGAATGGCAGGGCGTGCGCCATTTCCTCGAAGACCTCTCGCGCGACCGCGCGATCAAGGGCTTCAGTTCCTCGGAAACGGCCGCCTTCATCTTCTCGCTGAAGCGCCCGCTGTTCGAGCTGCTGCAGACCCGGCACGAAGGCTCCAGCCAGGCGCTGGGCGAACAGCTGTGGGCGATCACCGAACTGCTGGACCAGCTGGGCCTGCAGACGGTCAAGGCGTTCCAGAAGACGCGCGAAGACGTGATCCAGCGCCAGCAGGAAGAAATGCTGGAGCTGTCCACCCCGGTGTGAAGCTGTGGGATGGCGTGCTGGCGCTGCCGATGATCGGCACGCTGGATTCGCAGCGCACCCAGGTGGTGATGGAATCGCTGCTGCAGCGCATCGTCGATACCGGTTCGGAAATCGCCATCATCGACATCACCAGCGTGCCCACCGTGGACACGCTGGTGGCCCAGCACCTGCTGAAGACCGTCACCGCCATCCGCCTGATGGGCGCCGATGCCATCATCAGCGGCGTGCGCCCGCAGATCGCGCAGACCATCGTGCACCTGGGCCTGGATCTGCAGGGCATCGTCACCAAGGCCAACCTGGCCGATGCACTGGGGTTGGCGCTCAAGCGCACCGGCCTGACCGTCACCCAGGCCATGCGTTGATGGACCGTATTCCGATTCTGCAGATGGGTGACCTGCTGCTGGTCACCATCCAGGTGGACATGCACGACCAGCTGGCGCTGAACCTGCAGGACGACCTGAGCGAGCGCATCCGCCGCACCTCGGCGCGTGGCGTGCTGATCGACATCTCCTCGCTGGACATCGTCGATTCGTTCATCGGCCGCATGATCGCCACCATCTCCGCGCTGTCACGGGTGATGGATGCCACCACCGTGGTGGTGGGCATGCAGCCGGCGGTGGCGATCACCCTGGTGGAGCTGGGCCTGGACCTGAGCGGTGTGCGCACCGCCCTGAACGTCGAGCGTGGCATGCGCCTGCTGCGGCGTGCCGACGAGGTGCCATGAGCGCGACCCAAGGCGTGCCGCAGGTACGCACCGAGCAGGATGTGGTTCTGGCCCGGCAGGCCGTGCGCCAGGCAGCGGTCGGCTGCGGCCTGCACCTGGTCGACCAGACCAAGCTGGTCACCGCAGCCAGTGAACTGGCGCGCAACACCGTCATCTACGGCGGTGGTGGGCAGATGCACTGGGAAGTGGTGGAACGCGGCGTGCGCCGTGGCGTGCGGCTGCAGTTTTCCGACGAAGGCCCGGGCGTCGCCAACATCGAACAGGACCTCACCGATGGCTGGTCGTCCGGCAAGGGCATGGGCCTGGGGCTGTCCGGCTCGCGCCGGCTGGTGGACGACTTCGAACTGGACAGCGCGCCAGGCAAGGGAACGCGGATCAGCATCACCAAATGGACATGAATTTCTCCGGCCACGTCACCCGCGTCGTGGTCGTGGAGGAATCGACCCAGGTCGGCCAGGCACGGCGTGAAGCGCTGGCACTGGCCGAACAGATCGGTTTCGACGAGACGGACGCCGGCCGCGTGGCGCTGGCCGCCAGCGAACTGGCCAGCAACCTGCTGCGCCACGGCGGTGGCGGGCGCATGTACCTGTCGGTGGTGGCCGGCCGCGGCGACCGTGGCGTCGAGCTGTACACCATCGATGCCGGGCCGGGCTTCGTGCTGTCGCAGTGCCTGGCCGAAGGCTATTCCACCGCCGGCAGCCAGGGCCTGGGGCTGGGTACGGTGCGGCGCCAGGCGGCGCTGCTGGACAGCTGGTCCGATGCCCACGGCAGCATCGTGGTGGCGCGCATCTACCCCGAGCGCGCCGTGCACACCGTGGATCTGGCCTATGGCGCACTGCGGCTGGCCATGCGCGGCGAAAGTGTCTGCGGCGATGGCTGGCACCTGGCGGTGCAGGGCAGCCAGGCCACGCTGAGCGTGATCGACGGGCTGGGCCACGGCCTGCCGGCCAGTGACGCGGCGCAGGCCGGCATGCAGGCGGCGGCGCGCAGCGGCGTGGTGGAGCCTTCGGCCGGCATCGCGCAGCTGCATGCCGACATGGCCGGCACCCGTGGCGGCGCAGCGGCCGTGGCCAGCCTGGCGATGGATGAGCCGGGCCTGGCGTTCTGTGGCATCGGCAACATCAACGCCGGCATTGCCGACCATGAAGGTTTCCGCGGCCTGGCGTCGCTGCCGGGCATCGTCGGCGTGCAGTACCGCAAGGCACAACCATTCAACGTTCACGCCGCCTCCGGCACGCTGCTACTCATGCACAGCGATGGCCTGCAGGCGCGCTGGCGGCTGCAGGACTACCCCGGGCTGGCGCACCGCCATCCCGCGCTGGTGGTGGCGGTGCTGCAGCGTGATTTCGACCGCGGCCGCGATGATGCCTGCATCGTTGCGCTGCGCATGGGAGCTTTGTAATGCACACGCACGACCCCGCCGAGCCGGACCCCGCACGCCTTGCCGCGGAAAACGCCGCCCTGCGTGCCGAGCTGGATGAAACCAACCAGGGCGTGCTGGCGCTGTATGCCGAGCTGGACGAGCAGGCCGGGCAGCTGCGCCAGGTGTCCGAACTGAAGAGCCGGTTCCTGTCCTACATGAGCCATGAGTTCCGCACGCCACTGGGCTCGATCCTGAGCATGACCCGGCTGCTGGAAGACGGCATGGACGGGCCGCTGAACGAGGAACAGCTGCGCCAGGTGCGTTTCGTGACCGCCTCGGCCACCGAGCTGCGGGAAATGGTCGACGACCTGCTCGACCTGGCCAAGATCGAGGCCGGGCGCATCACCATTTCGCCGGGCTGGTTCGACCTGATGGACCTGTTCGCCGCACTGCGCGGCATGTTCCGCCCGCTGGTGGAAAGCTGCCAGCGCGTGGACCTGGTGTTCGAAGACCCGCCGCCATCATTGCCGTTGCTTTACACCGATGACAAGAAGCTGGCGCAGATCCTGCGCAACTACATCTCCAACGCCCTGAAGTTCACCCCGGAAGGGCGCGTGGTGGTCTCGGCGCAACCGGAAGGCAACGGTGAGATCCGCTTCACCGTGCGCGATACCGGTATAGGCATCGCGCCGGACCTGCTGCCCACGCTGTTCGAGGATTTCGTACAGGTGGATTCGCCGCTGCAGAAACGCCTGCACGGCACCGGCCTGGGCCTGTCGCTGTGCAGGCGCTTTACCGCCCTGCTGGGCGGGCGCGTGGACGCGGAAAGCCGTCCCGGCCACGGCTCCTCTTTCCACGTGGTACTGCCGCTGCAGTTGCAGGAGACTGCCGATGCCCCAGTCTGACCGCATCCTGATCGTCGATGACAACGCCGCCACGCGGTATTCGGCGCGGCGGGTGCTGGAACGCCACGGCTATACGGTGACCGAAGCGGCCGCCGGCGGCGAGGGCCTGCAGCGGCTGGCCGACAGCGAATTCGGTGCGGCGCTGCTGGATGTGAACCTGCCGGACATGAGCGGCTTCGATGTGGTGCGCCAGCTGCGCGAGGTGCCGCGCACGCAGCTGCTGCCAGTCATCCACGTCTCGGCGGCCTCGATCGCTACCGGCGACATGATCACCGGCCTGGACAACGGCGCCGATGCCTACCTGATCCACCCGGTCGACCCGGACGTGCTGCTGGCCACGCTGCGCAGCCTGCTGCGCGCGCCGCGCCGAAGAGGCGCTGCGTGAGGCCGACGCCCGCTTCCGCGAGATCTTCAGCCAGGTCAACGTGCCGCTGGCGATGCTGGACGAGCAGCTGCGGGTGCATGAATGCAATGCCGCGTTCCTGCGCCTGTTCGGTGAACTGTCCCCGGGCGCGTCGCTGCAGGCGGCGTTGCCGGGCAACCCCGAATTCGTACTGGACCTGCGCCATGCGCTGTCGCGCCAGGAGCGCTGGCAGGGCCAGTACGCCATTGCCGGCGCGCACGGCGCGCGGATGACCCAGTGGCGCCTGACCCCCGACCGGCGCAGCGGCAACGGCCTGCTGGTGGTGGAGGACGTGACCGAGGACCACAACCGGGCCCGCGAACAGCGCGCCGAACTGGAAACGGCTACCACCGAGCTGGCCCACCAGATTGCCGAGCGCGAGCGCACCGAAGGTGAGCTGCTGCAGGCGCAGAAGATGGATTCGCTGGGGCAGCTGACCGGCGGCATCGCCCATGATTTCAACAACCTGCTGACCACCATCATTTCCGGGCTGGACATGATCGAGCTGGCGGTCGGGGCCTCGCGGCTGGAGAAGGTGCCGCAATACGTATCCATCGCCGCCGCCTCCGCGCTGGGCGGGCAGGGGCTGATCCGCCTGCGCGCCGAAGCGGTGGAGGTGGTGCAGGACCACGGACTGGACCCGGGCCCGTACATCAGCCTGAAAGTGATCGACACCGGCCCGGGCATTCCGCCTGAACTGGTCCGCAAGGTGTTCGAGCCATTCTTCACCACCAAGCCGCAGGGCGAGGGCACCGGGCTGGGCCTGTCGATGACCTACGGGTTCGCGCGCCAGAGCGGTGGCAGTGCACGCATCGCCAGCGAAATGGGCGAGGGCACCGAGGTGGAGCTGCTGCTGCCGGCCGGCGCACCGCTGGATGCCGAACTGCCTGCGCGCCTGCTGGAATCGCCGCGCGGCCAAGCCGAGCACATCCTGCTGGTGGACGACACCGATTCGGTGCGGTTGATGGTGGGTGAGATGCTCAGCGAGGCCGGCTATGACGTGGCCGTGGCCAGCGATGCGCGGCAGGCGCTGCGCACGCTGCGCCAGGCGCCCAGCTTCGACCTGCTGCTGTCCGATGTCGGCCTGCCCGGCATGGACGGGCGGCAGCTGGCCGACGCCGCCCGCGAGATCCATCCGCAGCTGCCGGTGCTGTTCATCACCGGCTACACCGAGCGCGCCGCGGTGCGCGAAGCCTTCCTGGGGCAGGGCATGCACCTGCTGCCCAAGCCGTTCAGCCTGCGGGAACTGCTGGGCGCGGTGCGCGGCGCCTTGTAAACCAGCGCCGCGCCATCGCCAGCGGGGCTATTCCTGCCGGATGCGCGCGACCCGTCGCCGGTACTCGCGCACGTTGTCACCGCGGATGCGCGGCTCGCGCGTGCCGCTGATCGAATCGACACGGCGGTCCGAGCCGGTTACCGGCTTGGCATTGATCGCCGTTTCGCGCTCGAACCCGTGCGATTTGTCGGTGTTGCGGTAGTAGCGGTACAACGCCCAGTACAGGGCGGCACCGGCGGCGGGGCCTGCGGCAAGCAGGGCAAAGGCACTGTCATCACTCATCGGGCGGCTACCAGGAACGCGAGGGCAAGGGCTTCGACAATGGAGCCGGTGGTCAGCGCGGCCAGCAGCATCTTCCACTGCTGCACCGGCACGCTGCCCATGGTCTCCCCGGTGCGGCCGTTGACCGCGATGTAATGCAGCATGCCGCCGTTGCGGCCGGGTTGGTGGTACGAATACAGCCACACCGGCAGGTACATCGACACCCAGCGCGTGCCATGCACCTCCAGCTGTTCCTGCTCCCAGCGCACGCCACGGTCGTAGCGGCGCACCGTGGCTTCCACTTCCGAGCGCGCGATCGACAGCAGCTGGTCCTCCAGCCGCGGCCGCAGTGCCTCCACATCCACGTTGCGTTTTTCCGAGGTGAAGCCGAGCAGGTAGGACGCGTTCCACTTTAGCGCGTTCTGGGTATCGAACGGCAGGATGGTGTTGATGATGTTGTTGGTGTTGACGCTGACATCGAGATTGCCGCGCTCGGCCGACGATTCCAGCGGCAGGTCGTCCACGGTGAAATCGACCTGGCGTTCCACCTGGTAGATGTCAGCGTCGTAGTAGGTCTGCTTGTTGTTGTCGTTGCCGCGGGTGTATTCGGCGGTCTTGATCTCACCCTTGCCGGCCACCGCCGCGCTGACATTGCTGTCCACGATCATGTAGGGCATGTACACGCCCACCACGTTCTCGGGGGTGAATTTATCCTTGAACGCCTTCAGCGCGAACAGCCGGCGCTTGTCGACGAACTGGCGGATGCGCGCCACCGCATCGTTCTTGGCGATGCGGAACGGCAGCACCGCATCGGGCACCGCACCGTTGCTGATCTGCTCGTTCACCCCGAACACATGGCGGCACCAGTGGCAGCGTGCGGTCATCGCGGTTTCGGTGTTGATGGTCACTTCCGCGCCGCAGCCGCTGCACTTGAAGGTCATCAGGCTGGCGGTGTCGGCCTCGATGTCACGCGCGCCGGAGGCGATGATCGTGCCCTGCAGGTGGTCCAGGTCATCGCTGAGCCCGAAGGCTTCCTGCACGCGCGTGCTCTGCCACTCGTGGCGGCAGTACAGGCAGACCAGCACGTCGCTGCCGATCTTCAGCCGAACGTCGGTGGCGCCGCACTTCGGGCAGCGGTTGGCACCGTCCTTCAGTTCCTCCGAAGCGGTGTCCAGCGCCACCGGATCGGGCGCTTCCACTTCGTTGCGGATCGCCTCGGGCAGCTGCGCGGTGTCCAGCGGAAAACTGCCGGGCAGCGGCGGGACATCCTGCGGCGAGCCGGGGCCACTGGGGGCGGCGTCGGGCAATGGCGGGAGCATCGCCGCCGCCGGGGACGGCAGCGGCGGCGGCGTGTTTCCAGGCGTGGACATGGTGGTCGTGCGTCCTGCTTACAGGCCCAGTGCCTTGGCCTTGAGCGCGTCATAGTCGCCCTGGGTGATCAGCCCCAGGTCGAGCATTTCCTTGGCATTCTTCAGCTTGGCCACCGGGTCGTCAGCGGCCGGGGGAACCGGCTGCTGCATGCCGCCCACGCCGAACATGCCCGAGGCCATGCCGACGCCGACCAGCCCGGCTGCACCGCCGTTCTCGCCGGCCGACTGGATGCCCTGCGCCACGCTGGCCTGCAGGTTGGAATTGCCACGGGCACCGGCCAGCGCGTCGGCGCGGTGCACGGTCTTGAGCAGTTCGCGGGTGTTGGCGTCGTACTCGATGGAAACGATGGCGGTCTTGACGATGGCCAGGCCGCGATCGGAGTTCCACTGGTAACCCTGTTCCACCGCCGCCGACAGGCTCTGCGCGAAGCCCAGCGAATCCTGCTGCAGGCGGGTGATGCGGTTGCCCTTGGACGGATCGTTGGTGTACAGGCTGAACGCCGGGGCCAGCGAGCCGACCACTTCATTGAACAGCTGGCTGGCCGCGGCGTTGTCCAGATCGGTGAAGTCGAACACCTGGCCCGGCTGCAGGTAGCTGGCCGGTACGAAGTTCTTCACGAACAGGATCGGGTCGACGATCTTCAGCGTGTAGGAGCCGCGCGTCAGCGCACCCACCTGGGTGCCGAGGAAGCCGTCGTCCCAGTAGATTTCCGACTGGGTGCCGAAACGGTTGTCCGGCAGTTCCTTCAGCGAGACGAAGACGGCTGCCTGCTGCGCGCCCGGCTGGCCGCCGAACTTGAAGCGTTCCCAGCTCTGGCGGATCAGCGGGCCGACCAGGCCGTCGCCGGCGAAGATCGACTGTGAGTTGAGGTCGTCCGAACGCCATTCATAGCCACCGGCCTCGGCGACGAAGGCGGTCACCTTGCCGTCCTGCATCAGCAGCAGGCCGTAGCCTTCGGGCACCACGATCTTCGAACCGTTGATGATGATGTTCGACGACGCGCTGGTGTTCGAGCCATGCCCGGCATTGGTGCCGCGCGGCACCGCAGCGAACAGCGCCGCCGTGGACGGCAGGCCCGCCGGAACGGTGTAGAAATCCTTCCACTGGTCAGCCAGAACGCCGCCGACCGCACCCTTCACCGCCTGTACCAGACCCATGACTACCCCGTGTGATGTGTGGGCGGGCACGCTGCCCGCCGGGACGCGCCGACTATATCAGCGTCATGGCGGCTGCTGCGGTGCGCGGTGCGGCCTGTCGCCGGCCGATGCACGGCCGTTCATGCGCCCCACCCGGCGCGGCGCGCATGCGTGCCCCCGGGGGGGCGCAGGCGCGTCTATTCCGGTGCAGGCGTGCGCGCACCGCGATGCCGCCGCCGCACGTCGCGTGCCGTCCGGGGCGTCGTCAGCATCAGCGTCAGCCGGGCAAGTCGCACTTCATCCTGCCATCGACGTAGTAGGGCTTGGGCGCCTGCGGGTTGGCCGACGTCTTCTCGAACACCACTTCGAACGAGCCGGTATCGGCGCTGCCCTTGCGCTCGCTGCAGGCGTCCTGCAGCTTCTTCTTCACCGCGGTGATGCCGGCCTCGCGGTTGGCGCCCTCGGCGCTGTTGGTCAGGTTCACGGTCTCGGCCGAGGCCAGCGTGCTGGCAGCAAGCAGGCAGGTGGCCAGCAGCGTGCGGTAGGTCAGGCGCATGGTGTCTCCGGGCAGGAATGAAGGGGCCACCCGCCAGCGGGCAGCCCGGCCAGCATAGGCAGGCACGGTTAACGCCGCGCGAGGCCAACGTCGCCAGCTCGGCGTGGCGATCTCACGCCTCGAACAGCGCCCTGGCCTCATCGAAAATGCGCAGCAGGCTGTCGGCCACGGTGCAGATCGGCAGATCCTGGCGGTCCTGCCGGCGGGTCAGCAGGAAGATGCTGCGCGGCGGGTGCACCGGCCCCAGTGGGCAGTGCTGCAGCCCCGGCGTCACCCGGCCCAGGTAATGCGGCAGCAGCGCGATGCCAACGCCGGTGCTGGCCGCGGCCGCCTGCGCCAGCTGGTTGTTGGCACGGAACGCCGCCCGTGCCTGCGGGAAGGTACGCGCCAGCCACAGGGCCTCGGGCAGGAACGCGGTGGCTTCGCCGAACCCCACCAGGGGCGGCAGCTCCCCGGCCGCCACCCGCTGGCAGTGCTCGGCCGTGCCGTAGAAACCAAACGCCATCCGGCCCAGCGGCCGGGCGATGAAATCGCCGTCCTGCGGCGCATCCAGGCGCACGGTGATATCGGTCACGTGGCGCTCCAGGCTGACCGGGCGCAGGTCCGACGCCAGGTCGATGTCCAGCCCGGGGTAGTGCAGCGGCACCTGTGCCAGCGGCAAGGTCAGGAAGCCCTGGGCCAGCGCCGGCGGCGCATTCACCCGAACCAGCCCGCGTGGCGTGCCGTCGCGCTGCCCGCGCCCGAGCGTCTGCACGGCGGTTTCCATTTCACCGGCGGCGGCCAGCGCATGGGTACCGGCGGGGGTCAGCACGTAGCCCTGCGGGCGGCGCTCCATCAGCTTTTCGCCCAGCGTGGTTTCCAGCGAATGCAGCCGGCGGGAGATGGTCGAGTGGTTGGTGCCCAGCGCACGCGCCGCCGCCGACAGGCTGCCGTAGCGGCCCAGCGCAAGGAATACGCGGATGTCCTGCCAGTCCGGGTCTGTGCGTTTTTTATCATCCATTGATCGAGAATAGCGGATTTTCGAACAGAACCCGCCTGCCTAGAGTGAGCGCCACCCCATGCGGCGGCCGTCCTGACGGCGCCAAAGGGGCTCCCTCACTCAACAGGAATGGTCATGAGCACTACCCGTAAAGTCGCCCTCGTCACCGGTGCCTCGCAGGGGCTGGGCGAAGGCATTGCCCGCGCCTATCTGGCCCGCGGTTACCGCGTGGTCGCCACCTCGCGCCGCATCGCACCCTCGGCCTCGTCCGACTACCTGGCCATCGCCGCCGATATCAGCGATCCGGCAACCGGCCGCCATCTGGTCGAGCAGGCGCTGGCCCACTTCGGCCGCCTCGATACGCTGGTGAACAATGCCGGCATTTTCATCACCAGCCCGTTCACCCAGTACACGCCGGCGCAGTACCGCGACATGCTGGCCACCAACCTGGATGGCTTCTTCAATACCACCCAGCCGGCCATCGAGGCGATGCTGGCGCAGGGCGGTGGCCACGTCGTGCAGATCACCACCACGCTGGTGGACAAGGCCAATTCCAACGTGCCCTCGGTGCGGGCTTCGCTGACCAAGGGTGGCCTGGATGCCGCCACCCGCAGCCTGGCCATCGAATATGCCGCGCGCAACATCCGCGTCAACGCGGTCTCGCCGGGCATCATCAACACGCCGATGCACCCGGTGGCCAGCCACCCGGCGCTGGCCGGCCTGCACCCGATGCAGCGCCTGGGCAGCGTGGAGGACATCGCCCGGGCCGTGCTGTACCTGGAGGATGCCGGCTTCGTGACCGGCGAGACCCTGCACGTGGACGGTGGCCAGATCGCTGGCGCCTGAGCCCATTCATGAGCCCACTACCGGAGCAACGACATGCCCTACGTGAACATCAAGGTAACCCGCGAAGGCACCCGGCCCGGCGCCAGCGCTACCACGCCGGAACAGAAGAAAGCGCTGATCCACGGCGTCAGCGCGCTGCTGTACGAGGTGATGGGCAAGGCGCCCGAATCGACCTTCGTGGTCATCGACGAAGTGGACCTAGACAGCTGGGGCGTGGGCGGGGTGACCACGCCGGAATTCCGCGCGCGCCAGGCCGGCACCACGGCGCCGGGTTGAAGGTCTCAGCTGCCCAGGCGCGGCAGGCACCGTGGCGGAGTTGCGGTGATCTGCTCGATCAGCCGGGTGACGATCGGCGAGGCTTCATTGTGGCGGTACACCGCGGCAATGGTGGACACGATCGGGGCGCCGGCAATGGGCAGATAGACCATGCCGGGCAGGGCAACCGCAACGCGCAGGGCCGAGGGGACGATCGCCACGCTGCCCACGCCCACCGAAACCTGCGCCAGCACGGCCGGCAGATGGCCCGGCTGTGCGCAGACCTTGGGAATGAAGTTGCCGCGGCGTGCCACTTCCATGGCACCTGCGGCCTGTTCGGGCATCACGAACCAGTCCTGCGCCAGCGAGGCCGGCTGCACCGGGGTACCGGTGCAGCCGGCCGGGTGGGTCTCGGCCACGGCCACGCAGAACTGGTCCTCCACCAGATCGTGGAAGGCCAGGCTGCGCGGCAGTGCCATCGGCATGCGGCAGAATGCAAGGTCCAGCTGGCCTTCGTCCAGCATCGCCGGCAGCACGCCCATCGGCCATTCACTGACCTGCAGATCCGCAGCCGGGTGGGCGTCGCGGAACTGGCGAAGCTGCTCCTGCAGCGTGCCGGCAAACACCGCCGAACCGACGTAGCCCAAGGCCAGGCGGCCGATCTCCCCGCGGCCGGCACGCCGCCCCGCGGTCTCGGCGCGCTCGAACTGCATCAGCACATCGCGCGCTTCACGCAGGAAGATCTCACCGGCCGACGTCAGCGCCACGGTGCGGCTGCTGCGGTCGAGCAGGCGCGCACCCAGGCGGCGCTCGATCTCCTGGATCTGCACGCTCAATGTGGGCGTGGCGATGCCCAGCCGCAGCGCGGCGCGGCCGAAATGCAGCTCCTCGGCGATGGCCACGTAGTACTCCAGATGGCGCCGTTCCATCGTCATTCCATTGTTAGGTGCAACCTAACATAGCCAAAAAACACCGTGAATGAAATAAACGGACCGGGCTGCTCCAATGCCTGCCAGTGCCGCGCAACCCGGGCTGCCATCCCCGGCCCAGCGCGGCGCCGCCGTCATCCCCCCGAGCGTTGCCATGCCACGACACCTGCTGTTCGCGCTCCCTCTGCTCCTGCTGCTGCCCAGCGCCCGCGCTTCGGCCGATAGCACTGAAATCCCCGAGATCCCCGAGCTCCCCGATGCCGCTGACACCGGCCGCGTGCTGGACGCGCTGGCGATGAGCGAGGCCAACGCCTCGGCGTGGCGCTACGCGTTCGATGCCATCGCCGCCTGCGATGTGACACGTGTGCACCACGAACTGTTCGACATCCGCGCGGTGCGCTCACCGCAGGTGGCCCCGGCACTGGCCGCCGGCTATGACGGCGCGCAGGTGCTGGCCGGGCCGTACCCGCTGCTGCGCAGCCATATGGCCACGCTGCGCGGCGCCGAGCGTGCCTGCGTTGCGCAGGGCGATGCACGCAGCCAGCAGCGCGTGATCGAAGCGGTCTCCAGCCTGCTGTCCTACATCGCCGACCAGCCGCTGTAAGCAGGCCTGCGCGCATGCCGTTCCTGAAGCAGTTCCGCCCGCACGGTGCCCGCCGGCCCGCGCAGCGCACCGCCGGCAGCCGTTACGACGTCCGCATCCGCTTCCGCCTGGTGTGTGCGGCCATGGCCATGATGGGCGTGGCCCTGGTGCTGCGCGCGGCCGATGTGCAGGTGATCAACCGCGGCTTCTACATGAAGGAAGCCGAGGCGCGCATGCTGCACCGCCGCTCGCTGCGCGCGCACCGGGGCACGCTGTACGACCGCAACGGCGTGGTCATTGCCGGTTCTGCGCCGGTGGCCTCGCTGTGGCTGGACCCGCGCGAGTTCAACGAGGCCGGCGGCACGCCACAGGCGCTGGCCGCGGCCACCAGCATCGATGTGCAGCAGCTGGCTGCACTGCTGCGCCGGCACCGCCACCGCCGGTTCGTCTACCTGCCCGGCTACCGGCGGCGCGATCCAGACCAGTTGGCGCGTGTTGCCGCCGCCGCACCGGCCGGGGTGCACAGCCGGCAGGAGTTCCGGCGCTTCTACCCGCAGGCCGAGCACTTCGCGCAGCTGGTGGGCACCACCAACATCGAGGGGAAGGGGCAGGAAGGGCTGGAGCTGGTGATGGAGGCGCGCCTGGCCGGGCACCCGGGCCACCAGGAGGTCATTGCCGACCGGCTCGGCCGGGCCGTGGAACTGCACGGGGCAGGGCAGCCTGCGGTGCCGGGCGAGGATATCCACCTCACGGTCGATGCGCGCATGCAGTACGCCATCTACACCGGGCTGCAGGCGGCCATGGATGAATTCGGCGCGGCGGCGGCGAGCGTGGTGGTGCTCGAGATCGGCAGCGACGAGGTCATCGCGATGGTCAACTGGCCCTCCTACAACAACAACCGCCCAACCGAAGGCAACAGCGGCGTGCGCAGGAACCGCGCGGTGACCGATGTGTTCGAGCCGGGCAGCACGGTCAAGCCGTTCACAGTATCGGCCGCGCTGGATGCCGGCGTGGTCACGCCATCGACGGTTTTCGATACCTCGCCCGGCTGGATCCAGAACGGGTGTTTCGTGACCCGCGACTAGCGCAACCTGGGGGTGCTGGACACCACCAGCATCCTGACCAAAAGCTCCAACGTCGGCGTTTCGCTGATCTCGCGACGGCTGAGCAACGCCCAGCTGCACGACACACTGGTGCGGCTGGGCGTGGGGCGGGTCACCGGCAGCGGGTTTCCCGGCGAACGCAGTGGCGCCATTCCATCCATTGCGCGCTGGTCGGGCACCACCAAGCAGACGATGGCCTATGGCTACGGCCTGTCGATGACCACGCTGCAGCTGGCCAACGCGTACGCCACACTGGCCAACCATGGCGTGCGCGTGCAGCCCCGCTTCGAACGGGGCACGCCGCGGGTCTGTTCGCGCGCAGTGCCGGCTGCGGTGGCCGACCAGGTGATGCGCATGCTGCGCACGGTCACCGCCCCCGGCGGCACGGCGGCCAAGGCGCAGATCGCCGGCTACAGCGTGGCTGGCAAGACCGGCACCGCACGCAAAGCCTGTGCCGGCGGCTACGAGCGTCGCTACATGTTCCTGTTCGCGGGTATCGCACCGGCCGAGCACCCGCGCTACGCGGTGGCCGTGGTGGTGGATGACCCCGACACACGCAAGGGCCATTACGGCGGCGGCTCGGTGGCGGCGCCCATCTTCAGCCGGGTGATGGCCCGGGTGCTGGGCCTGTCCGACGTCGCGCCGGATGCCGCCCCAATCACTTCAGGCACTCCAGCCGCCCGCCGCGAGGGCGGGGGCGGCGCAGCGGGCAGATGAGCGGCAGCTGACCCACGCCAGGGGCCGACCCAAGGCGCGCTTGACCGCCGCCTTGGGTCGGAGGATTATTGTAGCGGTCGTTACAGTTACTTCCTCCAACCCTCAGGTGTCTCCCGTGACCGATCCCACCGGCATCAATCGCCGCACTTTCATGGCCCTGGCCGGTGCCGCCGCTGCGCTGCCGGTGGGCAACGCACTGGCCGCCGCCGCGCCGCATGCTTCCGCCGCGCCTCCGCAGGCTCCCGCCTTCGTCGTGCCGCCGGAACGCCCCGGCGTGGTGCCGTTCCGCGTGCAGATTCCGCAGGCGGCGCTGGACGACCTGCAGGTGCGCCTGGCGGCCATCCGCTGGCCGGAAACCGAGACCGTCGCCGGCTGGGAACAGGGCGTGCCGCTGCAGGCCGCGCGTGGCCTGATCGATCACTGGCGCCATCGCCACGACTGGCGCCAGTTCGAACAGCGCATCAATGCGTTCCCGCAGTTCCGAACCCAGATCGACGGGCTGGGCATCCACTTCATCCATGCACGCTCGCCACATCCGGGTGCGCTGCCGCTGCTGCTCAATCACGGCTGGCCGGGCTCGGTGGTGGAATTCCTGCAGACCATCGAGCGTCTGACCGAACCCACCCGTTTCGGTGGCCGTGCCGAGGACGCCTTCCACGTGGTGGTGCTGTCGATGCCCGGATACGGCTTCTCCGACAAGCCGGCGGGGCAGGGCTGGGGCATTCCGCGCATCGCCCGTGCCTGGGCACTGCTGATGCACGAACGGCTGGGCTACGCGCACTGGGTTGCGCAGGGCGGCGACTGGGGCGCGGCGGTGACCCATGCGCTGGCCAGCCAGCGGCCACCGGGCCTGCTGGCCGGCCACGTGAACCTGCCGCTGGTCGCACCGCTGCAGCGGCCCGCCACGCCCAGCGCCGAGGAACAGCGCGCCCTCGATACCATCGAGGTCTACCTGGACCGCAAGGCCGGCTATGCCGACCAGATGAACACCCGCCCGCAGACCATCGGCTATGCGCTCAACGATTCACCGCTGGCGCTGGCCATGTGGATGTACGAGAAGTTCGGCGAATGGAGCGACAGCAGTGACGGCCCGGAAGCCGCGCTGAGCCGCGACCAGATGCTCGACGACATCGCGCTGCACTGGTTCACCGGCACCGGCGCCTCCAGTGCACGCCTGTACTGGGAAAGCTGCGACGCCCGCACGCTGCGTTCGCACACCTTCTTCTCGGCCGAACCGGTCAGCCTGCCGATGGCCGCCAGCATCTTCCCGAAGGAGACCTGCCTGGCGCCGCGCTCGTGGGCTAAAGCGGCATGGTCGAACCTGATCTACTGGAACACGGTGGACAAGGGCGGTCATTTCGCGGCGTTCGAACAGCCGGCGCTGTTCGCGCGCGAACTCTGGCGCGCGTTTGCCAACGTCCGCAGCGCGCCGTCAGCCACCTGAGACTGCCCGCGCCATGAACCCCCGCCTGACCCGCCGGCAGCTGCTCGGTGCGGCCGCCCTGGCTGCGGCCGCACCGCTGGCCCACGCCCGCCCGCTGTCCCATCTGAACCCCGCTGCCACGCCGATGCCGAACAATCCGTTGCCCACTGCGGCGCCCAGCCTGCGCTTCGCCAGTACGCCCTCACTCACCATTGCCTACGAACACAGCGGGCCGGAGGACGGGCCGCCCATCCTGCTGCTGCACGGCTGGCCCTACAGCCCGCGCAGCTACGACGAGGTCGTGCCCGCGCTGGTGGCCGCCGGGTTCCGGGTGATCGTGCCGTACCTGCGCGGGTTCGGCGCCACCACCTACCGCGACGCCAGCGTAATGCGTTCCGGTGAGCAGGCCGCGCTCGGCAAGGATGTCATCGACCTGATGGATGCCCTGCAGCTGCCGCGCGCCATCCTCGGCGGCTTCGACTGGGGCAACCGCGTCGCCGCTGCGGCCGCCACGCTGTGGCCGGAAGGCGTGCGCGGCCTGGTGGTGGGCAGCCCCGGCTACCTGATCGTGCCGGTGCTGATGCCCGCCGACGGCCTGCTGCCCCCGGGCCGGCTGGAAGAGGGCTGGTACCGCTTCGTGCTCAACACCACGCAGGGCCAGGCGTATCTTGCCCAGCACCGGCGCAGCTATGCACGGCGCTGCTGGGAACTATGGTCGCCCGGCTGGGCGATTCCCGAAGCGTTCTTCCAGGCGTCGATGGCCGCGCTCGACAACCCGGACTGGGTGGCCACCAGCGTGCACAACTACCGCCACTGGTACGGCAATGCCGAAGGCGATCCGGCCCTGGCCGCTTTGGCTGCCCGGCTACAGCGGCGGCCGCCGATCACCGCCCCGACCATCGTGCTGGAAACCCGCAACGATCCGTCATGGGCACCGGACAGCGCCGAGGATCGCAGCCGCTTCAGCCACCACTATGAAACGCGCGCACTGCCCGGCGTCGGCCACCATCCACCAAAGGAAGACCCGGCCGCGTTCGTGCAGGCGCTGAAGGATGTCGCCCGGCACGCCGGCTGATGGCCGCTGCCGGGGGCTGCGCGTGGCCCCGTATACTGCCGCCATGGGCAAGCGCATCACATTCGACCACGAGCAGGCGCTGGACACGGCGATGCGCACGTTCTGGAAAGGCGGGTACTCCACCACCGGCGTGCGCGACCTGATGAAGGCCATCGGCATCGGCGAGGGCTCGTTCTACAACACCCTCAAGAGCAAGAAGGACCTGTACCTGGCCGCACTGCAGCACTACGAGGACACGGTGCTGCAGCCGCGCTTCGATGCACTGGAGGCCGCCGCCACGGCGGGGCAGGGCATCCGCGCACTGCTGACCGTCGGCCTGGACCAGCTCGATGCCGGGCAGGCCGCCTCACGCCTGTGCATGGTGGCCGGCATGGCCAGCGAGGACGTGCTGGAAGACCCGATGCTGGCTGCGCGCGCACGCGGTGGTTTCGAAACGCTGCGCCAGGCCGTGCAGGCGCGCCTGCAGCGCGGCGCGGACAGTGGCCAGCTGCCGCCGGGTTATGACGTGCAGGCAGTGGCTGCGGTCGTCGCCACCTACGTGCAGGGCATGTGGCGCACCCTGCTGCTGGACCCCGACCGCGCGCGCATCGAGCGCCAGAACGAGACTCTGCTGGCCGCACTCGGGCTGTAGCCCGGCGTACCCGGCCGGGAGGACGGCACCCCCGCAGGCGCCGCCCTCCCGCCATCGTCGTGCCATCGCCGGCACGGGGTGCTCAGGGTTCCAGTGCTGCGCCGTGGCAGCGCTGCGCGCCGCGTTGCGGGTTGCACACCGCCACCTGTCCTGCCGGCAGGCGCACGGTGTAGCCGGAAAAACGCAGGTCCGGCCACAGGTAGTCGGTGGAAATGTACTGAGCGCCGCTGGCGAAGGCGGCTGCGCGTCGTCGCGTGTCGTTGCGCCGGGCCTCTTCGGTCTCCGCGTCGGCGCGCGTGCGCACGATGAAACCCTGCGCGACCGCCGCACGGATGCGCGCGGCCTGCGCGATCGGGTCGTTGAGAGTCAGGTAGGCCGCCGCCGGGCTGTGCTCGTCGCTGTTGACGAACATCGCCCGTCCCTGCAGCGAGGGCCGGCCGGCGCTGTACTGCGCCACCTTGGCGGCATCTTCGTCCAGTGCGAACAACACCTTGCCACGCGCCTGCTGCAGCCGCGGCCAGCCGCCAGCCAGCACCGCTTCGCGCAAAGTGGCATGGCTGCCGCGCACGCTGTCAGGTGAAATCAGGCGGTCGACACCAAACACCGAACGGATCTCGGCATCCAGCGCATCCCAGGCCGCCGCATTGAAGTCCAGCGGCCGCACGCCGCCCGGCAGCGAGGGCGCACCGGTCTTGGCGTTGAGCAGGATCAGCAGCGGCACGTGCTGCGGGTGCGCGCGCGACCACGTGTCGATCTCCTGCAGGCACTGCACGAAACGCAAGCAGGAACTGCGGAAATCCACATCGGGCATGTGCAGCGTCTTGAAGCCGGGTTGCGCCATGGCCGCGTGGAAGGTCGGCGACAGGGTCGTGCCCTGGCCGAGCGCGGTCATCGGTCGCGCATAGCGGCCACCATCGGGATCGTTCAGTACATCGATTTCAAGCTGGCGCGCGCCGGCTTCCAGCTGCCGGGTCAGGCTGGGAAACGCGTAGTCCAGTGCCACCGCACCGGCATCACGGGCGCTCAGGGCGGCCAGCTCGGCGCGCGGAATGGCCTGCTTGTAGCTGTTGTGCGTGCCCACCACGGTCATGTCGTTCAGCCGCAACGTGGCATCCCGGCAGGCGCGGTCGCACGCTGGCGAGGTGCCGGAGACAGGGGGCGGCGCAGTGTGCGCAGCCACTGCGGCAAGCGCTGCCAGCAGCAGCGAGGGTAGATCAGACATCCAGGAACTCCTTTCAGGTACCCCACAGCCGTGCCCGGCCGGCGCATCGGCCGGCCGGGCATGCGGTTGCAGCGTGCGTGCTCAGAACGTGTAGGTCAGGCCCAGCGTGTAGGTGCGCCCGCTGCGCGTCCACGACGTCGAGCGCAGCGCGTTGATGTCGGTGTACTGGTTGATCTCCTAGTTGGTCAGGTTGATCGCCTCCAGCGCCACCTTCAGGTGCGGGTTCACGTTCCAGAAGATGTTGGCGTCTACGTTGTTGGTCGCGCGATAGCCCGAGCCGACGTTGCCGTTGCCGCCGATGCCGTCCAGGTAGCCATCACGCCACGCACTGGAGATGCGCGCACCCCACACCGGGATTTCGTAGTACAGCGTGACGTTGGACGACCACTTGGACAGGTTGGCCAGCGCCAGCGTGTGGCGCACGCCGTCCACCATCGCATCGGTCTCGCCCTTGGCATAGGTGACGTTGGCGGCGAAGCCGAAGCCATCGAACGGCGCCGGTAGGAAGTCGAAGTCGCGCTGGAAAGCGAACTCGGCACCCTTGATCGAGGCACCGTCACCGTTCACCGGGCGGCTGTACGAATAGATCGTGCTGCCATCCTGGCCCGGGCCCAGCAGCGAGTTCGGGTAACCGATGGAGCCGTAGGGCACCGACGCGGTCTCGGCGGTGATGAACGAATCCATGGTCTTGTGGAACACCCCCAGCGAGATGAAGCCGTGGGTGCCCATGTAGTACTCCCACGAGGCATCGATGGAGTCGGCCTTGAACGGCTCCAGGTTCGGGTTGCCGGCGCTGACGCTGCCGCCGAACGGGGTGAAGCTGACCGAGCCGGCCGCACGCAGGTCGCCCAGGCCCGGGCGGCTGATGTTGCGGCTGGCACCCAGCCGCAGGATCATGTCCGGGCGCACTTCCAGGGCCACGTTCAACGCCGGCAGCACGCCGTCGTAGGTGTTGGTGATCACCGCCGGCACCAGGCCGTTGTTGGTGGCCACCGAGCCGGACGAGGTCAGCGTGGTGCGGTAGTAGCGCAGGCCGGCGTTGGCACGCAAGCGCATGCCGGCCAGGTCGGTGTCCAGCTCGTACTGGGCATAGGCGGCCTTGGTGCGCTCGCTGATCGAATAGTTGGTGCCGGGCTGGTCGTTGGCCGTTGTCAGGTCACGCAGCTGGCCGGTACGCGCGAAGGTCGCATCGACATCGGCCACCACGTAGGGCAGCAGCGAATCGTAGCCGAGCACGTTCAACACCGGCGCCGGGCGGTTGGGGTTGTTGTACCAGTCCACGCGGTTGAAGCGGGTCCAGCCGTCGTTGCCGAAGTCCTTGTAGTCCACGCCGAAACGCAGCGAGGAGGACATGCTGAAGTCCCACAGGCCGTTCAGTTCGGCGGTCCTGTAGTCGCTGCGGATGTAGTCCTCGCGCGCGTCGGCTCGCATCAGGCTCCAGATCGACGCATCGGTGGTGTCATGCCCGTAATGGGTCACCGCCGGGTTGCCGCCACGGAAGTCGTAGCTGAAGTTCTGGTTCACCGCCTGGGTGAAGATCTTGTCGAACACCGGGCCCTTGAACTCCGAGCGCGCCCAGCCCGCCAGTGCCTGGAAACGCAGGTGGTCGGTGGCCTGGAAGCTGCCGTTCCAGACCGCCTGGGTGAAGGTGGTCTTGTCTTCGGAATGCTTGGATTCATTGCGCATGTCCACGCCGGACCAGTCAGCGTAGACCAGGCTGTCGCCACGGATCTCCGCCGCGTTCAGGCGCTGCGTGCCACGCACATCGCCGGTCAGCGCGTTCACGCCGGCCGGTGCCATCGCGTATTCGTGCCGGTCGTTGCTGAGCGTGCCGTACATCAGGTCCAGGCTCATTTCGGCACGATCGTTGGGGCGCCACTGCAGCGTGGTGGTCAGCCCCAGCCGCTCGCGCTGCGCATACCATGTGGACGGGCTGGTGGCCTGCGGTGCGGAAATGCGGTCCTGGCCCTTGGCATTGATCAGGCGGTCGCGGTCGGCAGCCGACACGTTCGGGCCGATGTTGGCCGCGCTCACGTTGATCTTGGTCCAGTCCCAGCTGCGCATGCCGTACTCGTTGACGTCATTGCGCGAGTACGCGGCCGACGCCAGGATGCCGAACTCGCCGGCATCGGTCTGCCAGCGGTTGGAGGCCAGGCCCACCACGCGCGGGGTCACGCCGCTGGTGTTGGTGTTGGTCTGCGCCTTGGCGCCCAGCACCAGCTTGCGGCCTTCATAGTCGAACGGGCGCGCGGTGGTCAGGCTCACCGTGCCGCCGATACCGCCTTCATCCTGTTCGGCCGCATAGGACTTTTCCACCACCACGCGGTTGAACAGCTCCGAGGCGAACAGGCTGTAGTCGAAGCTGCGCGTGCGGCTGACCGAGCCGCGGTTGTCGAAGCCGGACGAGGTGTTGCCCAGCACTTCCATGCCGTTGAGCTGGGTACGGGTGAAATCCGGGCCCAGGCCACGCAGCGAAATCTGGCGGCCTTCACCGGCATCGCGGGTGATCGCCACGCCCGGCACGCGCTGCAGCGATTCGGCCAGGTTCAGGTCCGGAAAGGCGGCGATATCCTGCGCCACGATCACGTCCTGGTTGCCGACCGCATCGCGCTTCAGGTCGCGGCCCACCAGCAGGCTCTGGCGAAAGCCGGTTACCACCACCTGTTCCAGGTCCACCGGCTGCGCCGACGGTGCTGCGCCCGCATCGGCACTGGCCGTAGCGGCGGCAGCAGTCTTCGGGGCCGGCGCGCTGGCCGGTGCACCCTCGATGGTGATGGTGTCAGCGTTGATGTAGCGGTAGCGCAGCCCGGTGCCTTCCAGCAGCTGGCGCAGTGCCTGTTCGGTGGCTTGCCCGGCCGGTACGCCGCGCGTGGTCGGGTTGCCGGCCGCCGCGTCGTAGATGAACTTGATGCCGGTCTGGCTGGACAGCTGGTTCAGCGCGTTGTCCAGCGGCTGCGGCGGAATGGCCTGCGACACGGCGCCGGGCGCGGCAAGCGCGATGGAGAGGAACAGGATACGGCTGCGGCTCATGAAAGGGTCGTCCGTTGGTGGAGGGCGGCCGACGCTCCTGCGCCTGCCTATCCACTACGAGCCCGCCTGCAGCAGGTCGGGTACCGTTTTCTTCATGAATTTTCCGTGACAGCGCCGCCGGGGCCGCAGCGCCTCACTGGCGGCTGCGCACCCGGATCACATGGCCCTCGCGCACCGCCTGCAGGTGCGGCTGCTGCGCCAGGAACAGCCGCAGCGATTCCACATCATCGCCATGCAGGTTGCCGGTCAGGCACAACGCGGCTGCGGCGGGATCGTCCACCTGCAGCCGCACCCGGTTGAGCCGGTTGAACTGGTCGGCCACATCGCCCAGGCGGTCATCACGGAACACCACGCGGCGCTGCCACCACCGTCATCGCGGCGATGTTCTCGTCGGACACCCGCGCATGGCGGCCAGCATTGTCGATGCGCGCGCTCTGGCCGGCGCGCAGATCGGCCAGTGGAGGGCCGGCAGCGCCTTCCGCACTGACCCAGACCCGGCCTTCGGTAACGCCCGCACGTACCTGCTCGCGCTGCAGGGCCACATCGAAGGTGATGCCGATATCGCGCACGCGCAGCCCGGCGGCACGCAGCGCGAACGGGCGGCGGTCCTGTCCGACCTGGAACGTGGCCTGGCCCTGCAGCAGGGTGACCTCCCGGCGCAGCAGGCTGAAGCGCGCGCAGCGTGGTCTGCGCATTGAGGTGCACGCTGCTGCCATCGGGCAGGGTGATGCTGCGCTGCTCGGCGTGCGCCGTGCTGTAGCTGTAGGTGCGTGGCCAGCAGAACCATGCCGAGGTGGCCACCAGCAGCGCCATGCAGGCGGCGATGGCCGTGCGATGCCAGCGCCGTGCATGCGTGGGCACACCCTGGCTGCGGCGGGTGTCAGGCCGGGAGGGCGGTGGCAGCGGCAAGGACACCACGTTGCCACGCTCGGCAGGCTCGCTGGCCAGCAACGCATCCACGTCGATATCCATCGCCTGCAGCGCGCCGCCCAGCGCTGCGGCCACGCGGCCGACCGCCAGGTATTCGCGCAGGTGCTCGGGGGATGCGGTCAACCACGCCAGGAAGCAGGTCTGTTCGCCGGCTGTCAGCGGCCCCTGGCGGTGCAGCGCATGCCACTGCGCCGCTTCATGGGTGGTGGTGCCCGGCAAGGGCAGGGGGGAGCCCGTCACCACGCTTCCCCCTGCGCGGCGAGCGCGCGGCGGCAGGCCGCCAGTCCATTGACCACGTGCTTCTTCACCATGTGTGTGGAAATGCCGATCCGTTCGGCAATCTGCAGGTAACTCATGCTGTCACGGTACTGCATCACCAGTACCGCGCGGGTGCGGTCGGGCAGCCCGACCAGCAGCTCCTGCAGGCGGCGTTGCCGTTGCAGGCGCACGGCATCGTCCTCGGCTGCATCCGCGCTGCGCAGCAGGTTGGAGAACGCTTCGATGTCGTCGTTCTGCAGCGTCACCTGCTGCTGCCGCACGGCCTGTTCGCGGGCCAGGTTCAGCGCTACGGTGTACAGGTAGGCTTCGGGGTTGGCGATGGCCTCGCCGCGGGCTTCGCGGGCACGCAGCATGCGCAGATAGGTTTCCTGCACCAGGTCCTCGGCGTCCTCGCGCGCGCCACGGCGGATGAAGAAGCCGCGCAGGGTCGCCCCATGTTCGGTGAAGATCCTCGCCCATGTACCGCCCGCCTGCGACACCCCGCGCCTCGTTCAGGAACCGTGAAGGCCGCGACGGTACGGAGGCGATGTTGCGGGGATATGACGCCGCTAGGCGCCCGGCCGATCGAAGCCGGCGACGAAGGCCACAATCGCCAGCAGGCTGGCCAGCAGCATGCAGCCGGCAGTAGGCCAGCCGCCCAGCCCGCGCACGCGCGCCACAACGAACACCGCCGTGGCTGCAAAACCGACCGCCACCGCACCGCCGATCAGCAGGAACGGCAGCAGCATGCCCAGGCCGATGGCGCCGTAGGCACCGCCCGGTCGCGGCCAGGGCAGCACCGTGTTGACGATGAAGATGAGGAAGGTGCTGATCGCCACCGTCCACAGCGTCAGCGACCAGGCCATCAGGCGCTGCTGCGGGGCAGGCGGCACGGCCGGTGGGGCAGGTTCCGCCTCCGGCGGCACACGGGGTGTGGAATCGTCCATGGGCATCACTGTTGCCGTGGGTTCGTTAGCCGGCGGTGAAACGGCACGCTCTGTGTAGATCCACGCCATGCGTGGATGTGGCTTTACCGATAACCCCAGTCACGCACGCCGTGGCGCATCAACACCACGCTGCGCATCAGGCTGGGTGCTGCCGCATGAATGCTTCGATGATCGCCGCGAGCCGCGCCGGATGCTGTGCCATCGGGAAATGCCCGCATTCGTTGATCACCGCCAGCACCGCCTCCGGGTGCCACGCCAGGAATGTCCGCGTCATGGCCTCGGCATCTAGCCTTGGGTCGCGGTCACCCACCACGACCAGGAAGCGCGTGGCCACGTCGCGCATCTCCCCGGAGAAGTCCGTTTCCACCAGCATCCGCAGGTAGCCGAGCGCTGCCTCGGCCTCCACCACCGCGCGGTGGCGTCGCACACGCGCGGCCACCCACGAAGCCGGCATGCCGCCGGAAACATGGGCCAGCAGCCGTGCCAGCGCATCGTCGTCATGGACGGTGCTGGCAAAGAACGCCTGCATGTCCGCCGGCAGCCGGTTGCCCGCCGCTGAAACGGGGCGCAACGCCACCGCCCCCAGCAGGCGCCCGGGTATGTCTACCGCCAGACGCTGCGTCAGCATGCCGGTCATTGAGTGGCCGATCACATGGAAGCGCTGCCAACCAAGGTGGTCTGCCAGCGCGATGCAGTCAGCGGCGATCTGCTGCACGCTGCAGCCCAGCGGCAGCCCGCGCGAACGGCCGTAGCCACGCAGGTCCATCAGTACATAGGAAAACGCCTGGGTGTCCAGGTGTGGCAGCAGCGCATCGTAACTGCTGTGGTCGCACAGCCAGTCGTGCAGTACCAGCACGCGAATGGGCCCGTGCCCGTGGCGGGCATGGCCAGGCAGCAATGCAGCAGGCGAGGTGGGAACGTCTTTCATCAATGGCTCCAGAGCAGATGCAGGGGAACCGAAACGGAACGCCCCCGCGGCGAACCGCAGGGGCGTCATGAAAGCCCGGGCATGCTATCAAGCCGCGGCCACAAGGTAAATGCCACGCAACCATGGCTGCCGGCAGCCGTTCCGTGCATGATGCGGAACGACCCTCAGAAGGCGCATTCCTGGATGAAATCACTTCTTGGCTTGAACACCCTGTTCGCGGGCATCGTTGCAGCGGGCATGGGCTACAGCCCGGGCACCGATCACCATCGTGCCGCTGCCACAGTCGGTCACGCCCGCCACCGGCAGCGTGCAGTTCCGTACGGCAACGGTCACCGCCAGTGCGGATGCCCCCAAGGCAACGGCCATGCTCGATGCCACGCTGTCGGCGCTGAAGATCGGCACGGGGCCCGCGCGCGGCGGTGCAGAGACAGTCAGCATCCAGCTGCAGCGCGTGGACGACGCGGCGCTGGGCGAGGAAGGCTACCGTCTGGCCATCGGCGATGGCATCCAGCTGAGCGCACGTACCGATATCGGCCTGCTGCACGGGGTGCAGAGCCTACGCCAGCTGCTGCCGGCACAGCCGCAGCCGCACTACCAGCTCGAACGCCGGGTGATCACCGATACCCCGGCCTACGCGTGGCGCGGGGTATCGCTGGACGTGGCGCGCAGTTTCCTGCCGGTGGCCTACCTGGAGCGGCATATCGACCGCATGGCGCTGTTCAAGCTCAACCGCCTGCACCTGCACCTGAGCGATGACCAGGGCTGGCGCGTGCAGATCAAGGCCTACCCGCGCCTGACCGAAGTCGGCGGCCGCAGCGCGGTGGAGGGCGGCCGCGCCGGCTTCTACACCCAGGACGAACTGAAGCACCTGGTGGCCTATGCGCAGGCGCGCGGCATCACCATCGTGCCGGAGATCGACATGCCCGGCCACGTGCAGGCGGCGCTGGCGTCGTACAACACGCTGGCCTGCGACAACGTCAGCAACCTGGCACCGTATGCCGGCGTGGAAGTGGGCTTCAGCGTGCTGTGCCTGGAAAAGCCCGAGGTGATCTACCCGTTCGTGCGCAGCGTGCTGGAAGAGGTGCTGGCCATCTTCCCCTCGCAGGAAATCCATATCGGCGGCGATGAGATCAAGCATCCGCTGTACGCCGATTTCGTGACCCGCGCGGCGGCCATGGTCGACGCGATGGGGCGCACGCCCATCGTCTGGGAAGAGGGATCGGTGGCGACGATGAAACCGAACGCCATGCTGCAGCTGTGGAACGATGACTACGCGATCGGCGCGGCTGTTGCCAAGGGCCACCCGCTGGTGCTGTCGCCGTGTTCCTTCCTGTACTTCGACCACGGCAACCACGCCGGCCAGCCGGGCGCGGACTGGTGCACCAAGGAGGGCGTGCCGTTGAAGCGCGCCTATGCGTTCGATCCCACACCGTTCAAGACCGCCGTAGGCGTGGAAGCGGCGCTGTGGACCGAGTTCGTGCACACCGACGCCGACACCGATGCACGCCTGTGGCCGCGCCTGGCGGCGGTGGCAGAGGTGTCCTGGAGCCCGGCGGGGCAGCGCGACTACGCCGGTTTCGTGCAGCGTTTGGGCGCGCTGCGCCCGCAGCTGGATGCGCTGAGCGTGCACTACTACCCCGAACCCGACTTGGGCTGGCAGGCGCGGCCGGCGGCGCACTGACCCACGCCCGCCACAACGCAGACGCCGCCCCGAAAGGCGGCGTCATTCTGCAGCACCGGTGGCGGCGACCAGCAAGGCCGCCACCGTTCAACCGCCTCAGTAGTCGAAGCGCACCCGCAGGCCCACCGTGCGCGGGTCGTTCCAGTAGGCGCGGATGAAGCCGCCACCATCGTCGGCCCAGTTCTTGGTCATCTTGTCGGTGGCGTTGAGCACGTAAAGCTCGGCACGCCAGAACGAGGGCGACTGCAGGCTCAGGCTGGCATCGACCTTGGCATAGGCCTTCTGCGCATCGGAAATGTGCGGGTTGTCGAGGTTGCGCAGGGTGAAGTACATCTTGTCCTGCCACTTCACGTTCACCCACGGCACCAGCTCGTAGCCGTTACCCAGCTTGAAGGTGTGCGAAATGTTGACGCCGGCCGTGAACTTGGGCGTCATCGGCAGGTGGTGGCCGGTGATGTCGTACACCTGGCGCCCAGCCAGGGTCGGGTCGGTGCCGGCGTAGGGCTCGGGGCAGGGCACCGCACCGAACTCCTCGCGCACGCCGCAGTTCCATTCATCGCTGTAGCTGGGGTAATCCTTGATGCGGCTGTTGATGTAGTAGAAGAACGCGCCGATGCGGGTGTTGTCGGTGGGCAGGTAATCCAGTTCCACTTCCAGGCCCGGAATGTTCACCGTGCCCACGTTCACCGTCTGCCACTTCTTCACCACGTCGCAGGTCGGGTCGAAGTCGGGGCAGGGCTCCTTTACGTGCACCTTGGCCGCGTAGAAATCGCCGGTGACCTGCATGTCCTTGTAGCGGCTGTAGAACGCGGTCACCGACAGGCTCAGCCGCTTGTCCAGCAGCAGGCCCTTGTAGCCGATCTCGAAGTTGGTGATGGTTTCCGGCTTGTACGGGAAGAAGCTGTACTGCGGGCCGGCTGGCCCTTCCAGACAGTCCTTGCCACCACAGATGTCGTCCTTGTCGCCGAAGCCGCCGGCCTTGTAGCCGGTGGACAGCGAGGTGAACAGGATCTCATCGTCGGACAGCTCCTTGGTCAGGCCAAGGCGCCAGGTCACCTTGCGCCACGCCTGCGAGTTGGCATTTTCTGCCGGCGGCCCCCACAGCGAGTACGCGCCGGTGCCGGCATACGGGCCCATGCCTTCGGTCAGGTCACGCCCGTTGTGCGGCCGGAAGCCCGGCTCGCCCGGCTCGCCCGGGGTGCCCGGGTTGTACAGGCCGTTGTAGTACGCCGGCAGCGAGCCGTCCCAGTCGCCGAACACCTGGCCGCCGCGGTCGGTCTTTTCATCGCGGCTGAAGCGCGCACCCACGGTCGCCTTCCAGGTCGGTGCGAAGTTCCAGTCGGCCTGCGAGAACACCGCCTTGGCGTCGATCTGCCGGTTCGGCTGGTGGTAGTACTGGCTGATCGGGAAGCCGTACGGCGCGTTTACCAGCAGTTCCTGCGCGTAGTTGATCGCGTTCTTCTCGTGCATCCAGAACAGGCCGGACACCAGGCTGAAGCGCTCGCCCTGGTGCTTGAACTGCAGTTCGTGCACGAACGATTTGTACTTGGAATCCACGGTGATCGAGGTGTTGTCACGGATCGGCCAGACGCCCCAGTCGCCATCGGCGGACACCGGCAGCGCGGCGGTCACCTGCGAGGGAATCACGTGGTAGCCGCCATCGTCATCGGCAATCTGCGAACGCTTCTGCGTGGCGAAGGCCGCGCTGTACTCGATGCTGTTGGCATCGTTGAGGAACCAGTTCAGGTTCGAGCGCACCGTATCGATGGACATATCCGTGCGGCCGGGCACGTTGATCTTTACGTCCCACTTGCCGCCCGGGCAGGCGAACCGCGTGCCGGCAGCCTGGTCGCAGTCCTTCATCGCCACCTGGCCGGCACCGGAATTCTGGAACTTCTCGTAGGACAGCAGCCATTCCACGTTGTCGGTGAAGGCGTAGCGCCCGCCGATGCGCCCGGCCCACTCGTCACGGTTGTAGTAGTAGTCCTTGCGCGAGACCTTGCGGTTGCGGCGCTGGTCGACATCCGGAATGCCATCGGCGAAGAAGCCGCGCTCGGGAATGTCGATATCGGTGAAGTCCTGCTGCTGGTCGATCCAGCCATCGCGCTGCACCTTGGTGGCCGACACGCGCAGGGCGAAGCGCTCGTTCACCGCGAAGTTCTGGATCAGGTTCACCTGGCGCAGGTTGTAGCTGCCCACTTCCAGTTCGGTGCTGCCGAAGGTGGAATCGAAGCGCGGCTTGGCCGGGATGATGTTGATGCTGCCGCCGGTCGAGTTGCGCCCGAACAGCGTGCCCTGCGGGCCGCGCAGCACTTCCACCTGGTCCACGTCGAACATCAGTGCCAGCGCACACTGCGGGCGCGGCGAGTACAGGCCGGCCACGTGCAGGCCCACCGCCGGGTCGCCGATCTCGGTGAAGTTGTTCGCGCCGATGCCACGGATGCTGACCTGCACGCCCGAATCCGGCCCGGAGGCGATCTGCAGGTTGGGCATGGTGCCCGACAGGCCGCGTACATCGCGGATGCCTTCGCGGGTCAACGCTTCCTGGGTCACGGCAGTCACCGTCACCGGTGTCTTCAGCAGGTCCGATTCCACGCGGGTGGCCGACACGTGCACCGTATCGAGGGTGGCGTGGGTCGGTGCCTTGGTGTCCGGCGCAGGCGCGTCGGCCGCGCTGGACTGTGCCAGCACCGGCACGGCGCTGCAGCTGAGCAGGACCGCTGCCACCGCCGCGGCAACGCCGGTCGGTCGAACAGCGCTGGGATGCTTCTTCATCGTTGGCTCCTGGTTGTAGGACGACGCGGGCACGCGACCCGTGCAGTGGCTGGTGCGGGTGCCCGATCAGGGCGAGGCGGGGGACTTTTTCGAGGCGTACACGGTCTGGTTGCGCACCAGTGGCCGGGCCCAGGCGCAGACGCTGAGGATGTAGAGCAGCGGAATGAACACCAGCGACAGCGCGGCGCGCAGGCCGAGGTGGTCGCCGACGATGCCGATCAGCAGCGGCACCACCGCGCCGCCGAGGATGCCGCTGCACAGGATTCCGGAGAACGCACCGTGGTGCTCGCGCACGGAATTGAGCGCCAGCGAGAAGATCACCGAGAACATGACCGACAGGAAGAAGCCGGCGGCGGGGAAGGCGGCCAGCGAGACCGGCGCGCTGCCGAACAGCGCCAGCGCCAGGCAGCCCAGCGCCAGCACCGAGAACAGTGCCAGTACGTGGCGCGAATCGAGCAGCTTCAGCAGGCCCAGCCCGGTCAGGCAGCCCAGCGACATCAGGCCCCAGAAGCGGCTGACCGCCAGCGCGCCCTCACCGGTGGCCGACACGCCGTGGTAGCTGTGCAGGAACTGCGACATCCAGTTGGCCAGCGACTGCTCGGTGCCCACGTAGGCCACGATGGCCAGGAAGAACAGCCGCACATCACGGCGGCGCAGCAGGCCCAGGTAGGCGGCGCGGCTGCCGGTGCGCTCATCGTCCTTCAGTTCCACCCGCGGCAGCGGCTGGCGCTGGTTCAACACGGCCAGCAGCACGAAGGCGGCGGCGAAGAACCAGTAGAACGCCAGCCACGCCAGCGGCTGGCCGTTCACGCCGGGGCGCTGCATGTAGTAGCGGAACACCAGCGGGCTGACGAACGAGGCCAGCCCGAACACCAGCTGCGCCATCACCGAGAAGAACGCGAAATGCTGCTCGCCGCCGGCGGTACGCATCAGCGGGTTGATCACCACCTGCAGCAGCGCCATGCCCAGCCCGATCACGAACAGGCCGGCCACCACCGAGAGGTAGCCGGGCATCAGCGCGATAGCCAGCGCACCGGCGATGTTCAGCGCAAACGCGGTGAACAGGGTGAAGCGGGTGCCACGTACCTCGATCAGCATGCCGCCGGGAATCGAGATCAGGCCATACGCCAGGAAGAACGAGAACGGCATGAAGCCGGCCATCGTCAGGCTCAGCTGGAAGTCCTAGATGGCGATCGGCATCAACGGCCCGATCAGGTTGGTGATGAAGGAGATCGCGAACGAGATCAGGAGGATGTAGCTGATGATCAACGGCCGATGCGGCATGGTCGGGCCTCCAGGTCAGGAAGAGGACTGCAGGCAGTGGGCCAGCTCGCCCGCTGCGATGCGCTTGCGCGGGAAGCGCAGCAGGATGGCCGCGGCGGTACGGCAGCCGGCGGCCAGCGCGTCGTGCAGCCCGGCACCCTGCAGGCAGGCGGCCAGGTAGCCGGTGTTGAAGCTGTCGCCGGCACCGACCGTATCGAAGATGCCGCTGGCCACGTCGCTCGCATGGTGCTGGCGCGTGCCGTCCACCTGGCCCAGCGCCCCGGCCGGGCCCAGCTTCACGATCAGGCGCGCGCCCGGTCGCAGCAGCTGCGACACGCGCTGCACCGCTTCGTCCAGGTCCTGGCTGCGGGCGATGCTTATCACTTCCAGCTCGTTCACCATCAGGTGGTCGCAGTGGGCAAGCCACGCCTCCACCTCGTCACGCACCTGCGGCGTCCAGCCCTCCGGCGGCCAGCCGGTGTCCAGCGCGATCTGGTAGCCCTTGCCGGCCGCATCGGCCAGCAGTGCGCTGTACTCGGCACGCAGGCCCGGCAGCAGGAACGGGGCGGTGAACAGGGCGATGCTGCCCGGTGCGGCCGGGGCAGGTGGCCACGCACGAAGGCGGGTGACAGCTGCTGCAGGTGGCCGCAGCTGGTGAAGAAGGTGCGCTCGCCATCGTGGTGCAGCAGGCCCACCGACATGGTGGTATCGCTGGGGCAGGTCTGCAGCTCCACGCTGATGCCCGCCAGCTGCAGCTGCAGCCACTGCGCCAGGTCGTCCTCGCCGATGGCGCCGATCAGGCGCGGGCTGAGGCCGAGGTGGCGTGCGGCCAGGGCGGAATTGGCCGCCGAGCCGCCGGCGCGCAGCTCGCTGCGCGGCATCAGCTGCTCGGTACCGTGGCGGGGCCAGGCGTCCAGCGTACCCAGAACCAGGTCCACGCTGACATCGCCAATGATGCTGAACTGCGGCTGATCGTTGCTCATGGCGGCGACTATAGGCACCGCCTTTTGAGCATGTCAATACATACAGCCAGTGTAAGTATATTTAAATCCGACGACCGCCTGCCGCCTGGCGATGGCCTAGCAGCTGCGCCGCATGCGCCTCCAGCGTGTCATCCCGGTGGGCCGCATCCAGCCGTGGCGAGAGCAGTTCGTGGATCGGCAGCACCGCCGCACCCAGCAGCGAGCAGTCCTCTTCGCGCTGCGAGATCAGGATGCGCGGCAGCTCCGGCGCCGGCCGCCCGCGTACCGAGCGGTGCAGCGGCTGCGCCAGCTCCACCAGCCGCTGTACCAGCTTCTGGGGCGCCGAGCCGCCAATCACGATGGTCTGCGGGTCCAGCAGGTTCTCGATCATGCACACCGCATCGCGCAGCCGCAGCGCCGCCTGCGCGCACCACTGCTGCAGCGGGGCATCGTCCGGATCATCCAGCCGCGCGCGCAGGTCGGTCGCACGGATCTGCCCGTCGTCCACGCCCAGCGCTTCGGCCAGTGAATGCAGCGACAGGTAGCGCTCCAGGCAGCCCTGGTTGCCGCAGTAGCAGGGCGTTCCGCCGGGCACCACCGGCACATGGCCGATTTCCGTGGCGTTGCCATCGGCGCCGCGGTAGGTGTTGCGGCCCACGATCAGCGAGCCCCCCAGGCCGGTGCTCAGGTGCAGGTAGAAGAAGGTGTCCAGCTGGCTGGCCACGCCGTACAGGGTTTCGCCCAGTGCGCCGGCCACGCTGTCCACGCTGTGGAACAGCGGCAGGCCGGTTGCCTCCTGCAGCTGGTCGAGGATGGACAGGTCCTTCCAGCCTTCCAGCGCGGTCGGGCCGACGAAGCTCAGTTCGGTATCGCCCAGCGGGCCGGGCAGGGCCACGCCGATGCCCCACAGCCGTGCACTGGCCTGGCGGCGCAGCGTGGCCACCAGTTCCAGCAGGCCGGCCAGCAGTTGCGCGCGGTCACAGCCCTGCAACTGCACGTCGCACCGTGCATTGATGCTGCCCACCAGGTTCACCAGCGCGCCCGAGGCGCGGCCCGGTTCCACGCTGATGCCGATCGACTGGCCCGCTTCCGGGTTGATCTCGAAGGCGATCGGCGGCTGCCCGCGCGATTTCAGGTCCTTCTGCCGGCGCGAGACGATCAGGCCGATCGACTCCAGCTCGTTGGTGATGTTGGCCACGGTCTGCGGGCTGAGCGAGACCTTTTCCTGGATGTCCTTGCGCGAAGCCGCGCCGTGCTGGCGGATGAAATCCAGCACGAGACGGCGGTTGTAAGGGGCGCTGGATTGCTGGGTGGCGCCGCGGCCAAGGTTCATAGGCGTTGAAACCGGTTGTACGGGGGGAGGGCGGAAGTATGTCCGGACTATTCATACATCCATGTGAAGTATTTGTTGACCGACAGCGACAGCTAGGCTAGGTTGCGAGGCCTAGTCTATCCGGAACCAAGCACATGACCCGTCTGTCGCAGTCCCGCAAGACCGGACGTCCGCTTTCCCTTGTTTCGCTGGCCGCCGCCCTGGCCCTGGCCGTCCTGGCGCCCAGCGCGCATGCCGCCGCTGCAACCGGCGCAACCACCAGCGTCTCCATCCAGCTGCCGACCGCGCCGCTGCGGGTGCAGATAAACCAGGTGGCGCTGGAGCGCAACGGGCCCAAGCAGGCCATCGTCGAATACAGCGGGCAGGCCAGCGCCGGCACCTACACCGTGCTGCGCGACGGCAAGCCGATTGCCCGCGGCGACCTGCAGGCGCTGCCGGCGTTCACCGAATGGGGCAGCGGCAACCGCTACTTCAGCGTGGATTTCACCGCACAGAACCAGCCGGGCAGCTATCAGATCGACGCGCGCGTGGGTGACCACCACGTGCTGTCCGACCGCGTGGTGGTGGCCGACAACGCCTTGTTCACCACCACCGCCCCGCAGCTGCTGGCCTATTTCCGGCAGAGCCGGCATACCGACGCCGCCGACCGCAGCCTGCGCATCTTCCAGACCCAGCGCCGCGTTGATGTCTGGGGCGGGTGGCAGGACGCCGGCGGTGACAAGGGCAAGTACCTGTCCCACCTGGGCTATGCCAACCACTTCAATCCGCAGCAGGCCTCGATGGCGGCCTGGGTGCTGGCCTACGGCGCCGATGCGCGGCGCAGCCTGTTCACCGCCCACGGCCTGCAGACCCAGGTGGAGGACGAGGCGTTCTGGGGCGCCGATTACCTGCACCGCATTCTGGATGCCGACGGCTACTTCTACACCACCGTGTTTGACCAGTGGGGCAGCGAGGGTGCCGAACGCATGGTCAACGGGTACGAAGGCTCCGGCGGCACCTACACCACGCTGTACCGCTCGGCCTTCCGCGCCGGTGGCGGCATGGCGATCGCCGCGCTTGCACGCGCCTCGATGCTGGCGCGCAGCAGTGGCCGCCATGGCGAGTTCGACGGCGCGCAGTACCTGGCCGACGCCAAGCGGGCCTACGACCACCTGCGCCGCTTCAACGCGCAGTACGGTGCCGATCGCAAGAAAAACATCATCGATGACTACACCGCGCTGATGGCCCTGACCGAACTGCACGCGGCCACCGGCGAGCAGCGCTACCTGGACGATGCGCGCCGCCGCGCCGCGCGCCTGATGGCCCGGCTTACCCCCGACGGCGGCTTCATCAGCGACGACGGGCAACGCCCTTACTACCATGCTGCTGAAGCCGGCCTGCCGGTGATCAGCCTGGCCGCCTACGCGCGCATTGAAACCGATCCGGCGCAACGCGAGCGCGCGCAGGCGGCCATCGCCTCGGCGCTCGGCCACGAGCTGGCCATCACCGGCAAGGTGGCCAACCCGTACGGCTATGCCCGCCAGCGCTTCCAGCTGGCCCGCAACGGCAATGCCGAAGGCGAGGTGCTGGAAGGCTTCTTCATTCCGCACCGCAACGAAACCGGCTACTGGTGGCAGGGTGAAAGCGCGCGCCTGGCCTCGCTGGGTGCGGCGATGACGCTCGGCGGGCGCCTGCTCGACACCCCCGTTGCCGCCGGCTACGGCCTGCGCGCCGACCGCGCGGCCTATACCCAGGCGCAGCTGGACTGGACGCTGGGCCGCAACCCCTACGGCATTTCGATGCTGTACGGCTTCGGCGCCCGCAACCCGCCCACCGTGCTGGAAAGCGCGGGTGAAATGTTCATCGGCGGCATTTCCAATGGCATCACCGGCGCAGTGGACAGCGAGCGTGGGGCTGGCATCAGCTTCGCGCCCGGCCCGGATTCGGAGCAGTGGCGCTGGGTGGAGCAGTGGATTCCGCACACCACGTGGATGCTGTTCGCGGTGATGGCCACCAGCGAAGGCTGAGTGCCACCGGTCGCGCCCTACGCGGTGCGGCTGGATGACAGCGGCAAGGTGGCAGGCTTCGCGCTGGACTGATACCTGCCACCCATCACGTGGTCGCACGCCGATACACTGCGGCTGCATCCAGGAAGGGGAAGGGCATGACCATGGCAGGGCGGTTGCTGGCGGCAGGGTTGTCGGCTGGCGTGGCGGTGGCTGCTGCGGCCACGCCAGCGGCGGGAATGGACTGGCCAGCCACGCTGGACACGGACCTGACCGCCATCGATGCCGCAATGCACGACAGCCATCCCGGCCTGCACGATGCGCACGCGCCGGGCTTCGCAGCCCAGCTGCAGGACACCCTGGCACTGGCACGCCGCCGTGCGCAGCAGGTCGACAGCTTCGCCGGTTACTGGTGGACGTTGAAGGGCTACACCGCTGCGTTCAATGATGGCCATGTCAGCCTCAATGCGTTGCCCGCGGCACCCGCGCTGCCGATGCGCTGGCCGGGGTTCCTCACCGGTTTCGAGGGCGATGCGCAGATCGTGATGGAGCGCGCCGCCACCAGCACGCAGGCGCCGCCGCTGGGCGCGCACCTGCTGTCCTGCGATGGCGTGGACGCGGCCACACTGGCCGCGCAGCGCGTGGGAGCGTTCAACGGGCGCTGGAACCTGCAGGCCAGCCGCATCCACGCCGGCGGCGAACTGCTGCTCGACCAGGGCAATCCGTTCGTTGCGCTGCCACGCCGCTGCCGCTTCCGGGTCGATGGCCAGACGCGTGACATCACCCTGCAGTGGCGGGCGCTGGACAGTGCCGAGGTGGCCGCGCACCTGGCCGCGACGCGTCGCAGCTTCCGACCGCCCAACGGCCTGCACGCGCTGCCCGGCGGCGGCTACTGGATCACCACCGGCAGCTTCAACGCCGACCCCGGCCAGCCCAACTTCGCTGAACTGACCGCTCTGCTGCAGACACTGGATACGCAGCGCCAGGCCCTGCAGCGCGCACCGCAGGTGGTGCTGGACGTGCGTGGCAACAGCGGTGGCGCCTCGCAATGGAGCATTGCACTGGCACGACTGGTCTGGAGCGCCGAGGCGGTGGCGCGGGTGCGCGATGACAGCTTTGTCGAATGGCGCACCTCGCAGGCCAACATCGACCAGCTGCGCGGCTTCCTGCAGAAATTGCGCAACGCCCCCGATGCCGCGCCGGAAATGGTGCGCATGCTGTAAGCAGTGACCGATGGCATGGCCCAGGCGCGGGCGCGCGGCGAAGCGCTGTGGCGCGAACCGCGGCAGACCCCTGTGGTCGCCACGACACCGGTGGCCGCTGCGGCGCGCAACCCGGCGCAGAAGGTGTTCGTGGTGGCCGATGCCTCCTGTGGCTCGGCCTGCCTGGATGCGCTGGATCTGTGGAAGCAGCTGGGCGCGGTACAGGTGGGCGTCCCCACCTCGGCCGACAGCCTGTACATGGACATCCGCCCCGAACGGTTGCCAAGCGGCCTGGCCAGAATCTCGGTGCCGATGAAGGTCTTCCGTGGCCGCCCGCGCGGTTCCAACGCCCCGCACCTGCCGGACCTGCCCTACAGCGGGGACATGCGCGACAGCCCGGCGCTGCAGGGCTGGCTGCTGGCACGCTGACCACCCGACAGCGACGCCGGGCCACGCCCCCGCCAGACGACGGGGTGACGCAGCGCACATTGACAATTCTCTATATAGGATTGTTATATCCCCGTCAGGCATTTCACCGGCGTGGCAGGATCGATTGCCGTCACCAGGAAATGCAGGGAGCGGCAGGCCGGTCTGTACCGGGCGCGCCGCGCAGGGCCGTGGCGCCGCGCACCAACAGCGGGCGGGCAGGGCCGCACAGGCAGCATCAAGAGAGCACGAGATGACGAAGGTGCGCGGTTGGCGGCGAGTGGGCCGCTGGTTGAAGTGGGCCCTGATCGGGCTGGTGGCAGTGCTGGTCCTGCTGGGCATCATCGGCGCCATCTACGAAGCGCTGCAGCGGCGCCAGGCCGAAACCACGTACCCGCCGCACGGCACGCTGGTCGACATCGGCGGCCGCCTGATGCACATCGACTGCCGTGGCACCGGCTCGCCCACCGTCATCCTTGAATCGGGCCTGGGCACCGGCGGCACGCTGGACTGGGCGCGGGTGCACGACCGCATCGCCGGCTTCACCCGCACCTGCGCCTACGACCGCGCCGGCATCATGCACAGCCCCGCCAAGGACACGCCGCAGCGCGCTGGCGCCGTCGCCGATGATCTGCACGCGCTGCTGGCCGCCGCCGGCATCGACGATCCACTGGTGCTGGTCGGCCACTCCATCGGTGGCCCCTACATCCCCACCTATGCCGGGCGCTACGGGCAACAGGTGGCCGGGCTGGTCATGGTCGACCCTTCGCACCCCGACCAGGTGGCGCGGCTGGGCAAGCTGGTCACCGTCAGCGTGCACCCGCGCAAGGTGTCGCTGATGCTCGACACGGTCTCGCTGCTGTCGCGCACCGGCATCGTGCGGCTGCTGTTCTCGCGCAGCAGCCAGGACGGACGCTCCGCCCAGGACGCCGCGCACATGGCGGCCTACGCCAGCCTGTCGATCAAGGGCGCCAAGGCCGAGATCGATGGCTTCGACGACACCATGGACGACGCCCGCGCCGTGCACGACCTGGGCGATCGCCCGCTGATCGTGCTGACCGCGCTGAAGCCGTTCAAGCCTGCCGAACTGAAGTCGCTGGGCCTGAGCCCGGCCGAGGGCCTGCGCTTCAAGCAGGAATGGCGCGCCCTGCACGCCGAACAGGCGGCGATGTCGCGCCGCGGCCGCCAGCAGATCGTGGGCGATTTAGGCCACTACATCCAGATCGACCAGCCCGACCGTGTGGTCGCGGCCGTACGCGAGGTGGTGGACGACGTCCGCGCCGGCCACGCCTCGCCACAGCAGAGCACCGGAACCTCCGGCGCTCATGAACCGAAGGGACTGCAATGATGAAGCACAGACTGCTCTGGGGTGCATTGGCGCTGGCGATGGCCGGCAGCACGGCCGCGGCCGACTACGATCTGGTGATCCGCGGCGGCCGCGTGCTCGACGGCGCCGGCAACCCCTGGGTGCGCGCCGACGTGGCGGTGAAGGGCGGCCGCGTGGTGCAGATCGGCCAGGTGCCGGGGCAGGGCACGCGCGAGATCGATGCGCGCGGCCGCTATGTGGCGCCGGGCTTCATCGACATGATGGACCAGTCCGGCAGGACGCTGCTGGTGAACGGCGCGGCCGAGAACAAGCTGCGCATGGGCGTGACCACACTGATCGGTGGCGAAGGTGGCTCGCCGGTGCCGGCGGCGGGCATCCCCGGCTATTTCGACACGCTGGAAAAGCAAGGCATCTCGGTCAACTTCGGCACCTACTATTCCTCCACCCAGGCACGCACCCACGTGATGGGCGATGCCGCCGGCACGCCGACCGCCCAGCAGCTGTCGGCCATGGGCGAGCAGGTGCGGATCGCGATGGAGGCCGGTGCATTCGGCCTGTCCAGCGCACTGATCTATGCACCCAGCAGTTTCCAGAGCACGGCCGACCTGGTCTCACTGGCCAAGGTGGCAGCGCAGTGCGATGGCTTCTACGCCACCCACATGCGCGATGAGAGCGAAGGCGTGGTCAAGGCCATCGAAGAAGCCATCGAGATCGGTGAAAAGGGTGGGGTGAAGGTCGAGATCTTCCACCTAAAGGCGGCCTACGCGCCGGCATGGGGCAAGCTGATGCCGCAGGCACTGGCCACCATCAATGCCGCCCGTGCGCGCGGCGTGGACGTGGCCGCCGATCTCTACCCGTACACCGCCGGTGGCACCGGGCTGGAGATCATCGCGCCCAGCTGGGTGTGGGCCGATGGCCTGGAAAAAGGCATCGCCCGTGTGCGCGACCCGGCCGTGCGCGAGCGCATGAAGAAGGAGGTGGCGGCCGGCTCGATGCCCGGCTGGTCGAACCTGGTGCATGCCTCCGGCGGCTTCCAGAACGTGCGCCTGGCCAATGGCTTCAGCGAGAAGTACCGGCGCTTCCACGGCAAGTCGCTGGCGGAGATCGGCGCCGAACTGAACCGTGATCCGGCCGACGCGGCGTGGGACATCGCCCTGGAGGGCCTGCCCAACCGCGCCGTGGCGCTGTATTTCATGATCAGCGAGCAGGATATCGAACTGGCCCTGCGCGAACCCTGGGTCAGCATCGGCAGCGATGCCGCTGCCGCGGTCACGTTCGGTGAGATGGACGCACTGGGCCTGCCGCACCCGCGCGCCTACGGCACCTTCCCGCGCATCCTTGCCGAGTACGTGAAGCGTCGGCACGTGCTGACGCTGGAAGATGCCGTGCGCAAGATGACCGGTTGGCCGGCACAGCGCATGGGCCTGAGTGATCGTGGCCTGATCCGCGAAGGCATGCGCGCGGACATCGTGCTGTTCGACCTGGACACGCTCGTTGATGTCGCCAGCTGGGACGCACCCACCGCGGCGCCGACCGGCATCGAAACGGTCATCGTCAACGGCGTGGTGACCATCGATGGCGGCCGCCACACCGGCGCCAAGGCCGGCAACGTGCTGCGTCAGGAATGCCGCAAGGGCTGAGCACAGGAGACCACCCGAAGCATCGCTCCCTTTCCCACTGCGGCGTGCTGCTGCTCGCACTGGCCTGCGCCCCGGCGCAGGCCGCCGCACCGCGCATCACCAGTGCCGACGATCTGGGCACCGCCGTGGCCGCGCAGATCGCCTGCGCCGGCATCTTCGTGGCAGGCCGTGCCGAGGCCGATGTACTGCGCGACGATGTGCATGCGCTGGCCCCGTTCAGTCGTGCCGTCAGCCTTGCGGTTGACCGCAAGGCGGGCACGGTCACCGCCACCGCGCCGGGCACCACCGCGCGCACCGCGCTGTACCGGCCGGTGCTGGGCTGCACGCTGACCACCGGGCAGACGCCGCTGGCCACGCTGGCTGCACAGGGAAAACGGCTGGCGCCACTGAAAGCGCCTGCATCGCGCCCGTGGCCGCAGGGCGACCAGCCGATCGCCGCCACGCAGGGCGCCGTCGAGGCCAGGCTCGACCGCAGCGCACTGGACGCAGCCGTGCGTGCAGCGTTCGACGAGCAGAACCACGACGGCTACCCCGACACCCGCGCGATTGTGGTGGTGCAGGGTGGTGCGATCGTGGCCGAGCGCTACGCCCCCGGCTTCGGCAAGGACACGCGGCTGCTGGGCTGGTCTGCCACCAAGAGCCTCATGGGCAGCCTGGTCGGTCTGCTGGTCGACGACGGCGTGCTGCAGCTGGATGCGCCGGCACCGGTACCGGAATGGCAGGGCAAGGACGACCCGCGCCGGGCCATCACGCTGCGCCAGCTGCTCACCATGTCCAGCGGCCTGGCCTTCGTGGAAAGCTACCAGCCCGGCAATGATTCCATCCGCATGCTGTTCGAAGCGCCGGACATGGCCGCACTGGCCGCGGCACAACCGCTGCAGTACCCGCCGGGCACCCATTGGAGCTATTCCTCGGGCACCACCAACATCCTGTCGCGCATCGTCTTCAACGCCACCGGTGGCACCACCGAGGGCGTCACCCGGTTTGCGCAGACGCGGCTGTTCGCACCGGCCGGCATGGCCAGTGCGTTGATCGAACCGGATGAATCCGGCGTGCCGGTGGGCAGTTCGTACGGCTACGCCACCGCCCGCGACTGGGCGCGCTACGGCCTGCTGCACCTCAACCACGGCAAGGCCGGCAACAAACAGGTGCTGTCGCCGGCGTGGCTGGCGTTCGCGCTGACGCCCACGGCGGCCTCCAGCCGGCCGTCCTATGGCGCGCAGCTCTGGTTGAACCGGCCGGCCGAGGCCGAGGAGGGCCGCAAGGTGCTGCAGGACCTGCCGGCGGACACCTACATGGCCATGGGCCACAACCACCAGATCGTGGCGGTCATTCCTTCGCAGGATGCGGTGATCGTGCGCCTGGGCTGGACGCCGGAAGGTGCCAAGTTCGACTGGAACCGCCACCTGGCGCGCATTGCCGCCGCGCTGGCGCCTGCCGCCGCCGCGCCGTGACCGTCTGAGGTGAGGGCAGGGCGCCTGTAGCGGGCGCCCTGCCACGCTGCCGCCATGACCTGATTGACATTTCTCTTATTGGGACTTTATTTTCGTTCTAGAGAATTTTCTCTTCAGGCACGGATCGCAGCATGCACACGAACAGGCCGCCGCTGGCCCTCCCCGCACCCCATCTTCCGCCGCGCCCGACCGCCCTGCAGAGCGTGCGCCGATGAGCGGGCTGACACTGACCGTCAACGAAGAAGCCCTGCGCCTGGCCGCGCCGTTCCGCATCGCCACCCAGGTGTTCGACAGCCGCACCGCATGCGTGGTTACGTTGGACGACGGCGTGCACCGTGGGCGCGGCGAGGCCACCGGCGTGCACTACCTGGGCGATGACATCCAGCGCATGCGCGGTCAACTGGAGGCGGCGCGCGCAGCCATCGAAGCCGACCCGACGCGCAGCGAACTGCGCACGATCCTGCCGCCTGGTGGCGCACGCAACGCCGTCGATGCCGCCCTTTGGGAGCTGGAGGCGCAGCGCACGCGGACACCGGTGTGGGCACTGGCCGGCCTGCCGCCGCCACGCCCGCTGCAGACCACGTTCACCCTGGGCGCCGATGAACCCTCGGCGATGGCCGCACAGGCCGTGGGCTACCGCCACGCGCGCGCCATCAAGATCAAGCTCACCGGCGATCTGGCGCTGGACGTCGCGCGTGTTTCGGCCATCCGCGTTGCCCGGCCGGACGCGTGGCTGGGCGTGGACGCCAACCAGGGCTACCAGCGCAGTGGCCTGGAACGGCTGGTGGCAGCCATGGTCGCCGCGCGTGTCTCGCTGATCGAACAACCGCTGGCGCGTGGCTGCGAAGCCGACCTCGACGGCCTCGGCTCGCCCATTCCCATCGCCGCCGACGAAAGCGCGCTCACGCTGGAAGACGTGCCGCGGCTGAAGGGCCGCTTCGATGTATTCAACATCAAGCTCGACAAATGCGGTGGCCTGACCGAGGCGCTGCTGATCGCCGAGGCTGCGCGCGAGGCCGGGCTGGGCGTGATGGTCGGCTGCATGGTCTGCAGCAGCCTGGGCGCGGCACCGGGGTTCGTAGTCGGGCAACAGTGCGACCTGGTGGACCTGGACGGTCCGACCTTCCTGCGGCAGGACCGCACGCCGGCCGTGCGCTACCGCGATGGCCTGCTCTGGTGCGATGACAGCGTCTGGGGCTACAGCGCCTGACGGATTGCCCACGCCTGCGGCGCAGACACGACCATCACGCGCATTGTGTTGCGCCGCAGGATTGACACTTTTCCATTCAGGACTATTCTGACCTTGACGGGATTTTCACGGGCTTGAATCAGCCATAACCCGCCGATGTACTCCTCGGCAGCCCCCTCCTTCCACCTCCCGCCCATTGCGATGGGCGTTCGCATCCGCCAACGAGGTGCCATCCATGCGTCACTGCTCGCTCCGAATCAACACGCTGTCGCTTGCCTGTACGGCCGGTCTTCTCACGCTGGGCATCGGCCCGCTGGCGATCGCGCAGGACGCCAGCGGCAGCACCGCGCGCGAGGACCTGCACACGCTCGGCACGGTCACTGCCACCGCACAGAAGCGGGTGGAAGTGGTGACCGACATCCCGATGTCGATCAGCGTCATCAGCGAGGAGCAGCTGGACCGGCTGCAGGTGAACAACATCAACGACCTGGCCGGCCTGGTGCCGGGGCTGCAGGTATCCAGCCTGGGCGCGCCCGGCCGGGCCATGCTGTCCATCCGCGGCATCATGCCGCTGGGCAACACCGCGGCCACCTCGGTCTACGTCGACGACGTGCCGCTGACCCCGAACGGTTCGCTGTCCGGCGCCACCTCGGGCATGTTCGACCTGCTGCCCTACGACGTGCAGAGCGTGGAAGTGCTGCGCGGGCCGCAGGGCACGCTATATGGCGCCAGCGCGCTGGGCGGGGTGATCAAGTACGTGACCAAGCGGCCGGACCTGGAAACCTTCTCCGGCCGCGCCGGCGCCACCTTCCGCGTGGTGGACGGCGGTGGCCGGCTGGGGCATTCCGAACGCGCGGCCATCAACGCACCGCTGGTGAACGGCACGCTGGGCCTGCATGCCAGCTATGCCGAACAGACCAGCCCCGGCTGGATCGACAACAGCGTTCTGCATCGCCGCGACACCAACGATGTGCGCCAGAACGCCGGCCGCGCTGCCCTGCTGTGGAAGCCATCTGAGGCAGTGGACGTACTGCTCAGCGCACTGCACCAGGAAAACAAGGGCGACAACTTCGCCACCGTCGCGCTGGACCCGGTCACCCTGCAGCCCAAGCTGCCCGGCCATTCCAACCAGTACCTGCTGCTGCAGCCCAGCTCGATCAAGTACGACGTGTACGGGCTGAGCGTGGATGTGGACCTGGGCTGGGCCGACCTCACCTCGGCCAGCAGCTGGATGAAGTCGCACTCGTGGCGCCTGCAGGACCAGTCGGCGGAATACGTGCCACTGTTCGGGCAAAACCGGGCGTCGGGCCCGCCATTGCCTACGCCTCGCTGGACACCGACATCGACCTGAAGAAGTTCACCCAGGAAGTGCGGCTGGCCTCCAAGGCCGATGGCCGCCTGCTGTGGCAGCTCGGCGCGCTCTACACCGATGAGGACGCGGCCTACATCGAGGATGGAAGCGCGCTCAGCCCGCTGCAGCGCCCGGTCAGCAACCTGTTCACCGCCAACGTGCTGACCACCTACCGCGAAAAAGCGCTGTTCGGCAACGCCACCTGGAAGTTCACCGAGCAGTTCGACCTGGCACTGGGCGTGCGCCAGGCCCGCAACGACCAGCACTTCCGCCAGACCCTGGGCGGCCTGCTCGGCGGCGACGGCGTGCAGCGCAGCACGCGCTCGTCGGAAAGCGTGACCACCTGGAGCGCCAGCCCGCGCCTGTTCCTAGGCAAGGACACCATGGCCTACCTGCGCGTGGCCACCGGCTACCGTGCCGGCAGCCCGAACCCGGTGCTGCCGGCCGCTCCGGAGGTGCCGGCCGAGGTCAAGTCGGACACGCTGATCAATTACGAAGCCGGGCTCAAGACCCACTTCTGGGACCGCCGCGCCCTGCTGGAAGTTGCCGCTTTCCGCATCGACTAGGATGACATCCGCCTGAACCTGGCCACCGCGCAGGGCATCTCCTATGGCGTCAACGGTGGCAGCGCCCGCAGCCAGGGCGTGGAACTGACCGGCGCGCTGATGCCGCTGGACGGCCTGCGCCTGAGCGGCAGCCTGACCTACACCGACGCCACGCTGACCTCACCCATTCCGCCGGTGCGCCCGGGCGGGCCCAACCAGGCCGAAACCGGGGCGCGGCTGCCGCAGGTGCCCGAATGGACGGGCAGCCTGCAGGCCGACTACCAGTTCCCCAGCCGCGGCGAATGGGCATGGAGCGTGGGCGGCGCGCTGCGCTATTACGGTGTGCGCGAAGCCTCGGTGGCCGCAGCGCAATCCATCCGCCTGCCCAACTACACCACGATGGACCTGACGGCCGAGGTCAGCAACCAGAACACCACCTTCCGCCTGTTCGTGACCAACCTCACCAACAAGGATATCTACGTGGCGGCCGGCAGGACCCTGCCGGGCCCCGGGGCAGGGGACTACCGGCGCTGGAATGCGGTGATGCTGCAGCCGCGCACGATCGGCGTCTCGGTGGATTACAGCTTCTGATCCAGCACCACGGCGCGGCCCCGGTCGGGCCACGTCAGCGCTGGGCCGCGCAGTAGCGGTCGCGCCACTCCAGCGCACGTGCGATGCCGCCGAACGGAAAGAAGTGCAGGCCCACCGCGCCCTGCGCGTCGCCCAGGCCAGCCGCCATGCGGTCCACGAACAGATCCGGCCCGGCGCTGCCGAGCAGCCTGCCGAGTGAAACGCCATAGCGGGCCAGCATCGCGGCACTGGCGCTGACCCCGCACAGCGCCGCATAGCGTGCCAGCAGCGCGATGCTGGCCGGGCCGGGCACGCCGATCCGCACCGGGTGGCCAATGCCCCGCGCACGCAGCGCATCCACCCAGGCCAGCACCGCCTCGGCATCGAAAGCGAACTGGGTGATGATCAGTGGCGCCATGCCGCGCTGCGTGATGCTGTCGCATTTCTGCTGCAGCGCCGCCCAGCGTTGTGCGGCGTCCATCACCGGGTGGCCGTCGGGGTGGCCGCCCACGCCCACCTGCTGCAGGCCCGCGCCCTCCAGCAAACCGGTTTCAATCAGCGCCATGCTGTCGGTGAACGGCCCCAGCGGCGTGTCTGGGTCGCCGGCAATCACGAAACACCGGGTCACCCCGGCCTCGCCGGCGGCGCGCTGCACGAAATCCTGCAGTGCGGCCAGCGAGCCGATGCGCCGCGCGGACAGGTGCGGCATCGGCTCGAAGCCGAGCGCATGCACCGCCGCGGCCGCGGCCAGCCGCGCCGCGTCATCCTCGCGCGGCAGGTAAGGGATGGAAATGGTCGTACCCGGTGCAATGCGCGCAGCCACCGCACGCAGCGCCGGAATGTCCCGCGCGCCCACTTCCAGCGAGCTGCCCCGTACCAGCGACTGCGCCTGCATCAGCCGGCGCCGTTGGCGCTGGGCGTGCCCTGGCGGGCCAGGTCGACGAAGGCGCGCAGGTAGTCGATGGACGTCTCCGACTCGCGTGCGCCCAGGTAGATCTGCTTCGGAATGCCCTTGGCCCCCAGCCGCACCGGAACCACGTCCATGCGCGCGGCGTATTCTTCCACCAGCCAGCGCGGCATCGCCGCCACGCCCCGGCCACTGGCCACCATCTGCATCATGATGTCGGTGGTCTCGATGCTCTTGTGCCGGCGCGGCGTCACCCCGGCCGGCAGCAGGAACTGGTTGTAGATGTCCAGGCGCTCGAACGGTACCGGGTAGCTGATCAGCACTTCCTGGGTCAGCTGCCGCGGCTTCACGTACTCCACCTTGGCCAGCGCATGGCCCTTGGCCACCACCAGCACCTGCTCGTAATCGAACACCGGCACGAAGCTCAGGCCCGGCTTCAGCAGCGGGTCGGGGGTCACCAGCAGGTCGATCTCATAGCCGAACAGCGCGCCGATCCCGCCGAACTGAAACTTCTGCTTCACGTCCACGTCCACGTCCGGCCACGCCGCCAGGTAGGGCGAGACGATCTTCAGCAGCCACTGGTAGCACGGGTGGCATTCCATGCCGATACGCAGCGCGCCGCGCTCGCCCTGGGCGAACTGGCCCAGCCGCTCCTCGGCCAGGTCCAGCTGCGGCAGCACCCGGTTGGCCACCGCCAGCAGATACTGGCCGGCCTGGGTCAGGCGCAGGCTGCGGCCTTCGCGCAGCCACACGTCGGTGCCCAGCTGCTGTTCTAGCTTCTTCATGCTGTGGCTCAGGGCCGACTGGGTCAGGTTCAGCACCCCGGCGGCGGCGGTCAGCGAGCCCTGCAGTTCAACCTGCTGGACGATGCTCAGGTGGATGCGCTCAAGCATGTTGATGAATCGCACTCATGGATACGTGAAGTAAAACCATTTTACGTCATGGAAGGGTCTGGCTAGCATCGGTCCATGGCTTTCGTTGCCTTCACGCCCGGTGGTTGCGGGCGGGGCAGGGCAGCGAACCCCCAACGGCACCCTCCGGCCCCTTCGGAACCGCCCCCTATTGAACGCCACGCCATGACACCTCCCCTCCGTATCGTCGCCGTCTCCGGCGGGCTGCAGCGCCCGTCCCGGGCCGCAACCCTGGCCCAGCACCTGCTGGACCTGATCGGTGAAGAAGTGCCATGCGAACAGCACCTGGTGGAACTGGGCCAGCTGGCCACGCAGCTGGCCGGCGCGCTCTGGCGCTCGCAGCTGCCCGGCAGCGTGGAGAGCGAGCTGCAGGCGGTCGAGCAGGCCGACGTGCTGGTGGTCGCCACGCCGGTCTACCGCGGCTCCTACACCGGTCTGTTCAAGCACTTCTTCGATTTCATCGACCAGGATGCGCTGACCGACACGCCCATCCTGCTGGCCGCCACCGGCGGCAGCGAGCGCCATGCGCTGGTGATCGACCACCAGTTGCGCCCGCTCTTCAGCTTCTTCCAGGCGCGCACGCTGCCACTGGGCATCTATGCCACCGACCGCGATTTCGCCGATGGCCGCGTGCACGACGAAGCGCTGCTGCAGCGCGCCCGGCTGGCGGTGCAGCGCGCACTGCCGCTGCTGGAGCTCACCCACCGTGCGCGCCAGCCTCGCGGCGCGCACGGTGGCCGCCGCCTGATTCCCGCGCGGTGGCGGTGCCTGCGTGCACGCCACCACACCCCGTTGCCGGATGCGATCGACCTGCATCTGCACGCCATTCCGACAGCCAGAACGCCGCCCATGACCACCCACGACTTCACCTTCAGCATCACGCGCATTCCGTTCAACGAGGATTACCAGCCCGCCGACGGCACGCGCATCACCACCAATTTCGCCAACCTGGCCCGTGGTGAGAGCCGCCAGGAGAACCTGCGAAACACGCTGGGCATGATCAACAACCGCTTCAACGACCTGGCCCACTGGGACAACCCCAGCGCCGACCGTTACGCGGTGGAGATCGACATCATCTCGGTGGAGATGCACATCGACGGCCGCGACGGCAGCGATCCGTTCCCGCTGATCGAAGTGCTGCGGCCGACCATCGTCGACACGCGCACCGGCGCACGCACCGAAGGCATCGTCGGCAACAACTTCTCCTCCTACGTGCGCGACTACGATTTCAGCGTGGTGCTGCCGGCCAGCAACGAAGGCAAGGCCACCTTCGCCATTCCCGAAGGCTTCGGCGACCTGCACGGCAAGCTGTTCAAGCACTTCCTGCAGTCCCAGGCCTATCACGCGCACTTCAGCAAGCCGCCGGTGATCTGCATCAGCGTGTCCAGCAGCAAGACCTACCACCGCACCGAGAACCACCACCCCATCCTGGGCGTGGAATACCGCCAGGGCGAGTTTTCCCCGACCGACCAGTACTTCGACAAGATGGGCCTGCAGGTGCGCTACTTCATGCCGCCGGGCAGCGTGGCCCCGCTGGCGTTCTATTTTCAGGGCGACCTGCTGGGCGACTACTCCAACCTGGAACTGATCGGCACCATCAGCACCATGGAGGCCTTCCAGAAGATCTACCGCCCGGAGATCTACAACGCCAATTCGGTGGCCGGCAAGGTCTACCAGCCCAGCCTGAAGCACCAGGACTACTCGTCCACCCGCATCGTCTACGACCGCGAAGAGCGCAGCCAGCTCGCCGTCAAGCAGGGCCGCTTCACCGAAGAGCACTTCATCAAGCCCTACCGCAACGTGCTTGAGCAGTGGGCCGCCCGCTGAATCCCGCCTTTTCCTTTGCCACCCGGATACAAGACACACACCCGATGAAGAAACTTCTGCCCACCTCCACCGCCGGCAGCCTGCCCAAGCCCTCCTGGCTGGCCCAGCCTGAAAAACTCTGGTCGCCCTGGAAGCTGCAGGATGACGAACTGATCGAAGGCAAGCAGGACGCCCTGCGCTTGTCGCTGCAGGAACAGCAGCACGCCGGCATCGATATCGTCAGCGACGGTGAACAGACCCGCCAGCATTTCGTCACCACCTTCATCGAAAACCTCAGCGGCGTGGATTTCGACAAGCGCGAAACCGTGCGCATCCGCGACCGTTATGACGCCAGCGTGCCCACCGTGGTTGGCGCCGTCAGCCGCCCCAAGGCGGTCTTCGTCGAGGACGCCAAATTCCTGCGCAGGCAGACCAGCCAGCCGATCAAGTGGGCGCTGCCTGGCCCGATGACCATGATCGACACCCTCTACGATGCCCACTACAAGAGCCGCGAAAAGCTGGCCTGGGAATTCGCCAAGATCCTCAACCAGGAAGCACGCGAACTGGAAGCGGCCGGCGTGGACATCATCCAGTTCGACGAGCCGGCCTTCAACGTGTTCTTCGATGAAGTGAACGACTGGGGCGTGGCCACCCTGGAACGCGCCATCGAAGGCCTGAAGTGCGAAACCGCCGTGCACATCTGCTACGGCTACGGCATCAAGGCCAACACCGACTGGAAGCAGACGCTGGGTTCGGAATGGCGCCAGTACGAGGAATCGTTCCCGAAGCTGCAGACCTCCAACATCGACATCATTTCGCTGGAATGCCACAACTCGCACGTGCCGATCGACCTGATCGAACTGGTGCGCGGCAAGAAGGTGATGGTCGGCGCCATCGATGTGGCGTCCAACACGGTGGAAACCGCCGATGAAGTGGCCAACACCCTGCGCAAGGCATTGAAGTTCGTCGACGCCGACAAGCTGTACCCCAGCACCAACTGCGGCATGGCCCCGCTGGCCCGCAACGTGGCGCGCGGCAAGCTGCAGGCGCTGAGTGCCGGCGCGGCGATCATCCGCGCCGAGCTGGCCGGGCAGGGCTGAGCCCCACAGTACCTGCTGCACGCTGAGCGACCGCTGGGCCTTGGCACTGTCACGGCGCAGCGGTCGCCCGACGTGACAGTGCCAAGGCCCAGCGCGGGGCAGGGCGACGCACAGCAGTGCTACTCTCCGGAAGGCAAATCCGGAAACTCACTGCATGCAGATGAAACCCCTTCGCCCTTTCCAGCACGTTGTCGACGACTGGGCCGCCGAGCTTTCAGAAAAACTGGGGCGGCCCGTGGCGGTGCTGCGGGAGAACGGACTGACCGCGCGCGATTTTTCGGTGGACGAGCGGGTCGAGCTGAGGCGGCCAACCGGCTTCACCATCGCCATCCCGCTTGCATTCTGTGTCACGGATGCAACCAGAGGCGTGGCCGTTTTCAGCGAGCACGACGGCTACATGGAATTCAGCCTGGAAGAGGACGACGTGGCCAGCCAGATTGTCGAGCACACCTACCGTCACGGCTTCTGAGCGCCGCCGGCGGGTGGCCGTTGCCCGGGGCGCAGCGCCTCAGCCTTGCCACCACTCCACCAGCAGGTCAATGAAGCACCGCACCTTCGGCGGCAGGTGGCGCCTGCTGGGGTAGACCACCTGCACCGGCACCTGCTCGGTGCCGTACCCGGCAAGCAGCGGCACCAGGCGGCCATCGGCAAGGCAGTCCTCCACCAGGAGCGCGGGCAGGCAGGCCACGCCCATCCCCAGCAGCGCCGCATCACGAATCGCCTCGGCACTGTCCAGCCGCAGCCGGCTGTTCGGGCTGACCGTCTGCCAGGCCCCGTCGCCATCCTGCAGCCGTCACGGCTGGCGCTGCAGGCGGCTGCTGAACACCAGGGCGTCGTGGTCCAGCAGCGCTTCCGGCGTCCCGGGCGTTCCGCGTGCCTGCAGGTACCGCGGCGCGGCGCAGACCACGGCGCGGTGGTGGGCCACCGTGCGCGACACCAGGCTGCTGTCGGCTGCAGGCCGGCCGATGCGTACGGCCAGGTCGAAGCCTTCCTCAATCAGGTCCACCACCCGGTCTGAGAACGCTGCTTCAATCTGCACCTGTGGCCAGCGCTGCTGGTAGTCGGCCAACAGTGGCAGCACACGCAGCCGGCCAAGCGCCTCGGGCAGGCTCAGCCGCAGGGTACCGCGTGGCAGGCCGGTGCGCTGGCCCACGCTGCCCTCGGCGTCTTCCAGCTGGCTGAAGATCTGCACGCAGTGCTGGTAGAAGAGCTGCCCATCGTCGGTCAGGCTCAGGGTGCGCGTGGTGCGGTGGAACAGCCGCACGCCCAGGTGCGTTTCCAGCCGGGTGATCGCTTTGCCCGCCGCCGAGCGGGTCAGCCCCAGCGAACGGCCGTCGCCCACGAAACTGCCGCTGTCGGCCACCGCCACGAACACGCCCATCTCATCCAGGTTCAACCGGCTCACGCACGCCTCGCTGTGCCCCCATAGTGGGGAAATCTGTTCGCCAATGCGAACCATACACTGGAACCTAATTCACCAATGCCCGCGTCACCGGCCGGGCGCTCCCTGAGGAACCACGCATGTCCTTTTCTCCGCTCGTGCAGGCCCGGCTGGGTGCCTGGGTTGCCTCCGCCGCCGGCTTCGGCCCGTTCCTGCTCGGCCAGGAGACCACCACCACGCTGGACGCGCAGCGCCGCGCCTACGAGCAGGTGCTGTGCGCCCATCCCGTTCCCGCCGGGGTCCGCTGCCACGCGGTGGACATGGGCGGCGTGCCCGGCCAGGTCGTAGTGCCCGATGCACTGCAGAGCGAGCGCGTGCTGCTGTACTTCCATGGCGGCGGTTACGTGGGCGGCAGCCCCACCGGCTACCGGGGCCTGGCCGGGCACTTCGCCCAGCAACTGGGCGCAGCGGTCTACCTGCCGGACTACCGGCTGGCGCCCGAACACCCGTTCCCGGCGGCCATTGATGATGGGCTGGCGTCCTACCGCTGGCTGCTGGCGCAGGGCCACGCGCCGGAAGACATCACCTTCGCCGGTGATTCGGCCGGTGGTGCCATGGTGGTCTCGGTCATGGTGAGGGCACGCAATGCCGGGCTGCCGCTGCCGGCCGGCGGCGCGGCGTTGTCGCCGTGGGCAAACCTGGCCCACACCGGTGCCTCCATCGATACCCGCGATGGGCTGGACCCGCAGGCCTCGCGGCAGGGGCTGACCCTGCTGGCCAAGGCCTTCCTCAACGACGCGCTGCCCACCGATCCCGATGCATCGCCGGTATTTGCCGATGTCAGGGGGCTGCCGCCGATCCTGGTGCAGATCGGCGAAAACGAAGTGATGCTCAGCGACGCCATGCGGCTGGCCACGCATCTGGGCGAAAACCGCGTGCGGGTCTCGCTGGAAGTCTGGCCGGGCATGTTCCATGTCTGGCATCTGTTTGCCGCCATCCTGCCCGAAGGCATGCAGGCGGTCCGCAATGCGGCGCTGTTCCTGGAACAGGCCATGGCCTCAGCCACCTCGCCGCAGTAAGGCCATCTGGCCGGCGGCCGCGGCTACTCCCCCTCGCGCGGCCGTCAGCGCATCCCACACCCGCCCGTGCCGCTGCGCGGGTGTGGTCACCGCATCCACCGCAGACGCCCCCAGGCGGTCCCGCAGCTGCTGCAGGTACAGGCTGCGCGGCACCACCACCTCGTCTGGGCGCTGCAGCATGCCCGCCGGCTCTTCCGGTGGGAACTTGCCCGGCACCGTCGCGCCCGCTTTGCCCACGCTCCAGTTCATCGCATGCGGCGGCGCCTGCAGCACCAACTGCGTGCTGCCGGTGTTCCAGAACATCTGCTGCGCCCCGGCCCAGCCATGGCCGGTACCGCTGCGGCGCCGGTTCTGCACCTTCAGCTGCGTATCGCGGGTGTTGTCGTACAGCGTGCCGGTGGCCCAGCGGTGGTGCGGCCCACTGTCGTTGCTGGCGTCCACGGCCAGGCAATCCAGGAACACGTTCGGCCCCGGTGTGGTCGCGCCGGTCACGAAGCTGTGCCGCACCTGTTCGGCGTAGCAGCGCTGGGTCAGGTTGAAGGCGGCGTTGCCCTCGTAGTTGAAGGTATAGCGGCGCATGCCTTCGGTCTGGCCGTAGTGCGGGTCCAGATAGGCCAGGTCTTCGAAGGTATTGAAGTGCGCGCCGCGCTGCGCGGTGATGCCATGCGAGACGTAGCGGATGGTCACGTTGCGTACCCAGCCATCGCGCACGCCCGCAAAGCGGATGGCGGTGTAGGGCCCGGTGTCCGGCGTGCGCAGCGCAGTGCCAGTGTCCGGGTTGCCTTCCAGGCGCAGATCCTCGATGCCCGCCTCGCTGATGCGCTGCACGCGGCTGCGGAACACCACGCCACCGCCGAAGCGGCGCTCAATCGCATCCGCCACCGGTGCATCCAGCGTCATGGTGCTGCCGTCCAGCGCGGTGACCACACGTTCGTAATCCATCATGAAGTCATCGGGGGCCCAACCATAGCGGGCCGTGTCGATGCCCTCGGCACCCAGCTATGCGGCATTGGGCGTGCGGCGCAGCACGATGGGCTCACCCACGCGCAGGCCCGTGGCAGCGTCCAGTGCAACACGCAGGGCGCCCACCGGCACGCGCTCGCTGGCAATGCCGGTCAGCGGCACGCCGGCGGTGTTTAGCAGCCGCGAGGGTTCGCGCTCGCCCACCTCGATGATCCGGCCGAGGCGGGCAGAAGTGGTGGAACGGATGACCGTGCCTTCAGCGCCTCGGCCCTCACCGCGCAGCACCACGCCACTGCTGGCGATGCGCAGGCTCTGGGAAACCGTGTAGCGCCCCCGCGCGAGCAGTACCACGCCACGCACACCGCGTGCATCCGGCGTGCGCGCACTGACCGTGTCGATCGCCTGCTGGATGCGGGCGTGATCATCACCACCGGCAGCGGGGTGCAGCACGATGCGCACGGGCAGGGCGGCGCGCGCCGGCAGCGCCACGCCACCTCCGTGATACCCGGCGCGGGAGAAATCCGGAACGATGTTGCGCGCATCCGCACTGCCGCGATCGCGGTACAGCGCGTAGTGCAGGGTACCATCGCGGTGCAGCGCGACCAGCGGCGCGTCCTCGGCTTCCAGAAGCGGATGCACGAAGAACGCGGTATCGGCGCGCGGCGCGGCGCGCAGACCGGCGCACGGCACGGTCAGCAGCGCCGCAAGCAGCAACGTGGCAGGTCTACGGCAGACCATCATCTGGCGCATGCGGGTGTGCTCCTTCCGTGGAAACGGCGCTGCCGATACTACCAACGCAGCAGCGCCGCCGTGTCGCTCTTCCGCGCGGCCGCTACCTGGCCGCCGCGCAGACCCCGCAGTCCTCAGGCCTTGTCGAACCACGCCATCAGCACCGCCGCCGCCTCGGCCGACGATGCAGGGTTCTGCCCGGTGATCAGCAGGCCATCGCGCACCACGTACGAACCCCAGTCCGCGCCCTTCGAGTACACGCCGCCCAGCCGCGTCAGTTCGTCTTCCACCAGGAACGGCACCACCGTGGTCAGGCCCACAGCGTCTTCTTCGGTGTTGGCAAAGCCGGTCACCTGCTTGCCGGCCACCAGCGGCTGGCCGTCCCCGCCCTTGACGTGGCGCAGCACGCCCGGCGCATGGCAGACCAGGCCCACCGGCTTGCCTGCCGCAATGAACGCCTCGATCAGCGCGATGGACTGCGCGTCTTCGGCCAGATCCCACAACGGGCCGTGGCCGCCGGGGTAGAACACGGTATCGAACGCGGCCGGGTCCACGCTGTCCAGGCGCACGGTGCTGGCCAGCTGCGCCTTGGCGGCGTCATCGGCTTCAAAGCGGTGGGTCAGCGCGGTCTGGAACGCCGGCTCGTTGCTCTTCGGGTCCAGCGGCGGCTGGCCACCCTTGGGCGAGGCCAGCACGATATGCGCGCCGGCATCCTTGAAGGCGAAGTAGGGCGCTGCCAGCTCTTCCAGCCAGAAGCCGGTCTTCAGGCCGGTGTCGCCCAGCTGGTCGTGCGAGGTCAGAACAATAAGGTCATTCATGGCGGCTTCCTGTTGAGGGCATCTTGTATTAGACCGGTCGTCTAGAAACCGGCCACAAAAAAAGCACTTCGTTGAAGTGCCGGGCACCCGCTGCGCTTACGCAGCAGGGTGAAGCAGTTGCCGGGTGGTGTGCAGCGCGGTGTCGAATGGCTGCCCGGTGCGCACGATCTTGACCATGATGCTGGCCCCCAGCCACAGCTGGTACAGGCTCTGCGCCAGCGCCGCCGCGTCACCGCCTGCCTGCAGCGAGCCTTCGGCCACACCGGCTTCAATGGCCTGGGCCAGCCGCTGGATGATGCCCGCCGTGCCGTGCTGCAGCGCCGCCCGCATGGCCGCAGACAGGTCGGCCACTTCGGCGCCCAGCTTCACCGCCAGGCACATGCCCTGGCAGTCATCGAAGGACTGGTTGTCGCGCCATGCAGCGAAGTAGCGGTCCAGCTGTTCGGCGCGGCTCTGGCCGGCCGCAGCGAAGATCTGGTCCATCTCCGTCAGGTAGTCGGCAAAGTAGTCCTGCAGCAGGGCCTCGCCGAAGGCCTCCTTGGAGGCGAAGTAGTGGTAAAACGAGCCCTTCGGCACGCCGGCATCGGCCAGCACTTCATTCAGGCCCACAGCGGAAAAGCCCTTGCCGCCCATGGTGCGACGGCCGCTGGCCAGGATCTTCTGGCGCACGTCGGTGCCTGCGGTGTCGGTGGCTGCGTTCATGGGGCCAGCTTACGCCCGATTAGACCAGTCGTCTAGTGGTCGTGCCGGGCGTGATGCGGCGCCCCCGGTGAAGGCGGGCGCCGGCCACGCACGGGCTTACTTCGGCATCAGCACGCTGTCCACCACGTGCACCACGCCGTTGGACTGCATCACATCGGCCGCGGTCACCGCCGCCTTGCCGCCCTTGGCGTCGATCACCCACACCTTGCCGTCCTGCAGCTTCACCGTCAGCGCTTCACCCTGCACGGTCTTCAGCGTGCTGCTGCCACCGTGCTTGCGCGCAGCCGCGGTCAACTGCGCGGCGGTGTAGGTGCCGGGCACCACGTGGTAGGTCAGCAGCTGGGTCAGCTTGGGCTTGTTTTCCGGCTTCAGCAGGGTATCGACGGTACCGGCCGGCAGCTTCCCAAAGGCCTGGTTGGTGGGCGCGAACACGGTGAACGGGCCCTTGCCGCTGAGCGTGTCCACCAGCCCGGTGGCCTTCACCGCCGCCACCAGCGTGCTGAGGTCGTTGGCGGTGGAGGCGTTCTCCACGATGGTCTTGTTCGCATACATCGGCACGCCGCCCACCATCGGGTTGTCGGCGGCAAAGGCGGCAGCAGGTACGGCACAGGCAACCGCAATGCTGGCGGCCATGGCAAGACGCTGAATCTGGCTACGCATGTTCGTTTCCTCGTGGCTTGACCCGTTCGGGGTCGCGATGAATGCAGGCAGGCCTGCGCTGGACGCACCGGCACACCTGGCGGGCCGCTGCACAGGGCAGGGCGGCAAGCAGGCAACACCGTGGCGTTGTGCAGATGCCTACGTGTGCATCGGGCCGGTTGGATGCACACCGCTGGCGCAGCGCAATGAACCGTTCAACAAGGTTCACGCGCCGTCACGCGGCATGCGGCGGCACCGCGCAAGCGTGCAAGGGCGCGTGAGGAACCCGCTACGCACCGTGCACAACGCGCGCCGGAAGCTGCGTTGCCCCAGGTTGCACCACCGCAACCGGCCAACAGAGCCTTCCCCCATGCGCGATCCGGTTACCTCGTCCCGCTACACCGCCCCTTCCCGCGTCCGCGAAGGACGCCCGTTCCGGCAGGGCGCATGCTTCGACGGGCAGGGCACCAACTTCGCACTGTTCAGCGCACACGCCACCAAGGTGGAACTGTGCCTGTTTGATGAACACGGCACCGAACAGCGCATCGAGCTGCCCGAATACACCAATGAAATCTGGCACGGCTACCTGCCCGACGTGAAACCCGGCCAGCGCTATGGTTACCGCGTGCACGGCCCGTACGCGCCCGCCGAAGGCCGCCGCTTCAATCCCCACAAGCTGCTGCTGGACCCGTACGCGCGCGAGATCGACGGCGACCTCACCTGGGCTGATGAACTCTACGGCTACACCATCGGCCATCCCGATGGCGACCTCAGCTTCGATGAGCGCGACAGCGCACCGTTCATGCCCAAGGCCGTGGTGGTGGAAGACACCTACGACTGGAACGGCGATGAGCGCCTGCTGACGCCCTGGAACCGCACCGTGGTCTACGAGACCCATGTGTGCGGCTACACCCAGCGCCACCCGCAGGTGGGCGATGAACTGAAAGGCACCTGCGCCGGCCTGGCCCAGCCGGCCGTGCTGGACTACATCCGCGGCCTCGGCATCACCGCCGTGGAGCTGCTGCCGGTGCACGCCTACCTGGACGACAACCATCTGCTGGAAAAAGGCCTGCGCAACTACTGGGGTTACAACACCCTGGCGTTCTTCGCACCGAAGAGCCGCTACCTGGCCAGCGGCCACCGCGATGAATTCCGCGACATGGTCAAGGCCATGCACCAGCACGGGCTGGAAGTGATCCTCGACGTGGTCTACAACCACACCGCCGAAGGCAACGAACTGGGCCCGACGCAATCCTTCAAGGGCATCGACAACGCCAGCTACTATCGTCTGGCCGACGACAAGCGCTATTACATCAACGATACCGACACCGGCAACACCTGCAACCTGAGCAGCCTGCAGGCCATCCGCTTCGTCTGCGATTCGCTGCGCTACTGGGCGCACGACATGCACGTGGACGGCTTCCGGTTCGACCTGGCCACCATCCTCGGCCGCGAGCCCAGCGGATTCGACCAGCGCGGCGGCTTCCTGGATGCGGTCGGCCAGGACCCGGTGCTGAGCCAGGTGAAGCTGATTGCCGAACCGTGGGACTGCGGCCCCGGCGGCTACCAGGCGGGGCGCTTCCCGCCAGGCTGGGCCGAATGGAACGACAAATTCCGCGATACCGCGCGCCGCTTCTGGAAAGGCGATGAGGGCACGCTGGCCGACTTCGCCACGCGCCTCACCGGCTCGGCCGACCTGTTCGACCGCCGCGGCCGCCGCCCGTGGGCCTCGGTGAACTTCATCACCGCCCACGATGGCTTCACCTTGAACGACCTGGTGAGCTACAACGAAAAGCACAACGAGGCCAACGGCGAAGACAACCGCGACGGCTCCGACAACGACAGCGCCTGCAACTACGGCGCCGAAGGCCCCACCGACGATGCCGGCATCAACGCGCTACGCGAACAGCAGATGCGCAACCTGCTGGCCACGCTGCTGCTGGCCCAGGGCACGCCCATGCTGCTGGCCGGCGATGAGCGCGCGCAGACCCAGGGCGGCAACAACAACACCTACTGCCAGGACAACGACACCGCGTGGATCGATTGGCAGCGCGACCCTACGCAGGGCCGGCTGGCCCAGTTCGTGCGCGAGCTGATCGAGGTGCGCCGCAGCCATCCCATCCTTACCCGCGGCCGCTTCCTCAACGGCCAGTACAACGAACAGGCCGATGTGCGCGACCTGACCTGGCTCAATCCCTCCGGCAACGAAATGGCCGACGCCGACTGGGAGGATACCGGCGCACGTTCGGTGGGCCTGCTGCTGGAGGGCAGGGCGCAGGTCTCCGGTGTGCGCGAACACGCCAGCGATGCCAGCCTGCTGGTGCTGTTGAACGCCTACCACGAAGGCGTGGCGTTCGCGCTGCCCGATGACGACGGCGCAGGCCTTCAGTGGCAGGTGCTGCTCGGCACCGATGCGCAGCTGGAAAAGGGCCTGGCCGTGCAGGGCGGTGGCAGTTTCGTGGCGCCGCCGCGCAGCATCACGCTGCTGAAGTGCAGCGTGGGTTGAGCGGTGCGGTGAAAGAAGCCCCGCCTGCGCGGGGCTTCGTACTCAGCCGGCCGGGTTGCGCCGCGCGCTGTGCCTCAGGGCGGCCCTTGTTAACGCTGCCCAGCCACCCTAAGCTCGCGCAACGCCCTCAGCCCCCCTTGCATGGACGCAGCCCCGATGATGGTTCGAAGCACCCGCGGGCTCCGCGCTCTCGCCGTCTGCGCGGTACTGCTGGCCGCCGGTTGCGCGCGTGAAGCCATTCCGGCAGCACACCTCGGCGCGGATATCGATGAGATGGCCGCCACGCTCATCGCACAGCCGTTGCTGCATTCCACCTCCATCGGCGTGGTGTACCGGGGCCAGGATGTCATCCGCCATGCCGGCGCCATGGAAGCAGGAAAGCCGGGCACGCCCACGGATGCAACCCTTTACGAAATCGGCTCGCTGAGCAAGACGCTGGCCGGCACCCTGGCGGCCAGCGCCGTGCTGGAGCACCGGCTTGGCCTGGACGATGACATTCGCCAGTACCTGCCAGGCGACTACCCGAACCTGCAGTACCACGGCGAGCCGATCCGCATCCGCCACCTGCTGTCACACACCAGCGGCCTGCCGAACATGCTGCCCGAGCGCGCCAACACCGTGCTGGCCGATTTCCTCGCCCACGGTACCCCAGGCGAACTCAACCGCCTGTACGCACACTACGGAAAGGCCGATTTCCTCAACGATCTGCACACCGTGCAGATCGAGCACGCGCCGGGCAAGGCGTACGCCTATTCCAGCGCCGGCACGCAACTGGTGGCGCACGTACTGGAGCGCGTCTACGGCAGCGATTACGAGGCGCTGCTGCGCAAGTACTTCCAGCAGGCCGCAGGCATCAACGGCTTCAGGATTCACCTCGACGACACCGAAGCAGCCCGGCTTCCGGTGGGTTACCACAGCGACAACCCGGTACCGACCACGCCGATGCCGGCACTGCCATGGGGCGCCTCCGGCAACGTAAAGGCAACCGTGCCGGACATGCTGAAGTACCTCCACTTCCAGCTGGCGGCCGGCCCGGTCGTAACGGAATCGCACCGCACGCTGGCCACGTTCGATCCGGAATTCAGCATCGGCTACTTCTGGAACATCGTTAGCGGTGATGCCGTGAAGGGGCGCTATTACGGACACCATGGCGGCGTGCCCCGGTCGCAGTGCTACGTCTACGTCATTCCCCGGTACCAGCTGGGCATTTTCATCATCACCAACCAGAGCGGCGAGCAGACCGCGCGGGCGATGGAAAAGGCGGTCGATACGCTGGCGGCCCGCATCGCGGCCCGGGAAAAAGCCACCCCCGAACGCTGACAGCTGTCACTTGTCCGGAAAAGCGTCGATGCCAATAGTGAGCACCACGCCGGCACCACCCGCCGGCACTCACCCAAAGGACCGCCCCGTGAACATGCTGCCGCAGCTTCTCTCGCACACGCCTATCTGGGTCTGGCTGCTCCTGGCCTTCCTGCTGTCGCGCGGCGTCGCGGCCATGAAGCCGTCGGAGACCTCGCTGCAGAAGCTGGCCATCGTGCCGGCCCTGTTTGCCGCCTGGGGCGCCTGGTCCATCAGCCACCGCTACGGGGTGTCCTGGGCCGCCTGGGGGAATGGCTGGTTGGCATTGCGGTGGGTGCAGCGTTCGGCTGGCTGCTGCTGCGCCGGGCCACGCTCACCCTGAACCACGCCACCGGCAAACTGTGGCGCAGCGCCGACTACAGCCTGCTGCCGCTGCTGCTGGTCACCTTCGCGGTGAAGTACGGCTTTGAAGTGGCGCTGGCCGTGTCGCCTGCGCTGAGCAGCAGCGTGGGGTTCAGTGCCGCCTACCTGCTGCTGTCGGGTGGGTTCACCGGCATCTTCGTGGGCAAGTACTGCCGGTATCTGGTGGCGCTGCGGGTGTCCACGGCAGGGAAGGGGCTGGATACCGCGTTCTGAGCCAGGCCGGCACGCCGCGCCGCAACGTAACGCGTTACGTTAATTATCGTTACCAGGTGCCGCGCCGGCAGGGCGCGGCACCCTTGTGACAGATCAGTTCCTGCCAGCGGCGATGACCGAAACGGCCACGCCGATGAGCACCAGTGCCATCAGCAGAAACGTCCAGGCCCGCCAGCTGCCGCGCTGACCAAAATAGTCAGCGACGACACCCAGAACATGGCTGATGATATCCATCGCGTGCGGGCTCCTGCAGTGTGTTGGCCAACGTGGGCATCAGATTCCTGCCGAAGCCATGTCCATGGAGCTGCGCCAGTTGTAGGCCGCACCCACCACGCACGTCCTGTAGGTGCGATGCGCCGAAACGCCAGTCAGATACAGCAGCACGTCCTTGGCGGACTTGGCGATGTACGACCAGCCGGGAACCCAGCCCACCGGCTTGGGCACCAGGCCGAAGGCCGCAGAACAGTCCAGTATTTCCTTGGTGGCAGTGCCGATAACTTCGCCAACGGCAGCATTCATTTCCCAGTTCGCAGCCAATGACGGATTCCAGATGGCCGCCGCCACGCTGCGCAATGCCTCCTGTTCTTCGCTATCCGGCTCGCTCGCCGTTGCGGAAACGCCGGTACGGGCATCCTTGCCCGGCGCAGGCGCACCGCGTGCGTCCACGCCTGCGCCGAAGCGACGCGCCCAGACCTGCAGGGCAGGGCGGGGCTGGCCGCTGGCGTTGGAGTAGATGACCTTGCCCACTGCATCATCGTAATAAGCGGCATAAACGCGGCCATCACCGAAGTACACGAACGCGGCCGCATGGGTTTCCGACTGGCCTGTTTTCCACCCATCAATGAACACGACGCCGTCCTTGAGACGGACCGGGTTTCCCATCTGTTCAAATGCGCTGGCGAAGGTTGGGTAATGGTCGCCCAGTGACTGCTTCAGATCGTTATGAATGCCAGCCTGGAGAGTGATCTCCTCCAGAGCAAGGGTGCTTGCCGACGGTGCCGCCTGCACCGCAGTAAGTGCGCTTGCGGCGCAGAGCAGGGTTGCCAGAATCCAACGACGCTTGCTTGCAGACTTCGACATCACTTCATTCTCCCTGTGAAAGCCGACAGGCCGGAGGAACAGCACCTCATGTACCGGACAGGCAGGCCTGCGCTGCGATCCTAGTGGATTCGCCGGCGCGGACCCGCCTTCGGCGTGACGTAACCCATGGAAGCGCGACACACCTCACGTTTCCGGGCTGGCTGGCCGGGGCAAGGAAGCGCGACACCGGCGCAACGCATGGCACGCCTCACCGAGCGCATGAGCACGATGTATGGCGGTCTGAAGTGCCTGGGCCCATTTCCAATCCTCATTGCGCTCTACCTGCAATTCCGCCAATGGAAATGGGGAGACTGGGCCAGCGCGTTCGACGTCAGCACGCTGGGTGCGCTGCTGATTTTTGGCATGGTGGGGCTTTACGCTGCCGGCTGGTTGCTGCTCGGTCTGCGTACCCGCCTGGATACCTACGTGGCATTGCTTGAAGCTTCCGTCCAGGAGCCCGAGCCGCCACTGCCGGCGGCTCCGTAGCGCCTGGCCCTGCGGAATTACGGGGTGCCACACCGCGCGCTGGCAGGCACCTCGCCTGCGAGCCTCTGCAACACCCGGTCCAGCAGGACAGGCTCCGGCACGCCCGCCAGCAGCTGCTCCAGAGGCGCCACCGGCTCCAGTTGCCGTTGAAGCAGGCCACGCAGCTGTAGAACGGCGGGCGCCCGCTGCCTCGCGTCCAATGACGCCTGCAACAGCAGGTACTGCGGGCGGCGCTCCAGCCACAGCACCGGCACGCCTCTGCAGCGGATGTGGAAGGTCACGTCTTCATGCCGTTCGACGAACAGGAAGCCCTGCCGTTGCCGAGCCTGCACGAACTGGATCGCGCGGCGGCGCAGCTGTGCGTAGCGATCGTCCGCGATGCTCTGGAACGCAAGAGGCTCGGGCGCCGGCGGTGGCCACTGAAGCCGCGCGGCAACCAGCGCCGCAAGGCCCAGTGCCATGACGGCGCAGCGGTACCCCGCCACTCAGCCTTCCGGCTGCAGGCGCATGCCGGCGTGCGTGGCGAGCCCAAGCCCGGCCATGACCAGCCCTTCCATTACCCGTGGGCCGACGTACTGTTCCAGCTCGCCGTTCTCGTGGGCGCGCTGTGCGGCCAGCAGAAGCTCCAGCACCACGCGAAGGCCCGCCAGCGAGCAGTCAGCGTCCGCCAGCGCCAGGCGCCGGCCCGGCAGCTGGTGGCGCTCCGGCCAGGGCTGGCCATCGGAGGCGGCGCCGGCGCCAATACTGCGCAGCAGGGCGATGAGCGTGTTCGGGTCCAGCGCGGGCGCGTTGGCGGGCGCGTCGTTGATCGGTTGTGGGGCAGGGGAGTAGGGCGTGGTCATGGCGGTGCTCCTTGCGTGCAGGCAGAAGCCGCCACCGATAAAGGTGGCGGACGATGCGTGGTTCGAAACCCCGTGTGTGGATAGACGGGCAGGCTCAAGGCCTCCACGCACCACCCGCCATAGCCGGCAGAACGGATTGCCAGCCGGCACCGCGAACGGCGGTACCGGCTGGCAAGCGCGAACAACATCCACACAACCGGGGTTTCGAAGCCCGACCACCCGTTTTCGGTGGCACGCCAAGGAATACGCCCGGTCAGGCGCGATGCCAAGGCATTAAGGGCGATGCCGTCACCGTTGTCGATGTTTTCAGAATCGTTGCAAGTTGCCTGACGTCGCTGGAGCCTTGGGCTGCAAGGCGAAGCCAGGTATTGAAGGTAGGGGCCTATGCGCTTTTGGCATTAGCAACGCCGCGCCGATAGCGAGCCACATGCGACACGCCCCACACGTAGCAGACTGTCGGAATGGCCCTCTTGTACTGGCAACAACGTGCGGCGCTTCCACAGGGATGAATGCAATGGCTGGCAAGGCAGGGACTTCCGAATGGGTGCGGCATGCCACCCGCCACGGCAGAATCGAACGCATCGAGGCCTATTCTGGCGGACACTGTTGCACACCGCATCGCTACGATTCCTATGGCCATTGGCCACACCTTGGCTGCTGTGCAAAGCTCCCACTGCCGCCGCACCCAGCGGCACAGCCATGCCTGGCATGGTCATGATGCTACATCCCGACGAACTGCATGACAGGTCGGTCGGCGATAAGGGATGTTTATCGGTGGTAGGGCGACTGTCTGCCTCTGGCCGGAAGCAGGCATCACCCTCTCGCGTCAGACCACGCCCTAGAACTTCATTCTCACACCACCATTCACCACAAACCCTTCCAGCGGCGCCCATGCATCCGCGGTCCACTGGCCATCGTGTTCAAGCAGCGTTACGGCGATCTTTCAGCTCTTGAAGCCGCCCACCAAATTGGTCGCGACTACGACCGTGATCGAATCGATCACGGTTAGAGCCGAACAAAGAATGCCCCGAATTTCCGCAGCTTTCTTCATCTTTGTACGGCTCAATTACCAGAACTTCTGCAGGATAGTCCTGCCTTCATGATCGGTCTGGACGACCTTGCGTGTGACTCTGAAGCCTTTAACAGCTGTGTCAACGGTGTATTCGACCTTGCCCACCACGTCACCATTGGCGTTGAGGATCGAGTAGTTGACCACATCTATGTTGCCCATGAAGCCCGTCTCCCGCGAGCTGTCTCGGCGAAGTGTTTCGCCATCTTTAAGTTGAAGCTGTTCGGTCAACGTCATCACGCCCCCCGATGTTCTACCCGCCATTACAAGCCAAGTCGTTGTGCAATTGAGCTAAGGTCGGCGTTGATTGAGCTGCCCTCGGCATGACTGCGAATATCTTTCCTTACTAAATTCGGCCATCGCCCAATGCGAGCCGCAAGCAAGATCGTTGCATGAGCGTCTTTGACATTGTCCCAGCGAGCACCCATGGAGACTTCAAGCGCCCCATGGAACTCGTGACACTTCCAGTTGTCAGAGCGAGCTTCAAACAAGTCTAGCACTCTACTTCTTTGCAAAGATATCTTCGGCATTGGCCCTCCTTGGTGATCAGAATTGCCGCTAGCGCGACGGCGACGAGTTTTAAGGAGAGCTTCAAACCCTGTCAAGGATGGCTGAGCACTTCTCCATCCCCGTGAGCCAACGCCCCACAGAGGGCCGGCTGTGGAATGGGCTAGGCCACACGAATACAGCAAAGCCATAGCGATCCAAATCTCCTCCGCTCCATGGCATCCCATCGATCAGCTGTAGGCCGGCAGAGGAAGTCTAGGGGGGGAGACATCAGCAGCACTGCTGCCGCAACCGCGAAGTGTGACCTAAGTGGATGAACATCACGGTCTTTGTCTATCCAACCCCAATCGTCGGGAATCCCAAACAGTACGCTTTTGGTGCCCCAGAGATGGAGATAGCAACGCCTGGCGATGCCAACGCGAAGTAGACCCCCTGAGCGGTGCCATGCCCGATTGGATTTGGGCTCTCGACAGACGAAGGCTTCTGGATGGAAATGGGCGCTCCATACGCAATGAATTAGGGGGACGAGTGAGGCAGTGCGAATGGCACCCCCTACAGCTCAAACTACGGACATATATGCTTCTTGGCGCTGTCGCCGTTTAGAGTACTGTGACTCCCAACACTGCCGCCTTTCTGACCTAGCCATCTAGCGATGGCGGCTTTCTAGATCGACCTATTGCCAGCTTTCTCTGACCCGTACCTAGGATGCCATTGTGTTTACACTAGCGCGATCATCAGTTGAAACAGGGGGAGTTCGTGTGGCGCGTGAAGATACTATCCGTCGGGGCACATGTTGCATCGTCGAACGGTCGGACCAAGATGCCCCCCCCGACCGCCGGCCACGGAGTAACGGCTGTCATCGAGGAAGGAGGCTGAGCTCTTGAAACCTAGCTACCAAGATCAGATTAGGAGCGCTGCTCAGCAGAGAGGGGTGGATTGCCTGCTGCACTTTACGCCACTGCCCAATCTGGCCTCTATAGTGAAACACGGCATCCTCTCGCGAGAGATGCTTTGCGCCAAAGGTTCGTTCGGCTACACGAGTAGCGCCCATCGTCTTGACGACAACCATTTCGCGACGTCGATGTCCGTGTCCGCGATCAACCATGGCATGTTCGCCGCCAAACGGAAAGCCTCCAGACGGAGTGATTGGGTAGTGTTGTTCCTGTCGCCGGAGATCCTTTGGACTCACTCTTGCCGGTTCTATGCGAGAAATTCCGCGCGGCGAGAGATGCGAGATCACCGGGGATTCCTAGGTGGGCCATGGGCTTTCGAGGAGATGTTCGGTGAAAGCACTACACGTGTAGGCTCAAGGGCTGAGCACGAATTGCCTTCGTTCCTGACCACCCATCCCGACGCGGAAGTCCAGGTGCTGGATCCGATATCTCCGTCACTCATTCTTGGGGCTTGGGTCAGCCAAGCATCCCGCCAAAAGGTTGTGGAGTCGCGAATTGCCTGTCTGACGCTTAAGGATGGGCGGGAAAGGGAAGTGGTCGTTGATGTTTTCTCTCCTCGGTTTGTGTTAGGAACAGATGCATGGGGATGAGCCTGAAACAGCGGATTCCCCACAACAGGCCTATTGGCCAGGGTCTCCATGTATAGAGTCCGTGCAGAAATTGCGTCCTTAAATGAAAAGCAGGCGTGTGCAGATTGCTTGGACGATCTTTATTTGGTCTCGCAACTCCCAATAGATCCGCACGGTCGCGGCTTGAATTGCGACTACTGTGGTGAGCTGATGATGACGGTCAGCTTGGAATGGGCCGCCAATCACTGCGAGTCTGTTTTTGAGAACTTCTACCAGCCCACTGGGGATGAAATGAAGGTCGTGATCTATGGCCGAGAACCTGATGGTGACGACATGCACACGTGTGTCACTGGCCTCCTTCCCAATGCGAACTCTGATCTTATTGACGACCTGGCTCAGCTCTTGCTGCTACGCCTAGATCAAGAAGATGGAAATGATCCTGATCCTTACTATATCCGGCACAGCCGTCTTGGGCATTTTTTCAGCGCGTATTGGCAACGAATGTCCGAGAGTCTGAGGAGTGAAGCACGGCTGTGCAACCCTTTGGCAGTTCAAAACCTAGAAAGTTTTTTCGGGCCTGTCGTTAGAGATTCGACATTACAAGGCCAGCAGGTAGTCAAGATTTCTGGTCCTGGCACCGATATGGCAGAGCTTCATCGTGCTCGCGTTTTTCAAAGCTTGGATGTGCTGGAGGATGCCATGAAGCATCCAGAAGCACAGTTGGGCCCTCTCCCCAAAGGCATGGGTAGGGCGGGTCGTATGAATGCGTCCGGTGTGTCTGTATTTTACGGCGCCACCTCTGCTGAGGTTGCACGAGCAGAGGTTCGCCCACCAGTTGGCAGCACCGTATTGCTCGGCCGATTTGCCTTGGTCAGGCCGATGCGCCTACTGGATCTTGATGCGCTGAGCGAGCTAGAGCCAGATCCTGCGCTTAGTCTCTTTGACCCAACTGCACGAACCGCTCACGGCCACTGCGACTTCCTTGCAAAACTCGTGACCCGCCTCACCATGCCTGTCATGCCACAGGACGAGGAGAGTAGCTACCTCATAACGCAGGCAATTGCGGATTACCTAGCGACTGATGTCGATCTTGATCTTGACGGCATCGTTTTCCGTTCTGCCCAAGCTTCGAAGACCGAGGAAGGGGATGTTGGACGAAATGTCGTCCTTTTCCACAAGTCGTCTAGGGTGGACAAAGCCGAGCTGCGCTACAAGAGGAACCGAACTGCTCAGGTGACAGAGGAGGATGAGGGCGATCTTCGCTGGGAGCCGTACATCTGGTGGGGTGCGCCACCAGATCAAGCAACATGGTCAGATCCATCTCACACCGACCAGCGGCTCGTGAGCTTGTCGGTCGTCCACGATTCACTTGAACTACATCGAATAGAAGCTATCAAGTTCACTGCTAAGATCTATGAAGTCAGATCCATTCCAAACATTTTGGCGGCACTTTAGAACATCACTCGATCTAAGAAAAATGAAACGAATCGGTCCAGATTTTGAACTATATGTCGCGGACGCGGCGACCATGAGGTGGCGGCCGGCCTCAAGTGCATCTCCACTTGCGCCTCCGCCGAGGAAGCTGAGCAATGGTTCACCGGCGCCGAGGCACGCCGGGACAACGAGTACCTGCCGATTGGTCAGCCTTGGCGGCGCAGCTGGATACGCTTAACCTAATCTTTCGACTATCCACCCGATATCCGCAAGGTCATCTATACGACTATCGACGCGAGCTTTTGGTGATCATCGGGCCCGCCTGCGTTGGTCCGGCTCTACGCTGGCTTGTTCGCCAAACCCGGCCGCAACATGATCGAGCTGCATCAACTGGCTGGCGCATCATATGGTGCTATGCTGTTATGTCGCATGGCCGCACCCCGGGGCGGGCTATTGGATTTTTGGGTAAATTTATTGGATTTATGGTGAAATTTGAAGATCGGGCGGTCGCGTTTATTGACGTACTTGGCTTTAAGGCGCTTGTGGCGGGGGCTGTCAATAGCGAAGATCAGTTGAACCAACTTTCCAGGCTGATCGATTTACTCTCGTCAGCAGTGCCAACATTGAATTCAAATGTAGATCCGAGTGTTTCAAGACATCTCATTCCGAAGCATGTCCACATTTCCGATTGCATTATCCTGAGTGCCCCGCTCGCAGATGCACACCTGCCAAACTACGATGGGCTTTCCGTCGTTGTCATGCGAGCAATCCAGCTTTCGCATTTCTTTCCCAATCCTGGATATCTGATTCGCGGTGGAATTTCTATCGGAAAGGTCTGGCACACCGACGTCAACATTGTCGGTCCGGCCTATCAGGAAGCCTTCCTGCTCGAACAGTGCTGCAGAGATCCGATTGTTGTCCTGTCAGATTCAGCAGCAGAGAAATGGCAAGGTGGCTCACGCATGTGTCTCAAAGATGATGACCGTGTTTTTGTAAACGGACTTCACGACTACTACATTCCAAACAGTCACCAGCACGGCGGGATCGAGGGAGCATTCAACGAATATGCAGATTTGGCGGATCGGAGGCTTGCAGAGCGCCTGCCAGAATCTGCGCACAGCGAGTGGGTGTGGTTCAAAAATCTTCTCGAATCTGAAGCCTCAGAAGGTCTCAAGTGGGAGCAGGCCTAACAATTGGTTCAAGCCGAACCCGCTTCGCGGGTCGGCTTTGTATTTTTCCCGGGCTCTCAACTGCGTGATCACGAGGCTAATTAAGGCAGGACGTCAACTGGTAGATAAACTGTGTTCGACATTGACGGCAGAGCGCCATAGCAATTCCGTAACCAGCTTCCTGTCAATCTCGGGCGCATGCCCCATCCTTGGCTCATGCCCGCTCTTGGCCGGTCTGCAGCCACCTCGGGCCTCAAACGGATGATCGATTCAACTTATTGGCGGCAAGAGCTGCGCGCAGAAATGCTATGGCTCAAGCGGCATCGCAAATATCGAAAATGGTCCGAGAAGCAGCTGGTTTTGTATGAACGCCATCTAATGCTAGTGGCTTTCCAGGTCCGCTCCTTGCTTGAGCGACCCAAGGTCAACGATCGTGCTCGAAGCGTTCGGCTACCTGCAATTCGCTATAAGAAGATCGGAATCAATCCATTCACATTTGTAGGCGCAGGATTTCCGGAAGATCGATTTGACATTGCAAACCCTGAGACTGTTGATCTGTGCGTTCTCGATGTTTGCAATCAGCTCATTCACTACTATTGGATGCAGACATGGTCAGAGGGTACCGAGTTCAAAGGCATGCTCGTCTTCTCTGACTACATGCGGCATAAGTGGGCCTACGAATTCTTGGTCGAAGACCTAATATGCGTCTTCAGCGTATTTGCCGATGAATCCTCTGCGGTCACCGGAATCAGCTCTGACTGGAACGATAAAAAGCAAGACTACGTGACTCACTGCGCTCGGTGATGGCGAATAGCACGGGCAACTAGCCATTGCTCCGAACCATCCCTTCATTACGCACCTTTAAGACGATAGGCTCTTGCCCGGCTGGGCAGCCTCGGCAGGGCAGGGCAGGGGACTAGGAAGACCTATCGGGGGGGGAGGGCAGCTCCCGACCCAAAGCGGACATTGAACCTGAGGCTATGCCAAAGCATTTGGGCTTGGAACCGCCCTGAGCGTAGCCCTCCATCGAAATCACCGGCCGAATCACCCGTGTCCAGTGGCGGATACACTCCTCACTGGGCAGCCTTCCCTGAGCTCAGCTCGGAAGCTGGGTCGCCGACGATTGCTGCCGCCAGGGGGCGATGCCGGGTTCGATAGAGCGTCCGAGGAACTTGCGCTGCTTTCTGGCACTGGCCTTATCCAAGCCGGCGTTGAACGGTCCGCGGTTCAATCGCGCATGCCAGCGTTTGCGCGTGCGCAAGGGGGTAGAAGCATCGGCCTCAGACGTTTCGGAAACCTCCCATAGCTCGGCGCGACGATCGGCACTAGCGCGGAACAGCACCCAAGCTGCGTAGCTACCTTCCGCTGTGTCGCGCGCCCAGTACTCGCGCCACCAATACCCCGCACAGGCTTCGCGCCACCGCTCGCGCGCGGCCTGGTGTTCGAGCTGTGCGATCGTTCCATGAAGCGGTCCATCCGGCCAAGCGTCGGCAACCGGCAGCTCATTGAAGGCCAGAAAGCCTGAAAGCACGATGGCGCCCTGCTTGCGCCAGTTCAACGTGCTGACCGCATCCTGGGCTATGACGGCCTCCACCCAGTTGCGCCTGCGGTTGTACTGGGCCGCCAGAACCAATTCGTACAACACGTGGTCCGAGGTTGACGCGTCCAGACCGAGCAGTTGTCGGCGCAAGGCTTCCACAGGCGGAGAATCCGGAGCGCGAAATACGAGATGCAATAACTCCGGCAAACTCGCGCCACCGATTACCCGGCTGTGAAGAGTCTGGCGCAAGGAGTTCCACAGCGCTGCGCCCAGATCAGGGCGCGAGGCGAGCAGCACCTCGCACAGCGCTAGAAAGGGCACTTCTGCCAAGCATACCCGGCGCCGGAAGGCGTCGGTCAATGTGTCGTAGCCCTCGATCCACCGTTCAATGAACTGTGGCGCGACACGCCAGACCATCTCGAACTCTGCCGCGGTCATGTCCATCATGATCAAGCTGGAAGTGGTCTGACGTGCAAGCGTGATGCGCTCCCAAGCGATCTTGCGCGCCGCCTTGAAAGTGGCGTCGTGCATGTCGTCGTTGAGCATGCGGAAGAAACCTTCAGGCGAGTCGGCTTCGGCTTCCGCTTCGGGCGAGGGTTGCACGGACACACCCAGCGGGCGCAAGTCGGAGTGCCCTTTCCACACCGTTAGCTGGGCACCCGAGTCGAATTCTGGGGCGGTGTCCGCTCGAATGACCGCGTCGAAGGCCGTGGCCGCCTCAAGAACTTCCGCCGGATCCTCGCCCCGGATGCGCGCCGCTTCCAACCACCACCACGGGGGAAGACGCGGCCATACCTGATCGAACGGTTCACTCCTGGTTGCCACGACCAACGCGTTGGAACAATGGAAGGCGACGCTCGGATCCATGGCGGCTTGCCAGCGCCAGCCGTGTTGCAACAGTTCCGCCCCCAAACGGGCCGCGTCGCTGGTGCCCAAGATCATGTAGGCCAGGCGCACCAGGTTCTTGTTGTCCGATTCCAGCGCAGTTGCTATCCAAGACCACGCGGTGTCGCTGAGCGGTAGCGGGGGACCGGACAACATCTCTAGGAGCTGCTCTTGCACCAAGGCTCCCTGACTCTCGGACTGCGCCACCAGTTCATCCACGTCCTGCTGGGACAACGCCCCGAACCCGTCGCGAAGAGTGGGCATCAAATCCGGCAACGCGGCAGCCAAGACCGCTTTGAGTTGGTCAACGGGAGCGAGCTCCGCAATCTCGACCAAGATGGCGCGGTTGCCGATGTCGTAGCGCATTTGCTCCGAAGCGCCATTGGTGGTTTCGCGCAAAGCGCGGGCGGCGGCGCGTTCGGCATCGCCCTGGACCAGGGAGGCATCGTTCAACTCTAGCGCATGCCACAGTTGGGCGTCAGGCGCCTTGCAGAGACCGGCCACAGCCCAAGACCGCCACAGCTGCGCCAGCTCGTCAGGCAGGCATCGGGGCAGCACCGGGAGCAAACGCTCGAACTCATGCGATTCGGACGTGGCATAGCGATTGATGTAAAGCTTGTCGACCGGAAACTGCTTCACCAGCGTACGCAGCTCATCGCAGTACGCCGCGGTTGGCACGAACGTCGGATCCAGCCAGTGTTCTTGCAAAGCATGTGCGCGTTGGATCGGCGTCATAGCGATGTCCGCCAGCACCTGGGCCGCATGGCGTCGTTCGACGGTGAAGAATCCGCGGCCGATGTTATCTAGATAGTCGCGCTCATAGCTCCACTTGAAGTCGAGTTCACTATCGACGGACCTGCCTGCGTCCTGGTCGGCAGGATATCCGGTGAGGTACAGCAAGAAAGCCGCGACGCGCCGCTGTAAGCGCGGGTGGACGCCCGGCTCCGGGGTTCGCGCCAGGATCTGCGCCGAGGCCTGTCGCAAGGACAGTGCGGTCGGCTCTGGATCTGCCTCGTTGAGCAGACACAACCACTTGAGCAATTCCCAGTGCGGATGTAACGGCGACAACAGCGCCGATAGCGCACCAGCAGTGAATGCAGCGGTAGCCTGCTGCAGGGAAAAGCCTTCGAGCAAGGCGGCCGCGCTGGCACCCAACTGATCGGTGTCGTAGTCCACGATCTGCAAGGGCACGCCCAGTACGGTCTTTGCATTAGCGGAGACCGACCCTATCTGCTCACGCAGCCGCTCCTGACGCCTGCTCTTCTCGGCGTCTTCGCTGCCAATCATGAAGCGCGCAGTCACGCTCAGCCATTTCGTAGCCCTCGCCACAAAGCGATCGCGAATTGACGCATCGCCCCGATCCAGACTGCGCAAAGCCGTCAGCGTCACCAGGCGCGCCGAGGACTGGGCCGATCGCCCAGTGCGCTCCACCACATCAAGCAAGTTGTCCGGCATGGCCGGGGCTAGCGCGATCAGCTCGGAGCGGTGCGTGGACGCCAAGTTTTGCGTCTGCAGCTAGGCAGTGACCAGTAGCGTCAGCATCGGGCCCGTTTGGCCTGACTCGAGCGCAATCGACACCGCGGCGCGTAACACTTCGGCCCGCTGGTCCAAACCCGCGACGGGCTCCAGCCACCCGGCTAGCGCGTCGTCGGCCTTGGCGACGTCAGTCTCAGCGGCTGCGCGTTCGACCAATGCAGCGCCGAGCGCATGGTTGACCAGCACAGGATCGAGTTGATAGCTGCCCGCAGCGTCCCTGCGGGTGAAGGTGCCATCGATGATCTCGCTTAGGCGACGCGATACGTGGCTCGGGCTTTGCGAGAAATCGCGCGCTTGCTCGGCCAGTTCCTGGCGCGAGTACCTGGTGATGCCCTTTACCGCACGATCGGCTACCCCGCGCAGCCAGTCGCGTCACTGCGCGTCCGACCAGGCGCGGTCGCCCAAGGTGTCGCGCCCATGCTCGAACAGCAATCGTTGCACAGTAATCTGGCCCACATCCTTCAGTCGATCGTGCAGACGCACCACGAGGCTGAATAAGCGCGGAGTGCGCGCCTGCTCGAGAAGATCGAGCCTCATCGACGCGCGCGACAGGCCGTGTTGTTGCAGCATCGCGTCGAGCTCTGCGTCGTTGAACTTGTCCACTTCCGCCTGGTCGGGCCTGTCGACCAAAGCCTTGAGCTGGCGCAGCTCATTGTCGAAGTAAGTCTGACGCGTTGAGAGCACCACTCGCACTCGCTCCCGGAACGGCTCGGCTTGTAGGACCTTGAGAAGGGTAGTCCAGTCGAACAGTGGCTCTTGGTTTACGCCGTCGAAGACTACAACGAAGGCAGCGCCTTCGGATGGTGGGCGCAGCAGCAACTGGTCCGCCCGCCCTCGCCAATGCGCCGCGTCACGTACTCGAGTCAATTCGTGCAGGCGTTCGCCGAGAAATTGCGTCAGCCCCGTCTTGTTGATCTTGGTCAAGCCCGGCATCGCGGAAGACGGCACGACCAGAGTAATCGGCAACTGGTCTTCGACTTGCTCGAGCCAGTCGATCGTGGCCCAGGTCTTGCCCACGCCTTCGCTACCAATCACACACAACGGTGAACCCTTGGCGCTGGGACTAGCTAGCCATGCGGCCATCTTTCTGCCGGCGCCGGTTCGACGAACGAAGTGCGGGCCCTTCACGGCTTGGTTGAACGTCAACGCGGACTCGTGGCGATCGGTACGCACCTTGTGTAGCAGCGCTAGCGAACGCGTACGTAGGGCACCAAAGCCGATCTGCCACGCTTCCAACTCGCGCTGCAACTCCGCAATCTTTACAATGAAACTCGGCGCCAGCAACGTGGCCAGCGCTCCGGCGCGTGCACCGAAGTGCTTTTCGGTCGTGCTCGGGTCCCAGGCCAAGAGCGCCGGCAGCGCTGGCGTGCCGGTGGTTTTCCAGTCAACGACCAGCACCGGCACGCCATCGCGCAAACCGGAGTTGTATAAGCCGGTCTCCACTTGGTCGGGCACAGAACGCGACGACGCCAGTATCCACGCCTCCAAGCCAGGCGTGCGCTCTTGCGCTTCATCGATTTCACCCCGCAACGACCGCTCGTCCAGCGGCGTGCTATCGCGATAGCGCTTACACTCGATCAGCAACGATCTGCCTTGTCGGCCCGCGGTGCTGGCATCTGTGCCGTGCTGCGAGCCGGACTTGGCGATGGCGAATGTCGTCCCGATAAGACTACTGAACAGCTCGGTAACTCCGTCCTCGAACACGTCGGTGCCGGCCTTTTGAACCAAGGCTTGCAGCTCCTCGAGCTCGGCCCTCATAGCGGCCCCACAGGCGAAGCTGGCATTGTCGTGAACAAGGTACTCCTCCAGAAAAAATGTAGATTCCGGTCAGTGGGTGAAGTGACCGAGATGCATCCTATGTTAGCTACGCTAAGAAACTCGTACCCGCGATAATCATTACTTATCGTTAGTACGTTATCAGCAGAGTAGGGCGCCAGTACAGGAGACTTCGCATGGCCCGCGGCATTACTGAATCTGACATCCACACCGCTGCCGATGAGCTGGTGGCCAAAGGTGAGCGGCCTACCGTCGAGCGTATCCGAACTCATTTGGGAACGGGGTCTCCGAACACGGTGACCCGCTGGCTGGAAACGTGGTGGAACCGACCGGGCACGCGCCTCCAGCCACGGCGCCCGGACTTTGATGACGCACCAGACGTGTTGGCGGAATTGGCTGGGCAATGGTGGGAGCTAGCGCTGAAGCACGCCAGGGAGGCCACTCTTCGAGAGTTCACAGAGACGGAGCAGTTCCTGGCCACCCAAAGTGATGCACTGGATGGCAGGTCAGGGGGTGCAGCTGACGAGCTGAGTCAAATGCGCTCAAGAGCGCGCTGACGCTAAGGAACCGAACCCAAAGTTGCGCGCACGGCGGCAGAGCCCGATGTCGACGTGAGTGGAACCACCCAAGAGCTATCCGCCCATGCTTGATTTCGCATAATATATATTATGTTCAAAGCACCTAGGCAGCCAGGGCATCTCTCGACCCCGTCAGCCCCAAAGCCCCCAATCATCGCCTTGGCACCTGGTAGCCGCCGATGCTTCAACAAAGCCACCCAACCGAACAACCCCAGCACCCTCCAACACCACGATGCACGTGACCACCGCCGCACCCGTGCTTGAGCCAATTTGCATAACGCGTTACGCAATCATCCGTCATGCTGCCACCAACAGCACTCAACGCCCAGCACCCGAACCCGCACCAGCCGCCTGCGTGATTTCCAGCTTCCTCACATCGGCCACAGGCACCAGAATCGTCGTTTTCCTGGCCGGGTCCCACGGCACATAGGAATCGCCCAGGCGCCCAACCAGGTTGACGCCGCCCAGCGTTTCGCCGCTAATGCTCACCACAGACAGAAATTTGGCGCCACCCTGCAGGACGGCGCGTGCGCGTGATTCACCCAGCCAGGCGGAGGCAATGGACACGTACACCACCAGCGCCAGCGCATAGATCAGCCACGGCGAATCCTTCACCGCACCCGGCACCACCGGCGATAGCTGAACCACTGCAGCACAGGCCGCAGTCAGAACCACGCCCACCAGCAGCACCCATGCGCCGGTCCACCAGATCAGCACCACCAGGCCCACCAGGCCCACCAGCACCAGGCTTGGCAGCAGCCACGGCATCACCTTGCGCTCGGAACTGACCGTGCTCATCCGGTTTTCGATCCAGCCACCCAGCAACGCGCCGAGTGCCATCAGCACCAGCACGATGCCGATACCGGCCAGCCCGGCCAAAGCCACTTCGCTCACGGCCGCAAACTGGAACGGATCAAGCCCGAATGCGCTCCAGTAGCCGCGCAGATAGAGGCCGCCCTGTATCAGGCCGAACGTCACCAGCACCGAGCCGAGGCCGGCCACCTCGGGCAGCGACCATTCCTTTGAGCGTGCCATGGGTATCACCGCATCCGTTGCAGACATGCACCAGATACTCGCGCGCCGCGCACTATCGTGCCCGGGCAGGCGCCCTGCCCCAGCCGCTTCAGACCAGCCGCTTCAGATGCGCGTGGTCGCCATGAACCGCTCGCGGTCCTGCTGCGTTCGCCGGCGGATCTCTTCCAGCGCCTGGCTTTCGGTGGCTTCCAGCATGGCCTCGAACAGGCGCTGGAAATGGTGGCGCATGGCGTTGCGCGCGGCCACAGGATCACGTGCGCGCAGCGCTTCGAAGATGGCCATGTGTTCGTCGGCACGGCTGGCGCCATCGTCGTGGCAGACCCGGGCATAGACTTCCGTCACGCGCGGCAGTTCGCTGCGCATGCACCAGATCTGCTGGATGAAATATTCCACCACCGGGTTGCCGGAAAGGCGCGCGATGGTCAGGTGGAAGCGACGGTCGTAGTCACCGGCTTCGTCGTCGGTCAGGTCGCGGCGGCACAGCGCCTCGGCCAGCACCTGCAGTTCGGCAATGCCGGCATCGTCCAGGTTGCTGGCGGCCAAGGCCGCGGCTTCTGCTTCGAACACGGCACGCGCGGCGGTCAGATCGAACGCACTGATATCCGGCAGGCCACCGGCGGCCTGCGTCGGCCGCGGCTTCACGTGCACGCCCGAGCCGATGCGGATGGCGATCCAGCCCTGGGCTTCCAAGGCAATCTCGGCTTCGCGGATGGTCACCCGGCTGACCCCGAAACGCTCGGCCAGCTCACGCTCACCCGGCAGGCGCGAGCCCGGCGGGAACTCGCCGTCCTCGATCATCTTGCGAAGCTTGGCAGCGATGGTCTGGTAAAGGCGATTGGCGGACATGCGGCTGACCCTGGTCGGTTCCCTCCGGCGCCCTTCCCTGCCACCGTGGCCGGCGAGGGTCCGGTTGGAGCGACGGCGCGACCTGTGGCCGCGCCACCCTGTTCAGAACTTGTATCGTACACCGAAATACGCACGCCGCCCGTAGGTCACCACTTCGCGGAAATTGCCGTAAAGCGGCTGGTAGGCCACGCGCGGTTCGTTGGTCAGGTTCATCAGTTCCAACGACAGCGAGAGCTGCTTGCTGACCCGGTAGCGCATGCGCAGGTCCACGCTGGTGTTGTCGTCGTAGTAGCGGTTCTGCTGCGCGGTATTGCCGGTGAAATCCTGGTAATAGTGCGAGCGGAACTTGCCAATGGCCTGGATGTTGAAGCGCCCGATATCCCAGTAGATGGAGCCGGACAGCACGTGCCGCGAGAACCCGCTCAGCCCGGCCGGCGGCACGATGGCCGGAATGATGGCGCCGTTGGCGGCCAGCTGTTCGCCCAGCCGCGAATCCTGCGTTTCGTAGTCCGCATCGGCGTAGTTGTAGCTGACCTTGAAGCCCAGCCCATCGAACGGTTTGGGCAGGTAGGACAGCCGATGGGTGGCGCTGAGCTCAATGCCGGTCAGGGTGCTGTTCTCATCGGTGGTGACCTGCTGGCGCACCGGCACGGTCACGGTCTGGCCGTTGATGGTGTAGGTTTCCGGTACCAGCGCGGTGGCGGTGCCACCGTTGAACTGCTTCCAGTACACCGCACCGGCCAGCAGCGTGTCCGGGTTCGGGTACCACTCCAGCGACAGATCGCCATTCCAGGACATCAGCGGCTGTGCGGCCGGGTTGCCGCTGGCGCTGATGTCATCCAGCGCGTCAGCCAGGTTGCCGTAGGTGCCATCGCTGCTGACATTGATGGTGCGCCCTGCCCCCAGCGCGGAAATATCCGGTCGTGACATAGCCCGGTAGGCACCCACGCGCAGCAGCAGGTCCGGCTTCAGCTCGAAGGCCTCGTTGAGGCTGGGCAGCAGCTTGTCATTGCCGGCCTTGAACACCTGGGTGGTGTAGTTGCCGGTGGGCTGCAGGCGGATGGTGCCATCGCCGTTGTCACGGATCAGCAGGTCGGTACGCACGCCTTCGGAACGCACATCGGTCTTCACCCAGCGCAGGCCGATGTTGCCGGTTACCGGCAGGTTGAACAGCGTGCTGCTGAATTCACCCATCAGGTACAGCGCCCGCGTTTTCTCGGTGATGTCGACGTTGTTGGGGTCCTGGAAATCAGGGTCCAGACCGCTGTCCAGGCTGCCACGGAAGGACTGGTACAGGCAGTTGGGATCGAAGTATGCCCACGAGGAGATGGTGTTGCCGCTGGCGGCATCCATGAAATCGTCCTGCGGGAACGGTGCGCGGCAGGCCTGGTTGGCGGCGATGATCCTGGCCTTGTCGGCCGCCACGCGCGGGTCGTAGTCGGTCACGCGGGTGTTGTCGCGCAGGCGGTAATCGGCCTGGCTGGCACGCACGCCGCCCTTGATGCGGGTAAACAGGCTCGATTCGGGCATGAAGCTGGCATCGAAGCGGCCGGCCTTGATCTTGTGGTCGTTTTCGGTGGCGCTGGAGGTCACGCGCGCCGCACCGGTGTAGGCATCCCAGTTGCCGGGGTTGAAATTCGGTGCCAGCGCAATGCTGGGCACTTCACCGTGCCAATCCCAGTCGTAATCCACGTAGCCGGTGGCGCCGCTGCTGATGCCGGGCACGATGGCATTGTTGACGTCGCGCTGGTTGGCGCGCAGGCAGGTCATGCGCTCGCTGTCCAGCCGGTTGGTGTGCGAATAGGAAAGATCGGTGGACAGCTCCCATGCCGGGCTGGGGCGCACGATCAGGTTCAGGCCGCCGCCGGTGTATTCCTCGCCCCGCCAGTAGCGGTTGGAAGTGGAATCGATGGAGGTGCTGCCATGCAGGTGGCGCACGATCCCGTTCTCGTCCACTTCGCGCTGGGTGATGCCGCGCCGTGCGTTGGACAGGCTCAGGTCGCTGCGGTTTTCGTACCAGTTGCGCTGGGTGTGCTCGAAATCCACATTGACCTCGACCACGTCGTTGGGCCGCCACTGGATGGCGGCGAACTCGCTCTGGCGGTCGTTGCGCCCCTGCTTCAGCCGGTAGATGCGGCTGCTGGGCACCAGGTAGTACGGCGCGCCATTGGCGATGGCCTGCGCGGTCACTTCATTACAGTTGGCATTGCCCACGTTCTGTGCGCCGTTGCAGGCATACCAGGTGGAGCCGCTGGTGATGCTCTCTTCCGGGTCGGTGCCTTCCAGGCGCTGGAAGCCAAGCGAGATGCCCAGCTTCTGCCCATTGCCGAATTCGAACTGGTCGATGTAGCTGGCGGTGCCGCGGTAGCCGATGCCATCGTTGTCGCGGTACTTCTTATCGTACTCGGCCCAGCTGCCGCGCAGGTCGAGCTGCGCCGAACGCTTGCCGTATTCCAGCGGCTTCACCGTTTCCAGCCCGATGGTGCCGTCCACGCCGCCTTCGATGATGTCGGCGCGCTGGGTCTTGTAGATGGCCACGGTGTTGATCAGCTCGGCCGGGAACATGTTGAAGTTCACCGAGCGGTCGCCGCTGCCGTTGGTGATCTCGCGGCCATTGAAGTTGGTGCTGCTGAGGAAGGCGCCCAGGCCGCGGATCGAGATTTCCGAGGCACCGGTCTTGTCGCGCGTGGACGCCGCGCCGGTGAGGGTTTCAATGGCATCGGCCAGCGACGGCGCCGGCAGATCGCCGATGTCGTCGACCGAGAGCACGTCGGCGATGACCGTGTCGTCGCGCTTCTTGTTGATCGAACTCTGCATCGACTCGCGGATGCCGGTGACCTGCACCTGGTCCAGGGTGGTGGCATCCTGCCCTGCCCCGTCTTTGGCCGACTGCGCCTGGGCAGCCGGCATGCCGGCCAGTGCAGCAAGCAGCGCCACGACCAGTGGCGTGGGTGACAACAACGTACGACGTACAGATCCGGCAGCGTGCCGCATGGTTTCCTCCCCCCAAAGGATCGCCTGGACGGTTGGCGTGGACGCAGCTTCGACACGCCGACACAGAAATGTCAACCAATTGGATTGGATTTATCGTAATACCTTTGTTCCAGACCAAAAATGCACCATTTGTTTTGCTCATGCAGCATGACTTTGCGCGCAACCTGGCTTACAACAGACCCGCCAAGTGGTATGCATCCACCCTCGAAACGACGGCCCAAGCCGCTTCTGGAAGGATTTCATGCGCATTCGAGCCATTCCGCACCGATCCACCCGACCTGCAGCGCTCTTTTGCCTGACCACTGGTCTGGCAATGTGCCTGACCAGTTCACCAGCCCCTGCCGCCACGTGGCTGGTCCACAACGCCGCCGAGTTCAGCACCGCCGCCGCTGCGCTGCAGCCGGGCGATGAAGTGGTGCTGGCCGATGGCACCTGGACCGATGCCCGCCTGCTGCTGAAGGGCCAGGGCACGGCAGCGGCGCCGATCGTGCTGCGCGCGCAGACGCCGGGCAAGGTGATCCTCAGCGGCCGCTCGGATCTGCGCCTGGCCGGCAGCTACCTGCAGGTGTCCAACCTGGTGTTCCGCAACGGCTACGCGCCGGGCGATGCGGTGGCGGCCTTCCGCGAATCGAGCAAGGCGGTGGCCAGCCACAGCCGGGTGACCGGCCTGGTCATCGACGACTACACCAACCCCGATGCTGCCGACCAGGACTACTGGGTTTCGCTGTACGGCAGCCACAACCGGCTGGACCACAGCCAGCTGCGCGGCAAGACCAATTCCGGCCCCACCTTGGTGGTGGTGCGCGATGCCACCCAGGGCCTGGACAACCAGCACCGCATCGACCACAACTGGTTCGGGCCGCGCCCGGCACTGGGCGTCAACGGCGGCGAAACCCTCCGCGTCGGCACCAGCGACAGCTCGCTCAGCGATTCCAACAGCACCGTGGAAAACAACTGGTTTGAAGGCTGCGACGGCGAAACCGAAATCGTCAGCAACAAGTCCGACAACAACACCTGCCGCGGCAATGTGTTCTACCGCTCGGCCGGCGCGCTGACGCTGCGCCATGGCAACGGCAACCAGGTGGTGGACAACATCTTCCTCGGCGACGACAAGGCAGGCACCGGCGGCGTGCGCATCATCAACGCCAACCAGACCGTCAGCAACAACTACTTTGAGCGCCTGGCCGGGTCCGGCAACCGTTCCGCGCTGGCGGTGATGGATGCGCAGGCCAACCCGCCACTGTCCGGCTACGCCCCGGTAGTGAACGCCACCCTCAGCCACAACACCTTCGTGGACGTGGCCAGGATCAGCTTCGGCGTGGGCCATGACGATGCCAAGGGCATCACCATGGCCGCCAGCAACAGCCGCTTCACCGGCAACCTGATTGTCAACCGCAACACCAGGAACCCGCCCACCGCCGCCAGTTCGCTGGCCGGCAACGCCTTCAGCGGCAACGTGCAGTCGCCGCAGGCCAGCACTGTGTTCCCCGGCGGCGTGGCCAGCAGCAGCATCACGCTGCAGCAGGTAGCCAGCGGGCTGTGGGCGCCCTCGCCCGCCCTTCCCGCCATCGGCGCCGACCCGGCACTGGCAATGACCCCGCGCGAGGCGACCGGGGTGGAGTGGTACCCCAAGGTGGGCGAGGTTGCCCTGTCCCGCACCAGCACCGGAGTTGATCGATGAGGTTGCAGCCGCTGTTCGTTTCCCTGGCCCTGGCCATGCCCCTCACCCTGCTGCCGGCGGTGCCGCTGCTGGCCGCCCCGGCCGCCGCGCGCCAGGCCGACACCGCCCCGGTGCTGGTGACCGCTGCGCAGTGGCAGCAGATGGCCAGCGAAGGCAGCCGCTACCCGTGGTTCGCCAAGGAACAGGCGCGCGCGGAAAAATCGCTGAAGAAGATGATGAAGGCCGGCATCGACGTGCCGGTGCCCAAGGACAAGGGCGGTGGCCGCACCCACGAACAGCACAAGCGCAACTACCAGGCGCTGCTGGCCGCCGGCACGCTGTACCGGCTGACCGGCGACAAGGCCTATGTTGATTACTCGCGTGACATGCTGCTGCAGTACGCCAGGCTCTACCCCACGCTGGGGCCGCACCCGGAAGGCCGCGGGCAGATTCCCGGCCGCGTGTTCTGGCAGGTGCTGAACGATTCGGTGTGGCTGGTCAACGCCATCCAGGGCTATGACGCGATCCGCGACGCGCTGTCCGCGCAGGACCGGCAGACCATCGAATCGCAGCTGTTCCGGCCGATGGCCGAGTTCCTCATCAGTGAGCCGAAGAACTACGACCAGATCCACAACCACGCGACCTGGGCGGTGGCCGCCACCGGCATGACCGGCTACGTGCTGCGCGACCCGGAGCTGGTGGAGAAATGGCTGCGCGGCAGCCAGAAGGACGATAAATTTGGCTTCCTGCGCCAGATCGACCTGCTGTTCTCGCCCGATGGTTACTACGAGGAAGGCCCCTACTACCAGCGCTACGCACTGGGGCCGTTCCTGCTGTTCGCCAACGCGATCGAACGCAACGAGCCGCAGCGGAAGATCTTCCAGCGCCGCGACGGTGTGCTGCTGAAGGCCGTGGACGTGCTGGTGCAGAGCAGCTACGGCGGGCTGTTTTCCCCATCAACGATGCGATCCGCGACAAGGGCATCGACACCGAGGAGCTGGTGGCCGGCATCGGCATCGCCTACGCACGCACCGGCGATGACCGCCTGCTGTCGGTGACGCAGAAACAGAAGCGCCTGCTGCTCTCGCCGGAGGGGCTGCAGGTGGCACAGGCACTGGCCGCCGACAAGGCGAGGCCGTTCGATTACCGCCCCATGCTGCTGCGCGATGGCCCCAATGGCGACCGGGGCGGCCTGGCTATCCTGCGCATGGGCGGCGAGCGCGGCCAGGCGCTGGTGCAGAAGGACACCATGCAGGGCATGGGCCACGGCCACTTCGACAAACTCAACTGGCTGTTCTATGACAACGGCAACGCGGTGGTGACCGACTACGGCGCAGCCCGCTTCCTCAATGTGGAAGCCAAGCGCGGTGGCATCTACCTGGCCGAGAACCGCAGCTGGGCCAAGCAGACGGTAGCCCACAATACGCTGGTGGTGGACGAACAGAGCCACTTCAAGGGTGACTGGAAGCGCGGCGAAGAGCATGCGCCGCAGGTGCGCTTCTTCCAGGCCGACGCCGATACCCAGGTGGCCTCCGCGACCATGCGCGATGCCTACCCCGGCGTGGTGTTCACCCGCACCCAGGCCCTGCTGCGCCGCCCCGAACTGGGCCTGCCGGTGGTGCTGGACCTGCTGCAGGTGCACGGTGACAAGGCCGCGCGCTACGACCTGCCGCTGCACTTCAACGGCCACATCGTCACCACCGGCTTCGAGGCCGAACACTTCACCAGCCAGCGCCCGGTGCTGGGCAAGGACAACGGCTACCAGCATCTGTGGCTGGACGCACGCAGCACGCCCGGCAACGAACCGCGCACGCTGGCCTGGCTGCTGGATGGCCGCTTCTACACCTACCGCTTCGGCAGCAGCGCACCCGCGCAGGCGCTGCTGGTGGAAAGCGGCGCCAACGATCCGGAATTCAACCTGCGCCGCGAACCGGCCCTGCTGCAGCGCGTGGAAGGCCAGAAGGATGTGACCTTCTTCAGCGTGCTGGAGCCGCATGGCGAGTACAACGGCACCGCCGAGTACGTGCACGGCGCCGACAGCCGCATCAAGGAGATCGTGCGCACGCGCGGCAACGATGCCGAGGTGATCGAGCTGCGCCTGGCCAGCGGTGCACGCATCGCGCTGGGCGTGGCCGATGACAGCAGCGCCAAGGGCGAGCACCGCGTGACCGTTGATGGCCATACGTACCAGTGGAGTGGCAGCCACGCGCGCATGGACCGCAGCAAGGGTGAGCGGAAATGAACGGCCCGTCGCCGCTGTCCACCCTGCGCAAGGTGCCGGTGCGCTCGGCCGTGCGCTGGCTGATCGTCGGCCTGATTGCCGTGGCCACGGTCATCAACTACATCGACCGCAATGCCCTGGCGGTGATGTGGCCGGAAATCGCCAAAGAAGTGGGCGCGACCAAGGATGACTACGCGTTGCTGGTGACGGTGTTCATGCTGTTCTACGCGGCCGGCCAGTTCCTGTTCGGCCGCCTGTTCGACATGATCGGCACGCGCCTGGGGTTTGCGCTGTCGATCAGCGTGTGGTCGATCTCCATCGCCCTGCATTCGGTCACCCATTCCATGCTGTCCTTCAGCCTGGTGCGGGCGATGCTGGGCATCAGCGAGGCCGGCGCGTGGCCGGGCGCGGTGAAGGCCAATGCCGAGTGGTTCCCGGCACGCGAGCGCGCACTGGCGCAGGGCGTGTTCAACGCCGGCGCGTCGATCGGCGCGATCGTTTCCGCGCCGGCCATCGCCGGCCTGTACCTGTGGCTGGGCTGGCGCGGCACCTTCGTACTGGTCGGTGCCATCGGTTTCCTGTGGCTGCTGCCGTGGCTGTTCGTCTACCGCGCCGGCCCGGACAAGCACCCATGAGTGAGCAATGCCGAACGCCGGCTGATCATGGAAGACCAGGCCGGGCAGCAGGATGCCGCTGCGCCCAAGGTGAGCGTGCGTTCGCTGCTGGCCCACCGGCAGAGCTGGGGCATGCTCGCCTGCCGCTTCCTGCTGGACCCGATCTGGTGGCTGTTCGTGTCCTGGCTGCCGATCTACCTGGCCGAGACCTTCGGCTTCGACATCAAGCAGATCGGCCTGTTCGCGTGGGTGCCGTTCGTGGGCGTCATGCTGGGCAGCCTGAGTGGCGGCTGGCTGTCCGGGCGCCTGATCCGCAGCGGCCACAGCGTGGATCGCGCGCGCAAGCTGGCCATCACTCTGGGCTGCGTGATCATGGCCCCTGCCCTGCTGGGCGCGGTGCTGGCCGACCAGCCACTGCTGGCGGTGCTGGCCATCGCTGCGGTGCTGTTCGGCTTCCAGGTAGCCATCGGCAACATCCAGACGCTGCCGGGCGACCTGTTCGACGGCCGCTCGGTGGGCACGCTGGCCGGCTTGGGTGGCCTGGCCGCCGTGGCCGGCACGCTGATCACCACCTGGCTGGTGCCGGTGCTGACCCGCCATTCCTACGCCCCGATCTTCATCCTCGTCGCCGCGCTGGTGCCGCTGTCGCTGGCCGCGCTGTGGTGGTGGACCGGGCCGATCCACAAGCTCGACCGCCGCGCCGGCTGAGCGCTCCACCCCTCTTCATTCCCCCGCAAACCAAGGAGTTTCCCGCATGTCGTTCCAGGACAAGGTGGCCATCGTCACCGGTGGTGGCCGTGATATCGGCCGTGCCGTCTCGATCAAGCTGGCCGCTGCCGGCGCACGCGTCTGCATCAACTACGCCAACGATGAAGCCAGCGCGCAGGACACGCTGGCACAGATCCAGGCCGCCGGCGGCCAGGCCATCGTGCACCACGCCGACGTGACCGATGCCGCTGCCGTGGCTGGCCTCGTCGCCGCTACCCAGGCTGTGTTCGGCGAGCGCATCGACCTGCTGGTGAACGTGGCCGGCGGCATGGTGCAGCGCCGCCCGCTGGCCGAGATCGACCCGGCGTTCTTCCACACCGTGATGGACCTCAATCTGACCTCCACCTACCTGACCACCCACGCGGTGGTGCCGCACATGGGTGAAGGCGCGGCCATCGTCAACTTCGCCTCCCAGGCCGGCCGTGATGGCGGCGGCCCGGGCGCATCGATCTACGCCACCGCCAAGGCCGCGGTAATGACCTTCACCCGCGCCATGGCCAAGGAACTCGGCCCGAAGGGCATCCGCGTGAACGCGCTGTGCTGCGGCATGATTGCCACGCGCTTCCATGACGAATTCACCAAGCCGGAAGTGCGCACCGCCGTGGCCGGCGCCACCCCGCTGCGCCGCCAGGGCGTGCCGGACGAAGCCGCCGATGCGGCGGTGTTCCTGGCCTCGGACGCGGCGGCGTTCATCACCGGTGCGAACCTGGACGTCAACGGCGGCACCTACTTCTCCTGACCTGAGCGGACATCGACCCATGCAGTGCTGGATCACCCTGCTTTCCCTGGCCCTCGGCGCTGCGGTGGTTGCCCCCACCACCCAGGCCGCGCCGGCCTGGGTGACCGCCTGGACCGCCTCGCCGGCACCGGACCGCAAGGACGGAAAACCCGGCGAACCGGTGCAGTTTGCCGCGCAGACCGTGCGCCAAGACATGCGCGTGGGCAGCCGGGGCGATGCGCTGCGCCTGCGCATCAGCAATGAACTGGGCACGGCGCCGCTGCATGTGGAGGACATCCGCGTGCGCCTGAAGGATGGCAAGGGCGCGGCCATGCCGGTCACCGTCGATGGCCGTCGTGCCATCGACGTACCGGTGGGTGCCTCGCTGCTGAGCGATCCAGTTGTGCTGCCGCTGGCCGCGTTGCAGCAGATCAGCGTAACGGCCTGGTTCCCGCAGCCGACGCAGCCGGCGGTGCGGCGCACCGTGGTGCGCGTGGCCGACGGCAGGCAGGACGCGGTGGCCGACGCGGTACGCGTGAGCTACCAGCAGAACGTGTTCTCTGCGGTGCTGGTGCAGCGCGCGGAACGCCCGCAGGTGATCGTGGCGCTGGGCGATTCGATCACCGAAGGTGCCACCGCCGCACGCGGCTCCTTCAACCAGTGGCCCGAGCGGCTGGGCGAGCGGCTGCAGCAGGCCTGCCCGGACCGCTTCGTGGTGCTCAACCAGGGCATCAGTGGCAACAAGCTGCTGGACCACGGCCGCAGCCACAGTGCGCTTTCGCGGCTGGACCGCGATGTGATCGCCGTGGCCGACGCCGACCAGGTGATCGTGTTCGAAGGCATCAATGACATCCGCCATGGCGGCGGTGCGCAGCCGCTGCTGGGCCGCAACGCGCCGTACATGCTGCTGGGCTACCGGCAGCTGGCCGCGCGCCTGCACGCCCACGGTATCCGCACCTACCTGGGCACGCTGACGCCGTTCGGCGGCTCCGAGCGCTACGAGCCGGTCTCGGCCACCACCCGCGCGTCGATCAACCAGTGGGCGCGCAGCAAGGATAACGGCTTCGACGGTGTGATCGATTTCGATGCGGCGCTGCGCGACCCGAAGCAGCCGGAATCGCTGCCGGCTGCCATCGCCCGCGACCACCTGCACCCGAACGACGAAGGCTACCGGCGCATGGCCGATGCCATCGACCTGGGCCTGTTCGGCTGCCAGGCCCCGCGCTGAGGGAAACCAATGAACCGCATCGTCTGTTTCGGGGAGCTGCTGCTGCGGCTGGGCGCACCTGGCCGCGAACTGCTGCTGCAGTCGCCACAGCTGCAGGTGCACGTGGGCGGCGCTGAGGCTAATGTGGCCGTGTCGCTGGCGTGTTTCGGCCATGAGGCGGCCATGGTCAGCACGGTGACCGACTCCGCGTTGGGCCGGCACGCCGTGGCCGAACTGCGGCGGCACGGCGTGGATACGCGCGGCGTGCGCCAGGTCGACCGCGACCGCATGGGCCTGTACTTCTTGGCCACCGGCGCGGTGCAGCGCGCCAGTGAAGTGGTCTACGACCGCGCCGGTTCGGCGTTTGCCTGCAGCACGGCGGATGAGCATGACTGGCCCACGCTGCTGCAGGGGGCGCATTGGCTGCACCTGTCCGGGGTGAACCCCGCGCTGGGTGCGAATGTGGCCGAGACCGCGCTGACCGCCGCGCGCACCGCACGCGCGCTCGGTGTGCGCGTGTCGTTCGATGGCAACTACCGCCCGTCGCTGTGGCAGCGCTGGCAGGGCGATGCGCCGACCATCCTGCGGCAACTGTTCGCCGAGGCCGACATCGCCTTCGCCGACCATCGCGACATCGCGCTGGTGCTGGGCTAGACCTTCGCGCAGCCCGATGCAGTGGCACGCGTGGACGCCGTCGCGGTAGCAGCGTTCGCGGCCTTCCCCAACCTGCAATGGCTGGCCTGCACCCAACGCCAGCTGGTCAGCGCCGACCACCATGCGCTGGGCGCACTGCTGCTGGCCCGCGATGGCCGCCGCGCGCAGGCGCCGGTGCGGCAGCTGCAGGGCATCGTGGACCGTATCGGGGGTGGTGATGCGTTCGCCGCCGGCATCCTGCACGGCCTGCTCTCGCAGTTCGATGCCGAGACCACGGTGCGCTTCGGCCTGGCCGCCGCAGCGCTGAAGCATTCGATCCCGGGTGACTTCAACCCGGTGCACGAGGCGGAGGTGCTGGCCCTGCTGGGCGAGGCGAGCCTGGACGTCCGCCGCTGAACGTAACGCGTTACGTAATGTGGTGCAGCAGGCCGCCCTCAACGCCCGCGCCAACGCCGCAGCAAGCGCTGGCGCCACGACCGCGTACGCTTGCGCAGCCGGTAGCTCAGCCGCTGGCAACCGGCCACCTGCAGCGCACCGACCAGCAGCTTGAGCAGCAGGTGCACGCCCAGCAGCGCAATGATGGTGACCAGCAGGCAATCCAGGGCTAGCACGTCGTTCGGTCCAGGCGTTGAGAGGGGCGGCGATGGGGCGCAACCGTTCCCGGTGGACCGGCCGGCACTGCGCATGGCACCTAGTTGAAGGCGGCTGCAGTGGGGAAACAAGAGCGGGTTACAGGCGCGGACAAAGACGCGCGCGGCGGTCAAGAAACGGTCTGGATCGGTTACGCAACGTCACCCGGCTAGGCCGCCACGGGCCAAAGATGAATCGGCAGGCAATGCGTTGCGGCCGCCACCCGTCCGGCACATTGCGGCCGCCGGCATTGGCCGTATTCTCCGGCGCATACCGCCTGCCCTGCCCCTGCTGGAAACCTCCCGATGCTGCCTCGCTCCGTCTCCTGTCTGCTGGGTAGTGCCCTGCTGATGCTGGCCACCACCGGCGCTGCCCACGCCATGGCGCGCGAGGTGGTTCCGATCCACCAGACCCGCATGGCCAACGGCGATCTGCGCTACAGCGTGACGGTGCAGATTGGTGCCCGCGCCGTGGAAGCACAGCTGGACACCGGCTCGGTCGGTTTGCGGGTAATGCCGGGCGTGCTGCACAACGAGGACGCCATGCTCACCGACGCGCCCTCCAAGGAGAGCTACGGCAGTGGCGTCCACCTGGAAGGCCGCATCGCGCAGGCGGAGATCGGCTTCGGGCAGGCCCGCCAGCGCGTTCCGATCCAGTGGGTGAACAGCGTCTTCTGCGATCCACAGCGCCCCACATGCATGGCGTCGTGGGTGCCGCAGCAGGCGTTCCTGATCGGCGGCGGTGACCCGCGCAAGGGCGAAGGCTACAAGGCCATCCTGGGCATCGGCATGTACCGTTCGGCGGCCATCAACTCGCTGCTGGCGATGGGTGGGCGCTGGCTGGTGCTGCTGCCGCTACCCGGCCAGCGTGAGCCGGGCCAGCTCATCCTCAACCCGACGCCGGAAGAAACGCAGGGCTTCCGCGCCGTCAGCCTGCAACCCGCGACCGCCAAGCCCGGCGACCGCGTGCCGTACTGGAAGGATCATGCGCTGCAGAGCTGCATCATGCGCATGGACACCGGCGAGAAGCAGTGCGCTGACAGCATCCTGGACACCGGCGCGGCCGGCTTCCGCGTCTCCGCTGCCGACAGCCACCCGGCCTGGCCGGAAGGCACCGAAGCGCACTACAACCTGCTGATGGCCGACGGCACGCAGCTGGGCCAGCACTTCCGCGTCAGCCGCAAAAGCCCGGACTACGTGCGCTTCAGCAGCAACAAGGGCACGCCGTTCACCGGCATCAATGCCGGGCTGCTGACCTACTTCGACAACGCCGTGCTGTATGACCAGCAGGCCGGCCTGATCGCCCTGCGCGCACGCGCGCACTGACCGTGCTGCGCAGGCCGGTGCAGCTCAGCGCAGGCTGGCGAAGTACTGCGCCGGCGGCTTGCCCAGCGCCTTCTTGAACATGTTGATGAAGGCGGTGACCGAGTCGTAGCCGAGTTCCATCGCCGCCCCCTGCACCGAGGCACCGGCGGCCAGTTCGCGCAGCGCCAGCATCAGGTGGAACTGCTGCCGCCAGCGCCCGAAGGTCAGGCCGGTGTGCTGCCGGATCAACCGCGCAAGGCTGCGTTCGCCGATCGCCAGCCGCGCGGCCCAGTCGGCCAGGGTTGCGCGGTCGTCGGGCTGCCGGATGAGCGCATCAGCCATGTGCCGCAGCGTCGGGTGGCTGGACATGGGCAGATGCAGGCGCGCCACCGGCGCCAGGGTCAACTGCTCCAGCAGTACGCCAGCCACCCGCAACGAGGCACCGTGCAGCGGCACCCCGCGCGGCAGATCAGCCAGGTATTCGATCATCTCGCGCAGCATCGGGCTGATTTCAAGCGTGCAGCAGGCCGCAGGCAGCGCCGCCGCACCAGGCTCGATGAACAGATAGCTGATGCGTGCGTTGTGCGTGCCGTGGTTGCTGTGCGGCATGTCGCCGGGAATCCACACCGCATGCTGCGGCGGCACCATCCACAGGCCATCGGGCACGCGGCAGGTCACCGCGCCATGCCGGGCCACCACCAGCTGGCCCTTGCGGTGCTGGTGGGTGGGCAGCTCCACGTCGTCGCTCTGGTCCACCTCCAGCCGCAGCGCGACCACCGGCTCGCCATCGGCATCGGGGTCGAAATGGCGCCACAGCTGCGCCAGCGAACTGCGGATTGTCATGATTCAGCGATTACCTGTCTTTCCTTGCATATTATCGCCAAACACAGGCCGGTATCGTGGCGCCGCTCACCCCCACCCACGCCTGTCATGAACCTTGCCTCCCGCCGCCCCAGCGGTGAACTGACCCTGCTGGTCGGCATCCTGCTGATCGCCGCCTGCCTGCGCGCTCCTTTTACCGGCATTCCGCCGGTGCTGGGCCGTATCGCAGCGGATTTCCATCTCAGCACCGCGCTGGCCGGGGCCATCACCACGCTGCCCCTGCTCGCCTTCGCCCTGCTCTCGCCGGTCAGCGCTCTGCTGGCGCAGCGCTTCGGCCAGGCCCGCACGCTGCTGCATGGCCTGCTGGCGATCGCTGCCGGCATCGCACTGCGCTCGGCCGGCGCCGAATGGGCGCTGTTCGCCGGCACCGCCCTGCTGGGGGTCGGCATCGCTGTGGGCAACGTGCTGCTTCCCAGCCTGATCAAGCGCAGCTTCCCCAACAGCATCGCCTCGCTCACCGGCGCCTATGCGCTGACCATGGGCGTGGCCGCTACCGCGGGCTCCGCCCTGATGGTGCCGATGGCCGATGCCTGGGGCTGGCAGGTGACGCTGGCCAGCTTCCTGGTGTTGCCGCTGGCGGCCATTGCTGTCTGGTTGCCGCAGCTGCGTGGCGAGCGGGCGGCGGCCGCCGCAAGCGGCCCTGCTGTCGCTACCACGCCCCAAGCCGCACCGCGCATCTGGCGTTCGGCGCTGGCCTGGCAGGTCACCTTGTTCCTCGGGCTCAACTCGGTGATGAGCTACATCGCCATCGGCTGGCTGCCGGCGATGCTGATGGAGGCCGGCCGCAGCCAGGCGCAGGCCGGCAGCCTGCACGGCGTGCTGCAGCTGGCCATCGCCGTGCCGGGTCTGGTCATCGGGCCACTGCTGCGCCGCATGCATGACCAGCGCCTGGCCGCCAGCGGCTCAGCAGCGTGCATGGCCGCCGCCTTCCTCGACCTGGCGGTGCTGCCACAGTTCGCGCTGGCATGGTGCATCCTGCTTGGCATCGGCTCGGGCACGGGCTTCATTCTCGGCCTGTCCTTCGTCGGGCTGCGCACGCGCACGCCGCAGCAGGCCGTGGCGCTGTCCGGCATGGCCCAGTGCGTGGGCTACCTGCTGGCGGCTTCGGGGCCGGTACTGATGGGCGGGCTGCACGATGCACTGGCCGGCTGGCAGGTGCCGCTGCTGGTCTGCACGGCGCTGGCGCTGCTGGAAGCACTGATGGGATGGCTGGCCGGACGCAACCACAGCATTGGCGCCGAGCATCGCGGCTGAGCATCGGGACTGAGCCCGCCGTCTTGATAGCCCAGCACTCTTTCCGCCGGGCATTCAATCCACAACATCAATCACAAAATAGGAATGTTCGTAATCCTTCGAGGGTTGCGGGCCATGGCGCCCTCGCGCGCGCCAGAATGAGGGCAACGCTCCCGGGCGTCGAGCACCCTGCGCATGAATGGAATCCCTTTGCATCCACCGGTCCGCATCGCCCTGCTGGACGACCACGAGATCATGCGTCGCGGCACCGGCCACCACCTGTCATTCGACCGCCGCCTGCAGGTGGTGGCCAACTGCAGCACCGCTGAATGCCTGCTCGCGCGCCTGCAGCAGACCCCGGCCGATGTGGCCGTGATCGACTACGCGCTGGGGCTGGACGACCTGCCCGGGGAATCGGTGGTGGAGCGGCTGCAGCAGGCACACCCGGCCTGCGCCTGCTGATGTTCTCCGCGCGTGCGCCGATGGCCGTGGTCAACCAGCTGCTCGACCGCGGCATGGCCGGCTTCGTCAGCAAGGCTGCGCCCCTGCAGGAGCTGTCCGAGGCGATCCAGCGGGTGGCGCAGGGCCAGCGCCACGTCCCCGCGGCCTGCACCCTGGCCGAAGACCGTGGCGAGTTGAGTCGCAGCGAACGCGAGGTGCTGCGTGCCTGGCTGGGCGGCATGACCATTTCGGAGATTGCACTGACGCGCCACCGGAGCCTGAAGACCATCAGCACGCAGAAGATTGCCGCCCTGCGCAAGCTCGGCCTGCGCAACGATGCCGAGCTGTATGCCATGCGCCAGCAACTGGAAGCACTGTGAGCCCGCGCGGGGCTCTGGCGGCGCTGCTGGGCACTGCGCTGGTGATCGCCGCCAGCGTGCACGCGGACGTGGCCGACCGCAGTTGGCTGCCGGGCAGCCAGGCGAGCATTGCGCTGGACCCGGCGCAGCGACCGCTGCTGGGCGATGGTGATCCGCGCCGCGCGCCGGCCAGCGTGACCGAAGGCTACGCCCGCCTGGTCGCCCGGCAGACCGGCCTGCACTTCGTGACCCACCCGCAGCCCGATGCCGGCGCGGCACTGGCAGCAGTCTGCACCGAGCGCGCCGACCTGGTGCTGGCGCTGCTGCTCGACCCGCTTGATCCCCTGCCGTGCCACGACCTGACCGTGGCCCGTGATTTCATGCAGGCCGCCTCGCTGCTGGCGGTGCGGCGCGACAGCGGCGGCCCGCGCCACCTGCACCAGCTGAAGCCTGATGCGCTGCTGGCAGTGGTCGAGGGCGGCGCCTACCCGGCATGGCTGCGAGACCACTTCCCACACATCCGCCAGCTGCGGCTGCCGGACATGTCCACGGTGCTGGGCGCGGTGGAATCCGGCATCGCCACTGCGGCGATCGGCATCGATGGGGTGATGGTGCCGCTGGTATGCGGCCCGTTTTCCACCACGCTGGAAGCCCACCGCCTGCTGGACCCTGCACCGGCCCGGCTGACCCTGCGGGCACGCGCGCAGGACCACGCCCTGATGGCCCGCATCAACCACGGCCTGACCGCCGCGCCGTCGGCCGACCATGCGCGGATGATGGCGCTGTGGTCCCGTACCTCCGCGACGATGACCACCGATGCCCTGCTGCTGGCGCTGAAGCGCCACCATGGCCTGCTGGCCGCCAACGTCACGACCATCGCAGCGCTGATGCTGGGCATTGCCTGCCAGCTGCGTCGCGCGCAGCTGCAGGCCATGGCCGAGAGCGCGCACAAGAGCCGCTTCATCGGCATGATGAGCCACGAAGTGCGCAACTCGGCGCAGGCAGTGATGGCCTCCATCGACCTGCTGGGCCATTCGGCGCTGCAGAAGGAACAGCGTGAACTGGTCTCGGCCGCCGGTGCAGCCGGCGACGCCCTGCGCGGCCTGCTCAACCGCAGCATGGATTTCGCGCGGATGTCGGCCGGCCAGCTGCAGCCGCAGCCACGCGCCTGCGATCTGCGTGCACTGGCCGAACAAGCGCTGCTGGCCATCGGCCCGGGCGCCAGCCGCAAGGGGCTGCGCACAACGCTGCGCCTCGCGCCCGATCCGCTGCCGGTGGTACAGGTCGATCCGCACTGCTTGCGCCAGATCCTGGACAACCTGCTGGGCAACGCGGTGAAGTTCACCGACACCGGCAGTATCGACGTGCGCCTGGAGCTGGACCCCGCCGATGCGCCGGCGTGGTTGCGTCTGGATGTGGTCGACAGCGGCGTGGGCATCGAGCCGGCGCAACTGACCGAGCGCTTCACCGCCTTCCGCCAGGGCGAAGCCGGCCGCCAGCGTGGCGGCAGCGGCCTGGGGCTCACGATCAGCCAGGAACTGGCGCGCCTGATGGGCGGAGACATATCGGTACGCAGCGTGCGCGGCCATGGCAGCTGTTTCACCCTGCGCGTGCCGGTGGCAGCGGCCGACGACACGCCGTTGCCTGCAGCCGAGGCGCCCGCCAATGGCCGCGCCCTGTGCGGGCTGCGCGTCGCGTTGGTGGAGGATTACGACCTCAACCGCGACGTCATTGCCAGGCAGCTGCGCCAGCACGGCGCAGCCGTCAGCACGTTCGGCGATGGCCCATCAGCACTGGCGGGTGTGGCGGCACAGCCGGCCGAACTGGTGCTGCTGGATATCGGCATGGACGGCATGGACGGCTACCAGCTGGCGCGGGCGATCCGCGCGCTCGACGGTACAGGCCGCGTGCGGCCGCGCATCCTGGCGCTGTCAGCCGACACCTGCCCCGAACATCAGCGGCGCTGCCAGGCGGCCGGGATGGATGGCAACCTGAGCAAGCCGCTGCACCTGCCCGCACTGTTGGCGCTGCTTGGCGCGCCTACCGACAGCACAGCGGAAACCGGCGCAACGGATGACGTGCCCACCCATGCGTATCTGGACGCGATCAGCACCGAACTGCCCGGCCTGCTGGAGGCCATCCGCCAATGCGACGCCACGGGGTTGCGGCATCGTGCGCACCGCCTGCAGGGGCTGGCGCAGATGCTGGGGGAAACGGCGTGGTCGGAGATGGCCAGCGACCTGTGGGAACTGGCTGTGGAAGCGCCGGCCGGCAGACGGGGCCATGACACCCTGGACTGGGCCGATGCCCAGCGGCTGGCCGTGCAGCTGGCCAGCCAGCACGCAGCGCGGCAGCACCCGCAGGTGCCGCCGGCTGCACAGAGCTGATCAACCGGCGCGGACGCTCAGGCGGTTGGTCAGGTCACTGAAGCGGCCCAGCGACATCAGGTGCTGGTTGGCCAGCGACAGCCAGCCCTTGCGGTGCCAATCGATCACGGTGGCGTCCGGCAGGTCGCGCAGCTTCTCGGCATCGATCACCTGGAAGCCATTGAGGTTGAACTCGCGGCCATCGTTGGTGCGCACGGTGGCGTTGCGCACCACCAGCAGATCGTTGTCCTTCAACGCCTGCGAGAACTCGCGGGTCTGCTCGTGCTCGCGGGTGAACTGGCCGCAGAAGTCCAGTGCGTTCTGCACGATCTCTTCGGCCTTGCCGTTGGCGAACAGCGGCTGGCCTTCGTCGCCACCCTTCACCACGCGCTCGCTGTCCTCGTCCAGGCCCAGCAGGAACTGGTTCTCTTCACCGGTGTCGATGAAGATGAACGGGTGGCGGCGCACGTAGGCCGGAATGTAGCTGGCGGCATCCCATTCACCCTCGGTGACGAACAGGTTGTCTTCGGCCACGCCTACGGCCGCCATCGGCACGGCGGCGTCGCCGGCGAACAGGATCGGGTAGTGGTGCAGGGCCAGCGAGAACTCGCCCACCACCAGCGGAATCGAATTGGTGGCAGCGGCGAAGCTCAGCTTGCCCGGCAGGATCCGGACATCGGCATGTACATCGGCCTGCAGCGGCACCGGGCGGTTGTAGAACAGGGGGGCACTGGACGGAGCAGCTTCGGTCGGGGTGTCGCTTGCGGTGGTCATTGCGGTAACCGTGTCTTTCGTGCGCGCCTTCCTTCCCGGGCGCGCAGGCGGGAACAACCTGAACCCCGCATTATCAACAAGCACGGTGACAAGAGCCACCCCGGCGTGAAATTACTTCAGCTGGAGCGGATAGCGCTGCCAGAGCACATGCACCAGGAACCCGGTCAGTTCAGCATCGCGGTTGCTGATGGCCGCGCGGATCTTGTCCAGCAGCACGGTGTCGCTGCACTGGCGCACATCGGCGTGGTTGGCCTGCCCTGCCCGGCGCGCACGGTAGCGTGCGGCACGCTGTGCATCGCTCATTGCGTACCCGAACTTGGGCGGACGCCCCCGCTTGCGCGGCAGGGTCAGCTCCAGGGTTCCAGGGTCGTTGTCGTCACGCATGGGGCGATGGCTGGCGGCGGCGGGCGGAAGGGGGAGCGCAATTTATCGTGAGGCATCACTTTAATCCAGCTTTTTCAGCATGAAATGCTGCACCGCCGCGAAGATGTGCGCGAAAATCCGGAATGCGGGATGCCCGGTAGAGTCGACTGTTAGTCGACTGCTTTTCGCTCAGACCGCGAAAACCCCGCGCTGCGCGCGCCAGTCGACTGACAGTCGACTCTACCCCCCTTCCGCCTCACACAAAAAAAGGAGCCCGTCACCGGGCTCCCTTCGTTGCTGCACTTCAGGCGGCGCGCACCGGCTCGTAACCACTCAACGTGGCCTCGCTGCTGGCGCGGCCCTGGCTGAGCGAGCGCAGTGCGGTGGTGTAACCCCGCAGCTGCGCCAACGGTGCAAACCCACTGACCGCGGCCCGGCCGTCGACATCGTCGATGGCGGTGATGCGACCGTGGCGGCGGTTGATATCGCCCGCCACGTCACCCACCGCAGCCGACGGTGCGTGCACGGTCAGTGCCATCACCGGCTCTAGCAGCTGCGTTCCGGCCGCTGCCAGCGCGGCCCGGGCCGCTTCCACACCTGCACGATGGAACGCCAGTTCGGACGAATCCTTCGCATGGGTCCGGCCATCGACCAGGGTCACCTCGATGCCCACCACCGGGTAGCCCTGCGGGCCATCGGACAGCGCCGCACGCACACCCTTTTCCACCGCAGCGATGAAGCCACGCGGCACCACGCCACCGACGATGCGGTCGTTGAACACCACCTGCCCGTCCTCGCGCGGGGCCATATCCAGCACCACGTGCGCAAACTGGCCCTGCCCACCGGTCTGCTTGGCCACGCGCCCGACCACGCCGGACGCCGCGCGCAGCGGTGTTTCCTGGTAGGCCACGCGTGGCGCGCCAACGCTGACGTCGACCTTCCACTCACTGCGCAGGCGCTCGACCATCACTTCCAGGTGCAGTTCGCCCATGCCCCAGGCCAGGGTTTCGCCCGTGTCCTTGTCGGTCTCGACGCGGAACGAGGGGTCTTCCTGGGCCAGGCTGGCCAGGCCCTGGCTCATGCGCAGCAGGTCGTTGGCACGACCGGCCGTCAAGCGCCACGCCAGCACCGGGGCCTGCGACTGGATGGTTTCCAGCTGCAGCGGATGGCTGCGGCCACTGAGCGTTTCGCCACTGACCGCATCCTTCCAGCCGATGACCGCCACGATGTCGCCGGCCACCGCCTGCGCGATGTCCTGGGTCTGGTCCGCCTGCACCCGCACCAGCCGGCTGACCCGCCGGCCCTGCGCATGCTTCAAACTGGCCACGCTGTCGCCGACCTTCAAGGTGCCCGAGTACAGCCGCACGAAGCTCAGCGCGCCGTGCTGGTGGTGGGTGATCTTGAACAGCAGGCCGGCCAGCGGACCGTCCGGGTCCGGCGGCAGCAGCACCTGGCCGTCAGCCGCGTCGGCAGGCACCGCCGGGCGATCCAGCGGCGACGGCAGGTAATCGACCAGCGCATCAAGCAGCGTTTCGATGCCCTTGTCCTTGAACGCCGCACCGGCCAGCACCGGCACGCCCGCACCGGCCAGCGTCGCCCGACGGATGGCCGCGCGCAGCAGTGCCGCATCGATCCCGCTGCCCGCCAGCCACGCATCGGCCAACGTGTCGTCGTGCTCGGCCACGGCTTCGACCAGCGCGTCGCGGCGCGGCTGCCATTGCGCACGCTCTTCGTCCGTCCACGGCGCCAGCCGGCTGCCACCGGCGTCCGGCCAGCGCACCGTCTGCTGTTCGACCAGGTCGACCCAGCCGTGGAAATCGGCTTCGCTGCCCAACGGCCAGCCCAGCGCCCACGGCCGTGCCTGCAGCTTGTCCTGCAGCTGCGCCAGCACGCGCTCGAAGGAAGCGCCGATGCGGTCCATCTTGTTGACGAAGGCAATGAGCGGTACGCCATGCCGGCGCGCCTGGCGCCACACGGTTTCCGATTGCGGCTGCACGCCGTCCACGGCCGAGAACACCGCCACGGCGCCGTCAAGCACGCGCAGCGAGCGCTCCACTTCGATGGCGAAGTCGATGTGCCCGGGGGTGTCGATCAGGGTCAGCGCATGCGGCGGCAGATCGCGCGGCGCCCAGCGGGCATGTACCGCAGCCGCGCCGATGGTGATGCCGCGCTCGCGCTCGATGGCCGAGAAGTCGGTGGTGGCGTTGCCGTCGTGCACTTCGCCGACGCGATGGATTTCACCGGTGCGCCACAACAGGCGTTCGGTGAGCGTGGTCTTGCCAGCGTCGATGTGGGCAATGATGCCGAGGTTGCGACGGAGCGAAAGGGTCTGGGTGTTCATGAGGCGGGTTCCTGCAAAGCCAACTTCAGGGGCCGCGCGTCCCGGTTGGCGACAGGGCGCGCGGCTGGCGTTCGGTCTCGGCGGTCTGGTGCATGGCACGTTCTCCTCGGTGTTGCGGGTTACGGATAATGGGTGGGGCCGACTGGGTAGAGTCGACTGTCAATCGACTGCACCCCAAACGAAAAGAGCGCCCCGGAGGGCGCTCTGTGGATGGTCCAGCAGTGGCCGTCTCAACGGCCCCGTGGCACTCCAGGCAGACACGCCCGTTCCGCGCTTGTGCGGGTCAGGGTGAAAAACTTCAGGAGCGGCATCCGGTTCATGGTGCGCATTCTAGACCTGCCAATCGGCCGTGCAAGTGGTTATTGCACTCATTACTGGAACGATGAAGGCTGCCGGGTCAGAAAAGGGTCAGATCCCTTGGCGCCGCCAAGGGATCTGACCCCGCGAGCACGCCCTGCCCTTCCTCAGGTCACCACCACCAGCGGCACATCACGCCGCGGGTGGCGCATCACCACCACGTCCTGCTGGTAGACCCGGCGCAGGATGTCCTCGGTCAGCACCTGCGCGGGCGTGCCATCGGCAGCTACCCGGCCCTGCTCAAGCAGCACGATGCGGTCGGCGTGGCCGGCGGCCAGGTTCAGGTCGTGCAGCACCACGATCACGCAGGCTCCGGCATCGGCCTGCGCGCGCACCGTGCGCAGGGTGCGTTCCTGGTGGCGCAGGTCCAGTGCGGCGGTGGGTTCATCCAGCAGCAGCGGCAGCGTGTCCTGCGCCAGCACGCGCGCGAAGGTGGTCCGCGCCGATTCCCCACCGGACAGCTGCTGCACTTCGCGCAGGCGCATCGCCTGCAGCTCGGCGGCGGCAATCGCGCGCTCCACCTGGTGTTCGTCCACCACCGGATCCGGCGCATGCGGCAGCCGCCCCATCGCCACCACTTCTTCCACACTGAAGGCGAAGCGCACCCCGTGTTCCTGCGGCATCACCGCGCGCTCGCGCGCCAGCGGCCCGGCCTTGTAGCCGGCCAGTGCACGGCCCTGCAGCAGCACGTCGCCCGCATCCGGCACCAGATCACCGGCGGCCACGCCCAGCAGGGTCGATTTGCCCGCGCCATTGGGGCCCACCAGGACGGTGACCGTACCCGGCACGAATGCCAGGTCGATGCCGTGCAGGATCTCGCGCTGCTGGCGGCGCACCACCACGCCCAGCATCTGCAGCAGCGGCGTCATGCAGCCCCCTTGCGGCGCTGCTGCAGCACCAGCCACAGGAAGAACGGTGCGCCCAGCGCGGCGGAGAACAGGCCCAGCGGAATTTCCGCCGGCGGATCGAGCGTGCGCGCGGCGGTGTCGGCCACCACGATCAGCAGCGCCCCCAGCAGCGCCGAGACCGACAGCAACCAGCGATGCCCCGGGCCCACCAGCATGCGCGCCACGTGCGGCACCACCAGCCCGACGAAACTCACCGAACCAGCGAAGGCCACGGCGGCGCCGACCAGCAGCGCACTGAAGGCCACCAGCCGGCGGCGCGTGCGGGCCACATCCAGCCCCAGGTGCTGGGGCTGGCGCTCACCCAGCGCCAGCATATCCAGCGGCGTGGCCAGCCGCAGCAGCGCGAACACGCCGATGGCAAACGGCGGCGCCACGGCCGCAACATCGCCCCAGCTGGCACGCGCCAGCGAGCCCATCTGCCAGAACACAAGCGACTGCAGCTCGCTTTCACTGGCGATGTAGGTGATGAAACCGATCAGCGCCGAACAGAACGCGGCCATCGCAATGCCCGCCAGCAACAGGGTCGCGTTGCCGGTGCCACGGCCCGGGCGGGCCAGCACGTAGGTCAGGCTGATGGCCAGCGCACCGCCCACGAAAGCGGCCAGCGGCACGGCCCAGCCAGCCACCGCCGTCGCGCCGAGCACGATGGCGGCCACCGCGCCCAGCGCCGCGCCCTGGCTGACCCCCACGATGCCGGGGTCGGCCAGCGGATTGCCGAACAGCCCCTGCAGGCTGGCACCGGCCATCGCCAGCGCCGCGCCCACCATCGCGCCCAGCAATGCGCGCGGCACGCGCAGCTGCCAGACGACGGCCAGGTCGCGCGCGCTGACCGCATCGGCCGGCAGCAGGCCCAGCTTCACCCCGACCGCCTGCAGCACCTCCAGCGGCGGCAGGCGCAGTGGCCCCAGCGCGAACGAGGCCAGCACCGCCCCCAGCAGGGCCACGGCGGTCACCAGCAGCATCACCCGCCCGCGACGGCGCCGCCGATCCGCAGGACTCATGCCTTCGGCAACGCCGCCAGCGCCTTGGCCAACGCCAGCGCGCCGGCACCGGAGCCGACGCTGGTGTACTTCAGCTGCACGTCAGGCATCACCCAGACCCGGTTGGCCTGGCCGGCCGGGGTCTGCTTCAGCGACGGGTAGGACTTCCACAGGCCCTCGGCACCCCCGAACAGTTCCAGGTCATGCTCGGTCACCAGGATCACCTCCGGTGCGGCGGCCAGCACGCCTTCGTTGCTCAGCTGCGAATAGTTGGAAACACCGGCTTCACTGCCGATGTTCACGCCGCCGGCCAGTGCGATCAGCGCTGCCGACGCGCTGTCCTTGCCGGCCACGGTGGGTGCACCGCCGCCGCCGGTGGCCGACACGTGGATCACGTGCGGGGTGTGGCCCAGCGTGGCGCCCACGGCCTTGGCTTCGTCCAGCTGCTTCTGCACCTGGCTGGCCAGCGCGTCACCGGCGCCGGCCAGACCCAGCGCCGCCGCCACCTTGCGCACCTTGTCCGGTGCCGGCTGCAGGTCGTCGATGACCACGGCCGCTTCGCCCACTTCGCGCAGCTTCTGCGCCAGCACGGTGTGGCGGCGCAGGCTGTTGCCCAGGAACAGCGTGCCCTTCAGGCTGACCACGCCTTCCACGCCGGTGGTGCGGTTGAACAGGAACTGGTGCGGCGCGGCGCGGCCGGCGGCGGTGGCGGTGTTGGTCGGTGCCGCATAGACCTGGCGGCCCAGCCCCAGCGCCTCGATCACGGCGATCACATCGTCGCCGCCGGCGATGATGCGGCTGGTATCGGCCACCGTCACCTTGGCGCCGTCATCGGAGGTCACCGTGGCCGGCAGCACCGCGTGCTGGTCCTGCAGCGCCGGCACATTGCTGCCAGCCACATGCTGCCAGCCCGCCGGCAGATCACTGGCGGCGGCGGCCGCAGCGTCCGGCGTGGCGGCGGGCTCGGCCTGGCCGGCGGCCGGTGCGGCAGCCAGGGCCAGCGGAAGTGCGCGCAGGCACAGGCGGGTGTCGATGTTCATGCTGTACTCCAGTCTGCATGGCAGGGCGACCGCTCGGCCGCCCTGCGCAGGGGTCTGTTGCGTGGGGGCTTACTGCTTCGGGGTGATGCGGGTGATGCGGTCACCCTTCGGGTCTTCGGCGCCGCGCGACTTGTTCACCGCGAACACGTTGCCCTTGCCGTCGGCACGCACATGGTTGGGGAAGGTGCCGCCGTCGAGGTTGCCCGCCACCTTGCCGCTGCGGTCGACCATGGTGACGGTGCCGGCACCGCGGTTGGTCACGTAGGCCAGACCGGCCTTCGGGTCGAACGCCACGTTCAGCGCACCGGCGCCCACCGCCACGTCATGCAGCACCTTGCCGCTGGCCACGTCCACGATCAGCAGGTTGTCGGTGCCCTGCGAGGCGACATACAGGTGGCCCTGCTGCGCGTCATAGGCCACGCCCGAGGCGCTGACCGAATTGCCCAGGTCGATCACCTTCTCCACCTTGCCGGAGGTGACATCGATCACCGCCGCTTCCGGGGTGCCGATGCTGACGGTGAACAGCTTGCCGGCCTTTTCATCCAGCACCAGGCTCATCGGCGTGAACTTGCCGTCGTCCACGCCCGATTCCAGCGTGATCGGCGGCAACGGCTTCAGCGTCTTGGTGTCGAATACCGAAAGGTGGTCTTCACCGGTGGCCGATGCGAACGCGCGGCCATGGGTGCCATCAACCACCACGTCGCGGGCGTGCGGCACGGTGCCGACCGGGAACTGGTGCACCAGCGACAGGTCGGACTGGCGGTAGACGGCCACGGTGTCCTGGCGAGTGTTGGTCACCCACACGGTGCCGTTGTTGTCGTCCACACCCACGCCGTAGACGGCGAACACGCTGCCGCCCTTGCCTTCGGGCACCAGCGCCGGGGTGATGGCCTTGCTGACCTTCAGGCTCTTCGGGTCCAGCTTCAGCAGCTGCGACTGGGTGACCGGCGGGCGGCCGACCGCCGAGGTGACGAATACCGCGTTGCTGGCGGCGCTGTAGGCCGACTGGTACAGGCCCGGTACCAGCTTGCTGGACTGGGTGGCAAACGCCTGCTGCCCCGACAACGGCAGCTGCGGCGACACGCGCAGCTTCAGCACGGTGGCTGCATCGGGCTGGCTGGCGCGCACCACCACCGGGTGCGTGCCCGGCACGGCGTCGGCCAGAATGGCCAGCTGGGTCTTGAAGTTGCCGTCGGCATCGACGGTCAGCGCCTGGCTGTTGAGCACGGTCTCGCCGCGCACCAGGCTGATCTTCTGGCCCGGCACGAAGCCGCGGCCGATCACTTCGGCGCTGCCGCCGGGCACCAGGTTCTCACCGCGCGAGACGGCTTCACCCTTGAAGGTGGCCAGTGCCGGCTGGTCGAACACCGGCTGGGCAGTAGCGGCAACCGCCAGCAGCAGACCGGCGGCAAGCGTGGAAAGACGGAACGAAGGACGAAGGGACATAGCAGGCTCCTTGCACGTGGGAGACCGCACCACGTGGCACGGCGTTTCATCGGTTGCCTGGGCGGCGGCCAGTGGCACGCCCTGCCTGGGTAGTGAGGCGCACGGCCGCAGCCGCACGCGGGGATTCATTCGGCTGCCGCTGCCGCGTCGTTGGCGCCATCGGCACTGCTGCGGTCGGTCACGCCATACAGCGCGGCCAGCGCGGCGTGGAACGAGGCCGGCAGCATCGGGCCATGGCCCAGCCCGGGGAATTCGCGGTAGCGGACCGTCAGTCCCGGCAGTGCGCCCAGCCGCTGCGACAGCTGCAGGGCCGCGTCCGGGGTGGCACCGCCGATGCGGCGGAGGTGCGCGACTACGCGAGGGTTGCTCATGTCGCGCTTGCCGCGGTCGCCGACGCGCTCGGCACCGCCCAGCATCAGCCACACATGGGCGGCCTGGCCGTTGCGGTTCTCAATGAACTGGCGCTCCAGATCGCCCTGCGGCGCGCCCTGGCTCCACCGTAGTGACGGGCTGGCCGACAGGTAGTACTGGAATGCTGCCGGGCGGGTGTACAGCGTGCTGAGCACAAACAGCCCACCCAGCGAATGCCCCCACAGTGCCTGCTGCTGCGGGTCGATGTTGGCGCGGCGAGCCACTTCGGGCTTGATGCGGCGCTCGATCAGATCGGCAAAGGCCCAGGCGCCGCCCCCGGCGGCCTGCGTGCTGCCACCCTCGTCATCGAACTGGTCGATCCACGCGGTGTAATCGCGGGTACGGGCGGCCGAATCGATGCGCAGTTCGTTGTCGTAGCCGATCAGCACCAGCACCGGCGGCGCCTTGCGCGCGGCCAGTTCGGCCAGCATCGGCTCGTCCAGCACCATCGCCACGGCATTGCCGTCCAGCGCGTACAGCGAAGGCAGCGGCGTCTTCGGCGCCTTCACCGGCACGCCGATGTTGATGCGCCAGTGGCGCTTGCCGTCGGGGCTGTCCAGCACCACCCGCTCGAAGCGGTAGCTGCCCGCCGGTGCATCCAGCACGGTGCGGCCCATCAGCTGGTTGGGGTTGCGCTGCTGCGCATGGGCATAGGGAGCAGCCAACAGCACCCCCATCATCAGGACGGCCAGACGGCCGAAAAAGCGTGCGGAAAACATCATCGGTGACGGATGCGGCGGGCGCGGGCGCCTCTTCATCAAGGGACCGCAGTCTACCTTAAACGCGAATGCTTATCACATCGATCAAATGTCACCGCGCGTATCCTGCCGGGCTGCCACCCGGGCGCCGGTCATGACAACTGTCCTGCGTCAACGGGCAAGCGATTGCGGTCGCCAATCCACATGCTCGCCTTTGATACTCTGTTCGTCTTGTACCTGCCGTCATGATACTTTCCATATCTCATGATAGAGACCCGCCTACTTCACCAGTTCGTCGCCGTTGCAGAGGAATTGCACTTCAAGCGCGCTGCGGAACGGCTTCATATGGCGCAGCCACCCTTGAGCCAGGCGATTCGCCGACTGGAACAGGAGATCGGCGCGCCGCTGTTCGAGCGCACCAATCGCAGCGTGTCGCTCACGCCTGCTGGCGCAGCCTTTCTGGAATCGGCAAGAAAGGTGCTCCACTTGCTTGACGAAAGTGTCGAGCAGACACGGCGTGTGGCGCAGGGCATCGAGGGTCACCTCACCCTGACCTTCATCAACATCGCGCCTTACAGCGTATTGTTGCGTGCGCTACGGCGTTTTCGCTCCGCTTTCCCGACGGTGTCCTTCACGATGCAGGAAGCCACCACCCAGGAACAGGTGGACGCTTTGGAACATGGCCGCGCTGACCTCGGCTTCATGAGGCCGCCGGGCAGGACAGCACCGAGCTTGCGGTTCGTGTCCATTCTGCGCGAGCCCGTGGTGGTAGCCATGCCTGCCTTGCACCGCCTGTCAGGCAGCACGACCGTCCCGCTGGCTGCACTTCAGGATGAGGCCTTCGTCTCGTCGCCCCGGCATTTCGGACAGGGCTTTCATGACCAACTCCTCCAACTTTGCGAGGCAGCGGGTTTCATGCCGCGTATCGTTCAACAGGCAAGGCAGCTTCAGACGCTCGTAGGCCTGGTGGCTGGCGGCTTCGGCATTGCGCTGCTACCGGCCTCATTGGCTCAAGATGGACGCGAGTACGTCGTGTTCCGCCCCATTCAAGTCGACGCACCAGACGAGTTGCGACATGTGGAACTGCTGATGGCGTGGCGCGAACACGCGCCTTGCGTGATTCGGGACAGGCTGATCGACGAGGTACGCAACGCGATGGCATCAGCCCCGTAATTGAGACGATGCAAATATCATTTCGGCATAAATAATATATTTTACCGACGCCAAAGGGCGTTTCATCATTGTGACATTCCGGTTCACGGAGATGCACAGTGGAACAGAAGCGCCATCAAACAGATGAGATTTTCAAGGACAAGGTCGCCATCGTCACTGGCGCTGCGCATGGGCTTGGACGGGCCTATGTGCAGGCGCTACTTGACCGTGGCGCGCGTGTAGTCGCCAGCGACCTGGGTACGGACAGGGCTGGAGAGGGTGCGAATAGTGCCTTGATCACCGAGGCGGTACGCGCCCTGCAGGCCGGCGAGGAACGCCTGATCGCCCACAGTGGGCGACTGGACCACGAGGCCGGCTGTCAGCAACTCGTGGAATTGGCCATCGCGCAGTTCGGCGCGCTGGACATCCTGATCCATAACGCTGGCTGGGTTGGCTACCAGTCCATTGAAGAGCAGGAAGATGATTTTCTTGAGCGCGCCATCGGCATCAACGTGCGCGCCCCCATCTGGTTTAGCAAGCACGCCTGGGTGCATCTCAAACAGTCTTCGTCAGCACGCGTTGTGCTGACTACATCCGACCGTGCAATGTACCGACGGTACGCGCAGCCAGGTCTGGCGGCCTACGCCGCCGGCAAGATGGCCCAAACAGGCATCATGAATGCCTTGAGCATGGAGGGCGAACCGCACGGCATCCTGGTCAATGCGATTTCCCCCGTCGCCAAGACCCGCATGTGGGGAGTGGCGCAGCCGCCCGAGGATCTCAAGCCGGAGTGGGTGGCCCCGGGTGTGCTGTATCTGGCCAGCCCGCTTTGCCAGGACACGGGTGTCATTCTGCGCGCCAGCAACGGACAGTTCACCGCCACCTGCTTCTGCGAGAACCCTGGCGTCGCCTACCCCACGAACCTGGCGCGGGTTGAATGTGCCAGTGTGGAGGACATTGCCGCGAACTGGCAGCGCATCAAGGAGTTCAGCGATACGCGATGATCTCGGCCTGCACAGAATCGCCTTGGTCTCTGCCGATCCTGGTGAAAGTCCAGCGTGGGATGCGCGCAAGGGGGATTTTGTACTCGGCGGGAATGGTCTGGAAATGCTGTTAATCACCACCGCACGATCTGCATGACGCCCTCGGAACTGGGCGATTACCCGGACGCCGGAGACGTGTACGTCATTCGCCCCGAAGTCCCATGTATTCCACGCCACTTGTTCAAAGAGTGATGCCGTGTCTCTGGATCGTGGCCTCGTCGAACAGGACGAGCAGCAGTGGATCTTCGCCTTCTTCGTCGCTTTCCTGCCAAGGCAGCAACCAACGGTTTCCACGGCCCGTCGCGCCTCGCCCTGGCCAATGGCATCACGCCTTCGCGCTTGGCCGCCTTGCTGGCGCCGTGCCGGCAGGAAGAACCTGAAGTCGAAATCCCCCTGGCCGCAGTGCCGCTGCGGCATGGGAGTCAGGGTGAAATGAAAAGGCCGGGGCATGGCCCCGGCCTCCTGTCGACCACCGCTCGCGCTTACGGGCGCGGTGCGGGTGCGCCGAAACGGTTGTCACCCGGCGTGCTCGGCAGCAGGGTGAACACCAGCACCACCAGGCCACCGAACGGCGCCAGCGCCAGCAGGTACATCCAGCCGGACTGGTTCACGTCGTGCAGGCGGTGCACGGTCACGGCCAGGGTCGGCACGAACAGGCCCAGCGCCACCAGGCCGGTCAGCGCTGCGAACGCCATCATGGCGCCGGGGGCTTCGGCCAGGGCGCAGATGGTGATCAGCACGATGAAGGGGATGTACAGCAGCACCATGAACAACTGGAACAGCCAGTATTCGCGACGGCTGGCGCGGCCATCGAACTGCGCAGACCGCTTCAACGGCATGATGAGCTCCTGCATTGCATTACTCCATGAATGAAAAGGGTGGCGCAGTCTGCCAAATGCGCGACGTTCCGGCAATGGGAGCGTTTTCAACGCATGGAGCTGCGCGCCTGCCGCACGGCCGGTGGGCCGCCGAGACGAAGCGGCGCCGGGGTCAGCCCCGCTTGGCGGCCCGTGCTTCCTCGCGCTGCGCACGCAGCCGGTCCAGCTTTTCCTTCAGCTTGATTTCCAGGCCGCGCGGCACCGGGTTGTAATACACCCGCTCGCCCATGGCATCCGGAAAGCCGTCTGGTGCAGCGCGATGCCGCCGTCAGCATCATGGTCGTACTGGTACTCGGCACCGTAGCCGAGTTCCTTCATCAGCTTGGTCGGCACGTTGCGCAGGTGCAGCGGCACTTCTTCGGTACCGCTGTGGCGCACGTCGGCCTTGGCCTGGTTGAACGCGGCATAGCCGGCATTGGATTTGGCGGTGCTGGCCAGATAGAGCACCAGCTGCGCGAAGGCCAGCTCGCCTTCGGGGCTGCCCAGGCGCTCGTAGATGTCCCAAGCCTCCAGCGCCATGCTCTGCGCGCGGGGATCGGCCAGGCCGATGTCCTCGATCGCCATGCGGGTCAGCCGGCGCGCCAGGTACGACGGATCGCAGCCGCCATCGAGCATGCGGGTCAGCCAGTACAGCGCCGCATCCGGGTTGGAGCTGCGCACGGATTTGTGCAGCGCCGAGATCTGGTCGTAGAACTGCTCGCCACCCTTGTCGAAGCGGCGGGTGCGGTCGGCCAGCACCTGGGTCAGCGTCTGCGGCGTGATCCGCCCGCCCTCATCGGCCGCCAGCTCGGCGGCGATTTCCAGCAGGGTCAGCGCACGGCGCACATCGCCGTCGGCGGCAGTGGCGATTTCCAGCAGCAGCTCGGGGGCAACGTCGATGCCCTCCTCGCCCAGCCCGCGTTCGCGGTCGCCCAGGGCGCGCTGCAACGCCTCGACGATGTCGGTGGGCGACACGCCCTCCAGCACATGCACGCGGCAGCGCGACAGCAGCGCGGAATTCAGTTCGAACGACGGGTTTTCGGTGGTGGCACCGACGAACAGGATGGTGCCGCGCTCGATATGCGGCAGGAACGCGTCCTGCTGCGACTTGTTGAAGCGGTGCACTTCGTCCACGAACAGCACCGTGCGGCGCCCCTCGGCGAAGCGTTGTGCGGCCTCGGCCAGCACTTGGCGCACCTCCAGCAGGCCGGAGAGCACGGCGGAGATGGCGCGGAACTCGACGTCGGAGTATTCGCCAGCAGCGGCGCCAGCGTGGTCTTGCCGCAGCCCGGCGGGCCCCACAGGATCATCGAATGCACGCGACCGGACTCGACCGCGCGGCGCAGCGCGCTTTCAGGCGCCAGCAGGCGCTTCTGGCCGACCATCTCATCAAGGGTCTGCGGGCGCATGCGCTCGGCCAGCGGGCGCAGATGATCCCGATCGACGCTCAGCAGATCGGGGCCGGGGAAGGAAGTGGAACGATGTCTTGGCACCGGGCCATTGTACCGCGCGCCCATCGGTCACGCCGGGCCATGCCAGGTCGTGCTAACCCAGGTTGGCACCTGCCAGAGCGGATCAGGTCGGATCGCGGTAGCGCCGGGCCATGCCCGGCGACCGGAATCACTCGCCGATGATGTCGGTGCCCTTCGGCGGGGTGAAGCTGAAGGTGCCGGCGGCGAACGCCGGGTTGCGCTTCCAGCCGCTGAAGGTCACCACGGTGCGCTGGCCCACGGCGTCGGTGATCTCCATCTTCGCCAGACCCTGGGCGTTGAAGCCCAGCGCGGCGTGCTGGAAGCTGGCCTCGGTCTCGCGCTTGGGCGACAGCGACAGCCGATGCAGGCCGTCACGCTGGGCCGCCTCTTCGCTGACGTCGTACTGCTGCTCCAGCAGCGCCGGGTTGATCAGCGCGGTCAGCGGGCTGTTCTGCTCTTCCTTGCCCTGCGCACGCACGCTGGCCTGCTCCAGCTCCGGCTCGTACATCCAGACTTTCTTGCCGTCGGCGATGATCAGCTGTTCGTGCGGCTTGATGTATTCCCAACGGAACAGGCGCGGGGCCGACAGCGCGACGCGGCCACTGGTGCTTTCCTTCACCTTGCCGCGGTTGTCGAACACCTGCTGGCTGAACTGCCCGTCCAGGCCCTTCAGGCCGCTGGTGAAGGATTTCAGGTCATCGCGGGCACCGGCCCAGGCGCTGCTGGCGCTGGCACAGACCACGGCCAGGGTGGTGGTGGCAAGAAAACGGCGGAGGCGGAAGTTCATGCGGTATCCCGTCGGCGCGCAGGCGCTTGGTCTAGTGAAGTGCAGTGTGCCCAAAGCAAGCTGAATGGGCGATCAGGCGTGATTATGCCCGGTCCCGCCTGGCCACGCATGCCGCGGACGCGGTTCGGATGAGCACCCTGCCCGCCTTCAGCGCGGCAGCTTGCCGTACACCACCTGCCCACGGAAACCACGGCGCACCTGCTGGTACAGCGCGCGGAAACCGGCGTAGTCCTGCGGCTGGCACAGCACGTCGGCGCCGCGCACCGCATTCTGCTGCAGGCGGTGGCGCACGGTCACCTGCTGCCCCTGCCGGCTCCAGTCCACTCGGTAATCGCCGGCCGCGTTGGAGAAGTGCTGGCTGGCCGGGATGGCGATGATCGGCGCGTTGTCCGGCAAGCGCAGGTGGTAGGTCTCTTCGCGCAGGCTGTCGTTGCAGTAGAACGGGGTGGCATTGGTCGGCGCCGAGGTGCTGGCGTAGACCCCGCGCATCGATTCGCCCCCGGGCGGCTCGGGCACGGTCATGCCACCGACCACGCTGAAATCCGCGTAATCCTTGGCGGTGAAGGCGAAATCGAAGGTGAAGGGCGTGGTCAGGTCGGCCGGGCTGCCCTGCACCTGCAGGGTGCCGCTGCCATCGAAACCGGAATTGGCCATGATCGATTCTTCGGTACGCTCGCGGTTCTGCGCATTGAGCCGCGCGAACTGCGCGCGCATGTTGATTTCGGTCGCCTCGCCCAGGTGCGGCACAGTGCGCCCGCGCAGGTTGCCCTGGGCGTCGAACTCGAAGCTGACATCCATCGTCACGCCATTGCGCTTGCCATCGTTGGCAGGCGTGCGGGCGACGCTGGCATCGCGGGTGCGCAGCACCGGCGCGCCCAGATCACCGTCGGGCAGCTGGCCGAAGCGCGCCCAGGCGCTGGTCGAATCCAGGTACAGATCGAACTCGGGCACGTAGGCGATGGCGTGGTTGAAGCGCCCCAGCACCGGAATGGTGGGCAGGGTCGGCCCGCCACCGGCACCGATCAGCACCGGCGAACTGGCAATGCCCTTGGCCGCCAGCAGCGCCTCCAGGATCACCACGTGGTCCTTGCAGTCGCCATAGTGGTTGTCGAGGATGCTCTGCGCGCTGTTCGGCTCCAGCCCACCGTTGCCCAGGTAGACCGCCACGTAGCGGATGTTCTGCGCCACCCAGCGGTACAGCGCGGCGGCCTGCTCGCGACGGTCGTCGATGCCGCGGGTCAGTTCGTCGGCCAGCGCCTGGATGGCCGGCGTCACCTGCGCCGCTTCACCGGCCTTGAGCTGGTAGGCGCGCGCCATCTGCGGCCAGTCACGGTAGGTGCTGGCCATGATGCTGGGGCTGAACTCCCACACCGCCGCCGCCCAGTTCTGCGCCTGCATCGGCTGCTGCCGCTGGTAGAGCCAGCGCCAGGTGGCCTGGCCGTTGCGCACCTGCGGGGTGTCGCTGCCCTGCACGCCACGGCTGTCCACGTACATCGGCAGCGATGCCGGCGCACTCAGGGTCACCTCGGCATCGTCATAGGCGGTGAACACGTTGAAGGTTTCCCACAGCCCGAAGTAGCCCGGGAAGTACGGCACCTGCTGGGTGCGGCGCACTTCATAGACCACGCGGGTTCCGGGCGCCAGGTTGGGGAACACGATCACCCGCACCTTGCGGTCGGCGTACATGGCGGCCGAGGCGCTGGAATAGCTTTCCTGCGTGTAGATGCGGTCGGCCGGCACGTCATGGCGCTGGCCGTCGGCGGTGAGCGTATAGGCCGAGACCACGTCCAGCCGCTCCATCTTCTCGCTGTAGCTCAGCCGCACCTGGCTGAACTGCTCCACCGCTTCCTTGGTCCGCAGCAGCACCTCGTAGCTTTCGGTCTGCACGTTGCCGGCATCGGGGCGCACCTGGTAATTGGCACGGTAGCGCACGAAGCTGAAGTTGCTGGCCGCCTCGCCGTCGCTGCGGGTGGCCGGCGGCGCTGGGCTGGGGGCGGCGGCCGAGGCACTGCCTTCGGCGTGCGCCGGCGCGGCCGCTGCCGCATGAACCAACAGACAGGCCAGCGCCAGCCGGCCAAGGGAGACAGTGTTCATGCGGCAGATCCTGGGGAATGCTTACTTCGGGGGCGGCGGGGCCAGCACGGTGCGGTCGCCATTGTGTTCGGGCGCACTGACCACGCCGGCCGCTTCCATCGCCTCGATCAGGCGGGCGGCGCGATTGTAGCCGATCTTCAGGCGACGCTGCACACCGGAAATGGACGCGCGGCGGGTTTCGGTCACCACGCGCAGGGCCTCGTCGTACAGCGGGTCGGACTCATCGCCGCCGGCATTGGTTTCCGGCAGGCCGGTTGCCCCCACCACCACGCCATCGCCCATGGTCTGCACTTCGTCCAGCACGCCATCGATGTAGTCGGCCGGCCCCATCGCCTTGAGGTGTTCGACCACGCGATGCACTTCATCGTCGGACACGAAGGCACCGTGCACGCGCTCGGGCAGCGCGGTACCCGGCGGCAGGTACAGCATGTCGCCGTGGCCCAGCAGGGCTTCGGCGCCGGACTGGTCCAGGATGGTGCGCGAGTCGATCTTCGAGCTGACCTGGAAGGCGATGCGGGTCGGGATGTTGGCCTTGATCAGACCGGTGATCACGTCCACCGAGGGGCGCTGGGTGGCCAGGATCAGGTGGATGCCGGCCGCACGCGCCTTCTGTGCCAGGCGGGCGATCAGCTCTTCCACCTTCTTGCCGACGATCATCATCATGTCGGCGAATTCGTCGATGAAGATGACGATGAACGGCAGCGTCTCCAGCGGCCGCGGCGCCTCGCCCAGCTCCGGGTTCGGCTTGAACAGCGGGTCCATCAACGGCTGGCCGGCGTCCTGGGCGTCCTTCACCTTCTTGTTGAAGCCGGCCAGGTTGCGCACGCCCACCGCGCTCATCAGCTTGTAGCGGCGCTCCATCTCGGCCACGCACCAGCGAAGGCCGTTGGCCGCCTCCTTCATGTCGGTGACCACCGGCGCCAGCAGATGCGGAATGCCCTGGTAGACGCTCAGTTCGAGCATCTTCGGGTCGATCATCAGCATGCGCAGGTCTTTCGGCGAGCCCTTGAACAGCAGGCTCAGCACCATGGCGTTGACCGCCACCGACTTGCCCGAACCGGTGGTACCGGCCACCAGCAGGTGCGGCATGCGCGCCAGGTCGGCCACGGTCGGGCGCCCGGCGATGTCCTTGCCCAGCGCCAGGGTCAGCACGCTGGCCGACTTGTCGTATTCCTTCGAGCGCAGCAGCTCGGACAGGAAGATCATTTCGCGGGTGACGTTGGGGATTTCCAGGCCGATCACCGACTTGCCGGGAATCACGTCCACCACGCGCACCGACTTCACCGACAGGCCGCGGGCGATGTCCTTGTCCAGCGAGCTGATCTGGCTGACCTTGATGCCCGGTGCCGGCTCGATCTCGAAGCGGGTGATGACCGGGCCGGGGTTGGCGCCGACCACCTGAGCGTCGATGCGGAAATCCTTGAGCTTGAACTCGATCTGCCGCGACAGGGTTTCCAGGGTTTCCTCGTCGTAGCCCTTCGGCTGCGGCTTGGGCTCATCCAGCAGCGCCAGCGGCGGCAGGTCCGAGCCGTCGCTGTTGATGCCACGGAACATCGGAATCTGGGTATCGCGCTTGGCGCGGTCGCTCTTCTCGATGACCGGTTCGGGGCGCGGCTCGATCTTCACCGGCTCGCGCTTGGCGCGCACTTCGGCATCGGCCTTGCGCACTTCCTGCCGCTCCTCGCGCATCACCTTGGTCTGCTTCCACTCGCTGGCCTGTTCCTTCTTGCGCTCCAGCAGCGGCGCCAGCGACATCACCCCGCGCCCGATCTTCTCCATCACCACGAACCACGACAGCCCGGTGGCCAGGGTGATCGAGGCCAGCAGCAGCGCCAGCACGAACAGGTTGGCGCCCAGCGCCCCGAAACCGATGGTGAGCGAGTTGCCGACCAGCTTGCCGAGAATGCCGCCGGCACTGGCCACGTCGGCCCCGTTGAAGAAGCGCACGTGCATGAAGCCGGTACCGGCGATGAGGAAGCCGACCAGGCCGACCAGGCGCAGCGCCGGGTCCAGGTCGTTCTCGCCCTTGGCTTCGCGCTTGAGCCCGAACATGGCAAACCAGGCCAGCGCGCCAAGCACCACTGGCAGCACGAAGGCGATCCAACCGAACAGCTGCAGCAGCACGTCGGCGATCCACGCACCGGCGCGGCCGCCCATGTTGTGCACCGGCGCGACCACGTTGCCGGTGTGCGACCAGCCGGGGTCGGTGGCCGAATACGTGAACAGACTGGCCGCCAGGTACAGCAGCGCCGGGGCGATCGCGATCAGCCCCAGGTCGCGCCACAGCCGCTGACGGCGCGGGTTGTCGCTTGTGGCCGCTGTGCGTCGCGACGTTTTGTTGTCGTCAGACTTGGAGCGTTCGGGGACCTGCTTCGCCACCTTAGACCGGACCTTTGGAAAATTCTGTTAGTGGTTGATAATAAACGACTCGACGTCAGTTTTCAGTTAGGACGAGCGGCCCCGTGCCCGAGGCGGCGTCATTTGCCTGACGCCGCCCCCTGCGGCAGGCCGCTGGGGCACACCGTTTCGTGCGTCGCCTTGAATCGCCCTGCCCCTGACGCCACTCTATGGGGTGCCGCAGGTGCTGCGCAAACCCGCCAGCCCCTTGTCCCATCGACCTTTTCGCGAGTCTACATGAGCACCAGCAAGCCCTCCCGTCACCAGAAGCTCGTCATCCTCGGCTCCGGCCCGGCCGGCTGGACCGCCGCCGTCTACGCCGCCCGCGCCAACCTGAAGCCGGTGGTGATCACTGGCCTGCAGCAGGGCGGCCAGTTGATGACCACCACCGAGGTGGACAACTGGCCGGGTGACGCCCATGGCCTGATGGGCCCGGACCTGATGGCGCGCATGCAGGCCCACGCCGAGCACTTCGAGACCGAGGTCATCTTCGACCACATCCATACCGCCGACCTGTCCAAGCGCCCGTTCACGCTGATCGGTGACAGCGCCGAGTACACCTGCGATGCCCTGATCATCGCCACCGGCGCCACCGCCAAGTACCTGGGCATTCCGACCGAAGACGAGTTCAAGGGCCGCGGCGTGTCCGCCTGCGCCACCTGCGACGGCTTCTTCTACCGCGACCAGGACGTGGTGGTGGTCGGTGGCGGCAACACCGCCGTGGAAGAGGCGCTGTACCTGTCCAACATCGCCCGCAAGGTCTACCTGGTGCACCGCCGCGACACCCTGAAGGCGGAAAAGATCATGCAGGACAAGCTGTTCGCCAAGGTGGCGGCCGGCAAGATCGAGACCGTCTGGCACCACCAGGTGGACGAAGTGCTGGGCAACGAGGCCGGCGTGACCGGCGTGCGCGTGAAGTCCACCCTGGACGGCAGCACCCGCGACATCGATGCCCACGGCTTCTTCGTGGCCATCGGCCACCACCCCAACACCACCCTGTTCGACGGCCAGCTGGCCATGAACAACGGCTACCTGGAGATCCGCTCGGGCCTGGGCGGCAATGCCACGCAGACCTCGGTGGAGGGCGTGTTCGCCGCCGGCGACGTGGCCGACCAGCACTACCGCCAGGCGATCACCTCGGCCGGCTTCGGCTGCATGGCCACGCTGGACGCCGAGCGCTACCTGGATGCACAGGGCAAGGCGGGCTGAGGCCTGGCTGCCAGGGATTGAATGAGAAGCCGGCGCGCGAGCGCCGGCTTTTTCATGGGCGGCGTCAGCTGGAGACGGCGGTGATCGTGCCGGCGGGATCGACCAGGCCGTCCGCATCCCGCGAGTTCCGGATGCATTGCACCGAGTGCCGCACGGCCGGTGACTTCACGCCATCGGCATCGACCACCCGCGTTTCCCAGAACGTCGGCCCACTGCGCCCGTTGTCGCAGCGCATGGTGACCTGGCTGGGCTTGGCACCTTCGGCCTCGATATGCACCTTGCCATCGGTGCAGGTCCAGCCGGGCGGGCAGCCCACATTGGTGGTGATCAGTTCGATGGGGTACTGCGGGTAGCCTTTGAACGGGACGTCGACCTGCTGCTCCTGCCCCTGCGAGAGCCGGATCGATTCGATCAGATCGGCCGCAAGCGGCTGGCAGTCCTTGCCTTCGCGGAACAGCCGATAGCCCTTCTCCACGCCCTTCATGGAGGCGGTGCGGAAGACGGGGTCCTGGAGGGCGGCGACATCCTCAGGATTTGAGTGATAAGCGGTCTCAACGATTACCGAAGGCATCGTGCCAATGCGATTCTCACCGTGGCTGGCCGGATTCGACTGCGTCCGGATGGGGAACTCCTCATAACCCTCCTGTGCGTGGATGATTTCCCTCATGGCGCAGAGAATGCTGTCTCCAAGCGCTTTATCCTCAGGCTTGGAGCGGTGATGATAGACCTCGGCACCGCGAACAGCGGCAGAATCGTGCCCATTGGTATGCAAGCTGAGCATCGCGTCCACACCCAGGTGATTGGCATAGTTCGGCTGGGCCCGAATGTCCTCGTCAACTTCCCGATTGGCGTTGGGGCTGTCGGGAAACTCGTTCCACATATCCAGACGATCCGGGAAAAGCGCTTTCAGGTGATAGCGGGACGACATGTGTTCCCACGGCTTGCCGGACTCCGGATGGAGATCGTCGGATCGACTGCGCGCACGGTGCACGGCCAACCCGCTTCGCTGGACAATCAGCGCCTCCAGCTCATCGCCATAGACAGGACTGAGAGTGTCCTCCTGGATGCCCAACGGCGCTGGGCGCTGATACTCCCAGGCCCTGGTGGGATGGAGTGCAATGTATCCATGACTCGACGAGACCAGTACCGATGAGCGCAGGGAGCGCGCCGCCTTTCTGGGAGACACGGCCAGATCCTCAGGAAAGTACGCCTCAAGCGCCCGCCCCTCGAACAGGAAGCGGATGTCGTTTACTTCCAACCCCGATTTTTCCGCATAGAACCGCAGCGATGAGGCCATGGGATAAAGGAAGCGCTCGCCATAGCTGTCGTATTTCCCCGGTAGATACCCTGGCCCGAAGTTGATCGTCAGTGATCGATCTTCCGTATCCAGGCGAATGATGACACTCACATGGCGCAAGACCCCCTCTTCTCTCAGATGCCGCTCAAGCTGGGAGGCGGCATCCTGCTCCAGCATAGCCACCACCTCTACGTATACCGCCGGATCCTCGCTCAGCCCTCCCTCTCGGGACTCGGATGCACTGGTCAGTGATGCAAAGACCAGTCCCAAAGCAACTACAAGAATCACCGCTTTCGTTCGACTCATTCCCTGATACCCCTTGTCGTTGAGTGCGGACCGCGCATGCAGCCCGACCCCAGCCTGCCCCGCCCGGGGCATGGGATTCGCAGCGCTCTGGAGAACTCAATTTTTCTCACTGGGCACCCGGCGTGGAACTGCCCAATTCCATCAACATTGTTCGCACTCAGCCTGGCTTATCCTTGTTCCCCATGCTCTCCGCCCGCTTCCTCGACTCCCTCCAGGCCATCCCCGCCACCGACTGGGACGCCCTGCACGACGGCACCAACCCCTTCATCAGCCACGCCTTCCTGTCCGGGCTGGAGGAACACGGCTGCCTGCGCGAAGACTGGGGCTGGCAGCCGCAGCACCCCGCCCTGTGGGATGGCGACACCCTGGCGGGCGCCATTCCCGGCTACCTGAAGACCAATTCCCACGGCGAGTTCGTGTTCGACCACGCCTGGGCCAATGCTTATGCGCGCCATGGCCGCGACTACTACCCGAAGTGGCTGGGCGCGGTGCCGTACTCCCCGGTCACCGGCCCGCGCCTGCTGGCCCGTCACGATTCGGGGCGGACCGCGCTGCTGGCGGCGCTGCGCGACCAGCTGCCGGCGCTCGGCGTCTCCTCGGCGCACGTCAATTTCCACACCGCTGTGGAGGAGAGCGCCTTCGATGATGCATGGCTGCTGCGCGAGGACATCCAGTTCCAGTGGCAGAACCCGGGCGACTGGACCACGTTCGATCAATTCCTGGCGGCGATGGACCACAAGCACCGCAAGAACATCCGCCAGGAGCGCAACAAGGTCACCCGCCAGGGCATCCATTTCCGCGTGGTGCACGGTGACGAGGCCAGCCGCGCCGACCTGCAGGCGATGTACCGTTTCTACCTGCAGACCTTCCTGGAATACGGCAACGCGCCGGCGCTGACCGAGGCTTTCCTGCGCCATCTGGCGATCCGGCTGGGCCGGGGACTGGTGATGTTCCTGGCCGAAGCCGATGGCGAGCCGATTGCCGGTGCGTTGTGCCTGCGCGGCGGCGACACGCTGTACGGCCGCTACTGGGGCGGCGCCACCCTGCCCGGCCTGCACTTCGAAGCCTGCTACTACCAGGGCATCGAGTATTGCCTGCGCGAGGGCCTGACCCGTTTCGAGCCCGGCGCGCAGGGTGAGCACAAGCTGGCGCGTGGCTTCCTGCCTACCTTGGCACGCAGCCGGCACTGGGTGGCCGATGCGGAGTTCGCCGAAGCGCTGCAGGACTGGTGCCGGCAGGAGCGGCGCGATGTGCGGCGGTACCGGCAGGAGCTGCAGGGGCACAGCCCGTTCCGAACGACGACAACGGACGCGTAGCGTCGCCGGACTCGACGGTGTGCCAGTCCAGGTGCCAACCAAGGTTGGCACCCACCGGACGGGAGCGCCTCAAAGAGTCGCGGGGCATGGCCCAGCGCTACCAGCGACGCCCTCGCTACAATGCCCGCATGACCCGCCAGCTGCCCTGGCGCCTGGCCGATGGGCCGGACGCCCCATTCCCGCCCGCTGAAACCGCGATGCGCCAGCCCGACGGGTTGCTGGCGGTGGGCGGCGACCTGCATCCGCTGCGGCTGCTCAACGCCTACGCCGGCGGCATCTTTCCGTGGTTCAGCGAGGGCGAGCCGATCCTGTGGTGGTCGCCGGACCCGCGCATGGTGTTCCGTACCGGGGGCGTACACCTCTCCAGCCGCTTCCGCCGCCAGCTGAAGCAGAGCAGCTGGCAGGTGAGCGCCGATACCGCCTTCGAGCAGGTCATGCGGGCCTGCGCCAGTGCGCCGCGCCCGGGCCAGGACGGCACCTGGATCAGCCCCGCGATGGTGGAGGCCTACGTGCGCCTGCACGCGCTGGGTTTCGCGCACTCCATTGAAGTGTGGGACGGGGACGCGCTGGTGGGCGGCATCTACGGGGTGGCGATCGGCCGGATGTTCTTCGGCGAAAGCATGTTCAGCGGGGCCAGCGGCGGCTCCAAGGTGGCGCTGGCGGCGCTGGCCCGCACCCTGCACGGCTGGGGCTGGCCGCTGCTGGACGCGCAGGTGGAAAACCCGCACCTGCTGCGCATGGGCGCTGAACACCTGCCGCGCGACACCTTCCTGGACCACGTGCGCCAAGCGGTGCGTGAAGACGGCCATACCGGCAGCTGGCAGGCGCTGGTGGGGCGCTGGCCGGCGGCCAAACTGGCCGGGGGTTAACACAAACTTTGCAAGCGGCGCGGGCTGGGCGTAAAATAGCCGGCTTAGGCCCGCCGTGGCCGTTTTCTGAACCGCACAGGACTACATGTCGAAAGACGATTCCATCGAGTTCGAGGGCACCGTCAGCGAGACGCTGCCGAACACCACTTTTCGCGTTCGTCTGGAGAATGGGCACGAAATCATCGCGCACATTTCCGGCCGCATGCGCAAGAACTACATCCGCATCCTCACCGGTGACCGGGTCAAGGTTGAAACGACCCCCTACGACCTGACCAAGGGCCGTATCACCTACCGCATGAAGTAAGCGGTACGGGGCAGCGCGCCACACCGACAGGGCCAGCCTTTGCAGCTGGCCTTTTGCCGTGGGCGCTTTCGGGCGCTCGCAGGCATGCCGCAGGTCATCCTGATCGCTGCCACCCTGATGCCGGTCACGCCCACTTGCGGCAGATCTGCAACGGCATGGGCAGGCGCAGCGTGTAACCCGATCCGTTCCGGTGGCCGGCAGGCCCGCCTGACCTGCCAGAGGTCACGGTGACTGCACACACCGTGACATCGGTCAGCCATGCTTGAAGCAGATTCGCGCTTGCGCCAGGGGCGGCACTCTGGGAACCGGTCCACTCCGGGCCGCCCAATCCCCCGACCCGCCATGAACATGATTCCTTTCCAGGGCCTGCTGGCCGCCACCCTGCTCGCCTGCAGCCTCGGCCTGGCCGCGCTGGCCCATGCCGCCGAAACCGCGCCGGCCAGCTGCGTACCGCTCACCGGCGAGCAGCAGATCGTGCGCGCCGGCGCCGACAAGAACGTGCTGCTGCGCTCGGGCGCGGACCACTACATCGTGCATTTCCGCAACAGCTGCCAGTCGGCCGTGCTGGCCACGCGCATCAGCTTCAAGACCGATGGCGCCGAGGCCACTGAACTGTGCGATGGCGGGCGCAGCAAGCTCGATACTGGCCGCGGCAGCTGCGAGGTGTCCAGCATCGAACCCATCGATGCCGAGAAGTTCACCCGCGAAGCGCGCCGCCGCACCCGCTGAGGCCACGCCGGGGCCAGACAGCACAAGGGCGGCCGAAGCCGCCCTTGTGTGTTTCCGCTCACCCGGTCATCCGACCAGAGCCGCCGTCATTCCACGGTGGCGGGCAGCAGACGCTCCGGCTCCGGCTGGGTGTCGATGACCAGCTCGTTGTCGCGCACGTCGATGGTGACCTTGCCACCGTTGATCAGCTTGCCGAACAGCAGCTCGTCGGCCAGCGGGCGCTTCACCTTGTCCTGGATCACACGCGCCATCGGGCGGGCACCCATCAGCGGGTCGAAGCCGTGCTGGGCCAGCCAGTCGCGCGCGGTCGGCGTGGCCGACAGGCTGACGTGCTTGTCCTGCAGCAGCATCTCCAGCTCGATCAGGAACTTGTCCACCACGCGCAGGATATGGTCGAAGCCCAGCGCCTGGAACTGCACCACCGCGTCGAGGCGGTTGCGGAATTCCGGGGTGAAGCTGCGCCGGATCGACTCCATCGCATCGGTGGCATGGTCCTGCTTGGTGAAGCCGATCGAGCGGCGTGCGGCCTGGGTGGCACCGGCATTGGTGGTCATCACCAGCACCACGTTCTTGAAGTTGGCCTCGCGCCCGTTGGTGTCGGTCAGCACACCCCGGTCCATGACCTGCAGCAGGATGTTGAAGATGTCCGGGTGCGCCTTCTCGATCTCGTCCAGCAGCAGCACGCAGTGCGGCGTCTTGACGATCTTCTCGGTCAGCAGGCCGCCCTGGTCGAAGCCGACGTAGCCCGGGGGGGCACCGATCAGGCGGCTGATCGAATGCGGCTCCATGTACTCGGACATGTCAAAGCGCACCAGCTCGATGCCCAGCTGCAGCGCCAGCTGCTTGGTCACCTCGGTCTTGCCGACACCGGTCGGGCCGGCGAACAGGAAGTTGCCGATCGGCTTTTCCGGGTTGCCCAGGCCGGACCGCGCCAGCTTGATGGACGAGGCCAGCGATTCGATGGCCGGGTCCTGCCCGAAGATCACCATCTTCAGGTTGCGCTCCAGGTGCTGCAGCACGTCCTTGTCGGTGGTGCTGACCTGCTTGGCCGGAATGCGCGCCATCTTGGCGACGATGGCCTCCACTTCCTCGACGTCGATCAGTTCCTTGCGCTGGCCTTCCGGCAGCAGGCGCTGGCGGGCACCGGCCTCGTCGATGACATCGATGGCCTTGTCCGGCAGCAGCCGGTCGCCGATGTGCTTGACCGACAGGTCCACGGCGGCCTGCAGCGCATCGTCGGCATAGGTGACGCCGTGGTGCGCTTCGTACTTGGCCTTCAGCCCCTGCAGGATCTCGTAGGTTTCACCTACGGTCGGCTCGACGATGTCGATCTTCTGGAAGCGGCGGGCCAGTGCCCGGTCCTTCTCGAAGATGCCGCGGTATTCCTGGAAGGTGGTCGAACCGATGCAGCGCAGCTCGCCCGAGGACAGTGCCGGCTTGATCAGGTTGGAGGCATCCATGGTGCCGCCCGAGGCCGAACCGGCACCGATGATGGTGTGGATCTCATCGATGAACAGCACCGCATTGGGCACCTTCTTCAGCGCGGCCAGCACGCCCTTGAGGCGCTTCTCGAAGTCGCCACGGTACTTGGTGCCGGCCACCAGCGCGCCCAGGTCCAGCGAGTAGATGACCGCATCGGCCAGCACCTCGGGCACCGAGCCTTCCACGATGCGGCGGGCCAGGCCCTCGGCGATGGCGGTCTTGCCCACGCCGGCCTCGCCCACGTACAGCGGGTTGTTCTTGCGGCGGCGGCACAGCACCTGGATGGTGCGCTCGATCTCGTCGGCGCGGCCCACCAGCGGGTCGATCTTGCCGTTGCGGGCCTGTTCGTTGAGGTTGCTGGCAAATTCGGTCAGGGCATCGCCCTTCGGCTCGCCCTCCCCGCCTTCCATGCGGCCTTCGCCCTCGGACGCAGGCGGCTGCTCGCCGTCCTCACCCTGCTTGGCGATGCCGTGGGACAGGTAATTGACCACGTCCAGCCGGGTCACATCCTGCTGGTTGAGGTAATAGACGGCGTGGGAGTCCTTTTCGCCGAAGATCGCCACCAACACGTTGGCGCCGGTGACCTCCTTCTTGCCCGAGGACTGCACGTGGTAGACGGCCCGCTGCAGCACGCGCTGGAAGCCCAGGGTCGGCTGGGTGTCGCGGCCGTCATCTTCGGTCAGACGTGACACGGACGCCTCGATGGCCTGTTCCAGTTCCTGGCGCAGGCGGTCGGCATCGGCACCGCAGGCCTTGAGCACGGCCTGGGCGGAAGGGTTGTCAAGCAGTGCCAGAAGCAGGTGTTCGACCGTCATGAACTCATGCCGGGCCTCACGGGCGCGCTTGTAGCACTGGCCGATGGTGTGTTCGAGGTCTTTGCTGAACATGGGTTACTCCGGCGGCAGTTGTGGAGAATATGCGGCCTGACTACGCGTTTTCCATCACCCTAGCGGATCGGCGCGTTCAGATGGCGTTAGCAGTGCCGTCCGGCGTGTCGTCCTGGCTTGCACACTACAACACCCACGGCCAAACCGTACCTGAGCGAAGGGCGATCACGACGTGATGGTAGGGCGTCGTACAGCCGCCCCGCCGCGGCGGCAACGCAGCGGCGGGACGCAGACGAAGATGGTTGGCCCAAGGGCCCGAGCCAAGGGCGGGCGTGCCGCCATGGCTGGAACAGTGCGGATCACGCATGGCGTGCCGGCACGGGGGCCGGGCGGCCCCGGGGCGCTGGAATCAGGCCTTTTCCATCGTGCACAGCAGCGGGTGCTGGTTCATGCGCGAATATTCGTTGACCTGGGCCACCTTGGTTTCGGCCAGCTCGCGGGTGAACACCCCGCAGACGCCGCGGCCGCGGGTGTGCACGTGGAGCATCACCTGGGTGGCCTTGTCCAGGTCCATGTTGAAGAACTGCTGCAGGATATCCACCACGAAATCCATCGGGGTGTAGTCGTCGTTGAGGATCATGACCTGGTAGAACGGCGGCGGCGCGACCTCGGGACGGGCCGGGTCGAGCAGGACGCCATGGTCATGCTGTTGGTCGTGGGAGGGCTCGCGTGGCATCCGCCCATTATAGACGGTGCAGGCGGCAGACGTAGCCGGGCCGGGATTGGACGCCACGGGCAGCGGTCGTCACAATTGCATCTTCTGCCGACACACGCTTCACAGGATCTTCATGAAAAGGACCCTTCTGAGCGCCCTGCTGGTTGCCCTGGCCACGGCCGGTGCGGCCGGCGCCGCCGAGCCGGACAAGGCCATCGCCCGGCACCTGGACAAGCTGGGGTACGAGTACGACGTGGATGAGGACGGCGATTACCGCCTGGTCTTCGACATGGACAACAAGCGCAGCCAGATGGTCTACGTGCGTTCGTCGGTGGAGGATTTCGGCAGCCACAACATCCGCGAGGTGTGGTCGCCGGCCTACCAGGGCAGCACCGCGCAGTTCCCGGCACAGGTGGCCAACCTCCTGCTGGAAGATTCGCAGGACGCCAAGATGGGCGGCTGGGTGAAGCAGGACAAGGTGGCGATGTTCGTGGTGAAGATCGACGCAGATGCCAGCGCCGAGCAGCTCAGCGATGCCATCGACGCGGCCATCCGCACCGCCGATGCGATGGAACTGGAACTGACCAAGAAGGACGATTTCTGAGTTGAACGCCGTGCAGGACCCGCGCTGGGCACCCCATGCTACCGTCGCCACCGTGGTGGTCGAAGGCGGCCGGGTGCTGCTGGTGGAAGAGACCATCGACGGGCGCGCCGTGCTGAACCAGCCGGCCGGCCACCTGGAGCCGGGCGAAAGCCTGGCCGCCGCTGCCCTGCGCGAGACCCGCGAAGAGACCGGCTGGACGATACAGCTGACCGCCTTCATCGGCTGCTACCAGTGGACCGCCGCCGACGGGACCAGCTTCCTGCGCTTCTGCTATGCCGCCCGTCCGCTGGCCCATGACCCGGCCCAGCCGCTGGATGTGGGCATCGACCGCGCGCTGTGGCTGGCCCCGGCCGAACTGCAGGCCGCCGGTGAGCGCCTGCGCAGCCCCCTGGTCTGGAAGGTGGTGGCCGATTATCTGGGTGGCCAGCGCTTCCCGCTGCAGCTGGTACAGGAGATCGCATGAGCAGCCCGCGTATCATGGTTGGCGTCTCCGGTGGCGTGGATTCGTCCGTGGCCGCCTGGCGCCTGGTGCAGCAGGGTGAGGCGGTGGCCGGCCTGTTCATGCAGAACTGGGCCGACGACGGCAGCGGCGACTGCCGCGCCGAGGATGACCGCCGCGATGCGGTGGCGGTCTGCGGCCTGCTCGGCATCCCGTTCCATTTCCGCGATTTTTCCAGCGAGTACTGGCAGGGCGTGTTCGAGCACTTCCTGGCCGAGTATGCCGCCGGGCGCACCCCCAACCCGGACGTGCTGTGCAACCGCGAGGTGAAGTTCAAGCACTTCCTGGACGCGGCGCGCGAACTGGGTGCCGAGCGCATCGCCACCGGGCACTACGCACGGGTGGCTAAGCGCGGCAACCAGTGGCTGCTGCTGCGCGGTGCCGACCGCAGCAAGGACCAGAGCTATTTCCTGCACCAGCTGGGCCAGGCCCAGCTGGCCGCCACCCTGTTCCCGATCGGTGACCTGGAGAAGAGCGACCTGCGCCGCATCGCGCGCGACGTCAGCCTGCCCACGCACGCCAAGAAGGACTCCACCGGCATCTGCTTCATCGGCGAGCGCGATTTCCGCGAGTTCCTGGGCCGCTACCTGCCGGCCCGCAGCGGCGAGATCCGCGACCCGGGTGGTGCACTGATCGCCGAGCACCCCGGCGTGTTCTATTTCACCCTGGGCCAGCGCGAGGGCCTGAACATCGGCGGCGTGCGTGGCCGCCCGGCGGCGCCGTGGTACGTGGTGGGCAAGGACGTGGCCAGCAATGTGCTGTACGTGGACCAGGACCGCGAAAGCCCGTGGATGCTGTCGGACCAGCTGCGCTCGGAAACCGCGCACTGGATTGCCGGGGCACCGCCGGCGCGCCGCTTCGAGTGCACCGCCCAGACCCGCTACCGCCAGCCCGACGAGCCGTGTACGGTCAGCGTGCTGGACGATGGCAGCGTGCACGTGCGCTTCGCGCGCCCGCAGCGCGCAGTCACGCCGGGTCAATCGCTGGTGCTGTATGACAATGAGATCTGCCTGGGCGGCGCTGTGATCGCCGCCACCGATACGCCGCTGGAACAGCGCCTGCGCACCACCCCGTCCCCCTTCGAGGTAACCGCTGCATGAGTTTTACTGTCGACGACCGCGTCCTTGCCCTGGCTGGCATCGCCCAGGCCCTGCAGCAGGTGCGCCGCATCGCCGATACCGGCCATTCCGACGCTGCGGCGGTGCGTACCGCCGTGGACAGCGTGTTCCGCGTGGACGCCACCTCGCCGCAGGCGGTATTCGGTGACCCGCAGGCACTGAAGGCCGGCCTGCGCCTGCTGCACAACTACTTCCGCAACCAGGGCCAGGACCCGATCCTGCCGCGGCTGGCGCTGTCGGTGCTGCAGCTGGAGCGGCGCTTCATCCGCGAGACGGACACCATCGGCAAGGTCAGCCAGGGCATCACCCGTGCCGAACGCCAGGCCGGTGAGCTGGGCGACAGTGCCCACCCCGACGTGCTGGCCAGCCTGGGCGGCCTGTATGCGGACACCATCAGCCACCTCAAGCCACGGGTGATGGTGCAGGGCAACCCGCAGTACCTGGGCCAGGCCGGGGTGGTGGCCGAGATCCGCGCTCTGCTGCTGGCCGCCGTGCGCGCCGCCGTGCTGTGGCGGCAGCTGGGCGGCAGCTACTGGGACTTCCTGTTCGGCCGCCGCGCGATGGTCGAAGCCGTGGACCGCCTGCTGGCCTGAGACGGCCTTGCCGGGCCTCTGCGGCGTACGCACGGGCCCTTAGTGCCGGCAGCCTGCCGGCATTGTGTGCAATCGGTCACAGCCGTGGCCTTATCGCATTCAGAAAGCGCATCGACGTTAAAGAGACCGGGGGTACGGCCGATACAGCAACCGTGCACCTCCCGAGAACGTCCATGTACTCACGCATTTTCATCCGTCTGGCCGCCCCCCCTGGCCCTGACCCTGCTGCTCCCCTTCGCCATCGGCTTCGAATGGTCCGCCGCGCTCCGCTGGGCCGTGCTGACCACGATGACGCTGAGCTGGCTGGGCTTTGCCTGGTGGTGCGTGCACGCCCAGGCCCACCGCTCCCCCGAGCATGTGCGCATGCTGCGTGAGCAGGACCAGCTGCTGACCGAACTGCGCAACTTCGTCGGCAACGAGATTGACGGCTCGCGCAGCGAAGTCGAGCGCGCCCGCGACCTGATCCGCCAGGCGGTGTCCAGCCTGGGCGGCAGCTTCGACGCCATGAACCGCAAGTCGCGCCAGCAGAACCAGGCGCTGGCCCGCATCATCGACCGCGCCGGCGACGACGGCACCGGCGGCGTGGACGTGGCCCGTTTCGCCCAGCACGCCAGCAACCGTATGGAACAGCTGGTGGAAGCGCTGGAACAGGTCAGCGGCCAGAGCAACACAACCGTGCAGCACATCGACCAGATGGCCCAGCATCTGGACGGCATCTTCGCGCTGCTGGAAGACGTGAAGTCAATTGCCGACCAGACCAACCTGCTGGCACTCAACGCGGCCATCGAAGCGGCACGTGCCGGCGAGGCCGGGCGCGGCTTTGCGGTGGTGGCCGACGAGGTGCGCAACCTGTCCGAGCGTTCCACCACGTTCAACGAGCAGATCCGCAAGCTGGCGCACAGCTCCAAGGACGCTATTGCCAAGGTGCGCGAGACCGTCTCGCACATGGCTTCGCGTGACATGGACCGCTCCCGCGAGGCGCGCCAGGAAGCCGCTTCCATGCTGGACAACGTGGCGCAGATCAACGCGTCGCTGGGCGACGGCATGCGCGAAGTCTCCGACTGCGCCCGCTCGATCGACGGCAGCGTGGCCGAGGCCGTGCGCGCCCTGCAGTTCGAAGACATCGCCACCCAGGCGCTGGGCGGCGTGCACACCCACCTGGACCGCCTGACCGCGATCAACCGCGAAGCCGTGGCCCTGCAGGAACTGCTGCACCGCAATGGCGGAGTGATGGACGAAGAGATCGCCACCGCACTGCAGCGCACCGGCAGCCGCCTGCGCGAAATGCGCAGCGAATGGGAGCGCCCGCCGCACAAGCCGGTGACCCAGCAGAGCATGGCCGCCGGTGCGGTGGAACTGTTCTGACCCGATGTATGCTGCGCGTTCCGGCAGCACGCAGAGCCCCGGCCACGCCGGGGCTTTCGCGTATGCCGCTGATGTCGTGAATGATGGTGATGCAATAAGCCTGGTCCACCCCCTGCCCCCGCTGGCACCGCACACGCCCGACCGCCCCAGCACGCGCGAGCAGCTGGCGCGGCTGGAAGCCGTGGCGCACCAGGAGCTGGCAGAGTTGAAGCGGCTGCTCGATGCCCGGCCCGCCGCTACCCGCCCGGCCGATGAGCTGCTGGGCATGGCCTGGGATCTGGGCCTGGATGGGGATGCGCTGAAGTAGATCCACGCCACGCGTGGATGGGCTGGCGCCCATGGCATGATGCCCCGGTCCCGCTCATGGAAGACCGATGGCCCTCGTCCTGATCGCGTTGTTGCTGGTTGAAATGGCGCTGCTGGTGCTGTGGGTGCCCGGCTATTTCCGTTCAGGCATCGTATTGTTCAACCAGCGCATTGCCGCTTCGCCGGCGATGCAGGCACGTCTCGCGCTGGGCGCACTGGAACACGACCTGCCAGCGGACCGCTGACTGCCGCTGGCCTTCCGCCTGCTGCCCGATGGCAGCCTGGCCTTCCGTGAGAGCTTCGGGCCGAGCTTTGCCCTGCGCTATTACCCGGTGATGCGCGGGCGCATCGCGGTCAATGCACGCCGGCACGAAGTGCGCGTGACCGGGCGCTGCAGCTGGTTTGTCGTGGTGCTGTCGATGCTGGTGCTGCCGCTGGTGGCGATGCGCCCGATGGCCGCACCGCTGCTGCTGGTGCTGCCGCTGTTCGTGGCCAGCTACCTGATCCAGAAGCGGCGCTACGGGCGGATCGTGGAGGTGCTGCGCATGCAGTTGAAGGGAGCGTTTCCAGGGTAGCTGGCAGTACATCCCCGCCATGCGCGGATGACGTGTGTGGATCACCCTGCGTTTGTAGATCCACGCCATGCGTGGATGAATCGTTCGTGGAAGTGCCGTGCCAACCAAGGTTGGCACCTACCGGGCAATGCCGAACCCGCATTTGTAGATCCACGCCATGCATGGATGATCGCTCGTGGAGGTATCCGTGCCGACCAACGGTCGGCACCTACCTGCGGGCGGCCTCCCCCCTGCGGATCGACACTTATCCGCGGAAGGGCTGTGCCAACCAAGGTTGGCACCTACCAGGCAATGCCGATCCCGCATCTGTAGATCCACGCCATGCGTGGATGATCGCCCGTGGAGGCATCTGTGCCGACCAACGGTCGGCGCCCACCTCTGGATCGTTTCCCGTCTGCGGATCGGCACCTACCCACGGGTGTGCCGTGCCAACCAAGGTTGGCACCCACCAAGCACCCACCCGGCATCAATGCCAGTCAGCGCACCAGCACCGCTTCGCCGCTGGCGTCGGTACGCATCGGTGACGGATGCTGCTGGCGCAGGAACTGCGCCAGGTCGCGCGGGGTCAGCGGGCGTGAGTACAGGTAGCCCTGGATCTCATCGCAGCCCTGCCGGCGCAGCATGTCCTGCTCCTGCTCGGTTTCCACGCCTTCGGCGGTGACCTTCATGCCCAGCGCATGGCCCAGGTGCACGATGGCCTGGGTGACTTCGGCCGTGCCCGAGTCGTGCAGCATGCCCTGCACGAAGCTGCGGTCGATCTTCAGGCGGCCCACCGGGAACCGGTTAAGGTAGTTCAAGTTGGAGAAGCCGGTACCGAAATCGTCCACCGCCAACGGCACGCCGTGGCGCTCAAGCACGTCGAAGCAGTGGCGCAGCACGTCGGTGTCACGGATCAGCGCCGATTCAGCCAGCTCCAGCTCCAGCCGCTGCGGCGGCCAGCCGTGGGCATGGCAGATGTCGATCACCCGCTCGGCAAAACCGCGGCCGCGCAGCTGCACGGCCGATACGTTCACGGCCACGCGGTCGAACTGCAGCCCGGCACGGTCCCATGCGGCGGCCTGGCGGCAGGCCTCGCCCAGCACCCAGTCGCCGATGCGGACGATTTCCCCGCACTTCTCGGCAATGGGAATGAACTCGGCCGGGCTGCAGTAGCCGATGCCGGGACGGTGCCAGCGCAGCAGGGCCTCGATGGCTGGCGGCTGGCCCGGTTCGGTATGCTGCAACGGTTGGTAGACCAGGCTGAATTCCTCGCGGTCGACCGCTCCATGAAGGCCGCGCTCGATCTCCAGGCGCCGCTGGATACGCGCCAGCGCGTCCTGGCTGTAGTACTGGTAGGTGTTGCGACCGGCTTCCTTGGCAGCGTACATGGCCGCATCGGCCGCGCGCAGCAGCGTCTCGAAATCGTTCTGGTGTTCGCCCAGCATCGCGATGCCGACGCTGGCCCCCACCTTCAACGTGGTGTCGCCCCGGCGCAGCGGTTCGGCCAGCGAGGCGATCAGCTTGCGCGCCACGTGGCCGGCACCTTCCGGCTCGGCCAGGTCGCGCAGCACCACGATGAACTCGTCGCCACTGAAGCGGCCAAACAGATCGTTGTTGCGCAGGTTCTGGTGCAGGCGTGCGGCAGCCGCCTTCAGCAGCGTATCGCCGGTGGCATGCTCGAAGCTGTCATTGATGGTCTTGAAGCCGTCCAGATCGATGAACAGCATGGCCAGTGAACTGCCACGGTCGCGCGCTTCCTCGATCGCATCGGCGGTCTGCTCGCGCAGCAGCATGCGGTTGGGCAGGCCGGTGAGCAGATCGTAGTGCGCCAGCAGTTCGATGCGCTCGTTGGCTTCGCGCTCGCGGGTGATGTCACGGAACAGCACAACGAAGCGCGGCGGCAGCCCGTCGCGGCGGTCCAGTTCAACCAGCACCTGCACCCACACGCGGATGCCGGACTGGCGGTAGAAGCACAGGTCCAGCTGTTCGGGCAGGCCGCCCTCGCTGATGCGCTGCAGCGCGGCCTCGAAGGCATCGCGCGAATCCTGCGTGTACAGCGACAGCGCCTGGTCGAGGGAGATCGGCTCCTTGCGCAGGCCGTGGATGCGGTAGCACTCCTCGGTCCACTGCATGTTGCGCGTGGCCACTTCGATTTCACAGCCGCCGATGCGGCCCAGCGCGGAGACACGGTTGAGCAGTTCGGTGCGCCAGCGGATCAGCGCGTCGGTCTGGTGCTGTTCGGTGATGTTCTGCACCTGGCCCAGCAGACGGTGGATCTGCCCGTCCCCGTCAAGCAGCGGCTGCATCCACAGCCGCAGGTGGTGCGAGGGCTCGCCTTCGCGCTGCAGTTCCAGATCGAGCATGGCCGCACGGCCGTCGCGCCACAGCCGGCGCCAGGCCGCGCGCAGGGCGCCGCGCGAACGTGGGTGCAGCTGCTCCAGCCAGCGCCGCTCGCCCGGCACGATGCCCGGCTGCAGCGCGAACAATGCGCGCAGTTCGGCCGACCACCAGAAGCGGTGGCTGGCCGGGTCGAACGACCAGCTGCCCATCGCGGCGATGCGCTGGGCTTCGCTCAGGTGCAGCTGCTGTTCCTGCAGCAGGTTTTCCAGCTGCTTCTGCTGTTCGATATCGGTGTGGGTGCCGACCACGCGCAGCGGCTGGCCGTCGGCGGTGCGGGCCGCCACCCTGCCCCGGTCCAGCACCCAGCGGTACTGGCCGTCGGGCTGGCGAAAGCGGAACTGGGCACTGTACTGCGGCAGCCGACCGGCCAGATGGGCGTCCAGCGCCTGCCGCGTGGCCGGCAGATCGTCGGGGTGCACGCGGGCGAGCAGGGCACCGGCGGTGGCTGCGGTGCTGCCGGCATCGTCGGTCAGTACGGGGTGCGGTGGACGCGGTCACTGGGAACGTCCCAGTCCCACAGCCCGTGCCCCGCACTGTCCAGCGCCAGTTCCCAGCGCCGCCCGGCATCATCGGGGACTGGCTCGGGCACGCTGAGGGTGAACGCCAGCAGCTGGCCGTCGCCATCGTGCACCGCGCGCATGTGGCCATCGAAGTGCCCGCGCGGACCGCCGGGCACGGTGCAGGCCACGATGCCGCCGTCGGCTGCCAGCAGGTGCAGGTCTTCCAGTATCGGCGCGTAGGCGGCCAGCGTTGCCGGCAGGCCGTGTTCGCGCGCAGCTGGATTGGCCGCCAACGGTCGCCCGTCCCGGTCGACGATGAACAGGGCCGAGGCAAGCGGGTGCTGCAAGAGGCTGGCGATGATCCCTTGGTCCACGCGGGTTGACTCCGTAAACGCACCCGACAGCGGGGCACGCAATCGTTAACGGCGAGTGCCGCGGATAATTGAGACATCCGTTCGCCCCCTGCGCGGTAAGATGGGCGGCGACCTTCACAACCGCCCGCCCATGCCCGCAGACCCGACCGGCATTGCCCCGCCCCCTGCCCCCGATCCGCGGATGGCGCAGGCGCTGGGCCGCGACCGGCGCCGGGTGATGTTGAGCTACCTGGCTCTGGCGCTGGCCTGGATGGTGGCCAGCGACAGCGCCGTGCGGCTGCTGGTGGCCGACGCCCAGCAGGCGGCCATGTGGAACAATGTGAAGAGCATGGTGTTCGCCGTGGCCAGTGCTGCGCTGCTGTACCTGCTGCTGCGGCCGCTGGCCGACCATGTGCTGCGCACCCATGCGCGCCTGCAGGCCTCGGAGACCCGGCTGCGGCAGATGTTCGAGGGCAACCCGGGGCCGATCCTGGTCTACGACCTGCACAGCCTGTCCATCCTCGATGCCAACCCCGCGGCCTGCGCGACCTTCGGCTGGGACCACGACGCGCTGCTTGAACGCACCATCGCCATCCTGTGGCCGCCCGGCCAGGAAGCGGCGCTGCAGGAAAAGCTGGAGGTACTGCGCGAGGCACCGGAGCAGCTGCGCGTGCTGCGTGCCCAGCTGCAGCTGAAGGACGGCAGTCTGCGGCAGATGGAGCTGCGCTCCAATGCCATCGACTACGGCGGCCGGCAGGCACGCCTGCTGATCGCCATCGACCGTACCAGCGAGGACCTGGCCCAGCTGCGCCGCGACCAGGCACTGGCCCGCGCGGAGGAAGCCCACGAGCTGGCCCGCATTGGCGCCTGGGAACTGGACCCCGCCACCGGCCTTGGGCGCTTTTCCCACCAGGTCTACCGTCTCCTGGGCCGGCGCACGCCGGAAGCCCGGCGCTGGCGCCGTTTCGATGAGCTGCTGGTGGCCGCCGACCCCGGCACTGCGGTGCAGACCCAGCACCTGCTGGACGAACTCTATGGCGGCCACCAGGTGCAGGTGGACGTGCTGCTGCCGCTGCTGGCGATGGACGGGCGCGCGTTGATGGTGCACCTGCGCGCCGAGAGCGGCGTTGACGAGGCCGGCCGCCCGCGCATCCTGGGCACCCTGCAGGACGTGACCGAGCGCGAGCAGTCGCGCCGGCTGCTGCGCGAGCGCGAGGAGCAGTTCCGTGAACTGGTGCGGGTGCTGCCCGACGGCGTGGTGATCCTTTCCGACGAACACGTGCTGTATGCCAATGCCTGGGCGGCCAGCCTGTTCGGCTACGGCAGCCACGCGCTACTGGGCGAACCGCTGGCCGAGCTGGTGGCCGAGGACGAGCTGCCGCGCGTGCGTGCGCAGCTGCGTGCCGGGCAACCGCAGCTAGGCCCCGGGCACAGCACCGTGGTGGCGATGCGGCGGCTTGATGGCCGGCGCTTCCAGGCCGGGCTGGCGGTGGGCGAAGTACGCTACGGCGGGCGCGACTGCACGCTGATGATCGTGCGCGACCTGAGCGACTCCGAGCGCACCCGCAGCGCGCTGGAAACCAGCAACCGCGAACTGCAGGCAATGGCCGGGCGGCTGTTCTCGCTGCAGGAAGACGAGCGGCGTGCGATTTCGCGCGACCTGCACGATGACATCGGCCAAGCCATCACTGCGATGAAGCTGTCGGCCTATGCGGCGCTGGACGAAGAGGATGCCACCCGGCGCCGCGAGGACATCGCCCAGATCGTCAGCCTGGCCCACACCACCGTGGCCAAGCTGCGCGACATCTCCACCCTGCTGCGCCCGCCGCAGCTGGATGCGCTGGGCCTGGAGGCCGCGCTGAGCTGGCAGGCGCGCGTGCTGTTCCGCTCCTCGCAGATTGAACTGCTGGCCGAGATCGATGCCCTGCCCGCGCGCCCGGACAGCAGCATCGAGCAGGCCTGCTTCCGCATTGCGCAGGAGAGCCTGACCAACGTGCTGCGCCATGCGCGCGCCAGCCAGGTGCAGCTGCAGCTGCGCGACGTCGATGCGCGCGGGCTGCACCTGCAGATCCGCGATGATGGCGAGGGCTTCGACCCGGAGGGCCCGCGCGGCCTGGGCCTGATCGTGATGCGCGAACGTGCGCAGAGCGTGGGCGGCCATGTCCGCATCGAATCGGCGCATGGCGCCGGCACCCTGGTCGACGTCCACCCTCCCTACCAGGCCACGGCTGTGGCCACCCCCGATCCGACGGAACACTGAGCCATGTGGAATTCCAACCTGCCCCTGGTCAGCATCGACGATGCCCCCGACCGGCTCGGCGCCGGCAACCCCGAGCTGCAGGCCATGGTGGCCGAGGCCGCCTCCGGCGGCACGCCGCTGATGCTGATGCACGTGGACATCGACCACTTTGTTTCGGTCAACGAGAACATGAGCGCCGAAGTGGGTGACCAGGCGCTGGTGCTGGTGGCGCAGCGGCTGCAGTCGCACCTGCGCGGCCGCGGCAAGCTGTGGCGGCATGGCAGCGACGAGTTCCTGGTGGCGGTACCGCGCACCGACGACGTGCCGCTGCCGGAGGACTTCGCCGAGGAGATCCGCCAGCAGCTGGAACTGCCGCTGTCGGTGCTGCCGTACACGCTGTTCATGACCGGCAAGCTGGGCGTGAGCCTGTGCCCCGAACATGCCAGCAGCGCCTCGCGCCTGCTCGACCACGCCGAGGACGCGCTGTACCAGGCCGCGCGCGAAGGCGGCAACGCGGTGCGCATCCATGCGGTAGACACCCCGCCCAGCGCGCACAGCGAAAGCATCATTGCGCGGCAGATCATCGATGCCATTCCCAACGGCGAACTGAAGCTGCGCTACCAGCCGCTGTTGCTCGCGCGATGGCCACGTGGTGGGCATGGAAGCGCTGCTGCGCTGGCAGTCGCCTACCCTGGGCATGCTGGTGCCGGAGCGCTTCATGCGAACCGCCGAGCGGCTGGGCATCATCGTGCAGATCGGCACCTGGGTGCTGGAGGGCGCGCTGAAGCAGGCGCGGCTGTGGCGCGACCAGGGCTTCGCCGATTTCACCATCGCGGTGAACGTGTCCACGCTGCAGCTGCTGCGGCCGAACTTCTTCGCCGAGGTGATGTCGCTGATGCAGGCCGCTGGCGTGCCGGCGCACATGCTGACGCTGGAGATCAACGAAAGCGCGCTGACCAACAATGTGAACTTCGTCCACGAGACGCTGGTGAACCTGCGCAACGAAGGCATCAGCCTGAGCCTGGATAATTTCGGCACCGGCGATTCCAGCCTGAGCGCGCTGGTGCGCTACCCGGTGGACAAGCTGAAGATCGACCGCAGCTTTATCAAGAGCGCGCCGGCCGGCAACCGTGAGGCGGCCATCGCCCGCGCGATCATCGCCATGGGCTACCAGCTGGGCATGACGGTGATCGCCAACGGGGTGGAATCTCAGGCCCAGCTGGGCTTCCTGCGCCGCAACGACTGCGATGTGTTCCAGGGCTACCTGTTCGGCGAACCGATGTCGGCCGATGCCGCGGGCATGACCCTGCGCCGCCGCTACCTGCGCCCGGAAGCGTTCGCCGAAACCCGCCCCGACCGCACCCTGCTGCTGCTGGACGATGAAGAGAACGTGCTGCGCTCACTGGTGCGCCTGTTCCGCCGTGATGGCTACCGGATCCTGGCGGCGGGCAACGTGCGCGATGCGTTCGACCTGCTGGCGATCAACGACGTGCAGGTGATCCTGTCCGACCAGCGCATGAGCGACATGAGCGGCACCGAGTTCCTGGGCCGGGTGAAGATGCTGTACCCGGATACGATCCGCCTGGTGTTGTCCGGGTACACCGATCTGAACACGGTGACCGATGCGATCAACCGCGGCGCGATCTACCGGTTCCTGACCAAGCCGTGGAACGACGACGAGCTGCGCAAGCACATCCACCAGGTGTTCCGCACGTACGAGGAACAGCGGCGCAGCAATGCCGGGCCGGCCGCCGCCGAGGTGGTTGATGGGGGCGAGGACCGTTCGCCGCTGCGCTGAGTTCATGTGGTTGCCGGCCAACGGCCGGCACTACCGGAATACCCGGCTATCCCTCAGCGCGGCTGCTTCACCGGCAACACCACGCGGAAGCGCGAGCCGACGCCGGGCGTGCTGTCCAGGTCGATGCGGCCGTGGTGCTTGTTGATGATGCTGTAGGAGATCGACAGGCCCAGGCCGGTGCCGCTGCCCACCGGCTTGGTGGTGAAGAACGGATCGAAGATGCGCTGGCGCAGCTCCGGCGAAATGCCGCCGCCGGTGTCTTCGAATTCCACCCACACGGTGTCGCCGTCCACGCCGGTGCACACGGTGATCGTGCCGCGCTCGGCAATGGCGTGGCCGGCGTTGAGCAGCAGGTTCATGTAGACCTGGTTCAACTCCGACGGCAGGCACTCCACCAGCGGAAGCTGGCCGAACTCGCGGTGCAGGGTCACCTTGTACTTCAGTTCGTTCCAGATGATGTTGATGGTCGATTCCAGGCCTGCATGCAGGTCAACCAGCTTCCACGACTCATCGCGCCCGGAATACGAGAAGTCCTTCAGGTCGCGCACGATGCGGGTGACCCGCTCGATGCCCTCGCGCGATTCGGCCATCAGCTGCGGCAGGTCGCGGATGATGAAGTCGATGTCCAGGCGGTCGCGGATATCGTCGATTTCCGGAATCAGCGCCTTCGGGTCCGGCGCGCGCAGGGCACGCTCATAGGCTTCGATGACCGTGAACAGGCGGCGCAGGTATTCCTGCAGGCTGCCCAGGTTGGAATGCTCATACCCGATGGGGTTGTTGATTTCGTGGGCGACGTCGGCGGCGAGCTGGCCGATGGAGGCCATTTTTTCCGACTGCAGCAGCTTCTCCTGCGTGCCGTTCAGGCGCAGATAGGCCTGGCGCAGTTCGGCGTGGCGCTGCTGCAGTTCGCGTTCGTAGTCTTGCTGGCCTTCGATGTGGCGGAACAGCGCCAGGAAGTGGCCCTGCCCCGGCTCGCCATGGTGGTACAGGTGCGCGATGACCACGCCTTCGCCCAGCGGCAGGCTGCCACTCCAGTGCCCCTGCAGACGGGCGTGCTCCAGCGCATCGGGCGGCAGCAGTTCACGCAGCCGCTGCGGTGCCGGCAGGCCGCTGCCGGCTTCGCTGGACAGCAGGTTTTCGGCGGCCGCATTGGCCAGCGCGACCTCGCCATCCTCGGTGAACAGCAGCAGGCCTTCGCGCAGGCGCGCGAGCAGGCCCTGCAGGACAGCGGGCGGCGGCAGGGGAGCGGTTACGAGAACGTTGGCGGCGGACACGGCATATCGGGGCTGCGAAACAGGCGCCCAATATACGCGCAAAGGCAGGACCGCCACGACCGCGGCCCGTGCAGCGGGCCACACCCGCGTGGCCGATGGTCCCGCGCCGGGTGGCTCAGGCCACCGCGAGCGGGCGGCGGGCCGTCACGTTATGGGCCTGGCCCTTGGCATCGTAGGCGGCTGCATCTTCACTGCGCCCGAGCTGGCGCAAGGCCCAGTTGACCTCGCGGCGGCGGCGCGCCAGCAGCACGCCGTTGGCGCGGTTGCGTTCGGACAGCGCCTGCAGCAGTTCGCCTTCGCCGACCGGCGGCGCGCCCTCCAGTACCCGCAGGGCCTTCAGCTTGGCGCTGGTGGCGCGGATCAGGGCGTGCACGTCGTGGTCGACCAGCGCCTGGCGTTCAACGTCCAGGGCGTCGCTCAGGCGCTGCAGCGGCTCGCTCATCGCCGCATTCATCCGTGCAGCTGCTGGTCCAGTTCGAGCATACGCGAAGCAATCGCGTCCGGATTGATCTTGTAGGTGCCGTTCTGCAGTGCATCGCGCACAGCCTGGACGCGGTTGGCGTCGATGGCCGGGGCCGCGCTGAGGTTGCGCTCGAGGGCCTGCAGCTGGGTCGCTTCGCCGGTCAGGCGCAGGCTGTCAGCGGCTTCGACCGGGCGCGCGGGGCCTTCGCCACCGCTGCTAGGCTTGGTGGCCGGGGTCAGGCTGCGCAGGGCCTGGGGGACCTGCAGGTTGCCGTCGATTTTCTGGCTCATGGGGTGTCCTGGGGTTGCCGTACACAAGGGATAACGGCTGCAGAGCCGTGATCTTTAGGGATTTTTCCGAATTCTTCAACGCGCCACGATTACGTCACCGTCCGGGCCGACCGTCCCCTGCACGACCTTGCGGCTGGACAGGTTCTCCACCGAGACCCAGTCGTTCTCGCCACCATCGCCCAGGGCGCGGCCGGCAACCCGGACCTCCACCCCGCCCCGCCGCGAGACCAGCGAGACGCCGTCCCCACGCCGGATCAGGTGCTGCACCACCAGATCGCTGCTGGACAGCAGCGAGCCGGCCTGCAGTGGCCGCCGTGCGACGCGCCCGATGGCGGCGGCCGGATCGGCCAGCACTGCGCCGGCGATCCGCGCGGCGTCGCGCCGGGCAGTACTGATATCGGCCGCCGACAGGGTTTCTCCAGCCCCGATGGCACGGGTCAGCACCAGCACGTCCTGGTTGCGCCTTACCTTTACCGGCACGAACAGACGCCAGCCGCCGGCATCCGGGCAGCTGACCTCCACCGTGGTGTTGGCGGTGGGCTGGGCGTGCAATGGCGCGGCACAGCGCGCCAGCCGCAGCGAATCGGCGATGACCGCCTCGCCCTCCGCGCCCGGGCCCAGGGTGGACAGCGCGGCGGCGCGGATGCTGGCCAGCGGCTGCCAGCTCTCGGCGGCCACGGCCGGCGTGGCGCTGGCCAGCAGCAACAGGCTGGAGGTGAGGAACGCGCCGGCAATGCGGGGAACGGGAAGCATGGGGCCTCCAGGCAGAAGGAATCGACGGGCAACCGTGCAAGGGGTGTGCCAGAGAGGGGGCGGCTGTGGGCAGGCTGGCGGGGATGGGGTTGGGGATGGCGCAACGATGACGGTGGCCGTAACGACAACCGGTAGAGTCGACTATTAGTCGACTGCTCTTGGCATGAACCCCGAAAAATCCCGGGCTGCGCGCGTCAGTCGACTAACAGTCGACTCTACCCCCCCCACCCATCCCAATCCCCATCCCCCGCCACCCGCGGCATCCACAGCCCTCAAGTTCCACCGCCCAGGCGCCGATACAGCAGCCATGTCCCATGACCTGCTCAACCGGATCGACCAGCGCACCCGACTGGCCGGCCACAATCGACTGGCGCTGCTGCTGTTCCGTCTGGGCGGACGTCAGCTTTTTGGCGTCAACGTCTTCAAGGTGCAGGAAGTGCTGCGGCGCCCGGAGCTGTTCCAGGTGCCCGGCCTGCCCAGCGAGTTCTCCGGCGTGGCGGACGTGCGCGGACGCTCGGTGCCGGTGCTCGACCTGGGCCTGGCCATCGGCCGCCCCGAGCGTGAGCCGGACGCCGACACCTCGCCGGGCTACCTGGTGGTGACCGAGTTCAACCGCTCCATCCAGGGCTTCCTGGTCAGCGGCGTGGAACGCATCGTCAACATCGCGGTGGAGGACATCCACCCGCCGCCGGAACTGGGCGCCGAATCGAGCTACCTGACCGCGGTGACGCGCTTCCAGGGCGAGCTGATCCAGGTGATCGACGTGGAAAGCGTGCTGGCCGACATCGCCCAGCCGCGCGGCGATGCGGTGCTCGACCCATCGATGGCGATGCCCGCCGATGGCCCGCAGCTGCAGGTGCTGGTGGTGGACGATTCGCGCGTGGCCCGGCAGCAGATCCGCAACGTGCTGGACCAGCTGGGGGTGGGTGCCACCCTGCTTTCCGACGGCCGCCAGGCGCTGGACCACCTCCTGCAGATCCACGCCTCGGGCGAAAACCCGGCCGACCGCTACGCCATGGTGATCTCGGACATCGAGATGCCGGCGATGGACGGCTACACGCTGACGACGGAAATCCGTCGCCACCCCGGCCTGGCCGGGCTGTACGTGCTGCTGCACACCTCGCTGTCGGGCGTATTCAATAATGCGATGGTCGAGCGCGTGGGCGCCAACGCCTTCGTGGCCAAGTACTCGCCGCATGAGCTGGCCGACTTCGTGATGGACCGCCTGCGCAAGGTGGCCATGGCGGCGTAACGCCGCCCACGGGGTCAGAACCCCGCAGGGGCTCTGACCCCGCGCCCTCCCCCAGCCCCGATGGGGTCAGAGCCCCTGCGGGGATCTGACCCCTTCACGCTTTGGCACACGCCTTGCAGCCTCCCGGGCAACGTTCCCTGGGAGTGCACCGTGCGCAACCTGATCACCGATTACCTGGGCGTCCACGCCCAGGTCATGCCGTTGCGCGAACAGCGGATGAAGCTGATCGCCAGCAACCTCGGCAACGCCGACACCCCCGGCTACAAGGCCCAAGACATCGATTTCGATGCCGCCCTGCGCAGCGCGCAGGGGCAGGATGCCAATGGCCTGATGACCACCACCCATGAGCAGCACTACACCCTCGGCGGTGGCCTGAACCCGTTCCAGGTCGCACGCGAGGGCGTGCAGCCCAGCATCGATGGCAACACCGTCGACCCCGATGCCGAGCGCGCCGCCTACGGCCGTGCCGCCCTGGAATACCGCGCTTCGCTGAGCTTCGTCGAAAGCAAGGTGCGTTCGATGCTCACCGCGATCACGGGGCAATAAGCCATGACCAACCTTCCCATCTTCGATATCGCCGGCAAGGCCATGCAGGCGCAGTCGGTGCGCATGAGCACCATTGCCTCCAACCTGTCCAACGCCGACAGCGTGGCCGGTTCGGCCGAAGCGGTCTACAAGCCGCTGGAGCCGGTGTTCCAGGCCGTGACCAGCCGCCAGGACCCGAACATCACCACGGTGCAGGTGAAGGAAATCACCCAGAGCCAGGCCGCGCCGATCAAACGCTACGAGCCGGGTCACCCGCTGGCCGACGGCGATGGCTACATCTACCAGCCCGACGTCGACCCGGTGGCGCAGATGGTCAACCTGATCTCGACCTCGCGCAATTACCAGGCCGGCGTGGAGATGCTGACCACCGCCAAGGAACTGGCCCTCGCCACCCTAACCATGGGCCGCTGAGCGGCCGCCTGACCGGACACGACCATGACCACCGCCGTCAACAACCAGACCAACCAGGACGTCTACGCCGCGCTCGGCCTGAACGGACCCAACAGCAACGCCAACAAGAAGAAGAAGGACACGCTGGACCAGGCCGACTTCCTGCGCCTGATGACCCAGCAGCTGCAGCACCAGGACCCGCTGAAGTCGATGGACAACACGCAGATGGTCGCGCAGATGGCGCAGATGTCCACCGTGCAGGGCATCACCGACCTCAACAAGAGCGTCAAGAGCTTCCAGGATTCGATGGCCGGCGACCAGGTGCTGCGTGGCGCGGCGTTGGTGGGCCACAACGTGCTGGTGCCCTCGCCGAAGATGGTGCTGGACAAGGAAGGCGATGTCAGCGGCGTGGTCGCCGCACCGTCGGCCGGCTTCGTGACCGTGGACATCACCGATGCCAAGGGCAACAAGGTCACCCAGATCAGCGTCGAGGCCAAGGCCGCCGGCGAAGTCACCTTCAAGTGGGACGGCAAGGATGCCAGCGGCAACCGCATGCCCGCCGGTGACTACACCGCCACCGCCAAGCACACCGACGCAGCCAACAAGACCGCCACGCTGTCGACCTACATGCAGGCGCCGGTGGAGAGCGTGACCGTCGGTTCCGACGGCCTGTACCTGAATCTCAAGGGCCTGGGCACGGTCCCGATGAGTTACGTGCTCCGCGTCAGCTGAGCCCCACACCCGCATCCACCAGGAGCATCCCATGGGTTTCAACGTCTCCCTGTCCGGCATCAACGCCGCCAACTCCGACCTGAGCGTGACCGCCAACAACATGGCCAACGTCAACACGGTCAGCTTCAAGCAGTCGCGCTCTGAATTCGCGGACCTGTTCTCCTCCACCAGCTACGGCCTGTCGAAGAACCAGGTGGGCTCGGGCGTGCGCGTTTCGCAGGTCGCCCAGCAGTTCATCCAGGGCAACAACGAGCAGACCGGCCGCGGCCTGGACCTGGCCATCTCCGGCGAAGGCTTCTTCACCCTGACCCAGAACGGCCAGCGCGTGTACTCGCGTGCGGGCAACTTCCAGCCCGACCCGGCCGGTTATGTGGTCAACCCGCAGGGTGCACGCCTGCAGGTGTTCACACCCAATGCCGACGGCTCCAGCTTCGACGCCGGCCGCATGGTCGACCTGCAGCTGCTGACCACCGACAGCCCCCCGAAGCAGACCACCAACGTGGAGGTGGCCTTCACCCTGCCGGCCAACGCCAAGGTGCCGACGGTCACGCCGTTCGATCCGGCCGATTCCAACAGCTACAGCCAGTCCAGCGGTGGCATCACCGTGTACGCCTCGCTGGGCGTCAGCCACACCCAGGTCTCCTATTTCGTGAAGACCGCCAACGCCAACGAATGGACCGTGCACAACTACGTGGACGGCCAGGCGGTGGGCACGGCCACCACGCCGCAGTTCAACAACAGCGGCGCGCTGACCACCCCGGCCAACGGCAAGATCGCCCTGGGCACCTTCACCCCGACCACCGGCGCCGATGCGCTGAACATGAGCCTGGACATCTCCGGCTCCACCCAGTACGGCGAAAAGTTCGCGCTGCGCAACACCCACCAGGACGGCTATGCCGCCGGCAAGCTCAACGAGATCACCGTGTCGGAAACCGGCGTGGTCTTCGCCCGCTATTCCAATGGCGATGACAAGGCGCTGGGCCAGGTGGCGCTGACCAACTTCAACAACCCGCAGGGGCTGGAGCAGAAGGGCAACAACCTGTGGGTGGAAAGCTTCAATTCCGGCACGCCGCGCACCGGTGCGCCGGACAGCTCCAACCTGGGCAAGATCCAGGCCGGCGCGCTGGAGCACTCCACCGTGGACCTGACCGAGCAGCTGGTGAACATGATCGTCGCCCAGCGCAACTTCCAGGCCAACGCGCAGATGATCGCCACGCAGGACCAGATCACCCAGACCGTCATCAACATCCGTTGATGAGCCGCTGACCGCATCACGGAACCCCCGCCATGGACAAAGCCCTTTATGTGGCGATGACCGGTGCCCGCGCCTCGCTGCAGGCGCAGGGCACGCTCTCGCACAACCTCGCCAACACCGATACCCCCGGCTTCAAGGAAGCGCTGGCCAACACCGAAGCGTTCCCGATCCGTGGGCCGGGCTTTGCCTCGCGGGTGGATGCACTGCACGTCGATGCCGGCTTCAACCGCCGCATCGGCGCGCAGAACATCACCGGCAATCCGCTGGACCTCTCGCTGCAGGACGGCAGCTGGCTGGCCGTGCAGGCCCCGGGTGGCGGCGAAGCCTATACCCGCGGCGCCGCGCTGTCGCTGACCCCCAACGGCCAGCTGGTCACCGGCGGTGGCCACGCGGTGCTGGATGAGAACGGCAACCCGATCGCCATTCCCCCGCACCAGGCGATGGACATCGGCAACGACTGCACGATCTCGATCATTCCGCTGGGCGAAGGCCCGCAGACGATGGCGATGATCGGCCGCATCCGCGTGGTGGAAGCGCCCAACGAGCGCCTGGAGCGCGGCCCGGATGGCCTGTTCCGCAACACCACCCCGCAGCAGCCGTTCGCCCAGACTCAGGGCCGTTCCATGCAGAGCGGCCAGCTGGAAGGCAGCAACGTGGATGCGGCCGGCGCACTGGTGCAGATGATCCAGCTGCAGCGCCAGTACGAAATGCAGGTGAAGGTGATCAAGCACGGCGACGACAACGCGCGCAGTGCCAACAGCCTGCTGCGCCTGGGCAGCTGGCGGAAACCCGGCGCGCGCCCGGCACTGCTGGCACGCGCCTTGCACCACCCCCATTGAAGGCCGCAATGCGCGGCCGGCAGCACAGAGGACACGAAGATGAACCAGGCATTGTGGATCGCCAAGACCGGACTGGATGCGCAGCAGATGCGCATGTCGGTGGTTTCCAACAACCTCGCCAACACCAACACCACCGGCTTCAAGCAGGACCGTGCCAGCTTCGAGGACCTGCTGTACCAGCAGGTGCGCCAGCCCGGCGGTTCCTCGTCGGCACAGACCCAGCTGCCCACCGGCCTGCAGATCGGTACCGGCGTGCGCGTGGTGGCCACCGCCAAGAACTTCGAACAGGGCAGCCCGCAGCAGACCGGCCGCGCCATGGACGTGATGGTCAACGGCCGCGGCTTCTTCGAGGTGCAGATGCCCGATGGCAGCTCGGCCTTCACCCGTGACGGTTCGTTCAAGCAGAGCCCGGAAGGCCAGCTGGTGACCAACAGCGGCTACCCGGTGCAGCCGGGCATCCAGATTCCCGAAGGTGCGCAGAGCCTGACCATCGGTACCGATGGCACGGTCAGCGTGAAGATGGCCGACAACGCGGCCTCGGTGGAGATCGGCGCACTGACGCTGACCGACTTCATCAACCCGGCCGGCCTGCAGGACCGTGGCGAGAACCTGTTCATCGAAACCACCGCCTCCGGCCCGGCGCAGAACGGCAACCCCGGCCTGAACGGCCTGGGCACCGTGGTGCAGGGCGCACTGGAAGGCAGCAACGTGAATGTTGTGGAAGAGCTGGTGTCGATGATCGAAACCCAGCGCGCCTACGAAATGAATGCCAAGGCGATTTCCACCACCGACTCGATGCTCGGCTACCTGAACCAGAACGTCTGACCGCGCGCCCCCGGAGCCTGCCATGCCGTCCTTCCCCACCCTCGCCCGCCTTGCCCTGGCCGCTGCCGTGAGTTCTGTGCTCGGCGGCTGCGTGGTGGCCGGCGATGTCCGCCCCCTACCCGGCCATGGCCCCGCTGGAACCGATCAGCCCGCAGCAGGCACAGGCCACCGCCGGTGCCATCTACGCCGCCGGCCCCGGCCTGCAGCTGTACGGCGACCGTCGCGCGCGTGATGTCGGCGACCTGCTGACCATCACCCTGCTGGAAAACACCACCGCGCAGACCAACGCCAACACCGCCACCAACAAGGAATCGACGCTCAACATCGGCTCGCCCTCGCTGTTTGGTGCACCGGTAACGGTGGGTGGCCGCGATGTGCTCAGCGCCACCGCCAACGGCAAGCGTGGCTTCGCCGGCAAGGGCAACAGCGCGCAGAGCAACCGCCTGCAGGGCAACGTGACCGTCACGGTGATCCAGCGCATGCCCAACGGCAACCTGGTGGTGCAGGGGCAGAAGAACCTGCGCCTGAACCAGGGCGATGAGCTGGTGCAGGTGCAGGGCATCGTGCGCCCGGCCGACATTTCGCTGGACAACACCGTGCCCTCCAGCCGCGTGGCCGAAGCCCGCATCGTCTACGGCGGCCGTGGCCCGGTGGCACAGTCCAACGCCATGGGCTGGCTGAGCCGCTTCTTCAATTCCGCGCTGTCGCCTTACTGAGTACCGCCATGAGCCTGTTCGCCTCCTTCTTCCGGCAGCACCGCACCCGGCAACGCTGCGCCGTGCTGCTGCTGGCCCTGCTGGCCGTGGCCGCCCCGGCCAGCGCCGAGCGCATCAAGGACATCGCCCAGATGGGCGGTGTGCGTGGCAACGCCCTGGTGGGCTACGGCCTGGTGGTGGGCCTGGACGGCAGCGGCGACCGCACCAGCCAGGCACCCTTCACGGTGCAGAGCCTGAAGAACCTGTTGGGCGAGCTGGGCGTGAACGTGCCCGCCAACGTCAACCCGCAGCTGAAGAACGTGGCGGCGGTGGCCATCCATGCCGAGCTGCCGCCGTTCGCCAAGCCCGGCCAGCCGATCGACATCACCGTCTCCTCCATCGGCAACGCGGTATCGCTGCGCGGTGGCTCGCTGCTGATGGCGCCGCTGCGCGGTGCCGATGGCCAGGTCTATGGCATCGCCCAGGGCAACCTGATCGTCGGCGGCTTCGGCGCACAGGGCAAGGACGGTTCGCGGGTGTCGGTGAACGTGCCCAGCGTGGGCCGCATTCCCAATGGCGCCACCGTCGAGCGTGCACTGCCCGATGTGTTCGGCGCCGGCGGCGAGATCACCCTGAACCTGCACAACAACGATTTCACCACTGTTTCGCGCATGGTCGCCGCGCTGAACAACGCCTTCGGTGATGGCGCCGCGCGTGCCGTCGACGGCGTGACCGTGGCGGTGACCGCACCGACCGACCCGGGTGCGCGCATCGGCCTGCTGGCGCGTATCGAGAACCTGGAACTGACCCCGGGCAGTGACCCGGCCAAGGTGGTGGTCAACTCGCGTACCGGCACGGTGGTGATCGGCCAGCAGGTACGCGTGGGGCCGGCCGCCATCTCGCACGGCTCGCTGACGGTGACGATCCAGGAAAACACCAACGTCAGCCAGCCCAACGCGCTGTCCGGCGGCCGCACCGTGGCCACCCCGCAGTCCACCATCACCGCCACCAACGATGGCAGCCGCATGTTCAAGTTCAACGGCGGCACCACCCTCGATGAGATCGTGCATGCGGTCAACGCCGTGGGCGCTGCACCGGGCGACCTGATCGCGATCCTGGAGGCCCTCAAGCAGGCCGGCGCGCTGAGTGCCGAACTCGAGGTGATCTGACATGCGCATCCAACCGGCACTGGAACTGAACCCCGCACAGCGCAACGACCCCGCCAAGGTCGAAAAGGTTGCGCGCCAGCTGGAGGGCCAGTTCGCGCAGATGCTGATCAAGAGCATGCGCGAGGCCAGCTTCGGCGATTCGCTGTTCCCCGGCGAAAACACCATGTTCCGCGAGATGTACGACCAGAAGATCGCCGCGGCGATGACCCAGGGCAAAGGCCTGGGCCTGTCGGCGATGATCGCCCGCCAGCTGGGTGGGCAGCAGGGCGAGGGCCCCGCACTGGACCCGCAGATCGCACCGGCCAAGGCCAGCCGCGCTTACCAGCTCAACGCCCCGACCGAGCGCCCGCCCATGCCGCTGGACGACATGGGCGATGCCACCCGCCTGCTGCAGCAGATGGCGGCCGGCACGCCCACCGCCAGCGCGGGCGCGCATGACCAGGCGCTGGACCTGATTGCCGGCCGCGAGACCAGCGGCCTGCACAGCGCGCTGGGCATCAGCGAGCCCTACGCCACCCCGCTGCCGGCAGCTGACGACTGGGGCCCGGCCAGCGACGAATGGGCCGCCACCGCGACCAACCGCGGCTCGCGCATTGCCCCGGCCGACGCGCTGGCCAGCAACGCGGCCGTGGCCCAGCTGGGCGCGCATACCCCGGAAGGTTTCGTGGCCAGCATCTGGCAGCACGCCAAGGCCGCGGCGCAGGAACTGGGCGTGGACGCGCGTGCACTGGTGGCCCAGGCTGCGCTGGAAACCGGCTGGGGCAAGCGCCAGATCAAGCATGGCGACGGCCGCAGCGCGCACAACCTGTTCGGCATCAAGGCCGCCGGCTGGAACGGCGACAGTGCCGTGGCCGGTACCCATGAATATGTCGGTGGCGTGCGCCAGAACGAAACCGCGCGCTTCCGCTCCTACGGCTCGCCGGCCGAGAGCTTTGCCGACTACGTGCGCCTGCTGAAGAACAGCCCGCGCTACCAGCAGGCGCTGCAGGCCGGCACCGATGTGCACGGCTTCGCCCGTGGCCTGCAGCGTGCCGGCTACGCGACCGACCCCGGCTACGCCGGCAAGATCGCCTCGATCGCGCAGGGCCCGGTGATCGACCGTGCCGTGGCCGCCATCGGCGACGCCGGCGCCCGCCTCGGCCAGACCTTCGCCAGCACCGCCAGCGCGGTCCTGGGCAACCAACGTCGTTAAGGAGTCCCATGTCCAGCGTCCTTTCCACTGGCACCAACGCCCTGCTCGCCTTCCAGCGCGCCCTGGCGACCACCAGCCACAACGTGGCCAACATCAACACGCCCGGCTACAGCCGGCAGCGCGTTGACTTCGCCACCGCCGACCCGCAGAACTACGGCTTCGGTGACGTCGGCAACGGGACCCGCATCGTCGATATCCGCCGCACCGCCGACCAGCTGGCCATTTCGCGCCTGCTCGACAGCAGTGGCGAACTGGCGCGGCTGAAGCAGCTGTCGACCATGGCCGACCGGGTCAACGACCTGTTCTCGGACAAGGCCGCCAATGTGGCCGGCGTGTGGTCGGGCTTCTTCGATTCGGTCAGCGGCCTGTCCTCCAACGCCTCGGCCACCGCCGGCCGGCAGAGCATGCTCGATGCCGGCAAGGCGCTGGCCCGCCGCTTCCGCCAGCTCAACAGCCACCTCAACAGCCTCAACGGCGAGGTCAACAACGGCCTGACCGGCGCGGCCACCGAGATCAACCGGCTGGCTTCGGAAATCGCACAGCTCAACGGCACCATCGGCAGCAACGCCGCCGGCGCCGCGCCGGATCTGCTGGACCGCCGTGACCAGCTGATCGCCAACCTGATCGGCTACACCGGCGGCACCGCGGTGATCCAGGACGGCGGCCAGATGAACGTCTACACCGCCGGCGGCCAGCCGCTGGTGGTCGGCACCACCGCCTCCAAGCTCACCACCATCGCCGACCCGTTCCAGCCCGAGCGCCTGCAGCTGGCACTGCAGGCCCAGGGCACCAACATCCGCCTGGACAGCAAGGCCCTGGGCGGCCAGGTGGGCGGCCTGCTGGAATTCCGCGACACCGTACTGACCCAGGCGCAGGCCGAGCTGGGCAAGCTGGCGGTGGGCCTGGCCGACCAGTTCAACCAGATCCACCACCAGGGCGTGGACCTGTACGGCAACATGGGCGGGGACTTCTTCAACCTGGGCACGCCACGGGTCAACGGCAGCACCGCCAATACCGGCACCGCCAGCCTGACGGCCACCTATGGCGACCTGTCCAAGCTGGATGCGCAAAACATCGTGCTGAAGTTCGACGGCACCCAGTGGCAGGCCAGCCGTTCGGACACCGGCGCCAGCGTGGCGATGACCGGCACCGGCACCGCCGCCGACCCGTTCGTGGTCAACGACGTGAAGCTGGTGGTCAACGGCACCCCGGCCAACAACGACCGCTTCCTGCTGCAGCCGACCGCCGGCGTGGCCGGCAGCCTGGAACTGGCCATCACCGACCCTTCGCGCATTGCCGCAGCGGCACCGGTGAAGGCCAGCGCGGCCACCGCCACTACCGGTACCGGCAAGATCAGCAACCTGCAGATCACCAATGCCGGCAACGCCGCGCTGCGCAACCCGGCCGCGATCGTGTTCACTTCGGCCACCACCTACACCATCGACGGTGGCCCGCCGCAGACCTACACCCCCGGCCAGACCATCAGCGCCAACGGCTGGAGCTTCGTGCTGGACGGTGCGCCCAAGACCGGCGACACCTTCAACATGAGCGCCACCCCGGCCGGCTCGTCGGACAACAGCGACGCACTGAAGCTGTCCAAGGTGGAGGAAGCCAAGACCTTCAACGGCGGCACCGTCACCCTCGGCGGCGCCCTGGGCGGGCTGACCACCCAAGTCGGCGCGGCCGCACGTTCGGCACAGTATTCGCTCGATGCCCAGCAAGTGATCACCGACAAGGCACAGGCCGCGCGTGACGAAGTCTCCGGCGTCAACCTGGACGAGGAAGCGGCCGATATGCTGCGCCTGCAACAGGCCTACCAGGCGGCGTCGCAGCTGATCGCCGCCGCCGACACCATGTTCCAGACCATCATGGGAGCCGTACGCCGATGAGCAACCGTATCTCCACCAGCATGATGTTCAGCCAGTCGGTCTCGCTGATGATGGCCAAACAGGCCAAGATGAACCATCTGGAACAGCAGATCGCCACCGGCAGCAAGATCACCTCGGCCAAGGACGACCCGGTGAATGCCGGCGCCGCTGTGGGGCTCGACCGCACACTGGCCGCGCTGGACCAGATGAAGCTCAACGCCAACAACGTGCAGAAGCGGCTGGGCCTGCAGGAAAACACCCTAGCACGCATCAACGACCTGATGGGCCGGGTGAACGACCTGACCCTGCAGGCCAGCAGCCCGACGCTGAGCGCGGCCGACAAAAAGACCGTGGGGACCGAGCTGAACCAGATCCGCGAGGGGCTGCCGTCGCTGGCCAACACCAGCGACGGCACCGGCCGCTACCTGTTCGGCGGCACCCACGACGGCGACCCGCCGTTCTCGCAGGTGAACGGCAAGATCGTCTACTCCGGCGACCAGACCCATCGCCAGGTGGAAGTGGGGCCGGACACCTACGTGAAGGACGCCCTGCTCGGCAGCGAGATCTTCCTGCGCATTCCCACCGGCGACGGCACCGTGGACGGATCGGCGGCAGCCGGCAACACCGGCAAGGCGGTGCTGACCAACATCACCCGCGATGGCGGCGGTGGCTGGAACGGCCAGCCGTTCAGCGTGCGCTTCACCTCGGCGACCCAGTACGAGGTGGTGGACGGGACCGGCAACGTGACCGGCACCGGCACCATGAAGGCCGGCGACGACCTGGTGATCAACGGCGTGCGCCTGCAGGTAGCGGGCGAGCCGGCCGCCGGTGACAGCTTCAACGTGCAGGCCGCCGGCGGGCGGGATGTGTTCTCCACCCTGGACAACCTGATCAGCGCGCTGGGCACCGACACCGGTACCTCCGCACAGCTCTGGCCGCGCAGCAGAACCAGCTGCAGAGCGCCCTGCGTGATGTGGCGCGTGCCTCCGAGCGGATGATCGATTCGCGTGCGGCAGGCGGCGCGGAGCTGAAGGCGCTGGACAATGCCGCGGACATGCGCGAGGCCAACACGGTGACGCTGAAAACCACGCTGTCGACCATGCGTGACCTAGACTACGCCGATGCGCTGAGCCAGTACCAGCTGGAGAGCACGGCGCTGCAGGCCGCCCAGCAGATGTTCGCCAAGATGCAGTCGATGTCGCTGTTCAATGTGATCCGCTGAATTCCAGCACCAGCGCTGTACCCCGAAGGCCGCGATGCCCTGCATCGCGGCCTTTGGCGTTGTGGGGTATCTGTGGTGCCGCGCCATGCGTGGCGGGTTGGGCTGCCGGTAAGGCCTCATCCACGCATGGCGTGGATCTACAGGGGCCAACCCCCTCTTCCACACCGCGGCATAAAGTCCTGCCGCGCGTGGCCGATAGGGGCCGCCGGGCGCCCTTCCCCTCCTCAAAACCCCTTGAAAACCGCCTTCCGCCGCGTTTTTCCCACGCCGTGGAAATCCCGCCTAAAGGTTGTTGACAAAGCGCCGTTATTCATTTGGCAGCAGCGAAGCACACAGCCAAACACAAAAAACAGGCGGGCTTTGCAGCTTTCACCAACGGGACCCACATAAGAGGAGACGACCCCATGGCACAGGTAATCAACACCAATACGATGTCGCTCAATGCTCAGCGCAACCTGAGCACCAGCGGCGCCTCGCTCGCTACCACCATCCAGCGCCTGTCCTCCGGTTCGCGCATCAACAGCGCGAAGGACGACGCCGCCGGCCTGGCCATCAGCGAGCGCTTCACCACCCAGATCCGTGGTCTGGATGTGGCCATCCGCAACGCCAACGACGGCATCTCGCTGTCCCAGGTCGCCGAAGGTTCGCTGAGCGAAGTCGGCAACAACCTGCAGCGCATCCGCGAACTGGCCGTGCAGGCCTCCAACGCCACCAACTCCAGCAGCGACCGCAAGGCCCTGCAGGCCGAAGTGACCCAGCTGGTCAGCGAAATCGACCGCGTGGCCAAGCAGAGCGACTTCAACGGCACCAAGCTGCTGGACGGCAGCTTCACCAGCCAGCTGTTCCAGGTGGGTGCCAATGCCGGCCAGGCCATCGCCATCAACAGCGTGGTCGATGCCAAGGCCAACGCCCTGGGCAACGCCAAGTTCGCCGCCCCCAGCACCGGCGGTGCCGTCACTGCGATCACCGCTGAGACCAGCATCACCGGCCTGAGCATCAACGGCGCCACCATCGGCACCATCACCGGCAAGACCACGGCCGAGCTGGCCGCCTCGGCCGCTGCACAGATCAACAGCAAGATCGGCGAAGCCGGCGTCTACGCCGAAGTCATCACCACCGCCGGCACTGCCCCGGCACCGGACACCTACGCGCTGAAGCTGACCTCGGTGAAGGCCGACCGCGACCTCGTCCTGAACGGCGGTGCTACACTGGGCCTGACCAACTCCACTGCGGCGGCACCGACTTCGGTCGCCGCCACGGCTACCCCGTCCTTCGTGCAGGATCTGGATGTGTCCTCGTACACCGGCGCGCAGAAGGCGCTGGAGATCGTTGACAAGGCGCTGGAGTCGGTCAACAGCGTGCGCGCCGACCTCGGCGCCATCCAGAACCGCTTCACCTCGGTGGTCGCCAACCTGCAGACCTCTTCGGAGAACCTGTCGGCCTCGCGCAGCCGCATCCGCGATACCGACTTCGCCAAGGAAACGGCGGAACTGACCCGCACCCAGATCCTGCAGCAGGCCGGCACGGCCATGCTGGCCCAGGCCAACCAGGTGCCGCAGGGCGTGCTGAGCCTGCTGCGCGGCTGATCCTGACGTCAACACGGCTGCGCCGGAAATCCGGCGCAGCCCGTGGCACCACGCCCCACCTGCAACTCCACGCCAAAGGAACGATTCATGGCACAAGTCATCAACACCAACACGATGTCGCTGAATGCTCAGCGCAACCTGAGCACCAGCGGCGCCTCCCTGGCCACCACCATCCAGCGCCTGTCCTCGGGCTCGCGCATCAACAGCGCCAAGGACGACGCGGCCGGCCTGGCCATCTCCGAGCGCTTCGGCACCCAGATCCGCGGTATCGACGTGGCCATCCGCAATGCTAACGACGGCATCTCGCTGGCCCAGACCGCCGAAGGTTCGCTGTCGGAAATCGGCAACAACCTGCAGCGTATCCGTGAGCTGTCGGTGCAGTCCTCCAACGCCACCAATTCGGCCAGCGACCGCAAGGCCCTGCAGTCCGAAGTGACCCAGCTGGTCAGCGAAATCGACCGCGTGGCCAAACAGAGCGACTTCAACGGCACCAAGCTGCTGGACGGCTCGTTCTCCAGCCAGCTGTTCCAGGTCGGCGCCAACGCCGGTCAGGCCATTGCCATCGACAAGATCGTCGATGCCAAGACCGCTTCGCTGGGTGGCGCGCAGTTTGCCAGCGGCAAGCTGGCCATCACCGTCGCCAACGATGCCGATGCTGCGAAGGTCACCGGCCTGACGATCACCGACAGCAAGGGCAATGCGGTCAAGATCGACGATGTTGAAGTGGCCAGCAAGGGCGTCGCCGCTGACACCCAGAAGGCTGAAGCCACCGCACTGGCCACCAAGATCAACGCCAAGCTTGGCGAGACCGGCGTCTATGCCGAAGTGAACGCTGCCGGCACCGGCCTTGACCTGAGCTCGGTCAAGGACAGCGTGGACAAGGATGGCGCCTACAAGGGCTTCACGGTTGCCGCCACCGGCGCTGCGTTCACCGACGACGTCACCGCACCGGCGGTCCCGGCCAAGAAGTTCGCCTCCGACCTGGACATCTCCTCGGTCAAGGGTGCACAGCAGGCACTGGACATCGTCGACAAGGCCCTGGGCGCGATCAACAGCACCCGTGCCGACCTCGGCGCCATCCAGAACCGCTTCACATCGGTGGCGGCCAACCTGCAGACCTCGACGGAAAACCTGTCTGCCTCGCGCAGCCGCATCAAGGACACCGATTTCGCCGAGGAAACCGCCGAACTGACCCGCACCCAGATCCTGCAGCAGGCCGGTACGGCCATGCTGGCCCAGGCCAACCAGGTGCCGCAGGGCGTGCTGAGCCTGCTGCGCGGTTGATCGCAGGCAGCCCGGAACGCAAGACGTAGAAAAGGACGCTGCCGCTGGCCCAGGCAAACGGCAGCGCTCCACCGGCACCACCGCGTGGCACGAAGGCGCGGGCCATGCCCGGCCCGGGAACCCACTCCCGAGCCGGCCTGGCATCGCCCGCCCCTGCGGCACCACCTCTTTCAGCGCTGTACCTTTGACTGTACGCACCGGGTGGCTTCGTCTCCCCCCGATTGTCCAGTAGCCTGATCCCTCCCCTGCTTTGGGGGAGGGTTTTTTGCCTGGCTACCGCCGCAGCGCCGGCACCCGCCGCGCCCTGCCCCCAGCACCCTGCAACAGGCGCGCCAGAACCCGGCCGCCGCGCAGTGGCACGACTCCTGCATCAACGAAGACCTCAAGACCCGGCGGCACAGGCCGCTATTTTCGTTGACGACACGGCACGCCCGGCACTGGCGGCGCCAGACCAGGAGAAACAACGTGGCAGACTTTGGATACGGTGGCATCGGCTCGGGCCTGGATATTTCCGGCATGGTCGCCAAGCTCGTCGCGGCCGACCGCAAGCCGGCCGACAATGCGCTGAACCTGCAGCAGTCCAAGGCCAAACTGCAGCTGTCTGCGGTCGGCACGGTCAAATCCGCCTTTGACGCCCTGAAGAAGTCGCTGGAAGGGCTGAAGGCCACCACCGCCTTCGACACGCGCATGGTCAGCGTGATCAAGCCCAACAGCAACGCCGACGACGTGCTGACCGCCACGGTCGGGCTGTACGACACCGGCACCGTGGCCGGCAAGGCCGCCGCGGCCAACGGCACGCACAAGATCCATGTCGATTCGTTGGCCACGGCCAACAAGTGGATCGCACAGACCCCGGTCAACAAGACCGACACGTTCAGCGCCGGAACGTTGACGCTGACCGTTGGTGCCGGCGACAAGGCCAAGACGATCAACGTCCAGGTCGAAGACGGCGACACCATGACCACCATCCGCAACAAGCTCGATGCCGCCGGCCGCAAAGAGGGCGTGCAGACCAGCCTGCTGGCTTCCGGTGACCAGCAGTACCTGTCGGTGGGCCAGGAGAAGACCGGTACCGCCAACGCGGTGAAGCTGAGCTACAGCGGCGGCGACACGAAACTGGCCGGCATCATCAGCGGCATGAACGAGACCTCGCAGGCCGCCGATGCCAAGCTGACCATCGATGGCGTGAGCATCGTCAGCGACACCAACATGGTGGTCGATGCGGTACCCGGCCTGACCCTGAACCTGAAGAAGACCGGCGACAGCGACGTGGTGATCAGCACCGACACCTCGGCCGCCAGCAAGGTGATGCAGGACTTCGTCAAGACCTACAACGCGGCGCTGAGCGCACTGAACGACGCCACCAAGTACGACACCGAAAAGAAGGAAGCCTCCGCGCTGACCAGTGATGCACAGATGCGCGGTGTCACCGGCCAGCTGCGCAACATGATCAGCGGCATACTGCGCAAACTCGGCGCCGGCGGCCTCAATGCCAAGACCTTGGGCCTGGACACGCGCGGCTACCCTGACGCCGACGGCAGCCTGGTGCTGGGTGCAGCCAAGTTCGCCGCCGCCGTGGGCAACCAGCCCGAAGCGGTGCGCCAGGCCTTCACCGGCGACGACGGTGGCGCCGGCCGCCTGTTTGCGATGGTCGATGGCTACGTCAGCACCTCCAAGGGCAAGGAAGGCGCCTTTGTTTCGCGTACCAATGGCCTGAACAAGACGCTGACCGACATCGACAAGCGCCGCAAGGATCTGGACACGCGCATGGACGGCGTGGCCGAGCGTTACAAGAAGCAGTTCCTGGCACTGGATACGCTGATGGGCAAGCTGAGCCAGAGCAGCAGCCAGCTGCAGTCGATGCTGTCGCACCTGCCGGGCTGACCGGCGTGGCGCACGGATGCCGGAACACCGGCACCCGCATGAAACACATCGGCAGCATCACGTTACCGATCCTCAAGTTTGGCGGCCTGCGTACCGATATTGGTCTCAGCCGCAATCACCGCTGCACTGCCCCTGGCCACTGGCGCCGGCGGCGGGGCCCGCGCAAGGAGAATCCACGAATGTACGGTTCCAGCCGTCAAACGCCGAACAGTATCGCCAGGTGGGTGTCAGCAGCGCCGTTGCCGATGCCGACCCGCACAAACTGGTGGCGCTGCTGCTGGCCGGCGCGCTGGAGCGCGTGCGCCCGGCCCAGGCCAGCCTTGAGCGTGGCGACCAGGCGCGCAAGGGCAAGGCGATCGGCGAGGCCTGTGCGATCGTCGGCCACCTCAACGGTTCGCTCGACCATGAAGCCGGCGGCGAGATCGCCAGCAATCTGTCCTCGCTGTATGACTACGTGCTGCAGCGCCTGACCGAAGCCAACCTGCACAACGACCGCGGCGCGCTGGATGAATCGCTGCAGCTGCTGGGCGAGATCGACGGCGCATGGAATGCGATTCCGCATGAGCAGCGTCGCCCGGCGGCGGTGGCCCCATGAGCCTGCTCGCGCTGGATTCGCTCAACGCCCAGCTGGATGCGGTGGCCGATGCCGTAGGCAGCGATGATTTTGACCGCGCCGGTGACATCCTGGACCACCACGACCGTGACCTGCACGCGCTGCTGGCACAGCCGCTGACCCACCAGCTGCACGCACCGCTGAGCGCGCTGTTCGAGCGCCAGCAGCACCTGCTGGCGGCGATGGCACGCCAGCGTGACGAAGCCGCCGTGCTGGCGCGCGATGGCCAGCGCAATCTTCGCGCTGCGCATGCTTACCTGCAGGCAGAATCGCTGGCATGAGCGCCCTGCCCGCCACCACGCTGCATCACCCGGCCGAAAGCGAGCTGTTCGACGAAACGTTGAGCTGCGAGCTGCCGCTGCCGGCCGAATTCCTGGCAGGCAGCCAGCCGGGGCGCACCTCGGCAGCCGAAGGCCTGCTGCGCAGCGTGGCACTGGTGGAAGACAGCCGTGGCGAAGACCACGACGACCGCGATGGCAACAGCCTGCAGCTGCAGCGCCTGGAGGCCAAGCTGGACCTGGCCATGGTGCTGCTGGGCCGGCTGGTCCGCCAGCAGGGCAACGACCTGCCGCTGCGCCCGGTACGCTGGTCGCGCCGCGGCATCCGCCTGCAGCTGGGCCCGCGCAGCGGTGCCAGCCCGGGCCAGCACGGCGTGGTCCGCCTGCAGCCCAGTGACTGGCTGCCCGACCATATCGACCTGCCGGTGGAAGTGGTGGCCGAAGCCGCCGACGGCAACGGCAGCCGCTACCTGTGGCTGCACTTCACCACGCTCGGCGACGGGCTGGAAATGGCGATGGAACGGCACCTGTTCCGCCTGCATCGGCGGCAGGTCGCCGAAGTCCGCCGGCAACGCTGAGGCGACGCAGATGCACGACCGTGCCCGATGGCCCTTGGCGTGACCGTTCAGCTCGGCTAATGTGAAGCGCCCCCATCCGGCCTGCCCCTGACTGTGCGAGTTCTCATCGTCGACGATCACACCCTGGTCCGCGCTGGCCTTGGCCGGCTGCTGCAGGGGTTTGCCGACGTGCAGCTGGTGGGCGAAGCCAGCAACGCCGAACAGGCGTTGCAGCTGGCCCTGCAGCTGGCGCCGGACGTGGTGCTGATGGACCTGTCGCTGCCCGGCCGCACCGGCCTGGAAGCGCTCAGCGACATCCACGTGCGTGCACCGGGCACCCGCGTGGTGATGATGAGCATGCACGACGATGCCGCCCATGTGCGCGATGCACTGGACCGCGGCGCGGTCGGCTTCGTGGTGAAGGATGCCGCCCCGCAGGAGCTTGAACTGGCCCTGCGCGCCGCGCACGCCGGGCAGGTATTCCTGAGCCCGCAGATCTCGGCCAAGATGCTGGCGCCGATGCTGGGCCGTGAGAAGCCCACCGGCATCGCCGCCCTGTCACCGCGCCAGCGCGAGATCCTGCGCCGCATCGGCAAGGGCGAGAGCAACAAGGAAATCGCCGCCGATCTGGGCATCAGCGTGAAGACGGTGGAGACCCACCGCGCACGCATGATGGAATCGCTGGGCTGCCGCCGCGCCAATGACCTGCTGCTGCTGGCCGCACGCCACCAGCACGAGCTGGAATGACCGGATAGGGTTGGCAGGCTGACGTTTGCGGGATGCGCTGCCGATGATGGCGGTGCCGGTGCCGCTCATGGCGGTACCGACGACGGGGGTAGAGTCGACAGGGGTAGAGTCGACTGTTAGTCGACTTCCGCGCGCAGCGCGGGATTCAGGCCGGCCGCCAAGAGCAGTCGACTAACAGTCGACTCTACATGCGCAGCGCGGGGTTTCCATCCACGGCTGATGTGAACACCACGATCTCCGCGTCAGGTGACAGCCTTTCCAGGCCTATTGTCTTATTTATCAATAACTTGGGCCGGACCGCCTTCTGCAGGCGGTTCCCGGAACCTGACCAGGCTTCCACCCGCCAGGCTTCCCGCAGGCCACCTTGAACCGGGCAATTGCGAGGGCTCAACATGGCCAGCGTGGCGCTCACCCAGTCCCCATACGCCAAGGGGTGGAGCGAATCTCTGGCGCGATCGGATTTGTTGCCGTTGAGGAGCGTACGTATTCTCCCGCCATAGCCGACCTTGACGTTGTGTTGTTCCCGGCTTCAAACAGACGGAGTCCAGACCATGCGGCAAGTTTTGGCGTGTTTTTCCTTCTCGTGGCTGATCGTGGCAGGTGTTCTGCATTTCGCGATTGACGTCGTCGCACAATTCGTCCGGGGCGTCCGTGCTCCCGGGCCGGAAACAACGCTCTACTACGGCCTTCATTCCAGCTACGCACTGGGCCTGGTGTTGTACGGCTCGCTGGGCCTGCTTGTCTCCCGGCAGGCACCCGCGCTCCTGAACCATTGGCCCGTGCTCGCGCTTACTGCACTGGCCGCTGCAGGCTGGCTCAGCCTGGCCTTCTTTTTCATCGAGTACTGGCCGCCCAGGATGCTGATCGGAGTCTTCGCTGTCCTCGTGCTCTCCATGATTGCCGCGCGATGAGGGCCGAATCTCATCTCCACGGGACGTGGCCGGCCGGGATATGCACATCGTGCGTCCCCTCAACGTCCCCTCGGCCCCCGTGCATCTCCTCCATGGCAAATAGCGTGGCGACATGTCAGCCGCCGCGGTGCAGCTGCGGCCGGTCACTGCCATGAAAACACCTGACACGTTCGTGGTACCGCCCAACGTGGCCGCCGGCTTTGGCCTCTCGATCGAGCGGCTGTGTGTGCTTGCCGGCGTGAAACCGTCACACGCGTTCACGACAGACGAGTTCTTCCGCCTCTGGAAAGCCGTCGAGAATGAAGTCGACGATCGGGCGGCGGGATTGCAGTTTGGTTCGGAAGGGATTGATCGTGGTTACGGTGTCCCCTCGATTGTTGCGCTGCACGCACCGGACTTCCGCCAAGCGATGGCCACCCTCGCCCGCTACAAGCGCCTCACCTGCCCCGAGCTGGTCGAGGTCGAGACCAAGGGCGACGAAGCCATCATTCGTTACCGTTGGCTCCAGGCGACGGGCGAGGTGCCTCGTCTGCTGGTCGATACAACCATGGCCTCGCTGAAGGCAATGGTGCACAGAGGCAGCGCGGGCAAGATCGCACCCATCCGGCTCGAACTGGCGCGACGGCCCATGGATCACGCGCTCTTACGCGGCCATTTCGAATGCCCCGTCGTTTTCTCGGCGGCGAGCGACGCAATGGTATTTGATCGCAGGGCGCTCGACGCTCCGTTCGTCGGCGCCGGCGGAGGCGCCTTTGCGCTCGTGGTCGAGGGCATGGAGAAGAAACTGGCCGAGGGCGAGGGATACCCTGCGCTCGTGGCCGAAGTGCGCGTGGCCATCGCGCGCCAGTTGAGCGAAGGTCGTCCATCCAGCATCGCCGCAGTCTCAAGCCGGCTCGGCAGCAGCAGCCGGACCCTGCAACGCCGCCTTTCGCTGTTGGGGAGCACCTTCCAGCAGCAACTGGACGGCGTTCGGCGCACAACGGCCAGCCGACTACTCGCCATGACCGAACTGGATTCGATCGCGATTGCCCTGCTGCTGGGGTTCGCGGAACCCAACTCGTTCACCCGCGCATTCCGCGCCTGGGAGCAGACCACGCCGAACCGCTGGCGCGAGCGCCACACCCACGACCAGGCGTAGAGCCGTCCGTCGTGCTGCGACCGGAGAGGTGCTCGCTTCCCCCTGCCACGACGGCTCTGTCACCTCAGTGCCTCTTCAACCATCTCGACGGAGCGTCCCCTTGAAACTCTCCAACAACACCATCCTGATCACCGGCGGAACGAGCGGCATCGGCATCGAACTGGCGAAGCAGCTGCTTGCAGCGGGCAACGTCGTGCTGATAACCGGACGGTCTGCAGACCGCCTGGCCAAGATCCGTGACGCGACCCCGGCCCTGCACACGTTCGTCTGCGATCAAAGCGATCCGGCCGCGATAGTGAGCGCATGCGAATCGATCTCCCAGGCCTTCCCATCGCTCAATGTGCTGATCAACAACGCCGGCATCGGGGGCAAACTCAACCTGAACGAAACGGACCGGCCGTTGGGCGATCTGGAGGATGAAATCAGGACAAACCTGATCGGCCCGATCCAGATCATCCACCAGCTGCTGCCCCTGTTGAAGCGCCAGCACAACGCTACCATCGTGAACGTTACGTCAGGTCTTGCATTCGTTCCGATGGCGCTCAAGCCGATCTATTGCGCTACCAAGGCGGCGATGCATTCGTACACGCAATCCCTTCGCGCGCAACTGGCGAACACGTCAGTCAAGGTCGTTGAACTGGCGCCGCCAGCCACCGGCACAGCGTTCAACCAGGGGCAGGAGGACATGAACGGCGCTAGGCAGATGGACGTCACGGCGTTTGGCCGTGCGGCGCTACGAGGTCTCCGGACAGGGCGCGACGAGGTGCTGCCCGGTGCCAGCGGGTTGATCCGTCTGATCGGCCGAATCAATCCGCGCGCTGTGTTCAGGCGCGCTGACGCCGTGAAGATGGGCGGCCAGTGATCGCCCATCTGCCGGCCAATGGAAGCGACGCATGCATCGAAATGCCAGGTGCAGGGCACGCCCGACCGCCGCAGACCACACCCCTGCGCCGGAATACCGTCATCCACGCGCACCCCGACGGGAACCCGCGTACATGCCGGAACCTGCCGTGGCCGGCAACCATCCGGAATCAATGGCTTGCGCGGACGCACCGTCAAGATTCCGCGCCGATGTAAGGGTTTTCCCTACCGCCTGTCGGGAGCACCACCATCCTGCTCAGGAACCCCCCGATTACGGGACTGACCCGGCAGAAGCAAGATGTGTTCCACAAGGCGTCGGGGAGCGGCGCCGGGGACGCGACAATGAAGGCTGCACTTTCGGCCCAGATGGGCCAGCAACTCCACCTTACCCCGCAGCTGCTGCAGTCGATCCGGCTGCTGCAGCTGGACGGCCTGCAGCTGGAACAGGAAATCCAGCGCCTGCTGGACAGCAATCCGCTGCTGGAGATCGAAGAGGCACCGGCCGATGCGCCGGCGGCCAGCAGCGATGGCGACGAGGCCACGCTGCAGGCGGCCGCGTTCGACGAACTGCCCGAATCCTCGATGTGGGATGTGGCCGGCGCCAACTGGCAGGACGGCGATGACGACCGCATGGCGCGCGTCGCCGCAGGCGAGTCCAGCGACCCGCAGCTGCGCGTGCTGCAGCAGTTGGCCCTGGACCTGGACGACCGCGAACTGGCGGTGGCCGCGTTCTGGCTGGACCACTGCGATGACGCCGGCTACCTGCAGGCACCGCTGGTCCAGCTGCAGCTGCGCGCCTGCGCCCAGTTCGACATGGACGGCGGTTGCATCGAAGCGGTGCGCCAGCAGCTGCTGCACGGCGAACCGGCTGGCATGGCCGCGCAGGACCTGCGCGAATGCCTGCTGGCGCAGCTGCGCAGCCTGCACGGCACGGTGCCGGCCCGCCACCTGGCCCAGCGCCTGCTGGCCGGCGATCTGGACGCGCTGGCCACGCACGACTACCCCGCCCTCGCCCGCCTGCACGATGCCGAAATCGCCGACATCCGCGAAGCGGTGCGGCTGGTGCTCTCACTGCAGCCGCGCCCGGGTGACAGCCTGCTGCCCGAGCGCAGCCCGGTGGTGGTGCCGGACGTGGTGGCCTGGCTGGCCGATGGCCAGTGGCGCGTGGCGCTGAACCCGGCCACCAGCCGCCGCGTCAGCCTCAACCCGGTCTACGAGCAGGTGCTGGCCGACAGTGCCGAGGCCGCCCAGCCGCTGCGTGAGATGCTGCAGGAAGCGCGCTGGTTCAGCCGCGGCCTGTCGATGCGCTATGACACCCTGCTGCGCACCGCCCGCGTCATCATCGAGCGCCAGGCCGCGTTCCTGGTGCGCGGCGAAGAGGCCATGGCCCCGCTGACGCTGAAGGAAGTGGCCGAGGAAATCGGCATGCACGAATCCACCGTTTCGCGCATCACCACCGGCAAGTACCTGCAGACCCCGCGCGGCACCTTCGAACTGAAGCACTTCTTCGCCGTGCGGCTGGATGGCGCCAGCGTCTCGGGCCAGGCGGTCAAGGCCATGGTGCGCCGCCTGATCGACGCCGAACCGGCCGGCCGCCCGCTGGCTGATGAGGCCATTGCCGGCCTGCTGTCGCGCCAGGGGGTGAACATTGCCCGCCGAACCGTCGCAAAATACCGGGAACAACTGGATATCGCCCCCGCCCGCGAACGTCGCCGGCTGGGCGCCAGGCAACCACAGCTGGCCCGGGTGTGCTGAAAGGGAATTTGAACATGAACAAGCTCACTGTCCTGCTGGTCGATGACCATGAGGGCTTCATCAACGCCGCCATGCGCCACTTCCGCAAGGTCGACTGGCTGGAAGTGGTTGGCAGCGCCGGCAACGGCCTGGAGGCGATCGAGCGCTCGGAAGCGCTGCGCCCGCAGCTGGTGCTGATGGACCTGGCCATGCCGGAAATGGGCGACCTGCAGACCACCCGCCTGATCAAATCGCAGGACGATGCGCCCTACATCGTCATTGCCAGCCACTTCGACGACACCGAACACCGCGAGCACGCCCTGCGGGCCGGCGCCGACAACTTCGTCAGCAAGCTGTCCTACATCCAGGAAGTCATGCCAATCCTGGAAGGCCTGAAAGGAGAAAGCTCATGAGCGAGTCGCGCATCCTGGTGCTGGACAATGACGCCGTGCGTGCCGAACGCACCGTCGCCCTGCTGGAATTCATGGATTTCAACCCGCGCTGGGTGTCCGATGCCGCCGACCTGGACCTGTCGCGGCAGCGCCAGAACGACTGGATGGCGGTGATCGTCGGCAACCTGGAAGCCACCCCGGACAGCCAGGCCCTGTATGCCTGGCTGGGCAGGAGCAGCCTGCCGCCGCCGGTGCTGCTGGCCGACGGCGATGCCGCCGTGTTCGCGCAGCGCCATGGCCTGCACGAAGCCAACGTGTGGCCGCTGGAGACCCCGCTGCGGCATGCGCAGATGGAAGGCCTGCTGCGCCGCGCCAGCCTGAAGCGGCTGGATGCCGAGCACCAGGCTGGTGCCGTGCAGGACCAGGGCCCGAGTGGCCATGGCCCGGCCATCACCCACCTGCGCAAGATGATCGAGCAGGTGGCCGCCTTCGATACCACCGTGCTGGTGCTGGGTGAATCCGGCACGGGCAAGGAAGTGGTCTCGCGCAGCATCCACCAGCGCTCGCCGCGCCGCGATGGCCCGTTCGTGGCGATCAACTGCGGCGCCATTCCGGCCGAGCTGCTGGAAAGCGAGCTGTTCGGCCATGAGAAAGGCGCCTTCACCGGTGCCCTGACCGCACGCAAGGGCCGTTTCGAAATGGCCGAGGGCGGCACCCTGCTGCTGGACGAAATCGGCGACATGAGCCTGCCGGTGCAGGTCAAGCTGCTGCGCGTGCTGCAGGAACGCAGCTTCGAGCGCGTCGGTGGCAACCAGACCATCCGCTGCAACGTGCGGGTGATCGCCGCCACCCACCGCGACCTGGAATCGCGCATTGCCGACGGCAAGTTCCGCGAGGACCTGTTCTACCGCCTGAACGTGTTCCCGATCGACGTGCCGGCCCTGCGCGAACGCCGCGAGGACCTGCCGGTGCTGGTGGACACCATTGCCGCGCAGCTGGGCCGCACCGGCCGTGGCGATGTGCGCTTCACCGCCGAAGCGCTGCAGGCGCTGGCGGGCTACGAGTGGCCGGGCAACGTGCGCGAACTGACCAACCTGGTCGAACGCCTGGCGGTGCTGCGCCCGGGCGCCGCGGTGCGCGTGCAGGACCTGCCGGCGCGCTACCGTGGCGATGCCGCACTGCCGGTGCCGGCCGCCGCACCCTCCGTGCCGGTGCCCGGCAACGAAGAACGTCTGGACCTGCGCAGCTTCTCCTTCCATACGCCCGGCAGCGGCAACCAGCCGCCGCTGCAGCACGGCATCGAGGTGGAGCGCGCCGCCACGGCCCTGCCGGACGACGGCCTGGACCTGCGCAACCACATGGCCACGATTGAACTCGGCCTGATCAACGAAGCGCTGGAGCGCACCCAGGGTGTGGTGGCGCACGCCGCCCAGCTGCTGGGCCTGCGCCGCACCACGCTGGTGGAAAAGCTGCGCAAGTACGGCATCGAGCGCGAGCAGGCCGAGCTGTCCAGCTGAGCCACCGCTGCCGGGGTCGCTGCAGGGGTCAGATCCCTTCCGCAGGGAGGGCGCTGACCCCATGCGATCCCAGCGGGGTCGAAGCCCTTTCCGCTGGAAAGGGATCCGACCCCTTCTGCGTTTCAGGCTTTCTGCATTTGCAGGTATTCCTACAGACAGCAGCACGCCACTGCGGAACATGGGCGGTACACCCCAGGAGGTTCCGCCATGCACCGCTTGCCCCTGCTTGCCGCCCTGCTGTCCCCCGTACCGGCCATTGCCTCTTCGGCGCCCTGCACGCTGCCGGCGCTGCTCGATGGCCGCCAGTTCATCAACCTCAGCGATCCGCTGTACCACCCTGGCAACCCCAACGCCGGCCGCATGGTGCAGGTGAACTTCAGTGGCGACCGCTACCTGCTGCAGGTGCTGGGCACGCCGCTGGCCGTGGCCGGTACCTACCGCTACCAGCGGCTGGCACCGCATGTGGGCGAGGTGCGCATGACCGAGGCCTACCCCGGGGGCACCAGCCGCTACACGCTGCTGCTGACCTGCCTGACCGACCAGCAGGGGCAGTTCGTGTTCACCTAGCATGACGGGCCGGTGGAACCGCCCCAGCGGCAGAACGGCGGGCGTTGGACGCTGCAGCCCTAGGCCAGAAAAATGACGTCGGTTTGCTGACGCGGGGGCCGAGGCCGGGATTGAGGGAAAGGCCCCATCCATGCATGGCGTGGATCTACAGAAGCGGGGTTGAGGGGAAACGGCCCTCTCCATGCATGGCGTGGGCATGCAGAGCCGGGAGAGACGAAGGCCCCATCGCCACGTGGCGTGGTCGCGCAGCCACCGGTGGCAGGCACTTTCCCGGCGCAACCTGTCACAAGACTGAATCACTCAGCCGTTTCGGCACGCCGCTTGCAACGTCTCCAGGCAGAAACCCGCCCCTGTTTCATGGAACCGTTGTAGATGTCGCACTCCGTCACGTCGATCCTTTCGCAGATCCGCTCCTACCAGTCCCAGATCACGCAGCCGTCCACCGTGCTGCCGACCGGGAACGAAGCGCCGCGCGACAACGCCATCGCCGCCACTGCACTGGGCCTGCCCCAGGCGCAGCCGGCCAGCTTCACCGAAACGCTGCGTGGCGCTCTGTCCAGCGTCAACCAGGCGCAGCAGACCTCCGGCCAGCTCGCCCGTGATTTCGAACTGGGGGTGCCCGGCGCCGACCTGGCCAAGGTCATGGTCGCCTCCCAGCAGTCGCAGATCGCCTTCCGCGCCACCGTGGAAGTCCGTAACCGTCTCGTCCAGGCTTACCAGGACGTGATGAACATGCCGCTGTAAGCAACCGCGCGCCATGGCACTGACGCTCTCCAAGGAAACCCTCAACGCCGAAAAGGCGGGGCAGTGGTTCGACCGCCTGCAGAGTCTGCAGATCACCCGTAGGCTGGGCCTGATGGCGATGATCGCCGTCGCGGTGGCGGCCGGCCTGGCCGTGTTCTTCTGGTCGCAGAAGCCGGCCATGGTGCCGCTGTACACCGGTCTGGACCAGAAGGCCACGGCCGAGGCCACCGGCCTGCTGCGTGCGGCGCAGATTCCGTTCCAGATGGACCCGGCCACCGGTGCCATCACCGTGCCGGAAAAGAACCTGCACGATGCCCGCCTGAAACTGGCCGGCTCTGGCCTGACCGACAGCGGCAAGCTCGGCTTCGAGCTGATGGAGCGCGACCCGGGCTTCGGCGTCAGCCAGTTCGTGGAAAGCGCGCGCTACCAGCATGCGCTGGAAACCGAGCTGTCGCGCACCATCAATACCCTGCGCCCAGTTTGCGATTCGCGCGTGCACCTGGCCATTCCCAAGCCCAGCGCCTTCACCCGCCAGCGTGACGTGGCCAGTGCCTCGGTCACCCTGGAACTGCGGGGCGGCCAGCAGCTGGAACGCAGCCAGGTGGATGCGATCGTGCACATGGTGGCCGCCGCCATTCCGGACCTGTCGCCGGAACGGGTGACCGTGGTCGACCAGAACGGCCGCATGCTGAGCGTGAGCGACCCGAACAGCGAGGCGGCCATCAATGCCGCACAGTTCGAACAGCGCCGCCGGCAGGAAACCTCGTTCAACCAGCGCATCCGTGAGCTGCTCGAGGCGATGACCGGCCCGGGCCGGGTCAACCCGGAAGTCAGCGTGGACATGGACTTCTCCACCACCGAAGAAGCGCGCGAGCTCTACAACGGTGAGCCGCAGAAGCTGCGCAGCGAACAGGTGAGCGAGAACAACAGCAACGTGCCCGGCCCGCAGGGCGTGCCCGGTGCCACCAGCAACACCCCGCCGGGGGCCGCTGCCGCACCGGCGCCGCAGACCGCGCAGACGCCGACCGAAAGCAGCAAGAACGCCACCCGCAACTACGAGCTGGACCGCACGCTGCAGCACACCCGCCAGCCGGCCGGCCGCATCAAGCGCGTGTCGGTGGCGGTGCTGCTGGACAACGTGCCGCGCCCCGGCGCCAACGGCAAGACCACCGAACAGCCGCTGGCCGCGGCCGAACTGACCCGCATCGAGGCCCTGGTGAAGCAGGCCGTGGGCTTCGATGCCGAGCGTGGCGACACCGTGTCGGTGATGAACGCCCCGTTCGTGCGCGACACCACGCCGGTGGAAGGCCCCAAGTGGTGGGAGCTGCCGCAGGTGCAGGACGGCCTGCGCTTGCTGCTCGGCGCGGTGGTGGTGCTGGCGCTGCTGTTCGGCGTGCTGCGCCCTGCCCTGCGCGCCATCACCGGCAGCAACAAGAAGCCCGACGCGCTGTCCCATGAGCCGCATACGGCCGACGTGCAGCTGGTTGACGAAGACGGCAGCCCGCTGCCGGCCCTGGCGGCCGACCGTGCGCACCTGTCCGGGCCCGATGCCCTGGCGCTGCCGGTGGATTCCTATGAAGAGCGGCTGCGCATGGCGCGCGAAGCCGTGAAGACCGACTCCAAGCGCGTGGCGCAGGTAGTCAAGGGGTGGGTGGCCAATGACTGATGCAGAAATGACCGGCGTGCAGCGTGCCGCCATCCTGCTGCTTTCGCTGGGCGAACTGGACGCGGCCGAAGTGCTGCGCCACATGGAGCCCAAGGAAGTGCAGAAGATCGGCATTGCCATGGCCGCCATGAGCGATGTCACCCGCAACCAGGTGGAAGGCGTGATGGACCAGTTCAGCCGTGAACTGGGTTCAAAGACCTCGCTGGGCGTGGGCTCGGACGACTACATCCGCAACATGCTGGTGCAGGCGCTGGGGACCGAGAAGGCCAGCAGTCTGATCGACCGCATCCTGCTGGGCCGCAACACCACCGGCCTGGACGCGCTGAAGTGGATGGACCCGCGTGCGGCGGCCGGCCTGGTGCGCAACGAGCACCCACAGATCATCGCCATCGTGATGGCACACCTGGAAACCGACCAGGCCGCCGATGCGCTGAAGCTGCTGCCCGACCGCACCCGTGTGGACGTGCTGCTGCGCATCGCCACGCTGGACGGCATTCCGCCCAATGCGCTGAACGAGCTGAACGAGATCATGGAACGCCAGTTCTCGGGCAACCAGAACCTGAAGTCGTCCAACATCGGCGGCGTGCAGTGCGCGGCCAACATCCTCAACTTCATGGACAGCGGCCAGGACCAGGCCATCCTCGGCGAGATCGCGCGCATCGATGCCCCGCTCAGCGGCCGCATCCAGGACCTGATGTTCGTGTTCGACGACCTGGTGGACCTGGACGACCGCGAAATGCAGCTGGTGCTGCGCGAAGTCAGCGGCGAGCGTCTGGGCCTGGCCCTGCGCGGCGCCGACATCAAGGTGCGCGACAAGATCACCCGCAACATGTCCCAGCGCGCGGCCGAGATCCTGCTGGAAGACATGGAAGCCCGCGGCCCGGTGCGCCTGTCCGACGTGGAAGGTGCGCAGCGCGAGATCCTGGCCATCGTCAAGCGCATGGCCGATGAAGGCACGGTCACCATTGGCGGCAGCGCCGAGGCGATGCTGTGAGCCCGGTCGTGCGCTGGCTCGCCCCGGACCTGCTGGCCGCGCCGGAACCGGTGCTGGACCAGGACGAGGCCTTCGAGCTGACCGGCGACGACCCGGAGCATTTCCCGGAGCCGCCGCTGCAGCTGCCGACGCTGGAAGAGATCCAGTCGATCCAGGACAACGCCGAAAAGGAAGGCTTCGCCAGCGGCCACCAGGAAGGCTTCGCCCAGGGCCAGGCAGAGGTACGCCGGCTGGTGGCACAGATCGAAGGTATCCTGGACAACTTCAGCCGCCCGCTGGTGCGGCTGGAAAACGAAGTGGTGGCTGCGCTGGGCGAGCTGGCCGTGCGTGTGGCCGGCAGCCTTGTCGGCCGCGCTTATGAAGCCGATCCGGCCCTGCTGGCGCAGCTGGTCAGCGAAGCGGTGGACGCGGTCGGCGGCAGCAGCCGCGAAGTGGAAGTGCGGCTGCACCCGGACGATATCGCCGCCCTCGCCCCGCTGCTGCAGCTGGCACCGCAGCAGCGTCTGGCGCCGGACCTCTCGCTCAGCCGGGGCGACCTACGCGTGCATGCCGAAGCGGTGCGCATCGACGCCGCCCTGGAAGCGCGCCTGCGCGGCGCGCTGGACGCAGTGGTCCGCCAGACCGGAGCCAGCGCATGACGCCGACCACACCACCGCCGGCTCCCCAGCCCGAGGCCGACTGGGCCAGCGTGCGCAACCTGCGCCTGGCCAACCGGCTGGATGGCCTGAAGGTGGACACCGCCCACGGCCGTGGGCTGATCCGCGAAGGCGTGCTGCGCCGCGCGGTCGGCCTGACCCTGGAAGCCGTCGGCTGCGAAGCACCGCTGGGTGCCAGCTGCAAGGTGGAAGTGGTGGATGGCGGCTGGGTGGATGCCGAAGTGGTCGGCTTCGCCGGCGAACGCACCTACCTGATGCCCAGCGCCGAACTGCACGGCCTGCTGCCCAATGCCCGCGTCGTGCCCTCGGCGCGGCGGGGCGGCGTGGAAGTGGGCGAAGGCCTGCTCGGGCGCGTGATCGACAGCGATGGCGTGCCGCTGGACGGCAAGGGCCCGATCCGCGCCGAAGGCCACGTCGGCATGGCCGGCGTGTCGATCAATCCGCTGGCACGCGAGCCCATCACCCAGCCGCTGGACGTGGGCGTGCGCGCGATCAACGCGCTACTGCCGATCGGCCGCGGCCAGCGTGTCGGCCTGTTCGCCGGCTCCGGCGTCGGCAAATCGACGCTGCTGGGCATGATGACCCGCTATACCGCCGCCGACGTGATCGTGGTGGGCCTGATCGGCGAGCGCGGCCGCGAAGTACGCGATTTCGTCGAAACCACGCTGGGCGAGGAAGGCCTGCGCCGCGCGGTGGTGGTGGCCAGCCCGGCCGACCGGCCGCCGCTGGCGCGCCTGCATGGCGCCTACCGCGCCACCGCCATTGCCGAGTGGTTCCGCGACCAGGGCCTGAACGTGCTGCTGCTGATGGATTCGCTGACCCGCTTCGCCCAGGCACAGCGCGAGATCGGCCTGTCGGTGGGCGAACCGCCCACCACCCGCGGCTACCCGCCGTCGGTATTCGCCAAGCTGCCGGCGCTGGTGGAACGCGCCGGCAACGGTGCCAAGGGGCGTGGCTCGATCACCGCCTTCTATACCGTGCTGACCGAAGGCGATGACCCGCAGGACCCGATTGCCGACGCCGCGCGCGCGATTCTCGATGGCCACATCCTGCTCTCGCGCCGCGTGGCCGACAGCGGGCTGTACCCGGCCATCGACGTGGAATCGTCGGTCAGCCGCGTGGTCACGGAAATCGCCGACGAACCGTGGCGCCTGCGCATCCGCAAGCTGAAGCGGCTGGTGTCGGCCTATTCGTCCAACCGCGACCTGATTGCCATTGGTGCCTACCAGCGCGGCAACGACGCCGCCACCGACGAAGCACTGGAACGCTGGCCGGAAATCATGGAATTCCTTGGCCAGGATGTCGGCAAGGCTGCCGACCTTCCGCACAGCCAGGCTGCCTTGCAGCACCTGGTGGAAAACGAGACCTAGAGGTGCCGCCGAGATGATCCAGTCCAAGCGCATCGATCCCCTGTTGAAACGGGCCCAGGACCATGAGGGCGAGGTGGCGCGCGACCTGGCCGAACGCCAGCGCACGCTCGACACCCATCTGTCACGGCTGGAGGAACTGCGCCGTTACGCCGAGGAATACGCCTCGCAGCAGATGGCCAACGCGCAGATGGCCGCGACCAGCCCGGCGCAGCTGCTCAACCGCCGCGCGTTCCTGGACCGCCTGGACAGCGCAGTGGAACAGCAGCAGCTGACCGTGGACGGCAACCGCGAGAAGGTGGAGGCCGAACGCGCCCGCCTACTGCTGGCCAGCCGTGACAAGCAGGTACTGGAGCAGCTGGCCGCCAGCTACCGCGCCCAGGAGAAAGTGGTGACCGACCGCCGCGACCAGCGTGAAATGGACGACCTGGGCGCGCGTCGTGCGCGCCAGGCGCAGGCCGCCGACCGCGACGAGGAACAGGGAGGCCAGCCGTGATGCCCGCGATCCCGTCCAGCAGCGCACCCGGTGCCGGCAGCAGCACGTCCAGCAATACCGCCAGCAACAGTGGCGGCAACGGCGGCGATGCGTTCGGCAAGCTGCTGCAGGGCAGCGCCGGCAAGGAGCCAGCCGCGACCGGCAAGGGCAGCGCCAAAAACGCAGCGAACGGCAGGGTCGGCAACGCCCCCGCTGGCGATGCCCGCACCCCGGCCAGCACGCCGGCGGCAACCGACGGCAGCACGCCGGGCACCGCCAGCAGCGACGCGACGCCGACGCCATCCAGCACCGGCACCTCCCGCCCCAACGGCGACAAGGACACCGCGCCAGAGACCGATAGCGATGCCGCACCGTGGCCACCGCTGGGCCTGGCCGGGCTGGTGCTGGCCACCGCCGTGCCGGCCGAACCGGCGGCCCCCACTCCCGTAGTGCCGGATGACGCCGAGGGCGCCGCACTGCCCGCCACGCCGGCGCTGGCCCCTGCACTGACCGCCGGCCCCGCCACGCCCGCAGCGACAACGCTGGGTGCCAGTGCTGCCGCCACCGCCACGACGGCAGCGCCAGCCGAGGACGCACCCGCAACCGCCGCTGCATTGGCCGCGCTGCTGCCGGCACGCGGTGCCGGCGACGGCAAGCAGGACGATGGGCTGGACCTGTCCACGCTGGCACCGCCGCCCCTGCAGGGCACCTCGCCCACCCATGACCTGCGCAGCGCCGTGGCCAACGCGGCGGCCTTCGCTGCCGACCCGACACCGACCCCGGTGCTGGGCGACGAAGGCTTCGACCAGGCGATCGGCGCACGCGTCGGTTGGCTGGCGGACCAGAAGATCGGCCATGCCCACATCCGCCTGAGCCCCGATGAATTGGGCGCGGTGGATGTGCGCCTGCAGTTGAACGGCGACAAGGTGCACGCCAGTTTCAGCAGCCCGCACGTGGACGTGCGCCAGGCGTTGGAAAGCAGCCTGCCGCGCCTGCGCGAACTGCTGGGCGAACAGGGCTTCCAGCTGGCCCATGCCGACGTCAGCCAGCAGCCGGCCAGCGGCCAGGGCGACGGTGCCGCCGGTCGCGGCCAGGGCCGTGGTGACGGTGGCGACGGAGAACCGTCGCACGGCGAAACCGTGCTGCCGGCCGCGCAGCTGATCCGCCAGCGCGGCCTGTTGGACGCGTACGCGTAAGCAGAAGCCCCGCGCCGCGTTGCGCGGCAACCGGTACAGAACGGCGCAACAACGCATGGCGTGGATCCATCGGCATCGCGGGTGCTTTCGGCGCAGTACACATCCCCCGCCGTTGTAGAGCCACGCCATGCGTGGTTGCCCTGAGCGGCAACGTCAGAATTCCGCCACCGGCCCACCCTGCACGTTCAGGCACACCGCTTGCATATCCCCGGGAAGCAATCCGAAGGAGCTTCCCCCTGTGACCGCAGCCGCTGACAAGACCAAGAAGACCGACAAGGACGCCCCGGCCAAATCCGGCCGTCCGATCCTGATCATCGCCCTGGCCGCCGTACTGGTTGCCGGCGCCGCCGGTGGTGGCGTGTGGTATTTCACCCGCCAGCACGATGATGCCAAGCCGGCCGACGCCAAGGCCCCGGCCAAGAAAAGCGCCCTGCCCGCCCCCGCCCAGTACTTCGCGCTGGAACCGGCGTTCGTGGTCAACCTCAGTGGCCCGGTCGACGGCCCGCGCTACCTGCAGGTGGAAGTGCAGCTGATGACGCGCGACCCGGCCGCGCTGGAGGCGATCAAGACCCACGCCCCGGCCATCCGTGCGCGCCTGCTGATGCTGCTCTCGCAGGTCACCCCGGACCAGATCGTCGACATCGCCGGCAAGCAGAAGCTGCAGGCCAGCGCGCTGGCCGAGGTGCAGAAGGTGCTCAAGGCCGAGACCGGCAACAACAGCGCCGACGACCTGCTGTTCATCAGCTTCGTGACCCAGTAAGGGCCCGCCCGATGAATGACCTGCTGTCCCAGGACGAGATCGATGCGCTGCTCCACGGTGTGGACAGCGGCGCGGTCGAGACCGATCCTGAGCCGCCCTCCGGCGAAGCGCGTTCCTACGATTTCGCCAGCCAGGACCGTATCATCCGCGGCCGCATGCCGACCCTGGAAATGGTCCACGAGCGCTTCGCGCGCCTGTGGCGCATCGGCCTGTTCAACCTGATCCGGCGTTCGGCCGAACTGTCGGTGCGCAGCATCGAACTGATCAAGTTCAACGACTACATGCACTCGCTGTATGTGCCGACCAACCTGAACCTGATCCGCTTCAAGCCGCTGCGCGGCACCGGCCTGATCGTGTTCGAGCCGACGCTGGTGTTCGCCATCGTCGACAACTTCTTCGGCGGCGACGGGCGCTACCCGACCCGCATCGAGGGCCGCGAGTTCACCGCCACCGAAATGCGGGTGATCCACCTGCTGCTGAAGCAGACCTTCGCCGACCTGCGCGAAGCCTGGGCACCGGTGATGGAAGTGGATTTCGAATACATCAATTCGGAAATCAACCCGCACTTCGCCAACATCGTCACCCCGCGCGAGTACGTCGTGGTGTGCCGCCTGCACGTGGAACTGGACGGCGGTGGCGGCGACATCCACGTCACCCTCCCGTACTCGATGCTGGAACCGATCCGCGAACTGCTCGACGCCGGCATCCAGAGCGACCGCAACGACCGCGATGCCAGCTGGGGCGCGATGCTGCGCGAGCAGCTCAACATCGCCGAAGTGACCCTGTCCAGCGTGCTGGCCAGCAAGCGCATGACCCTGCGCGACCTGACCCGGCTGAAGGTCGGCGACATCCTGCCGATCGAGATGAGCCCGCAGGTGCCGCTGTGCGTGGAGAACATCCCGGTGTTCATCGGCGAGTTCGGCATCGCCAACGGCATGAACGCCGTGAAGATCACCGCTACCCATCCGCCGGGCACGCGCCCGCGCGCACCCGTCATCCAGGAAGACCCGCAATGAACGACATCGAATCCACCGAACCGACCCCGGCCTAGTTCAGCACCCTGCAGGCCGACGAGGCCGCCGGCGCCGACCTGAACCTGGACGTGATCCTGGACGTGCCGGTGACCCTGTCGCTGGAAGTGGGCCGCGCCCGCCTGCCGATCCGCAACCTGCTGCAGCTCAACCAGGGCTCGGTGGTGGAACTGGAACGCGGTGCCGGTGAGTCGCTGGACGTGTTCGTCAACGGCACGCTGATCGCGCATGGCGAAGTGGTGGTCATCAACGATCGCTTCGGCGTGCGCCTGACCGACGTGGTCAGCCCGAGCGAGCGGATCCGGAGACTGCGTTGAACGCACTGGCCGCCCTGACCGCTGCCGCCGCGGCAGCGCCGAAGGTCGGCCAGCATGCCGCCGCCGCACCGAGCCTGTTCGGTGCGGTACTGGCACTGCTAGCCGTGCTGGCGCTGCTGCTGGGCCTGGCCTGGCTGCTCAAGCGCCTGCCCGGCAGCGGTTTCCGCCCGCCGGAAGGCATGAAGCTGGTGGCCAGCCTGAACGTGGGTGCCAAGGAGCGCGTGGTGGTGATCGAGGTCAACGCCCAGCAGCTGCTGCTGGGCGTCACCGCCGGTGGCATCAACACGCTGCACACCCTGCCCGAGCCGCTGCCTCCCCCGCCGCCGATGCGCGTGCCGGACCTGAAGAAACTTCCGAATTTCGCCCAGCTGCTGCAGCAGCGGCTGCGCAAGGAACCCTGAGCCATGCGTCACCCCCGTGTTCGTTCCGCCTCCGTGATGTCCTGGCTGGTGCTGCTGGCGTTGGTGCTTCTGCCTGCGCTGGCGATGGCCGCCCCCGGTACGCCGGGCACCCCGCTGCCGGACATCAATGTCGGCAAGATCGGCGGTGCGCCGGTCAGCCTGCCGCTGCAGACGCTGCTGCTGATGACGGCGATCACCCTGATCCCGTCCATGCTGCTGGTGCTGACCGCCTTCACCCGCATCATCATCGTGCTGGGCCTGCTGCGGCAGGCGCTGGGCACCGGGCAGACCCCGTCCAACCAGGTGCTGCTGGGCCTGGCGCTGTTCCTCACCGCGATGATCATGCTGCCCACCTGGGACAAGGCGTGGAGCCAGGGCATGGCGCCCTACCTCAACGGCGAGATCGACTTCCAGACCGCCTGGACGATGACCACCCAGCCGCTGCGCGCCTTCATGCTGGCGCAGATCCGCGAGACCGACCTGATGACCTTCGCCGGCATCGCCGGGCACGACACCTACGCCAACCCCGACGCGATCCCGTTCCCGGTGCTGGTGGCCTCGTTCGTCACCAGTGAACTGAAGACCGCCTTCGAGATCGGCTTCCTGATCTTCATCCCGTTCGTGATCATCGACCTGGTGGTGGCCAGCGTGCTGATGTCGATGGGCATGATGATGCTCTCGCCGATGCTGGTCTCGGCACCGTTCAAGATCCTGCTGTTCGTGCTGGTCGATGGCTGGGTGCTGACGGTGGGTACGTTGGCGGCAAGCTTCAATCCGGCGTGAATCAATCCGGCGTGATGTGAGCAGCGGCAGCAACGCCAGGCGAGCCCGGTTGCCGGGCATGGCCCGGCGCTACCGATGGAACCCCAATGTCCCCCGAACTTGCCCTGACCGAACTGCGTGGTGGCCTGATCACCGTGCTGCTGGTGGCCGGCCCGCTGCTGCTGACCGTGCTGGTGGTCGGCGTGGTGGTGGGCGTGGCGCAGGCCGCCACCCAGCTCAACGAACCCACCATCGCCTTCGTGGCCAAGGCCGCCGCGCTGACCGCCGTGCTGTTCGCGCTGGGCAGCCTGCTGATCGGCCACCTGGTCGAATTCACCACGCTGCTGTTCCAGCGCATTCCGCACCTGATCGGCTAGGGCCACCGCTGCGATGGATGCCGCCACCCAGATGGCCGCCGAGGGCCTCAATGCCTTCGGGATGATCGCCACCGTGCTGTGGACCATGCTGCGGCTGGGCGCCATGGTGATGGCCATGCCGCTGATCGGCACCCGTGCGGTGCCGGCTCGCGTGCGCGTGGAGCTGGCCGGCACGCTGGCCATCGCCCTGGCCCCGCTGCTGCCGCCGGTGCCGGTGTGGACCGGCTTCGATGCCGCCACCGTGCTCAACATCGCCCGCGAACTGGCCATCGGCGTGTCGATCGGCTTCGTCCTGCGGCTGGTGTTCGAAGCGGGCGCGCTGGCCGGCGAACTGGTGGCCCAGGGCACCGGCCTGGCCTTCGCGCAGATGAGCGACCCGCTGCGCGGCGGCACCTCCGGTGTCATCGGGCAGTGGTTCTACCTGCTGTTCGGGCTGCTGTTCTTCACTGCCAACGGCCACCTGGCGCTGATCTCGCTCCTGGTGGACAGCTACCGCGCCCTGCCCATCGGCGCACCGCTGCCCGACCCGCATGCTTTCTTCAGCATCGCCCCGACCTTCCTGCTGACCGTGCTGCGCGGCGCGCTGACCGTGGCCATTCCGCTGACCGTGGCCATGCTGGCAGTGAACCTGGCCTTCGGCGTGCTGGCCCGCGCGGCGCCGGCGCTGAACCCCATCCAGCTGGGCCTGCGGGTCTCGCTGCTGCTGGGCCTGTTCCTGCTGACCCTGCTGGCCGGGGAGATGGGCCCGCCGGTGCAGCGGCTGTTCGATGCCGCCTTCCAGGCTGCGGACTCGGTCACACACTGAGACCTTCATCACATCTTGTTGATTGCCCCCCCGGGTGGCGCGGTAGATTCATCTCCACGACGTCCTTGGGGGCGCCGGAGCGCGGCAGCTGGGGACGGCTGCCGGTCAACGCATGCCCCGACGTGGTTTTCCGCGTAACAGACAGGCAGGTCTGGAGGCTGGCGAATGCTGCAAGGCACGTACAACCCGTGGTTGGTGGCGATGTCCCTGCTGGTGGCCGTACTGGCCTCCTACACCGCACTCGCGATGGCCGGACGAACGTCCACCGCGCCCGGGCGCAGCGCCACCTGGCTGTGGCGCATCGGTGGTGGCTGCGCGATGGGGCTGGGCATCTGGTCGATGCACTTCATCGGCATGCTGGCCTTCTCGCTGCCCATCCCGCTGGGCTACGACCTGCCAATCACCCTGCTGTCGCTGGCCGCTGCCGTGGCCTCCTCGGTGTTCGCGCTGTGGCTGGTGTCCCAGCCCACCCTGCCGCACCCGCACCTGGCCGGTGGCGCAGTGGTGATGGGCGCGGGCATTGCCGGCATGCACTACGTGGGCATGGGCGCGCTGCGCATGCAGCCGGGCATCGACTACCAGCCGGGCTGGCTGGTGCTTTCGCTGCTGATTGCCGTGGCCGCCTCGTGGACCGCGCTGTACGTGGCCTTCCGCCTGCGCGCGCAGCATGCCCGCACCAGCGACCGCCTTGCCGCTGCCGTGCTGCTGGGCACGGCCATCGTCGGCATGCACTACACCGGCATGGCCGCCGCCCGCTTCCCGGCCGGCAGCATCTGCGGCGCGGCCGGTGAAAGCGGCATCCACAGCGACTGGCTGGCGCTGCTGGTGGTGCTGCTCACCGTAGCCATCATGGCGGTGGTGCTGGTGGTGTCCTGGCTGGACCAGCGCGTGGAAGCGCAGCTGCTGCGCCTGCGCAACGCCGCCCCGAGCAGTTCACTGACCGATGCCCAGCAGGAACTGACCCAGGCCGCCCTGCACGACCCGCTGACCCGCCTGCCCAACCGCCTGCTGCTGCAGCGGCGCATCGTGGAGGCGCTGGCCGAGGCCGAACAGGGCGGCAGCCGTTTCGCGGTGATGTTCATGGACCTGGACGGCTTCAAGCAGGTCAACCATGCCTACGGCCACCAGGCCGGCGATGCGCTGCTGCTGGCGGTGGCCGAGCGCACCCGCCAGCTGCTGCGCCCGCATGACCTGCTGGCGCGGCTGGGCGGCGACGAGTTCGTGCTGGTGGTGCGCATCGGCAAGGACGAAGACCTGCCCACGCTGGCGCGGCGCATCCTGCAGGCCATCTGCAGCGGCCCGCTGCTGGCCGACAGCGAACTGCAGGTGACCGCCAGCATCGGCATCGCCATCTGCCTTGACCATGCAGCCAGCGAACGCCAGCTGATGGCCTTTGCCGATGCGGCCATGTACCAGGCCAAGGAATCCGGGCGCAACGCCTTCGTGCTGTTCGCCGACTGGATGAACGACAGCGCCGAGCAGCAGTTCCAGCTGCTGGCCGACCTGCGCAAGGCGATCGGTACCGGCCAGCTGTTCCTGCACTACCAGCCCAAGATCCGCGTGGCCAGCCATGCGGTGGCAGGTGCCGAGGCGCTGATCCGCTGGCGCCACCCCGAACACGGCCTGATTCCGCCGGACCGCTTCATCCGCCTGGCCGAGCGCAGCGGCGCCATCAACGAGATCGGCCGCTGGGCACTGGACCAGGCCTGCCGGCAGCTGCGCGCGTGGCACGACGCCGGCCATGACAGCTGGAGCATGGCGGTGAACCTGTCGCCGATCCAGTTCGGTTCGCCGCACCTGCTGCGCGATGTGCGCGAGGTGCTGGAGCGCTACCGGCTGCCGCCGCGGCAGCTGGTGCTGGAGATCACCGAAAGCGCGGTGATGCGCGATACCGATGCCAGCCTGCGCCTGCTGCAGGCGCTGTCCGCGCTGGGGGTGGGCATTTCCATCGATGACTTCGGCACCGGCTATTCCAGCCTGCTGTACCTGAAGCGGCTGCTGGCCACCGAGATCAAGATCGACCATGCCTTCGTGCGCGACCTGGAACACAGCCCGGAAGACGTGGTGATCGTCTCGGCCATCGTGGCGCCGGGCCACGCGCTGGACATGGACATCGTGGCCGAAGGCGTGGAGAGCGCGCCGCAGCGGGCCTACCTGGAGCGGCTGGGCTGCGACTACCTGCAGGGCTACCTGCTGGGCCGCCCGGTGGACCCGGACCGCTTCATGCAGCTGCACGACCTGCCACGGCCGCGGGTGGAACTGGCCGTGGGCAAGCGCGCCGAGCCGCCGCCGGCGCACTGAGCGGCCGCGGCCACCGGCCGCCACGGCCCGGCCGCGCAACGGAACGGTTCATGCACGCACCAGGGTATCCCCTGCCGCAGTGCCTGTGATGTCCGAGAACGAAGACGCCGGCGAAAAGACCGAACAACCTACCGAAAAACGCCTGCGCGAGGCCCGCGAGCAGGGCAACCTGCCGCGTTCGCGCGAACTGGCCACTGCGGCGGTGTTCGGCGGCGGCGTGCTGGCGGTGATGGCCGTCAGCCACTCGATCGCCGCCGGCGCGGTGGCCTGGATGAAGCAGGCGCTGCGCCCGGACCTGGGCCTGCGCCAGCACCCGCAGGAGATGTTCGGCCATTTCGGCGACCTGCTGCTGCGCCTGCTGCTGGCGATGGCGCCGCTGGTCATCGTCTGCCTGCTGGCCAGCTTCCTCTCACCGCTGGTGATGGGCGGCCTGCGCTGGTCGGCCAAGGCGATGCTGCCGGACTTCAAGCGCCTGAACCCGGCCTCGGGCCTGAAGCGCCTGTATGGCCCAGAGGCGATTGCCGAATTCATCAAATCGCTGCTGCGCGTGGCCTTCGTGGGCGTGGCCGGCGGGCTGGTGATCTGGGCCGGCATGGATACCCTGCGCGGGCTGCTGCACCAGCCGCTGGAAAGCGCCATCGCCCACGGCCTGGGCTTCACCCTGAAGGTGCTGCTGGCCACCGCGGTGGCCATGCTGGTGCTTGCCGCCATCGATGCGCCGTACCAGCGCTGGAACTGGATGCGCAAGCTGAAGATGACCCGTGAACAGCTGCGCCGGGAACTGAAGGAAAGCGAAGGCAGCCCCGAAGTGAAGGGCCGCATCCGGCAGATGCAGCAGCAGCTGGCCAACCGCCGGATGATGGAAGCGGTGCCCACCGCCGACGTGGTGGTGGTCAACCCCACCCACTACGCGGTGGCGCTGAAGTACGAAGGCGGCCGCATGGGCGCCCCCACCGTGGTGGCGCTGGGGGTGGACGAAACCGCCCTGCGTATCCGTGAAGTGGCCGACGGCAACAAGGTGGCGATCGTCTCTGCCCCGCCTTTGGCACGCGCCTTGTATCGGGAAGGCCAACTCGGCAAGGAAATCCCCGTGAGACTGTTTTCAGCCGTCGCCCAGGTCCTGTCCAACGTCTACCAGCTGCGCGCCTGGCGCACCGGCCCGATGCCGGCCGCACCGCACGTGGACGTGGATGAATTCGCCAATGGAGGCCGCCCGTGAGCGCGCAGATGCAGGGTTTCAACGCACGCCGCGTGCTGGACATGATCCGCAGCGGCATCGGTGCATTGCTGATCGTGCTGGCGCTGCTGGCCATGGTGGTGGTGCCGCTGGCGCCGCCGGTGCTCGATGCGCTGTTCACCTTCAACATCGCCATCTCGCTGATGGTGCTGCTGGCGGTGGTGTACGTGAAGCGCCCGCTGGACTTCACCATCTTCCCCATCGTGCTGCTGATCACCACCATGCTGCGGCTGGCGCTGAACGTGGCCTCCACCCGCGTCATCCTGCTGCACGGCCAGAACGGCCACGACGCGGCCGGCAAGCTGATCGCCGCCTTCGGTGAATTCGTCATAGGCGGCAACTACGCGGTGGGCATCGTGGTGTTCGCGATCCTCACCACCATCAATTTCGTGGTCATCACCAAAGGCGCAGGGCGTGTTTCGGAAGTGACCGCGCCCTTCATCCTCGACGCCATGCCCGGCAAGCAGATGGCCATCGACGCCGACCTCAACGCCGGTTTGCTGACGCGCGAGGAAGCCAAGGCCCGCCGCGAGGAAGTGCGCGAGGAAGCTGACTTCTACGGTGCGATGGACGGTGCCAGCAAGTTCATCCGCGGTGATGCGATCGCCGGCATCCTGATCCTGTTCATCAACATGATCGGCGGTCTGGCGGCGGGTATGGCCCAGCACGGCATGCCCTTCGGCGATGCCGCCGCCACCTACACCCTGCTGTCCATCGGTGACGGCCTGGTGGCGCAGCTGCCGGCGCTGCTGGTCTCCAGCGCCGTGGCCATGCTGGTCACCCGCGCCTCGCGTGCGCAGGACATGAGCCAGGCCGTGCTGGGCCAGGTGTTCGGCCAGTACCGTGCGCTGGCCATCGCCGCGGCCATCATCGGCCTGGTCGGGCTGGTGCCGGGCATGCCTAACGTCGCTTTCCTGACGCTGGCGGCGATCCTGGGCTTCATCGCCTGGAAGCTGTGGAAGAAAGAGCACCGCCCGGCCCCGCCCGAACCGGTCGACCTGGAAGGCACCGCCCTGGACGCGCTGGGCCGCCCGGCCGCCGCCGCCCCCACCGCCGAACTGAGCTGGGACGAACTGCGCCCGGTCGATCCGCTGGGCCTGGAAGTGGGCTACCGGCTGATTCCGCTGGTGGACGCCAAGCAGGGCGGCGAACTGATGGCGCGCATCAAAGGCGTGCGCCGCAAGCTGACCCAGGACATCGGCTTCCTGATTCCCTCGGTGCACATCCGCGACAACCTGGAACTGCCGGCCACCGGCTACCGCGTGCTGATCCACGGCGTGCCGGTGGCCACCGCCGACATCCACCCCGACCGCGAACTGGCACTGGACCCGGGCAGTGCGCTGGGCCCGATCGAGGGCATCGCCGGCAAGAACCCCGCCTTCGGGCTGGACGCCACCTGGATCCAGCCGCACCAGCGCGCCCAGGCCGAATCGATGGGCTACACCGTGGTCGACCCGGCCACCGTGGTGGCCGCCCATCTTTCGCACCTGATCCGCGAACACGCCCCGGAACTGCTGGGCCACGAAGAAGCGCAGCAGCTGCTGGCCGCCCTGGCCAAGAGCGCGCCGAAGCTGGTGGAAGACCTCACCCCCAAGGCGCTGCCGCTGTCCACCGTGGTGCGCGTGCTGCAGAACCTGCTGATCGAACGCATTCCGATCCGCCAGCTGCGCAAGATCGCCGAGGCACTGGTGGAGCACGCCCCGCACACCCAGGACCCGGCCGTGCTGACCACCGCGGTGCGCAACGCGCTGGGCCGCTTCATCGTGCAGGAAATCGCCGGCATGTCGCCGGAGCTGCCGGTGTTCACCCTGAACCCGCAACTGGAACGCGTCTTGCAGAAGTCCACGCAGGGCAACGGCGCCGCGCTGGAACCCGGTCTCGCAGAGCGGCTTCACCAGAGCTTGGCTGACTGTGTCAGCAAGCAGGAAGCCCGCAACGAGCCGGCGGTCGTGCTGGTACCGGGCCCGGTGCGTGCCGCGCTGGCACGGCTGGTCCGCCACAGCGTTCCGTCGCTGTCGGTACTGGCCTACAGCGAGGTGCCGGAAGACAAGCGCCTGAAGCTGGTGGGCACCATCAGCTGACCTGCGCCGCCGACGCGCCAGAAAACAGACACCATTTTTCTTGACATCACGCAGCACACCGAAACCGAGGGGAACCCGAACCGTGCAGACCACCGACCACCCGCGTTCTCCCACCCCTACCCTGCCGACTTCGTCCCGTGACCACAGCATGAAAATCAAACGATTCGTCGCCGCCGACATGCGCTCGGCCATGAACCTGGTACGCAAGGAACATGGTCCGGACGCGGTGATCCTGTCCAACCGCCGGATCGAGGAAGGCATCGAGATCGTTGCCGCCGCCAACTACGACGAGAGCACCGTGCAGCGTGCGCTGGAAGCTTCGCGCCGCGACGTGGCCCCGCCCAGGCCGGCCAAGCCGCGCACCGCCGCCGATGCGGTGATCGCCGCGGTCACCCGCCGCAAGGCACCGTCGCTGGCCCCCGAACCGGTGGCCGCCACCACCTCGGCCGTGGCCGCGCTGGCCCGTGCCGCCGTGGGTGCCACTGGCCGCACCCTGGACAGCGCCGATGAGATCGTGCCGACCCGCGGCAGCAGCGGCTTCGTCGATACCCTGGCGCGCGCCGGTGTCAACGAACCGGCGCTGCCGGAGCAGATCTTCGCCCCGTTCGCCCACAACGCCACGCAGCCGCCGGCCGACCCGTCCGAACCGGCCCCGGTGCTCAACCGCGCCCGGTTCCAGATCGACCCGCCGCACGAGGACGACCTGACCGCGCCCGCTGCGGTTGCGCATGCCATGGTGGCGCAGGCCGCACTGGCACCGCCGCCGCTGCCGGCGGTTGGCGCCAACGCCGACACCGTTGAAGCCCCGGTGGCCGAGCCCGCCCCGGCCCTCGCCGCGGCCCCGGCCGCCACCCCGCCGTCGCTGACCCTGGTGGCCCGCGATGAAGAGGAAATCCGTCAGCTGCGCCAGGAGGCGGCCGGCATGCGCCATGTCATCGAGCGTGAGATGAACCGCTTCACCGACGAACGCCTGCGCGGCAGCGCGGTGCGTGCCACGGCCCTGGACCTGATGGACGAGTACGGCTTCGACGCCGGCATCGCCCGCGACGTGGCCATGCAGATCCCGCTGGAGACCGAGGCCCACCGCGGCCGCGGGCTGATGCTGGGCCTGCTCTCGCGCAAGCTGCCGATCGCCCCGGTCGATCCGCTGGAGGAAGGCGGGGTGATCGCCCAGGTCGGCCCCACCGGCGCCGGCAAGACCACCACCATCGCCAAGCTGGCCTCGCGCTTTGCGGAAAAGCATGCCCCGCGCGATGTCGCCCTGGTGACCACCGACACCCTGCGCATCGGCGCCCGCGAACAGCTCTACGGCTACGGCCGCCAGCTGGGCATCGCCGTGCACGAGGCGGCCAGCGGCAGCGACCTGGGCCAGCTGCTGGAACGGCTGAAGGACTACAAGCTGGTGCTGATCGACACCGCCGGCCTGGGCCCGCGCGACCGTGCGCTGGCCGCCCAGCTGCAGTGGCTGCGGGCCGCCCACCAGGTGCGCACCCTGCTGGTGCTGCCGGCCAACACCAGCTTCGGCGACATGGACGAGGTGGTGCGCCGCTTCGGCAGCGCCAACCTGCAGGGCCTGGTCCTGAGCAAGCTGGACGAGACCGGCCGCTTCGGCAGCGCCCTGTCGGTGGCCGTGGACCACAAGCTGCCGATCACCTGGGTGACCGACGGCCAGGACGTGCCGGAGGACCTGCACCGGGCCAGTGCAGCCAATCTTGTACTTCGCCTTGAAGATTTGCGCCGAGCGGCCGACATGCCCTGCAACCCGGAGTTGAACCATGCCGTCGCGTGAATACGCCAAGCTGACCAAGACCTTCCCGCTGTCGGCCACCCGCAGCGAGCCGCTCGGCCCTGTGCGCACCATTGCGGTGACCGGCGGCAAGGGCGGCGTGGGCAAGACCAACGTGTCGGCCAACCTGGCCGTGGCGCTGGCCGGAATGGGCAAGCGCACGCTGCTGCTGGACGCCGACCTGGGCCTGGCCAACATCGACGTGATCCTGGGCCTGCACCCGACCTTCACCCTGGCCGACCTGGTCGCCGGGCGCTGCTCGCTGGAGGACGTGATCATCGAGGGCCCCAACGGGGTGCTGGTGGTGCCGGCCGCCTCGGGCCGTCGGCACATGGCCGAGCTGGCCCCGGCCGAACATGTCGGCCTGGTCAACGTGTTCTCCGAACTGGAACGCGAGCTGGACATCATGGTGGTGGACACCGCTGCGGGCATCACCGACGGCGTGCTGACCTTCTGCCAAGCCGCGCAGGACACCGTGGTGGTGGTCTGCGATGAGCCGGCCTCGATCACCGACGCGTACGCGCTGATCAAGGTACTCTCGCGCGAGCGCGGCGTGGACCGCATCCAGGTGGTGGCCAACATGGCCCGCGACCCGAACGAAGGCCGCGTGCTGTACGAGAAGCTGGTGCGCGTCTGCGAGAAGTTCCTGGCCGATGTCTCGCTGAACTACCTCGGCTGCGTCCCGCAGGATGACTGGCTGCGCCTGTCGGTGCAGCGCCAGCAGCCGGTGGTCAAGGCCTACCCGTCCAGCCCGGCCGCGATGGCGATCACCGAGATCGCCCGCCGCACCGCACGCTGGCAGGCGCCGACCGAACCGCGTGGCGGCGTCGAGTTCTTCCTGGAGCGCATCCTCAAGCAGCGCGGGGTGGCCGCATGAAAGCCGCCGCCCAGTACAAGGAAGTCCAGCGCGCCGCCGCCACCGACTGCATCACCCAGCATTCGGACCTGGTGCGGCGCATCGCCCACCACCTCGCTGCCCGGCTGCCGGCCAGCGTGGAAGTGGACGACCTGATCCAGGCCGGGATGATGGGCCTGATCGAAGCCTCGCGCAGCTACGACGCCGACCAGGGCGCCTCGTTCGAGACCTATGCATCGATCCGCATCCGTGGCTCGATGATCGATGAGATCCGCCGTGGCGACTGGGTGCCGCGCTCGGTGCACCGCCGTGCCCGCGATGCCGCCGCCACCATCCGCCGGCTGGAACAGGCCAGTAGCCGTGCCGCCAGCGCCACCGAAGTGGCCGCTGCCATGGACATGCCGCTGCCCGATTACCTGCGCCTGACGGAAGACGCCTCGCGCGGCCAGGTGCTGAGCCTGGAATCGCGCATCGAAGACCAGGGCGAGCTGGACACCATCGCCCAGGGCGGGCCGACCCCGTAGCAGGTGCTCGAGCGCGGCGAATTCGGCCGCGAGCTGGGCAAGGCCATCGGCCTGCTGCCCGAGCGCGAACAGCTGGTGCTCTCGCTCTACTACGAGCAGGAACTGAACCTGAAGGAGATCGGCGCGGTGCTCGGCGTGAGCGAGTCGCGGGTCTGCCAGATCCAAGGCCAGGCGGTACTGCGCCTGCGTGGCCGACTGAAGACGTTCGAGGCGGCCGACGCCGGCCTCGAAGAATGAACAACAAAGGAACTCCGTTTTGAACAAGAACATGCGCATCCTGATCGTCGACGACTTCTCGACCATGCGTCGAATCGTCAAGAACCTGCTCGGCGACCTGGGCTTCACCAACACGGCCGAAGCCGAGGACGGGCATGCCGCGCTGGCGCTGCTGCAGAGCCAGCCGTTCGATTTCGTGGTGACCGACTGGAACATGCCGGTGATGACAGGCATCGAGCTGCTCAAGGCCATCCGCGCCGATGCCAAGCTGAAGACCCTGCCGGTGCTGATGGTGACCGCTGAAGCCAAGCGCGAGCAGATCATCGAAGCGGCCCAGAGCGGCGTGAACGGCTACATCATCAAGCCGTTCACCGCGCAGACGCTGGAAGAAAAGCTCGGCAAGATCTTCGAACGCCTGGCGGCCAGCGCCTGATGGATACCACGGTCGACAAGCACGCCCTGGCCCTACGCCTGCAGGATGCACTGACCGCACTGGAAGCGGGCGACGAGGCCGCCTGGCGCCAGCAGATCGACGGGCTGGTGGCCCTGCGCACCCAGCCGATGATGGCCGGGCTGAGCCGCCTGGCCCGCGAACTCGGCCAGGCGCTGGGCGAGCTGCCGACCGTACCCAGCGATGCCGGCGAACTGGATGATGCCTGCGCGCGCTTGGACCGCGTGGTGGCGATGACCGAACAGGCCGCCCACCGCACCCTGGACCTGGCCGAGGAATGCCGCGCGCTGAGCGAACAGCTGCGCGCCGACGGCCTGCAGCCGGCGCAGGACGCGCAGCTGGACCGCATCCGCCACAACCTCACCGAGATCGCCCTGACCCAGAGCTACCAGGACCTGACCGGGCAGATCATCCGCCGCGTGGTCGGCATCGTGCGCCGCGTGCATGAAGGCTTCGGTGCGCTGGGCCTGCCGCCGGAACAGCACCGCCGCGAGGAACCGGCGCTGGCCGGCCCGGCGGTGAAGGGCGTGGACCACCACGCGGTGTCGCAGCACGACGCCGACGACATGCTCTCGGACCTGGGGCTGTAAGCATGAGCGCCGTGCCCGACGACATCGCCGCCGATTTCATCATCGAGGCCCAGGAAATCCTGAACCGCCTCGGCGAACAGCTGGTGACGCTGGAACAGGCGCCGCAGGACAGCGACCAGCTCAACGCCGTGTTCCGCGGCTACCACACGCTCAAGGGCGGCGCCGGCTTCCTCGGCATCACCGCCATGGTCGAGCTGTGCCAGGCCGCCGAGGAAACCCTGGGCATGGCGCGCTCCGGCAAGGCCGTGCTGCAGCCGCATCACTTCGACGCCGCCCAGCAGTCGCTGGATTACCTGCAGTCGATGCTCGATTCGGTGTCGGCCGGCACCGAACCGGGCTACGCCCCGCCGCAGCTGATCGCCCAGTTCGATGTCAGCGGCAGCACGCCGCACCCCGCAACCCCCTCGCCCGCCAGCACCCCGGCCACCGCCGCGCCCTCCAGCGACCTGATCAGCGAAGACGAATTCGAAGCCCTGCTCGACCAGCTGCACGGCGGTGCCGCGCCCGGCGCGCGTGCGCCCGCCACGCCGGTGGCAGCACCCGCACCGCCGCGCGCCCCGGCACCGGCGCCGGCCAAGCCGGCCGCCAAGCCGCTGGCCGAAGCCGAACACACCGTGCGCGTGGACACCAAGCGGCTGGATGCCATGGTCAACCTGATCGGCGAGCTGGTGCTCTCGCGCAACCGGCTCAAGACCCTGCGCGTGCGCCTGCACGACGAAGAACTCGACCGTGCGGTGTCCACCCTGGACATCGCCACCGCGCGCCTGCAGTCGGCGGTCATGCGCACCCGCATGCAGCCGGTGGGCAAGGTGTTCTCGCGCTTCCCCAAGGTGGCCCGCGATGTGGCGCGCAACCTGAAGAATGAAGTGGAACTGGAGCTGGTCGGCGCCGAGACCGAGCTGGACCGCAACCTGGTCGAAGCACTGGCCGACCCGCTGGTGCACCTGGTGCGCAACGCCATCGACCGCGGTGTGGAAATGCCCGACCTGCGCGAAGCCCAGGGCAAGCCGCGCAGTGGCCATGTGCGCCTGTCCGCACAGCAGGAAGGCGACTATGTCAGCATCGAAGTGCAGGATGATGGCGCCGGCATCGACCCCGAGCGGCTGCGACAGAAGGCCCGCGAGAAGGGCCTGATCGACCCGGAAGCCGCCGCCCGCCTGAGCAGCGAGGAATGCCTGCACCTGGTGTTCCTGCCCGGCTTCTGCACCAAGCAGGAAGTGACCGATATTTCCGGCCGTGGCGTGGGCATGGACGTGGTGCAGTCGCGCATCCGCGAGCTGAGCGGGCAGATCCAGATCCAGTCCGAACTGGGCCGTGGCAGCCGCTTCCTGATCCGCGTGCCGCTGACCCTGGCGATCCTGCCGACCCTGCTGGTGCAGGCCGGCGAGGATGTCTATGCGCTGCCGCTGGCCCGCGTGATGGAGGTGCTGCACGCACCGGCCACCTCGCTGGGCTGGTTCGACGGCCGTGCCGTGCTCGACCGCCGTTCGCACACGCTTCCGCTGGTGGACCTGCGGCGCTGGCTGGACGTGCCGCCGGCGCCGGCGCCGCTGCTGACCATCGTGGTGCTGCAGGCCGGCGAAGCGCGCTTCGGGCTGGTGGTGGACCAGGTACGCGGCCGCGAGGAAGTGGTGATCAAGCCGCTGCCCAAGGCGCTGCGTGGCCTGCGCGGCTATGCCGGGGCCACCCTCATCGGCGATGGGCGCATGGCGCTGATCCTGGATGTGGACGGCCTGCGCTGAAGCCCCGCCGGGCATGTCCCGGCACTACCGGATCTGGCCCAGCGCGGTAGCGCCAGGCCATGCCCGGCGACCCTAAAACTGTGACTACCGTCTTTGCACGATCTACCGGTGTCTCAAGTCCCATTCACACAAGCCGATACCGGAACCATGGATAGACTCAGCCTCATCGGACTTTTCCTGGCGTTGGCCTCGCTGGTCGGCGGCAGCATCCTCAAGGGCGCCGGCCTGGCCTCGCTGTGGTCGCCGGCCGCGTTCGTGATCGTCATCGTCGGCACCGTGGCCTCCATCCTGCTGCACACCACCCCGTCGGTGTTCAAGCACGCCTTCCGCATCGTGCGCTGGGTGATCCGCCCGCCGCACAGCGACCGCCGCGAGCTGATCCAGAAGATCGTCGAGTGGAGCAACATCGCCCGCCGCCAGGGCCTGCTGGGCCTGGAAGCGCAGGTGGACGCGCAGCAGGACCCGTTCCTGCGCAAGGGCCTGCAGCTGCTGGTGGACGGCGTGGAACCCGAATCGATCCGGCACATGCTGGAAATCGAACTGGGCAGCCAGGAACACGAAGACCAGGCCGGCGCCAAGGTGTTCGAGGCCATGGGCATCTACGCGCCCACGCTGGGCATCATCGGCGCGGTGCTGGGCCTGATCGCGGTGATGAAGAACCTGGCCGACCCCAGCAAGCTGGGCCACGGCATCGCCGCGGCGTTGACCGCAACCATCTACGGCATCGCCTCGGCCAACCTGCTGTTCCTGCCGATCGCCGCCAAGCTCAAGAGCGTGATCTCGCACAACACCCGCGACCGCGAGATGGTCATCGAAGGCCTGATCTCGATCGCCCAGGGCGAGAACCCGCGCAACATCGAAACCAACCTGTCCGGCTTCCTGCACTGACATGGCCCGCCGCAAGCGCCACGACGAGCACGCCAACCACGAGGCATGGGCCATTCCCTATGCCGACCTGATGACGTTGCTGCTCGCGTTCTTCGTTGTGATGTACGCCATTTCCTCGGTGAACGAAGGCAAGTACCGCATCATGGCCGACGCGCTGACCGATGCCTTCGGCGGCGCCCCGCGCACCATCAACCCGGTGCAGGTGGGCAACAAGCAGGTGCAGGGCGGCGGCTGGGACAGCCCCTCGGTGATCAAGTCCGGCAGCAAGGTCGGCCCGTCCGCGCCGGCGCCGTCCAACGACCCCACCCTGCTGCCCTCGATGGCTTCGCAGATGCGCATGCCGGTGTCGGTGCACAACCAGGAACAGCTGGCCCGTGCCGAACGCCAGCTGGCCACCATTGCCAACCGGCTGACCGCCGCGCTGGCGCCGCTGATCGACCGCGGCATGATCAGCGTGCGCCGCACCGAGCTGTGGATCGAGGTGGAGATCAACAGCGACATCCTGTTCCCGACCGGTTCGGCCGCCCTGGACGTGCACGCACGCGACACCCTGGCCAGCCTGGCCGGCGTGCTGCGCGACGTGCCCAACAGCGTGCGCGTGGAAGGCCGCACCGACAACGTGCCGATCGCCACCGCGCAGTTCCCCTCCAACTGGGAACTGTCGGCCACCCGCGCGGCCAGCGTGGTGCACCTGTTCGCCGACCAGGGCGTGCAGCCCTCGCGGCTGGCGATGGTCGGCTACGGCCAGTTCCGACCGCGCGAGGAAAACAGCAGCGCCGAAGGCCGCAACCGCAACCGGCGGGTGATGGTCATCATCCTGGCCGACACCAGCCACGCGGTCGACCCGCTGGGCGAACGCCTGAACGCAGCCACCGGCAAGACCGGCGCCACCGACGACGTGCAGGCGCAGGCCGCACCGGCCGGTGCACGCCCCACCGTTTCCCCCATCGCACCGGTGCAGTTGCCACCGGTGCCGGCCGGCAGCCGCGTAGGCGCCGCCGTTCCCCCTGCAATGAAGGAGTGATCGCGATGCGCATCTGGGCCGTTGCCAACCAGAAGGGCGGCGTGGGCAAGACCACCACCACCCTCGCCCTCGGCCGTGGGCTGGCCGCTGCCGGCCACCGCGTGCTGCTGATCGACCTGGATCCGCATGCCTCGCTGACCCGCGCGTTCGGCGTGGCTGCCGAACCGCCGCCGCCCGGCGTGCTGGACCTGTTCGTCGCGCCGCCGGCCGAACTGGCCACGCTGCGCCAGCCCAGCAGCATTCCCGGCCTGGACTACGTGTGCGCGCAGCCTGCGCTGGCCAGTCTGGAACGCCGCAGCGCCAACCAGCCGGGCCTGGGCCTGGCGCTGCAGAACGCGCTGGGCCGCCACCGGGGCCAGCACGACTACATCCTGCTGGACTACGCGCCCACGCTGGGCCTGCTGATGATCAACGCACTGGCCGCCGCCGACCGCCTGATCATTCCCACCCAGGCCGAACCGCTGGCGCTGCACGGGCTGGACGGCATGGTCCGCACCGGTGAAATGGTCGAGCGTTCGCGCCGCCGCGCACTGCCGATCTCGATCCTGCCGACGCTGTTCGACCGCCGCACCCGCACCGGCAACGAATCGGTGCGCGCCATGCAGGACCGTCACGGAAGCCGGGTCTGGGAGGACGCGATTCCGGTGGACACCCGCATCAGCAACGCCGCCGGCCTGACCCTGCCGGTGGTGGGCGAGGATTACCCCGGCCGCGGCCTGGCCGCCTACCGCCGCGCCCTCAACTGGATCCTGACCGAGGACGCACGCGCGCCGGAACAGGAGGCCGCATGAGCAGCACCGGCGCGCTGGACGACTACCTGGACGACCTGCTCGGCGCCGCCGTGGCGCCGGCCGCTCCCGTGCCGGCCGTACCTGTGCAGGCAGCGACCACCATTCCCGGTGACACCCCGGAACTGGAAGCGGCTTTCGAAGAAGCCTTCGCCGCCGCGCAGGCGAGCGCCGTGAACGTCGCACCTGTCGCGATACTGCCGGTTGCGGGCGTGCCCGGCGATACGCCGGAACTGGAAGCGGCCTTCGAGGAAGCCTTTGCCGCCGCACAGGCCAGCACCGTCGCCGCCGCCGCTGCGCCCGAGCCAGCGCGCACCATTCCGGGCGACAGTGAGGAACTGGAAGCGGCGTTCGAAGAAGCGCTCGCCGCCCTGCAGGGCGCACCGGCAGCCGAGCGCGAGCCCAGCTGGGACGACCTGCCCGACGAGGTGCTGCATGAGACCGCACCGGTTGCCAGCGCAGCGGCGCCCGCGCCCGCGCGCGAACCGACCTGGGACGACCTGCCGGACGAAGTGATCTTCGAGACCGCGCCCGGCGACAGCCACAGCCTGCCGCACGCCGACAGCCCCGGTCTGCAGGCCGCGTTCGACGTCGCCGCCGGTGTGCCGGTCACCGCCCCGGCCTCGGCGCCGGTGGCACGCGCTGCGCCGGCCCCGGCGCGACCAGCCGCGGCCCCTGCCCCGGCACGCCGCGCGGAGCCGGCCGCGGAAGCGCAGGCCACCCGCCCGGGCAGCTGGCAGGAACTGCAGGCACAGAACAGCGACCGCACCCGCAGCCCCCACCCGCAGCGCCGCCGTGCCGGCGAGCGCAGCTCACGCCGGCTGCGCCTGCGCTGCGGCAACCAGGCCTACGCGCTGGAACTGCTGAAGGTGCAGGAAGTGGTGCTGCCGGTCCCGTTGCTGCCGCTGCGCGGCACCGCCCCGGCCATGCTCGGCATCATGAACCTGCGCGGCCAGGTGGTGCCGGTCATCGACCTCTGTGTGCACCTGGGCACCGCCTCGGCCGCCGAAGATGCGCAGACCCGCATCGTGGTGCTGGAAGAGGACGGCGAGATCCTCGGCCTGCGCGTATCGGCGGTGGAAGACGTGGCCAACCTGACCGATTCGCAGATCGAGCCGCCGGACACCGCACGCGTGTGCCAGATCTCCAACGACCTGTTCCGTGGCGTGGCCCGCATCACCCAGCGCCCGATGATCCTGCTCGACGCCACGCGGTTGTTGAACTGAGGTCTGGCGCGGTCTGGACGGCCCTGGTAGGTGCCAGGCTTGCCTGGCACGGCGCCAACAGCATCCACGCATGGCGTGGATCTACAAAAGCAGCGCGGCAACGTCCCGCTCCCCGGTAGAGCCACGCCATGCGTGGCTGGGGCTTCCCCGGTAACGCATCCACCCCGGCCCGGCCTTGATGCCCGCCACGCTCCCCTCCGCATCGATCCCCCTAAAGAACCCCCCGGCAGTGCCGTTATAGATCCCGGAACCGTTTGTCCGGAGCAACGATGAGCACTGTCGAACTGGGTGAGGATCTCGGCATCGAGTCCAGCACCGAGCTCAAGAACCGCCTGGCCCCGCTGCTGGAGCAGGCCGATGCGCTGACGCTGGACGCCAGCCAGGTCGGCCGCATCCACACCGCCGCCGTGCAGGTGCTGTGCGCCTTCGTACAGGCCCGCCGCAGCGCAGGGCTGGACACCGCCTTCCACGGTTGCACCGCAACCTTCCGTGATGCCGCGCGCCTGCTCGGTGTCACCCAGGCCCTGGGCCTGGAAGTACCCAATGACAACCTGAAATCTGTGGAGAACGCTGCATGAGCGCACGTATCTTGGTGGTGGACGATTCGGCGTCGATGCGCCAGATGGTCTCTTTCGCCCTCACCTCGGCCGGTTTTGCCGTCGAAGAAGCCGAAGACGGCGCGGTCGCGCTCAATCGCGCCAAGGGCCAGCGTTTCAACGCCGTGGTCACCGACGTCAACATGCCCAACATGGACGGCATCGCGCTGATCCGTGAACTGCGCCAGCTGGCCGACTACAAGTTCACCCCGCTGCTGATGCTGACCACCGAGTCGGCTGCGGACAAGAAGTCCGAAGGCAAGGCTGCCGGCGCCACCGGCTGGCTGGTCAAGCCGTTCAACCCCGAACAGCTGGTCGCCACCGTGCAGAAAGTGCTGGGCTGATCGCCCGGCCGCACCGCCCCCCTACCACCGCTTCCGGACCCGCACTGCCATGAGCATGGACCTGCAACGCTTCCACGCCACGTTCTTCGAAGAGAGCCGCGAAGGGCTCGACGCCATGGAGGCCGGGCTGCTCGCGCTGGAATCGGGGCAGCAGGATGCGGAAATCATCAACTCGGTGTTCCGCGCCGCCCACTCCATCAAGGGCGGCGCCGGCACCTTCGGCTTCGATGCCATCGCCAGCCTCAACCACGTGCTGGAAACGCTGCTGGATGAGCTGCGTGCCGGCAAGCGCGCACTGGAGCCGGCGGCGGTGGATGCCATGCTGGCCTCGGTGGACGTGCTGCGCGCCCTGCTGCGCGAGGCCGAACATGGCCAGCCCGCCGACCCGGCGTCGGTGGCGGCGGTGAAGGCCCGCCTGGAAGCGGTGCTGGCCGGACAGGCCGCGCCTGCCGCGCCGGTGGCCGCAGCCAAGGTCGACGACACCCCGGAGGCCTGGCAGATCGGCTTCGTGCCGGCGCCCTCGCTGTTCATGAGCGGCAACGACCCGCTGCGCATCATCCGCGAACTGGAACACCTGGGCTCGCTGCAGGTGGCCGCGCGCCTGGAACGCCTGCCCGGCTTCAACCAGCTCGACCCGCTGGAAGCCCACCTGGCGTGGGATCTTGGCCTGGTCGGCAAGGTGCCGCGCAGCAAGATCGAAGACACCTTCGCCTGGGTGGTGGACGACTGCGAACTGGACATCTGCCCGGCCGCGCCGCCGAGCCTGGCCACGCAGGCGCCGGCCGCCGCCACGCCCGCACCGGTGGCGGCCGCCCCGCCGCAGCGCCCGCTGCCGCCCCGGCCGCCGCCGCGCATGAAGCGGAAACCTCCATCCGTGTCAGCGTCGACAAGGTCGATGCACTGATCAACCTGGTGGGCGAACTGGTCATCACCCAGGCCATGCTCAAGCAGGTGTCCAATGCCATCGATTCGGTCCATGCCGAGCGCCTGTTCGCCGGCCTGAACCTGCTCGAACGCAATACCCGCGACCTGCAGGAAGCGGTCATCGGCGTGCGCATGCTGCCGATGGATGCGGTGTTCCGCCGCTTCCCGCGCCTGGTCCGCGATCTGTCCACCCGGCTGGGCAAGCAGGTGTGCCTGCGCACCGTCGGCGAAGGCACCGAGCTGGACAAGGGACTGATCGAGAAGATTGCCGATCCGCTGGTGCACCTGGTGCGCAACTCGATCGACCACGGTCTGGAAATGCCCGATGTGCGGCGCGATGCCGGGAAGGACGAGACCGGCACGATCACCCTGGCAGCCTCGCACCAGGGTGGCCACATCGTCATCGAAGTCAGCGACGACGGCCGCGGCCTGAACCGCGAGAAGATTCTGGCCAAGGCCCACGAACGTGGCCTGGCCGTGCCGGACAACCCCACCGATTCGCAGGCCTGGGACCTGATCTTCCAGCCCGGCTTCTCCACCGCCGATGCAGTGACCGACCTGTCCGGGCGGGGCGTGGGCATGGACGTGGTCCGCCGCAACCTCCAGGCGCTGGGCGGCGAAGTACAGATTGAAAGCAGCCTGGGCAGCGGCACACCCACGCTGATCCGCCTGCCGCTCACCCTGGCCATCCTGGACGGCATGACCGTGGCGGTGGCGGGGGAAACCCTGATCCTGCCGCTGGCCTACGTGCTGGAAGCGTTGCAGCCGCAGGCCGAGGACATCCGCACCATGGCCGGCGATGGCCGCGTGCTGCGCGTGCGCGGCGAGTACCTGCCGATCCTCTCGCTCAGCGAGTACTACGGCTACGGCGAACGCGCGCCCGGCAGCGAATCGCTGGTGGTGGTCGAGGGCGATGGCCAGAAGATCGCGCTGGAGGTGGACGAACTGGTCGGCCAGCAGCAGGTGGTGGTGAAGAACATCGAGAACAACTACCGCCGCATCGGCAGGGTGTCCGGTGCCACCATCCTCGGCGATGGCCGCGTGGCGCTGATCGTGGACATCGGCGGGCTGGTGCGCTCGCTGCGGGTGCCCCAGGCGGCCTGAGCCGCATGCAGGCCAGCCATCAGCCGTGCTGTTCGAATACGCCGCCCGCAGGGGCGGCGTTTTCGTTTGCGCGCGCCCGCCACGCGACGGTGCGCCCCGCCCACACGCGCCCCGCGAAACTGTGAACCCGGTAATTCCAGTCACAGGCCCACGCGCGCACCTGCACGCGGTCAATCGTTGCAATGGAAAGGATCCAGCGGCCGTCGCCATCCGCCACTGAATGTGATCTCCGTCGCTAAAGTGCGCCAGCGCCGCGCCGTTATCCGCTGTGACGGCGCAATGGCTTCCACGCTGCACCCCGCCCGTCGGTCCCTTCCGCACCCCATCCGTGCCCGCGCCCCGCCGCGCGGGCGCTTTGCCCTGCCCTGGAGCACCCTGCATGAAGTGGTTCCACGACCTGCCCATCGCCCGCAAGCTGGCGCTCGGTTTCATCCTCACCACCCTGATGACGATCGTGATGGGCGTCTTCGCCCTGCTGCGCCTCAACGAAGTCAATGCCCAGCTGGCGTCGATGGCCGGCAACGATATTCCCTCGGTCCAGCACCTGGGCGAAGCACGCTCGCAGCTCGGCGAATTCCGCACTTTCGAGCTGGCCCAGCTGAGCATACTGGACCAGGCCGAGAAGGTGGCCGACTACAACAACCGCATGGAGGCCACCGCCGCCACCATGCGCAAGGAACTGGCCGCCTATGCGGCGCTGCCGTCCGGCCCGCGCGAGCGCGCCCTGTACCAGACCGTGGCCAGCGCCCTGGACGCCTACCTGGCTGCCAACAAGGAGATGCGTGCGGCCATCGCCGCTGGCGACGGCGCGCAGGCCCAGCAGGTATCCGACGCGAAATTGCGCCCGCTGCGCCGCCAGCTGTTCGACGACCTGAAGGCACTCGGTGGTTTCCTGGACACGCAGATGGCCGGCAAGCTGGCCCAGGCCAACGCCACCCACCGCAGCAGCGTCATCGCCATCATCAGCTGCATCGTGCTGCTGGCGCTGGTGGCCATCGCACTGGCCGTGGTGATCTCGCGCGCCATCACCGTACCGCTGGGCAAGGCCGTGCTGGCCATCCAGGCCGTCTCGCGTGGCGACCTGACCCAGCACAGCCAGTCCAGCAGCCGCGACGAGACCGGCCGCATGCTGGCCGCCACCGGCGAGATGACCGCGCTGCTGCGCCGTTTCTCGCAGGAAACCCAGACCATGGCGCAGATGCATGCCGGCCCGGACATCAGCCACCGCATGCCCGAGGATTTCCCCGGCGTCTACGGCCAGCTCGCGCACGGCATCAACACGGTCATCTTCGAGCACCTGGACGCCATCGTCGATGCCATCGCGGTGCTCAACCAGTACGCCATCGGCAACCTGGCCCCGGACGCACGCCGCCTGCCGGGCAGCCGCGCCGCCCTGCATGAATCGATGGATGCGGCCAAGGCCAGCCTGCTGGCCATCAACACCGAAATCCAGCAGCTGGCTGCAGCGGCCGCGGCCGGCGATTTCAGCCAGCGCGGCGACAGCGAGCGTTTCGCGCACGATTTCAAGCAGATGATCGAGCAGCTGAACACCATGATGCAGGTGGCCGACGGCAACCTGGGCCAGCTCTCGCAGCTGCTGCAGGCCATCGCCGCCGGCGACCTGACCGCGCGCATGGAAGGCCGCTTCAACGGCGTGTTTGCCACCATGCGCGACGATGCCAACACCACCGTCGGCCAGCTCACCCGCATCGTCGGCGGCATCCAGGCCGCCGCGCGCAGCATCAACGGCGCGGCTGGCGAAATCGCCGCCGGCAACAATGATCTCTCGCGCCGCACCGAGCAGCAGGCCGCCAACCTGGAAGAAACCGCCGCCTCGATGGAGGAACTGACCTCCACCGTGCGCCAGAACGCCGAACACGCCCGCCAGGCCAACCAGCTGGCCATCGGCGCACAGGGCGTGGCCTCGCAGGGCGGCGAAGTGGTGGGCCGCATGGTCACCACCATGGCCGCTATCGAGGGCTCCTCGCGGCGTATCGCCGAGATCATCTCGGTCATCGATGGCATCGCCTTCCAGACCAACATCCTGGCGCTGAACGCGGCGGTGGAAGCCGCGCGTGCCGGTGAACAGGGCCGGGGCTTCGCCGTGGTCGCCAGCGAAGTGCGCACCCTGGCCCAGCGCTCGGCCGCTGCGGCCAAGGAGATCAAGGGCCTGATCGATGATTCGGTCGGCAAGGTCGCCGACGGTTCGGCACTGGTGCACAAGGCCGGCGCCACCATGGGCGAGATCGTCGCCTCGGTGCAGCGCGTGACCGACATCATGGCCGAGATCTCCGCCGCCTCGCAGGAACAGTCGGCCGGCATCGAGCAGGTCAACCAGACCGTGGTGCAGATGGACGAAACCACCCAGCAGAACGCCGCGCTGGTGGAAGAAGCCACCGCCGCCGCGCGCGCCATGGAAGAACAGGCTGGCCAGCTGGCCGATGCGGTGGCCATCTTCCGCCTCGACAACCAGGTGGCCGCAGCAGTGAAGGCCGCCGTGGCCCAGGTTGAAGCCCCTGCCCGCCCCGCCCCGGCTGCACGCCCGGCCGCCAGCGCACGCCCGCGCCCGCCGGCTGCCCCCACACGCCCCCCCGCGCCTGCACCGCGCCGTACCCCGGCCAGCGATGACGGCGAGTGGCAGGAGTTCTGATGCACAGCCCTCCCCCCACCACGGCCGGCAGCGCCCGTGAGTTCGACTTCGCCGACCGCGACTTCCGCCGCGTCTGCGACCTGATCTACCAGCGTGCCGGCATCGCACTGGCACCGGCCAAGCGTGACATGGTCTATGGCCGGATTTCGCGCCGGCTGCGTGCACTGGGCATGCGCAGCTTCCAGCAGTACCTGGACCACCTGGAGCAGGGTGACGGCGAGGAATGGCAGGCGTTCACCAACGCGCTGACCACCAACCTGACCTCGTTCTTCCGCGAGCCGCATCACTTCGACAAACTGCGCGAAGAGCTGCAGCGCCGCCAGGGCCGCGGCACCCAGCTGCTGTGGTCGTGCGCGGCCTCCACCGGTGAAGAGCCCTACTCGATGGCGATCACCGCCTGCGAGGTCTACGGCACGCTGAAGCCGCCGGTGCGCATCGTGGCCACCGACGTCGACACCCAGGTGCTGGCCACCGCCGGCCGCGGCGTCTACGCGCTGGACCGCGTGGCCAACCTCGACCCGGAGCTGCGCCGGCGCTATTTCCAGCGTGGCAGCGGCCCCAACGAGGGCCAGTGCCGCGTGCTGTCCGCGCTGCGCGACCTGATCGATTTCCGCCCGCTCAACCTGCTGGCCAGCCGCTACGACGTCGGCGGGCCGTTCGACGCCCTGTTCTGCCGCAACGTGATGATCTACTTCGACAAGCCCACCCAACGCGGCATCCTCGGCCGTCTGGTGCAGCACCTGGCCGACGATGGCCTGCTGTACACCGGCCACTCGGAAAACTACCTGCACGCCGCCGACCTGATCCAGCCCTGCGGACGCACCCTGTACCGCCGCGCCACGAGCGCCAGCGCATGAACGCCACGATGCGTGCCGACGATGTGATGCGCTACCAGGACGCACGGTTCCAGACCGTGGCCGCCAAGCTGCTGCCCACCCAGTACCTGGTGGTGGATGACACCACCGCGCTGACCACCACGCTGGGGTCCTGCGTGGCCGCCTGCATGCGCGACCCGGTGCTGAAGATCGGCGGCATGAACCATTTCCTGCTGCCCGAAGGCAACGTCGGCGATGGCGCGCCCACGCGCTACGGAAGCTATGCCATGGAACTGCTGATCAACGACATGCTCAAGCGCGGTGCACACCGCAAGCGCCTGGAAGCCAAGGTGTTCGACGGCGCCAACGTGCTCAAGGGCTTCACCAGCAACCCGGTGGGCACGCGCAACGCCGAGTTCGTGCGCCAGTACCTGCAGGCCGAACATATTCCGATCATTGCCGAAGACCTGTGCGGCATCCACCCGCGCAAGATCTGGTTCTTCGCCGACAGCGGCCGCGTGGTGGTGCAGCGCCTGCCGCATGCCCACGAAGCCGAAGTGGCCGCGACCGAATCGGCGGTGCGTGCGCGCCTGTCCAAGGCACCGGTCACCGGTGGCGTGGAGCTGTTCGAATGACCCTCTCCCCTCCCTGCCGCGTGCTGATCGACGACGACTCGGCCGTGGTGCGGCAGATGCTGACCGAGATCCTCGGCAGCGACACCGGCATCGAAGTGGTCGGCACTGCCGCAGACCCGCTGCTGGCGCGCGAGAAGATCAAGCGGCTGGCCCCGGACGTGATCACGCTGGACGTGGAAATGCCGCGCATGGACGGCCTGGCGTTCCTGGAAAACCTGATGCGCCTGCACCCGCTGCCGGTGGTGATGATTTCCTCGCTGACCGAGCGCGGTGCCGACACCACCCTGCAGGCGCTGGCGCTGGGCGCGGTGGATTTCATTTCCAAGCCCAAGCTCGACGTGGCCCGCGGCCTGCAGGGCTACGCCGAAGAGATCATCGCCAAGGTCAAGACCGCCGCACGTTCGCGCGTGCGCACGCTCAGCCGCGCGCCCGCACCGCTTGTAGGCCTGGCCGCCACGCCGGTGCCGGCCGCACGCCCGGCCGCGCAGTTCCGCACCACCGACAAGTTGATCGCCATCGGTTCCTCGGCCGGCGGTACCGAAGCGCTGCGGGTGGTGCTGGAAAGCATGCCCGCCGACGCCCCGGCCGTGGTGATGACCCAGCACCTGCCCGCCGGCTTCAGCGCTGCCTTCGCCGAGCGCCTGAACCGCCATTCGGCCATGGCCGTGCGCGAAGCCACCGATGGCATGGCCGTGCTGCCGGGCCATGCCTACCTGCCGGCCGGCGGCAAGCACCTGCGCATCATCCGCGACGGTGCGCGCTGGCGCTGCCGCGTCGACGACGGCCCGGCGGTCAACCGCCACAAGCCGGCAGTGGACGTCCTGTTCCGCTCGGTGGCGCAGAGTGCCGGTGGCAATGCCATCGGTGCCATCCTCACCGGCATGGGTGACGATGGCGCGCGCGGCCTGCTGGAAATGCGCCAGGCCGGCGCCGCCACGCTGGTGCAGGACGAGGCCGCCAGCGTGGTCTGGGGCATGCCGGGCGCCGCCTTCAAGCTGGGCGCTGCCGACGAGCAGGTGCCGCTGGAACGCATCGCCGAACGGCTGCTGGCGCTGGCCCCCTGCCGCAGCACATGACGCATACGCAGGGGCCGGTCAGGGAACCCGGCCTGCACTGCTCATTCCTGCCCAGGGGGCAACGCCGTGGCACTCCGCCAGACCCGGCTCGGCACCGCCCTGTTGGCCGGTCTGTCGCTGTCCCTGTCCACCGCTGCGGCAGCACAGGCCCAGGATCCGTCGCGCCCTTCGGCGGCAGACGCCACACCGGCGCCGGCCACGCCCGTGCCGCGCCCGGCCTCAGGCCCAGTAGAGCCGCATCGGGTTGTCCACCAGCAACGCCCACTGCAGCGCTGCAGTGGGCGCGATCTGCGGAATCACGTCCACCAGCTGGCCGTCATCGGGCATGTACTGCTTCAGGTTGGGGTGCGGCCAGTCCGTGCCCCACAGCACCCGGTCCGGGAAACGGGTGACCAGGTGCCGCGCGAACGGCACCACATCGGCGTAGTGCGGCGGGCCACTGCGTGACAGCCGTTCCGGGCAGCTCACCTTGCTCCACACGTTGCCGTGCTCGTCCATCAGCCGCACGAAGCGCTGGAACGCCGGGCCGTCCAGCGGCTGGCTCACATCCGGGCGGCCCATGTGGTCCACCACCACCGTGGTTGGCAGCGTGGTGAAGAAGTTCCAGCGCTCGGCCAGGTCGGCCGCCTCGAAATACACCACCACGTGCCAGCCCAGCGGCGCGATGCGCTCGATGATGCGGTGGTAGTACGCATCCGGTTTCGGGTCCACCAGCCGCCGCACGAAATTGAAGCGCACCCAGCGCACACCGGCGGCATGCAGCTGCTGCAGCTCCTCGTCGCTGACGGTATCGCGCACGGTCGCCACGCCACGCGCAAGGCCGTTGCTGGCCTGCAGGGCGCCCGCCAGCGCGCGGTTGTCGGCGCCGTGGCAGGTGGCCTGCACGATCACGTTGCGGCTGAACCCGAGGAAATCGCGCAGCGCGAACAGCTGCTCGCGGCTGGCATCGCACGGGGTGTACTTGCGTTCCGGCGCGTACGGGAACACATCGCCCGGCCCGAACACATGGCAGTGCGCATCCACCGCACCCGGCGGCGGCACGAACGTGGGCCGGCTCGGGTCGGGGTGGAAATCCAGCCAGTCGGCATCCTTCTGGAAGGCGGCCATCACAGCCCCCTCGCCGTCAGCTGTGCATCCAGCCGCGGGTAGACGCGCCGCGCATTGCCCTCGAACACCTTGTAGCGGTCCTGCCCGGAGAGCGGCAGTGCGTCCACGTAACGGCGGGTGTCATCGAAGAAGTAACCGGTCTGCGGGTCGATGCCGCGCACCGCGCCAACCATTTCCGAACCGAACAGGATGTTGTCGATGTCGATCACCTCGAACAGCAGGTCGATGCCGGGCTGGTGGTATACGCAGGTATCGAAGAACACGTTCTTCATCACATGCTCGGCCAGGGCGGGCTTGCCCAGCATGTCGGCCAGGCCACGGAAGCGCCCACAATGGTAAGGCACCGCCCCGCCCCCGTGCGGAATGATGAAGCGCAGCGTGGGGAAATCACGGAACAGGTCGCCCTGCAGGAACTGCATGAACGCGGTGGTATCGGCATTGAGGTAGTGCGCGCCAGTGGCGTGGAAGTTGGCGTTGCAGCTGCCGGACACGTGCACCATGGCCGGCACGTCCAGCTCCACCATTTTCTCGTAGAACGGGTACCAGGCGCGGTCGGTCAGCGGCAGCCCGTCCCAGTGGCCACCGGACGGATCCGGGTTCAGGTTGCAGCCGACAAAGCCCAGTTCCGTCACGCAGCGCTCCAGCTCGGCCACCGAATGGGCAATGAGCACGCCCGGCGACTGCGGCAGCTGGCACACGCCGATGAACTGCTGTGGGTACAGCTGCACCACGCGCGCGATCAGGTCGTTGCAGCGCGCGGTCCATTCGGCGCTCACCCGCTCGTCGCCCACATGGTGGGCCATGGTGCTGGCACGCGGGGAGAAGATGGTCATGTCCGCACCGCGCTCGCGCAGCAGGCGCAGCTGGTTGGCCTCCACGCTCTCGCGCAGTGCATCGTCGCTGATCTGCGGGTACAGCGCCGGCGGCAGCGAGGGGTCGTTGAAATGCGCCACCTGCGCCTTGCGGAACGCATCGTGGGCGGCCGGCGCGGTGGTGTAGTGGCCGTGGCAGTCGATGATCATGGGGGATCTCCTGGAACTTGGGGTCACCAGCCGAACAGCTGGGCGAAATGCACGTCCACGCGCAGGCCGACGATCAGCGCGTTGGCGATGTCGGTGGTGCGGGTGGGGGCGAAGATCGGGTCGGGGTTGATCACGTACTGCAGGTTGGGCATCAGGCGGATGCCCTTGTGCACCGCCCAGCCGTAGCTCAGCTCGGTGATGATCTCGTCCGAATGCGGGCTGCCGGTGCCCCCGTGGCGGGCACGGCGGTCGCGCAGGAAGGCGATCTGCTCGTCACTGAAGTGCGTGTTGGACACGAACATGGCCAGGGTGTCCTGGTCACGCCCGGCGAAGGTGCCGGTCTTGACGAAGTCGGCCGAGAAGAACTGGTCCACCGGTGCTTCGTTGCCGGTGTTCACGTAGGCACGCGCGAACAGCGCCAGGTTGCGCTTGCCCTCGCCGCGCCAGATGGTCTGGTCGCCCATCGCGTACCAGCCCACCCGCGAGCCGTCCAGCGCAGCGGTGGGCTTGCCGGTCAACGCCGCCGAGTTGCCGTTGGCATCGAAGAACGAACTGCGCCCGCCGTCGGTGTTGCGGTACACGCCCAGCCGGTAGGTACGCGGCAGGCGGTCGTTGGCGAAGCTGGTCTGGTAACCCACCTCGTAGGCACTGATCGCGCCGGTGCCTTCGCCGAAAGAGAAATCCACCCCGTTCTTGCCGGCCTTGTTCAGGTCATTGTTGAAATCGAACACGCCGGCCTGTGCGTACCAGCGGTCGTCCACGTCGTAGCGCACGATCGCCGCCCACGAGGAATTCGGGTACGCGGTGATGCCCAGGTCGGTGATCGCCCCGTACGGGGTCAGGCACATCGCGTTGCTCATGAACACGCAGTTCAGTGCCGAATTGTTGAAGTAGCTGTTCACCGGCGCACGCCCGGCGGTGATGCTCAGGCCGTTGTCGAAGCGGTGGGTGATGGTCAGTCGGGTCAGGCGGCCGCCGGCCACCGGGCGCCAGGTCTGCTGCGCGCTGATCGAATTGCCGATCTTCTCGCGCGCGAGGTTGCCGCCGGCGAACCAGGCCCACTGTGCGTCGATATCGGTGTTGTGCACGCCGAACAGCTTGTCCAGGTCGAACTTCGACTGCGCCATGATCCAGTACGAACCCTCGGTGCCCTCCTTCACCCCGCCCACCGGGTTGTGGGCGACGTTGCCCACCAGGTCCAGGGTCAGGTCCACGCCATCGGGGGCGCGGTGTTCGGCGGCCAGCGCCGGGGCGGCCAGCAGGCTGGCCAGCAGCAGGTACAGCGGGGAATGCAGGAAACGGGACATGCAGGCTCCCTCCCCGGTGCGCGGGCACCAGGTGAATGCGTTGGGGTTCAGTGCCACGGCCACGCCGTGGCCTCGGGGTCAGGCGGGCTGGCTGGCCAGCAGCCGCGCACGGGTGCGGCGGGTGCCGATCTGCGCGGCCATGGTCTTCTCGTCCAGCTTGCCTTCCCACTTGGCGATGACCAGTACCGCGATCGCGTTGCCGACCAGGTTCACGAAGGTCAGGCCCTCGGCCAGGATGCGGTGGATGCCCAGGATCAGCGCGATGCTGGCCACCGGAATCGTGCCGGTGGTGCCCAGCGTGGCCGCCAGCACCACGAACGCGGCACCGGCCACGCCGGCGGCGCCCTTGGAGGTCAGCAGCAGCACCGCGATCAGCGCCAGCTGGTGCCAGACCGTCAGCTCGGTGTTGGTGGCCTGGGCCAGGAAGATCGCCACCGCGGTCAGGTACAGGCAGGTGCCATCGAGGTTGAACGAGTAGCCGGCCGGAATCACGAAACCCACCACGCCTTCCTCGCAGCCCAGCTTCTTCATCTTCTCGATCAGGCGCGGCAGCACGGTCTCGGTGGAGGTGGTGGCCGCCACGATCACGATTTCGTCGCGCAGGTAGCCCAGCAGCCGCCACAGGCTGGCACCGGTCCACCAGCACACGCTGCCCAGCACCACCACGGTGAACACCGCGCAGACCGCGAAGAACTCGATGATCAGCTCGCCCAGCGACAGCAGCGAGCCGGCGCCGAACTGGCCCACGGTGAAGGCGATGGCGCCGAATGCACCGATCGGCACCACGTACATGATGTAGCCGATGATCTTGAACAGCGCGCCCGAGGCGCTCTCGATCACCGCCATCACCGGCTTGCCACGCTCGCCGGTGGCGGCCAGCGCCACGCCGGACAGCACGGCCACGAACAGCACCTGCAGCACGTGGGCCTCGGTGAACGCGCTGACCAGCGTGTTGGGGATGATGGCCATGATGTAGGCCACCACCGACTGGTCATGGGCGCTGTGCACGTACCCCTGGATGCTGGCCATGTCGATGCTGGCCGCATCGATGTTCATGCCCGCCCCCCGGCTTCCACAGGTCCACCGCCACCAGCCCGACGATCAGCGCCAGGATGGTGATGGCCTCGAAATACAGCAGCGATTTCAGCGCCAGGCGGCCCACGCTGCGCATGTCGCGCATGCCGGCGATGCCGTGCACCACGGTGACGAAGATGATCGGGCCGATCATCATGCGGATCAGCTTGATGAAGCCATCGCCCAGCGGCTTTATCGCCGAGCCGAGGTCGGGCTGCAGCCAGCCCAGCAGCACGCCGATCACGGTGCCCGCCAGCACCTGGAACCACAATTGGCCTACAAGGCCGAAGCGGCCGGGCCGCTTCTGTACCACGGTCATGACAACCCTCTCAGGTCGCAGATGATAGAAAGGCGCTGCCTGTTCAGTCGAACAGCACGCCATCGAACAGCTTCCGTGCGGTACGCACTACCGCCGCCCGGGCCACCTGCCCGGCCGAGTCCAGCGTGATCACGCAGCCGGTGGCACCGCTGGGGTGCTCCACCTGCAGGGTCTGCACCGCCCCGCCCGGCAGCACCGCCAGCGCATGCGCCGGGGTGCCGGGCAGCAGGCAGGCCGTGGCCACCGTCACCGCGCCCAGCACGCCCGCCGAGGCGTGGCAGCGGTGCGGAATGAACGAACGCACGCTGATCGCCCCGCCGGCACGCGGCGCGGCCACCAGCATCATCTTCGGCACCGACTGCGCGGCCACGTCACCCAGCCGCATCAGTGGCCCGGCCTGCAGGCGGATCGCCTCCAGCCGGGCCTTCAGCGCGGTATCGGCATCCAGCGTGGCGCGGTCTTCGTGCCCGCTGATGCCCAGGTCGGCCGCACGCAGCACCACGCAGGGCATGCCGTTGTCGATCAGGGTCACCTCCACCCCGTCGATGCGGTCGGTCAGCTGCCCGGTCGGCAGCAGGGCGCCGCAGCTGGAACCGGCGGTGTCCTCGAACGCCAGCGGTACCGGTGCGGCCGTGCCCGGCACGCCGTCGATCTGCGCATGCCCGGCGTAGCTCACCCGGCCCGAGGGGTCTGCACCGTCGCGGTGGCCAGCGTGCCGGTGTTGGCCATGAAGATGCGCACCTCGGTTGCATCGCCGGTGGCCGCCACCAGCCCGCGCTCGATCGCGAACGGGCCGACCCCGGCCAGCATGTTGCCGCAGTTCTGCGCATCGCTGACCACCGCCTGGTCCACGAACACCTGCAGGAACCGGTAGTCCACATCGGCATCGGCACGGACCGAGCGCGAGACCACCGCCACCTTGGAGGTCAGCGGATCGGCGCCGCCCATGCCATCGATCTGCCGCAGATCGGGCGAACCGTAGGCGCGCAGCAGGAAGGCATCGCGCGCGGCGGCATCGGCCGGCAGCTCGTCGGCCACGAAGAAGCCGCCCTTGGAGGTGCCACCGCGCATCCACATCGCGCGCACGCCGTCATTCATAGCGCAGCCCCTTGGCGGCCAGCGCGTCACGCATGCCGTAGATATCCAGGCCCAGTTCACCGCGCGCCAGCCGCACGCGCTTGTCGGCCTCGCGCGCCTCGCGTGTCTGCGCCTCGGCGGCCACCGTTGCGGCGTGCAGGCGCGGCACGATGCAGATGCCATCGTCGTCAGCCACCACGATATCGCCGGCCTCCACGGCCGCACCGCCACACACCAGCGGCACGTTCACCGCGCCCAGCGTCTGCTTCACCGTGCCCTGCGCGTGCACCGCCCGGCTCCAGACCGGGAACCCCATCGCGGTCAGCTCGCGCACATCGCGTACGCCGGCATCGATCACCAGGCCCACGCAACCGCGCGCCTGCGCCGAGGTCGCCAGCAGGTCGCCGAAGTAGCCGTCGGTGCAGTCGCTGGTCGGCGCCACCACCAGCACGTCGCCCGGCTGCAGCTGCTCGATGGCCACGTGCATCATCCAGTTGTCGCCCGGCGGCACCGACACCGTCACCGCGCTGCCGGCAATGCGCGCCCCGGAATACACCGGGCGCAGGCGCGGGTGCAGCAGGCCGCTGCGGCCCTGCGCTTCGTGCACGGTGGCCACACCGGCCTCGGCCAGGGCATGGATCAGCGCCGGTTCGGCGCGCTCGGCATGGGTCACAACGCGGGACATCCATCCATCCTCGTTCGGGTTGGCGCAGTCTGGTCCGCAGCCGCCGCTTCATGAAAGATCGTTTTCCGTCCGACCCATTCAATCTGGTTATAGTTGTGGCATGGATGCGCTTGCCGAGCTGAACCTGAAGCATCTGCACGCGCTGGTGGCCGTACACGTTCATGGGGGCATCAGCGCCGCCGCGCCGCGCATCAACCTGTTCCAGCCCGCACTGACCCAGGCCATCGCCCGGCTGGAACGCCAGCTGGACGCGGCCCTGTTCGACCGCCAGCCCGGCGGCATGTCCGCCACCGAGGCCGCCCTGCTGCTGGTGCCGCGGGTGGAGCGGGCGCTCGGCTCCCTGGCGCGCGGGGTGCGCCTGGCCCGGCGCGCGGCACGGTTGCCGGCCCTGCCCGCACTGGAACGGCGCCTGACCCTGAGCCAGCTGCGCGCCCTCACCGCAGTGGACACCGCCGGCAGCTACACACTGGCCGCCGCCCGCGCCGGGCTTTCGCAGCCGGCCATGCACCGTGCGGTGCGCGACCTGGAGGCGGTCATCGAGGTGCCGCTGCTGCTGCGCCGGGGCAAGACCCTGCAGGCCACGCCGGCCGCCACCCGGCTGCTGCGCCAGGTGCGGCTGGCGCTGTCCGAGCTGGCCGCCGGCGTGGACGAACTGGCGGCACTGCGCGACCAGCAGGGCGGCCGGCTGGCGATCGGGGTGATGCCGCTGGCACGCGCCATCCTGTTGCCGCAGGCGTTGGCGCGCTTCGCCCGGGCCTGGCCCGGTGCCACCGTGAACGTGGTCGAAGGCCCCTTTGCCGAACTGCTCTCGGACCTGCGCGAAGGCGGCCTGGACCTGCTGGTCGGCGCCATTCGCGATCTCAGCGCGGTACCCGATGTGGTGCAGGAGGGTCTGTTCGACGACGACCCGGTCATCGTCGGCCGCAGCGGACACCCGCTGGCAGGCCAGGCCCGCCTCGGTTTCGACACGTTGCTGGCATACCCCTGGGTGATTCCCGCCAGCGGCGCGCCGGTGCGTGCGCGCTGGGAGCGCATGTTCCGCGAGAACGGGCATGAACCGCCCGCGCTGCGCATCGAATGCGGCTCGGTGGTGATCACCCGCGGCCTGCTGCTGGAGGATGACTGGCTCACGCTGATGTCGCGCGACCAGTTCGTGTTCGAGTGCCGCGCGGGGGTGCTCACCGAAATCGGGCTGGCCGGCCACAGCCTGCGTCGCCGCATCGGCCTGACCACCCGCGCCGACTGGCACCCGACCCGGCCCCAGCGCGCGTTCCTGCAGACCTTCCGCGAGGTCTGCGCCGAACGCAGCGACGATGCCCCCGAGGCGTGGCCGTTCCGCTACCCGTGAGTGCCCCGGGGTCAGATCCGTTCTCCTCTGGAAAACGGATCTGACCCCGCCCCCAGCCCACAAAAAAACCCCCGGCTTTCACCGGGGGTTCTTCGTTTACAGCATCAACCGATCAGCAGGATCAGGCAGCGACCGTCTTGGCCACGTCCTGGTATTCCTCGATCTGGTCGAAGTTCATGTAGCGGTAGATCTCCGCGCCGCTGGCGGCGATCACGCCCACATCGGCCATGTACTCTTCCTTGGTCGGGATGCGGCCCAGACGCGAGCAGATCGCGGCCAGTTCGGCCGAACCCAGGTACACGTTGGTGTTGCGGCCCAGGCGGTTCGGGAAGTTGCGGGTCGAGGTCGACATCGCGGTGGAGCCTTCGCGGATCTGTGCCTGGTTGCCCATGCACAGCGAGCAGCCCGGCATTTCCATGCGTGCGCCGGTGGCGCCGAAGGTGCCGTACACGCCTTCCTTGGTCAGCTCCGAGGCGTCCATCTTGGTCGGCGGGGCCGCCCACAGGCGGGTCGGCAGGTCGCGCTTGCCTTCCAGCAGCTTCGCAGCGGCACGGAAGTGACCGATGTTGGTCATGCACGAACCGATGAACACTTCGTCGATCTTGGCACCGGCCACTTCAGACAGCGTCTTCACGTGGTCCGGGTCGTTCGGGCAGGCCACGATCGGCTCGTGGATGTCGGCCAGGTCGATCTCGATGACGGCAGCGTACTCGGCGTCGGCATCCGGCTCCAGCAGCTCCGGGTTGGCCAGCCACGCTTCCATCTTCTCGATACGGCGCTGCAGCGAACGCGGATCCTGGTAACCCTCGGCAATCATCCACTTCAGCAGGGTGATGTTGCTGGTCAGGTACTCGATGATCGGTTCCTTGTTCAGGCGCACCGAGCAACCGGCAGCCGAACGCTCGGTCGAGGCGTCGGACAGCTCGAACGCCTGTTCGACCTTCAGCTCCGGCAGGCCTTCGATTTCCAGGATGCGGCCGGAGAAGATGTTCTTCTTGCCGACCTTGGCCACGGTCAGCAGGCCCGACTTGATGGCGTACAGCGGGATTGCGTTGACCAGGTCACGCAGGGTCACGCCCGGCTGCATCTGGCCCTTGAAGCGCACCAGCACCGACTCGGGCATGTCCAGCGGCATCACGCCGGTGGCCGCGGCGAAGGCGACCAGGCCCGAACCGGCCGGGAACGAAATGCCCACCGGGAAACGGGTGTGCGAGTCACCACCGGTACCGACGGTGTCCGGCAGCAGCATGCGGTTGAGCCAGCTATGGATCACGCCGTCGCCCGGGCGCAGCGAAACGCCACCACGGGTGGAGATGAACTCCGGCAGGGTGTGGTGGGTCTTCACGTCCACCGGCTTCGGGTAGGCCGCGGTGTGGCAGAACGACTGCATCACCAGGTCGGCCGAGAAGCCCAGGCAGGCCAGGTCCTTCAGCTCGTCGCGGGTCATCGGGCCGGTGGTGTCCTGCGAGCCGACCGAGGTCATCTTCGGTTCGCAGTAGGTACCCGGGCGCATGCCCTGGCCTTCCGGCAGACCGCAGGCGCGGCCGACCATCTTCTGCGCCAGCGAGAAGCCCTTGCCGGTGTCGGCCGGCTGCACCGGCAGGCGGAACAGGTCGGTCGGGGCCAGGCCCAGCGCTTCGCGCGCCTTGCCGGTCAGGCCACGGCCGATGATCAGCGGAATGCGGCCACCGGCGCGCACTTCGTCGAACAGCACGTCGCTCTTCACTTCGAACTCGGCGATCACTTCGCCGTTCTTCAGGGCCTTGCCGTCGTACGGGCGCAGCTCGACCACGTCGCCGTGGCCCATCTGCGAGACGTCCAGCTCGATCGGCAGCGCGCCGGCATCTTCCATGGTGTTGTAGAAGATCGGGGCGATCTTGCCACCCAGGCAGACGCCGCCGGCGCGCTTGTTCGGGATGTACGGAATGTCATCGCCGGTCCACCACAGCACGCTGTTGGTGGCCGACTTGCGCGAGGAACCGGTGCCGACCACGTCGCCGACGTAGGCCACCAGGTGACCCTTGTCCTTGAGATCGAGGATCTGCTGGATCGGGCCGCGCTTGCCGTCTTCTTCCGGGGTGAACGCCGCGTCGTCGCGCTTGTTCTTCAGCATCGCCAGGGCGTGCATCGGAATGTCAGGGCGGGTGGTGGCGTCCGGGGCCGGCGACAGGTCGTCGGTGTTGGTTTCGCCCGGCACCTTGAACACGGTGACGGTCAGGCTCTGCGGCACTTCCGGGTTGCTGGTGAACCACTCGGCGTCGGCCCAGCTCTGCAGCACGGCCTGGGCGTTGGCGTTGCCGGCCTTGGCCTTTTCCTGCACGTCATGGAACGCATCGAACACCAGCAGGGTGTGCTTCAGCGCGTTGGCGGCCACGGTGCCGACCTGCGCATCGTCCAGCAGGTGGATCAGCGGGGCGACGTTGTAACCGCCGAGCATGGTGCCCAGCAGTTCGGTGGCGCGCTCGCGGCTGATCAGCGCGCTGTTCTCGGTGCCGAAGGCAATGGCGGCCAGGTACGAGGCCTTGACCTTGGCGGCGTCATCGACGCCGGCCGGCACGCGGTGGGTCAGCAGGTCGAGCAGGAACTCGGCCTCACCGGCCGGCGGGTTCTTCAGCAGTTCGATGACATCGGCCGTCAGCTGCGCGCTCAGCGGCAGCGGCGGGATGCCAAGCGCGGCGCGCTCGGCGACGTGGTGGCGGTAGGCTTCCAACATGACAACTCCCGGGTAATGCAGGTGAAAAGGTGGATTGGGCTCAGGCTTGCGGCACGATCAGCTTCAGGCCCTTGAAGTAGTCGCGGTAAAATGTATCGTTCCAGGTGATCAGCCCATCGCACTGCAGCAGTGCGTGCGCGCCCACCATGAAGTCGTCCAGGCTGCGGCGGGTGGCCCCGCGCTGCCGGTGGCGGCGCTGCATCTCGCCCGCGCGCAGGGCCGATTTGGCCTCCAGCGCGTTGAAGTGCACGCCCATTTCCTGCAGTGCTTCGAGCACCTCGGCACCGCCGCGCAGGGCGGCGCAGATCTCGGCCAGGGTGGCCCCGCAGACCACCACGCGGCCACCGACCAGGCTCTGCCGCAGGCAGGCCTCCACCGCATCGGCCTGCGGGCCGTTGCTGAGCAGTTCGATCAGGACCGGGGAATCGACGGCGATCATCACGGCTTATTCCTCGTCGCGCACGGCGCGCACGGCGGCCTCGGCCGAATCGAAGCCATCGAGCGCGAACTTGCCGCGTGCCCGTGAAATGGCATCGTCAACACTCTTGCGCAGGATGATGCGGCTGCCGTCGAGTTCGACCTTCAGCTGGGTGCCCTTGGTCAGCCCGAGGGCGTCACGCACGGCCTTGGGCAGGGTGATCTGCCCGCGTTCTGCAACAGTGGCTTCCATGGGTAGGCTCTCTTCGGTATGCACAAATTATACATACTTCGAGGGTCATACTGCTACCCGCCCCATCTGTTCAGCCAACGGCAGGCCCTGTCCCGCAAAGGATCCACCTCATTCATGAGATGCGCCATACACCGCCGGCTGTACGCTGGACCCGATGCCGCAGACCCAAGCCCCACCGCGCTGAATGATTCATACTGGCGCGGCGGGACCCACCGCCCGCGACGAACGCAAGCAGGCCCGACCGCTCGGGCCACTGCAAGCCATCCGCAAGAGGAGTCACCTGCATGAGCGATTCGTTCTCCACCCGCAGCCAGCTGGACGTCGGCGGCAAGACCTACGACTACTTCAGCCTGCCCAAGCTGGGCCAGCGCTTCGATATTTCCCACCTGCCCTATTCGATGAAGATCCTGCTGGAGAACCTGCTCCGGCACGAGGATGGCGGTGCCACCGTGGGCAAGGACCACATCCAGGCCGTGGCCAGCTGGGACCCCAGAGCCGAGCCGGACACCGAAATCGCCTTCATGCCCGCGCGCGTGGTGCTGCAGGATTTCACTGGCGTGCCCTGCGTGGTCGACCTGGCCGCCATGCGCGATGCGGTGGTCAAGCTGGGCGGCAAGCCTGAGCAGATCAACCCGCAGATTCCCTCCGAACTGGTCATCGACCACTCGGTGCAGGTGGATGTGTTCGGCAAGCCGGACGCGCTGGACATCAACGGCAGGATCGAGTTCCAGCGCAACCAGGAACGCTACGGCTTCCTGCGCTGGGGTCAGAAGGCCTTCGACAACTTCAAGGTGGTGCCGCCCAACACCGGCATCGTCCACCAGGTGAACCTGGAAAACCTGGCCCGCGTGGTGATGACCGCCGACAGCGACGGCCGCGCCGTGGCCTACCCGGACACCGTGTTCGGCACCGACAGCCACACCACCATGATCAACGGCATCGGCGTGCTGGGCTGGGGCGTGGGCGGCATCGAGGCCGAGGCGGCCATGCTCGGCCAGCCCTCCTCCATGCTGATTCCGCAGGTGGTCGGCTTCAAGCTGACCGGCAAGCTGCCCGAGGGCGCCACCGCCACCGACCTGGTGCTGACCGTCACCCAGATGCTGCGCAAGCTGGGCGTGGTCGGCAAGTTCGTGGAATTCTTCGGCGAAGGCCTGCAGCACCTGCCGCTGGCCGACCGCGCCACGATCGGCAACATGGCCCCCGAATACGGCGCCACCTGCGGCATCTTCCCGATCGACGCCGAATCACTGAACTACCTGCGCCTGTCCGGCCGCAGCGAAGAGCAGATCGACCTGGTCGAGGCCTATGCCAAGGCCCAGGGCCTGTGGCACGACGCCAACAGCCCGCACGCCCAGTACAGCAGCACGCTGGAACTGGACATGGGCACCGTCAAGCCCTCGCTGGCCGGCCCCAAGCGCCCGCAGGACCGCGTGCTGCTGGAAGACGTGCAGCAGAACTACCGCGACGCTCTGGTCGGCCTCACCGCCAACCGTGACAAGCGCAGCGCCGATGTCTCCACCTTCGTCAACGAAGGCGGCGGTGCGGCGGTCGGCAACGAGCAGCTGGCCAAGGGCTACGCCGACATCGAGACCGAAGGCCGCAAGGTGCGCCTGAAGGATGGCGCAGTGGTCATCGCCGCCATCACCTCCTGCACCAACACCTCCAACCCGGCGGTGATGATCGGCGCCGGCCTGCTGGCCCGCAACGCCGCGGCCAAGGGCCTGAACCGCCAGCCGTGGGTGAAGACCTCGCTCGGCCCGGGTTCGCGCGTGGTCACCGACTACCTGGAGAAGGCCGGCGTGTTGAAGGAGCTGGAGAAGATCGGCTTCTACGTGGTCGGCTATGGCTGCACCACCTGCATCGGCAACTCCGGCCCGCTGCCCACCGAAGTCAGCGCCGGTATCGCCGCGGGCGACCTGGCGGTCACCTCAGTGCTGTCGGGCAACCGCAACTTCGAGGGCCGCGTGCACCCCGAAGTGAAGATGAACTACCTGGCCAGCCCGCCGCTGGTGGTCGCCTATGCCATCGCCGGCACCACCGACATCGACCTGACCACCCAGCCGCTGGGCACCGGCAGCGATGGCCAGCCGGTGTACCTGCGCGACATCTGGCCGAGCAACAAGGAAATCGGCGATGTCATCGCCGCCACCATCGGGCCGGAGATGTTCAAGCAGAACTACGCCGACGTGTTCAAGGGCGATACCCGCTGGAACACCATCGCCTCGCCGGACGGCAACCTGTACGAGTGGAGCGATGCCTCCACCTACATCAAGAACCCGCCGTACTTCGATGGCATGACCATGCAGACCGGCAGCATCGATGATGTGCACGGCGCGCGGGTGATGGGGCTGTTCGGCGATTCGATCACCACCGACCACATCTCCCCGGCCGGCAACATCAAGAAGGATTCGCCGGCAGGCCGTTTCCTGCAGGAACACGGCGTGCAGCCGGCTGACTTCAACAGCTACGGCAGCCGCCGCGGCAACGATGACGTGATGGTACGCGGCACCTTCGCCAACATCCGCATCAAGAACCTGATGTTCGGTGGCGAAGAAGGCGGCAACACGCTGTATTACCCGGCCGGCGGCGGCCAGCCGGAAAAGCTGGCGATCTACGACGCGGCCATGAAGTACAAGGCCGACAAGGTGCCGCTGGTGGTGCTGGCCGGCAAGGAATACGGCACCGGCTCCTCGCGCGACTGGGCGGCCAAGGGCACCCTGCTGCTGGGCGTGAAGGCGGTGGTGGCCGAGAGCTTCGAGCGCATCCACCGCTCCAACCTGGTCGGCATGGGCGTGCTGCCGCTGCAGTTCCGCAACGGTGAGAATGCGCAGTCGCTGGGCCTGGACGGTTCGGAAACCATCGATGTGACCGGCCTGGAAAACGGTGCCAGCAAGCGCGCCACCGTCACCGCCACCAAGGCTGACGGCACGAAGAAGACCTTCGAGGTCTCGGTGATGCTGCTGACCCCGAAGGAAGTGGAGTACTTCCGCCACGGTGGCCTGCTGCAGTACGTGCTGCGCCAGCTGGCCGCGAAGTAAGGTCGTGTGCTGCGACGGCGATGGTGTCAGACAGCATCGCCGCAACACCCAGAGCCGGGCCCGCAAGGGCCCGGCTTTTCTGTGGGAGGGCGCAGGGCGTGCGCCCGCCGCTCAGCGCACGCCGTAGATCCGCCAGGGCGCGGCGGTGGAGCCGATATCGAACACCAGCGCGCCCAGGCCTTCCGGCATCACGGTTTCACCGTCCGCCGCGCCCACGTTCACCACCGTCACCACCATCTCGAAGGCCGCGTGCGGCGCCTCGCCGAAACGCGAGCACACCACGCCACGGTTGTTGTAGTGCACGTACGGGGTGAACCCTTCGCCGCACTCGGCGGCAATGAAGCGGTAGCCCGGATCGGCATCGCTGCCGGGCATCAGCGCGTGCGCGGCGTAGGAGACCCGCCCCTGACCACCCGCGTAGGCCGGCACCTGCACGCGGAAGTGCCCCATGTCGCCCACGGCCAGCACAGGATGGTCCAGCTGCTGCAGCGGTGGCGGCCCGGCAAAGGCGGTTGGTGCGAGCAGGCAGAACAGAAAATCGCAGGAAAAACGCTTCATGGGGCAACTCCGTGTTGGGGGAACTGCATGCTCGATGATCGCAACGGCGGGTGTCTTTAGGAATTGACCGAAAGCGACGTGCGACCGATCGACGCAGTGAGCTGAACCCTGCCCGCCCAGCGCCGCGCCACGGCGTTGCCGCCGCTGCAGCGCAGGCGTAGGTTCTGCACGCTGGCCGCAGCGGCCACGCCCCTTCCCCTGCCTGGCCCCGCGCATGCCCCTGTCACAGCTGGACCCCATCCCCGCCCTGGTCGTCGTCGATCTGCAGAAGGGCATTGTCGCCCTGCCCACCGCACGCCCTTCGGCCGACATCGTCGCGCTGTCGGCGCAGCTGGCCCGCGCGTTCCGCGCCCGTGGCCTGCCGGTGGCGCTGGTCAACGTCACCGGCATCGCGCCGGGCCGCGTCGACGCCCACCGCCCGTTCGCGCCGCCGGCCGACTGGGCCGAGCTGGTGCCCGAGCAGGACGCGCGGCCCAGCGACCACCGCGTTAGCAAACAGCGCTGGGGCGCCTTCCTCGGCACCGACCTGGATGCCTGGCTGCGTGCGGCCGGCGCGACCCAGGTGGTGCTGTGCGGCATCTCCACCAGCATCGGCGTGGAATCCACTGCGCGCAACGCGCATGAGCTGGGCTACAACGTGGTGCTGGTGGAAGACGCGATGACCGACATGGTCGCGCAGGCGCACGCCAACAGCGTGCAGGTGATCTTCCCGCGCGTGGGCGAGGTGACCGACACCGCCAGCGTGCTGCAGGCCCTGCAGGCGCACTGACACCGGGCCTGCCGCGCGCCCCGATGGCGGGCGCCGCGCATCCTGCCGGTGCCCCGCCCCACCGCCGCTGCACTAGTGCGCCGCGTCCGGGTCGGTGCGCAGCGCCTTCACCAGCCCGACCATGTAGAACGCCAGGGTCACCGAGAACGGCAGGCCGCACAGCACCACCGCGGTCTGCATCGCGCTGAAGTTGCCGGCCAGCAGCAGGCCGATGCTGGCCACGGTGATGCCTGCCGCCCAGAACAAGCGCAGCCAGATCGGCGCATCGTGGCCATCGGCCACGCCGTCATCCACGCGGCGGGTGCACAAGTTGGCGATCATCAGCGTGCCGGAGTCCACCGGGGTCAGGAACAGCACGAAACCAATGACCGCCGCGGCCCCGGCCACATAGGGCGTGGCAGGCAGGTATTCCAGCAGCTTGAAGAGCGTCATCGCCGCATCGGCCTGCGCCACCTGGCCCAGTACCGCCTGGCCGTGGTTGAGCACCAGGTCGATGGCGGTGTTGCCGAAGATCGACAGCCACGCCAGGGTGAAGCCCAGCGGGATCAGCAGCACGCCCAGCACCACCTCGCGGATGGTGCGCCCACGCGAGATGCGCGCCACGAAAAGACCCACGAACGGCGCCCAGGCAATCCACCACGCCCAGTAGAAGAGCGTCCACGCGCCCAGCCAGGTGCGGCCCTGCGGGTCGTTGAGGTAGACATCGAAGCTCTTGCGCACGAACGCACCGAGGTAGTCGCCGGTGTTCTGCACCAGGCCATCGAGCAGGTGCAGCGTCGGCCCAGTCACCAGTACGAACAGCAGCAGCGCGCACAGCAGGCGCACGTTGAGGTTGGACAGCCAGGCAATGCCCTTCTCCACGCCGGCCACCACGCCCACCGTGGCCACGGCCATCATCACCAGCACGATCAGCACCAGCACGTGCGGCGTGTCCGGTACATGGAACAGGTAGACCAGGCCGGACTGCACCACCAGCGCGCCGATGCCCAGGTTGGTCACCATCGAGATCAGCGTGGCCAGGATGCCGAAGCCATCGACCATGTCGCCGATGCGCCCGTGGATGCGCTCACCGAAGATCGGGTACAGCGCCGAGCGCAGCGCCAGCGGCAGGTCACGGCGGTAGGCGAAATAGCCCAGCGCCACGCCGACCAGCGCATACAGCGCCCAGCCGTGCAGGCCCCAGTGCAGGAAGGTCAGCACCATCGCCTCGCGGCCGGCGGCCACGGTGCCGCCGGGCTGGCCGGGCGGGCTGAGGAAATGGTCCAGCGGTTCGTAGGCACCGTAATAGAGCAGCGCAATGCCGATGCCGGCCGAGAACAGCATCGACACCCAGGCCACGTAACCGAACGCCGGCGCCTCTTCGTTGTGGCCCAGGCGGATGCGCCCGTGGCGCGAGAACGCCAGCCACAGCACGAAGCCAAGGCAGACCACCATCAGCAGCATGTACCACCAGCCGAAGGCGACCGAGACCTCGGCCTGCGCACGTTGCAGCCAGTGCTCGCTGGCCTGCGGGTAGAGCACGGTGAGCGCCCCGAGCACGCCGATCGAGAGCGAGGCGCTGAGGAAGACGAAGCGGTTCAGGCGCAGCGGCGAGCGCCTGGGATGAGCCAGTGACATGGGGACATCTCATCGGTCCGGGAAGGCACATGGACGGGGCCGGACCGGTAACCCGGGCCCATGGCGTGGGGGCGCGACGGGCATCGTATGGGTTATTGATTGAACGTTCAATCAATAAAAAGTAGAATGGTCACCAGCCCCGGAACACCGGGTCGCAGACGTTGGAGAGACAATGCCGAAGAAAGGCGTGGAACCGGTCCGCCGCGAGCAGCTGATCCGGGCGACCTTCGAAACCATCGATGAGATGGGCATGGCCGATGCCACCGTGGCCACCATCGCCAGGAAGGCCGGCCTGTCCAGCGGCATCGTGGCCCACTACTTCGGTGACAAGGACGGCCTGCTCAATGCCGCCATGCGCCAGATCCTGCGCGAGCTGAAGGCCGCCGTGGCGCGCTACCGCGACGACGCCGGCGCCGACCCGCGTGCGCAGCTGCGCGCCATCGTCGATGGCAACTTCGACGACAGCCAGACCAACGGCACCGCCATGCGCGTGTGGCTGACCTTCTGGGCGGCGAGCATGCACCAGCCAGAACTGGCGCGGCTGCAGCGCGCCAACGACCAGCGCCTGTTCTCCAACCTGTGCCGCCAGTTCAACCGCGTACTGCCGCATGCCCGTGCGCGCATGGCTGCGCGCGGGCTGGCCGCCATGGTCGATGGCCTGTGGCTGCGCGGCAGCCTGGTCGGCGGCCAGTTCAATGCCGAAAAAGCCCGGCGCATCGCCTTCGACTACATCGACTTCCAGCTGCAGCTGGCCGACGCAGGCCGGCCCGCCAGCGGCGACGCTGCCTTGATCGGCGCACCGCTATAAAACCATACCCCCTGCCCCACCGTTCCAGGAGTAATGCCATGACCGCACTGCCCGTGCAGCCGCTCTACATCCACGGCCGCCATGCCGATGCCACCAGCGGCAAGACCTTTGACAGCATCAACCCGGCCACCGGCGAGGTACTGGCCCAGGTGCAGATCGCCAGCCAGGCCGATGTCGAGCGCGCCGTGGCCAGTGCCAGCGAAGGCCAGCAGGTGTGGGCGGCGATGACCGCCATGGAACGCTCGCGCATCCTGCGCCGTGCCGTGGAGATCCTGCGCGAACGCAACGACGAACTGGCGCAGCTGGAAACGCTGGACACCGGCAAGGCCCTGTCCGAAACCACCACCGTGGATATCGTGACCGGCGCCGACGTGCTGGAGTACTACGCCGGCCTGGCCACCGCCATCGAAGGCGCCCAGCTGCCGCTGCGCGAATCGAGCTTCTTCTACACCCGTCGCGAACCGCTGGGCGTGGTGGCCGGCATCGGCGCGTGGAACTACCCGATCCAGATCGCACTGTGGAAGTCGGCGCCGGCGCTGGCCGCCGGAAACGCGATGGTGTTCAAGCCCTCCGAAGTGACCCCGCTGACCGCGCTGAAGCTGGCCGAGATCTACACCGAGGCCGGCGTGCCCGACGGTGTGTTCAACGTGGTGCAGGGCCCCGGTGCCGAGGTGGGCCAGTGGCTGACCGAACACCCGGTGATCGAGAAGATTTCCTTCACCGGCAGCGTGGAAACCGGCAAGAAGGTGATGGCCTCCGCGGCCGCCTCCTCGCTGAAGGAGGTGACGATGGAACTGGGCGGCAAGTCGCCGCTGATCATCTGCGACGACGCTAACCTGGAGCGCGCCGCCGATATTGCGGTGATGGCCAACTTCTTCAGCTCCGGCCAGGTCTGCACCAACGGCACCCGCGTGTTCGTACCGCGCCGGCTGTTGGCGGCCTTCGAGAAGGCGGTGGTCGAGCGGGTCAAGCGCATCCGCATCGGCGACCCGCAGGACCCGGCCACCAACTTCGGCCCGATGACCAGCTTCGGCCACATGGACAAGGTGCTGTCGATGATCGACAGCGGCAAGGCCGAAGGCGCGCGCGTGGTCATCGGTGGCGGCCGCGCCAGCGACGGCGCGCTGGCCAAGGGTGCCTACGTGCTGCCCACCGTGTTCTCCGACTGCCGCGATGACATGGCCATCGTGCGCGAGGAGATCTTCGGACCGGTGATGAGCATCGTCGCCTATGACGACGAGGACGAGGCGATCGGCCGCGCCAACGACACCCACTTCGGCCTGGCCGCCGGCGTGGTCAGCACCGACATCACCCGCGCGCACCGCATCATCCACCGCCTGCAGGCCGGAATCTGCTGGATCAACACCTGGGGCGAATCGCCGGCGGAAATGCCGGTGGGCGGCTACAAGCAGTCCGGCGTGGGCCGCGAGAACGGCCTGTCCACCCTGGCCCACTACACCCGCATCAAGTCGGTGCAGGTCGAACTCGGCGACTACGTCAGCGCGTTCTGACCCACCCGTTGCATGACGCGCCGGCGGCACTGCCGGCCCGACCCACCGCCCGGGTGCCTGCCGCATGGCGCGCCCGGGCCCGCAGGAGATCCCCCATGAGCACCTCTCAGGAATTCGACTACATCATCATCGGCGCCGGTTCGGCCGGCAACGTGCTGGCCACCCGGCTCACCGAAGACCCCGATGTCAGCGTGCTGCTGCTCGAAGCCGGTGGCCCGGACTACCGCCTGGACTTCCGCACCCAGATGCCGGCCGCCCTGGCCTTCCCGCTGCAGGGCAAGCGCTACAACTGGGCGTACAAGACCGATCCCGAGCCGCATATGAACAACCGCCGCATGGACTGCGGGCGCGGCAAGGGCCTGGGTGGCTCCTCGCTGATCAACGGCATGTGCTACATCCGCGGCAACGCGATGGACTATGACAACTGGGCCAGCATGCCGGGCCTGGACGACTGGTCCTACCTGGATTGCCTGCCGTACTTCCGCAAGGCCGAAACCCGCGACATCGGCGCCAACGATTACCACGGCGGCGATGGCCCGCTGCGCGTGACCACGCCCAAGGCCGGCAACAACGAACTGTTCGCCGCCATGGTCGAAGCCGGCGTGCAGGCCGGCTACCCGCGCACCGACGACCTCAACGGCTACCAGCAGGAAGGGTTCGGCCCGATGGACCGCACGGTCACGCCGAAGGGTCGCCGTTCCAGCACCGCCCGTGGCTATCTGGACCTGGCCAGGCCGCGCGCCAACCTGAGCATCGTCACCCACGCCCTGACCGACCGCATCCTGTTCTCGGGCAAGCGCGCGGTGGGCGTGCAGTGGCTGCACAACGACCGGCCGCAGCAGGCGCGTGCACGCCGCGAAGTGCTGCTGTGCGGCGGTGCCATCGCTTCGCCGCAGATCCTGCAGCGCTCCGGCGTGGGCCCGGCCGATCTGCTGCGCAGCCTGGACATCGACCTGGTGCACCACCTGCCCGGCGTCGGCGCCAACCTGCAGGATCACCTGGAAATGTACCTGCAGTACGAGTGCAAAAAGCCGGTATCGCTGGCCCCGGCGCTGAAGCTGCACAACCAGCCGGCCATCGGCGCCGAATGGCTGTTCCTGGGTACCGGCATCGGCGCCAGCAACCAGTTCGAGGCCGGTGGCTTCATCCGCAGCGACGCCGAGTTCGACTGGCCCAACCTGCAGTACCACTTCCTGCCGGTGGCGATCAATTACAACGGCTCCAACCCGATCAAGGCGCACAGCTTCCAGATGCACGTCGGTTCGATGCGCTCGCCCAGCCGCGGCCGCGTGCACGTCACCTCCAAGGACCCGCGCGAACACCCCAGCATCCTGTTCAACTACATGTCGCACGAACAGGACTGGCGCGAGTTCCGTGCGGCCATCCGCATCACCCGCGAGATCTTCGCGCAGCCGGCGCTGGCACCGTACAGCGGCCGCGAGATCTCGCCCGGGCGCGAGCTGCAGACCGATGCGCAGATCGACAGCTTCGTGCGCGAACACGCCGAAACGGCCTACCACCCGTCGTGCACCAACAAGATGGGCCACGCCGATGACCCGATGGCCGTGGTGGATGGCCAGGGCCGCGTGCATGGCCTGGAAGGGCTGCGCATCGTCGATGCGTCGATCATGCCGCAGGTGGTCACCGGCAATCTCAACGCGCCCACCATCATGATTGCCGAAAAGCTGGCCGACGTGATCCGTGGCCGTCAGCCGCTGCAGCGCAGCACGGCGGCGTACTACCAGGCCAACGGCGCACCGGTGCGCGCGGCGCGCTGATCGGGCGCAGCGGCCACCTGCTGCATCAGCTGGGCCAGGCCCGGCACATCATGTCGCACATGACCGAAGAGGCCCTTAAGGGCCTCTTCGCGTTTCCCCTACGGCGGGGTATGCTGCAATGATCGGCCCCCATGGATACGATCAAAGCCGGACCCAATAAACAACGATTCCTGGAGGGGGAATATGAGTCTGGAACGTCCCTGGCTGCAGAGCTATCCGAAAGGCGCGCGCGCCGAGATCGTCATCAACGAGTTCCGTTCGGTAGCCACTGTCTTCGACGCCTCCGTGGCGAAGTATCGGGATCGCCCCGCCTACTCCAGCTTCGGCAAGGTGCTCACCTACGGCGAGACCGACGCGCTGGTCACCCGTTTCGCCGCCTACCTGCTCGGCGAACTCAAGCTCAAGAAGGGCGACCGCGTCGCCCTGATGATGCCCAACTGCCTGCAGTACCCCATCGCGACCTTCGGCATCCTGCGTGCGGGCCTGACCGTGGTCAACGTCAACCCGCTGTACACCGCGCGCGAGCTGAAGCACCAGCTGGTCGATGCCGGCGTGACCGCGCTGGTGGTGGCGGACAACTTCGGCGACACCGTCGAACAGGTCATCGCCGATACGCAGGTCAAGCACGTGGTCACCACCGGCCTGGGCGACATGCTCGGCGCCAAGGGCGTGCTGGTGAACTTCGTGCTGAAGTACATCAAGAAGATGGTGCCCAACTACCACCTGAAGGGCGCCGTGCGCTTCCGGCAGGCGCTGTCGCTGGGCAGCCGCCACAGCCTGCCGAAGGTGGAGATCGACCACGACGACATCGCCTTCCTGCAGTACACCGGCGGCACCACCGGCGTGGCCAAGGGCGCCATGCTGACCAACCGCAACCTGGTGGCGAACATGCAGCAGGCCTCGGCCTGGCTGTCCACCAGCGGCATCGAGATGGGCAAGGAAGTGATCATCACCGCCCTGCCGCTGTACCACATCTTCGCGTTGACGGCCAACGGCCTGGTCTTCATGAAGTACGGTGGCTGCAACGTGCTGATCACCAACCCGCGCGACATGAAGGGCTTCGTCAAGGAACTGAAGTCGGTGCGCTTCACCGCCTTCACCGGCGTCAACACGCTGTTCAACGGCCTGCTCAACACCCCCGGCTTCGACACCATCGATTTCTCTTCGATGAAGTTCACCCTGGGCGGCGGCATGGCCGTGCAGCGCGCGGTGGCCGAACGCTGGAAGAAGGTCACCGGCCGCACCCTGGTGGAAGCCTACGGCCTGACCGAAACCTCGCCGGCGGCCTGCATCAACCCGCTCGACCTGGCCGAGTACAACGGTTCGATCGGCCTGCCCATTCCCTCCACCGACGCCTGCATCAAGGACGACAACGGCAACCAGCTGCCGGTGGGTGAGGTGGGCGAGCTGTGCATCCGCGGCCCGCAGGTGATGAAGGGCTACTGGCAGCGCCCGGACGAAACCGCCAAAACCATGGACGCCGACGGCTGGCTGCACACCGGCGACATGGCGCGCATGGACGAGCAGGGCTTCTTCTACATCGTCGACCGCAAGAAGGACATGATCCTGGTGTCCGGCTTCAACGTGTACCCCAACGAGGTGGAAGACGTGATCGCGATGATGCCGGGCGTGGCCGAAGTGGCCGCCGTCGGTGTGCCGGACGAGAAGTCCGGTGAGATCGTCAAGGTGGTGATCGTCAAGAAGGACCCGAACCTGACCGCCGAACAGGTCAAGGAGCACGCGCGCGCCAACCTGACCGGCTACAAGCACCCCAAGATCGTCGAGTTCCGCAAGGAACTGCCAAAGACCAACGTCGGCAAGATCCTGCGCCGCGAGCTGCGCGACAGCCCCGCCCCGTAAGGCTTCCGGCCTGTTGCATCCCCAGGGCCCCGCCGGCAACGGCGGGGGCTTTCTGTTGTCTGGGCCCCGCTGCGGTCCACGCCGCTTGCAGCCGGTTCACGAGGAGCGCATAGAATCCATTCGCCGCCGCAGGTTCCGCCTACCCCCCTACTTTCTCCGTCCGCACAGCGGTTGGCCGGACGGTCACACGGAGAACACCCATGTCTGCAGTCCATCCCTTCATTGCCCGCAACCCGCAGCACCCCACCCTGCGCATCACCGAAGAAGTCGAGCGCGATGTGTACTGGATCCACATGCACGCCAACCTGGTCGGCCAGCCGGGCCGGCCGTGCTTCGCCAACCGCCTGGTCGACGACATCGTCACCTACCAGCGTGCACTGGGCGAACGCCTCAGCGTCAGCCACGCCCTGTCCCCGCACGTGGTGCTGGCCTCGGACAGCGATGTCTTCAACCTCGGCGGCGACCTGGAGCTGTTCTGCCGCCTGATCCGCGAAGGCGACCGCGCCCGCCTGCTCGACTACGCCCAGCGCTGCGTGCGTGGCGTGCATGCCTTCCACGCCGGCCTGGGCGTGCGCGCCCACAGCATCGCGCTGGTACAGGGCAACGCGCTGGGCGGCGGCTTCGAAGCCGCGCTGAGCTGCCACACCATCGTCGCCGAGGAAGGCGTGCTGATGGGCCTGCCGGAGGTGCTGTTCGACCTGTTCCCCGGCATGGGCGCCTATTCCTTCATGTGCCAGCGCGTAAGCCCGCGCCTGGCCGAGAAGATCATGCTGGAAGGCAACCTCTACACCGCCCACGAACTGAAGCAGATGGGCCTGGTGGATGTGGTGGTGCCCAAGGGCGAAGGCGCGGCCGCCGTCGAGCAGGTGATCCGGGACAGCAAGCGCATTCCGCACGCCTGGGCCGCCATGCGCGAGGTCAACGAGGTGGCCACGATGGTGCCGCTGCACGAAATGATGCGCATCACCGAAATCTGGGTGGACACGGCCATGCAGCTGGGCGAGAAGTCGCTGCGGACCATGGACCGTCTGGTACGCGCACAGGCCCGTCGCAATGGCGACGCCGGCTGACAGCGTGGGCTGTCAGGACGGGGTGCGCTCACCGTCGTCGCGGTGCGGGATGCCCGCGGCCCGGGCACTGAGCGCCTTCCGGCCCTTGCGCAGCGCAGTGGCCAGGGCGGAGACACGGACGCTCCACTCGGCCTTGAGCTGCCAATCGGCCATGCGCATCAGTTCACCACCGGCGTTGGCAACCTGGACCAGGCCCAGGTTGCTGGCGACCCCGCGCAGCGCGTGCGCATGTTCGCGCAGGTCATCCCAGGCCTGCCGTTCGGCGCAGGCGTCCAGCTGCACCATGCTGTTGTCCACATCACTCAGGCACTGCTCGATGAACTTGCGCTCGAAGCCATCGCCCATGCCCAGCGAGGCAAGTTCGTCCGGCACCGCCGGGTCGAGCACGCCATCGCCCACCGGCAGCGCCGGTACCGACTGGATGCCCGGCTCCGGGCGCAGGTTGGCGGCGATGTCGGCCAGCACGTCCAGCAGGCGGGTGGCCACCACCGGCTTGGCCAGGAAGGCGCGCGCGCCGGCCTGTTCGCAGCGCTGGATGGAATCGGGGGTGACATCGGCACTGAGTACCATTACCGGCACATAGGGCATGCCGCTGGCCTGCATCACCCGCAGCTGCTTGAGCAGGTCCAGCCCGCTCATGCCGGGCATGTGCAGGTCGACAATGGCGGCATCGAAATCGGCCTGCTCCAGCGTATCCAGCACCTCGGCGCCACCGTTCACGCAGGTGACCTTGTGGCCGGCCTTTTCCAGCAGGCGCTGCAGCACCATGCGGTTGGCGGCGTGGTCGTCGGCCACCAGGATGCGCAGGCTGCGCACGCGCGCCCGGTGGCGCAGGAACGGGTTGGAGAAGGCGATGACATTGCCGCCCTCCGGCGGCTCCACCGCCACCGGCGGTGCGGTGGCCACTTCCAGGCTGATTTCCACCCAGAACAGGCTGCCGTTGGTCCGGTTCGGCGCGTAGCCGATGCGCCCGCCCATCGATTCCACCAGGCCCTTGGCGATGGTGGTGCCCAGCCCGGTGCCTTCGTGGCGGCGCGCCAGGCCCACGTCGGCCTGCTCGAAGGCATCGAACAGCCGTGTGCGCAGCGCCGGCGGCACGCCGATGCCGCTGTCGGCGATCTCGAAGCGCAGGTGCGCGCGCTCGCTGCCCGCCACCTCGTGGCAGGACACACGCAGGTGCACGTAGCCCTCGTCGGTGAACTTCACCGCGTTGCCCATCAGGTTCAGCAGGATCTGTTGCAGGTGGCCGGCATCGCCATACAGCCGCGGCGGCACGTTGTCGTCCACCAGCACGCGGTAATCCAGCGCCTTGGGCCGTGCCTGCGGGGTCAGGATCAGGTTGATCGCCTGCAGCACATCGGCCAGCGTGAACTCGTGGCGCTCCACGCGCACCTTGCCGGCCTCGATGGCCGAGATGTCCAGCACTTCCTCCACCAGCGCCAGCAGGCTGCGCGTGGAAGCCTGGATGGTGTTCAGGCACTCGCGCTGCTCATCGTCCAGGCGCGTGGTGGCCAGCACTTCGGTCATGCCGGCCAAGCCGTTCAGCGGCGTGCGGAACTCGTGGCTCATGTTGGCCAGGAAGCGGCTCTTGGCCTCGTTGGCCTGGCGCGCCTCGGCCGCCGCGCGGGTCAGCGCGTGCAGCAGCGAATCAAAGTACAGCGGAATGGCGCCCAGCCCCAGCAGCAGGCCCCAGCCCAGGTAATCGTGGCTGCGCCAGTACGGGGAGAGCATCACCGTGCACAGGAAGGCCAGGCAGCCCATGGCGGTGGCCACGCGCAGGTAGGTGCTGCCATAGCGCATGCCGTTGCCGATGGTCACCCACAGGCAGACCGCATACAGCGGCGCGGCCGGCTCGCCCTGGATGGTCATGATCACGGCCATGCAGGAGTAATCGGTCAGCATGCCAATCACCCGCCGTACGTGCGACACGCGCGGGTGGATGATGATGGCCACCAGCAGGCCGGCGGAGATCGTCAGTTCGAAGGCCAGGATCAGCCAGGTGGCGGTCAGCGTCTCGCCGCCGGTTTCCAGGTAGCGTCCGCCCAGGTAGATGATGAACAGCGAGGTGATCGCGATGCGGATCAGGTTCTGCGCATGCTCGCTGTCCTCGCGGCCGGACAGGCGCTGGCGCACCGTCTGCAGCAGCGAGCGGGAACCCGGCGCGGCGGCCGGGCGGTCAACAGGGGCTGTATCCATGGGGTCGGGTCGCATGTGCCGGCGCAGCAGGGTCGAACAGCACAGCGGCACCGCCGCCAGGCCCAGCCACAGGGAAAGGGCAAGGCCGGGAATGGCCTGCCAGTAAGGGGACAACAAAACGGTGCTGCCAAAGCCCAGCATCGCCAGGGTGATGGCCGCCGCCAGGTAGCGGTTGCCGTAGCGCAGGCCGTTGCCGACCGTTACCCACATCACCACCGCATAGACCCAGGCCAGCGATTCACCGGCCAGCACCATGCCAACGGCCATCAGCCCGTAGTCGGCCAGCATGCCGGCCGCCCGCCGCGGGTGCGAGCGCTGCGGCCGCCACAGCTTCCAGCCCCACAGCAGCACCGACACCAGCAGCCCGGCCAGCACCGTGGCCAGCACGCTGCCGCTGTGGGCCAGCTGCCCGCTGTGGGCGGCCGACAGCACCACATACAGCAGGATAAGCGAGACCAGCATCACGCGCACCAGCAGCTGCCCGCGCTCGGCGTCCGCCAGCTGCGCCAACCGGCGCGCCAGCCGTGGCCAGAGCTCCTGCATCTCAGCCGCCCGGACGCGTGGACGCCGTGGAGTGCTGGGCGCAGATATCCTTGAGCTGCTCACGGCCGCGCATCAGCGCATCCACGCAGCGCGGGTCGAACAGGCGCCCGCACTGGGCATACAGGTAGGCCAGGGTCGCATCCAGCGTCCAGGCTTCCTTGTACGGCCGCGGCGAAATGAGCGCGTCGAACACATCGGCCACGGCCACGATGCGGGCTTCCAGTGGAATCGCTTCGCCCACCAGGCCATCGGAGTAGCCGCTGCCGTCGTAGCGCTCGTGGTGGCGCAGCGCGATCAGCGCGCCGACCTGGATGAAACGGTTCTGGCTGCCGCTGAGCAGTTCATGGCCGATGCGCGGGTGCCGGCGCATGATCGCCAGCTCCTCGTCGTTGAGCTTGCCCGGCTTGAGCAGCACCGCATCGGGAATGGCGATCTTGCCCATGTCGTGCAGCGGCGCGGCCATCTCGATCAGCTTGACCTCTTCCTCCGGCAGGCCAAGCTGTTCGGCAATCAGCCCAGCCACGCGCGCCATGCGCTCCAGGTAGGCGCTGGTGCCGGCATCACGGAACTCGATGGCGCGGGCCAGCCGTGACAGCGTCTCGCGCTCGCGTTCTTCCACCTCGTGCATGCTGGCCAGCAGCCGCTGCTCCAGCGACAGCGCACGCTGCTTCACGTTCTCGGTCTGTTGGCGCAGCTGCAGCAGATTGTAGCAGCGCGCGCGCAGTTCGCGCGGGCGGATCGGCTTGACCAGGAAATCGATGACGCCCGCTTCCAGTGCCGCCTGGCGGATCGGCTCGTCGCCCACCACGGTGATCAGGATGACCGGAATGTCGCGGTTACGGGGCAGCCGGCGGAAGCGCCGCGCGAACTCCAGCCCGTCCATCTCCGGCATGCGGTAATCGAGCAGCAGCAGGTCCGCCGGGTGGGTCTCGCACCACACCAGGGCACTGAGCGGGTCACCGAAGTCATGCACGCTCAATTCCGGTGCAATGTCCTCGATCACGTGACGGAGCATGGTCCGTGCTGATGTCTGGTCGTCGACGATGACGATGTTCAACGCTGTTTCCGCCCGATTCCTGGACCACGCCTGATCATTGTGTGGCGAGGATACTCCGCCACTGCGTACGCTGGCACCCTGCATAGGCTGACTCCCGTCCTGGCCTCCCCGGTTCATGAACAAGGTCACAGTGCGGGCCGACCCGCCGCTGCGACCCTCCCGCCGACGGCCATCAGGCCATGGCGGCCGTCAAGGCGATGCCTCCACCATACGCTGGCAACAGGCACAGTCAATCACGCCGGGCCAGTTCCTGTGGCCTGCGTCGCGCTTCCTGCGCAGACGGTTTCGCGTAGCCGGGGCTGGCGGGCGGACAACCCCGCCGGGCGCCCTTGGCTGGCCGGGCGCCCGGGGATGCCGGGAGCCCGGGTGCAGCCGGCTTACTGCTCCGGACGCATGTACGGGAACAGCAGCACGTCGCGGATCGAGCTGCGGCCGGTCAGCAGCATCACCAGGCGGTCGATGCCGATGCCCAGGCCGCCGGTCGGCGCCATGCCGTATTCCAGTGCACGGATGTAGTCGGCGTCGTACTGCATGGCCTCGTCGTCGCCCCCGTCCTTGGAGGCCACCTGGGCCTGGAAGCGGGCGGCCTGGTCTTCCGGGTCGTTCAACTCGGAGAAGCCGTTGGCCAGCTCCTTGCCGTTGACGAACAGCTCGAAGCGGTCGGTGTAGCCCGGCTCGTTGTCGCTGGCACGGGCCAGCGGCGAGACTTCCACCGGGTGGTCGGTGATGAAGGTCGGCTGGATCAGGGTGTGTTCGACGGTGGCTTCGAAGATCTCCAGCAGCAGCTTGCCCCAGCCGTAGGACGGCTTGACGCGGATCTTCAGGCGCTCGCAATGGCGCAGCAGCGCCTCGCGGTCGGTGCAGTCGGCGGCCGAGATCTCCGGGTTGTGGTGGCGCACGGCTTCATCCATGCGCCAGCGGCGGAACGGCGCGCCCAGCTCGATGGTCGCCCCGTCCCACTCCACGGTGGTGGTGCCCAGCACCTTCTGCGCCACGTCGCGGATCACGCCTTCGGTCAGGTCCATGATCTCGTTGCACGTGGCATAGGCTTCGTACAGTTCCATCATGGTGAATTCCGGGTTGTGGCGGGTGCTGACGCCTTCGTTGCGGAAGTTGCGGTTGATCTCGTAGACGCGCTCCAGGCCACCCACGGTCAGGCGCTTGAGGTACAGCTCCGGCGCCACGCGCAGGTACAGGTCCAGGTCCAGCGCGTTGTGGTGGGTGGTGAACGGCTTGGCCGTGGCGCCGCCGGGGATGTAATGCATCATCGGCGTCTCGACTTCCAGGAAGTCGCGCGCGTCCAACCAGGCGCGCATGGCGCGGATGATCTTGGAGCGCTTGATGAAGACCTCGCGCGACTCCGGGGTCACGATCAGGTCGACATAGCGCTGACGGTAGCGCTGTTCGACGTCGGACAGGCCATGCCACTTGTCCGGCAGCGGGCGCAGCGACTTGGTCAGCAGGCGGGTCGATTCGGCCTTGACCGACAGCTCGCCGGTCTTGGTCCGGGTCAGCCCGCCTTCCACGGCGATGATGTCGCCCACGTCCCAGCCCTTGAAGGCGGTGTAGGCATCGCCCAGCACGCCGCCCTGCAGGAACAGCTGGATGCGGCCGGATTCGTCCTGGATCTGCGCGAAGCTGGCCTTGCCCATGATGCGCTTGGCCATCAGGCGGCCGGCCATCTTCACCCGGCGGCCGTTGCCTTCCAGGGTTTCGGCGGTCCACGCCTCGGCGTCGGCGAATTCGGCCTGCAGATGGCCGGCGAAATCCTCGCGACGGAAGTCGTTCGGGTACGCGATGCCCTGCCCGCGCAGCGCGTTGAGTTTCTCACGGCGCTCGGCGATCAACTTGTTTTCGTCGACGGGGGGGGTATCGGTAGCTTCGCTCATGGATCTGCGGGAATCGTGTAGTGAGGGGGGAATTCTGCGCCCGGCACAGCCGCTTCCACAGCATACCAAAACCGCCCTCCCCCGGCCCGGAGAGGGGTCAGATCCCTTTGCGCAACAAAGGGATCTGACCCCGCCTGGCACCGGCCGCCAGGCCTCACCCGTTCCCGGGGAACGCCTGCCGCAGCTCGTCCACCAGCACCCGCTGGTTTTCCGAGTAATCCACCGGCACCGACACCAGGTGCACCCCACCTTCGCTGAAGGCCGCCTCCAGCATCGGCATGAACTGCTCGATGGCGGTCACCTCATGGCCCTTGCAGCCGTAGGCCTCGGCGTACTTCACGAAATCCGGGTTGCTGAAGGTCATGCCGTAGTCGGCAAAGCCGTCCGCCGCCTGCTTCCAGCGGATCATCCCGTAGGCGCCATCGTTGAGGATCAGCACCACCAGGTTCAGGCCCAGCCGGCGCGCGGTCTCCAGCTCCTGGCTGTTCATCATGAAACCGCCATCGCCACAGACCGCCAGCACCCGCCGCTGCGGGTGCAGGATCGCGGCCATGATCGCCGACGGCAGGCCGGCGCCCATCGTGGCCAGCGCGTTGTCCAGCAGCAGCGTGTTGGCCACCTGGGTGCGGTAGTTGCGCGCGAACCAGATCTTGTACATGCCGTTGTCCAGCGCCACGATGCCGTCCGGCGGCATCACCTGGCGCACATCGTGCACCAGCCGCTGCGGCGTGAAACGGTCCTCGTCGGCACGGTCGGCAATATGCCCCAGGATCTCCTCACGCAGCGGCAGCAGCGCATCGGCATTGGCCACGGCGCCTTCGATGCGCTCGGCCAGCTGGGTCAGCGAACGGCCGATATCGCCGATCACCTCCACCTGCGGGAAGTAGACCTGCTCCACCGCTGCCTGCGAGTAGCCGATATGGATGACGGTCGGACCACCCGGGCGCATCACGAACGGCGGCTTCTCGGTCACTTCGTGGCCGATGGTGACGATCACGTCGGCCTTGTCGATGGCCATGTGCACGTAATCGCGCTCGCTCAGCGCGGCCGTGCCCATATACAGGCCCGAGCCGCCGGCCACCGCGCCCTTGCCCATCTGCGTGGTGACGAAGGGAATGCCGGCACGCAGCACGAACGCCGACAGCGCCTCGCTGAACTGCGGCCGCGACGCCGCCGAGGCGATCACCAGCAGCGGGCGCTTGGCGGCCTTGATGATGTTCGCCGCGCGGTCCAGTGCCTCGGGGCTGGCAATCGGCCGGTCCACCGCATGCGGCGGCACCAGCGCTACACCCTCGACCTCCATCGCCGCGATGTCCTCGGGCAGTTCCAGAAGCACCGGGCCCGGGCGCTCTTCCTGCGCGGTGCGGAACGCCTCGCGCACGATGGTGGGAATGGTGCGCGCCGAGACGATCTGCCGTGCCGACTTGGTCAGCGGCTTCATGGTGCTGACGATGTCCACGATCTGGAAGCGCGCCTGCTTGCTGGCCACGATGCCCTTCTGGCCGGTGATCATAATGACCGGCCAAGCCCCCAGCAGCGCATTGGCGGCGCCGGTGGTGAAGTTGAGCGCGCCCGGGCCGAACGTGGCCAGGCACACGCCCGGCTTGCCGGTCAGACGGCCGTAGGTGGCGGCCATGAACACCGCCGCCTGCTCGTGGCGGGTGATGACCAGCTCGATGCTGGAATGGCGCAGCGACTCGACCACGTCGAGGTTTTCTTCGCCGGGAATACCGAAAATGCGCTCGACGCCTTCGTTCTCAAGCGCGGCGACAAGCAGATCTGAACCCTTGGACATGGAAGTACCGTCCCTTTTTCACTGGACTGATGGTGGATCGTTGCAGGAAGGGTGGAAGCCGCGCGTCAAGGCTTGTCGAACCAGACCGTCTGCGCGTTGACGAATTCGCGGATGCCGAAGTGCGAGAGCTCGCGGCCGAAGCCGCTCTTCTTCACGCCACCGATCGGCACGCGCGGGTCGGAGGCCGAGAAGCCGTTGATGAACACCCCGCCGGTCTGCAGCCGCCGCGCCAGCGCCTGGGCGCGCATGGCATCGCCGCTCCACAGGTTGCCGCTCAGGCCGAATTCGCTCTGGTTGGCAAGGGCCACGGCATGGTCGGCATCACGCGCGCGGGTGATCGCGGCCACCGGGCCGAAGGTTTCGGTATCGAAGGCCTGCATGCCCGGCTCCACCCCCGCCAGCACGGTCGGGGCGTAGAAGGCACCGGCACGATCGATCTGGTGGCCACCGGCCAGCAGCTGCGCACCGGCGGCCACGCTGGCCTTGACCTGGCCATCGAGCTGCTCGAGCAGGTCCTGGCGCGACATCGGGCCGATGCGGCTGGCCGCATCGCGGCCGTCGCCCACCACCAGCGCCTTCACCTTCTCGGTGAAGCGCGCCACGAAACGATCGTGGATGCCCTGCTCGACGATGATGCGCTTGCCGGCGATGCAGACCTGCCCGGCGTTCTGGAAGCGAGAGGCCACGGCCGCGTCGACGGCCCGCTCCAGATCGGCGTCGTCCAGCACGATGAACGGATCGGACCCGCCCAGTTCCAGCACGACCTTCTTCAGCGCCTGCCCGGCCTGTGCGGCCACGCTGCGGCCGGCGGCCACGCTGCCGGTGAGGGTGACCGCCGCGATGCGGTCATCGGCAATGGCGCGGCTGGTGCCGTCGCGGCTGATGTTGGCGGCGATGAAGGCCCCGTCCGGCAGGCCGGCTTCACGCCAGGCGGCATCGAGCAGATGCGCGGTACCGACGATGTTCTCGGCCGGCTTGAGCAGGAAGCCGTTGCCGCCGAGCAGGATCGGCACCGCCGCGCGCATCACCTGCCAGTATGGGAAGTTCCACGGCATGATGCCCAGCACGGTGCCCAGCGGCAGGAAGAACACGTAGGCCTTGCTGTCGGGCACGGCGGTGGGTTCGTCCTGCAGCCACTGCACGCCGTTGTCGGCGTACCAGTCGCACAGCACGGCGCACTTTTCGATCTCGGCCAGCGCTTCGGCCGTCACCTTGCCCATTTCGGCGGTGGCCAGTGCAGCCAGCGGCCCGCGGTCGCGGCGCAGCACGGCGGCCATGGCACGCAGCACGTCGGCGCGCTGCTGGGGCGAGCGCACACTCCAGGCGGCGAAGCCGGCCTGCCCGCGCTGCAGCAGGGTATCCAGTTCGGCGTCGGTGACGAAGGGGTGGCGGGCGATCACCTCGCCGGTGGCGGGGTCGCGGGAAATGGCGGTGGTGGGGGCAGCGGACATGCAGGTCTCCTGGTGTCTCGACAACGGGCGGGCAGCCCGTCTCCTGCACAGGAATGTGGACCCGTTCGGTGGCAGCAACAAGGCGTCTGCTTATCCTGTGACCTGCAGTTACCTGCCTGAATGCGGTTTTGGGTGGGGGTGCTGGCAGGGCTGCGCCCTGCACCTGCCGAGGCCAGAGCCGAAGCAACTGCAACCGCAACGGCAACAACCTGCATTCCGTGGGATGGCGGGGTGGGTCCGGCTGAGGGGGACGCCGTAAACCCACAGTGCCCCGCCATCCAACGGAATGCCGCTCTTGATCTTGCTTCGGCTTCGGCAAGTGCAGGGCGCAGCCCTGCCGAACCCCCCCTACTTCCGCGGCAGGTAGGTCACCAGCGAAAGGTCATGCCGGCTCTCCGGCACCAGCGCCACGTACTGCAGGTCCAGCAGCCCGCGGGTGGGATGGTTCAACTGCTTGGCGCCCTCATCGAAACGCCGCACATCGTGCTCCGGCCACCAACGCCGGAACTCCTCGCTGTGCGCCGCGATATCCTCGGCCAGCGCCAGGAACGGCGCCTTGTCCTGCGCCTGCGCCATCGCCGCACGGAAACCGGCCAGCAGCCCGCGCGTCATCTCTTCCCAGTTCAGGATCAGCGTCCGGTACGGCGCGTACAGGAACATCAGCCGCAGCGTGTTGCGCTCGTGCGGCGCCAGCTGGCTGTAGTCCACGAACAGCTCGGCAATGGCCGGGTTCCAGGCCAGGATGTCAAAGCGCGTGTTGCGCACATAGGCCGGAATCGGCTGCATCGCCGCCACCAGCTGCCGCAGGCCATCGGTGACACTGTCATCGGCCGATTCCAGCGGCACGCCATAGCCTGACAGCGCGAACGCATAGGCGCGTTCGTCATCGCTCAGGCGCAGTACCTGCGCCAGCCGCTCAAGCACCTCCGGCGAGGCGCGCACTTCGCGGCCCTGTTCGATCCAGGTGTACCAGCTGACGCTGACCCCGATGGCCAGCGCCACTTCCTCGCGCTTCAGGCCCGGGGTGCGCCGGCGCCCGGCCGGCAGGCCGAGCGTGGCGGGGTCGACACGGGCGCGGCAGGCCTTCAGAAAGCCGCCCAGCTCCCGGCGTTCACTCTCGCTGCGCATCATCGCCCTCCAGTGCGGAAGGCGATGATAGCTGCGCAGGCGCGCCGATCAGGCATCGATGCGCTTGGAACCCACGGCCAGGCCGGCCTTCAGGCTGGCTTCGACGAACTCGTCCAGGTCGCCGTCGAGCACCTTCTGCGTGTCCGAACGCTCGATGCCGGTGCGCAGGTCCTTGATACGGCTCTGGTCGAGCACGTAGTTGCGGATCTGGCTGCCCCAGCCGATGTCGGACTTGGTGGCTTCCACCGCATCCTTCTCGGCGTTGCGCTTCTGGATCTCCAGCTCGTAAAGCTTTGCGGCCAGCATCTTCATCGCGTTGTCGCGGTTCTGGTGCTGGCTGCGGCCGGTCTGGCAAGCCACGACGATGTTGGTCGGGATGTGGGTGATACGCACCGCCGACTCGGTCTTGTTCACGTGCTGGCCACCGGCGCCGGACGAACGATACACGCCGGTACGCAGGTCGGCCGGGTTGATGGTGATGTCGATGTTGTCATCGATTTCCGGCGACACGAACACCGAGGTGAAGCTGGTGTGGCGGCGGTTGTCCGAGTCGAACGGCGACTTGCGCACCAGGCGGTGCACGCCGGTCTCGGTCTTCAGCCAGCCATAGGCGTAATCGCCTTCCACGCGCAGCGTGGCGGACTTGATGCCAGCCACATCGCCACCGGACACTTCCATCAGCTCGGTCTTCCAACCGCGCGACTCGCACCAGCGCAGGTACATGCGCAGCAGGATTTCCGCCCAGTCCTGGGCTTCGGTGCCACCGGCACCGGCCTGGATGTCGACGAAGGCAGCGGCATTGTCCATCTCGCCGGAGAACATGCGCTGGAATTCCAGCTTCTCCACATGCGCCTGGTGCTTGTCCAGGTCGGCCACCACGGCCAGGGCGGTATCTTCGTCCTGTTCGGATTCGGCCAGTTCCAGCAGCTCGGACGCGTCGGTCAGGCCGTCTAGCACCGCAGCGATGCCGCCCACGGTCTTTTCCAGGCTGGAGCGCTCGCGGCCCAGGTTCTGCGCGTATTCGGCGTTGTTCCAGACGTCGGGGCTTTCCAGCTCCCGCGTTACTTCCTCAAGACGCTCTTTCTTGGCATCGTAGTCAAAGATACCCCCTGAGCGACACCACACGATCGGTCAGATCGGTGATGCGCTGGCGGACAGGATTCAGTTCGATCATGTCGGCGGTTATGCACTAAATAGATGACTGTCCATGATACCGCAGGCCGGGGGTGCCCGGCAGGAGGGGCGGGCCCGCCGCTGGGCCTGGCCTTTCGTGGGCCGATTTGTAGAGTCGACTGTCAGTCGACTATCGCTATCACGCGCAGCGCAGGCTTTGCCACAACCTGAATGAAGAGTAGTCGACTAACAGTCGACTCTACCCAGCGGAACCCCCGGACCCACCGAACCCGCCGGACCCGCCCAGCGCCTGCCGCAGCAGCGGCAGCTGGCGGCGGCTGCACGGCACCTTTGCCCCGTCGGCCATGTGCAGCAGGGCCTCGCCGCCATCCAGCGGCTCGATCGAGCGCAGCTGCCCGCGGTGGATCAGCCAGCTGCGGTGCGGGCGCAGGAACACGCCCGGGTCCAGGCGCTGCTCCAGCACCGCCATGGTGATGCGCAGCGGGTAGTCGTGGCCGCGAACCCGCAGGTTCACGTAATTGCCGGCGGCCTGGGCGTATTCCACATCGCCGGTGGCCACGAGGAACTCCTTGCCCAGCTTGCGCACCAGGAAGTGCTGCGGGCGTTCGACCGGTTCCACCGACGGGCCCACATCGGGCGGCGCCAGCAGGTGCGCTTCACCCTGCCGCTGGCGGCCGAACCAGGCCACGGCATGCACGGCCACCACCAGCAGGCTGTAGGTCTGCAAGTCCTTGAAGAATTCGTAGAACCACTGCGCCGGCCAGTCGCCATAGGTGTAGTGCTGACCGATCACGGCAAAGGCCAGCTTGCGCAGCAGCACCATCGCGCTGACATGCAGCAACCACCAGGCGATGGCTCCCAGCACATAGAAGCCGATCCGGCGCCCCCAGGTGTCGGCATGCAACGGCCAGCGCCGCGCGGCAACCTGCAGCAGCGCCAACAGGCCGAGGCTGGCCAGCGCGCTGCTGAACTCCTCGATCGAGACTGACGCCGCCGGGAAGGCCTGGTCGTCACGCACCGCGCGCATCCACTGCGCCAGGATATTGCCGGCCGCAGTGCCGAGGAACAGCACGGACCAGAACACGGCGGTCAGCCCTGGGCGATGCGGACGCTCTGCAACAGGGGCGGACAACGCCGCCGGATCTCCATTTTCCATGCCGCCATTGTTGCCCATCCGGCCCCGCGCGCATCCGCCATTGGTCCCGGCCGCCCCACCGTTGGCCCCTGCGCGACCACCACTGCGCCCCTTCCGCTTGCGGCCAGGGCTTGGCAGACGGAGGCTGCGGCTTCCTCCCGATGCCCACCGCCCATGCACCGTCGCCACGACCTGGACACCCTGCGCATCGCCGCCTTCGCTCTGTTGATCCTCTAACACGCAGCCATGGCCTACGTGGCCGGCTGGGATTTCCACCTCAAGAGCGCCTACACCGCCGAGTGGCTGCAATGGCCGATGATCGCGATGAACCGCTGGCGGATGCCGCTGCTGTTCGCCATCAGTGGCATCGCCCTGTGCCTGTCGCTGCCCGAGCATGGCCGCCTGCCGCACACCCTGCGCCGGTGCTGGCGCCTGCTGCTCCCCCTGGCGTTTGGCATCGTCGCGGTGGTGTCCCTGCAGGCCTATTACGAGGCGCTGGACAAGGGCGATGTGACGCCGGGGCTGGTCCGGTTCCTGTGGCGCTACTGGCAGTTCCGGCCGTGGCCGGGCGCACACTTCAGCGGCGCCGCCTACGGCTTCACCTGGAACCACCTCTGGTACCTGACCTATCTGCTGCCCTACACCGTGCTGGCGGTGGTGCTGGCCAGCCTGCTGCGTCCGCTGCGCGGGGCGTTGCCGCGCTGGCAGATCGGCGACCGCCTGCTGGGCGGGCTGCTGCTGGTACTGCCGGTGGTTTGGCTGGCGTGGGCGCTGCTGGTGGTGATGCCGCACTGGCCGCCCACCCATGCGCTGCTGGACGACCTGTACGTGCATGCCGAATCGCTGCCACTGTTCCTGGGCGGCTTCCTGGTCGCACGCTGGCAGCGTGGCTGGGACCTGCTGGTGCGCGGCCGCCGGCTGACCCTTGCGCTGGCCGTGCTGGGGCTGTGCCTGGAACTGGGCCTGCGTGCACTGGCCCGGCTGCCACATGCAGGCAACCTCGACGCCTGGGTACTGGCCCTGCGCTGGGGCCAGACCGAACGCATCGGCCGGGCGCTCTATACCTGGTGCATGCTGCTGGCCCTGTTCGGCTGGGCCCGGGTGCTGCTGTCCCCCCCTGGCCGGGCCAGGACTATTGCCGCGAGGCGGTGTTCAGCTGGTACATCCTGCACCAGACCGTGCTGATCGTGCTGCTGTATGCACTGCGTCCCCTGCAACTCGGCCCCTGGCTGGAACCGGCCCTGCTGGTGGCCGGCACCGTCGGCGGCTGCCTGCTGATCCACGAAGTGCTGAACCGCCACGTGCGCTGGCTGCGCCCGATGTTCGGCCTGCGCGCCGATCCAGTATCGTCGGCGGCGAGGCGCATCATGACGGCGCAATGAGGACGGCGGGATACGCGATCCCGCCGGACGACAGCCACGCATGGCGTGGCGCTACAGGGAGCGCGGCTGATGTAGAGCCACGCCATGCGTGGATCCACCATCCTGCATCGCGCAGCAGCCACGCCCAGCGTGGCCCTACCTCGCTGGGCATGGCCCAGCGCTACCGGACCTCGAACTCGCCCACCAGCACGGTGTCCTTGCGGTCCTTCAGGCGCATCGTCACCGCCTGGTCCTTCTGCTGCGGCGTGCCCCAGTGGGTACTCAGCCGCAGCATCAGGGTGGTGGCACCGGTCACCAGCTGCTGGCGGCTGCCGAAGTAGTTGGCCTCCACCTTGTACTTGCCGGGCTTGGCGTTGCGCAGCGAGAACTGCTCGGGGCCGTAGCCGCCGGTGAAGTCCTGCGACATCTGCCCGCCCTGGTAGGTCAGGCGGTTGCCGTAGTAAGCACGCTCGCCGTTGGGGTCGGTCACCCACAGGTCCATGTCGCTGTTGTCGGCGTCCCACGACAGCACCACGCGCAGGTCCAGCGGCATGGCCTGGCGCAGGCGCGGGTCGATGCCCTGCGTGTCCAGCGCAGGCGTGCTGCGCGCAACCAGCGTGGTCAGTTCATCCAGGGCGATCAGCGCAATGCCATTAAAGCGACTGTCCCACGGGCGCACCACCACCTGGTACAGCGGGTCCAGCGCCTGTTGCGGATGGCCTGCCTCGGCCAGCGCCAACCCCAGGTCGCGGTAGCTCTGCGGCTCTTCCGGGCTCATCGCCAGCACGCGCGCGAAGACCTGCGCGGCCAGCGCGGGCGCACCGGCCTGCTGCAGGCGGTACCCCAGCACGCGCAGAAGATGCCGGTTGTCCAGCTCCATCTCGGCCAGGTTGGAGAGCACGCGCAGTGCCAGCTCACGCTGTCCGCGCTGCAGCAGCAGATCGGCCACGTCGAGGAAGAAGGCGCTGCTGTCGGCGTGCGCGGCACGTTCGGCCAGGTAGCGCGCGTACAGCTCGCGGGCCGGCGCCTGCTGCAGGCGGCGGGCCACCTCCGAATCGGGCTGCCAGGCGGCCAGCTGGATACCGAGCTCGCCTTCATTGGCCGCGGCCGGCGCCTGCGCTTTGTTCGCGCTGTCGCTGGCGCGCTCCGATGCCGCTGCAGCGCGGCGCGCACGTGCGGCCATCGGTCGTGCCATGGCGCTGTCTTCGGCCATGGGTGCCGCCGCGAACGCGGCCATCGACGCGGCGGGTGCTGGCGGTGCGGGCGGCGCAGCCCCGGTGGCGATTTCCAGCGTCGCCTGCGGCGGGGTGCCCTTCGGCCAGCTGCGGTTCCACCAATCGCGACGCTGCTGCCACTGGAGCGCGATGCTGTCGATGCGCTCGCGCTGCTGCGCCTGCTGGTCGGCCACCTGCCGGGCGAACCGGCGGTCATAGGCATCGCGTAGTGGTGCCGGCGGCCGGATCGCGTAGCGCAGATAGTCGTCCAGCGTTTCCAGCACGATCAGCGACGTGTCCGGCCTGACCAGCCCGAAGTGCTGCGACACGCGCTGCAGCGCCTCACGGTTGCTGCTGCGGTCGGCCGCCAGCTGCTGCTGCGCGCGCCTGTGCCCACAATCCGGCCAGAAGCTCGCCCTCGCCGCTGCGGTCACGGCCGGCAGCGGCAGCCACGGCCCCTCGCCGATCCGCACCCGCAGCGGCGCGCCCCGTGCTGCCAGCTTTGCATGCAGCCACAGCCAGCCCTGGGCCTCGCTGCGGCGATCGATGACCACCTCCTGCACGCCGCGCCCGGCATCGACCTGGACATCCAGCGGCGCCGCCAGCAGACGGCGCGCGGCATCGTCGACATCCGCATCCAGCGACACGAAACGGCCGCCATGCGCCTCGCTCCAGCCCCGCAGCCGCACGGCATCGGTACGCGCGCCCGCACTGCTGACCGCGAACAGGCGTTGCCCGGCGGCCAGCACCGGCAGCTGCTCGTCGCCGTAGGTCAGCAGGCCATCGCTGAACAACAGGTACTCGCGCACATCCGGTTGCGGGGCCCAATGCGCCAGCGCGCTCGCGCCATCCGGCTGCACGGCCTCCAGCGCCTGCCGCAGCGCGCTCCAGTCACCGTTGCGGATGCGGAAGCGCTGAACGGGCGAAGGCTGGTCACGCAGCACGGTCAGGGCAACGCTGCCCTCGCCCATCGCCGCGAAGTAGCGGTCCAGCAGGGCGAACTCATGGGCGCGGTCACGGTTGCCAGCCGAGCCGGAACCATCCCACAGCAGGCCGACCTGCTGCGGCACGCGGCGCGGTGCGGCGGCGGCCAGCACCGGCAGCTGGGCCAGCAGGTAGTGTTCGCCCTGCCAGGCGGCAACCTGCATCTGCGCGCTGCGTGGAGCCGGCACGGTCCACTGCAGCTGCGGCGGCAGCTGGCGGCCGCTGCCCTGCCAGGCCAGATGGCCATCGGACAGGCGGAACGGCGCCTTTCCGGTGTTGGCTGTGGGGCCGGCGTCAACCTGCAGCTGCACCTGCGCCGCAGCGCTGGCGAACTGCAACGGCAGCCGCAGCTGCCAGCCACCGCTCGACAGGGCCATCGGCTCACGCACAGTCAGCTGCACACGACGGCTGCCGCCGGCCGGCAGCGGATAGATGCGCAGCCGGAGCTGGTTGCCGGCCGTCTGCTCGAGCAGACCGGGGTCCACCCCGCGCCGGGTGATCTCCTCGAACACCTGGCGGCCACGGTCCTTCGGCACCGGCACCGCCTCGCGCAGCTGGCCGTCGATGTCCAATGCGAACCCGGTGATCTGCTGGCCCTCCGCCAGCGGGAACTGCAGCTCCCCCTCCATCACCCGGCGGTTCGGGTTATGGAATTCCAGCGTGATACGAGTCTGGGCGATACCGGCCTGGACCTCGGCCTCGATGCACGCCTGCTGCAGGATGATTGACTGCTCGGCTCCGGCCGCCTGCAGCAGGGGGAGGGGCCGGAAATTCCGGATGACCTTGGAGGGCCGTGCCTGGGCAAGGCCGACAAAGGCAGTGAGCAGCAGCAGGGTGGCGCAGATGAGACGGGGACGGAGCGCAGCCATCGGAGGACTCCAGCGATTGGACGACCGTAGCAACGGATGACTGCCGTGGATGGGGTTGGATGGGAAGTTGGCCAGAGCCAGAGGCCCCGTCCGCGGCATTCGTCGCACGAAGAATTGCCATGCCAGTGCCTCAAGGCTTCTTGGCACTGCTCCATATGCCCTTTACATGTTCCGCTGCGACAGCCCTTGGCGGACCACCGTTGTCAAACAGCAACAATGGAGTTCCGGAGCGCATTCGAAGTCCTGATGCTCATGCAGGTCATGCTTGCGTTTCACCACCCGTACCAGATTCGGCGCTGTGGCTAATTCCGCGCAGGTCAGGCTGTACCTCCAATAGTGCGCTTCCGAAGCGATTGATTCATTGATTCATCGCCGCGATCTTTTCCAGACCCAGTTTTCCGCACCCCACGATGGTCAGCTCACGAAGCGAGGAGAGGTCAAGCAAGTTAAACGGCATGCGGCCAGCAATACCTGCGTCGTGGCTCAGGGCACCCTCAACAGCATCAGCTGCGAACCGGCCGGACCAGAGAGCCTCTCTTGACCTTCACTTACTTCGCCAGGAAATGCAGATTTGGCGCACGCCTACAGAATCCGCCTTCAATACCCCAGTCGCATGCCAATCTAGACTCGGCGCAGTAGTGCTTCCTCAAGCATTTCGGCAATGTACTCCGCAAACTGTGGCATTGAAGATGAAGAACCTCTTCCCGAGCACTCCGACACAGCGTCCCCCCAAAGATTCATATATGCACGCTTGGCAGGAAGGCCGCGATAGAACACCAATGAGTCCAGATCCGGCAACGCGTCCAATACACGCCGCTGCAAAACAGGCCAAGTACCGTCTTCGATACGAAGCGTAACAATATTGTGAACGAGCATCACCTCGTGACATCCGACAATCGAATCCGTTAACTCCGGGACGGCAAGTTTCATGTCAACGAACTGAGCCAATCGCCACCGATCCGAAATATGAATCAGCCGACCCACACCATACCCACCATTGGGCAGCGGAACTGCGAATACGTCACCCACATCAATCTTGATCTTCTTTGGCATTCAACTACCCTCTGCAGACTGGCAAATTCACACTTGATCCGGGCGAATCGGCGCTCAGGGCATCGTAGTGTGTACGGAATGCCCTACCACGGTCGTCCGTCCGATTGATATCAAATCCAACTTGCCGGTTGCCTTCCGCGCCCGGCCCGAAGGACTTCCCTCTCTGCGATATCGGCAATGTGTCATGTGTTTCCATATAGAACTGCTCCTTACCACGGGCCTCTGCGTAGCTTGCAGCAGCATCTAGCTCGATGCTTTCCAACGCTCCATGCAATCGCCTGCTCGTCTGATGTTCGTTCATTCGTTCGAAGTAGCGTGAGTGTTCAGTAAGGCCCACGTACTTTACTTCCCCACTTTTTCGATCAACTAGAGCATAGATGGTGTAGCCCTGCCCGTCTGCTCCAGTGTGCTCCAGCGCGGTCAATCCCAGTGGATCGATCCAGCTAATTGTATTTGGTCCGAACGCATGAAGGTTCGTACCCGGAATAGTGCCCAGTGGATCACGACTGGTATAGCTTGCCGTTGTAGTATCGAAGTACCGAAAGCGGTTGTAGTGGAGTCCGGTTTCCTGATCGAGGTACTGCCCCTGCAAACGTAGCGGATTGCACAGCGCTACGTGCCCGTTCGCCTCCGCGCCACCTGACGCATCGTAGTGTGCTGCCCACAGGATCGCGCCATATCTATCAGTAATTCTGCTCGGCGCACCGTTCGGCTCGTTGTGATAGACACAGATCCGCGGCAACACTGCAGATGAAGCTGCAGTGGTTATCAGTGGCGGATTGTCTGTTTCCAGAACCGGCTTGGGAGTAGAGGCGGCAGGGAGGGGGAGTACAGATTTCTGAGCAGTCGCGATACTTCTACCAAGCGCGAAACTGCCCAGCGCAGACCCCGAGAGCCCGCCAATTCGAGGAGCGCCAACAGCTTGTGTCAAGCGCTTTTGTTGAACTGCAGGAGTATTCATTACGGCTGGCAAAGGCAAGGGAGAGGTTACGCCTGATTTCTCAACCCCGACACCATCACGCTGCTCACTATGCATCATGCCGTCCGCCTCAGGCTCATCCTGATTGACCAGCGCCAACGGCACAAACGTCCCAGGGTAGTACACATACTCCCGTACCCGTTCATGCAGCTTTTCCAACCGCCGCTGCCGACGCCTCACCTCCACCAGGCTGGCCACATTCCCCACCCAGACCGGCGCAGCCTCTTCGGCATCGTTGGCCTGCTGCACCTCACCCAGCAACGCATCTCCGTCCCAGAAGAACCACGTCGTCTGCGTCGGGTTGCGCTTGAACACTCGCCGTCCCAGCGGATCGTAGCCGTAGTACGTTGATTGCCCGTTGCGGCGGCTCTCGGCCAACCGATGGTTGGCATCCCAGATCAGCGTCAGGTCATCAGGCGCATCCCCATGTGACACGCCCTTGCGCACCAGGTCGCCTGCCCGGTCAAACACGTAGTGCATGCCCTGGTAGGCGCCCTCGCGCGTCCAGGTGGTCAGGTCGTCATCGTCGCCGCCCACCACCTTGCGCGCCTGTACCTGCTTCACCTCGGTGCGCAGCCGGTCGCCCGCCGGGTCGTTGAAGTAGCGCTCCACCTTTCCTTTGGGGTCGATGTGCTGCAACAGGCGCCCGATCGCATCGTAGCGGTACTCGTCCACGCCCTGTGCGCTGTCGCTGCGCCGGGCCAGGTTGCCACTGCGGTCGTAGTCATAACGCGTTTCGAACAGCGGCGCGGCATCCTTCAGCACCGACTGGGACGTCAGTAGGTTGCGGCTGTCATAGGTGAAGTCGCGCTGTAGATGCGGGCTCAGCTGCTCGCGTGTCGCGCGACCCAACGCGTCGCGCTCAATGGAGATTGGCGACTCGTCATTGATCGCCACCGACACCGTCTGGTCCCGCAGATCGTATCCGAACGCGACGCGGCTACCCGCCGAGGTCTCGCGCAATACGCGGTTGCCGACCTCGTCATAGCCATAGCCCACGCGGAAGCCATCCTGCAACTCTTCCAGCAGCTGGCCCAGCGGGTCATAGCGACGCTTTACCGTGCGTGCGGGATTGCGCAGCTCGACAATCTGCCCTTGCACGTCGTAGACAAAGTGTTCCTGCACCTGCTGGCCAGGATGGCGCACATCCGGCAGCGTCTTGCGTGTGATGCGCCCAAGCTTGTCGTTGGTAAACGCGATGCGCTGGCCCAGCGGATTCAGGGTCGCCGTCAGCCGCCCGGCAGCATCGTAGCTGTAACGCCGTGATTGCCCCCAGTAGTCCACTTCCTCAACGATGCGGCCCAACGCATCGCGTACAAGCTGATAGCTCTCGCCGCGTTGGTTGACGACCGCGATGAGCTGTTCTTCGGTGTCGTAGTGGTACTCCACGCTGTGGCCGTCTGCCTGCAGGCGCTTGCCGATCTGTCCGATGCCCACGTACTGCAGCCGCGTCTGGGCGCCCACTTCATCGGTGTAGCGCACCAGCTGATCTTCGGCATCGTACTCGCAGCACACGCCCACGCCATCGGGGCCAGCGGTGGCCAGCAGGCGCCCCTTGGCGTCGTACTCGTAGCGGCTGGCCTGTCCCAGCGGATCCACCTGACGCAGCGGGTTGCCGAGCGGATCGTGCTCGAAGCGGCTCTCATGGCCGAGCGCGTCAATGACGGCAGCCACCAGCCCATGACGGTCATAGCGCAGGCGTGTGACCGCCTGCCGCGGGTTGGTCTGCGCCTGCAACTGGCCCTGTTCGTCGTACTCAAAACGGGTGATTGCACCCAATGGATCGGTCTGGCTGACCAGCAGGCCCCGGCCGTCATACGCCTGTTGCCAGTCGACACCATCGGGCGTCCGCAGCGACACCATGTGGTTGCCGAGGTCGTACTCCATCTGGATCGACGTGCCATCGGCGTGCGTCAGGCAGACCGGGTTGCCCTGCGCATCATAGGCAAACGCCGTACGCAGCCCCTCCGGATCGGTCACCGCCACGGTCCGCCCGAAGTCGTCGTACTCGAACAACGTCACGCCATCGAGCGGATCGATCTCGCACAGCGGCAGCTGGTTCTCGTCGAACTTGACCACGCTCAGGTGGCCCAGCGAGTCGGTCACCCGGGTCTCGCGCAGCAGCGCGTCGTACTCGAAGTGGTAGTCGTACAGGCCGCCATCGCCCCACGAGTGCACCACCCTGCCCTGCGCGTCGAACGCGTAATGGAAGGACAGGCCGACGCGGTCGGTGTGCCGCACCAGGCGATGCTGTTCGTAGGCAAAGGTGCGCGGCGCACCCAGCGCATCGACGGCCGCCAACAGATCACCCTCGCCACTGTAGCGGTAGCTCACCAGCGGATGCACCAGGCCGGTGGCCGGGTCATGCAGCGCCATCCGGTCGATGCGGCCGTGGCGCGCCTTCACCTCGATGAAGCGCCCCTGCAGCTCGCCGACGCCACTTTCGACAATGCGCACCAGATGGCCGTCACGGCGCTCGAACCGCCAGTGGTTGCCGTGGGCATCCTCGATGCGCTCGATCGGCCACGACTGCGGATTCGGCAGCGCGCTGACGCCTGCCGGCAGTTCGCCGCCGAACACATACTTCAGGCCGCTCTTGAAGCGCACCTGCCACTGCCCGCGGCGCCGCAGCAGGCGCGCGCCGTCGACGAAATCGAGGATCGCCCCGGCCTCGCCATCAGCCGGTGGCAGCTCGGGGAAGAACGCGGCCTGGTCCGGGCCGGACAGTCACACGCTGCCGTCGTCCAGCAGTTCCAGGCGGATATCGGCCGGCGTCTGCCAGCCGGCGCCGCACAGGCCCGACTCACCCGCCCGGCGCGAGCCGTAGCTGCGCTGCCAGGCGAACGACAGCCGCCCGGGAATGTCGAAATCCTGGTGGCTGACCACCACGCTGCCGTCCCGGATATCGACCGGCTCGGCGCGCAGCACCTTGCACTTCAGTAAGCTCGAGGGCAGATGGCCCCATTTGCCACGCCGCCAGTTGGCAAAGGCGTCCATCTTCTTGCGGAAGAAAGCGCTCTTGCGCAGCTTGCCCAGCCCGGCAAACGCGGCGCGGAACGCCAGCGCAGTCCAGGATACCGTGGGCGGCCCGCCGATGGTGACGCTGGTGGGAATGGCCACGTTCAAGCCAGTGGGCAGCGACATCGCGCGCAGCGGCTTCTTCGGCTTCTTCACCCGGAACGGGTTGATCATGCCGGCCAAATTGCAGTCCAGCACCGGCATGGCCAGGCGCGAGAAAGGCTCGCCATCGGCCGACACCGTGCGGCTGCCCATGAAGATCTCTTCGCCGTCGAACTGCGGCCCCATCGGCGCAGCCAGCGGCGGCCCCACACGCCCAGCGGAATGTGGATGTCCAGGCCACCGGTACCGGCAGTGCCGCGGTGCACGCCATTGACCTTGATGGTCGACCCGATGAACGGGATGTAGTCGAACGGATCCAGCACCAGGCCGATGTGCGGCGTCGGCAGCGGGCACGGCGGCACCGCGTACATGTGGATGTCGATGCCCAGCTGCGGATCGAAATGCTTGGCGGCGATGCTCACGGCAACACTCCTTGTTGCTTTACAAGGCGCGGAACAACGCGCGCAGGAACGCCTTTACTTCGTCACGGTACTCGGCGCTGATCCAGCTCACGACGATGATGCCCAGCACGATGGCCACCAGCATCACCACGGTCTTGTTCGACTTCATGCAACAGCAACTCCTGTAACGGTCGTTCCGACGGGTGCGGCCACGGGCGGCTGCAGCAGGCCCGACGGGTCGGGCAGCGGCTGCATCGCTGGCGGCTCGCTCCACACCGGAATGTCATGGTCGAGCGGGTGCTCGATGGCTGGCAGGCCATTCCAGCCCGGGTCGAGGAAATCGCGACCGACAGCCACGATCTTGCGGAAGAACTCATCGCCGCCCTGGATCAGGCGCTCGCGCTCCTGCTGGGCACGGTGGAAACCACGCTCCAGCGTTGCATCCAGCTCGGCATCGATCGCATCCAGTGCCGTGCGCGGTGGCGGTGGCTGCGGCCCCAACGCACGCCCCTGCGCGTCGGCCTTTTCCAGCAGGCCGGTGCTGGCTTGCAGGTAGTCGGTGGCCACCTGCTGCAGCGATTCGCAGCGGCGCGCATCCTGCAGCTACAGCAGGTCCCACAGCGCCTGCGGCAGCGTCGTGGCCTTGCGGTCGGCCGGCGCCAGCGGCTTGGCAATGCGGATGGCCTCCAGCAGCTGGGTGCGCGCGACCTCGCGCTGGCCGGCCTGCAACTGGCACCAGCCGGCCATGCGCTGGCCTTCCAGTGCGAACATCGGGTGCGGGATGCTCGCCGCCGATGCCGATGCCTGCAGGTAGGTCTGTGCGGCGCGCTCGGGCTGCTTGGCGGCCAGCCAGCAGCCGGCCTCGCCGAACCAGCTCTGCATCACCAGTTCCGGCGCAGCGGGGTTGCCGCTCATGCGCGCGCCCTCGGCCGCGGTGCGCGCCTGCCGGTAGCTGTTGATCGCCTGCCCGTGGTCGCCATGCTTCAACCACGCGCCGGCCACCATCATCTGCACCACCGACTGCTGGTCCTGCCAGCCATGCCGCTGCGCCAGCCCCTGCGCGCGCCCGGCTCGGGCCACGACCTGCGATGGGCTGCCGCGCTCGAGCAGCAGCATCAGGTCTGCCAGCAGCTGCCGGTACAGCACTTCCGGGCCACGGCCGCCGGACTGCGCCGCGGTGTCGCGGGCGATGCCGAACATGTCGATCGGGGCGCTGACCACACGCGCCAGCGCGCCGTGACGGTCCAGCAGCGACTGCCAACCCGGATCTTCTTCGGTATCCACCAGCACCAGGCGCAGGCGCGCGCCAGGACCGGCGGCCAGCGCCGCATCCACCCAGCGCTCGAAACCCTCGCCCGGCACGCAGCGCTCTGGCTCAAGGACCGCCGCCAGCAGGCGCAGGTGCTCGCCGTGGTGGTCGATGAAACTCTCCAGCACCTGCACCACGCCATGCGCGCTGTCCGGGTGCGCCTCATGCGGGCCACGCCACCCAAGCGGCACCTGCTGCGAACGCAGATCGTCCTGGCTGGCCAGATAGCGATCCAGCAGGTCTTGCTTGACCTGGCGGCTGTAGCGGAAGCCCAGTTCATAGGCGGTATCGATACGCAGGAAGTAATCCGGAGTATCGCGACCCGCGTCGTTGCGCTGCATTTCGAAGAACGTGGCCAGCAAGCGGCTGGCGGCGGCCGGCAGGCGCCAGACCAGCAGCCGCCGGCTGCTGTCGGCGCTTGCATCCAGCCAGGCATCGCGCAGTGCGTTCAGGCCACGCAGCATGGGGGTGTCCTGCATCGTGCTTCTCCCTTGCGGCTCAGCAGTTGAGCTTGATCTCGCTGCCGTTGACCGAAACACCACCGGCGTCGATCACCACCTCCGAACCACCGGCGGTGATCTTGATCGCGCTGTCGGTGATCTCGATGACCGAACCGCCGACCTTGCTGGTGAGCTTGACCGCCGACTCCAGGCTCATCGCCCCGTCCGAGCCCTGGCTGTGGGTGCCGGTGGCATCCTGGCTGAAGTTGCCGGTGACATCGATGACGCGCTCGCCGACGTTGCTGTCGTCAACCTTGCCCTGCACCTTGCGCTTGTCCTGCCCGGTGATCGTCACTTCCCGAGCGGCCTGCAGGGTCTCGGTGACCACCCCACCCACGATGCGGCTGGAGGTGGAGGTCACGGTTTCGGCCCAGGTGCCGGTGCGCTGGATGGTGTAGTTGCCGGTCAGCGTGGTCTTGAAATCACCGGTGATGGTTTCGGTGTAGCCGGCGGCCACGATCGTCTTGGTTTCGCCCGCTTCGTATTTTTCGGTGACCGCACCGGTGACATTGGTGGTGCGGGTGCCGGTGACGCCGAGCGTATCGGTACCGGTAATGGTGATGCCGCGGTTGCCGCCGACACTGATGTCCTGGTTGGCACCAACGCCCATGGTGTGGTTCACCGCCACCGTGGTCGACTTGTTGTTCTTGATGCTGGCGTTCTGGTCGTTGAGCACAGTGGTGACCATGTCACGCTGGGCGCGCATGTTCAGCAGCTCGCCGCCGGCGCCATCGTGCATGGTGATTTCATTCCAGCCTGCGCCCTTGACGGTCTTCGACTTCAGGCCGCTGACCTCCATGCCGAACGGCGGCATGTTGTCTTCGTTGTAGACGCGCCCGGTGATGATCGGCCGGTCTGGATCACCGTCGAGGAAATCGACGATCACTTCCTGGCCCACGCGCGGCGGCGAGACGCCGCCCATGTCGGCGCCGGCCCAGGGGCTGGCGCTGCGGATCCAGCACGAGGCATTCTCGCGACGGTCCAGCTGGCGGTCCCAGTGGAACTGCACCTTTACCCGGCCATAGCGGTCGGCGTGCAGTTCCTCGCCCGGCGGGCCGACCACCGTGGCAGTCTGCGGGCCCGGCATGCGCGGCCAGGGGGTGAGCCGCAGCGGGCGGTACGGGATGCGCCGGCGCAGCACTTCGGCCTGCACTTCCACGCTGGGCGCTTCGGCACTGCCGAAATCGGCGGCAAAATTGTTGTGGCCTTCGCGCTGCACGCTGACCACGAAGAAGCTGCGATCGGTGTCGTCGCGGTCGATGAAATCCGGATGGCGCTCCAGGTCGAAGCACCCGCCAGCCTCCATCTCGCCGGCATTGCCCGCGCACTCGAACAGCTTGGTCGACCAGGTCACTTCTTCGTTGCGCACCGCGGCCAGCGCCGTGCCCATACGGCTGTTCATGAAGCGCGCGGCACCGTCGTAACGGTACTGCTCCAACGGCGGCAACAGGCCCATCGGCACCTGGTTGCCCTGGTTGCCATCCAGTCGTTCGCCCGGCTGCTTGAAGTCGAAGCTGCGAAGCGTCTGCACGCTCGGGCCGACCCGGCGCCGTGCAGCCCAGCGATGCAGACCGGTGCTGGCCAGAGTGCCCTGGTCGGAAACGTAGGCGATCGGCTGCGGCTCGCCGTGGGCCGTGCTCAGCGTCGAATCGTCGCTGATCATCATCTCGTGGCCTTCGTCGTCGTGGACGAAGCTGTAGTACAGGCCAGCGTCTTCCAGCAGGCGGCTGACGAAGGCAAAGTCCGATTCGTTGTACTGCACGCAGTACGGCAGCGGCGCAAGCTTGCAGGGGTTGAGGTCGTAGCGGTACCGCGCCAGCTGCGCATAGCCCTCGAAGACTTCCTCGATGATCTGCAGCGCGGTGCGATCCTGGAAGATGCGGCAGTTGCAGGTGTAGTCGAGGAAGGCAAACCACGGCGCCAGTTCGGCGCGGTAGGCACTGAACTGTGCCTGCTGCCCGGTGCTGGCGAACTCGCGCACATACCCGTGCACGCTGCGGTCGCCGAATTCATCCCCCAGCTGCAGGCGGAGCGGCTGGCCGACCAGTTGCTTCAACTCCAGCCGTGGCTGGATGGAAAGCAGGTCGATGCGGTAGGTGAACGGGCTGGAAACCGAGGCGATGCCATCGAAGCGCTTGACCAGGAAGGTATCCGGGTCCAAAGCGGTTTCGACGCGGATCAGGCGTCGGTCCTGGTGCAGGCGCTGCAGTGCGGCGCCGGGAAGCAGTGATTCGGCGTACATCGGGCGTTCCGTCGTCCCATGCTGGTCGTGGCCCGACTGTGCCATCCAGACGTGACGGGCGCCAGCTTTTTGACGGTCACATGGTCATATAACGAGATGAATTCATTAAGGTTTTTCATCGTAGCGTGCTTCGCGTCACATATATTCCGTCACAGAGCGGCTGGTCAGCCCTGTACCTGCGCGGCACCATAGCGTCCGGTTCTCCCCCATAAGGATGTGCATGCGCCCGTTGTTCCTGTCCGTGCTGCTGGCTGTTTCGTTGCCTGCCGCCGCTGCCCCGACCTCGCCTTTTCCGTTCACCCACAACGATTGGACGCTGGCCTGCGACAACACCCGCACCTGCCGCGCCGCCGGCTACCAGGACGATGACGGCGACAACCCGCCGGTGTCGGTACTGCTGACCCGCAAGGGCGGGCCCGGCCAGCCGGTCAGCGCTGAGCTGATGCTGGGCCAGTACGACGAGGTCACGCTGCCGAAGCGGCTGTCGCTGCAGATCAACGGCAAGGATCTGGGCGCGCTGCCGCTGACCGACGGCACGGCGACGCTGTCCACGGCGCAGACGACGGCGCTGCTGGCCTCGCTGGCGCGCAGCAGCCGCATCGTGGCGGTCGGCAACGATGGCCAGCGCTCGACGCTGTCCGACCGTGGCGCCTCGGCGGTGCTGCTGAAGATGGACGAATTCCAGGGCCGCCTGGAAACCCCCGGGGCGCTGGTACGCAAGGGATCGCTTGCCGAAGCCTCGGTGCCGCCAGCGCTGCCGGTGCCCACGCTGGTGCTGGCGCCGCGGGTGGCGGCACGTACCACCGACGCCGCGCTGGAACAGTCACCCGCACTGCGCGCGGCGCTGGCTGCGGCCAACACAGGCGGCGACTGCGACGCACTGACACCGGAAGGCCTGCCGATAGTGGATGGCCCGCAGGAACTGCACGTCACCCGGCTGGGCAAGACCACCCTGCTGGTGTCGACGCTGTGCTGGCGCGGCGCGTACAACGAAGGCATCGGCTACTGGGTGGTGAACGATGCACCGCCCTTCAAGGCCACGCCGGTGACCGCCTCGGGCGGCGATGACGATGGCCGGGTGATCAGTTCGGCCAACAAGGGGCGCGGTTTGGGCGATTGCTGGTCGACTGCCAGCTGGGGCTGGGACGGGCGCCGCTTCGTGCAGACCGATGAGGCCACCACCGGCCTGTGCCGGCTGGTTGCCGCTGGCGGCGCGTGGCAGATGCCGACGCTGGTGACCGAGGTGAAGCCCTGAGCGTGGCCGGTTGACCGGATCCACGCATGGCGTGGCTCTACAACAACGCACGCAGCGCGGTCGGCGCTGCGCGGTGCCATGGAGGTACACCACCGCGTGTGGCCCGGTGGTGCTGCCTTTGCAGATCCACGCCATGCGTGGACACGCCATGCCGCACCGTCCTTAGCACCCGCACGCGCCGCGGCACTCAGGCCGGCAGGCAGTGCTCTACGATCAGCTGGATCGCGGTACCACCCCGGTAGTCATCGCAGGCCAGCCGATAGGCCAGGTGCACGTGGCGCGCCGGTGCGTTGCCACTCCAGCCACCGAAATGGATCGCGTTGATCTCGCCGACCCCGCCGGGCTGGCGCAGTTCCAGCTTGAGGTGGCGCTCCTTCAGCACGCGCCAGTTGGCCACTTCGAAGTGCCCATCGAACAGCGGTTCGGGGAAGCCCTGCCCCCACGGCCCGGCCAGGCGCAGCGCATCGGCGTGGCGGTGATCCAGCTCGTCCACGCCCAGTTCGCCATCGCTCAACACCTCCTGCTGCAGCGCGGCTGGATCGACCAGGCGCTGCACGGTGGCGACAAACGCGGCCTCGAAGTCCAGCAGCGCGTCCAGACGCAGGGTCAGGCCGGCGGCCATGGCATGGCCACCGAAGCGTTCGACCAGGCCCGGGTGCTGTGAATCCACCAGCGCCAGCGCATCGCGGATATGCAGCCCGGGAATCGAACGTACCGAACCGCGCAGCACCTGCGCGCCCGGCTCGGCGGGCGCGAAGGCAATGACCGGCCGGTGCAGGCGGTCCTTCATCTTCGAGGCCACCAGCCCGAGCACGCCGGGGTGCCAGTCCGGGTCGAACAGGCAGGCGGCGATCGGGCGCTGCCCGGCGGTATTAAGCACCACCCGCGAGACCGCACGTTCGGCATCATCGGTCATGCTCTGCTGCACAGCGCGGCGCTCGGCGTTGATCGCTTCGAGCGTCTGCGCGATCTCGCGCGCCTGGCGCGGCTCCTCGGTCAGCAGCAACGCGATGCCCAGCGCCATGTCCTCAAGGCGGCCGGCCGCATTGAGACGTGGCCCCAGCGCAAAACCGATATCGGTGGCGGTCAGCCGCTTCACATCGCGGCCACTGGCCTCGATCAGCGCATTGAGGCCGACGCAGCCCTGCCCCGCACGCAGACGGCGCAGGCCTGCACTGACCAGGGCGCGGTTGTTGGCGTCCAGGCTGACCAGATCAGCCACGGTACCAACGGCGACCAGATCCAGCAGCGTGGTCAGGTCCGGCCCCTTGCTGTCGGCGAAGAGCCCGGCATCGCGCATCTGCCGGCGCAACGCCATCAGCACATAGAAGATGACGCCCACGCCGGCCAGAGATTTGCTGGGGAAGGCATCGCCATCGAGGTTCGGGTCGACGATGACATCGGCCGGCGGCAGCTGCGGCCCGGGAAGATGGTGGTCGGTGACCAGTACCTGCCAGCCACGCGCCTTGGCCGCAGCCACGCCAGCATGGCAGGCAATGCCGTGGTCGACGGTGACCAGCAGGTCCGGCTGCAGCGGCGCCAGCTCCTCCACCAGCGAGGGCGACAACCCGTAGCCATGCACCATGCGGTTGGGCACCGCGTGGAAGACCTGCTGCGCACCCAGCATGCGCAGGCCGCGCACGCCCACCGCACATGCGGTGGCACCGTCGCAGTCGAAATCGCCCACCACCAGGATGCGCTTGTCTTCGGCGATGGCCTGCGCCAGCAATGCCACGGCCGCGTCGATGCCGGTCATCAGCTCGGGCGCGTGCAGGTTGACCAGCCGCGGCAACGCCAGTGCCGGGGTGGTCGCACCGCGGTTGGCATACAGGCGGGCCAGCAGGGGCAGCGTATCGTCGGGCCACGGCCCGGGCGGCACCGGCTCGCGGCGGCGGATCATCGGGGTGTCGGACACGGGCAGCGCATCGGCGGCAAGGGACATCGGCATCGCCGGGTTGCGGAAGACATCACCATGATAACGCGGGGCCGGAGACGGGGTCAGATCCCTCTGCCCGCAGAGGGCCCTGACCCCGTCGCAAGCATTTGGAATCCTCAAACATCGGGGTCAGAGCCGTTTTCGCGAGGAAAACGGATCCGACCCCGCTCAGTCGTGCAGCTGCCGGGGCTTCTTCCAGAACTTCCAGCGTTGCCCACGCTGCAGCGTGTACTGGCGGCCGTCCTCGAAATCCAGCACCAGCTGCTGAAGTTCACCGCGCTTGAGGGCGGCCAGCAGCGGACGGATCGCTTCGGTGCCCAGCTGCTGCAGCGAGCGCAGCTGGCGCAGATCCGCCAGCGCGTCCACCGACTGCTCTCCGTCCACCGCCACGCCGGCGGCCTGGGCCAGCCCGCGCAACAGGGCATCGCGGCTGCGCACCTGCGCATGCGGCGTGCTTACCGAAGCCGGCAATGCACCAGCGCCCCAGAACCACAGCGAATTGATCGGCTGCTTGCCGGCTGCCACGCGCTGCTGGTTCCACGGGTGGGTATGCAGCACCACCTGGCTTTCGGTCAGCAGCGCACGCCAGCGACGGCCGCTGTCGCCGGCCGGCAGGTGGGCGAACAGGTCATCGCCCAGCACCTCGTCGGGCGTAGCGAACGCCGGCAGCTCCAGCTCCATCGGCAGCCGCAGGTACCAGCGCGACGGCGTGGGGGCATCGAAACCGAATCCGGAATCGGCGAACAGCGGCAACAGCGCCGGCAGCAGTGCCGCGCTGTCCTGTGCATCGGGGCGCAGCGTATCGCCGTGCCCCATCATGCGTGCACCCTGCATGTCCGGCACCACGCAGGCCGGGTCGGCGCGCAGCCAGCGTGCGCCGGCGGCATCACCCACGTCCAGCTGGCGCGTCAGTGCAGCAACCGGCCAGTGCGGCGCCGACACGCTGAAATGGCGCTGCAGCTGCGCACGTTCACCCGCCTCGGCGTCGTGCTGTTCGGCACGGCCGAGCGCGGCGGCGACATCCTCCGGCAGCGCAGCCGCGGCGAAGCGGCTGCGTGCGGGCAACAGCAGGGTCGCCGTTGCCATGCGGTCAGTCCAGGTAGCTGACGCTGACGATCTCGTACTCGCGCTGGCCAGCCGGGGCGTCGATCACGATCGAATCGCCTTCCAGCTTGCCGATCATCGCGCGCGCCACCGGCGAAGAAATGGCGATCAGGCCCAGCTTGATGTCCGCTTCCAGGTCACCAACGATCTGGTACTTCTTCTCTTCGTCGGTTTCCACGTCGGCCAGGATCACGCTGGCACCGAACACCACCTTGGAGCCGGCATTGAGCTTGCTCACGTCGATGATCTCGGCGTGCGAGAGCTCGCCTTCCAGCTGCTTGATGCGGCCTTCGATGAAGCCCTGTTCCTCGCGCGCGGCGTGGTACTCGGCGTTCTCCTTCAGGTCGCCGTGCTCACGCGCCTCGGCAATCGCGGCGATGACCTTCGGGCGCTTGACCGACTTCAGGTGGTCCAGTTCGTCGCGCAGCCGCTGCGCGCCCTTCATGGTGATCGGGGCTCTCATGCGTTCAACTCCTTGTGCAGCTCCTGCAGCGACCAGACGGGGCCGGTGCCGCGGAATTCCAGCGAATGCACCAGCGCCTTGGCGCCGGCAATGGTGGTCGAATAGGTGACGCGATGCTGCAGCGCCTCGCGACGGATCGAGAACGAATCGTTGATCGCCGCACGGCCTTCGGTCGTGTTGACGATGTAGACGATTTCGCCGTTCTTGATCGAGTCGACGATGTGCGGACGGCCTTCCACCACCTTGTTGATGATTTCGCAGTCCATGCCGTGCTGCTGCAGCCACGCGGCGGTGCCACGGGTGGCGACCAGGCTGTAACCGCGTTCCAGCAGCGCCTTGGCCACCGGCAGCACGCGCTTCTTGTCCGGGTCACGCACCGAGACGAAGGCCTTGCCGACCGGCGGGGCCTTGATGCCACCGGCTTCCTGCGCACGTGCGAAGGCGGCGCTGAAGCTGCGGCCCACACCCATCACCTCACCGGTGGAGCGCATTTCCGGCCCGAGGATCGGGTCGACGCCCTGGAACTTGGCGAACGGGAAGATGGCTTCCTTCACCGAGTAATAGTCCGGCACGATTTCCTTGGTCGCGCCCTGCTCGGCCAGGCTCTTGCCGGCCATGCAGCGTGCGGCGATCTTGGCCAGCGGCATGCCGGTGGCCTTGGACACGAACGGCACGGTACGCGAGGCGCGCGGGTTCACTTCCAGCAGGTAGATGGTGTCGTCACCCTTCTCGCTGGTCTGGATCGCGAACTGGGTGTTCATCAGGCCGACCACGTTCAGGGCCTTGGCCAGCTCCACCACCTGGCGGCGCAGCTCGGCCTGGGTGGCCGCCGACAGCGAGTACGGCGGCAGCGAGCAGGACGAATCGCCCGAGTGCACGCCGGCTTCTTCGATGTGCTCCATCACACCACCGATCAGGACGTTGCCATCCTTGTCGGCGATGATGTCCACGTCCACTTCCACGGCGTTGTCCAGGAAGCGGTCCAGCAGCACCGGCGAATCGTTGGACACCTTCACCGCGTCGCGCACGTAGCGCGCCAGGTCGGCCTCGCCGTAGACGATTTCCATGGCGCGGCCACCCAGCACGTAGCTCGGGCGCACCACCAGCGCGTAGCCGATCTCGCGGGCCAGCAGCAGGGCTTCCTGGTCGTTGCGGGCGATGCGGTTCGGCGGCTGCTTCAGCTTCAGCGAATCGACCAGCTGCTGGAAGCGCTCGCGGTCTTCAGCCAGGTCGATCGAATCCGGGCTGGTGCCGATCACCGGCACGCCGTTGGCTTCCAGCGCGCGCGCCAGCTTCAGCGGGGTCTGGCCGCCGTACTGCACGATCACGCCCTTGGGCTGTTCCAGTTCGACGATTTCCAGCACGTCTTCCAGGGTCAGCGGCTCGAAGTACAGGCGATCGGAGGTGTCGTAGTCGGTCGACACGGTTTCCGGGTTGCAGTTGACCATGATGGTTTCAAAACCATCCTCGCGCAGCGCCAGTGCCGCGTGCACGCAGCAGTAGTCGAACTCGATGCCCTGGCCGATGCGGTTGGGGCCACCGCCGAGGATCATGATCTTGTCGCGGTTGCTCGGCGCGGCTTCGCACTCGTCCTCGTAGGTCGAGTACAGGTAGGCGGTGCCGGTGGCGAATTCGCCGGCGCAGGAGTCGACGTGCTTGTAGACCGGGCGCACCTTGTGGGCACGACGCAGCGCGCGGATGGCCGCTTCGTTGGTGCCGGTCAGCTGCGCCAGGCGCGCATCGGAGAAGCCGGCGCGCTTGAGCTTGCGCAGGCGGGCGGCGTCCAGCGAGTCGATGCCATCGGCGGCAACCGAGGCTTCAGCGGCGATGATTTCCTCGATCTGGTCCAGGAACCACGGATCGATGAAGGACAGGGCGAAGATCTCTTCCACGCTCATGCCGGCGCGGAACGCATCGGCCACGTAGAACAGGCGCTCCGGGCCCGGGGCCTTCAGCTCGCGGCGCAGGGTCTGCAGGTCGTCTTCGCTGCCCAGGTCCAGGTCGGTCGGGTCGAAGCCCACCTTGCCGGTTTCCAGGCCACGCAGGGCCTTCTGCATCGATTCCTGGAAGGTGCGGCCCATCGCCATCACCTCGCCCACCGACTTCATCTGGGTGGTCAGGCGCGCGTCGGCGGCCGGGAACTTCTCGAAGGCGAAGCGCGGAATCTTGGTGACCACGTAGTCGATGGACGGCTCGAACGAGGCCGGGGTCAGGCCGCCGGTGATCTCGTTCTTCAGTTCGTCCAGGATGTAGCCCACGGCCAGCTTGGCGGCGACCTTGGCGATCGGGAAGCCGGTGGCCTTGGAGGCCAGCGCCGAGGAACGCGACACGCGCGGGTTCATCTCGATGACGACCACGCGGCCGGTGTCCGGGTTGATGCCGAACTGCACGTTCGAGCCACCGGTGTCCACGCCGATCTTGCGCAGCACGGCGATGGAGGCATCGCGCAGGCGCTGGTATTCCTTGTCGGTCAGGGTCTGCGCCGGGGCCACGGTGATCGAATCACCGGTGTGCACGCCCATCGGGTCCAGGTTCTCGATCGAGCAGACGATGATGCAGTTGTCCGCGGTATCGCGGACCACTTCCATCTCGAACTCCTTCCAGCCCAGCACCGATTCTTCCACCAGCACTTCGGTGGTCGGCGACAGTTCCAGGCCGCGGTTGACGATCTCGATCAGCTCTTCGCGGTTGTAGGCGATGCCGCCGCCGCTACCGCCCAGGGTGAAGCTGGGGCGGATGATGGTCGGGTAACCGACGCGGGTCTGGATCTCCAGCGCCTCTTCCAGCGTGTGGGCGACCGCAGCGCTCGGGCACTCCAGGCCGATCTCGCTCATCGCCACGCGGAACAGCTCGCGGTCTTCAGCCATGCGGATGGCTTCGCGCTTGGCACCGATCAGCTCGACGTTGTACTTCTCCAGCACGCCGTTGTCGGCCAGGTCCAGCGCGCAGTTCAGCGCGGTCTGGCCACCCATGGTCGGCAGCAGTGCGTCGGGCTTTTCCTTGGCGATGATCTTCTCGACCGTCTGCCAGTTGATCGGCTCGATGTAGACGGCGTCGGCCATCTCCGGGTCGGTCATGATCGTGGCCGGGTTGCTGTTGACCAGCACCACACGGTAGCCCTCGTCGCGCAGGGCCTTGCAGGCCTGGGCGCCGGAGTAGTCGAACTCGCAGGCCTGGCCGATGACGATCGGGCCGGCGCCGATGATGAGGATGGTCTTGAGGTCGGAGCGCTTTGGCATTGTCTTCTCTAAGTCAGTACAGCGTGTCTGGTAAAGTGATCGCACGCTGTCGATCAGGAATCTAGGGTGCCGCACCGCGCCTGTGGCGGCCGTGCAGCACCGGTGTGCAGTCCGTTGCGGTCGACCGCCGGCCAGGCCGGCGGCACAGTGCTCAGGCCTTGGTCTGCTCCATCAGGGTCACGAAACGGTCGAACAGCGGGCTGACGTCGTGCGGGCCCGGCGAGGCTTCCGGATGGCCCTGGAACGAGAACGCCGGCACGTCGGTGCGTGCGATGCCCTGGTTGGTGCCATCGAACAGCGAACGGTGGGTCACCCGCAGGGTCGACGGCAGCGAGGCCTCGTCCGCCGTGAAACCGTGGTTCTGCGAGGTGATCATCACCCGGCCGCTGTCCAGGTCCTGCACCGGGTGGTTGGCACCGTGGTGGCCGTGGCCCATCTTCACCGTCCGGGCACCGGAGGCGAGCGCCAGCAGCTGGTGGCCCAGGCAGATGCCGAACACCGGCAGGCGCGCGTCGATGAATTCCTTGATGGCCGCGATCGCGTAATCGCACGGTTCCGGGTCGCCCGGGCCGTTGGACAGGAACACGCCGTCCGGCTTCAGCGCCAGCACCTCGGCGGCCGGGGTCTGCGCCGGCACCACGGTGATGTCGCAGCCGCGCTCGGCCAGCATGCGCAGGATGTTCAGCTTGGCGCCGAAGTCATAGGCCACCACCTTGAACTTCGCCGGCGCGCTGACGAACGCGTTGGCGTCCAGGTCCAGCTGGCCTTCGGTCCAGGTGTAGGTCTTTTCGGTGCTGACCACCTTGGCCAGGTCCATGCCCTTCAGGCCAGGGAACTTGCGGGCGGCGTCCAGTGCCTTTTCCACGTCGATGTCGCCGGCCATCAGCGCACCGTTCTGTGCGCCCTTTTCGCGCAGGATGCGGGTCAGCTTGCGCGTGTCGATGCCGGCGATGGCGACCACGCCACGCTGGATCAGCCAGTCCTGCAGCGAGACCTGGTTGCGCCAGCTGCTGGGACGACGGGGAACATCGCGCACGATCAGGCCGGCCGACCACACCTTGGACGCTTCATCGTCCTGGTCGGTCATGCCGGTGTTGCCGATGTGCGGATAGGTCAGCGTGACCATCTGCCGGGCGTAGGACGGGTCGGTGAGCACTTCCTGGTAACCGGTCATGGCGGTGTTGAACGCCACCTCACCGACGGACAGGCCGGGCGCGCCTACGGATTCACCCTCGAAAACGGTGCCGTCTTCAAGGACGAGGATTGCGGCTTGGGTCACGGAACATCTCACTTTGGCTACCAAGGGGGAACCGAAGTCACGCCTGCGCTCACGGAAATCCGGTTGCAAAAAAGCGCGGACGTACGGTCTGGGACCGGTCCGGCTTTCGTGATTCGGCGAGTGCGAATTGTAGCGTCGCCGGACGGCGTACGCCAGCGGTTATCACGCTTTCTGAACAGGGCACCGCCCATTCATTTCAATCCGGTGGCGTATGCGGGTCATTGGCCGGGGTCAGATCCTTTCCCGGACGGGAAAGGCTCTGACCCCTACCCCCTGGCCTTGCGGGGTCAGAGCCCTTTCCTGCGGAAAGGGATCCGACCCCTCAGAGCATGGCCCGGCGCTACCGTTTACCGGGGGCCGTCCAGCAGGTCCCGCACCCGGTAGCTGCCCGGCGCGCGGCCCTGCAGCTGGCGGGCGGCGAACAGCGCGCCGCGGGCGAAGATGTCGCGGCTGGTGGCCCGGTGCACCAGCTCGATGCGCTCGCCCTGTCCGGTGAACTGCACCAGGTGCTCACCGATGATGTCGCCGGCGCGCAGGCTGGCGTAGTGTGGCTGCGCCCCGCCCCGCTGCGCGGCCGCGCCCAGGGTCAGCGCGGTGCCTGAGGGCGCATCCTTCTTCTGCGTGTGGTGCGACTCGACCACGTCGCAGTCCCAGCCGGCCACCGCCTGGGCGGCGCGCTCGACCAGCTCGTCCAGCACCGCCACGCCCAGGCTGAAGTTCGAGGCCCAGACCAGGGCGATGCGCGCGGCGGCCGCGTCCAGTGCCTGGCGCTGCACCGTGCTGATGCCGGTGGTGCCCGACACCAGGGCCGCACCGCGCTCCACGCACAGGGCCAGGATCGGGTCGAAACCCTCGGGCAGGCTGAAGTCGATGGCCACATCGAACGGCGGCGCGCCGGGCAGTTCGCTGGCGGCGAAGTGCGGCACGCCCTCCACCACGCGCTGGGCCGGCGCGCGGCCGGTCACGGCGGCAACGACCTGCAGCGTGTCGGGGTGTTCGGCGGCCAGCCGCAGCAGGGCCTGGCCCATGCGCCCGGAAGCGCCGTGGATGAGCAATCGCAGGGGAGTCTGGTTCATGCACGCAGGCTAGCGTGTGCGCGCGTGGTTCGACAAGCACCGCGGCTGCTACGCTGCGTGCCCCTTCATGTTGGTGGCGCCATGCAGATCTCCGAACAGCTTGTCCTGGTCACCGGCGGCGGCCGCGGGCTGGGCCAGCACATCGCCCGCACCTTCGCCGCGCAGGGCGCACGCGTGGTCATCAACTACCACCGCAGCGAGGCGGCCGCGCGCCGGCTGGCCAGCGAGCTGGGTGGCCAGGCCCTGGCGCTGCAGGCCGACGTGACCGACCGCGCGCAGGTTGATGCGCTGCTGCAGCACGCACAGGCGCACTTCGGCCAGGCGGTCAGCACCTTGGTCAACAACGCGCTGGCCGCGTTCTCGTTCAATGGCGATGCCCGCGAGGCCGCAGACCGCATCGGCTGGGCCGCCTTCCAGGCGCAGTTCGAAGGCAGCGTGCGCGGTGCACTGAACACCGTGCAGGCAGCGCTGCCCGGCATGCGCGCGCGGCGCTTCGGGCGCGTCATCAACATCGGCACCAACCTGTTCCAGAACCCGGTGGTGCCCTACCACGACTACACCGCCGCCAAGGCCGCGCTGCTGTCGCTGACCCGTACCCTGGCCGGCGACCTCGGCCCGCACGGCATCACCGTGAACATGCTGTCCGGCGGCCTGCTGCGCACCACCGACGCCAGCGCGGCCACACCCGAGGCGGTGTTCGACTACATCGCCGCCAACACGCCGCTGCGCAGCGTGACCACCCCCGCCGAGTTCGCCGATGCCGTGCTGTTCTTCGCCAGCCCGTGGTCGCGCGCGGTGACCGGGCAGAACCTGGTGGTGGACGGCGGCCTGGTGCGCACCACCGACGCCAGCGCGGCCACACCCGAGGCGGTGTTCGACTACATCGCCGCCAACACGCCGCTGCGCAGCGTGACCACCCCCGCCGAGTTCGCCGATGCCGTGCTGTTCTTCGCCAGCCCGTGGTCGCGCGCGGTGACCGGGCAGAACCTGGTGGTGGACGGCGGCCTGGTGCGGGACTAGCAGATCCACGCCATGCGTGGATGCTTTACCGGTAAGGCCCCAGCCACACATGGCGTGGCTCTACAGGGACACCCCCCCATCGTGCGAACCAAGGTTCGCACCCACCAGATCCAGGTTGACTCCCTTGCCGTGCGAACCAAGGTTCGCACCCGCCAGATCCAGGCTGGTCCCTCGCCATGCGAGCCCAGGTTCGCACCCACCAGGTCAGTGCTGTTTCGGCGGGCTCGGGCCGCAGCTGTCGCAGCCGCCGCAGGCGCCACCAGCGCCGGTGACCGGCGGGGCGATCCTGCGCCCCAGTGCCTGCAGCCAGGGCGCGCGCTGCGGCCGCACCAGCGGCAGCGCCACTGCCGTGCGTGCCTTGCGCAGCGTGCCCGGGAACTGCTTCTTCAACACCACCCAGGCACTGGCCAGCACGGCCAGGGCGATCAGCACGTATTGCAGCAGCATCCCGCGGTCCATCAGCCGCCTCCCAGCGCCACGGTCACCTGGTAGGTGATCAGCGAGGCGATATACGCCGCAGCGAATAGGTAGAACGTGGCAAAGCCCATCTTCCCCCACGAGTTGGTCTCGCGCTTGATCGTGGCCAGGGTGGAAATGCACATCGGCGCGTAGATGTACCAGACCAGCAGCGACAGCGCGGTGGCCAGCGACCAGCCGTCGCTGATCAGCGGGGTCAGCGCCTGGCTGGCGGCATCATCGTCGGCCGCCGACAGCGCGTACACCGTGGCCAGCGAGGCCACCGCCACTTCACGCGCGGCCAGGCCCGGAATCAGCGCGATGCAGATCTGCCAGTTGAAGCCCAGCGGCGCGAACACCACCGCCAGCGCGTGGCCGAGCTGGCCGGCGAAGCTGTAGTCGATGGCCGGCAGGGCGGCCCCTTCCGGTGCGCCCGGGAAGGACAGCAGGAACCACAGCAGTACGGTCAGCGCCAGGATGATGCCACCCACGCGCTTGAGGAAGATGGTGGCACGCTCGTACAGGCCCACCGCCAGGTCGCGCGGGTTGGGCAGGCGGTAGGACGGCAGCTCCAGCATCAGCGGGTGCTCGCTCTTGTCGCGGCGCCACTTCTTCATGATCCAGGACATGGCCAGCGCGCTGAGGGTGCCCGCCGCGTACAGCGCGAACAGCACCAGGCCCTGCTGGTTGAACACGCCCCAGACCGTCTTCTGCGGAATGAAGGCACCGATCAGCAGCGCGTACACCGGCAGGCGCGCCGAGCAGGTCATCAGCGGCGCCGCCAGGATCGTGGCCAGGCGGTCACGCGGGTCCAGGATGCTGCGCGTGGACATGATGCCCGGCACCGCACAGGCGAAGCTGGACAGTAGCGGGATGAAGGAACGGCCGGACAGGCCGGCGGCGGCCATCATGCGGTCGAGCAGGAACGCTGCGCGCGGCAGGTAGCCGGATTCCTCCAGCACCAGGATGAAGAAGAACAGGATCAGGATCTGCGGCAGGAACACCACCACGCTGCCGGTGCCGGCGATGATGCCGTCGCTGATCAGGCTGGCCAGCGGGCCTTCGGGCAGCACGCTGGACACGTACTGGCCCAGCCAGGTGAAGCCGGCGTCGATGCCGTCCATCACCGGTGCCGCCCAGGCATAGACCGCCTGGAAGATCAGGAACATCACCACCACCAGCGTGGCCAGGCCCCAGACCGGGTGCAGCAGCCAGCGGTCCAGCCGGTCGTCGATCTCGGCGGTACGAGCCGGCATGCGCACGGCGGCGTCCAGCACCGCGCGAACGCGGGCGTGGTAATCGGTATCGGCGGCGGCCGCGACCGGCGCGTCCAGGTGCGGCACCATGGCATCCAGGCGCTCGACCAGCGCCTTGGCACCCTGCTTGCGCACGGCCACCGTTTCCACCACCGGCACGCCCAGCTCGCGCTCCAGCGCGGCCACGTCGATCTCGATGCCACGGCGCTTGGCCGCATCCACCATGTTCAGCGCCACCACCATCGGTTTGCCCAGCTCGCGCAGTTCCAGCGCGAAACGCAGGTGCAGGCGCAGGTTGGTGGCATCGATCACGCACAGCAGCACGTCCGGTGCCGCCTCGCCGGGGTAGAAGCCGCGGCACAGGTCACGCGTGAAGGCTTCGTCCAGGCTGGCCGGCTGCAGACTGTAGGCGCCCGGCAGGTCGAGGATGGCGAATTCGCGGCCGGACGGCGCACGCAGGCGGCCTTCCTTGCGCTCCACGGTCACGCCGGTGTAGTTGGCCACCTTCTGGCGGCTGCCGGTAAGCTGGTTGAACAGGGCGGTCTTGCCGCTGTTCGGGTTGCCGACCAGGGCAATGCGCAGCGGCACGTCGGGCGATGCGTTCACGGGCGGGCTCCCGACGGGGTGCTGGCGTGGATGAGGATGCGCTTTGCTTCGGCGATGCGAAGCGCGAAGCGGGTGAAGCCCACCTGCACCAGCAGCGGTTCTCCGCCGACCGGGCCGCGGGCCACCAGGCGTACATCCTCACCCTTGACGAAACCCAGTTCGCGCAGGCGACGGGCGATGGCATCGTTGGCATGCAGGTCCTGCACCGAATCGACCACGGCCGAGGCATGCAGGGGCAGTTCGGACAGCGTCACTCGCAACTTCCGGGCTGGTGATAATGGTTATCGATTCTATCACCGCCGCATCGCGTCATGGCCCGTGACCAATGGCCCGCTATGATCCGTACAGGTATGCATCCGCCCGAGACCCATGACCGACGCATTGAAGATCGAGCGCAGCGGCGCCACCCTCACCCTCTGGCTGAACCGGCTGGAGCTGCACAACGCCTTCGACGCCGGACTGATTGCCCAGCTGACCGCCGCGCTGGAGGCCGCCGGCCGCGATGACAGCGTGCGCGCGGTAGTCATTGCCGGCCATGGCGCCTCGTTCTCGGCCGGCGCGGACATGCAGTGGATGCGCGGCATGGCCTCGGCCAGCGAAGCGGCCAACCGCGAGGACGCGATGGCGCTGGCGCGGCTGATGCGCACCCTGGACGAGCTGCCCAAGCCGACCCTGGCCCGCGTGCAGGGCGCAGCCTTCGGCGGTGGCGTGGGCCTGGTGGCCTGCTGCGATATCGCCATTGCCGTCTCCAGCGCCCGTTTCGGCCTGACCGAGAGCCGCCTGGGCCTGCTGCCGGCGGTCATTTCCCCGTACGTGGTGGAAGCCATCGGCGCCCGCCAGTCGCGGCGATGGTTCGCCACCGGCGAGCATTTCGACGCCGAAACCGCCCTGCGCATCGGTCTGGTCCACCAGCTGGTGGAGCCGGAACGCCTGGACGAGGCGCTGCAGCGCCAGCTGGCCCTGCTGGAAAAGGCCGGCCCGATCGCCGCCGCCTCGGCCAAGCAGCTGGTGCGCCAGGTGCTGGACAGCGCCGACCGCGATGCCCTGGACCGCGACAACGCAGCGCTGATCGCCCGCCTGCGGGTATCGGCCGAGGGCCAGGAGGGGCTGGGCGCCTTCCTGGACAAGCGCGCTCCGCACTGGGTCACGGAGGCCTGAGATGCTCGACCATGTCGGCGTGACCTGTACGGATATCCAGCGCAGCAAGGCGTTCTATGCGGCGGCACTGGCGCCGCTGGGCATCAGTCTGGTGATGGAGGTGAGCGCCGCGCAGACCGGCGCGCATGACCACGCCGGCTTCGGCCGCGAGGGCAAGCCCTTCCTGTGGATCGGCAATGGCCCCGGCGCCAGCGGCGGCACCCACATCGCGCTGGCCTGCAGCGAGCGCGCAGCGGTGGATGCCTTCCATGCCGCCGCGCTGGCCGCCGGCGGCACCGACAACGGCGCCCCGGGCCTGCGCCCGTGGTACCACCCGGATTACTACGCCGCCTTCGTGCTCGACCCGGACGGCTGCAACCTCGAAGCGGTCTGCCACCTGCCCGGCTGACCGCCCTCCCCGCCTTCCCGCGCCCGGCGGCCTGCCCGCCGGCGCACGCTTCCCAGGACCTGCCGTGAGCGATTCCCGCCCCGCCCCCACCCACGCCGATTTCGTGCGCATCGTCGAAGTCGGCCCGCGCGATGGCCTGCAGAACGAGAAGCAGCCGGTCGCCACCGCCGACAAGATCGCCCTGATCGACCGCCTGTCGGCCACCGGCCTGCGCGCCATCGAGGCTACCAGCTTCGTCAGCCCGCGCTGGGTGCCGCAGCTGGCCGACGCCGCCGAGGTCTACAGCGGCATCCAGCGCCAGCCCGGCATCGCCTACCCGGTGCTGGTGCCCAACGAGCAGGGCTACGAGCGCGCCCGCGCAGTGGGCGTGGCCGAAGTGGCGGTGTTCACCGCAGCCTCGGAAACCTTCAACCGCACCAACACGAATGCCGGCATCGATGAGTCGCTGGCCCGCTTCGAGCCGATCCTGCGCCGGGCGGCCGCCGATGGCGTGCGCGTGCGCGGCTATGTCTCCACCGTGCTGGGCTGCCCCTGCCAGGGCGAGGTGGCGGTGGCCGACGTGGTGCGCGTGGCGCGTGCGCTGCACCAGATGGGCTGTTACGAAATCTCGCTGGGCGACACCATCGGCGTGGGCACCCCGCACAAGGCACGGGCCATGCTGCGTGCGGTCGCCGCCGAGATTCCGATGTCGGCGCTGGCCGTGCACTTCCACGATACCTACGGCCAGGCCATCGCCAACATCGCCGCCTGCCTTGAAGAGGGCGTGCGCGTGGTCGACAGCGCGGTGTCCGGCGCCGGTGGCTGCCCCTACGCCAAGGGCGCCAGCGGCAACGTGGCCAGCGAGGACGTGGTCTACCTGCTGCAGGGGCTGGGCCTGGACTGCGGCGTGGACCTGCCGGCGCTGGCCGAGACCGGGCGCTGGCTGGCCGGGCTGCTGGGCCGTGCCACCGCCAGCCGGGTCGGCCAGGCGCTGGCCGCCTCGGCCTGAGCCGCGCCTGCGCACTGGACAACGGAAGCAGCAGCGGCATCCGCTAGACTCGCGGGTTCTGAAACCTGCGGGACCGAGCAATGCAGCTGTCTACCGTTCGTGCCGTCATCACCGGCGGCGTCTCCGGCCTGGGCCTGGCCGTCGCCGAACACCTGGTCGCCCAGGGCGGCAAGGTCGCCCTGTTCGATCTCAACGATGACAAGGGCGCCGCCGCCGTGGCCGCACTGGGCGATGCCCAAGCGCGCTACTTCAACGTCAATGTCAGCGACGAGGCGGCGGTGGCCACGGCCATCGACCAGGCGCATGACTTCCTCGGCGGCCTGAACCTGGCGATGAACTGCGCCGGCATCCTTGGGGCCGGCCGCGTGCTGGGCCGCGAAGCCCCGATGCCGCTGTCCAACTTCCAGGGCACGGTGATGGTCAACCTGGTCGGCAGCTTCAACGTGGCCAAGGCTGCGGCCAACCGCATGCAGCACAACGATGCCGGCGTGGACGGCGAGCGTGGCCTGATCATCAACACCGCCAGCGTGGCCGCCTACGAAGGCCAGATCGGCCAGGCCGCCTACTCGGCCAGCAAGGGCGGCGTGGTGGCCATGACCCTGCCGATGGCGCGCGAACTTTCGCGCTTCGGCATCCGCGTGAACACCATCGCCCCGGGCGTGTTCTGGACCCCGATGGTGGACGGCATGCCCGAAGCAGTGCAGGAATCGCTGGCCGCCTCGATCCCGTTCCCCTCGCGCCTGGGCAAGCCGGAGGATTTCGCCAGCCTGGTCGGCCACATCATCGGCAACACCTACCTCAACGGCGAGACCATCCGCCTGGACGGCGCTACCCGCCTCGCTCCGAAGTGATTCCCCCGGGCGCCGGGACGGCGCCCTCCCCCAACCACACACACCACCATGAAAGCCAACGACATCAAGAAGGGCAACGTCGTCGAGTACAACAACGGCGTCTACCAGATCCGCGACATCGAGCGCAGCTCGCCGCAGGGTCGCGGCGGCAACGTCCGCTTCCGCTTCGTATGTACAGCGTGCCGGGCGGCAACAAGCTCGACGCCAGCTTCGACGCCGACGACAACCTGGTCGAGGTTGAACTGCTGCGCCACCAGTCCACCTACTCGTACAAGGACGGCGATGCGTTCGTGTTCCTGGACGATGAGGACTACACCCCCTACACCCTGGATGCGGGCGTGGTGGGCGACGACGCCGGCTACATCACCGACGGCCTGACCGGCATCTACGTGCAGGTCATCGACGAGCTGCCGGTGGCGATCCAGCTGCCGGCCTCGGTGGTGCTGGAAGTGATCGAGACCCCGCCGGAGCTGAAGGGCGGCACCGCCACCAAGCGCCCGAAGCCGACCAAGCTGAACACCGGCCTGGAAATCATGGTGCCGGAATACATCACCAACGGTGAGCGCGTGCTGGTGAACACCACCACCGGCGAGTTCGCCGGCCGCGCGGACTGATGCAGCGCGTCCCGGTGCCGGCGGTTGCCGGCGCCGGGATCCTCCAGGCGTTGCCGCCTACGGGCGCGCAGCGAAGGAACCGCAGCCGTGGTACTGGCGTGTGCCGACGGTCAGCATCGCGCGCGCATCGAACGATTCGCCACTCATGTCGTCCTCGCACGCGGTGCGCTGGAAGCTCAGCTTGATATCGGTGCCATCGGCCACCCTGCCGATCCAGCCATCGGCGCCCTGTGCCGGTGCGGCCACCTCGAAGCGGCGCTCGCCGTAGTCCACGTCCACGCGCAGCGCCGGGCGCCCATCGGCAGTAGGCTGCACGTCGGCCGACCAGCCCGGCTCATTGCCGTTGGCATGGAAGCGCGCCGGTGCCGTCGCGCCCGAGGTTCCCTGCGGACGCGGCTGGCAGGCACGGTCCGGCTCGCCCTTCAGCGACAGCACGCCTTCGTCGCTGCCCTTGGTCCACAGGCTGTTGCCCTGTGCATCGCTGTACTTGGCGCCAGAGGCGGCGATGTCCGCCTCCAGCTGCAGGGTGCGCCCGGCAAACACCGCCGTCGCGCGGTCGTCGCCGACGTAGGTGGCCTCCACCGCCAGTTCGCCACACTGGAACAGCACGCGCTCGCGCTCCGGCGCGGCGGCAGGTGTCGGGGCGGCGGCGGCCTGCGGCTGCGGCGCAGTGGTGGCGGCCGGTTGGCAGGCGGACAGGACAAGGGCCATCGAGACCGCGATCAACGGTGGAACAGTGCGCATGGATCGACTCCTTGTCGAACAACGTCAAGCCTTGACCGTATCACCTCTTGCCGCGCTGCAACTGAGCGGGTCCTGACCGCCCGTGCGGGTCATGCAGGCATCACGTGCATCGACAGCAGCTGTGCGCCCTCGCTGCCAGCGCTGCGCACCCACACGCGCAGCAGGCGCATATGCAGCGGCGCTGCGGCCTGGCCGTGCAGCTGGTAATGCAGCACCACGCGGCTGCTGCGCAGCGCCAGTGCCCCACAGTGCAGCGTCTCGCTGTCCCCCAGCTGCAGGTGCTGTACGCTCAGCCGGCCATCGCGCCATGCCGACAGCCACGGCAGCGCCGCCATCCGCTCACCCTGCATGCCCAGCACGAACAGCGCCGGCGACAGCAGTCCGTCCACGCGTGCGGTGTCGGCGCTGCACAACGCCTGCTGCAGCGCCTGCTCCAGCGCGGCAAGGCGCTCTTCATGCACGCTGTCAATGCGATCCGGTAGTATCACCCTGGGTTTCCTCCACTGCGGGGCGGTGGCGGCCGCGCCGCGCCAGCCAGTGCTGCGCGCCCTGCACCACCACGTAGAACACCGGCACGAAGAACACGGCCAGCACCGTCGCGCTGACCATGCCGCCGAACACACCCGTTCCGATGGCCTGCTGCGTTTCGCGCGACGCGCCCTGCGCCAGCATCAGCGGCACCACACCCAGCGCGAACGCCAGCGAGGTCATCAGGATCGGGCGCAGGCGCAGCCGTGCCGCCTCCAGCGCAGCCTCGGCCACGCTGCGCCCCTGCTGCTGCAGCTGGCGCGCGAACTCCACGATCAGGATCGCGTTCTTGGCCGACAACCCGATCAAGGTGATCATGCCCACCTTGAAGAACACATCGTTGGGCATGTCGCGCAGCAGCACCGTCGCCACCGCACCGAGCAGGCCCAGCGGCACCACCAGCATCACCGCCAGCGGAATGGACCAGCTCTCATACAGCGCGGCCAGCACCAGAAACACCACCAGCATCGACAGCAGCAACAGCCGCGGCGCCTGCGCACCCGAGGCGCGCTCCTGCAGCGACTGGCTGGTCCACTGCAGCGCGAAGCCGGCCGGCAGCTGCCGGGCCAGGCGCTCCATCTCGGCCATGGCCTGGCCGGTGGACACGCCCGGTGCCGGTGCACCGGTCACGTTCATCGCCGGGAAGCCCAGGTAACGCTGCAGCTGCAACGGTGCCTGCGTCCACACCGGCGTGACCAGTTCGGACAGCGCCACCATGCCACCCTCGCGGTTGCGCACGTACAGCGCCAGCACGTCATCGATCTCCATGCGGTGCGCGGCATCGGCCTGCACGATCACCTGCTGCAGGCGCCCGGCGTTGGGGAAATCGTTGACGTACTGCGAACCCATCGCGGTGGACAGGGTGCTGCTGATATCCGCAAAGCCCACGCCCATCGCCTCGGCCTTGGCCCGGTCGATGTCCAGCCGCAGCGCGGTGCCGGCCGGCAGGCCATCGGCATGTACCTCGGCCAGGCGCGGGCTGGCCTGGGCCAGTGCCAGCAGCTGCTCCAGTGCTGCGCGCAGCTGCGCCGGGGTCTGCCCGCTGCGCGCCTGCAGCGCCAGGCTGAAGCCGGCCGAACGGCCCAGGCTGTCGATGGCCGGCGGCAGCACACTGATCACCTCGCCCTCGCCCAGCCCGGCCATCGCCTGCTGCACCGCCGCCACTTCGCCGGCAGCAGTGGCACCGGCACGCGCGCCCCAGTCCTTCAGCATGGTGTAGGCCAGCGCCGCACTCGGGCCGGAGCCGACGAAGCTGTAGCCCAGGATCGACTGGTTGGAGGCAATGCCCGGGCGCCCGGCCACGTGCGCTTCATAGGCTTCCACCACGGCCAGCGTGCGCTCGGCGGTGGCCTCGGCCGGCAGCTGGATCGAGGTCATGAAATAGCCCTGGTCTTCTTCCGGCAGGAACGCGCCCGGCAGCCAGTACAGGCCCAGCAGCAGGGTCAGCACCAGCCCGGCGAACACCGCCATCACCCGCCCCGCACGGCGCAGCACGCCCGCCACGCCACGCTGGTAGTGCCCGGTCATGCGCTCGAAGCCCCGGTTGAACGCACCGAACAGACCGCTGCGATCATGGTGCCCGCGCGTGCTCGGACGCAGCAGGGTGGCACACAGCGCCGGAGTGAGGCTGAGCGCCAGCAGCGCCGAGAACAGGATCGACACCGCCATCGCCACGGTGAACTGGCGGTAGATCGCCCCCACCGAACCGCTGGCCAGCGCCATCGGAATGAACACCGCGGTCAGCACCAGGGTGATGCCCACCACCGCACCGGTCAGCTCGCGCATGGCCTTGAGGGCGGCCTCGCGCGGCGGCAGGCCTTCCTCGGCCATGATCCGCTCCACGCCTTCCACCACCACGATGGCGTCATCGACGATGATGCCGATGGCCAGCACCATGCCGAACATGGTCAGCACGTTGATCGAGAACCCGGCCGCCAGCATCACCGCGAACGTGCCCAGCAGCGCGATCGGTGCCACCAGTGCGGGAATCAGCGTGTAGCGCCAGTTCTGCAGGAACAGGAACATCACCGCGAACACCAGCGCCATCGCCTCCAGCAGGGTGTACACCACCTTCTGGATGGAGATCTTCACGAAGGGCGCGGTGTCGAACGGAATGCTGGAGGCAATGCCGCGGGGCAGCAGCGGCTGCAGTTCGGCCATGCGCGCCCGCACCGCAGCGGCGGTGCGCACCGCATTGGACCCCGGGCGCAGCTGCACGCCGGCTGCAGTGGCCGGGCGACCGTCCTCGCGGGTGCCCCAGGCATAGCTCTGCGCCCCCAGCTCCACCCGCGCCACATCGCCCAGCAGCACGCGCGAACCGTCGCTGCCGGCGCGCAGCACGATGCTGGAGAACTGCGCCGGCGTGGACAGCTGGCCGTCCGCACTGAGCGGCACGGTGATGCGCTGGCCGGCAATGGCCGGCGAATCGCCGATGCGGCCGGGCGCGATTTCCAGGTTCTGCTGCTCGATGGCCGCCGCCACGTCGCCCACGGTCAGGCCATAGCCGGTCGGCCGGGTCGGGTCCAGCCAAACCCGCATGGCCTGCTCGGCGCCGAACAGCTGCACCCGGCCCACGCCATCGATGCGGCGCAGTTCCTCGATGATGTTGCGCGCCATGAAATCACCCAGCGCGGCTTCCCCCACGCTGCCATCCGGCGAATTGAGGCCCGCCAGCATCAGGAAGCCCGAATCGGCGGCTTCCACGAACAGGCCGCTCTGGCGCACGGTGCGCGGCAGGCGCGGTTCAATCGCCTTGATCCGGTTCTGCACGTCCACCTGCGCCAGTTCCGGGTCGGTGCCCGGCACGAAGGTGGCGGTGATCGACGCTTCGCCGGAGGTATCCACCGATGATTCGAAGTACAGCAGGTGCTTGACGCTGGACAGTTCGCGCTCGATCAGCCCGACCACCGCGTCATTGAGGGTCTGCGGGCTGGCGCCGGGGTAGCTGGCATAGATGGTCACGCTGGGCGGTGCCACGGCCGGATAGCACTCGACCGCCAGCCGTGGAATGGCCAGCACGCCGGCCAGCACGATGAAGATCGCCAGCACCCAGGCAAAGACCGGGGGATCGATGAAGAAGCGGGCCATGAAATCGTTCCTTGGTTCTGCGCAGCGCCAGGCGCCTTGCGCGGTCAGCTGCGGTCAGCTGCGGTTGGCAGGGGCGGCAGGCGCAGCGACGGCCTGCCACGGCCGGGCGTCCACCTGCATGCCTTCCTGCAGGCGCTCCTGGCCTTCCACCACCACCTGCTCGCCTGCGGCCAGGCCATGCTTCACGCGCCAGTGGCCGGGAATGCCGCCATCCACTTCCAGCGAGCGGATGACCGCCTTCCCCGCAGCGTCCACCACCCAGGCGTAGGCCTGGCCACCGGCACTGCGCAGCACCGCCTGCTGCGGCAGCAGCACGCTGCTGTCGGCCGCACCGCGCGGCACCCGTGCCCGTACGAACATGCCCGGCAGCAGTTCGCGGCGCGGGTTGTCCACCACGATGCGCAGGATCACATCGCCGGTACGCACATCCACGTTCACGCCGGAAAACAGCAGGCGGCCGCGCTCGTCCAGCGGCGCCCCGGACGGCCCCAGCACCGTCACCGGCACCGCTTCGCAAGCGGCAGCGCTGCGCTGCAGCGGCTCCAGCTGCGAGGCCGGCTGGCGCACGTCCAGGTACGCCTGGTCGATCTGCTGCACCACCGCCAGCGGTTCGGCGTCGGTGGCACCCACCAGCGCTCCTTCGCTCACCAGGGCCTGGTCGATGCGGACGGCAATGGGCGCACTGACCGTGGCGTAGCGCAGGTCGAGCTTGCGCCGGGCCAGGATCGCGCGCGCTTCATTCACCGCCGCGCGCGCCTGCTCGTGTTCGGCGTTGGCATCGTCGCGGGTCTGCTGGCTGACCGCCTGCGCGGTGGCCAGTGCATGCAGCCGCTGCGAATGCGTACGCGCACGCGCCAGCGCCGCCTCGCTGCGTTGCAGGGCGGCCAGCGCCGAATCGACGTCGGCGCGGAAGGCGGCCGGGTCGATCTGGAACAGCGGCTGGCCCTGGCCGACCTCGGCGCCCTGCTCGAACAGGCGCCGGAGCACGATGCCGCCGACCTGGGCGCGGATCTGCGCGGTACGCACCGCCGCCACCCGGCCCGGCAGTTCGTCTTCACGCTGCACCACCTGGGCGGCCACCTGCAGCACGCCCACGCGCGGTGGCGGCTCGGCGGGGGCATCGGGCGCGGAACAGGCCGTCATGGCCAGGGCGAGGGCCGCGAGCAGCGCGGCGAACGGGGTCCTGAAGGTTTTCATTGCTGCACACGGGGCCGCATGCGCGGCGCTGGATCATGAAGCGCGCAGTGTGGGCGGGCAGCGTGGGGTTTCGATGGAGCAAGTGTGGAGATACGATGGAGGCAAGCACCTTCCGGCTCTGCACTGCATGCCCGCCCCCTCCCCTGCCGTTGCGCCCGCCGCGCAATGGGACCGCTCCCTCGACGCCCTGGTCCTCATCGTCGAGGACGAAGCCGAGATCACCGACATCATCGCCGCCTACCTGGAGCGCGAAGGCCTGCGCACGCTGCGGGCGATCGACGGCCCCGGCGCGCTGGACCTGCACCGCAGCGCCCGGCCCGACCTGGTACTACTGGATGTGCAGCTGCCCGGCCTGGATGGCTGGAGCGTGCTGAGCCAGCTGCGCCAGCGCGGCGATACGCCGGTGATCATGCTGACCGCGCTGGACCAGGACCTGGACAAGCTGACCGCACTGCGCATGGGCGCCGACGATTACGTGGTCAAGCCGTTCAACCCGGCCGAAGTGGCCGCGCGCGTGCGCAGCGTGCTGCGCCGCACGCTGCGTGGCAGCCGCCCGGACGCCGCGCCGGTACTGCGCGTGGGCCAGCTGGTGATCGACCTGGGCACGCACGCGGTGCACGTGGAGGGCGAAGGCTACAGCCACGAGCTGCTGCTGACCCTTACCGAGTTCAAGCTGCTGCACTGCATGGCGCTGGCACCGACCCGCATCTTCAGCCGCAGCGAGCTGATGCACGACTGCCTGCCCGAGAGCGAGGCGCTGGAACGCACCGTGGACAGCCACGTGAGCAAACTGCGGCGCAAGCTCGACGACGTCGGCCTGCCCAACGTGCCGGCCAGCGTGCGCGGCGTCGGCTACCGGCTGATGGCGGACCGCTGATGCGCCGCTCCGGTTTGAGCCGGCACATCATCGTGTCGATGTCGCTGATGGTGCTGGCGGTCATCGTGATGATGATCCTCAGCTCGTACCTGCTGTACGCGGTGCTGGTGGAATTCTTCCCGGCCAGCGCCACCGAACCGGAAGGCTGGCTGCCCACCGGCCCGGAACTGGTGTGGATGGTGGGGGTGACCCTGATCGGGCTGGGCCTGGCCATCGCCGCATCGGTGCGGCTGGCGCAGCGCATCCTGTCGCCGCTAAACTCGCTGGTGTACAGCATCCGCGCCCTGGCCGAGGGCAACCTGGGCGTGCGTGCGACCACCAGCGACGATTCACCCGGCGAAGTGGCCCTGCTGGTGGACGACTTCAACGCCATGGCCGACCGCCTGCAGGCCATGGAGCGCGGACGCACGTTGTGGCACGCGGCCATCGCCCATGAACTGCGCACCCCGGTGACCATCCTGCGCGGCCGCCTGCAGGGCCTGGCCGAGGGTGTGTTCCAGCCGGACGAGGCACAGTTCCGCAGCCTGCTGTCGCAGGTGGAAGGCCTGTCGCGGCTGATCGAAGACCTGCGCGTGCTGAGCCTGGCCGACAACGCGCGGCTGGACATGCGCCGTGCACGCACCGACGTGGTCGGCGAGATCCATTCGGTGATGACCCTGGTCGACCCGGCGTTCCGCAGCGCCGGCTTCGTGCTGGAACTGGAAACCAGCCGCGACGAACACCCCGCGCACTGCGACCCGACGCGCCTGCGCCAGGTGCTGCTGGCCCTGCTGGAAAACGCGCGCCGCTATGCCAGCCCGGGCCGCGTGCGCATCGCCGTGCACGACCTGCAGGCGCACGTGCAGATTGCCGTCGAAGACCAGGGCCCGGGCATCGACCCGGCGTTGCACGCGCATATCTTCAACCCCTTCATGCGCGGTGACGGCTCGCGCTCGCGTCAGTGGGGCGGCAGCGGGCTGGGGCTGGCGGTGGTCAAGGCCATCGTCGATGCGCATGGCGGCCAGGTGCGCTGCGAGCCGGGGTCGGCCGGCGGCAGCCGCTTCATCATCGAGCTTCCGCGCCAGTAACCGGTTCGATTTTTGTGCTTGTGGCATCGGCCGTCCCGTCAGCATCGGCCGCGGCCAGGCGGCGCAGGCGCTCGCCCAGTGCCGCCAGGTTGGCATCGATGGCATCCATCTCGCTGCGCTGCCGCTGCGGCAGCTGCGCGCGCAGCTGCTGGCGCAGCGCCTGCCAGGCCGGCACCGCACGCGCACTGGCGGCACTTACTGCCTCGGCCACCTCGCGCTGTTCATCGGCCTGCGGCAGGCCGTAGCCGGTTGCCAGCAGCCGCGACGGGCGCAGCCATTGCCCGGCCTGTTCCAGCAGGGTGCGCAGCTGCAGCGTGCTGGCGCTGTCCGGTGCGCGCAGCAGCTGGCGCTTGAGCACATCACGCGCACGCAGGTCGGCGCGGCGCTGTGCCGCCTTTTCCAGCAGCAGCAGGCCGGCGCTGGCACGCAGGTCGCCCTGTGCCAGCCACGGTTGCCGCTGCGCGGCCGGCAGCGCCAGCCAGCCGTCCACATCACGCACCGGCAGCGGCAGCTGCGCAGCGGCCACGGCGAACAACTGCTGGTAATGGTCGCGCGCCGAGGCGAAGTAATACCCCTGCTGCTGCGCCTGCGACCGGTCGGCCAGCACCTGTTCGTCCAGCACGCCCAGCCGCGCCAGCCGGCGGCGCAGGCCACGCGGGCTCAGCTGGGCCAGGCCGGCCTCGCCGAGGCGCGGCACACCGGCCTGCAGCAGCTTGGCCGTTTCCACCGCGCAGTTGTTGCTGACGAAGTAGTAGCGGCCATCGCAGGCCCAGTGCACCTGCGCGGTGCGCTCCAGCAGCTGCGCGATCTCGGCGCGGTCCAGCTGCAGCGGCAGCGAGGCCAGGCCGCGCAGTTCGACCTGCGTGTATTCGTCGATGACCTGCTGCAGCGGCAGCACGAACAGGCGCGACGGGTAGCCGCCGGTCAGCCCGCGCCAGCTGGAAATCTGCACGTCGCCCACAAACGCGCGGAACGACAGCACGCGGTGGTATTCCAGATCGAGCCTGCAGTCCGGACCCGGCGCGCGGCCGGGGCGGCAGATCACCAGCCGCAGCATGCTGTGGCCCCAGCGGCTCATCGGCTGCGCGCTGCCTTCGGCGAACAGGTAGTCCACCGCGTACACGCGTGCCGGGTCCAGCTGCAGCAGTGACGCCGCACCTTCCTGCGCATCAGCCTGCAGCAGCGGTACGCGGTCCTCGCATGCCGGTGCCGGCAAGGACGGGGGCGTGCCGAAATGGGTCTGGTACCACTGCGCCAGTGCCGGCCGCCGGCAGGCGAACTCGACGTCGAGCACGAAGTGTTCGGCATTCACCGCCAGGTACTCGGCCGGGTCCTTCAGCTCATAGGCGTCGGGGCTGCGGTCGCGGAAATCGTTGGCGGCGCGCCCCAGGTGCCAAGGCCTGCTCTGCCAGCCGGCCAGATCGCGCCAACGCGCACTGCGCGACCAGGCCGCGCCATGGCGATCGGCCACGTGGGTGAGTTCATGCACCAGCGTGCTGCGGCGGGCGCGGCGCGCACCGGCCACGCTTTCGTCCAGCAGATCACGCCGCAGTGCGATGCGGCCGGCGAAGGTGCGGCCATGCACGCGGGCCGGCAGGTCGCTGCGCCAGCTCACCTGCACCTGCGCCGGCAAGGCCTGCAGCAGACCCGGCGGCAGCAGTGCCTCCACATCGGCCAGGGTCTGCTGCGCCAGCTGCTGTTGGGCGGCGCTCAAACCGGCCGGGTCCAGCTGCAGGCGGTCGGCCGCCTGCGCGGCCGGTGCCAGCAACCACGCCAGCGCGGCCATCGCACCAGCGCGGCGACGGGTTACCCGATTCAACGTGCCAGCAGGCCGCGTGCCAGGTCCAGATCGCTGGCGTCGCGCGCGGCCGTCCCCTGCTCGCGCAGGTAGACCAGCGCCGCCTGCAGGCGCGCACCGCGGATCTGGCCATCGCTCGCGACGAAGGCCGCCGCATCATCGCGTGCCGCCTCCACCACCTTGTCATCGCCCGAGGTGCTGGCCGACGAACCGGACGATGCGCCGGTGGCCGAACCGGCCGAAGTGCCAGCGAAGCTGGAAGCGAAGCCGGCAAGCGGCAGGGACAGCAGGGCAAGCAGCAGGAGCGGTCGGATCATCGGTCACGGGGATCGGTGGGAAAGACTGCAGCGTAATCGCTGCGTGAAGACTTTGTCTGCCTCAGGCGTCGAAGACCTTGCCCGGATTCAGCCGCCCTTGGGGATCAAACGCGCGCTTGACCGCCTTCATCAGCGCGATCTCCGCCGCACTGCGGGTGCTGTCCAGGTAGTGCTTCTTCACCAGGCCGATGCCATGTTCGGCGGAAATGCTGCCATCGAACCGGGCCAGCACCTGCGCCAGCAGCGTGGTCACGTGCTCGCACTGCTCCAGGAATTCGGCCGCCGACGTGTCGGCCGGCTTGAGCACGTTGATGTGCAGGTTGCCATCGCCGATGTGGCCGAACCACACCACGTCGAAGTGCGGGTACGCCTGCCCGATCAGCGCCTGGGTCTCTGCCAGGAAGGCCGGCATGGCCGAAATACGCACCGACACATCGTTCTTGTACGGCGTGTAACGGGCCAGCGCCTCGGTGATGCCTTCGCGCAGGCGCCACAGCTGCGCTGCCTGCGCGTCGCTGGCGCTCACCACGCCATCGCTGACCCAGCCGTTGCCCAGGCAATCCTCGAACGCGGCCATCGCTGCCGCCTCCTGCGCCGGGTCGTTGGCCGCGAACTCGGTCACCACATAATACGGGTACACCTCGGCGAAGGGCGCCTGCGCGCCGTGGGCCAGCACATGCTCCAGCGCACGGTCGGTGAAGAATTCAAAAGCCTGCAGCTGCAGGCGCGCGCGGAACGCGGCGAACACCTGCATCAGCACCTCGAAACTGGGCAGCGCCAGCAGCATCACGTTGCTGGCCGGCGGCGGATCGGTCAGCTTCACGGTGGCTTCCACGATCACGCCCAGCGTGCCTTCCGAACCGATCATCAGCTGGCGGAAGTCATAGCCGCTGGAGTTCTTGATCAGGCCCTTGTTGAGTTTGAGAAGCTGGCCGTCGGCAGCCACCACCTTCAGCCCGGCGATCCACTCACGGGTATTGCCGTAGCGGATCACGCGGATGCCACCGGCATTGGTGGCGATGTTGCCGCCGATCGAGCACGAGCCGCGCGCGGCGAAATCCACGGGGTAGATCAGGCCATGTTCCAGCGCCGCGTTGTGCACCGCCTCCAGCGGCATGCCGGCCTGCACCACCAGCGTGCGGTCGACCGCATCGTAGGCCAGCACCTTGTTCATCCGCTCAAGGCTGAGCACCAGCTCGCCGTTGGCGGCCAGCGCGCCACCGGACAGGCCGGTACGGCCGCCGGAGGGCACCACCGCCACACCGGCGTCGGCGCACCAGCGCATCACCGCCTGCACCTCCTCCACGCTGGCCGGCAGCGAGATGGCCAGCGGTGCCGGCGCCCAGCGCCAGGTCCAGTCGCGGCCGTAGTGCTCCAGGTCGGCCGGGTCGGTCTTCAGCCGCAGGCCGGGAACGGCCTGCTGCAACGAGGCGATGCGGGAATCGGTCATGACGGTCCAGCGCGGTGCAGGCAGGGCCCGCAAGCGTGCCAGCGGCGCCGCCCAGCGTCCAGCCCGGCCCTGCGCATGCCGGCGCGCCCGCAGATGGCTACCGATGCAACTATTTGCGCACTGCACCATCGGCGCTGCGTTCTGGCATAGTGGATCACTCCCGTCCCACTGGCCGTGCCGCCCCATGTCGCCGAAGAAGACCTCGTTCCCGAAGCAGGATATCCGCGTGTTGTTGCTGGAGGGGGTCAGCCAGACCGCCGTGGATGTGTTCACCGCCGCCGGCTACAGCCAGATCGAGGTGCACACCAAGGCACTGCCGGAAGAGCAACTGAAGGCGCGCATCGCCGAGGCGCACATCGTCGGCATCCGCTCGCGCACCCAGCTCAGCGCCGAGGTGCTGGCCGAAGCCAAGCGGGTGATCGCCGTGGGCTGTTTCTGCATCGGCACCAACCAGGTGGACCTGGAAGCGGCCGAAATGGCCGGCATCCCGGTCTTCAACGCGCCCTACTCCAACACCCGCAGCGTGGCCGAGCTGGTCATCGCAGAGGCCATCATGCTCACCCGCGGCATTCCGCAGAAGAATGCCGAATGCCACCGTGGTGGCTGGTCCAAGTCGGCCGCCGGCAGCCATGAGGTGCGCGGCAAGACGCTGGGCATCATCGGCTACGGGCATATCGGCACACAGGTCGGCGTGCTGGCCGAAGCGCTGGGCCTGCAGGTGATCTTCTTCGACGTGGAAACCAAGCTGGCGCTGGGCAACGCACGTGCCGCCGCCAGCCTGGACGACCTGCTGCAGCGCGCCGACATCGTCACCCTGCACGTGCCGGAGACCCCGGCCACGCAGTGGATGATCGGTGCCACCGAACTGGCGAGGATGCGCCCCGGCGCGCACCTGATCAATGCCGCGCGCGGTACCGTGGTCGACCTGGACGCACTGGATGCCGCGCTGGCGTCGGGGCATGTAGGCGGTGCCGCGCTGGACGTGTTCCCGGTGGAGCCCAAGGGCAATGGCGATGTATTCGAATCGCCGCTGACCCGCCACGACAACGTCATCCTGACCCCGCACGTAGGCGGCAGCACGCTGGAAGCGCAGGACAACATCGGCGTGGAAGTGGCCGCCAAGCTGGTGCGCTACAGCGACAACGGCAGCACCCTGTCGGCGGTCAATTTCCCGAAAGTGACCCTGCCCGAGCACGACGGCAGCCTGCGCCTGCTGCACATCCACCGCAACGTGCCGGGCGTGCTGTCCAAGATCAACGAGATCTTCTCGCGGCACAACGTCAACATCGACGGTCAGTTCCTGCGCACCGATCCGCAGGTGGGTTACGTGGTGATCGACATCACCGCCGACGAACCGCTGGCCGCCACCGTGCGCGAAGAACTGTCCGCCATTGCCGGCACCCTGCGCACGCGCATTCTGTATTGAGGGCCGCAGAGCGGCATGGCTCCGGTAGTGCCGGCCGCTGGCCGGCAACCTCGCCATGCCTGCAATCGCAGGCATCCATCCACGCATGGCGTGGATCTACAAAACCAACCGCCATCCGCACAGGGTGGCCCGTGGTAGTGCCGGCCGCTGGCCGGCAACCTCGCCATGCCTGCAATCGCAGGCGTGGCCTCAGAACCTGACAGCGTGCAGGTTCTTGTAGAAATCCCAATGGATGAGGATCCGGTCCTGGACCGACAGGAACAGCGTGTCAACGAAATCCAACGCGTCGACATGCTGCAGCCAATCCTCCAGGCGGACCTCCAGCGCAGGCACCGCGTCATCCATCTGGATGACCGTCAACGCAGCCCCGGCAGGCAACCCGATACTCGCGGCGATACCACGCAGCGCCTGCTCAAGCTGCTCCCGCCCCACGCCCGGAACCTCCAGACAGGACGGTACCTGCTGCCAGTCGATGGACGTGATGACCGGCAGCGCTGCCTTGATCATCGCGATGGCCGCCTTTTCCTGCGCAGCGCCACAGGCGTGAGCCGCAACAAACGCCGCACTGGTGCCGGAGAGCATCAACGCGCCAGCCACCGCCGCGCCATCCGCTGCATCGAGGCGTCCGATGCCGGGTCGGCGGCGATCTCGTCCACCGGGCGCCAGGCCAGGTCCAGCAACTCCTCGCTGATGGCGAACGCTTCGCCGGCCACCGCGCGGATCACGAAACGCACGTCGTAATGCCAATGCCCAGGTACGTCCCGGCGCTCGGGAATCCAGCGCTTGTCGATGTCGAAGATGGCGGGGTCATCCAGCACCAGGCCGCTCAGGCCGGATTCCTCCTCGGCCTCCTTCAGTGCCACCCGGGCCAGGTCGCGGTCGCCATCGGCGTGCCCGCCCAGCTGCAGCCAGCGTTGCAGCTTGCGGTGGTGGGTCAGCAGTGCACGGCTGCCGTCGGCGCTGACCAGCCAGGCGCTGCCGGTGAAATGGCCGGCCAGCCGGTCGCGCAGGAAGGGATCTTCCGGGTCGTCGATCAGTGTGCTGAATTCGGCAGCCAGTGCGTCGTCGCCGGGCACGGCGGCCGCATGGTCGCGCAGCAGCCCGCGCAGACGATCGTCAAGTGCGGCAAGGAGTTCGACGGATTCGCTCATGAATACGGGGCGCACGAAAAAGATCGGCCATTATCGCCGTTCATTGTTGCGATTGCGCTTGTGCGCAGGCTTCAGCTTTGGCTAAGGTACAGCGGGCTGTTCGCAACCCCTTCACAAGGCCGGCGGCAATGCACCGCCTGCCCCACCCAACGAACACTTAGGGAAGTACTGCATGCTGAAAGCTCTGTTGAGGGTCAAGCCGGTGCAACCGGCCGGCCACGTCGATGCCGGCGAACCCATCGAAGGCAGCCTGGACGGCGAAGCCACGTTGAAACGGACCCTCACGGCCAAACACCTCATCATGCTCGGCATCGGTGCGGTGATCGGCGCAGGTATCTTCGTGCTGACCGGCCAGGCGGCGGCCAACCACGCCGGTCCGGCGGTGATGCTGTCCTTCGTGATCGCCGGCTTCGCCTGTGCGCTGGCCGGCCTGTGCTATGCCGAATTCGCCGCGATGATGCCGGTCTCCGGCAGCGCCTACTCCTATTCCTACGCCACCCTCGGCGAAGGCATGGCCTGGTTCATCGGCTGGTGCCTGGTGCTGGAGTACCTGTTCGCCTCGGCCTCGGTCGCGGTGGGCTGGTCGGCCTACCTGATCAGCTTCATCACCACCACGCTGCACATGTCGTTCCCGGACGCGCTCAGCGCCGCGCCGATTGCCTGGACCGGCAGCGAGTTCGTGCAGTCCGGCAAGCTGTTCAACCTGCCGGCGGTGCTGATCGTGGCGGCGGTCTCGGGCCTGCTGTACGTCGGCGTGACCCAGTCCGCCTTCGTCAACGCGATCATCGTGGCGATCAAGGTCACCGTCATCTGCCTGTTCATCGGCTTCGGCGCGGCGCACATCGACCCGGCCAACTGGCACCCGTTCATTCCGGAAAACACCGGCGTGGTGGGCGAATTCGGCTGGAGCGGCGTGTTCCGCGCAGCCACCATCGTGTTCTTCGCCTACATCGGCTTCGACGCGGTCTCCACCGCGGCCGGCGAAACCAAGGACCCGCAGCGCAACATGCCGATCGGCCTGCTGGGCTCGCTGGCGGTCTGCACCGTGGTCTACATCATCGTCTGCGCGGTGCTGACCGGCATGATGCCGTTCAACCTGCTGGGCACCGACAAGCCGGTGGCCACTGCACTGGAGCCGTATGCTTCGCTGTCGTGGCTGAAGACCGCGGTGGAAATCGGCGCCGTCGCCGGCCTGTCCTCGGTGGTGCTGGTGATGATGATGGGCCAGACCCGCATCGCCTACACCATCTCGCGCGACGGCCTGCTGCCGAAGTTCTTCGGCAAGGTCCACGCCCGCTTCCGCACCCCGTACGTGGCCACCATCGTGGTGGGCGTGCTGGCGGCCGCGCTGGCCGGCCTGGTGCCGCTGAACGTGCTGGGTAAACTGGTGTCGATGGGCGCGCTGCTGGCCTTCGCCACGGTCTGCATCGGCGTGCTGGTGCTGCGCTACAGCCGCCGGGAACTGCACCGCCCGTTCCGCGTGCCGCTGGTGTGGGTCATCTGCCCGCTCGGCGCGGCCACCTGCCTGTTCCTGTTCTGGCAGGCGTTCGCGGTGCACTGGCACCTGTTCATCGGCTGGACCCTGCTGGGCCTGCTGATCTACCTGGGCTACGGCATGCGCAACAGCAAGCTCGCCAAGTCGCCCTGATTTCCCGACGGGCCGGCCCCTGCGCCGGCCCGTTCGTTTTCGCCCGCGCGCCAGCCACCAGCACGCACCGACAAGACACACGACACATGTTCAAGCAACTGTGGGCCACCAAGCACCCGCACGCCGCCCATGAAGACGCCAACGGGCTCAGCCTGCGCCGCACCCTGGGCCCCTGGGGCCTGACCGCGCTGGGTATCGGCGCGGTGATCGGCGGCGGCATCTTCGTCATCACCGGCCAGGCCGCGGCCAACCATGCCGGCCCGGCCATCATGCTGTCGTTCGTGCTGGCGGCGGTGTGCTGTGCGTTCTGCGCCATGGCCTACGCCGAATTCGCTTCGATGGTGCCGGTGTCCGGCAGCGCCTACACCTACACCTACGCCACCTTCGGCGAGCTCTCGGCCTGGTTCATCGGCTGGATGCTGGTGCTCGAATACGGCTTCTCGGCCTCGGCGGTGGCGGTCAGCTGGACCGGCTATTTCCTCAGCCTGCTCAGCCATTTCGACATCCACCTGCCAGCAGCCCTGGTCAGCGCCCCGCTGGATGGCCAGCTGCGCCCCACCGGCGCCATCGCCAACCTGCCGGCCGCCATCCTGGTGCTGCTGCTGACCTGGCTGTGCTACGTGGGCATCAGCAAATCCTCGGCGATGAACATGGCCATGGTGGTGCTGAAGACCGGCCTGATCGTGCTGGTCATCGTGGTCGGTTGGAAGTATGTGGACAACAGCCACTGGACCCCGTTCATCCCGGCCAACGAAGGGCCCGGCAAGTACGGCATGGAAGGCGTGCTGCGCGGCGCGGCCATGGTGTTCTTCGCCTACATCGGCTTCGAGGCGGTGTCGGTGGCCGCGCAGGAATCACACCGGCCGCAGCGCGACATGCCGGTCGGCATGATGGCTTCGCTGGTGATCTGCACCATTCTCTACATCGCCATGGCGGCGGTGATGACCGGCCTGGTGCCCTACCAGCTGCTGGGCACCGATGAGCCGGTGGTCACTGCGGTGGCGGCGCACCCGCAGCTGGGCTGGCTGCGCGTGGTGGTCGAGATCGGCGCGCTGATCGGGCTGTCGTCGGTGGTGCTGGTGATGGTCATCGCGCAGCCGCGCATCTTCATGATCATGGGCCGCGACGGGCTGCTGCCGCCGCTGTTCACCAAGATCCACCCGACCTACCGCACGCCGCACATCAACACCGTCATCACCGGCATCGGCATCGCGCTGCTGGCGGCGCTGTTCCCGCTGGACATCCTGGGCGAACTGACCTCGATGGGCACGCTGATCGCCTTCGCTGCGGTGTGTGCCGGCGTGCTGATCCTGCGCCGCAACCAGCCGGACCTGCCGCGCCCGTTCCGTATTCCCGGCGCGTGGTTGGTCTGCAGCCTGGGCGTGATCAGCTGCCTGGCGCTGCTCTCGGCGATGACGCTGCACAACTGGATGCTGATGGCGGTGTGGACGGCCGGCGGCTTCGTCATCTACTTCTGCTACGGCTTCAGGCACAGCCGCCTGCGCGGCAAGTAAGCGCGGCAGGGCCTCCAGGGGCCCTGCCCTGCCGCCTTTCATGCAGGACGCCCGCCACGGCTAGCGGCGGTTGAACCAGATCAGCTGCTGCTGCCAGCCGGCACCGGCCATGCAGTCGCTGTACTCGCTGCTGCGGTCGGACGCATTGACGTCCACGATGTAGCTCTCCAGTTTCGGCATCGGCACCATGTTGTACTTGCCGTCGATGGTGCAGGTCTCATCCAGCCTGCAGGGCACGCGCTGGTCCTCGTAGACGGTGCGCGTGGCCACTTCGTTGCGCACCGGCCAGTGCTCGCCCGCCTTGGCCCTGCAGCCGGTGTGGGTGGGGCCGAACGCCGGCGCCTCCCGGTCCATCCTGACCCACTCCATCGCGCAGCCGCTGCTGACCAGCACGACACCGATCATCACCATCACTCCCGCCGCGCGCGTGATCATCGAAACACCCTCCTGTCCCTGGCGCCCGCCGGAATTGCTGAGGCACCTCGATGGTGTTTCGCGGCCCGAAGGCTGTCCACGACCGGAATCGCTTCCAGTTGGCGCGCGCTCCTCCCCATTCAGCCGGCGCTGTGCCTGCCTCGATCCAAACACCGGGCCGCCACGGAACGGGCCCGCCCCACCCCTCGCGCACGCCCTCCCGGCGTCGCCCAGGGCCGTCCCAGCATCGGGCCGGATCACGTAAAATGGCGGGCATGAACGCCCCCACCTTCCCGTACGACACCGCCCGCCTGGGCGAACTGGCCCAGCTGCTGATCGACAACGTCCGCGAACTGGCCCAGGCCGGCTGGACGCCCGCCACCAGCAGCAACTTTTCCCACCGCCTGGACGACCGCCATGCGGCCATCACCGTGTCCGGCAAGGACAAGGGGCGACTGGTGCCGGACGACATCATGGTGGTGGATTTCGACGGCAAGGCCGTGGGCCGCCCGCTGCGCCCGTCGGCCGAGACCCTGCTGCACACCCAGCTGTACCGCCGCTTCCCGGACATCGGCTGCGTGCTGCACACCCACTCGCCGGTGCAGACCATCGCCTCGCGCCTGTACGCGCCGCAGGGCCATGTGCACCTGGCGGGCTACGAACTGCTGAAGGCCTTTGCCGGCAACAGCACCCATGACATGGCGCTGGATGTGCCCGTGTTCGCCAATACCCAGGACATGGACGTGCTCTCGGCCCAGGTTGATGCGCTGCTGGATGCGCAGTCGATGTGGGGCTACCTGATCGACGGCCATGGGCTGTACGCCTGGGGCCGCGACATGGCCGAAGCCCGCCGCCACCTGGAGGCCTTCGAGTTCCTGCTGCACTGCGAACTGGAGTTGAAGAAGCTGCGCGGCTGAAACCGCTCGATCGGCAAAATCACGACCTGAAAGGAATCTGAGCCGTTTTCAGGGCCGTGCCCCGTGTCACGCCCCCCGCGTCACAGCGCTGTTAATCTTTGTGTTCCCCCCACTACCCACGTTCAAGCTGCCGCCATGAGCCGACTGCGCATCTACGACGACACCCGCCCCGACGCCCCGCTGCTGGACACCCAGGACGGCGCGGCCATCGCTGCCGAACTGCAGAAGATCGGCGTGACCTTCGAACGCTGGCAGGCCACCGCGCCGGTCGCCCCGGGCGCCAGCCAGGACGAAGTGTTTGCCGCCTATCGCGCCGACATCGACCGTCTGGTGGCCGAGCGTGGCTTCAAGAGCGTGGACGTGGCCTCGATCGCCCCGGACAATCCCAACCGCGCCGAGATGCGCAAGAAGTTCCTCGACGAACACTTCCACAAGGAAGACGAGGTGCGCTTCTTCGTGGCTGGCTCGGGCCTGTTCACCCTGCACGTGGGTGACAAGGTCTTCGAGATCGAGTGCGTGAAGAACGACCTGATCGCCGTGCCGGACGGCATCACCCACTGGTTTGACATGGGCGAGGAGCCGAGCTTCGTGGCGATCCGCTTCTTCACCGAGGCCGATGGCTGGGTGGGCCACTTCACCGGCACCGACATCGCGCAGAAATTCCCCCGTTACGTTCCAACCCAGGCATCCTGAATCCATGCAGCCCCGCGTCATCCTGACCGACATCGAAGGCACCACCAGCAGCATCTCGTTCGTCAAGAACGTGCTGTTCCCCTACGCCCGCAAGGCACTGCCCGGCTTCGTGGCCGAGCATGGCCAGCAGCCCGACGTTCGCCGCTGGCTGGACCTGGTGGCCGCCGAGATTGGCGGTGCCTGCCAGGATGGCGTGATCGTGGAGACGCTGCAGGGCTGGATCGACCAGGACCGCAAGCACACTGCGCTGAAGGCCCTGCAGGGCCTGATCTGGGACGCCGGCTACCGCCGCGGCGACTACACCGCCCACTTCTACCCGGAAGTGGCGCCGGTGCTGAAGGGCTGGCACGCCGCCGGCCTGCCGCTGTACGTGTATTCGTCCGGCTCGGTGCCGGCGCAGAAGCTGTTCTTCGGCTTCAGCGACGCCGGTGACCTCAGCCCGCTGGTGTCGGGCTGGTTCGACACCGAAGTGGGCGGCAAGCGCGAGGCCGACAGCTACCGCCAAATCGTGCGCGCCATCGGCGTGCCGGCAGGCGAGATCCTGTTCCTCTCCGACGTGGTGGAAGAGCTGGACGCCGCCCGCGACGCCGGCCTGCAGACCCGCCTGCTGGACCGCCTGGACGACTACCCGCTGCCGCGCACCGGCGATGCCGCGCACGGCCACGACCGCGTCGAGAATTTCCAGCAGATCACGTTGTAGGTGGCGTACGGCGCGGGGCCATTGCCCCGCCGTTTTTGCACGCCGTGTGTGTCCGCCCGTTTGGGTAGATCTACGCCATGCGTGGATGGGGCGTTGGCAGCACCCCAAACGCTGTGGCGCTACCGGTCGTTGAGCGTCCGCACGCTCAGCGCATGCTGCAGGCTGGCCAGGTCCGCGCTGCTGCGCACGGCAATCGTGCGGGTTTCGCCCGGCAGCAGATCCAGCAGGTTGTCGTCCAGCTGTACGTCCAGAGTGCCGAAATCGATCCACGCGGCACGCACCAGCGCCGTGCTGTCCAGGCGCAGCTGGTAGTGGTCGCCACTGCTCTCCAGCCGCACCCGCAGGGCATCACGGTGCAGTGGCTGGTCCTTGGCCTCCACGAAGCCCGCCACCTGGCGTGCACTCACCTTGCCGTCCTGCAGCAGCTCGAACACCGCCACGGTGCGCGCGGCGTCGGCGTGGCCCAGCAGCTCGGCGTCGTTGTAGGTGCCCACGTCGGTGACACCGGCGGCGGCCAGCGTCACCGACTGTTCGCGGCGGCTGACCACCTTCCCGTCCAGATCCATCACCTGAAGCCGCCAGCGCGCCTGCAACGGCAGCGCGCCGTCGTTCAACAGCCGCACGCGGGTGCGGCCCTCGTCGCGCAGCGCGGCCAGCGTGACCGGCGCGAAGAAGCGCCTGGCCGCGTAATGCAGCGCCTTCCAGCGCCCGTAGTAATCCACGCTGGACCAGGACGCGCCCGGCCACACATCGTTGAGCTGCCAGTACAGCGAGCCCATCGTGTACGGGCGCGAGGCGCGGTGGTGCAGCGCGGCCAGCGCGATGCCCTCGGCCTGCATCACCTGGCTGAGGTAGACGAAATCGCCGAAATCACGCGGCGTGCCGTAGGCCATTTCGATGTAGTGCAGCAGGCGCGTGTTGCCTTCGCCGGCCATAAACTTCTGGTGGGCCCGGATCACCGGGCTGTCGATGCGCTGCTCGGCAGCCGTGGCCGCCTGCTCGATGGTGGCCAGTGACGGCCAGCCCTGCAGGCCATACTCGGACTTGAAACGCGGGGTCTCGCGCAGGTAGGCCTGCACCGACAGCGCCGGGTTTCCCCAGACTTCCCAGTAGTGGTTGTCGCCGCGGGTGGAATCGTTGGCCTTGGTGTCCAGGTCGTTGCTGGGCGAGCTGGACCAGTACGGCACGCCCAGCCCGTCCTCGGCCGCCACCGCGCGCAGGTCGTGGCCGAACAGATCCACATAGCCCTGCCAGACCTTGGCGGCGAACACGGGATCGGCGGCCTTCAGGTCGCGGGCGTGGCCCCAGTCCTTCCACGCGGTCTCTTCTTCGTTGTTGCCACTCCACAGCACGATGCTGGGGTGATGGCGCAGCCGGCGCACGTTGTCGCGTGCCTCGGCCGCCACGTTGGCCCGGAAGGCCGGGTCATAACCGGGCTGCATGCCGCCACCAAACATGAAATCCTGCCAGACCATCAGCCCAAGCTCGTCGGCGATGTCGAAGAACGCATCCTCTTCGTAATAGCCGCCGCCCCAGTTGCGCACCATGTTCATGTTGGCATCGCGCGCGGCGGTCAGCACCTGCCGCAGCCGCGCGGCATCCACGCGCGCCGGGAAGGCGTCGAACGGAATCACGTTGGCGCCCTTGGCGAACACCGGCACGCCGTTGATGACGAAGGCAAAACCCTGCCCGCCCTTGTCATCCTGTTCGCGGCGCAGTTCCACCGTGCGCAGGCCGATGCGCTGCTGCAGGCGATGGGCCGCATCCTCGCCGTCGGCCAGGCTGACCTTCACCGTGTAGCGGTCCTGCGCGCCCTCCCCGGCCGGCCACCAGCGCCGTGGCCGCTCCAGCTGCGCCGGCACCTCCACGGTGCTGCTTCCCGCGACCAGCTGGCTCGGCTGGCGGCGCTGGAACACGCGGCGCCCCTCGGGATCGAACACCTCCACCTGCAGCGGCACGCTGCCGGCGGCCTGCTGCTGTACCTGCACCTGCACGGTCAGGCGGGCGCGGCTGGCATCCAGCGCATCGGTGCGCACGGCCAGGTCGGTCAAGCGGTTGTCACCCCAGCCCTGCAGGTCGATGCCGCGCCAGACACCGGCGGTGACGTAGCGCGGGCGCCAGTCCCAGCCGAAGTGGTAGGCCGGCTTGCGCGCGAAGTTGCCGACCATCGCGTCCTTGGGCTCATCACCATAGGGCGATGGGTAGTTGCCGGCGATCTTGTGCGGCATCGCCTGCACGGCCAGCAGCAGGGTGCGGATGGGCGAACGGAACACGATCTCCAGCGTGTTGCCGCTGGCCTTGAGCCGGCCATCCACGCGCGCGCCAGGTGCGGTGCGCGTTGTCGGCCTTCAGCAGCGGTGCGCCGTTGAGCGTCACCTCGGCGTAGGTATCCAGCCCGTCGAAGCGCAGTTCGGCATGCGGCAGCGCCAGCGTGGCCGCGTCCACGTCGAAACGGGCGCGGTACTCCCAGTCGGCCAGGCCGATCCATTGCAGCTCCGACTCGGCCGCGCCCACGTACGGGTCACGGATCAGCCCGTGCGCCAGCAGGTCGGTGTGCACGCTGCCGGGCACATGGGCCGCGCGCCATTGCTGCAGCCCCGGATGGGCCGCGCCCTGTGCATCACCAGGCAGCAGCCGGAACTGCCAGTCGGCCTGCAGCGGCGCCGCGGCGGTGGGGAAAGCAACCGCCGCGATCAGCAGCAGGAGCAGACGGACAACGAGGGAAAGACGATGCACGTGATGCTCCTGGTGTTCCGCCGGGCGCGGCCCGGCGCTACCGATTTCCATGCGTCATGCGTTCGGCGGAATGCGCCTCAACGAACGACGTTCAACACTTCGTAGCAGGCGCCCATGGTGTGGTAATCGACCTTGCCGGCCGGGCTCTTCTCGTCGCTGTACTTGCGGTTGTCAGCATCGAAGATGCGGAACCAGGCGCCGTACTGGTGGTCGACGAAGTGCTCCCACGAATACGCCCACAGCCGGTCGTACCACTGCCAGTAGTGGTCGTCGCCGGTGCGGGCAGCCATCAGCGCGGCGGTCGCCAGCGTTTCGGCCTGCACCCAGAAGTACTTGTCGTCGTCGCACACGAAGCTGTCGCCGGCAATCGGCGCACCGTCCATGCCCGGCTGGCGACGCTGTTCCGGCGCGAACCCGTAATAGAGGCCACCGCGTGCGTCATCCCAGCTGCGCTCCACGGCCACGTCGAACAGGTGCTGCGCGGTCGGCACCAGCCAGTCGGCCTGCACGTGGCGGTCCAGGATCAGCAGCAGCTTGGCCCATTCGGTCTGGTGCCCCGGCTGGAACCCCCACGGACGGAACAGGTGCTTGGGATTGTCCAGGTTGTAGTCCCAGTCGATCTCCCAGTTGGCGTCGTAGTGTTCCCACACCAGGCCACCAACCTTGGCCGCCTGGCGGCGGGTCATGTTGTCGGCCAGCTGCAGCGCACGTTGCACGTAGCGCTGCTCGCCACTGGCCTCGAACGCGGCCAGCATCGCCTCGCACATGTGCATGTTGGCGTTCTGGCCCCGGTAGCCGGTGAAGTTCCACTGGGCGTCGGCTTCATCCTTGTACAGGCCGTGCCCGGCTTCCCAGAAGCGCGTTTCCAGCAGCTGCCAGGTTTCATCCATCCACTGCCGCGCTTCTTCGATACCGGCCTTCAGTGCGCAGCTGTAGGCCAGCAGCACGAACGCCACGCCGTAGCAGTGGTTCATGTCGTCCTCGACCTTGCCATCGCGCAGGGTCCAGGCATAACCGCCGGTGGCCGGGTTGCGGTGCACCTCGCGCAGGTAGCGCACGCCATGGTGCACGCCCTCGAGGTAGGCCGCATCGCCGAATTCGCGGTAGGCCATCGCGTAGTCGAACACGAAGCGGGTGCTGCTCACCAGGTGGCGGTGGCCGGCGTCGTAGATGCTGCCGTCGTCCTTGAAGTAGTGGAAGAAGCCACCGTCCGGGTCGATGCAGTGCGGGTGGTAGAACGCCATGGTGTGCGCGATGTGGCCACGCAGGAATGCCGGCGAACGGAAATCGGGGGAAGTCAGGCTCATGCAGTCAGTTCCTGTGCGTTCAACAGCTGCTTGACTTCATCCAGCGAGGGCATGGCGGCGAAGGCGCCCTTGCGGGTGACCGCCAGCGCGCCCACGGCGGCGGCAAAGCGCAGCGTGCCGGCAATGGCATCGGCGTCCTGGCAGAAGCGTGGGAAGCCTTCACCGGCACCGCCACGTTCAACCAGCCCGACCAGCACGCCACCGACGAAGGCATCGCCTGCGGCCGTGGTATCCACGCTGGACACGCGGAAGCTGGGCACCTCGCCCTGCGCATCGCGGGTGTACCAGCGCAGCGTCGCAGCGCCATCGGTGACGATGACCCAGCGCGCCTGCGCGGCCAGCAGGCGGCGCAGCACCTGCGCATCGCCATCGGCGCCCAGCGGCGCGGCCAGGTAGTCCAGTTCCTCGCGCGACAGCTTGATCAGGTCGGCACGTTCCAGCGCCTGCCACAGCCACGGCGTGGGATCGACGTCGGCCGGCCACAGTGCCGGGCGCAGGTTCAGGTCCAGGCTGACCACCGCACCGGCCGCGCGCGCGCGCGCCATGCCGGCGAAGGTGGCCTCGGCGATGGCCGCTTCGGTCAAGCTGTTGGAGCACACATGGAAGCAGCGCGCGTCGGCGAAGCAGGCCGGCTGGAAGTGGCTGTCACGGAACAGCAGGTCGGCCGCCGGCGGGCGGTAGAAGCTGAAACTGCGCTCGCCATGGGCGTCCAGTGCCACGAACGCCAGCGCGGTCTTGGCCGCGTCGGTGCGCACGATGAGGTCGGTTCCCACGCCGTGTTCGGCCAGGCTCTCTGCCAGGAAATCACCGAACATGTCGCGGCCCAGCATGCCCACGAACTGGGTGTCGGCACCCAGCCGGGCTGCAGCCACGGCCACGTTGGCCGGCGCGCCACCGGCGTACTGCAGGAAGGCGCGCGGGGTGTCCGGCGTGGCCGGCGGCTGGGCGAGTAGATCGATCAAAATCTCGCCAAAACAAACAATCTTTCCCATGTAGCCTCAGTCTCCGCGGGTGTTGCCTACGCGGGGGCGGGAGCCCACCAGGCCGTAGAAGATGATGTAGGCGTAGCACAGCACCGGCAGCACGAAACTGTTGTGCAGGCCGATGTGGTCTGCCAGCAGGCCCTGCAGCAACGGCAGCACGGCACCGCCGACGATGGCCATGATCAGCAGGCTGGACGCCTTGCTGGTCAGCGGCCCGAGGCGATCGATGCCGAGCGCGAAGATGGTCGGGAACATGATGGAATTGAACAGGCCGGTGGCCACGATGCAGTACACGGCGGTCTGCCCGGCCGACATCAGCGTGGCCCCCAGCAGCACCACGTTCACCGCCGCGAACAGCGCCAGCAGGCGGCGCGGCGAGTAGCGCACCAGCAGCCAGAAACCGGCGAAGCGGCCGATCATCGCACCGCCCCAGTAGGCCGACACGTAATGCGTGGCCTGCTGCTCGGTCAGCCCGCCGATCTCCGGCATGGACAGGTAGTTCACCAGGAAGCTGCCGATGGACACCTCGGCACCCACGTAGAAGAAGATGGCCAGCACGCCGAACAGCACCTGCGGCTGGCGCAGCGCGTCCAGCAGCGTGTGGCGGCTGGTATCGGCCTGTTCGGTGGTCTCAGCCAGCGACGGCAGGCGGAACAGGTAGACGAAGATGGCCAGCAGCACCAGCACGATGGCCAGGCCCACGTACGGGCCCTGCACTGCCTGTGCTTCGGCAACGCGGTAGGCCACCTGCTCGGCGGTGGGCAGCGCGTCGATCTGCTCGCCGCTCTTCACCGTGGTGCCCAGGATCAGCAGGCCACCGAACAGCGGCGCCAGCGTGGTGCCCAGCGAATTCAGCGCCTGTGCCAGGGTCAGCCGGCTGGAACTGGTCTGTTCCGGGCCCAGCAGCGCCACATACGGGTTGGCCGCCACCTGCAGCGCGGTGATGCCGGTGGCCAGCACGAACAGCGAGGCCAGGAAGGCTTCATACATGCGCAGCGCCGCCGCCGGCCAGAAGCCCAGCGCGCCGATGCCGGCAATGACCAGGCCGGCCACGATGCCGTTCTTGTAGCCCAGCCGCGCCACCAGCCGCCCCGCCGGCAGCGACATCAGGAAGTACGCGCCGAAGAAGGTGAACTGCACCAGCATGGCGCGGGTGTAGTTCAGCTCGAACACCGCCTTCAGGTGCGGGATCAGCACATCGTTGAGGCTGGTCAGGAAGCCCCACATGAAGAAGATCGTGGTGGCCACGCCCAAGGCGACACGCGGGGTGACCGCCGTGGCCGAGGAACCTCGAGGTGACAGGGGCGTTGAAGAAATCGGCATGCGTGGCGGGCCTTTGGGTGCGTTGGTCGGTGGAAGGGAACGGAATCAGGTGGGTCGGGCCGCGCTGCTTTCGCGGATGCGCAGCTGCACCGGGGCGACCGTGCGCGCCGGCGGCGCATCCGGATCATCCAGGCGCTGCAGCAGCAGGGCGGCGGCCTGGCGGCCACGCTCGCGCGGGTCAGCGGTCAGCGTGGTCAGCGGCGGCACGGCCACGGCCGCCTCGGAAATATCATCGAAGCCGGTGACGGCGAAATCACCGCCCGGGCGGATGCCGCGCGAAGTCAGGCCCAGCATCAGGCCCAGCGCCACGGTGTCGTTGTAGCAGACCGCTGCGCTCGGCCGCTCATTGCTGGCGAACAGTTCGCTGGTGCGCGCGGCCGCTTCCAGGCGGTTCGGTGCCGATTCGATCAGCCACTCCGGGCGCACCTGCAGGCCGGCTTCGGCCAGCGCCTGCTGGTACCCGGTGCGGCGCTGGTGGCACGAGCTGGAATCGGCATGGCCGCCGAAGAAGGCGATCTGGCGGTGGCCGCGTTCGATCAGGTGGCGGGTGGCCTGCCAGGCCCCCTGCTGGTTGTCCAGGGTGAGGAAATCCCAGTCGGCGCCGGCCAGTTCACGGTTGAACAGCAGCACGTTGGCATTGGCTCCCAGCGCCTGGCGCAGCTCGCTGACCTCGCTGCCTTCGGCCGGTGACAGGATCAGGCCGGCCGGGGTGTGTTCCATCAAGGTGGTCAGCACCGCCTGCTGGCGCTGCGGCGATTCGCCGGTGCTGCCCAGCAGGGTCACATAGCCCTTGCCGCCCAGCGCCTCGTCCACCCCGGAGGCGAATTCGGCGAAGAACGGGTTGGACAGATCGTTGATGACCAGCGCGATGCTGCTGGAGGTGCGCCGCCGCAGGTTGGCCGCCGCGCGGTTGTAGACATAGCGCTGCTTGCGCAGCTCGGCCTCGACCCGCGCGCGGGTATCGACGTTCACCAGCGGGCTGCCACGCAGCACCAGCGACACCGTGGCCCGCGACACCCCCGTGGCACGGGCGATGTCGGTGACGGTGACCGCGCGGTTTTCACTCTTGCGGGCGGAACGGGAGCTGCTGGAGGAGTTGTTCATGGTGTCCGGGGCGTCCAAGCGGTGGTGCAAGCCTAATGGATCGCGGCCGCGCCGTGCCGTGCCGTTTGCTGGGGGTCTGCGCACGGCACGGCAGGGACTCACTTCAGCACGCTGCCCGGGGCGGCGCACCAGGACACCGGCAGGTCGGCCGCCTGGGTGCCCCAGCCCTGCTCCGGCGCCTTGCCGTCCAGCGCGAAACGCACGCGCGGGCCCTGCTGCAGCTGGTTCCAGTCCAGCCAGACCGGCGCATGCGCCTTGCCGTCCACCTGCACGCCCTGCACGTACTGCAGGCGCTGGCCATCGGCACCGGGGGCTTCCAGGCGCAGCGTACGGCCGTTGCCCAGGTCGATTTCCACCTTGGCAAAGCGCGGGGTGTGCAGCAGGAACTGGCCGCTGCCCGGCACCGCCGGGTACAGGCCGATGGCGCTGAACAGGTACCAGGCCGACATCGTGCCCAGGTCATCGTTGCCGGTGACGCCGTTGGGCGCGTTGGTGAACAGCTGCTGGGCCGCGCGCAGCACGGTGGCGGTCTTCCACGGCTGGCCGATCAGCGTGTACATCCACGGGGCGTGCAGGTCCGGCTCGTTGTTGGGGTTGTAGCGGTACTGGTTGTAGTAGCTGTAAGGGCCCACCACCCACTCTTTGCGCGCGGCCTGCAGCGGATCGGCCTGCAGCGCGTCCATGGCGAAGAAGGTGTCCAGCCGGCGTGCGGCCTGCTCGCGGCCCTGCATGGCTTCCACCAGGCCCGGCACGTCCTGCTGCACCAGCCACTGGTACTGCCAGGCGGTGCCCTCATGGAAGCCGTGGTCCGAGCGCGGGCTGTACTGGCCGTTGGCCGGCACGTACCACGGGCCACCTTCGGTGCGCGGGCGCGGGAACCCGGTGAAGCCGGTCTCGGCATCACGCACCGAGGGGTCCCAGACCTTGTGCCAGTTGCGGCCGCGTTCGCGCAGCGTGCCGGCATCCTGGGCGTGGCCCAGGCCATCGGCCATTTGCGAGAGCGCGCAGTCGGCCAGCGCATATTCCAGCGTGGCCGAACCGCCGTGGTGCGGGTCCACGTCCATGCCCTTGGACGGCACGGCGCGGTCGTACTGCACATAGCCGTTGGCCAGGTAGCTGGCGTTACCGGAGCGGCCGGCCATGCGCGAGTTCAACGGCGGCATGCTGAAGGCATTGGCACGCAGTGCGTCCCAGGCTTCGCCCTCACGACCCTTCAGCGCGCCGAAGCGCCACAGGTCCACCATGAAGGGGGTGACCGGATCGCCGGTCATGATGTTGGTGTCGAAGTTGGCATAGCCCCAGCGCGGCAGCCAGCCACCCTGCACGTTGATCGCCAGCAGCGTGCGGCCGATGTCGCGCGCCACGTCCGGGCGGGTCAGCGCCAGCCACTGGTTCTGCGCGCGGTAGGTGTCCCACAGCGAGAAGTACTCGTAGTAGGTCCAGCCATCGGCACGGTGGATGCCATCGTCGTAGCCACGGTAGCGGCCGTCGGCATCGCTGCCGGTCAGCGGCTGCAGCAGCGCATGGTAGATGGCGGTGTAGAAGACGGTGCGATCATCATGGCTGCCGCCCTGCACGCGCACGCCGGCCAGTTCCTTGCGCCAGGCCTGCTGCGACAACGCGCGCATGCGGTCGAAGCCCAGCAGCGCATCGCCCTGCATGCCATCAGTACGCAGGTTGTTGCGCGCGCCTTCGGCATCCACATGCGAAATGGCGCTGACCGCAGTGACCGACTGGCCCTTGCCCAGGTCGAAGCTCAACCAGGCGCCGTTCGGCTTCTGCTCGCCTTCCATGCTGTGGCGTGCGCCGGGCAGGCCGCCGGCCTCGCCCCAGGTGCCGAAGGCCTTGAACGGACGATCGAACTCGATGCGGAACCAAGTGGTGTACTGCTGGCCGCCACAGAAGCTCTTAGTGACCAGCTTGCCTTCCACGGCGCGGTCGCCGACCACGTCGATCACGCTGCCGATCACCGAGTGGCGTTCGTTGGCCTGGCCGACGTTGACCATCACATGGACGTCGCCACTGCGCTGGCTGAAGGTGTAGCGCTCGGCGGCAGCGCGGGTGCGTGCGGTGGCCTCGGCGTCGATGCCGCCGTAGCTGGTCAGGCGCGCCTTGTAATAGCCGGCCTGGCCGACCTCGCCGTCGTGCGTGTACGCCGCCGCATAGGTCTTGTGGTTGAAGGCCTTGCCATCGGCGGTGTTGAAATCGCCGCCCGGGCCGGTGCTGCCGGTCACCGGCAGCACCGAGACCTGGCCGCCCTGCTCCCAGCAGCCGGCACCGGAGACGAAGGAGTGGCCGAAGCCGCGGATCTTCTCGTCGTCGTAGCGCCAGCCGGAATAATGGCTGCCGATCGGGCTGACCTGGATCAGGCCGAACGGGGCCGAGGCGCCCGGGAACGTGTTGCCGTCATCCTTGCTGCCGATGAAGGTGTTGACCTCGCGCTCCAGCGGCGCCGGGGCGGCCTGCAGCATCGGGGCCAGCGACAGTGCCAGCAGGCAGCCAAGGCCGGCCAGCGGCCGACGGAAGGGGCGAAGGGGGACGGGCGGCGTCGCGGGCATGGAATCATCCTGTGGTCGCTTCGGGGCGCGGGGCGCCTGCCCGCTGCGTACGCCCGCCCCGCCCTGCTGCCAGGGCGGAGGGACCGTGCTGCCGGAGACCCCCTTCAATCGATCGCCAGTCCCGGATACCGGGAATTTAGATCGATTGAAAGTAGACCATGGGAAATTGACGCGTTGCATTCTGCGGCGCAGCATTTTTGCCCGCCACGACGCCCCGGCGCGGGCCGGCCTGGCGCGCCCTGCCTTGTGCTGCCGTGGCCGGGACGGCTTGTCACGTCATCGCCGCGGGGCTGTCATGGCCAGGAAATATTGCGTAGCAGCATGCCTCCCGCCGCAGCCTGTGTTAAAAATCCGCCGCCATCGGATTAGATCGATCCAAGTTCCTACGATCACGATTGCCGGGAATCGGCGACCAACAGCATCCGCCAGGCGATGCACCCGAAGGTGCAAAGTGCCCCCGCTGCTTGAGAAAAATCGGCTTCAGTTATTAGATCGATTCAGGTCAACCGTGTCAGCCACCGGTTCAATTCGGGAGAGGGAGAGAAGAGGTATGAAGCACAACGCACGCACGTTCGGTCGCGACCATCTGTCGTCGGCCATCACCATCGCACTGGCCGCCGCGCTGCTGCCTGCCGCCGCTTTCGCGCAGCAGGCCCTTGCCGCCGCGCCGGGTGCGCAGGACGCCGCCACCACCCTGGACAGCGTCCAGGTCACCGGCTACCGCTACGCCATCGAAAAGAGCCTGTCGCAGAAGCGCGAAGCCAACGCCGTGGTCGAAGTGATCACCGCCGAGGACGTGGGCAAGTTCCCCGACAAGAACGTGGCCGACTCGCTGCAGCGCGTGCCGGGCGTGGTCATCACCCGCGACGGCGGTGAAGGCAAGTCGGTCAGCGTGCGCGGCCTGGACCCGGACCTGACCCTGACCCAGTTGAACGGCAACTACATCGCCACCTCGGAAACCAACAACGAGGCCAGCCGTTCGTTCAACTACACCCTGCTGCCGTCGAACATGCTCTCCAGTGCCGAGCTGTTCAAATCGCCGGAAGCACGCATCGACGAAGGCGGCATCGACGGCACGGTCATCCTGCACACCCGCCGCCCGCTGGACATGAAGGCCAACCCCGGCTTCGTCACCGTGGAAGGCACCAGTTCGGACACCAGCCACGATGTCGACCCGCAGATGTCGGGCCTGTACTCCTGGCACAGCAAGGACGAGCGCTTCGGCGTGCTGGTCGGCGTCACCCAGCAGAAGCGCACCAACCGCAGCATGTCGGTCACCACCGAGGACTACCAGTGGTATGGCAGCGGCACCGTCAAGGATGCCTACGGCAACCCGCTGGAATCGGACAGCATCCGCTACTGGCGGGGCCGCTCGGGCTTCAACAACCAGAACGGCGGCAGCTACCAGGACTTCTTCATGCCGACCTCGGTCAACTTCGCCGTGCGCGACGAGGAGCGTGAACGCAAGGGTGGCCAGTTCACCTTCCAGTTCAAGCCGGTCGACAACGTGACGATGACCGCCAACTACTTCCGCTTCGAGCTGCAGGGCAACTACACCCAGAACATTCTCAAGGTGCCGGAGTGGAACCTGGCCCGTTACAACAAGGACGGCAACTGGGCCGGCGGCCGCCTGCTGAACGGCTTCGGCTTCGATGCCAGCGGCAGCAACGTCACCTCGGCCGAATACCAGCTGCAGCCCGGCAAAAACTACATCTGCAGCGAAGACCAGGCCAAGGCCGCCGGGTTGGCCCCGGGCGGCTGGGGCCCGGACGACTGCACCGTGCCGACCCCGCAGCTGACCGGCAGCTACAGCAAGGAAAAGGCACTCTCGCAGACCGCCGACCTGACCGTCGACTGGGACATCAGCCCGCTGTGGAAGGCCAGCTTCAGCGGCGGCCGCACCTGGTCTGAAGGTGGCCCGTCGGTCAACTTCCGCACTGCCGCCAAGCCGCGCCGCCAGGTCAATGGCCAGTGGCAGCCGGGCAACACCTACACCGCCTGGGACCTGACCGGCACGCCCAGCGTGACCTTCGCGCAGAACCTGCAGGACCAGCTGAAGGCCGGCATCGCCGAGATCGACACCGGCTCCACCGATTCGTCGTGGATGCAGACTAGCGTCAAGCAGAGCCACTTCCAGGCCGACCTCACCAAGCTGTTCGAGCAGGGCTGGCTGGAATCGATCCAGTTCGGCGTGAAGTACCGTGACGGCAAGGTCCACCGCAACACCGGCAACTCGTACTGGGTCTGCCAGGGCGCTGACCCGTCCGACTACAGCAAGCGCTACCAGGCCGGCTGCGATTCGACCGCCGGCATCGCCCAGCCCGGCTTCTTCCTGAACAACCCGATCGGCAACATCGCCGGCGGCTTCAATGCCAACGTGTTCCCGGGCATCAACTACCCGGCCTACATCGATTACCTGAACTCCCGCTACGGGCAGATGCAGAACCGCAAGGAAGACGACTTCGTCTACAACGTCAACGAGAAGATCTACTCGGGCTACTTCCAGGCCAACTTCCGCACCAAACGCCTGCGCGGCAACATCGGCATGCGCGTGGTGCGTACCCAGCAGTTCGCCCAGTCCAGCGATTCCATCGAGAAGTTCAACGACTACTTCCAGAACAATGCTGCCGGTGCGCCGATGGCCTGCAACGATCCGGCCGCAGCGGCACTGATCGGCTCCAACACCGGTTATGGCTGTGAAAGCGGCTTCGTGTGCCTGCCCGACAGCATGGCACGCACCAAGATCTTCGAGCTGATCGGCGTGGACAAGACCTATACGGACTTCCTGCCGAGCTTCAACATCGCCTGGGACATCACCGAGAACCTGGTGCTGCGTGGCGCCGCGTCCAAGGTCATCGCCCGCCCGGGTTATGCCAGCATCGCCGCCCCGGGCAGCCTGAGCTTCTACAGCCAGGAGTACGTCAACGACCGCCGCGTGGCCGGTGGCGCACCGACCCAGGGCTGGTCCGGTTCGGGCAGCAACAAGAACCTGGAACCGTTCAAGGCCACCCAGTTCGACGTGGGCCTGGAATGGTACTTCCACCCGGGTGCCGTGGCCGGTATCGGCCTGTTCCGCAAGAACGTGGACAACTTCACCGCGCCGGTCGTGCGTGACGTGCAGATGGTGGTCGGTGGCGAAACGATTACAGCGCCCAGGCCAACGGTCGCGATGGCGTGTCGCAGGGCGTGGAGCTGTACGGCCAGTACACCTTCGACTTCGGCTTCGGCATCCAGGCCAACTACACCTACAACGACACCAACCTGGCCTCGATCGTGCTCGATGGCAAGGACATCGGTTCCTCGCCGCTGGTGGGCAGTGCCAAGAACCAGGCCAACGTGACCGTGTTCTACGAGAACGACAAGTTCCTGGCCCATGCCTCGTTCAACCGCCGCGGCGAAGTGGTGGGTGGCCTGCAGAACGGCTTCACCTAGTACTCCGAGCCGTATGACCAGCTGGATCTGAATGCCGCCTACAACGTGACCGACGCGTAGACCGTCACCGCTTCGGTGATCAACGCGACCAAGTCCGAGCAGCGCATCCACCTGGGCAACGACACCCTGTCGCGCCTGTTCTCGAACACGTACTCCGGCCGCCAACTGTACCTCGGCGTGACCTACAAGTTCTAAGCGCCCTGCCCCGGCCAGTCCGGGGATGATCCTCCACGGCAGCCACGCTGGTTCAGGTGGCTGCCGTTTTTTGTGGGCCAGGCGGTGGCGGTGTGACCCGTCGTAAAAACGCTTCATCCGCCGATGTGGTCCCGCCGCCATGGTAGTGCCGGCCGTTGGCCGGCAACCTCGCAATGCCCGTGATCGCAGACATCCATCCACGCATAGCGTGGATCTACTAAAGCGCCCAAAACGCGCAGGCTCCGCCGAAGCGGGGCCTGCGTTCTACCCAAACAACAACGCTCAGAAATCGAACACGTATTCCAGCGAGAATTCCCGACCAACGGCGCTCAGCAGGCGGGTCGGGGCGAAGTCGTAGTCCAGCTTATACGGGTCCTTGTGGTTCCAGCTGGCCGAATTGAACACGTTGTTGACGTACAGGTTGACCTTGGCGTGCTCGGTCACCCGGTAGCCCACGTTGACGTTCCAAGTGATGAACGGTGCGACGCGACCGAAGTAGCGCGAGGTCGACTGGCCCGCGTTCGGGTTCGGGTTCGGCGCGCCACTGGGCAGGTTCGCCGGTTCGCTGCAGTTGGCCGATGGGCTGTCGCTGGGCACGTAGCCATCGGCGAACGGCAGGCAGCCACCGGGGTTGTCCAGGCGGTCGATACCCCAGTGATAGCGCACACCCGGCACCGAGCCGACGCGGTCGGCAAACACGTTCGCGTTCCAGCGCCCGCCCTGCCACGCCACGCTGCCGCGGATCTTGCTGCACAGGTCACGGTCGCGGCGCTCCGGGTTGGGATCGGCCGCGTAGCGCTGCTCTTTGGTGGACAGCTGGTTGGTGTAGTTCAGCGAGAACTGGAAGTTGCCCCATGCGGCGGTATCCAGGCGGTAGCGCGCGGTCACGTCGATACCCTTCACCGTGCGCTGCGCCAGGTTGAACGGGCGACGCTCGATCGACACCAGGCGGCCGTTGGCATCACGGTTCACGCGCGAGAGGATGCCCTCCCAGTACGCACTGCCGCCCGGGTTCGCCCACGGCGTGCCGTCCATGTTCAGCCCGGTCAGGCAGCCGGCTTCGGCCGACAGGATCTCATCCGAACCGACATCGACGATCATGTCCTCCAGCTTGATCACCCAGTAATCGGCGGTCAGCGAGGCATTGGGCAGCACGTCCCAGACGAAGCCGACCGTCCACGAATCGCAGGTTTCCGGGCGCAGCGGCGGCGTGCCACGACGGTTCACGTCGAAGGTGTACCAGACATCATTGTTGCCCACGCCGCAGTTGTTGATCTTGTAGGCGCCACTCTGGATGCAGTGCAGGCGGTCGGTGGTCTGCACCTGCGAGGAACTGGGCTGGCCCAGCAGGTAGTGCATGTCCGGGGCGTGGAAGCTGGTGGCATAGGAACCACGCACCAGGAGAGTCTCGAAGGGGCGCCATTCCAGGCCGGCGTTCCAGGTGGTTTCCTTCTGGCTGCCGATGGCCAGGCTGTCGGTGCTGTCGCTGGCCTTGTAACTGCCGTAGCGGTCGTAACGCGCCGCGGCGGTGGCGGTCAGCGATTCCAGCAGTGGAATCTTGAACTCCAGGCCGGCCGAGTAGCGGGTGCGCTCGCCGCCGCCACGGTCGACGTTCTGCAGGTCGAAATCGATGCCCGCCCGCGGGTCGGGATTGAGCTGGTAGCCCTGCTTGGCCACTTCCACCACGCCGGCGAACGAGATCGGGCCAGCCCAGCCCTGCAGCAGGTCGCCGGTGATGTCCGCCGAGGCCTGGTTGACGTAGGAGGACGCGCGGTTCCTCGCCACCGTGCCCATCTGCCAGTACTGCTCCGGCGTGATCGGGTTCCACCAGCGCTCTTTGTTCAACGCATAGATCGCCGCGCCGTCAGCGGTGGTGCCCAGCCGTGGGCCGAGGAAGAAGTCGTAGGACTTCTGCTTGTTCACCACGTTCTGGCGTTCTTCCACGCGGTAGTAGGAACGGCCCACGTTGGCGCTCCAGTCGAAGCGGTCGGCCAGCCGCCCGCGCAGGCCGGCGCTCCAGTCGAAGGACAGTTCCCGGTTGGTGTTGCGCAACGTGTCCAGCCCGCCCACTTCGTTCGGCGTGAACTGGCGCGAGCCGATCAGCGGCGCCTTGCGGTTGGCGTCCCAGTAGTAGCCGTTGACATCGTCCACCAGGTACACGCTGGGCGGGTTGGCGCCCCACAGCGCCTCGGAATGGAAGACGGCCAGGTTGCTCCAGGCCTGCAGCCCGTTGTCGAAATCGAAGGTGCCGTACAGGTTGCCCGAAATGTTCTCCGAGCCGCCGGTGAGCATCCAGTTGGCATAGTCGGCGCTCATGCCGCACAGCTGGCCGGTGTTGCTGATGGTATTGGTGCCGTAGTTGTAGACCCGCCGGTCGGCCGTGTAGTACTCGCCGTTGAACTTCTCGCAGGTGCCGCTGGGCGGCGCCAACCGGCGGCCGGTGCTGTTGTCGACCAGGGCCAGGCCGGTGGTGGGCCGGAAGCCGACCTTGCGCTGCTCCATGTTCCAGGACGACGGCGGCGCGTCGTCGGCATCGTCCATCGCCGGGCGGTCGCGGCCGAACAGCGGGTCGCGCTTGTTGTACTGCAGCGCGTAGGTGACGCTCCACCGGTCACCGGTCTTGCCACCGGCCCAGGACAGATCCCAGGTATCGCGGCCGCCTTCGGTGGAGGTGCCACCGCGCACGCGCACCTGGTCACCGTCGTAGTGGGTCTTGAGGATGACGTTGACCACGCCGGCAATCGCGTCCGAACCGTAGATGGCCGACGCACCGCCGGTCAGCACTTCGATGCGCTCCACGGCGGCAGCCGGAATGTTGCTGTAGTTGGAGAAGTTGGTTTCGCCGCCATAGGGCAGCGGGTAGTCGGCCACGCGGCGGGCGTTGACCAGCAGCAGTGTGCGGTTGGGCCCCATGCCGCGCAGGTTCAGGCCGCTGGCGTTGGGCGTGTGCGAGCCCCACTGCGAGGGCGCCTCGACCGTGCCGGTGGCCTCGGTCAGCGTGGTCAGCATGTCGTAGACGGTAACGAAACCCTCTTTCTGGATCTGCGCGGCGGTGATGATGTTCACCGGCGCCCTCCTGCGCGCTGGCCGCCAGCGGCAGCAGGGCGAGCAGCAGAGCCTGGGACAGCAGAAGACGGCGGGGACGGACAGGCTGAGCCATGGGTGGTTGCTCTTGGATGGTATGGGCGCGCGGATGCGAGGAACGGCGGCACTGCAGAGACGGCGATCCAGGGCGCTTGTATCGATCCATACCGGATCGGCGCGCTCCCCCTATGGATCGATTCAAACTAAAGCACAGCTGAACGAGCCATGGCATTCCGCGGCGCAGCATGCCGGGTCGAACCGACGTTATTGACCCTCCAACACCCTGAAAATCAATACGTTATGGCGAAACGTCTCAGGCGAGCCATAAGTGTGGATGACACGATCACGACATCCGCGCGCAGAACCTCATTTGTCCCCTGTCAACGATTGGCCTGGCGCGGCGTGTCTGGAACGAAGCGCCCCTTGCGGAGTACATAGCGGCTGGTCGCCTTGCCCTCAGGGCCTGCCTCCCACCACGCGACAGTGAATCCATCGTCATCCCGCATGACGGAGCAAAAATCGGACTCACTACCGGAGAGTCCCGATTGCTGGCTGGCCAAAGACAACGTCTGCTGGCAGCTGCTGACCAGGAGCCTGACGCGCTCCACGGGCTTGGATGGGGTCAGTTCGTAGACAAACAGCTGGACCTCACGACCTGCGCCACAGCGACCGGTCGGGTTGTCGGCGCCTGTATCGAATACCTGATACAGCGCACGGAAGCGTCTGCTACCGATCTGGTGCACACGGGTGTCGACGAACGCCCCTCGGGCGGCGGGTTCCAGCATCACACCGCCTGCTTCAGAACCGATGCGATGGTACCCGGGAGTGGTCGCGTTCCAGACCCAGATCGAGGGATGTTTCTCGTCCGCGAGGGTTGCGGGAGCCGGCAGCAGCCATGCAAGGAGCAGGAGTAGTCGAAGCATGCAGAACATCATTGCCGCAGGGAGATGGCACCACTGTCGGCAGTCTGGACCTGATGTTCCAGCCGGAGGCACAGATCGCCCTGCATTTCCGCCATCCAGCGTACTTGCAGGCAATACGCACAAGCAGGAAGCGTCACTTTCCTGGTCGGGCATACCGGCCTATCCGGGGTCGGAGCCCTTCGGTGAAGGGATCCGACCCCGGCTGGGGCTCAGGTGTCGAGCGCGTCGAGTGCGACGCGCAGCGCCGCGACGGTGGCGGCATCAGTCTGGCTCCAGTCGGGCGCCAGACCGGCCAGTGCCGGGTTGTGGAAACGCATGGCCGAGCGCCGCGCGCCCTTGGCCGAGGCGTGCAGTTCGAGGCAGCCGCTCACCTGCGCCACGCCGGCGATGTTGTCCGGCCCCAGCCCGGCCCCGGCCATCACGCCGATGCGGCCCGCCGCCTGCTGGACCAGGGCAGCCAGCACCTCGGCGCCGGCTTCGGCACCGGCCTTGCCACCGGAGGTCAACACGCGCTGGCAGCCCAGGCCAATCACCTGCTCCAGCGCTGCCGGCAGGTCACGCGCGGCGTCGAAGGCGCGGTGGAAGGTGACCTGCAACGGGCCGGCCGCCTGCACAAGCCCACGGCACAGCGCCAGGTCGAGGCCGCCGTCGGCGTCCAGCGCGCCGATCACCACGCCGTCGCAGCCCAACACGCGGCACTGTGCGATGTCACGCAGCATCACCTCGGCTTCCAGGGCGTCGTAGTGGAAATCGCCCGGGCGTGGACGCACCAGCACGAACAGCGGAATGGCCAGCCGCTCGCGTGCGATGGCGATGCTGGCGTGCGACGGCGTGGTACCGCCTTCGGCCAGGTTGTCGAACAGTTCGATGCGGTCGGCGCCACCGGCCTGCGCGGCCAGTGCCGATGCCACCGAGTTGCTGGCGATTTCCAGCGTGCGGCGCGCGCTCACGTCTGCGTGCTCGTGTAGATCGACGGCGAATCGCGCAGGTCATCCTGGCGCTGTGCATCGCACACGGCGTAGACGAAGCCGCGATGCAGTGCATATGCGCCCGCCTCGCCCTGCTTGTTCATCGCCAGGAAACACACCTGCAGCGTCTTGCTGGCCTCGGGCCGCTTGCGCACCACGCGGTCGATGGCTTCGCGGCAGGCCTGCGCGGGCGTGCGCCCCTGGCGCATCAGCTCGACCACCAGGAACGAGGCAGCATTGCGGATCATTTCTTCGCCGACGCCGGAGGCCGTGGCCGCGCCGACGTCATTGTCCACGTGCAGGCCGGCGCCGATGATCGGGCTGTCGCCGACCCGGCCGTGTAGCTTCCAGGCCATGCCGCTGGTGGTGCAGGCACCGGCCAGGTTGCCCTTCGCGTCCAGCGCCAGCATGCCGATGGTGTCGTGGTTGCTGCTGTCACCGGGCAGGCCACGGCGTTCGGCGTTGATCTGCGGCTGGTACTTCTCGGTCTTCAACCACTCGCGCCAGGCCGCTTCGGCCTGCGGGGTCAGCAGGTGCTGGCGCTCAAAGCCCTGCTGCACCGCGAACTGCTGGGCGCCCTCGCCCACCAGCAGCACGTGCGGGCTGTTTTCCATCACTTTGCGCGCCACCGAGACCGGGTGCAGGATGTCCACCAGCGCCGCCACCGCGCCGCAGCGGCCATCGCCGTCCATGATGCTGGCGTCCAGGCTGAGCACGCCGTCGCGGTCCGGGTTGCCGCAGTGGCCCGCGGTCGGGTTGCACAGCTCGCTCTCGGCCCAGCGTGCACCGGCTTACACCGCGTCCAGCGCGCTGCCGCCGTTGGACAGCAGCTTCCACGCGGCCTGGTTGGCGGGCACGCCGAAATCCCAGGTCGACACGACCTTGGCCCCGCCCTGCGCGCGTGCCTGCACGCCCGGCAGCGCGGCCATGCCTGCCGCCAGCGCTCCGGCCTGCAGGAACTGCCTGCGATCCACCATGCTGTTCTCTCCCCTCGTGATGCCGTGGCCGGCCCACGGCCGGCGACAGCGTGGCTGCAAAAGCGCGGTTCAGTGCGCCGTGGGCGTGCGTGCGGCGTGCCAGGCGGCGGCACCGAGCACGCCCAGCTGGCCGTGTTCCACCCGCCACACCGGTACCTGCCGCACCACTTCGCTGAGCACGCCCTTGTTGATGTAGCGCTCGCGGAAGCGGCCATCGGCCAGGAAATCCTGCACGTGCGCGGAAATGCCCCCGGCCAGGTACAGCGAACGCGCACCGAAGGCGATCACCAGGTCGCCGGCCAGGCTGCCCAGCCAGGCGCTGAACACCTGCAGGGTCTCCACCGCCAGCGCATCCTCGCCGCTGCGCGCCGCCGCGATCAGCGCTTCGGTGCTGGTCCAGTGCGGCGTGGCACCGCGCAGTTCGCACAGGCACGGGTACAGGTTCATCAGGCCACTGCCGGACAGCACCCGTTCGTTGTCCACGTGCGGCCAGCGCTCCAGCAGCCGGGCCAGCACCTGCAGTTCCAGCGCATTGCCGGCGCTGAGGGCGGCGTGGCCCACTTCGCTGGCCAGCACCGGGCGCTCGCCGTCGGCGAAGCGCAGTGCGGCGCCCAGACCCGTGCCGGCGCCCAGCACCAGCGCCGGGAACGCGTCGGCCGGATCGGCATCGCCGTTCAGCGGCACCAGCGTGTCGGCCTGCAGGTAGGGAATGGCCAGCGCCACCGCTTCGAAATCGTTGATCAGCTGCAGCGCCGACAGCCCCGACTGCTGCCGGGCGGCAGCCACCGACACCGTCCACGGCAGGTTCGAATTGATCAGGGTGTCACCGTCCAGCAGGCCGGCAATGGCAACCACTGCTTCGCTGACCGGGCGTTCCAGCCCCGCCACGAAATCGGCGAGGATCGCCGCCAGGCTGGCATGTTCGGCGCAGGTGTAGGCGCGGTAGCCGCCCAGCCGCGGGGTCTGCCCGGGCACGGTTTCGGCCAGCGCCAGGCGCGCGAAGGTGCCGCCGACATCGGCGACCACCAGCGTGCGCGGGCTGCCGCCATCGGCAGACGAAAGAGAAATCGGTGACGCTGCTGCGACGTTCACGCTGGCCTGCTTGGATCGATCGAATCCGACCGATTCTCAGCCATCGGCGGCGCTTTGCCTAGCGGCCCCGGCCGGTGGCGTGGCCGCAGCCGGCGCGTGGCCGGCCGCTGCCGAAGACCGCCACACCGCTCAGGGCTGGGCGGCCTGCAGGCTGTAACTGGTGCTGGCGGTGAACACCGCACCGTCAGGCTGGGTCGAGCGCACCTCCACCTTGTGGCTCCACGGCCAGGCCGGTCGGCAGCGCACCGCGCCACAGGTGCGGCGAGGCGGTGGCTTCCGGCGAACGGTCATAGCCGCGCAGGCTGCCGGCCTGGTCGTCGGCCACGTTTTCCACCAGCAGGCGCGGATCGGGCTGGCGCACCTGGGTCATCGGCTGCCAGGCGCCGCCGTCGACGCGGTACTCCACCACGCTGGCGTCCTCACCCATGTAGACGTTGGCGTACACGCCCCAGGCCGGGTAGGCGCCCTGGCGCAGCACCTTCGGCGCGTGCAGGCCGATCTGGTCGCTGGCCGCGGCGTCGGCCACGCGGTAATGCAGGCGGTAGCTGCCGTTGGCGGCCACGTCCAGCAGGGCGTAGCCCTTCGGCGTGCCATCGCTCATGGTGCTGTCCGGGGTGCCGTGGGCATCCTTCACGCCCGACCAGAACGCACCGCAGTTGGCACCCACGTTGTACTCGTGCAGCGGCTTCTCACCCTGCCAGCCCTCGGCCACCCCGTGGTAGTAGTGCTGCTGGGTGTGGCTGTGGCCGCTGAGCACCAGCACGTTGTGGAAGTCCTTGAGCAGCGCGAACAGGCGCTGGCGGTCGGTGTGGCGGAAGGTTTCCTTGCCGGGCGCGGCGTCGAACAGCGGAATGTGCATGCCCAGCACCAGCAGCCGGTCGCGGTGCAGGCCCTTCAGGTAGACCTCGAGGAAGGCGAACTGGTCCTCGCGGAGGCCGCCGACGTACTTCGGCTTCGCGGCCAGGTCGTACACCACGTCATCGAGGAACACGAAACTGGCCCCGCCCTCTTCCACCGCATAGGTGTCCGGGCCGTAGATGTTGCGCCAGCTGTCCAGCGAGTGGTCGTCGTTGGCCGCGTCGAAATCCAGGTCGTGGTTGCCCGGCACGTGGAACCACGGCACGCCCAGCGAGGTGGTGACCTTGTTGATGGCCGGGTACAGCGACAGGTCGTCACTGACGATGTCGCCCAGAGTGGTGCCCAGCCGCGCCTTGGTCCTGCCCACCAGCGGGGCGACGATGGACTGCTGGTAGTAGCCGATGTCCTTCAGGCTGGCGGTCTGCGAATCGGTGAACACCAGCATCTCGAAGCCCTTGCGGGCATCGCTGCGGCGCTCGGGCAGCAGGCCGAAATCCCAGCCGCGGGTGGCTTCGCCGGTGGCGGCGATACCGCCGTACTTCAACGCCGGCGAGCCGCTGGGGCGGTAATGGCGCCAGAACGCAGGCAGGCCGTCGGCGGCCGGCTGGAAGCGGTAGGCGTCGGGCTTGATCACGAACACGGTCTGGCCATCGCGCACCGGCAGCGTATAGCTGCCGTCGGCGGCGGTCTTGACGATGGTTTCGCCGTTGGACACCTGCACCCCGGCCAGGCCGGGATCGGTCGCCCCGCGCCCCGGCTTGCCGTCGCGCTCCAGGTAGACCTTGCTGGTCACCTCCGCGCTGGCCGCCCAGGCCGGTGCAGTGGTCAACAACAGGCAGCACAGCCAGCTGGCGGGCATTTTCATCGGGTGGTCCGGGGTAAAGAAAGACCGCCTATTGTAGTTACCGTTGATGACATCGCGCACGCGCTGCCGCCCGGTGGGTGCGGACCGTGGGTCCGCACGACCACATCAACGCCCGCGTGTCCGGTAGGTGCGGACCGTTGGTCCGCACGCCCCCAATCAACGGTGGCGCATTTCCAGCACATCGCGGGCGTCCTGCAGTGACAGCCCGCGTGCCTGCAGCAGCACCAGCAGGTGGTACAGCAGGTCCGAGGCCTCGCCGAGCAGTGCCTGGTCGTCCTGCGCCACGGCGGCCAGTGCGGTTTCCACGCCCTCCTCGCCCACCTTCTGGGCGATCCGGCGGATGCCGCCCTCCAGCAGCGTGGTGGTGTAGCTGCCGGCCGGGCGCTGCGCATCGCGCTGGGCCGCCAGCTGCTGCAGGCCGCCGAGGAAATCCTTCGGCGCGGCCGGGAAACAGCTCTCCGCGCCGGTGTGGCAAGTCGGGCCGGTCGGGCGTGCGCTCACCAGCAGGGTGTCATCGTCGCAGTCCACGCGGATGGCCTGCACCGCCAGCACATGGCCGGACTGCTCGCCCTTGGTCCACAGCCGCTGCTTGCTGCGGCTGAAGAAGGTCATGTGGCCGCTGGCCAGGGTGGCCGCCAGCGAGGCGGCGCTGACGTAGCCCAGCATCAGCACCTGCAGCGTGTCGGCGTGCTGGACCACCGCCGGCAGCAGGCCATCGCCCTTGTTCCAGTCCAGCGCCTGCAGCGCCGCCGCATCCGGCAGCAGCACGATGGCGCCTGCTTCAATAGACATCCCGTACCTCGATCTGTTGTGTGCGCAGGTAGCGCTTCAATTCGGGAATGGCGATGGCCCCGCTGTGGAACACGCTGGCCGCCAGCGCGCCATCGACATCGGCCTGGTCGAACACCTCGGCGAAGTGTTCGGGGCTGCCGCCCCCCCCGGAGGCGATCAGCGGCACCGTGCACAGCGCGCGCGCCTGGCGCAGCTGGGCCACGTCGTAGCCACGGCGCACGCCATCGCTGTCCATGCAGTTCAGCACAATCTCGCCGGCGCCGCGCTGCTGGGCCTCGGCAATCCAGTCCAGCGTCAGCCGCGGTACCGCCTGGGTCTTGTCCGGATCACCGCTGAAGCGGCGCACCCGCCATTGACCATCGTCCTCGCGTACCGAGTCCACGCCGACCACCACGCACTGCACGCCAAACTCTTCGGCCAGCTCAGTGATGAGCCCGGGGCGGCCGAGCGCGGGCGAGTTGATCGAGATCTTGTCCGCCCCGGCGCACAGCACCCGGCGCGCGGTATCAACACTGTCGATGCCACCGGCCACGCAGAACGGAATGTCGATCAGCCGCGCGATGCGCTCGATCCAGGCCACGTCCACCGAGCGTGCCTCGGGGCTGGCACCGATGTCATAGAACACCAGCTCGTCGGCGCCCTGGTCGCGGTAGCGCTGCGCCAGTTCGGCAATGTCGCCCATGTCGACGTGGTCGCGGAAGCGCACGCCCTTGACCACGCGCCCATCGCGCACGTCCAGGCAGGGAATGATGCGGCGGCTCAGCATGCCAGCGCCTCGCCCAGGTCCATGCGCTGTTCCAGCAGCGCCTTGCCGAGGATGGCACCGCCGCAGCCGGCCGCGCGCGCTTCGGCCACGTCGGCCACATCGCGGATGCCACCGGAGGCCTGCACCGCCACGCCCGGCAGCAGCGCCGACAGGTGGGCGTACAGGCTGATGTTGGGGCCGGCCAGCATGCCGTCGCGGGCAATGTCGGTGCACAGCAGGTGCTGCATGCCGGCCTGCGCATAGCGCAGCGCCAGCGCATCGAGCGTTACCCCGGCATCTTCGGTCCAGCCGTGCACCGGCAGCTGCCACTGGCCCTGCGCATCCTGGCGGGCGTCCAGCGCAATGGTGATGCGCCCGGCGCCGAACTCGTCCAGCCAGCCCAGCACTTCATCGGGGCGGCGCACCGCCAGCGAGCCGACCACCACGCGGTTGGCGCCGGCATCGAGAATGCGGGCGACGTCGTCACGACCACGCACGCCGCCACCGGTCTGCACCTGCAGCGGCGTATGCTTGCGGATCGCCGCCAGCAGCGGCGCCAAGGTGTAGCCGCCGGCGCGTGCCGCATCCAGGTCGACCAGATGCATCCACTGCGCGCCCTGCGCGGCAAAGGCCTGCGCGCGCGGCAGCGGATCGTCACCATAGGAGGTTTCCTGCGCGTAGTCGCCCTGGCGCAGCCGCACCACGCGGCCTTCGCGGATATCCAGTGCGGGGTAGACGGTGAAGCTCATGCAGCGGTGCCCTCGAGGAAATTGCGCAGCATCTGTGAACCGGTATCGCCGGAACGTTCGGGGTGGAACTGGGCACCGAAACAGCGCCCCTGCTCGACCACTGCCGTGAACAGGCCGCCGTGGTCGCAGGCGGCCACGGTGTGCGCGTTCAATGGCGCGGCATAGCTGTGCACGAAGTAGGCGCTGGCGCGTTCCGGCACGTCCTTCAGCAGCAGCGAGGGACGCAGCGGCAGCAGCCGGTTCCAGCCCATGTGCGGCACGCGGATGCCACAGGCCGGCACCAGCTTGCGCACGGTGCCGGGAATCAGGCCCAGCGCATCCACGCCGGTTTCCTCGGAGCGCTCGAACAGCAGCTGCATGCCCAGGCAGATGCCCATCAGCGGTACTTCCAGGCGACGCAGCGGCTCCACCAGCCCCTGCGCATGCAGGCGCTGCATGCCCGGTGCCGCGGCACCGACGCCGGGCAGGATCACCCGCTGCGCGCCGACCAGGCCGTCGGCATCGCGCACCAGGCGCACCGTGGCGCCCAGGCGCTCCAGCGCGTAACGCACCGAGCCGAGGTTGGCACCACCGGCATCGATCAGCGCGACATCGCTCACAGCGCCCTCTTGGTGCTCGGCAACGCCGTGCCCTGCCGCGCCAGCGCCGGGCGCAGTGCACGTGCCAGCGCCTTGAAGCAGGCTTCCACCTTGTGGTGATCGTTGTCGCCGCGCACCTGCAGGTTGAGGTTCAGGCCGCTGGCATCGCACAGCGAACGGAAGAAGTGCGGCACCAGCTCGGTTGGCATGTCGCCCACGCGCTCACGCTTGAACTCCCCTTCGAACACAAAATACGGGCGGCCGCTGAAATCCAGCGCGGCGCTGGCCAGGGTCTCGTCCATCGGCAGGGTGAAGCCATAGCGGCCGATGCCGCGCTTGTCACCCAGCGCCTCGCGCAGCGCCTGGCCCAGCGCCAACCCGGTGTCTTCAATCGTGTGGTGCTCATCGATGTGCAGGTCACCCTCGGCCTGGATGTCCAGCGCGAAGCCGCCGTGCTTGCCGATCTGTTCCAGCATGTGGTCGAAGAACGGCAGGCCAGTGTGGATGCGCGCGTCGCCGGCACGGTCCAGATCCAGTTCGACGCGGATCTTCGTTTCCTTGGTATTGCGCCGGACCACGGCGGTGCGCGGTGCATCGGCCAGCGCGTGGGCAATGCCGGGCCAGTCCCACTCGCCACCGAACTGCTCGGTGCGCAGCTGGAAGCCACGGATGTTGAGGTTCTCGGCGAACTGCAGGTCGGTGATGCGGTCGCCGACCATGCCCGAGCGTGCCCAGTCGATGCTGCGGTCCTGCAGGTAGGCGGTCATCAGGCCGATGCCTGGCTTGCGGGTGGGCGCATTGTCCTGCGGCCAGCTGCAGTCCACCAGCACGTCACGGAAGGTGATGCCCTGGCTTTCGAAGATCTGCAGCATCAGGTCGTTGGGGCCATCGAAGCTGGCGCGCGGGTAGCTCTCGCTGCCGAGGCCATCCTGGTTGGTGACGATGACGAACTGGTAGCCGGCGTCGCGCAGCTTCAGCAGCGCCGGGATCACCTGCGGCACGAAGCGCAGTTTTTCGTAGGCGTCGATCTGGAAGTCGGCTGGCTCCTCGATGAGGGTGCCGTCGCGGTCGATGAACAGGATGGGGGTCATGCAGCAGCCCTCCGGGCCGACAAGGCCGCGAGCACGCGGTCGTTTTCTTCGGGGCTGCCGATGCTGATGCGCAGGGCATCGCCCAGCTGCGGCGCGGCGCGCTGGTCACGCACCACCACGCCGGCGGCCAGCAGCGTGTCGAACGCGGCCTGCGCATCGGCGAAACGCACCAGCAGGTAGTTGCCGGCCGAACGGTACACGCGGCGCACGCCGGGCAGGCCCGGCAACGCGGCGAACAGGCGGTCGCGCTCGGTGATGACCGTGGCCACGCGCTCGGCGGTGCGCGCCAGTGCCGCCGGCTGCAGGGCCTGCACAGCCAGCTCGGCGCAGGGGGTCGGCACCGGGTATGGGGCCTGGCAGCGGCGCAGCACAGCAATCAGTTCCGGTGCGGCAATCAACGTGCCGATGCGCGCCGCGGCCAGTGCGTGCGCCTTGGACAAGGTACGCAGCACGGCGACGTTGGCGTGTGCAGCCAGCAGCGTGGTGGCCGAGGCGCGCTGTGCGTACTCGACGTAGGCCTCATCGACCACCACCAGGGCCTGCCCACGCAGCGCGATGGCCACGCGTTCGATCTCGGCCAGACCGATATCGCTGCCGGCCGGATTCGACGGCGCGCACAGGAACACCAGCTTGGCGCCCTGCGCCTGTGCCGTGTCGATGACCGCGTCGATATCCGCGCGCAGGCCATCCTCGCCATCCACCAGCGGCACGTCGATCAGCGGCGCACCCTGCAACCGCGCGCACACCGCGTACATGCCGAACACCGGCGAGGTCACCAGCACACCGTCGCGGCCGGGCACGCACAGGGCGCGCACCAGCAGGTCGATGGCCTCGTCGCTGCCATGGCCGACCAGCAGCTGCTGCGGCTGCACGCCATACAGCGCCGCCAGCCCTTCACGCAGTGCCAAGGGTTGCGGCTCCGGGTAGCGTCGGCTGCTGCCGGTGCTGTCGGCCGGGTTGGCCCAGGCCGATTCGTTGGCGTTCAACCAGACCTCACCCTGCACTGCCGCGCTGCGCGCCGAGCTGTAACCGGCGAAAGCCTGCAGGTCCGGGCGCACCAGCGCCAGCACGTCATCAATGCCGGTGCTCATGCCACGGCCTCCATGCGCAGGGCCACCGCACGTTCGTGTGCATCCAGGCCTTCGGCGCTGGCAATGATACGCGCGCAGCCGCCGATCGCGGCCAGGCCGGCAGCGCTGGCGCTCTGCACGCTGATCAGGTTCTGGAAGCTGGCAACGCTGACGCCACTGTAGGCACGCGCGGCACCGGCGGTGGGCAGCACGTGATTGGTACCACTGCAGTAGTCACCCAGTGCTTCAGGGGTGTAGTCGCCGAGGAACACCGAGCCGGCGGCCTGCACCTGGCCCAGCCAGCCGCGCGGTTCGCGCAGGGCCAGGATCAGGTGTTCGGGGGCGTAGCGGTTGCTGATCGCAAAGGCCTGATCCAGCGTGTCCACCTGGATCAGGCGCGAGGCCGACAGGGCCTGGCGTGCGATCTCCTGGCGCGGCAGCAGCGCCACTTGGCGCTCCACTTCCGCTTCGACCGCCGCCAGCATCGCCGCATCGTCGGTCAGCAGCAGCACCTGCGAATCCGGGCCGTGCTCGGCCTGCGACAGCAGGTCGGCGGCCAGGAAGGCCGCATTGGCACCGGCATCGGCGATGACCAGCACTTCCGAAGGACCGGCCGGCATGTCGATGGCGGCGGCGCCGTCCTGCGCGACCTGCTGCTTGGCCTCGGTGACGAAACTGTTGCCCGGCCCGAACAGCTTGTCGCAGGCGGGAATGCTGGCCGTGCCATAGGCCATCGCGGCGATGGCCTGGGCACCACCCAGCTTGAACACGCGCTGCACGCCGGTCAGGCGCGCGGCCACCAGCACCGCCGGGTCGGCCGTGCCATCGGCACGCGGCGGCGTGCACAGCACCACCTGCGGGCACCCGGCCAGCTGCGCGGGAACGCCAAGCATCAGCGCGGTGGACGGCAGCGGTGCGCTGCCAGCCGGCACGTACAGGCCGACGCGACCGATCGGCCGCAGCATGCGTTCGCAGACCACGCCGGGCGCGGTTTCCACCGCATAGCCCTGCCCCATGCCGGCCTTGTGGAAGCGCGTGATGCGTTCGGCCGCTTCAACCATGGCCTGGCGCAGCGCAGCCGGCACGGCGGCTTCGGCGGCGGCGAATTCGGCGTCGCTCACTTCGAACGTAGGCAGTGCCACGCCATCGAAGCGAGCGGTGATGGCGCGCAGCGCGTCATCACCCTGTGCCCGCACCTGCGCGATCAGCGCGGCCACGGCATCGCGGGTCTGCTGTGCCACGGTCTGCACCGGGCGGGTCAGCGCCGCACTGCGTGCGGCTTCATCAAGGTGTGACCAGATCAGGCGATTCATGCCAGCGACCGCTCCACGCTCAGTACCATCAGGCCCTGTGCGCCCGCGCGCTCCAGTTCTTCCATGCGCTGCCAGCTCAGCGGGCCGGGGCACATGGTCTGCAGGCGCAGCGCGCCACCGTCGGCGGGCAGCCGCACCAGCGGTTCGGCATCGGCCAGCAGGCGCGACAGTTCATCCACGCGGCCCTCTTCGGCGCGGAACATCAGCAGCTTGCGGTCCTGCACCTGCACGATGCCATCCAGCCGGCGCAGCAGCATGGCGATCAGCCCCGCGCGTGCGTCGTCCGGCGTGCGCACGGCACCGGCCAGCACCGCTTCGCTGTCCAGCAGGCTGTGCACCGGCTTGAGCTGGTTGGCGCGCAGCGTGGCCCCGCTGGAAACCAGGTCGCAGATCAGTTCGGCGGTGCCCAGTCGCGGCGCGATTTCCACCGAACCGGACAGCTCAACCACCTGTGCCTGCACGCCCTCGCTGGCCAGCCACTGCTTGAGGATGGCCGGGTAGCTGGTGGCGATGCGGGTGCCGGCCAGCTGTGCCGGGCCCTGCCAGCCCCACTCTTCGGGCACGGCCAGCATCAGCCGGCACTGGCCGAAACCGAGGCCGCGCAGCGCCTGGTAGGCATCGGGCAGGGCGATCTGGCGGCGTGCGGCGGCCTGTTCGTCCAGCTCGTTGCGGCCAACGATGCCCAGGTCGCAGACGCCGTCGGCAATCAGGCCGGGGATGTCATCGTCGCGCACCAGCAGCAGGTCCACCGGCAGCGATTCGCCGTAGCAGAACAGCTTGTCGCGGGTCGCGCGCCAGCTCAGGCCGCAGGCGCTGAGCAGGCTGCGGGCGGGCTCGGCCAAGCGCCCGTTCTTCTGGATGGCGATACGCAGCCGGTCGCGTGCCGGCGCTGTCTGGGTTGCACTCATGGGGGAGGTCTCGAAGGTCGGAACGGGGCGCGGATCAGCGCGAGACAAGGCGGTCGATGGCGGCGGCGTAGCCGCGATGGCCATGGTCGAGGGTGCGGGCGACGCGGCCGGTGGTGGTCACGCTGACGCCGGTGCGCTCGTGGATTTCGCGGTAGGGCACGCCCTGCTGCAGCAGGGGCACCACTTTCCAGCGGTCGGCCATGGCTTCCAGCTCGGCGGGGGTACAGAGGTCGCGCAGGAAGGCTTCGACCTGCGCGGGGTCGCGCAGGGCGGCAAAGGCCTGGGCCAGGGACGCCAGGTCGGCCTGGGGGTCTTTGGCGGCGATGTCGGGACGGGCTTTCACGGGGCGGATCTCTTGCATCAATGTAATAGCGCGCTAGTACATTAGCGCATTCTTGCGCAGTGCGTCAAATCGTGGGGGTGGGGGTACGGCAGGGCTGCTGCCCTGCATCCGCAGAGGCCGGAGCAACGGCAAAACCTGGGTTACTGAGGGTTGGCGGGGTGTTGGCAGAGCCTGGGGTCAGATCCGTTTTCTGAAGGAAAACGGATCTGACCCCTGAACGATGGACCCCGGAACGATGCACGGTCCTGCTCCGGAAACGGAAACGCCCTCCGGAGGGTGGGCGTTCTACTCTGGAATCAATGCGCTGGCGGCGCTCAGGGCTGGCAGCGGACCTCCGCCTGCAGCGCGCCGCGTCGCAGGCACTCCCCGAACAGGCTGCCCTGCCGGCTTGGCAGGGGCTGGAGGTTCTCCAGCGTCGCTGAGCCTGCCGGACACGTCTTAGTGGCCAGGGCCCGCAGGTCTGCTTCAAGCTGCGCGCGGTCGATCACATGGCAGCGATCGACCTGGAGCCGGTACTGCGCCGTTCCGATCCGGGCGCTGTGCAGCGCCGGATCGCTCTGGCATCCCGCCAGCAGGAGCACGCTCAGCGCTCCCGCGGCGGTCCGTATCACGCCATGACCTTCGACTGTTCCAGTTCAACCTGCAGGGTGCTGGCCAGGTCGTCGCGGGAGACTTCGAACTGCTGCTCGCGCACCAGGTCCTTCACCGCCACCACGCCGCGCGCAAGTTCGTCTTCACCAGCCAGCACCACGAAGCGGATGCCGGCCTTGGCGGCGTACTGGAACTGCTTGCCGATCTTCTTCGGCTCCATCTGCACTTCGGTGTTGATGCCACCGCTGCGCAGGCGGCGGGCGATGTCCAGCGACTGCGCCATGCCCTGCTCGTCCATCAGTGCCACCAGCGCCTGCACGCTGCTGGCTTCGATGCCGTCGATCAGGCCAGCTTCGCGCAGCTGCCAGAACAGGCGCGACAGGCCGATGGAGATGCCCACGCCCGGCAGTCTGGACTTGCTGTAGTGGCTGGCCAGGTCTTCATAGCGGCCGCCCGAACAGATCGAACCGATCTGCGGATGGTCGGTCAGGGTGGTCTCGTAGACGGTGCCGGTGTAGTAATCCAGGCCGCGGGCGATGGAGAAATTCAGGCAGTACGCGCTTTCCGGCACGCCCAGCGCCTGCACCAGCTGCAGCACTTCGCGCAGCTCGGCAACACCAGTGCGCAGGGTTTCCGACGACGCCGCGCCCTGCTCCAGTGCCGCCAGCTGGGCCAGCGCATCCTCATGACCCTGCGAGCGCACGGCGACGAAGGCCAGGATCTTCTCGACCTGTTCGGCCGGCACGTCGAAGCCCTCGCCCACCAGCGTCTCGCCCACGTAGTCGGGGCCGCGCTTGTCCAGCTTGTCCACTTCGCGCAGCACGGCCAGCTGGCGCTCGCCCTCGGCGATGCCCAGGCTTTCGAAGAAGCCACGCATCAGCTTGCGGTTGTTCAGCTGGATGCTGAAGGCGCCGATGCGCAGTTCGGCGAACACGGCGTGGATGACGGCCAGCACTTCGGCGTCATAGCGCACGCTCAGGCTGTCCTTGCCGATCACATCGATGTCGCACTGGTAGAACTCGCGGAAGCGGCCACGCTGGGCGCGCTCGCCGCGGTACACGCGCTGCATCTGGTAGCGGCGGAACGGGAAGGTCAGTTCGTGTTCGTGCTCGGCCACGTAGCGGGCCAGCGGCACGGTCAGGTCGAAGCGCAGCGCCATCTCCGGCAGCGAGCGGTCACCGGCTTCGGCGGCGTTGGCCAGCGCGCCGGTGGACTGCACGAAATACACCTGGCGCTCGGTCTCGCCACCGGACTTGGTCAGCAGCACATCGGACAGTTCGAACACCGGCGTCTCCACCGGCAGGAACCCGAAGCGCTCGTAGTTGCGGCGGATGACGTCCAGCATGCGCTGGAACGCAATCTGCTCGCGCGGCAGCAGTTCCAGGGTGCCGGGCGGGGTACGAGGCTTGATCACGGGAGCAACTCCTGCAGGAACGGAAACGTGGAGGGGGCGCACATTCTAGCCGGACTGGCCGGCGCAGGCCGTGCCGGGCGGGGCCGGACACGCCATGACGTATCATAGGCGGATGCCCCGCCCGCTCAATCCCGCTCTATGACCCGCGCCCCCGGCACCCCGACCGCCAGCGCCGATGCTGCCCCTGCGGCCTGCGCGACGCTGGATTGCCTGCACTGCTCGGTCCGCCACCTGGCGGTCTGCTCGGCGCTGTCGCCGGACGAGGTGCAGGCCCTGGAACAGGTGACCGTGTCCCAGCAGCTGGCGATGGGTGCCACGCTGGCGCGCAGCGGTGAAGAGCGCCAGCATGTCTATACATTGACCGCCGGCGCGCTGCGCCTGGTGTGCACGCTGGCCGACGGCCGCCGCCAGATCAACGGGTTCGTGCTGCCCGGCGACTACCTTGGCCTGAGCGGCAGCGACCTGCACCGGCAGGATATCGAAGCGATCGCCGACAGCCGCGTGTGCCGGGTGTCGCTGCCGCAGATGAAGGCATTGCGCATGCGCTACCCGCACCTGGAGCGCAAGCTGCTGCAGCGCGCCTGCCAGGAACTGGATGCGGCGCAGGACGCGGCGCTGGCCCTGGCCCGCCTGCAGCCGGCGGAAAAGCTGGCCGATTTCCTGCTGCGCCTGGCGGCGCGCGAGGCCCGGCTGGGCGGTAACGGCCTGCGCGTGTCGCTGCCGATGGGCCGTGGCGATATCGCCGACCATCTCGGCCTGACCATGGAAACGGTCAGCCGCACCTTCACCAAGCTGCGCCAGCAGGCGCTGATCGCCCTGCCCCACCTGAACGTGGTGGAGATCCTCGACGAGGACGGCCTGCGTGCACTGGCCGGCGAAAGCCTGGCCTGACGCCGCTGCGCTCGCCGGGCACGGCCCGGCGCTACCCCGTTCGCTCACCTCCGGTCACGCATCCCGGCGCTCTCCCGTTCGCTGACCTCCGGTCACGCATCCCAGCGCTCCCTCGTTCGCTCGCCTTCGGTAGCGCCGGGCCATGCCCGGCGGCATTTGCTCAACGCAGCAGCACCTCACGCAGCGCCGCGTAATCTGCCGGCACGGCTTCGGCGTGGGCCGGCCGCTGCAGCAGCGCCTGCAATGCCGGCGGCACTGGCACCGGCTGCCCGATCAGCGGCTCGACCACGCTCTCGAACTTGGCCGGGTGCGCGGTGGCCACCACCGCCCAGTCGCCCTTGGCGCCGCCGCTGCGCAGGTCCTGCAGCACCTTCACCGCCGTGGCCGTATGCGGGCAGACCACCTCGCCGTGGCTGGCGAACAGGCTGGCGATGGTCGCGCGGATTGCCACGTCATCCACCGCCTGCGCGCGGAACGCCGCACGCAGTTCGGCATCGTCGCCCTGGTAGAGCCAGCACAGGCGCTCGAAGTTGCTCGGTGCGCCCACGTCCATTGCATTGGCAACGGTGGCAATGCTGGCCGCAGGCTGGTATGCGCCGCCATTGAAGTACGCCGGCAGCACCGCGTTGGCATTGGTGGCCAGTACGATCTGCCCCAACGGCACGCCCAGTGCGCGCGCCAGCACCGCCGCCATCGCATTGCCCAGGTTGCCGGTGGGCACCACCAGGTTCAGCCGGCGCCCGTGCGCGGCGTGGTGCTGCAGGGCCGCGTGCGCGTAGTAGCTCATCTGCGGCAGCAGCCGGCCCAGGCTGATGCTGTTGGCCGAACTGAGCGGCACGCTGGCCTGCAGCTCCCGGTCGGCCAGAGCCTGCTTGACCATCGCCTGGCAGTCGTCGAAGGCACCGGCCACGCGCAGTGCCTGGATGTTGCCGCCGAAGCAGCCCAGCTGATGCGCCTGGCGCGGCGAGACACGACCATCGGGATACAGCACCACCACGCGCACGCCGGGCTGGCCATGGAATGCGGCGGCCACCGCCGCACCGGTATCGCCGGAGGTCGCAACGACAATCGTCAGCGGACGCGCCGCACCGGCCTGCAGGCGCGACAGCGTGCCGGCCAGGAAGCGCGCACCGATGTCCTTGAACGCTGCGGTGGGCCCATGGAACAGCTCCAGTACATGGTCACCGCGGGTGCCCAGCGCGCGCAGCGGCACCGGGAAATCGAAGGCGTCGCGGCAGATCTCCGGCAGCGCCGCAGCCAGTGCATCCCCGGCGAAGAACGGCGCCAGCAGTTCACTGGCAGTGGCGGCCAGGTCGGCACCGGCCTGCAGGCTGCGCGCCACCGGCAGCTGCGCCGGCACGTACAGCCCGCCATCGGGCGCCAATCCGGCTGCGATGGCCGCACTGATCGACACCGCCGGCGCCTGCCCGCGGGTAGAGACAAACGCCATCGGTTCGGCGTCCTGACGAGGGGAAGGATTCAGCACAGGTGGGCTCCAGCAGCATTCAAGGGGGAAATCCAGGCCTGGCTGTCCAGGCCCCCAGCAGCAAAGGCGGCGCGTACCGGCGCGGCCGCAGCCTGCGCCTCGGCGGCAGTTTCATACCAGGCAAACACGCTGGGGCCGGCACCGGAAATGCCTGCGCCCAGCGCACCGGCTGCCAGCGCCGCATCACGTGCGTCGGCATAGCCGACCATCAGGCCCGCCCGGCGCGGTTCGATCAGCACATCGCGCAGGCCGGCGCGCACCAGCGCGGCATCGCCGCGATGGCAGCCGGCCAGCACCAAGCCCAGGTTCGCACTCTGCGCCACGAATTCGCCCAGAGCGTAATGGCCCTGCAGCGCCTCGCGGGCACGGCGGGTTTCCAGCACCGCCTGCGGGTGCACCAGCAGGCTGTGCCACGCGTCCGGTACTGGAATGGCAACCAGCTGCTGCGCCGTGCACAGCGCCACACCGCCCAGCAGCAGCGGGCCGACGTTGTCGCCATGGCGGCCGCCACTGGCCACCGCCTCGCCATCCAGCGCGAACGGGTACAGCGCCTCATGCGGCAACGGCGTGTCCAGCAGCGTGTTGGCCGCCACCAGCGCGGCCACGCACGAGGCTGCCGAGCCGCCCATGCCGGAACCAAACGGAATGCCCTTGTCGATCTCGATGGCAAAGCCATGCGCCAGCCCCAGCCCCGCGCGCAGCGACAGCAACGCGGCACCGGCGGTGTTGCGCTCGGCCTCATGCGGCAGGACCATCTCGCCGGCGCGGATCGCCTCGATGCGCACCACCGGCTCGTCCAGGCGACGCACCGTCACCGTATCGCCGATGCCGGCGATGGCATGGCCGAGGATGTCGAACCCCACCGCCACGTTGGCCACCGACGCCGGGGCGAAAGCGCGTGCGATCACAGACGCGCTCCTTCGCCGGCCGCCACCCGCAGCAGATCGGCGAACACCCCGGCCGCGGTCACTTCCGGGCCCGCACCCGGGCCCTGCACCACCAGCGGGTTGTCGCAGTAGCGCCGGGTCTGGAACTGCACCACGTTGCCAGTCAGGCGCAGGTTGGCGAAGGCATGGTCGGCCGGCAGTTCCACCAGCCCCACCGATGCGCCCTGCGCGGTCAGCCGGGCGACGTAGCGCAGCGCGGCGTTGCGCTGGTGCGCGCCCTGCAAGCGCGCCAGCAGCGCATCATCGGCATCCGCCAGGCGCGCCATGAACGCATCGGCATCGCCATCGCGCAGGGCATCGGGCACCAGACTTTCCACCTGTACATCCTCCAGGCTGAGCGTGCGCCCGGCTTCGCGCGCCAGGATCACCAGCTTGCGCGCCACCTCCACGCCGGACAGGTTATCGCGCGGGTCCGGCTCGGTGTAGCCCATCGCCCGCGCCTGCGCCACCAGCGCCGAGAACGGCTGGCCGCCATCAAACCGGTTGAACAGCCAGGCCAGCGTGCCGGAGAAAATGCCTTCGATCGCCAGCACTTCATCGCCGGTGTCGACCAGGTCGCGCAGCGTGGTGATCACCGGCAGGCCGGCGCCGACCGTGGCCTCGTAGCGGAAGCGCGCACCACTGGTGGCGGCAGCCGCACGGATGCGCTGGTAGCGCGACAGCGGCCCGGAACCGGCCTGTTTGTTCGGCGTCACCACGTGGATGCCCGCGGCCAGCCAGCCGGAATAGCGCTCGGCCACCTCGGCGCTGCCGCTGCAGTCGATCACCACCGCATGCGGCAGGTGCGCGGCCAGCAGGTGCCCGGTGAAGCGGTCCAGGTCGCTGCGCTCGCCCTGCTGCAGCGCCGTGCGCCAGTCGGCCGGCAGCGCCGCCGGCTCCAACCGCATGCGGCTGCGCGAGGCCACCGCACGCAGCCGCAGATCGATGTTGGCCTTGTCACGCAGCTGCGGCAGCGCGGCCTGCAGCTGATCCAGCAGCGCGGCCCCCACGTTGCCCGGACCGATCACGCCCACCGCGAAGGTCTGCGGGGACAGCCAGAAACCGGCGTGCGCCGCGCGCAGGGCACGGGTGGCATCAGCGCTGGACACCGCCACGGAAATGTTGCGCTCCGACGAGCCCTGCGCGATGGCCAGAATGTTCACCTGCGCGCGCCCCAGCGCCTCGAACAGGCGCGCGGCCACACCCGGCTGCCCGGCCATGCCATCGCCCACCGCGGCCAGCACGCTGACGCCCTCGGTGACCTGCACCCGCTGCACTTGCCCGGCCGACAGCTCATGCGCGAAGGCGGTCAGCAGCGCCTGCCGGCCCCGCGCCACCTCGCCGCCGCACACCACGCAGCAGATGGAATGTTCCGACGAGCCCTGCGAGATCATCACCACCGACACCTGCGCCTGGCGCAACGCGGAGAACACCCGCTCGGCCGTGCCCGACACGCCCATCAGCCCGGTGCCTTCCAGGTTCAGCACGGCCAGTTCCGGGCTCAGCGTCAGGCCCTTGATCGGGCCATGCACCGAGCGCTGGGCACTGATGCGGGTGCCGGGATGGTCCGGCTGGAAGGTGTTGCGGATGATGATCGGCAGGCCCAGCTGGATTGCCGGCGACATCGTCTGCGGGTGCACCACCTTGGCGCCGAAATAGGCCAGTTCGCAGGCCTCGTCGTAACTCAGCGCCTGCAGCTGCACCGCTTCGGGCACCACGCGCGGGTCAGCCGAGAGCACCCAGTCCACGTCGGTCCAGATGTGTAGTTCATCGGCGTTGAACAGCGCGGCGAAGATCGCACCGGAATAGTCACTGCCATTGCGGCCGAGCGTGGTCACGCGGCCATCGCGGTCGCGCGCCACGAAGCCGGTGGCCACCACGGGCTGCTGCGGGTGCTGCAGACGCCAGCGCGCCAGGCGGTCGGCGCTGGTCTCCCAGTCCACGTCCACGCCCAGTTCGCCGCGCCCGACCACCAGCACGTCGCGCGCATCCAGCACCGCGCAGTCTTCGCCCAGGCTGCGCAGGTAGCTGCCCAGCAGCTGCGCCGAATAGACCTCGCCCTGCCCCTGCACCCGGTCCAGCACTTCGCGCGGCAGCTCGCCGATCACTGCCAGTGCTCCCAGCACCTCGGCCAGCTGTTCGAAGCGGGCGTCCAGCCATTCCACGGTGTCGCCCACCGTTTCCCCCAGCAGCGCCACCGCCGCGCCCCGATGCCGCGCGCGCAGGCTGTGCCAGGCATCGCGCCAGCCGGCGTCGTTGCGCGCGGCCAGATCGGCCAGGTCGATCAGCGCGTCGGTCACGCCCTTCATGGCCGACACCACGGTGACCTGCAGGTGTTCGGGGCGTGCCAGCAGCAGCTGGGCTACGTGCCGGTAGCGTTCGGCATCGGCCACCGAGGTGCCGCCGAACTTGTGCACGACAGTGGACGGGGCGGCCAGATCGGCGGGGGCGACGGGATGGGGTGACGCGACGACGTTGGACATGCTGACCTCGGTTGGAGGCCCCGTGGCATGCAGGTGGTCGAGTTTCCCCGCCACCTGGATGGTGCGGGGCCGTTGTTTTCGGGAGTTACACGAAGACGACGGGCCGCACCAGGGCAGTGGTGACGGTGGTGGTGGTAATGGTGGTGGTGACGGCAGCCGGCACACCCATGCGGCCCGCGGTGGCGGGGGCAGTGAGTGCGACGGTGGCGGCAGCAAGGACCATGGGCCACAGAAAACTACGCCGCGCCGGGTGCTGTCAAGTGCTGCGGTGCAAAAAACCGACGAGGCGATCGTCGCACAACATGCAGGGAATTGGTTGCAATTGTGACGTTGCAGCGGTGGCGGGGCTTTACACCCCGCCATCGCACGGTTGCGCCCTACCCCGCGTGCTCGGCCAGCGCGCGCGGCGCACGATGGGCATGGGCGCACAGCAGCACGCCACCCACCAGGCACACGATGGCCAGCGCTTCCAGCAGGGTCGGCCAACGCCATTGCCAGGCAAACGCATACAGCAGCGCGAACAGCGTTTCGAACACGATCATCTGCCCGGTCAGGGTCAGCGGCAGCAGGCGGCTGGCACGGTTCCAGAACGCATTGCCGATGATCGAGGCCACCACTGCCACGCCGGCACCGATCGCCCAGAACAGCCCCCACTGCGCGGGCGTGTGGTCGCCCAGGTGGCCGCCGAACGCGCCGGGCACCAGCAGCAGGGCCAGCGCGCCGGTCACCACGCCGGTCAGCAGCGACCAGTCATGGCTGGACAGGTCCGGCCGCCGCGCCAGCCAGCGCGCGTTGCCGATCGAGTACACCGCCCACGAGAACAGCGCACCGAAGCCGCACAGCAGGCCGATCAGGCGCTGCTTCCACGGCGTGGCCAGGTGCTCGGACATCAGCGCTTCATAGCCGACCATCGCCACGCCCAGCAGGCACAGCGCCAGCGCCGGCAGCAGCTGCCGCAGCGGCACCGCGCCCTTTTCGCGCACGCCCACCAGCGTCACCACCACCGGGATCAGGCCCACGATCAGCGAGGCCGCTGCGCCCCCGGCCCACTGCACCGCAACGGCCAGCAGCAGGAAGTACACCAGGTTGCCGGCCAGGCTCAGCCACAGCAGGCCCAGCCATTCGGCACGGCCCAGGCGCGGGGCCAGCCGCTTCCAGCGCGGCAGCAGCAGCGCAACGGCAATCAGGCCGTAGATGAGGTAACGCCCAGCGGACAGCTGCAGCGCGTTGAAGGAGTGCAGCACGGCGGGCGCCAGGAACACCACGCCCCACAAGGCACCTGCGGCAACGCCGTTGGCGATGCCCAGGCCGATGGGATTGTTGCGCATCACGAAACCATGGGGGGAGAACACGGCTGCGCAGTCTAGGCGTGTCCCGCGGCGGCGTCTTGACCGAGGCTACTGCGCCGGGCTCAGCGCTCGCGGCGCCAGGCGCTGGGGGTCAGCCCGGTTTCGCGGCGCATCGCGCGGGTGAACGCACTCTGCTCGGAATAACCTGCGGCCAGCGCGATATCGCTGATCGGGGCATCGCTGCGGCGCAGCCGGTCCTTGGCCCAGCGCAGGCGGCAGGCACTGAGCCAGGCCTGCGGCGCCAGCCCGAACTGGCGCTGGAACAACGCGTGCAGCCGGCTCGCGCTGACCCCGACGTGGGCGGCCATGCGTGCCACCGGCCACGCAGCACCCGGCGCCGCCTGCACCATCGCGCACAGCGCCTGCAGCCGTGCGCCGCTGCCCGCCGGCGCGAACGCCTGCAGCAGCTGCGGCAGCAAGGCCGGCAGCGGCTGGCCCGGCTGCACCTGGCGCAACGCCTGGCGCAGGGCCACGGGAAGGTGCAGCCAGCGCTGCCGGCACAGGTGCTCCTGGGTGAGGTCGTCCAGCACACCGGGGCCGCAATCGACGATCACGAAACCATTGGGCCCATGCGCGGCCTGGTCATGCGCTTCGCCGGCGGCCACGAACACGCCCTGCAGCAGGTCAAGCCGGCCGCCCCGCCCCTCCAGCTCGAACTCCAGCTCGTCCTGCAGCGGCAGCACCCACTGGGCATAGCCGTGGCGGTCCAGCCCGGTGGGGTCGCCGTAGTGGCGGAGGTGCGAAATGGCGCTCATCGGCAGAGTCTGCCGCGCCAGGGCCCTTGCGGGCAATCGTGCGCTGGGCTCAGCCCTCCAGGTCGAGGAAGGTGAACGGCGCGCTTGGCACGAAATGCCCCAACGCATCGCCGGCGAAGGTATTGCGCTGGTCCTTGCCCAGGTCCAGCTTGAGCACCTTGCCGGTCTCCGCGCTGAAATCGGCCTTTTTCAGGTCCGCCCAGAAGATGTTGGGGGTCAGCGCCGATTCGAAGAAGTACAGCCGCCGCTTGTGGTCGGCCACGGTACGCCAGCGCGTGGAGGAGATGTTCGGCGCGCCCGGCGTGGTGATGCCATAGGGCACCGACACGTTGCGGATCACGCTGAACACGCTGGCCAGGGCGACCACCGGGTCCTCGCTCTTCGGAATGGCGTTGATGTAGAAGCGTGCGCGCGCAAAGCGGTCGGCCGAGCGGTTAGTGCCGGGCAGCATCACCGTGCCGCCGATCTGCTGCCAGTACGCATCCAGCGCCAGCTGCTGGTCGAACACCGGCGAGTTGGTCATGACCTGATGCTCGCGGCCGTGATGGATGACCTGGCGGCCGCCGATGTACTCGACGATGGCGCTGTCACCGCTGGCATCGGACAGCGACAGGTACAGCGCGGCCAGCCGCTGCTCGCCGGGCACCTTGTCGGTGACGATGCTGTAGGGCTCGTGGCGGATCGCCTCCACGGCTTCGGCGACGGTGGCGTAGTTGTCCAGCATGTACTGCGCCCACAGCGAAATGGAGAGGCCCGGCTTGCGCCCCTGTTCCTGCGGGTATTCCGATTCCACCAGCCACAGCAGGTTGGCCACCAGGCCCTTTTCGTTCATGCCATCGGTGGTGGAGATGTCATAGCCGGTGGCCGCCACGCTGCCGTAGCGCGCGGTCCAGGCGATCGACTTCGGCCCGGCCTGGCCCGTGCGCTTGATGCCGCGCGGCAGCACCCAGAGGTTGGTGGCCACGTCCACCTTCCAGTTCATCGACCGGGCGGTGATCACATCATCGTTGTCGCCCAGGTACGCCGCGCGCGTACAGGCATCGGCCTGCGGTGCGGTTCCCAGTGCCATGACGAGTGCTGCTGCGAGACCTCCCTGTTTCCAGCGCATGACCGCTACCCCGCGGTGTAAGAGACCGTGATGTCACCCCAGCCGGAGTGAGTAGCAGGTGAAAGCTAGGTGCAGGGGGCGCATCCCGGCATCCACCCATGGCGTTGGTAACTCCACGCCATGGGTGAATGGTTTCCCGGGAAGGCCGCACGACGCATCGATGCATGCCTTTGTAGATCCACGCCATGCGTGGATGAATTTCCGGGAAGGCCGCAGCCACGCATGGCGTGGCTCTACAGTGGCGGCGCGGCCGCGTCGGTCTGCAGCAGCGGCTGCACCAGCTGCGAAAGCATGTCGACGGCGGTGGGCCGCTCCGGGTCGCGGCCTGCACGGCGCGCGAAGCCCATCCAGTCACCCAGTGAGAGCCGGCGCAACAGCGCGCCCTCCACCGGCAGGCAGCGCATGGCCCAGTACGGGAACAGCCGCTGGAACACGTGGCCGCGCGACAGCTCCACCAGGTTGCCGTGGCTGCTGGCCTGCAGGATCCGCTCGTAGACCGGATCGATGCCGTCGGCCGGGCCTTCGATGTACTGCAGGAAACGGGCAGCATCCTCGATCAGCGCAGCTACACCGGCGTCGTCCAGGCCTGCCGACGCCTCGCTGGCGTAGGCAATGGCACGCAGTGGCATCGTGCATCCTTTGCAGAGTGAAGCTGCACGGTAACAGCTGCACCGCTCGCCGCCGGGAAAACGCTGCGCCCCTCTCTGAAGAGTTCAGAAAGCGCTGGCGGACTCGCCCTCGACGCGGCGCGGCAGGCGCGCCTCGAACACCACCTCGGCGCCCTCGTTGCGCGCCTTCAGCTCACCGCCGTGGGCACGCACGAACTGGTCGGCGATGTAGAGCCCCAAGCCCAGGCCGTTGCTGGCATGGAAGCTAGCCTTGAACGGTTCGAACAGACGCGGCAACAGCGCCGCATCGATCTGCCCGGCATTGCGCACGCGCAGCAGCACGTGGCTGGACTGGCTGCCATCAAGCTGCACCTGCACGCCACCCTCGCCACCGTGGGTGAGCGCGTTGCCGACCAGGTTGGCGGCCACCTGCCCCAGCCGGTCCGGATCGCCCTGCAGGCACAGGTCGCCCTGGCCCTGGTAATCGATCTGGCTGCCGGCGTGCGCACTGCCCGCCTCGGCCACCACCATCGCGGTCACTTCGCCCAGGTCGCAGCTGCCGGCCTGCAGGCGCAGCCCGCCGGTGCGGATGCGCGAGAAATCCAGCAGCTGTTCCACCATGCGCGCCATGCGCAGCGTGCTGGCCTCCAGGTGCGCCAGCGTCTGCTGCGCACCAGCGTTGTCGGCCGGCAGATCCAGCGACAGCTTGTCCGCGCACAGCAGGATGGCCGACAGCGGCGTGCGCAGATCGTGGGTCAACACCGCCGTCATCGTCTCGTTGAGCTTCAGCGCGCGCTCCAGTGCCTCATTGCGCGCCTTCAGCAGCTGCCGCTGCTGGTACAGCTCGATGAACACATTGATCTTGCCCAGCAGCACCTGCGGCTCGATCGGCTTGTGCAGGAAGTCCACCGCCCCGCTCTCATAGCCCTTGAAGGCGCGTACCGGGTCATTCGGCGAGGCGGTCAGGAAGATGATCGGCACCGCACGGCTGCGCTGCGAGCCGCGCATCAGCTCGGCCAGCATGAAGCCATCGATCTCCGGCATCTGCACGTCCAGCAGCGCCAGCGCCACTTCATGCTGCAGCAGCAGCTCCAGCGCTTCGGCACCCGAGCCAGCACACAGCAGGTTGACGCCTTCGCGGCGCAGCAGCGTCTGCATGGCCACCAGGTTCTGCGGCACGTCTTCGACGATCAGCAGGTTGACCGGGGCCTGTGCGCTGGCCGTGTCCGGTGGCAGCAGGTTCATGCAAACAACTCCTTCAGGCGGCGACACATCAATTTAAGGGGTAACACGGCATCGGCGCCGGCACGTTGCAGGGCGGAGGCCGGCATCGTCGATGCTTCAGCCTCCTCGGGGCATTGCAGCCAGGCCAGGCCGCCGGCGCTGCGCACCGCGGCCACGCCTTCGCTGCCATCACTGCTGGCACCGGTCAGCAGCACCGCCAGCACGCGGTCGCCAAAGGCGGCCGCTGCCGATTCAAACAAGGGGTCGATGGCCGGCCGCGAGAACAGCACCGGTGCATCCATCGACAACGCCACGGCCTGCATGTCTTCCACCAGCAGGTGGTAGTCCGGCGGCGCGAAGGTCACCGTGCCCGGCTGCAGTGGCTGCTTGTCTTTGGCTTCGCGGATCGGCAGCGCGCTGTATGGTGCAAGCACGTCGACAATACGGCTGGGTCGGTCGCGCGGCAGGTGAAGCACCACCAGCACCGGCACCGGAAGGCTGGCCGGCAACGCGCCCAGCAGCACCTGCAGGGCCGCCACGCCACCGGCCGACGCGCCCACCACCACCAGCTGCGGGCAGCACTGCAGCGTGCTCATCCGGCCTTCCGGTATAGGCGCTGTTCGCGCGAGCAGACTTCGAGCGCATCGTGGTGCTGGCCGAACTGCAGCGATTCCTTGCTGCCCAGGCCCAGGAAGCCCCGGTGCACCAGCGCCTCGCGGAACAGGCCCACGGCGCGGTCCTGCAGATCGCGGTTGAAGTAGATCAGCACGTTGCGGCACGACACCAGGTGCACTTCGGAAAACACGGTATCGGTGGCCAGGCTGTGGTCGGCAAACACCACGTTGCGGCGCAGGCGGCGGTCGAACACCGCACCGTCGTAGGCGGTTGTGTAGTAATCGGACAACGAGCCGGTGCCGCCGGCGGCCAGGTAGTTGCGGCTGAACTGGACCAGGCGGTCGATGCTGTAGGCACCGCTTTCGGCGGCGGCCAGCGCGGTCGGGTTGATGTCGGTGGCGTAGACGATGCTGCGCTCCAGCAGCCCCTCTTCCTGCAGCAGGATCGCCAGCGACCACACTTCCTCGCCGGTGCTGCAGCCGGCCACCCACAGCTTCACCGAGGGGTAGGTGCGCAGCACCGGTACCACCTGCTCGCGCGGCACGCGGAAATATCTGGGGTCACGGAACATTTCCGAGACCTGCACGGTGAAGAACTGCATGGCCTGGGCGAACAGCTCCGGCTCGTGCAGCAGGCGGTGCTGCAGGTCCGAGAGCCGCTAACAGCCATAGCACTGCATCGCCTGGTGGATGCGCCGGCGCAGCGAGGACACCGCATAGCTGCGGAAATCGTAGTGGTAGCGCTGGTAGATCGCTTCGAGCAGCACCTTCAGTTCCAGGTCGAACAGCGCCTGCTCATTCATTGCCGCGAGCACCACACCCGGCACAGGGACACCAGCTTGTCCACGTCGATGGGCTTGGCGATGTAATCGTTGGCGCCGGCCTGCAGGCAGCGCTCGCGGTCATCGGACATGGCCTTGGCGGTCAGCGCGATGATCGGCAGGTCCTGCAGGTGCCGCTGCGCGCGAATCTCGCGCATCGCGGTCAGGCCATCCTTCTCCGGCATCATGATGCCCATCAGCACCAGGTCGACCTCGCGCTCGGCCAGGCGGTCCACTGCTTCCTGGCCGTTGCGGGCGATTTCGAGCGTGACGCCCAGCGGCTCCAGCACGCTGGACAGCGCGAAGATGTTGCGCACATCGTCTTCGGCCAGCAGCACGGTGCGGCCATCAAGCACGGTGTCGCGGCGGCGCGCTTCGCGCAGCAGGCGCTGCTGGTCGCTGGGCAGGCTGGCTTCCACGCTGTGCAGGAACAGAGTGACCTCGTCCAGCAGGCGCTCAGGTGAACGCGCGCCCTTGATGATGATGCTCTTGGAATAACGGCGCAGGCGCTGCTCGTCCTCGCGGCTGAGCGCGCGGGCGGTATAGACGATCACCGGCGGGAAGCCGACATCATCGTTGCCGGCCATGTGCTCCAGCAGCTCAAAGCCGCTGCCGTCGGGCAGGGCCAGGTCCATCACCATGCAGTCGAAGGTGGCCGAGCCCAGCTGTTCCAGCGCCGCCGCCAAGGTGCCCGCCGCGGTGATCTGCAGCTGGTCGCGGCCCAGCAGCAGTTCCAGGTTGCGGCGCAGGTCGTTGTCGTCTTCCACGATCAGCAGGCGGCGCACATCGCGCTGGCTGGTCTGCTCCAGCTGCTCGATGGCCGAGGCCAGCCGCTCGCGCGTGGCCGGCTTGATCATGTAGCCGATGGCGCCCATTTCCAGTGCCGCCTGGCTGCGGTCCATGGCCGAGACCACGTGCACCGGAATGTGGCGCGTATCGGGGCTGCGCTTGAGGCGCTCGAGCACGCTCAGGCCGGACACGTCCGGCAGGCCGATATCCAGCAGGATGCCGTTCGGGCGCAGCTCGGCGGCCAGGCTCAGCGCCTCTTCGGCGGTGCTGGCCGCCACGCAGTCGAAATCCAGTTCATGGGCGAGCCCCACCAGCGCCTCGCCGAAGGTCGGGTCGTCCTCGACGGCCAGGATCAGCCGGCCGGCGCGCTGGCGGCGGCCACGGTCATCGGTGACCTGGCCAGCGTTCGACGGCGCGACAGCCGGTGCCGCGATGGCGTCGGCCGAGGCGGCCAGCATCGCAGCCAGCGGACCCGGTGCAGCCGCAGCCGGTGCGGCAACGGGCGCGGCATCCTGCGCCGGTTCGCCCTGCAACGGCAGTTCCAGGATGAAGCAGCTTCCACGGCCGGGCTCGCTGTCCACTTCGATGCCACCGCCCATGCGTGCGGCCAGGTCGCGCGAGATCGACAGGCCCAGGCCGGTGCCGCCATAACGGCGGCGCGTGCTGCCATCGGCCTGACGGAACGCCTCGAAGATCGGCTGCAGCTGGTCGCGGGCGATGCCGATGCCGGTGTCGCACACCTCGAAACGGATGCGCCCTGCCTTGGCCGCCCGCACGTGCAGGCTGACCTTGCCGTGTTCGGTGAACTTCACCGCGTTGGCCAGCAGGTTCTTCAGGATCTGCTGCAGGCGCTGGTTGTCGGCCACCAGCTGGGTCGGTGCCAGCCCGTCGGCCTCGATCTGCAGGGCCAGCCCCTTCTGCCGCGCCATCGGCTCGAAGGTATCGCGCAGGCGCTGCAGCACGCTGTCGACCACCACCACCTCGTCGGCCAGTTCCACATGGCCGGCCTCGATGCGCGAAAGATCGAGGATGTCGTTGATCAGTGCCAGAAGATCGTTGTTGGACGAGAGGAAGGCCTGGGCGTACTTCACCTGCTCGGCGGTCAGCGTGCCATCCTTGTTGTCGGCCAGCAGCTTGGCCAGGATCAGCGAGCTGTTCAGCATCGTGCGCAGCTCATGAGACATGTTGGCCAGGAACTCGGACTTGTAGCGCGAGGTCGCCGCCAGTTCATTGCTGTTGCGCACCAGCTGGCCCTGCGCCACCAGCAGCGCCTTCTTCTTCGCTTCCAGCTCGTGGGTGCGCTCTTCCAGCTGCACGTTGGTCTGTTCCAGCTCGGCCTGCTGCTGTTCCAGGTTGGTCTGCGAGTGCTGCAGGCTGCGGCTCTGCTCTTCCAGCTCTTCGTTGGCCACGCGCAGTTCTTCCTGCTGCACCTGCAGTTCTTCGCCCTGGCGCTGCGATTCTTCCAGCAGCACCACCAGCTGCGCACGCAGCATCGAGGCGCGCAGTGCCATGCCCACGGTTTCGGCGCAGCGCTCCAGCAGCTCGTCATCCAGATCCGGCTGCAGGCCAGGCTGCGCACGGCCCAGTTCCAGCACGCCCACCACGCTGCCATCGCTGGTCACCGGCGCCAGCACGCGCTCGCGCACCGCTACCCGGCCCAGGCTGGACTGCAGCTCCAGCACTGCTGCGTCATCGCCACGCAAGTTGCGCTCACGCTGCTCGCGCACCACCGTACCCAGCTGGCCTTCCTGCACGCCCAGCGAGGCCGGCAGCCCGGTCGGCACGGCCACGCCACCGGTCAGCTGCAGGCGGCCGTTCTCCAGCCGGTACAGCACGCCGACGTCGGCCTGAAGCTGCGCCGCCAGCGCCGTGGTGGCCGCTTCGGCAATCTGTTCCGGGCCCAGGTCGCCGCGCAGGCTCATCGCCACCGCGTTCTCCGCCTCCTGCAGCCACAGCGCCCGCATGGCCTCGCGGCGTGCGGAAATGGCGCGCGAGACGATCAGCGCGATCATCATGAACGCGATGCCGCCGATGGTGCGGTTGACGAAGGAGAACGAGGAATTGTTGCTGGCCGGGGCTACGTTGTAGCCGGCCACCAGCAGCACACAGGCCAGCGCCCCCACCAGGAACGGCACGTTGGCGTTGCGCTGGAAAACGGTGACACCCACCGCCAGGAAGTACGCCAGCCAGACCGCATACCCCAGCGGCACCACCAGTTCCAATGCAGCCGTCACCACCAGCAACGTGGCCGAAACCGTCCAGATCGCGCGGTCACGCGACGTCGCACCAGGGCGCATAAGCAGGTGTCTTCGAGGGGCAAAAGGAGGGTGATGGTAACCCGTGTCGCATTCAGCCGCATGCGCCCTTTGGCACGCGCCCTCACCTACACAAGGCCTTCACGCTGGGCTACCTAGGGTCACCACCCTCATCGGGGCAATTCTTTATTTCTCGTGGTCGTTGCCGTTTCCACCGCGTCCGCTCTGACGGACCCCTCCCGCCAGCTCCGGCTGCTGATCGACAGCGTCCGTGACCACGCGCTGTACCTGCTCGATCCCGACGGCATCGTCTGCAGCTGGAATCCGGGCGCCGAGCGCATCAAGGGTTACCGGGCCGAGGAAGTGATCGGCACCCATTTCGGGCGCTTCTACCTGGCCGCCGAGTGCGACGCCGGTGAGCCCGAGCGCCTGCTGCGGCTGGCTGAACGCGATGGCCGCCATGCCGGTGAAGGCTGGCGCCTGCGCCGCGATGGCGCCCCGTTCCGTGCCAGCGTGGTGATCGAGCCGGTCATCGAACAGGGCCGGCTGCTGGGCTTCGTCAAGATCACCCGTGACATCACCGAGAGCTGGCAGGCCCAGCGGCTGCTGCGCGATGCCCAGCGCGCCCTGCGCCAGACCCAGCAGTTCTAGACCGTCGGGCGCCTGAGCCGCGGCCTCTCGCATGAATTCAACAATCTGCTGACCACCATCGGCAACGCGCTGGACCTGCTCTCGCTGCGCACCGGCGACGACGCCCGTGCCGCCGCGCTGATCGCCAGCGCCCAGGCTGCCAGCGACCGCGGCGCCCTGCTGACCCGCCAGCTGCTGGCCTTCAGCGCCGGCCAGACCCTGGTGCGCGACACCGTGGATGTCAACGAACTGCTGCGCGAGCGCATGCCCGCGCTGCAGGCCGCCTGCCCGCCGGGCGTGCATCTGCAGCTGGCCATGACGCCCGGCCTGCCGACGGTAGCCGTCGATGGCGCGCAGCTGGACGTGGCGCTGTCCAACCTGGTCGCCAACGCGGTCGAGGCCATGCCCGACGGCGGCCGCATCCTGGTGGCCAGTGCGCTGGAGCAGCGGCTGGACCCGGATGCAGACCTGAGCGCGCAGCGCGATTACGTGGCCATCAGTGTCTGCGACGAAGGCCGCGGCATAGCCCCGGATATCGCCGAGCGCGCCACCGAGCCTTTCTTCACCACCAAGGACATCGGCAAGGGCAGCGGTCTGGGCCTGAGCCAGGTGTTCGGTTTCACCACCCAATGCGGCGGTTTCGTCGATGTGTCCACCACGCCCGGTGTCGGCACCACGGTCAGCCTGCTGCTTCCTGCCATGAAGGACCCTGCTGATGACTGACGATCCTATCCGCGTACTGATGGTGGAGGACCAGAGCGATCTGCGCGAGATGATCGGCCTGGCCCTGCAGGATTTCGGCATCGACGTGGAAACCACCGCCGACGGCCACGGCGCCGTGGCGCTGCTGCAGGGGGCCTCCCGCTTCGACGTGGTGTTCAGTGATATCAGCATGTCCAATGGCATGTCGGGCATTGAACTGAGCAAGCACGTGGCCCGCGACCAGCCGCAGGCGCGGATGATCCTGTCATCCGGCTATGCGCGCTCGCAGCTGCCGCCGCTGCCGGACAACGTGGAATTCCTGCCCAAACCCTACCGGCTGCGCCAGCTGGTGGAGCTGCTGACGCAGAGCTGAGCCCTGCCCGCCCCGCGCCGCCGGATGGCGCCAGCGGGGCAACCACGGCGGGTCACCAGTAGCCGAAGACCATGATCAGTACGCCCACCAGGGCTACGGCCAGCGCGACCAGCAGCCAGTGGCGCTGGTTGCGCGAAGGTTTCGGTTTTCCGGGGGTATTCATGCGCAGGCAGGTCCTTTCAGGGGCAGGTGTGTCAGCGGCACGCTGGCATCAGCGTTGCCTCACTCTGCCGCGCGCAGGCTGACAGCCGGGTGCGGGGCGTGTGGAGCCCGTGTAGAGCCCGCCTGGCACCACGCGATCACGCTGCTAGGTGCCGTCGTCAACCCGCAACCGCGACACGCGCCAGCCGCCGTGGGAGCCGAAGCGACCGGTGTCGCCGGTCAGGCTGTAGCGCAGGGCGAGCCGCCCCGCACGCAGGGGGCCCACGTGCCAGCCCCGCACCTTCCTGTATGCATAGCGGAAACGTCCTTCGCTCACGGCTTCATCCATAAATGTGACGCATATCACGTTATTGGCACGATAGCGCATTTTGATGACAGGCGGGACATGCCCGGGCGGAGGCACCGCCCGCCGGACTTGGGTTGCACATGCCGCCGGCCATCAGGCCCTGCAGCACCACTGCTCACAGGAACACGTGGCCGCGTATGCCGCCGTTGTTCACGTTCTGCGCACCTTCACGGGTAACGCTGTGGGTATCGAGGTACCTCAGACGGTGCAGGAACTCCGCGGGCACCCATGTAGTGCTGCAGTACAAGGCATCTGGGCCGTGGAAAGATGCCTAGGGCGCGATTGGATCTGGGAGCGGCATGCTATCTCTCGCAGTTTCCGTTGTTCGAGTTGAACACGCCCCACGCACGACGCTTGTTTCAGCACGGGCAGGTGCGAAGGCTGTTTTCGAATTCAGCAGAGGAAGAAAAACCAAGCACACCCTCCAGCTGGTGACCGCCATTATCCTATTGGCAAAGAAAATACACCCAGGTCCTGTCATGGCCCGAGCGGTGACGGTAAACGCGGTACAGCCCCCTCAATGTGACACCAACCGGCAGGGCCATAATGGCCGCCACCGCCTCCGATGACTGTAAAGCTTGCGCCGCAATCAAAGCGTGGACATGCGCCGGGCCGACTGCAATGCCGAGCGATCTTGCCACGCATATGGAAACACCCGATACAAATCCTTTCATTGCCACCGCTGTTTCCAGCGGATCCGTTTCCGCACCGGCAGACCAACAAACCCTGCGCTCGCAACCCGGGACACGGACCGAAGAATAAGTGCACAGAGATATTGCATCCCTCCACGACCAGCAGTCCATTCATGGATTTTCATGCCCGCACTGTCGTAAGGATTATCCCTACTGCTTGCAAGGATTTTCCATGCAACCATTACGTGCATCCAGACCCATACAAGGAAATAAAATGAGCAGGGACACACGCAAGGCGCTCGCCTCCAGCGCTGCTGGCGGTGCTGCTGGCGTCGTTGGATCAGTCGGTACTGTCTCGGCTGCCGGTGTGGTAAGCGGGCTGGACGCCACCGGCATCACCTCCGGGCTGGCAGCCGTGGGCAGCGCCTTCGGCGGCGGCATGCTGGCCGGGCTGGCCGTGGTCGCTGCGGCACCCGTGGCAGCTGCAGGCGCAGGCTATGGAATCTTCCGTGCTGTGAAGCGAATCAAGAAGGGGCACTTGGGCTGATCGCCCACAAAGCAAGGCGCCCTGCTGTGGACCAGACCTATCAGCCAGACCACGGCTCTGGGCATCTGGTGACCCCGGCCCGATTCGAACGGGCGACCTTCCCCTTAGGAGGGGGACAACCAGACCGTTCGCAGCAGTAGCTTCGGCATAGACTGTGCCAACGCGATGCCAATTTTTCCCAGGATTACGCGAGAACGGGTGTCAGTTTTACCAGGCAGAGGGTTGGTATGGCTTTAGGGACAAGCTCAAGCAACGTTCAAACTCTTTGTAAGTAAGTGACAGGGAAAACACCTCTTGCGCGCCCGCGCTAAGCGCAGGATCGGCAAACTCAAGCCGCTTGCCAAGCACATCCGCCACCGCTGATGTAACGCTAAGTCCCGCATTGAAAAGCTCCGAGCCGATGAACGCCCTGTTCATCTTCAGTGCGTCACCGGCAGCCTCCAGCATCTGATGAACTCTTGCGTGGCGAATGTCGAACTCTGCCGCTGCGCCCGAAAAATTAGTGAGCGCATAGCCCCTTACAGTTGTCGGCAGACCAGCAACCGCCGCGTGGACAGCGAAGATTGATTCAAACCGGCGCTCTGCTAGCCTCAGTGCAAGTGAAGTTTTAATTTGCTGATCGGCTCTGAGTCGCTCGGACTCAACAATCAAGCTGACTCGGTGACTTTCCGCATCCCTAGATAGTTCGGAGGAGTAGCGCGCGTGATCCCGGGCAAGTTGAGCCTTCTCCCCCTCAAACCTCATATGCATAGACTCAAGAAGAGAATGTTTGATTTTCTCGCGGAAGAGAAACGCCAAGAAGCCGACCACCGCGCCAATCCCACCGATGGCTTGAAGGACCACCCATGCCAAATACAGAAACTCCTGCATCCAGCCGCCCCTGTGGACTCCGATCGATCCCGATCCGATTTTAGCTTAGCTAGATGTTCTGAGCAGCGGCTTAGAAGCCTGCCTAACTTTGCAGCAAGTTCAAGGGCTTAGATTGATTTCGATTCTGGAGCTGGATGCGTCAAAGCCCTGAGTAGCAAGGGGCGGCGCCCTAGTTTTCTGGAGGCTCAACGCTCTCTGCCTGACCGCGCCGGAGCAACTTCGCGTATGGCGCTGTGCACCCAGGCCTTCATGGGGTCCTTCGCCCGGGGCTTGTGCAGTGAGGTCTGCAGGAACCGGATCGTGGTCGCTTCGCTGAGGCGCGCGGCCCGCTGGCTTTCCAGCACAAGCCTTTCGTGGTGCCTACATGCCCAGGCCTCGATGCCGGCCCGGCCCGCCTGATAGCTGCTGCAGGGCCGGACCTTCCATGGCCGTTCCAACGCGTCAGTGGCAGAACCGACAGCCAAGCGCCACGCCGCAGCAACGAATCGGATCAGCACGCTCATGCCTTGTCGCCTCCGATGGTGCCGGTGGCTTTCTCGACCAGGCGCACGTAGCTCGGGAGCATCCGACCGATGAGAACACCCGACAGCCCAGCCAGCGGCAATTGCGGCACGCCGGCCAGCGTCGGCCAGATGGACGCAGCAACAGCGATCAGCCACGCTGCGACGATGGCATATGCGACCACAGCCACACCCAGCGCCAGCCAGCGCGCGGCCGTCTGCAGCCAACGGTGCCCGCGCATGCGGCCGGCATCCGCCGCCATGCGCTCTGCATCCTTCTCCGGCAGTAGCAGCACGCCTATCAGCGCTCCCGCCATGGCTACCAGCAGTACCGACTGGGGAACGCCTAAAATGATCCGCTCTGCTGCGCGCATTGCATCGGCTGTGGAGGGCGCCACGACGGCAGCAGTGGACGTGCCAACGATGGTTTTGAAGGTGCTCACTGGCTCAGTCACGCGATCAGCACCTTCAGCGCACGCACATACCGGGCATTCCGGTCCGCTGCACCAGTCTGGCCACCATTCACTCTTTCGGTGATCTCGTCGAATCGGCCAGCGTCAGCCAGCTTGTTCATGGATCGAGCAACCCAGAATGCACCTGCTGCCAAGGCGCCCCACTTCGGCTGCTCCAGTGCCTCGGGCACTGCCTCAAAGTCGGGAACGCCCTTGATGCCCTTCGCCCGCAAAGCGTCGCGGATGGCCGCGTAGTTGGCCCGGCCAATGTTCTGGATAGGGCCCCGACCCCGATAGCGGCACCATCGCCGCTCGCCTCCGACCCGTTACCAAGCCGGTTCGCATGCGCACTGTTGCAGATCGCGACAGGCTTCCGCTCCAGCGCACGCCAGGTCGTTCGGCCTCCTCGGCTTGGCCTTGGGGTCAACGGCGTAGCGGCTTGGCCAGGTGTCGGCCATGCCCTGTGCGACGTAGTTCAGGTTCTCGACGGCCCCGGTCAGGCTGCCGGAATCATGCCCCACCTGCGCCAGGAAGGCGGCCGCACGCTTCGGGGTGCTGATGCCGAACGCCGTGCAGGCTTCGGACAGGGGCTGCGACAAAAGCGGCGAAGGCCGCATGAAGTCGAGAAAGTGACGGGAGGCTCCCCTCAACCGCTATGCCAAATGGGCGCTGCGCCACCTTCCCGATCCGCTAGTAAAGGTGCACAAGGACACCGTCTCAGACTGGTTTAAAATAGACTCGGAGCTAGCCAGTGTCGGCGGGCACCTACATAGGCTACGCCACACATTCTGCGCTCACATGGTCATCGCCGGAGTGCCACTTCGTCGTGTGCAAATCTTGGCAGGACATGCAGACTATGCAACTACAGAAAAATACTACGCACACCTCACGCCCGATGGAGACGATGGTGCAGTGTCAAATCTCAAATTTTGAATTAGCGTCCTGAGGGACTGGGTGGACCTGATCAGGCAAATCGACAAGAAATTCAAAGTCGCCGCCTCTGCATGCATCAAAACTATCGGGCCAACGCGTTTCAAATTGACATAGAACACGAAACGCGAACGGCGCATCGGGATTAACCCTCTGAACAGTGACGCTAACATCTTGGCTAGCCTTTTTCATCAAAAAGCTAAAGTCTTTGGAGAAATAGCGAGGAACATAGCCAACATGGTGGGCCGATCCGTGCCTCTTAAGCAAAAGAGCATGGAGATCCGATTCGTTATTGAACTCGGGAACAAGAACCAGCTCATCCCCATCTTGCAAGTGAGAAAACTCGAATTGCTACCTTTGAGAAAGGTAACGAAAACCATGCACAAAGAAAGATACCCGATACATCCCATCAGACGAGCGCTCTGGAACAGGAATTAACTCAATCGAATCCGTCCCCCGCTGCCCTCCCGTAACGGCAAGCTCATCGAAGAAGGTGAGTTCAGATTCCTTCTTTCCCAACCACCGCGCAAAGGATGAAAAATCAGCTCTGTTTCTGGAGATAACTCGATTCTTTAGCAGCGGAAACAGTCCTACCGAGAAATAGGCAGCCTTAAGATCACCCATGCGACCGAAACCACTAAAATGGTCAAATCTGTTTACACCCTTGGTGTAACGCAGCAAATAGATATCTTCACTCAGGTCCGGCGGCCTAACGTGTTCAACACATGCAACAGGAAACCATGAGCGGGAGACAGAATCCTGCAAAGCCAGATAAATTTTTTCCATAGCGTCAACGCCAGTAACGTCTTCCTATTTTCCATCAAGAGTTGAACTGCAAAATCGCGACCTATATTCGTGATATGCGAATCAGGAATAAGCGAAAAAAGCTGACGAAAAAATTGTTCATCTAACCTGTGAAGTTGCCGTAACCAGAAAAGAGCATCTTCCCTGCTATAGCCAGCGAAATCCAGGAACGCGCTCACCGTTATTAGCCGTTCCCCGGTCTTCCTATCGAACAGCTGACTGAGTGCTTTGGAGGCATAGCCCACAACATTGTGGCGGTCGTCCTTGTGGGCAAGCTTGATCTCCCGGCGAGCATCCATGAGCTCACGACCTAGGCTGGATGCATGGTCAAAAGTCGGAGCCAAGTAGATCCTTCGCTGATAAGTCACGACGCCCCAGTTCTCCTCGTGGCGATCTTGATTTCCAACCAATACATCTAACATCAAGTACCCGGCCATAACCCCCACGGGAGTCATGGTTGACACTGGCGCAGCCCATCCGAGTGGAAGCTCTAGAGAAGGCAGACTTACCAATAGCCTATGAATGCGTGCGGCGGTGTGAAAAAGCTTGCGCTGTGCGGCTCTCACCGCCCTGGCAGCAGAGGTGCCCGGCGGCGGCCCGATCAGCTCGTTTCCAACGACAAGGCGCCCGCCGTCCACCGGTGTGAAGTTAAGGCTTCGCACACCTCTCGGCTCTCTCTCCGGCTCACCCACCGCCGGGTCGGGAAGATTGATGGCCTCGGCAAGGTCGTACAACGCGAATGGCAGTCCCAACTCCTTAGCGATCAACGCGGCAATGACTTCGGCCCAGTCCTCTCCAGTGCCCTTGCGCCGAGCCTTGAACAAATACTTCCGGTCGTCGTACCAGAACTTGTCTTTACTGCCAAGCTGTTCAAAGGTGTCAAGCTCGTCCGCGTTCACCGTCACCACTTGCAGCACTATGCACTCCTGTCGTCGCACGGCATGCGACGGGTGGCGGCTGATCGGTGTGCCAAGTGTGCCATTCTGGTGACGCAAGCGTCGTACATATGGCTACCAGAGCCGCCGCACGCCAAGCTAAGCCCTTGATTTATGGTGACCCCGGCCCGATTCGAACGGGCGACCTTCCCCTTAGGAGGGGGACGCTCTATCCAGCTGAGCTACGGGGCCTATGCAATGCGCAAGCATAGCGTGTCTGGCTGAATGGACCAAGCCATGTCGTGGGGGACGGAGCGCGCATACCGTTATGCTTGCCACCCCTGGCACCCTACGCAGACCATGTCCGGCTTCTGGCACGCTCTTACCCAACTCGGCGACAGCCGCTGGCTGCTGCCCATGGCCACCACCTTCGCCCTGTGCCTGCCTCGCACAATGGCGTCGCTACGCTGGCGCTGGATCGTGGCCATCGCCGCGATCGCCAGCATCACTCTGCTGTCCAAAGTGGCCTTCATGGGCTGGGGCGTCGGCATCCCTGCCTGGGATTTCACCGGCATCTCGGCGCATGCCGCAATGTCCGGCGTGATCTATCCGCTGGTCGCTGTCCTGCTGATCGCGCCTCATGCACAACTGCGCCGTCCTGCACTGTTCATCGGAATAGCGCTTGCCGTCGCAATCGCCTATTCCCGGCTCCCTCTTCGTGCGCATTCGCCTTCGGAAATCATCACCGGCTGTTTGCTCGGCATGAGCGCAGCACTGTGGACACTTCGCGGAAATGCGGGCCTACAGCGGCCGCCGGCGCCAGGCATACTGTTATCCGCGGCGCTTGGTGCCGTTGTTCCCATAGCACTTCCACACGTGCACACACACGATGTGGTGATCGCCGCTGCCAAACAGATTTCAGGGCACACGGAGATCCACGCGCGCCCATGACTAGCTGTCACGCACAACGAAACGTGAATGAATCCATGACAGCTCATGCACGTATTGGCGAACATGAACGAGGAAGTTTTAACTCACGGAGCAGGAGACGGTTTATGAAGAAGATGATGCTCGCACTGGCCCTGGCAGGCGTAACCTCGCCGGTTCTGGCCCAGGAAGCGCAGGTGGTGGAAGCTGGCACGCAGGAAGCCGCCGCAGCTGAAGCCGCCGCTCAGACCAGCGCAGAAATTGCTGGTGCCGAAGCCGGCACCGCTGCCGCCACTGGCGTCCTGACCACCGTTGCTACCGTGGGCGCCGGCATTGCCGCTGCCTCGGTGCTCTACACGGTTGCCTCGGACAGCAGCAAGGACGATGCCGGCAACAACAACGGTGGCGGCACGACCCCCCCCGGGCCCCGGCGGTACGACCGGCACGACCGGTACCACGGGCACGACCGGCACCACCCGCTGATCCAACCGCTGGTGTGACACCCGCCCTCGCCGGCACACACCCGGCGAGGGTTTTTTAATGCCCGTTCGGGCCAGGAAGAATTCTCGATGGACTGCAAGCGTCTCGTCGCCGCCATGGCGTTCGCTCTTACTGTTTCCGGCTGCGTCTGGGCCCCTGGCCAGAACATGCGCTCCAGCATGCTCGCACGCGACGACCAACCGCTTGGCAACGACCAGATCGAACTCATCCCGATCACGCCCAAGCTGATCGCCATGGAACGCGCAGCCAACGATCTGCCAGGCCTGCCTGCGGCACTGACCGAGTATCAGCCAGGTGCCTACCGCATCGGCGCAGGCGATGTGCTGTACATCACCGTGTGGGACCATCCCGAACTGACCGTTCCCGCCGGCCCACAGCAGCAGCTCAATGCTGCCGGCCGCCCCGTGCAGTCTGACGGCATGTTGTTCTACCCCTACATCGGCAAGGTCACGGCAGCAGGCAAGACGCCGGGCGAGCTGCGCGAAGAGATCACAAGCAAGCTTGCGCGCTACATTGAATCACCGCAGGTGGATGTGTCACTGCTGACTTACGCCAGCCAGCGTGTCTGGGTCACCGGCGCCTCGCGCCAGCCCGCAACCGTACCGCTCACGGTTGTGCCGCTCACCCTCGGTGACGCCATCAGCCAGGCCGGGCTTGATCCGACACAGGCAGATCTTTCCGGCGTGCGGCTGACCCGCCACGGGACCACCTACACCATCGATCTGGATCGACTTGGCCGTCGTGGCGGCGGCGACACCAACGTGTTCCTTGCTGCTGGCGACCACATCTATGTGCCCTATCTGGACCGCAAGGAAGTGTTCGTGGTCGGCGAAGTTAACCAGCCAGGCGCACTGAGCTTCAAGACCGGCGAGATTTCGTTGAGCCAGGCGCTGGGGCGCGCTCGTGGCCTGCTGCAGACCACGTCAAACGGGAATGCGGTCTACGTGATCCGCGGCTCGCACGATCTGCAGAATGCACCGTCGCAGGTGTTCCATCTGGAAGCAAAGTCTCCCACCGCATTTGCCGTCGCCAGCCAGTTTGGGCTGCAGCCGGGTGATGTGGTCTTCGTCGGCGCTGCGGGCGTTACCCGCTGGAGCCGATTCGTGAACCAGCTGCTGCCGTTCAGGGCCATCATCATCAACGCCGCCAGCGCCCGCAACGATCTGGACAACTGACGAGGCAATCAATGAGCAGGAACGCTCTGTCCGACGTGATCCGGCGAAAGGCGCGCTATTTCGCGCTGGCATTGGTTCTGACCATGGCAACGTCCATGTCCGGGTGCGGCGTTGTAGGCCGCACCAGCGTGAAAACCGTCCAGCTGGCCATCCAGGGCAAGCCGGATGTAGCGCCGGTCGCGGCCGACGTGATGGCGAACCGGTATCCGCAGATCAAGGTCAGTGGACCGAAGGGAGGCGCCGTCCTGGTCCTGGGCAACATCGATGAGGGCGTCCAGGCCTGGTACTCCTCCGAGCGCAGCATCGTGTTCCTGCGCGATGGCATCGTCGTTGCCACCCATGGCGGCACGCCCGAGATGCGGGGCATGGACATTGCCGGCGAGAACCCGCTGCGTGACCTGCGCAACGTCCGCGACGGAACCACGGTGCAGCGGCGCTACGACGTCATGCCCGGATACCGGTACGGCATGCAGGTCACCGGCACGTTGCGGGTACTGGGCAGCGAACACGTCACGATCCTGGGCACTGCACGCCCGTTGACCCACGTGCGTGAACGGCTGCGCGGTCCCGGCTGGAAACGGGACAACCATTACTGGGTCGACCCCTCCAACGGTTTCATCTGGAAGAGCGTGCAGGCTATCGCGCCGGATACCAGCCTGGAGATTGTCCAGCTCAAGCCCTACTCACCGGACCTGCAACGCTGATGATACCCCGTTCTTTTCTGCCATTGACGATGTTGCTGTGGACCACCACATGCATGGCGGCATCGCCCATCACGGTCCAGGTAACGGGCGAGGTTCGCCACGCCGGCGCGCACACGTTGCCGGCCGATGCCCGTCTTGCCGCGGCCGCACTGGCGGCGCAGCCCACGCAAAACGCCTATCTGCTCGGGGCAGCGCTGCTGCGGGACTCGGCACGGACGACGCAGGCCCGACTGAAGGCCGGCATCCTGTTCGACCTGGAAACACTCGCAACGACGCACCGCACCGCTCCGGCGCTCGCCGAGGCTGCCGGCCGCATGCACACTGCATTCAGTGCCCTGCCGGTAACTGGCCGCGAGCCTCAACTGCTTGCCCCCCGGGCCCTGGAAGCCGACCGACGCCAGAACCGTCCAGCCCGGGACGCTAACACGCTGGTCTATCCCCCGCGCCCGGAGACGGTCACGGTGACCGGCGCGGTGGTGGCCCCTTGTGTGCTTCGCCACGATGCGGCCCGCGCGCCCTTGGACTACCGCAACGCCTGTCCCCTGTTGACCGTGGCCAGCCCCGATGACCTTTATCTCATCGAGGCCGATGGGACCGTGCAAAAGCTGGGTATCGCCCTCTGGAACCGCGGGGCCCCGCGCGCGGCTGCACCCGGCGCGACGATCTTCGTGCCGCTGGATGTCCGCAAGATCGCCCAGGTAGCCCCTGATTTCAACGAGGAAGCAGCACGCTTCCTCGCCACCCAGGTGCTGGAAGCACCGGGAGTTCCGCACTGATGCATAGATTCCACCGCCCCTGCTCACGCGCGGGCCTTGCAGTTCTCACCCTGAGCATCTCCAGTGTCCTGCACGCACAGGAAGGGCCCACACCGACCGCAAGCGACTGGGGTGGCATCGGCCTGCTGCAGACCCCCACCGCACGCATGGCCGACGAGGGCGAGCTGGCCTTCACCGCCAGCCATACCTCCCCTTACAGTCGCTACAACGTCGTGCTGCAGCCCTTGCCTTGGCTGGAAGGCGCGTCCCGCTATGTTTCAGTAGCCAACCGCCGCTATGGCCCGTAATGGCTCAGCGGCACCCAGAACTACAAGGACAAGTCCATCGACCTGAAGATCCGGCTGCTGCAGGAGAGCCGCTGGATCCCCGAGGTTTCTGCCGGCTTCCGTGACTTGGGCGGCACCGGCCTGTTCTCCAGCGAATATCTGGTGGCCAGCAAGCGCGTCGGCCGGTTCGATGCCAGCCTCGGCCTGGCAACCGGCTACATCGGAAACCGTGGGGATTTCAGGAATCCCCTTGCGGCCATCGATGACCACTTTGAGACACGCCCGCGTGCCCAGGGCACAGGCACCCTCAATAGCGACGGCATGTTCCGTGGCCCTGTCGGCGTTTTCGGCGGTGTTGCCTATCAGACGCCATGGAAGCCCCTGCAGCTGAAGCTGGAGTACGACGGCAACGACTATCGCCACGAGCCGCAGCGCAACAACCAACGCCAGCGCAGCCCGTTCAATGTGGGCGCGTCCTATGCCGTGAACCGCAACCTGCAGCTGCATCTGGGCTGGGAGCGTGGCGACCTGGCCATGTTCGGCATTACCCTGCACTCCAACCTGGCCCAGGCCAGTTCGGTACCGAAGCTGCTCGACCCGCCACCACTGCCGCTGAAGCAGCGTGATGACTCTGCCATCCACACCGCTGAGCAGGCTGCCGATACGGGTAACAGCCCTGATTGGGCAGGCGTGGCCCGAAAACTGGAGGACAATGCGGGCCTGCGCGTGCAGCGCATCAGCCAGCGCGGCGCGGATGTCATCGTTACCGGCGAGCAGCGACGGTTCTACTACCCGGCACAATCCGTCGGACGCACCGCACGTATTCTCGATGCTGAGGTACCGCCCAGCGTCAGCTGGGTGACCGTGCAGAACACGCGACTGGGACTGCCACTGGTCGAGACCAGCATGGAGCGCGCCGCATTCGCCGATTACCTGGACAACCGCACCGACCTGGCGACGTTGGCAGGCCACGTGGAGATGGCGCCGCCGGCCGCCCAACGCAGCACGACCCTGTACCAGGCGCCGCAGCGGCGTTATGAGGGCGCGTTCAATATCGGCTATCAGCAGTCGATTGGGGGCCGGATGGATTCGTACTGTTCCAGATCGCTGGGACCTACAGCGCGAACCTTTACCTGAATCGCAACCTATGGCTGACCGGCACGGCCAGTTATAACGCCTATAACAACTACGACAAATTCCGCTACGACGCGCCCAGCCGCCTGCCCCGCGTGCGCACCAACGTCCGGCGCTACATGGTCACAGAAGACCTGACGCTGCCGAACCTGCAGTTGACCGCTACCCGGCAACTGGGTCGTGACCTGTATGGCATGGCCTACGCGGGCCTGCTTGAATCGATGTATGGCGGGGTAGGCGGCGAAGTGCTCTATCGCCCGCTCAACGAGCGCTGGGCAGTGGGCGTGGAAGCCAACTGGGTTAAGCAGCGCGACTTCGATCAGCGCCTGAGCTTCCGTGACTACAGCGTGGCCGCCGGGCACGCCAGTTTCTACTACATGTGGGGCGACGAGCGTCGCGTTGTGACCGCCCTCAGTGCGGGCCGTTATCTGGCCAAGGATTGGGGCGCAACACTGGCTGTATCACGCGCATTCGACAACGGCGTCACCATGGGCGCCTATGCCACCAAGACCGACGTATCCTCCAAGGACTTCGGCGAGGGAAGCTTCGACAAGGGAATATACGTGTCGGTACCCTTCGATTTCCTGCTGCCGCGCTCGACGCGCGCCCGCGCCAATTTCATCTGGAACCCCCTTTACCGGGACGGTGGCGCGCGCGTTGGCCACACCTACAGTCTGTACCAGGCGACGTCCGAACGCGATCCAGAGTTCTTCTTCGACAACCTCGGCAAGATAGGCGACTGATCAGTCGAAGGCGGCGCGCACGCTCATGCAGTGATGCCGCCGCCATGCTGGGTTGGCCCGGGGACGACCGGGCACGCCCATCTCAACGCAGGGCCAGCCTGGGCAGCAGACGCCGCGTCAGCGCCGTGCCCGAACGCGCCTGCAGGTACACCACCACCGGCATGATCATCATGAAGTGCCGGAAAGCCGAGCCAAAATCCAGCTCGAAGACAGCTTGGGTCAGCGTGAATGCAAAGATCAGGCTGGAGGCAGCCCGCACGTCGGACGGCATTGAACGCCCCATCATCCGCAGTGCAAGTACCGAGACGTAGCAGCGGAACACAACGAAAGGCGCATAGTCCGGCGACTTGAGTACCAGTTCCAGCGGAAACGCGATCCGGACCAGCGATGACAGCCGGTTGAGCAGGAAACCCGCCGCCGAGAAATCATCGAACAGATAGCTGATGCGCGTGGCGTTGACGCCCTCCAGGTACTCGGAACGCCCGATGTCGATCAGCCTTCGCGGGATGTACGCGAAGGCGAAGTAAACAAGGATTGAACCGAGCGCCACCGTGACCAGCACCTTCCTGCGGTCGGTGGAGATGGCCCAGGTGCCGACGAACATTACACACAACAGCAGGAAGTAGCTGCGCACGAACAACCCGTACACGCAGCACAGGCCCACGAACAGCAGAATGGCCGGTAGCGGCCGCCCCGGCGACAGTCCCCAGACGAACACCAGTGAGATCAATGCCGGGACGATGTCCTTGTTGATGCTGCCATAGAAGGGGGCGTACAGGATCAACGCGCAGAACAAGACAAACAACCCGCCCGGCCGGAACTCCTGGCGCGCCAGGTAGGCACTAAGCCAGATTGCTCCGATGTAGGGGGCCGACCAGAGGAGATTGGCCAGGAACCAGTCGAGGTCGAACCGCGTCGAATACGCGCTGAGGTCGATCCCCACATACTCCAGGAACTGGAAGATCGGGGCGAACAGCCACGCCGTGCCGCGGTACGACCCGGCGAACAGCTCCAGTGCGGGCGATGCCCTCATGATCGTCTGGCCATCAACATAGAACTTGGCATGCCAGAGCGAAGGGATTTCATGCAGCAGCACGACGCCGGCCACCGTGAAGACCAGCATGGTGAAATAGAGGTGAACTCGACCGGAAACCATCACGTACCCGAATAGACGGACGACATCAGCTGCGCGTTGCGTTCGACAGCGAAGCAGTCGCGGATGCGCTGCCGGCCCTCGACGCCCATTCGCTTGCCGAGCTCACGGTCGGCAAGCAGTACCCGGATGCGGTTCACGAATCCAGGCACATCCTCCGCTCCGGCAAGAAACCCGGTCCTGCCGTCGAGCACGATGTCCCGCAGCCCATCGACATCGGTGGCCACAACAGGCAGGCCGGCAGCCGCCGCCTCGGCAGCGACGTAGCCAAAACTTTCATAGCGCGAGGTCACCACGCACAGGTCGGAACTCTCGAAGCAGACCAGTACCGCCTCGCGCGGCAGCCAGGGAATCACCTCGACGATGCTGCAATCCACCCCGTGGGCTTCGAACATTCGTTCCAGCAGCTCGCCGTCGGCCGGGTAATGGCCAACGCCAATGATACGGAAGGACACCCGTCCGACCGGGGAGAAATGGACAATGACCCTGGCAAGCATGTCGATGTTCTTCTGGAAGCAGATACGGCCGACGAAGATGACCTCGCACTGTCCATCTGCATCCTGCAACCGGGTCGGTAGATCATCGCCAACCTCCACGCCATTGGCCACCACCTTGAACTTGCCCAGACGGTAGCCGACCTCTTCCACGCTGCGTTTAGCCTCACTGGCAGAGGTGGCCATCAACATGTCGGTCAACCCGGCCGACCGGCGCTCGATCCACAGGAACAACGACCGTTTCGTCCCGTTCGCACCCAGATAATAATAGGCATGCGGCGTGTAGACGACCCGCGTGGCATGTCCGGCAATCCGGCACAGCCGTGCGGCAATCCACCCCAGCGCACCGGCCTTGGAACTGTGCAGATGCAGGACCTCTGGACGCTCTTTGCCGATCAGTTTCATCAGGGCTACCAGCGCCAGGCTGTCAGACCACGGATGGATCGAGCGCGCCATCTTCAGTATCACGACCTCGCCGCCAGCGGCGCGCCACTCGTCGCTCAACGCCGACTCCTCGGGCGTCACCAGGATCCGCCGGCCGTAGGCTGAGAACGCACCATGCACATGAAAGCTGCGCAGGTAGGTTTCGACGCCGCCCAGGCATTGGGTCACGTGCATGATGGTGCGCATCGTCAATGCGCTCCCTGCGGGCAGCCAAGCGCATCGAGCAACCGCGCCGCATTGCCTTCGGCGCCCCGGGGATGGTACTTCGCACTCATGGCGCGGCTGACCTCCTGATGCATGGCCCGCAGGGCACTGTCACCACCACTGAGCACGGCCTCAAGCCGCCTGAAGCCTTCCGACCAGGTCTGCAACCCCAAGCCGCCGCTGAAGCCTTCGTAGGATTCATACAGCCCCGGCGAGCGCGCGTACTGCTCCAGATCGGGTGCGACGAGCACGACCGGCCGGCCGGTCACTGCAAAGTGCATTGCAATACTCGAGTAATCCGTCATCAAGGCATCGAATGCGCCGAGCATCGCGGTGATGTCCGGGAACGGAGCAGCGGGGAACGCCGCCACATTGCGCAGACCACGGAGGGAGTCCATGTCAGCCGAATAGGGGTGCGCACGAACGAACAACACCACATCCTCCCGTTTACCCATGCGGGTGCGCGCCTCGAAATCGGGAACCACCGATGCTTGGCCATCATCCCGCCAGGTTGGGGCGATCAGCACGTAGTGCCGTCCCTCCATTCCCTGCGCCACAGCCAGGCTCCGCAGCACCGCGCGCGCCTCAACGACCCGCTGAGCTACCAGGTCCATCCGTGGGTCACCGCAGACAATGATCGCCTCGCGCTTTACCCCCAGGCCCGTCTGGAGGCGATCGGCAGTGACATCCGAGCCGGCGACCAGGTGCGAATAGTGACTGTTCCAAAAGCGCTCGAACGCTGCTGATGCGTGCCGAACCACAGCGCGCGTCACACCTCCACACACGATCCGATCCAGGCCAATCCGCTTCAGGGGCGCCCCGTGCCAGAGCTAGATGATGCGGGCACCCCAGATCGCAGGCCCGCCCAAGTCAGAGAAACCATGCGTCATGACTCCCGTGCCCGCCGTCAGACAAAGCCGTATGGCCGCACGCGACCCCTTCCGGACGCAGCTGATCCCATGGGCGGCGGCGGCTTCGTCGGCAGCATCCACGGCGATCCAGACCACCCGCACGTCCGGGCAGCGCTTCCGCAGCTCCAGCAGCGTGGCCAACGGACCATCTCCCAGCCCTGAGCGGCGGCCAAACACCCACAGCTGCTGGTCGCGGCGGCTCAGTGCGGCCAGCAGCGCCAGCAACAGGAACCAGAGCAGTTTCAGTGCCTTGTTCAGATAGTCATTGCCGAATGAGAATCTTCTAGCCGACATGAGGGGCATTGTCCTTCCGCAGAAAACAGACCAGAAAAAGAGCCGCGATGCAGAGCTGGAGGGAGGCAAACCAAAGAATCGGCCCCATCCCCCGCCCTGACTCCAGCAGCACAAAAGAAAGCGGCAGGCCGATGGCGAGCGACACCCCGTAGATCCGCAAGAGCCGGGCGCCGCCGCCCAGTCCACGCAGGCGGGTACGCAGCAGCGTGATGACTACCCAGCACATCGGCAGCACGCAGGCCCCCAGCGACAACCATCCAGAGAACCGCACATAGTCGCTGCCATACACACGGCCCAGCAGTGGACCGCCATACAGCAGGACCGCCCCGGAGAACAGCAGCGCTGCAATGGCGCAAAACACGATCATATGGACGACGCTGCGCGAAGCGGGCGCACTGCCTGCCGATCCCTGCCTGGCGAACCGGGGCAGCAGGAAGGAGGACAGGCCGATCAGCACCTGGTTGATGGGGATCAACACGGCCAGCACCACGCGCAGGCCGGCCACATCATCAAGCCGCCCCTTATGGGCGAGCAGAAGGACGGTGGCATTGGCTGCCAGCCACAGCGCGGCAGCCGACGGTACGCCGATGCGGGCGTGCCGTAGCGCCGCGGCGAGATCCAACCGCCCGCTGCGTGCGCCCCCCACACGCTGGCCGGCGACACCTCCCACCAAAGCGGACACGGCAATGGCCAGAAGCGCCGCCGTCGCCGGCTCCACGCCCAGGTGCATCGCCAGCACGGCACACACCAGCATCACCAGCGATGCCAGCGATGCCAGCGATGCCAGCGATGCCAGCGATGCCAGCGATGCCAGCGATGCCAGCGATGCCAGCGATGCCAGCGATGCCAGCGATGCCAGCGCTGTGACCCCGAATGCCGTGCGGTGGCGCGACGCGCAATGCAGTTCGGCCTCGGACGACCAGTACAGCACCGAAGCAGCGCCGGCCAGGAACAGCCACAGCAGCGTGGACCAACCGGACCGCGTCGACCTGGAATCGTGCGGCCAGCGCGATGCACGCAGCAGCGGGCAGGAACAGGATGCAGGTGACCCGCCATGACGCGCGTGACCGGGTGCCACCATGACGGGCGCTGCTCAATACCAGCGGCTCGTTCAACAGCGGCCCATGCAGGAAAATGAGAAGGACCAGCAACGCATAGAGCACGCCGAACTGCGCGAAGTCAGAGACCGATCCGCTGCGTGCAACCAGCACGCCCAGCAGGAAGTTGGCCCCCACCATGCCCAGCTGGTCGAAGACGGCGAACATCGGTGATCCCTCCACCATCAGGGACGCCACACGAGCACGGGTCATTCGAATCGATCAACGATTGTCGAGATCAGATCCAGCGCCTTCTTCAGTTCGCCAACGTGCTCGGCATCCAGGATGCTCAGCAGTCGCTTGAACTCGGTACTGGAGATGTCCGAGGTCCGCGAAAGGTAGACGACCTCGCAGGCCGGGGCGAGATGGTCGAACTTCCCCACCCAATCGTCTCCCATGCCGAAGATGGTCACACCATGGGCCTGGATATCAGACAGTTTCTGATCCCAGTCATCCTCTGCAATGGCGATGTCGACGTACTTGATGCTTTCGACAATGGCCAGCCGGTCCCTGAAGGGAACAACGGTCTTCTTGCCTTTGCGCTCGTTGAACTCATCGGTGGATACGCCAACGACCAGCCGGTCACGCAGTGCGCGCATCCGGCGCAGAAGATTGAGGTGGCCGACGTGGAATAGATAGAATGTTCCGTAGGTCAGGACAGTGCGATGGCTCATGGTTCTCTAATGCGTGAAAAATGGCGTCCTTGCTTCTTCACCGGACACGGCGCTGGTTCCGCCAGGCACTGGTGGGCACCGCGCGAAGCCAATGGTCCGTACGGCACCAGCGGTCGTCAGGCCAACTTGTACTCGTAATAACCGTAGCTGTAGTACCCAGTCGCCCGGCGCTCGACAGCAATGAAGATCGCACCCTTGATGTTGACGTTGTTCTGCTCGAAGCGGCGCTTGGCCAGGTCCAGCTCCTTGGCCTGGTTGAGCCCAAAGCGCGCGACCATCAGGCAGGTACCCGCGTGGTGCGCGATCACGGCGGCGTCGGTGACGGCCAGAATCGGGGGCATGTCGACGATGACCAAGTCGTATTCCGCCGATACCTGCGCGAGCAGCGCGGTGAAGTTGGCGTGCATCAGCAGCTCGGACGGATTCGGGGGGCATCGCCACGGGTGATGAAGCTCAGGTTGTCCAGGCCCGGCAGCACGCGCACCACCTCGGCGCGCTCGGCCTTCCCCACCAGCAGATCCGACAACTCCGAGGTCTGCGATGCACCCAGAGCCTTATGCAACGTGCCCTTGCGCATGTCGGCATCGATGATCAGCACGCGCTGACCCGCCTGAGCGATCACTGCGGCCAGGTTGGATGAGACAAAAGTCTTGCCCGCATTCGGGCTCGCGCCCGAAATCAGCACGATATTGTTCTTCGCTTCCAGGCGCGCGAAGTGAAGGCTGGTCCGGAGACTGCGAACGGCCTCGATTGCAAATTCAGCGGGGTCCTTCACGGCCAGCAGGTGCAGCTTGCCATCGGCACGGAACCTGCCGCCCACCGAATCACTTTGCTGTTGCACGTTGACCGGGATGGATGCATAGACCGGCAGCCCCAGTTCCTCAATCTGGGCAGGATCTTCCACACCGCGATTGAGCATCTGCTTGAGCAGAACCAGAGCCACTGACAGAAGCCCGCCCAGCAGCGTGCCAATGAACACCACGAGCGCCTTGCGGGGCTTCACTGGAGTATCGGCGTCGACTTCGGCAGCATCGACGATGCGTACATTGCCAACCGTGCCGGCACGGGCGACGTCAAGCTGCTGCGCCTGGTTGAGCATGCCGGTATACATCTCGTTGCTCACTTGAAGTTCGCGGGTAAGGCGCAGCAACTCCTGCTGCGCCTCCGGCAGCTGCTTCACCTGTCCCTGGAAGCCACTTTTACGGCCTTCCAATTCACCAATCTGCCGCATCAGCGCCTGGTAAGCGGGATGGTCGCGTGTGAACTTGCGATCCATTTCAGCCTGCTGCAGGCGCAGCTGCTGGATGCTGGTCTCAACGGCGACCTCCTGATCCAGCAGCACCTTGGTCTGCAGGGTCAGATCCACCGAGTTGGCGCGGGTCTGGTAGGCGCTGAGCGCCTTCTGCGCTGCATCGACCTGGTTGCGGACATTCGGCAGCTGCTCCTTGACGAAGGCCAGCTGTGCAGACGCCTCCGCGGAATTGCGCTCCACGTTCTGGCGAACATATGCCTGCGCAATCTGTTGCAGGAATCGCTGCGCGAGCGAAGCGTCGGCATTTTCATAGGCCAGTGTCAGGATGCCCGAGTCCTTGCCGGACTCGCTGACGGAAATGCGCTTCTGCAGCTCATTGATCACAGTCAGGTGACGTTCCCGCCTCAACTCGAAGCGCATGCCGGGGTGGGCTTGCAAGGCAGCAACCTGAAGGGTCACCCCACGGCCCTGTGCCACAGCACCAACCGTTCCCCGCAGGAGCACCTCGCCATCGTCATCAAGCAGCGTGTACGCACCCTTTTCATCCGCAACCAACGTCAACGGACGAGCAACCAGCGCACGCGGGACGTCCAACTGGAATACCTCCAGCTTCTCACCGCCCCATCCGAAACGGGTCATGCCAAAACGCGTATCCGCCAGAGCGTCCGGATCCAGGCGCTCGGTCTTGCGCGCGAGATATCCGCCGACAAGAGGAAAACGGTTCGGCGTTATCGCAACATCCAGCTTGAGGGCCTGAACCGCACTCCCCACGACGGAGCGCGATGTGATGAGCGCGATCTCGGTCGTCGCCTCTGCGGCAGCGCCGCCCATTCCCAGTGACTGGCTGATATCCGCAAGGTCTGGCAGCGCAGGCACCTTAGACTCGACCTGGACGATGGCATCAGCACGATAGATCGGCGTGGCCAGCAGTGCGTATGCAACTGCCGCGACAAAGAACGCGCTGGTGAAGCCTGCGATCCACCACTTATGGTCAATCAACGTCCCCAGCAGCTGGCGCAGGTCAATGTCGTCGGAGCCTTCAGTGGCAGCGGTGCGGGTATCAGTGGTCATCAGGAAGAGTCTTCAATTCAAATGAGACAGGTGGCCAGTACCGGGCCATACAGGTCAATCAGAGGTGCCGGGCCCAGCTCTGCACACCCTCGGCCATCAGCGAGTAGACATGCTCGAACGCCGGCCGCTGCTGGCGGTATGGATCTGGAATCTGCTGCTCCTGCTGCCACTTGCCCAGCAGGAAGGTCTTTCCCGAGGCCTGCGGCGCGATCTCCACGATACGGCGCACGTGCTTGCGCTCCATGGTCAGCACCAGGTCGGCAGCTGCGAGGATGGCATCGTCGATCTGCCGCGCGCGGTGACCTTCGCCATCAAGGCCGTGCTCCAGCAGCAGTGCCTACGCTGTTGCATCCACCCCATGGCCAATCAGTGCACCGAGGCCGGCGGAGGAAACGTGGATGCCCTTCCCCTGCACGCTCTGGCGCAGCATCACCTCGGCGGACGGGCTGCGGCAGATGTTGCCGACGCACACGAAAAGAATGTTCTTGAACACTGATGTCTAAATCCTGTTGCGATCCATGCAAGCACGCCGAGGGCTCGAAAGGAGCCGTTCCGCGAAAGCCGCACAGCATACCTGACAGCCACACTGCAGGCGATGTAAATATCAATGGATTCATCAAATTACGTCGCAGTTCCGCAAGCGGAATGCGTCAATAAGCTGACTTCTGCCCCAGCACCTTCAACACGGTCAGCACGATGATGCGGACGTCCAGCGTCGGGCTCCAACGGCGGATGTAATCGATGTCGTACTGCACGCGCTTCTTCATCGAGCGCAGGTGCGGAGTCTCGCCACGCAGGCCATGTACCTGCGCCCAGCCGGTGATGCCCGGCTTGACGTAGTGGCGGTGCATGTAGCGGTCAATCAGCCGCTCGTAGTGGTTGTTGTGCTGCACGGCGTGTGGCCGCGGCCCCACTACGGACATGCTGCCGCCCAGCACGTTGAAGAACTGCGGCAGCTCATCCAGGCTCGAGCGGCGCAGGAAGGCACCGAAGCGGGTCACCCGCGGATCGTTGCGCGTCGCCTGGGTGATCTTGCCGGCCGTCTCTTCGTGCACGCGCATGGAGCGGAACTTCAGCATCCAGAATTCCTTGCCACCCAGGCCATGCCTGCGCTGGCGGAACAGCACCGGGCCCGGCGAACTCAGCCTCACACCCAACGCAAGCATCGCCAGCACTGGCGACAGCAGCAGCACCGCCATGCCGGCCACGATGATGTCCTCGACGCGCTTGAACACGCGGAAGCTCTGCTCGGTCAGGCCTTGGCGCACACCGATCATCGGCACACTGCCCACCTGGTGCACGCCCGGATTGAGCACGCCCAGCCCGGTGGTATCGGGAATCAGCCGCACAGGCACCGGGAAGCGTTCGATCTGCTTGAGCATGTCCTTGATCGGCGTGGCATCACCCATCGGCAGCGAGACCCACAGCTGATCGAACTCACCGAGGTGCTCGTCCATGTAGCGCGGCAGATCCACCAGTTCGCCCAGCCGGCGCGGCGCATTTCCACCACGACGCGTTGCGATATCGCCCGGCACGGCGAAGTAACCGACAACCTGCTTGCCCATCTCGGGCTTGCCCAGCAGCAACCGGTGCAGTTTCAGTGCCGGCGCACGCAGTCCGAACAGCACCACACGCTCGCGATCCAGCCCACGCGAGCGCAGGCGGTGCAGTTGCACACGCAACAGGACACGCGTGCCGGTCATCGCCACCAGACCGAACAGATACCAGCCGGACAGCCACAGGCGCGGCATGCCGCTACCGACATCGGCCAGCACGGCATAGACGGAGAACAGGGCGAAAGCCCCCGACCAGGCCAGCAGCAGCAGCCACAGATCGGTCAACAGGCCACGGGCACGCCAGCGACGATACATCGGCGCGACACTGAAGCACAGGATGGCACTCAACACGACAGCACCGAATACAACGCGCTGGGACTTGTCGGGCGCGCCTGTGCCGTAGGCGAGGATATGGGACAGAACCGCCATCAGCGGGATGGCCAGCACGTCACCGAGGCGAAGGCCTAGTTCAAGCGCCGCCCGCGCTTAGACGCGCCTGCCGGCGTTGCGGGTACCCGCAACGGGATGCTTCTCTACCGATCCATGTAGCACATCACATCTCCTGGAAAATCCGACCGGACAGACGCCTGTCCTACGCACCAGTGCTCCCCGGCAGGTGCGGAAATGTCAGAGTTGTGTAACTGAAAGTGACGGCAGTGTGAACGAATTGCTACAAGAAAGATAGAAAGTCGTCGCACATTCATTTCCTCATCACCCGCAGATATCACCACTAGCTACTTGTTTTTAATAGATATTTTCGAATATTGATACACTGCGAAATGTAATGACTTGCAACAAAACTCAGTCAATAACTTGACATGCACCCACATCCGGAACGCTGCTGGCTCGCAACGCACCGTGGGCGCGCCAGCGGCCGCCACAGCGCGCCTCCACTGCACTGCACCAAGGCGGCCACCACCCCTCTGCTACCATCGGCGGCTCAGTTCGCCGCGCCCCGACCGGCCTGCGGCGGCGCCAAAACACCGCACACGAAACAGGAGTCTGTATGTCTTCCCAGCTGCTCAAGGCCCTCGGCCTGGATGCGGCCAACGCCGGTACTTACCTGGGCAACGGCGAGTGGTCCAGCGCAACCAGCGGTGAGGTGATCACCCCGCTGAACCCGACCACCGGCGAAGCCATCGCCCAGGTCCGCGCCACCACCGAGGCCGAGTACGAGACCGTCATCGCGCGTGCGCAGGAAGCCTTCAAGGTGTGGCGCACCACGCCGGCCCCGCGCCGCGGCGAAGCCGTGCGCCTGTGCGGCGAAGCGCTGCGAAAGCACAAGGATGCCCTCGGTTCGCTGGTCGCCCTGGAAATGGGCAAGAGCAAGCCCGAAGGCGACGGCGAAGTGCAGGAGATGATCGACATCGCCGATTTCGCCGTGGGCCAAAGCCGCATGCTGTATGGCTACACCATGCATTCGGAGCGCCCCGGCCACCGCATGTACGAGCAGTACCACCCGCTGGGCCTGGTCGGCATCATCTCGGCCTTCAACTTCCCGGTCGCGGTGTGGAGCTGGAATGCGTTCCTGGCTGCCATCTGCGGTGACATCTGCATCTGGAAGCCGTCCAACAAGACCCCACTTACCGCCATCGCCTCCATGCGCATCTGCAACGACGCGCTGCGCGAAGCCGGCTTCCCGGACATCTTCTTCCTGGTCAACGACGCCGGCACCGCCCTGTCGGAAAAACTGGTGGACGACCGCCGCGTGCCGCTGATCAGCTTCACCGGCTCGACCCAGGTCGGCCGCACGGTGAACGAAAAGGTCGCGCGCCGCCTGGGCCGCTGCCTGCTGGAGCTGGGCGGCAACAACGCCATCATCCTGGATGAGACCGCCGACCTGAAGCTGGCCGTGCCGGGCATCGTGTTCGGTGCGGTCGGTACCGCCGGCCAGCGCTGCACCACCACCCGCCGCCTGATCGTGCACCGCTCGATCTACGCCGACGTGCTGGCCGCCCTGGTCAAGGCCTACAAGCAGGTGGAAGGCAAGATCGGCAACCCGACCGATGCCGCCAACCTGATGGGCCCGCTGAACAGTGACGGTGCCGTGCAGCAGTTCCTCGATGCCATCGCCCAGGCCAAGGCCGCCGGCGGCACCATCGAAACCGGTGGCACCCGCATCGACCGCGCCGGCAACTTCGTGCTGCCGGCGATTGTCTCGGGCCTGAAGAACAGCGACGCGGTGGTGCAGCACGAAACCTTCGCGCCGATCCTGTACGTGATGCCGTACGACAGCATCGACGAAGCCATCGACATGCAGAACGGCGTGCCACAGGGCCTGTCGTCCTCCATCTTCACCCAGAACCTGAAGACCGCCGAGAAGTTCCTGTCGGCGGCCGGCAGCGACTGCGGCATCGCCAACATCAACATCGGCACCTCCGGTGCGGAGATCGGTGGCGCCTTCGGTGGCGAGAAGGACACCGGCGGTGGCCGCGAGTCGGGTTCGGATGCGTGGAAGGTCTACATGCGCCGCCAGACCAACACCATCAACTACTCCGATTCCATGCCGCTGGCCCAGGGCATCAAGTTCGACCTGTGATGGCGACCGTGCCGACCCTGGATTTCAGCGGCCGCCGTGTCCTGGTGGCCGGTGGCAGCAAGGGCATCGGCCGTGAACTGGCGCTGGCGTTTGCCGGCGCCGGCGCACGCGTTTCGGTCTGCGCGCGTGGCCAGGCGGGGCTGGATGCACTGCAGGCCGACGCCCGGCAGCGCGGCACGCCGCTGCACACCTTTGCCGTGGATCTGGCCGACGCTGCACAGATCGCGGGCTGGCTGCAGGCGTCGGCCGAGGCACTGGGCGGCATCGACGTGCTGGTCAACAACGCCACCGGTTACGGCATGGCCGACGATGAGGACGACTGGGCCGCCAGCCTGCAGGTGGACCTGATGGCGGCGGTGCGCGCATCGCGCCTGGCCCTGCCCTGGCTGCGCGCGTCCGCCGATGCGTGCATCCTCAACCTGTCCTCGATCGCCGCACAGCAGGCCCGCCCCAGCGCGGCACCGTATGCCGCAGCCAAGGCCGCGCTGTCCCACTACACCACCTCGCAGGCCCTGGCACTGGCGTCCGACCGCATCCGCGTCAACGCAATCGCCCCCGGCTCCATCGAGTTCGACGACGGCCTGTGGGCACGCCGCCGCCGTGACGACCTGGCGCTCTACCACGGCACGCTGGCGAAGATTCCGTTCGGGCGCTTCGGCCAGCCGCAGGAGATCGCCCATGCGGCGCTGTTCCTGTGCTCACCGCTGGCCGGCTGGATCACCGGCCATGTGCTCAACGTCGATGGCGGCCAGGTGCTGATGGGCTGAGCACCCCGCCCTGCCCCGGCCGATGGGATTGCCGGGGCCGAGGCTTTATCATGGGGCCTCTGCCAAGGAGGAGCCCGCATGAACGTAGCAACCCGACACACCAGCGGCCTGGCCGTGGTCAGCCTGGTACTGGGCATCTGCAGCTGGACCGTGCTCCCCTTCGTCGGGGCCATCGTGGCGATCATCACCGGGCACATGGCCCGTGCCGAAATCCGTCGTCGCCCGCTGGAGCTGGAGGGTGACGGCCTGGCCGTGGCCGGCCTGATCCTGGGCTGGGTGATGGTAGTCGGCGTGGTGCTGGCCATCCTGGCCTTCGTGCTGTTCTTCGGCGGCCTGGCCTGGCTGGCCGCGATGAGCAGCTGACCCGATGGGCGCACCGGATTCGACCGAACGCTTCAGCAGCCGCGTCGAGGATTACGTGCGCTACCGCCCCGGCTACCCGCCGGGGCTGCTGCACTGGCTGCACGGCGAGATGGCCGTGCCCACCGAAACCCTGGTGGCCGACATCGGCGCCGGCACCGGCATTTCCAGCCGGCTGTTCCTGGCGGCCGGCCACCCGCTGGTGGCGGTGGAGCCCAACGCGGCGATGCGCGCTGCCGCCGAACAATGGCTGGCACCGCAGTACCTGCGCTTCCGCGCCGTGGATGGCCGCGCCGAAGCCACCGGCCTGGCCGATGCCAGCGTCGGCCTGGTCAGCGCCGCGCAGGCCTTCCACTGGTTCGACACGGTGGCAGTGCGCCGCGAGTGGCAGCGCATCCTGCAGCGCGGCGGCCTGGCTCTGGTCTACTGGAATTCGCGCGTACTGACCGGCTCGGCCTTCCAGCACGGCTACGAGCAGCTGCTGCTGGATTACGGCACCGACTACAGCGTGGTAGCCGAGCGCTACCAGGATGACGCCAGCATGCGCGCCTGGTTCGGCATCGGGCTGCGCGGCGAGCTGCAACTGCCCAATGTGCAGGCGCTGGATTTCGATGCCCTGCGCGGCCGCCTGCTGTCTTCTTCCTATGCACCGCAGGCCGGCCGCCCGCGCCATGCGGCGATGATCGATGCCCTGCACGCCCTGTTCGACGCCCACGCGGTGGATGGACAGGTCGCCTTCGAGCATCAAACCCGAGCTTTCCTCGGCACGCTGGATTGAAACAACGCATGTATTCGCTTGCCCGCCCCTTCCTGTTCTCCTTCGACGCCCAACGCGCACACGGCCTGGGCCTGTCCGCGCTGGACCTGGCCTACCGCACCGGCACCACGCCGCTGGTGGCGCCGAAGATCGCCCCGCTGCCGACCGAGGCCTTCGGGCTGCGCTTCCCGAACCCGGTCGGGCTGGCCGCCGGGCTGGACAAGAACGGCGCGCACATCGATGCCCTGTTCGCGCTGGGCTTCGGCTTCGTGGAGATCGGCACCATCACCCCGCGCCCGCAGGCCGGCAACCCGCGCCCACGCCTGTTCCGGTTGCCCGCGCACGGCGCGATCATCAACCGCATGGGCTTCAACAACGATGGCGTTGATGCGCTGGTGCGCAACGTCGAACGCGCGCGCGACCGCCGCGGCATGCTCGGCATCAACATCGGCAAGAACAAGGACACCCCCAACGAGCAGGCGCTGCAGGACTACCTGCTGTGCCTGGACAAGGTGTACCCGCTGGCCGACTACATCACCGTCAACATTTCCTCGCCCAACACCGCCGGCCTGCGCGAGCTGCAGGAAGAAACCGCGCTGCGGCAGCTGGTGGCCGGGCTGCGCGAGCGCCAGGAAGCGCTGGCGGCGCAGCATGGCCGCCGCGTGCCGATGCTGGTGAAGGTGGCGCCGGACCTGAACGACCGCGACATCGATGCCGCCGCGCGCGTGCTGGGCGAACTGCAGGTGGACGGGGTGATCGCCACCAACACCACCATCGACCGCACGCAGATCGCCGGTGATCCGCTGGCCAACGAGGCCGGCGGTCTCTCCGGCGCACCGCTGCTCGCGCAGTCCACACTGGTGCTGCGCCGGCTGCGCGCGCGGCTGCCGGAAACCATGCTGCTGATCGGCGTGGGCGGCATCCAGTCCGGTTCCGATGCGGTGGCCAAGATGGCGGCCGGTGCCGCGCTGGTGCAGTGCTACAGCGGCTTGATCTTCAAGGGCCCGGCGCTGGTGAGCGAATGCGTGGAGGCGATCCGCCGCCGCGAAGCGCCCAGCCGCGGCGCGGTGGCTCCGCTGTGAGCGCCCCCATCATCGACAGCACCGGCCACGACGGCGCACCGCTGCGCTGGACGCTGACCGAGAACGCGCCGCTGCAGGCGTTGAACACCTTCCACGTGAAGGCCACTGCCGCGCAGCTGCTGGAACTGCATGACCCGGCGCTGCTGCCGGACGTGCTGGCCCTGCCGCAGGTGGCCGCAGGCCCGCTGCTGGTGCTGGGCAGCGGCAGCAACGTGCTGATTGCCGAGGACCTGCCCGGCACGGTGCTGGTGTTCGCCAACCGGGACATCAGCTTCCTGGAGCACCGCGCCGACCATGCCGTGGTGCGTGCCGGCGCCGGCCTGCCCTGGCACGGGCTGGTGATGTGGTCGCTGCAGAACGGCCTGTCCGGGCTGGAGAACCTGGCCCTGATTCCCGGCACCGCCGGTGCAGCGCCGATCCAGAACATCGGCGCCTATGGCGCACAGATCGGCGAGTTCATCCAGGCCGTGGAGGCCTGGGACTGCCAGCAGCGCGAATGGGTGCGGCTGGACTGCGCGCAGTGTGCCTTCGGCTACCGCGACAGCGTGTTCAAGCAACAGCCGGACCGCTACCTGATCACCGCCATCGAGCTGAAGCTGCCGCTGCTGCACGATCTGCGCATGGACTACGCCGGCATCCGCGAGGAACTGCAGGCGCAGAACGTGGAACTGCCGGTGGCGGCCGACGTGGCCAATGCGGTCATCGCCATCCGCCGCCGCAAGCTGCCCGACCCGGACGTGCTGGGCAACGCCGGCAGCTTCTTCAAGAACCCTGTTCTTACGCTGGAACAGGTGGACGTGCTGCAGCAGCAATTCCCCGGCTTGCCGGTATTCCCGGCCGAGCGCGAGGACCAGCGCAAGGTGTCAGCCGCCTGGATGATCGAGACCTGCGGCTGGAAGAGCTTCCGTGACGGCGATGCCGGCGTGGCGGCCAGCCATGCGCTGGTGCTGGTGAACCATGGCAGTGCCAGCGGCGCACAGCTGCTCGATCTGGCCCGGCGCATCTCGGCATCGGTACTGGAAACCTTCGGCGTGCCGATCGAACCGGAACCGCGCCTGCTCGGCGCGCAGTGGTGAGCGCGGCCAGCAGCACCGGCGGCGCCACCCCGCTGCGGGCGGCGGTGCTGATGCTTGCCAGTACCACCGCCTTCGGCCTGATGGCGGTGTGCATCCGCTACGCCACCGCCTATGTGCCCACGCAGGAAGTGGCGTTCTTCCGCAACGCCTTCGGCCTGCTGGCCCTGCTGCCGATGCTGCTGCGGCCGGGCCGCGCGCCGTTGAAGACCACCCAGCTGCCGCGCTACTTCGTGCGCAGTGCCATCGGCCTGGCGTCGATGCTGTGCGCGTTCTGGGCGCTGGGCCACCTGCCGTTGGCGCAGGCCATTTCGCTGTCCTATTCGACGCCGCTGTTCGTCACCATCGCTACGGTGCTGTGGCTGGGCGAAACCGTGCGCGTGCGCCGCTGGGCGGCGGTGGTGGCCGGTTTCATCGGCGTGCTGATCATCGTGCGCCCCGGCACCGCCGGCTTCAGCGCCGGCAGCCTGGTGGCCGTGGCCGCCGCCGTGCTCAGTTCGCTGGTGGCGATCCAGATCAAGCAGCTGACTCGCGTGGACAGCGCCGACACCGTGGTGCTCTACACCTATGTGTTCTGGGTGCCGCTGTCGCTGGTGCCGGCGCTGTTCGTCTGGGTGTGGCCGCAGGGCATGGCCTGGCTGTGGCTGGCCGCCACCGGCCTGTTCGGTACCATCGGCCAGCTGCTGTGGACCTGCGCATTGCGCCTGGGCGAAGTGTCTGCGCTGACGCCGATCAGCTTCATGCAGCTGCCGCTGGTGAGCGTGCTGGCCTGGCTGCTGTTCGACGAAGCCCTTGACCGCTGGACCGTGCTGGGTGCGGGCATCATCCTCGGTGCCAATGCCTACATTGCCCACCGTGAGGCGGTGCTGGCACGGCGTGCGCGCAGCAGTGCGCCCACCATCGCCGCCAAACCCGTGGAGTAAGCGCGGGCGCGGCGGCTCAGGCCGGCACCGCACGCGCGGCCGCGTCGAACACGTTGCCCGGCGCGAACTGTTCGCCCAGGAACTGCAGCGACTGCCGCCGCAGCGGCACCGGGCGCTTCTCCGCGCCGGCTGCCAGCAGCGCCTGCTGGAATTCGATCAGGTCCTGCAGCACGCGCCAGTACCGGTACCAGGCAATCCAGCGCGGGTCGCCCGCCGGCCCGGCATAGCCTTCGGCGAAGCCCAGCGGCTGCTCGCGGCCCCAGCGCCCACCGACCGCACCGCCAATGAACATCAGGTCGCGCTCGCGTGGCGCCAGTGACAGCCCGTCCCAGTCGATCAGGAACAGGCCGCCATCGGGGGCCATCAGCAGGTTGCCGGCGTGCAGATCGGTATGGCACAGGTGCAGCGGCGGGCGCTCGCCCTGCAGCTGCGCGTAAAGCTGTTCGGCACGCGCCTGCAGCTGCTCGATGCGGCCGCGCTGCTGCTGCCAGATGCCCAGGAAGCGGCGGCCGAACGCATCGCGCGGTTCCGGCAGCGCCGCCGGCTGCTGCAGCCAGCCGCCGACGGTATCCAGTGCAGCGCGGTCCAGCAGCACCGCCGGCAGCCCGGCCTTCAATTCGGCCGGCAGCTGCGCTGTGTGCAGCCTGCGCATCACATCGCCCAGCCGGCGCCACTGCGCACAGCTCAGCGCCGCCTCGAAACCGGAGACGCCTTTCACGTATGGGAACAGCGTGAACTGCAGGCCCCAACGCTGCACCGAAGCGCCGCCGGTCAACGCCGGCCACGGCGCCACGATTTCCTCGATGCCCTGTTCGGTGCGCAGCCAGTGCAGGCTGTCCCAGACGCCGGCATGCACCTGGTAGCTGCGGCACTTCAGCCACCATTGGCACTGCCGCGCATCGATGCGGTACACGCTGGCATGCGCGTCGGCACCGACCGGGCGTGGCACCACCGCGTTGGCGACGATGCCATAGGACTGCTGCAGCAACTCGATGATCCGAGCGTTCGATGCCAGTGGCATGTTGCGATGAAACTCCGTGAATCCCCCTCGCCGGACTATGGCAGATCCGAAGTGAAGGAGAATGCGCTACGGGTCACATCGCGATGCTTCACGCGCCGACGGATCTGTCCGCCGCGCCGGCAGGCTCGAGATGGATGCCGAAGCCCTCCTCGCCTGGCGCCAGGCCCTCACGCAACGTCAACTCGGGAATGTGGTAATCGCCGGCGTTCTGCCGCCGGTACGGCAGCGTGGCATCGGTACGCAGCCCATCAAGGCGCTGCGCCAGGCGCTGGGTTTCAGCGGTAAAGCGCTCGGTACCCATGCTGCCGGTGCGGTACAGCACATGCGCCGGCAGCACATCGAAGCCGGGATAGAACAGGATGCCGTGCTCGATCGGGAACAGCACCGCCTCCATCGGGCCGTTGATGCCGCGCGGGCTGTAGTGCGGCGCCCAGCCACCGGTGGTGACCAGCAGCATGGCGCGCTTGCCGCGCATGTTGCCCTCGCCATAGCGATCGCCCCAGTGCGCATCGGAATGCTCGCCCACGCCGTAGGCGAAGCCGTTGGCATAGACCCGGTCGACCCAGCCCTTGAGGATGGCCGGCATCGAGAACCACCACAGCGGGAACTGCAGGATGACTACGTCGGCCCAGCGCAGCTTCGCCTGCTCGGCGGCGATGTCGATGGCCTGGGTGCCGCCGTCGAAGGCCCGGCGCGAATCCTGCGCAGGCTGGAACGGCCATGCCGGGTCGCGCTGCGGGCAGTCGGCCGCATCCAGCACCGGCTTCCACTGCATGGCATGCAGGTCCGAGACCTGCACGGTGTGGCCCTGCGCCTGCAGGTGCTGCACGGTGAAAACGCGCAGCGCGCCGTTCAGCGATTGCGGTTCGGGGTGGGCGTAGACGATGAAGACGTTCATGCGGGGGATCCGTGGGAAGTGGAACCACGGTAGGCGCCGCCACGCTATAGTTGAAATGAATTTCAATGATTCCAGGCATTGCCATGCACAATACCCTGCGCCGGCTCGACCTGAACCTGCTGGTGACCCTGCAGGCCCTGCTGGACGAGCAGAGCGTGACCCGTGCAGCTGCGCGCCTGCACCTGGCCCAGCCCACGGTAAGCGTGCAGCTGGGCCGGCTGCGCACCGCATTCAACGATCCGCTGCTGCTGCCCGGGCCGCGCGGCATGCGGCCCACGGCGCGGGCCGAGGCACTGCGCGTGCCGCTGGCCGAAGCGCTGACCATGCTGGAACGCGCAGTGGCCCCCTCGCAGCCGTTCGACCCGGCGCAGGACACGCGGACATGGCGGGTGATGGCCTCGGACTACGGCGCCAGCACCGTGCTGCTGCCGTTCCTGCCGCGCCTGTATGCGGCCTCGCCGGGTGCGCGGCTGGCGGTGACCGGGCTGGCCCCGGCGCAGATGGTGGCGCTGGCCGAGTGCGGGGATATCGACCTGGCCCTGCACATCACCAGCGATGCCCCGCCCTCGCTGCACCGCCGCCCGCTGTTCAACGAACGCTATGTGCTGGCCGGGCGCGCGGGCCACCCGCAGCTGAATCGGCGGCCGACGCTGGCGCGGTTCTGTGCACTGGACCATGCCCTGGTATCCCCCGATGGCGGCGGTTTCCACGGGGTCACCGATGCCGCGCTGGCCCAGCTCGGCCGCAGCCGCAACGTGGCGCTGTCGGTGCCTCACTTCCTGTTCCTGCGCAATGCGCTGGTTCGCACCGACCTGGTGGCGATGCTGCCGGCGCGGCTGGTGGAAGGCGACCCGGCGTTCCGGGTGGTCGAGGCGCCACTGGAAATCCAGGGGTTCGAGATGGTGCTGCTGTGGCATGAACGGGTGCACCGCGACCCGGCGCACCGCTGGCTGCGCGAGCAGCTGGCCGGCGCGGCTGGCTGAGGCTGTCCGGGCGGCGCGCCGCCCGTGCGCTGCGCTCTATTCCGGCTCAACCCCGAGCAGGTCCAGCACGTCGGCAAGCCCTGCTGCCATCCAGCGGCACAGCGATCCCGTTCCGCCCAGCCCCCACTGCAGCACCAGGCCATGCCAGTGCGCCTCCACCATCCGCGCGGCCTGTTCGGGTTGCCGCACGCCCAGCGCCTGCAGGCGCGATGACAGCGCCTGCCGCAGCGCCAGCACATGCCTGCCTGCCAGCGTACCGCGCGTGCCCTCGGCGTCGCGCAAGTCTTCCATCAGCAGCGCTGACCTGTCCGGCCAACTGTGGGCGTGCGTCCATCCCGGCCGTCATGCCGACCAGCCAGGCGATCAGTTCAGCACTCGAGGCGGCCTGCCCCGGCGGTGGTGGCGCCTGCAGGCGCGCGGTGGAGCGGGCAATGGTCTGCGCAAGCAGTTCGGCGCGGCTGCCAAAGCGTTGCAGCAGCGTTGACGGCGACAGGCCCACGCGTGCGCCAAGCGCCGCCAGGGTGAAGCCCTGCGGGCCTGCGTCGGTGAGCAGCGAAAGGGCGGCGTCGACGAGAGTGCTGTCGGTGATGGCGCGGGTACGTGGCATCTGTTTATTATAAACGAACGTTCGTTTATCATATGAAACACATGGACAATCGCACGGGCCGCGTACGCGCCTACCTGGGCTGCTCGCTGGATGGCTTCATCGCCGGCCCCAACAATACGCTGGACTGGCTGGCCGCCGACTACAGCGCCCCGGCGGCGCTGCCACGCTCACCGGATTACCTGGAATTCGAAGCCTTCATGGCCAGCGTGGGCTGCCTGCTGATGGGCCGCACCACCTACGACATCGTGGCGGCGATGGAGGCCTGGCCCTACGGCCAGGTGCCGGTACTGGTGGCAACCCATCGCCCACTGACAGGCCAGCCGGCAACCGTGAGCGCGGCAGCGGGCACGCTGCCCGAACTGCTTGCACGGGCGCACGCGCTGGCCGACGGCGGCGACATCTATCTGGACGGCAGCACGATCGTGCGCCAGGCCCTGCAGGCTGACCTCTTGGACGCGCTGGTGCTGACCCAGGTCCCGGTGCTGCTGGGCGCAGGTACGCGCCTGTTCGATACCCTGCCCGCGCCGCGGCGGTTGCAGTTCAGCGCTGCAGCGGCGTCCGGTGGCGGCCTGCTGCAGTTGCACGCCCAGGTGCTGCACGACTGAGCCCGCGCCTACCTGGCTGCACTACAACCGCAGCCGGGCATGCATGAAGCGGCCGATTTCCATCGCCAGCGCTTCGTCCTCGGGCGCACCGCCAAAACCACCGTGCGGCATCGCCTCGAAGACATGCAGTTCGGCCTGCACCCCGGCGTCGAGCAGGCGCCGGTGCAGGCGTACGGTGTTGGACAGGAGCACATCGCGGGTGCCGCTCTGCAGGAAGGTGGGCGGGAAACCGTCGAAGTCGCCGAACAGCGGCGACAGGTAGGGGTGCCGCAGATCGGCACCGGCCGCGTACAGCCGATGGTTGGCCATCAATGACAGAGGCAGCATCAGGTCGACCCACTGGTTGACCTGGAAGCTGTCGCCCGATTCGGTCAGATCCACCTGCGGTGAGCGCAGCACCAGCGCGGCCGGCATCGGCAGGCCCTCATCGCGCGCGCAGCAGCATGGCGGTGGCCAGGTTGCCACCGGCCGAGCGCCCGCAGATGACGATGCGGTGTGCCGGCTGCTGCGCCAGCAGATGGCGGTACACCTGCAGGCAGTCGTCCAGTGCGGCCGGATAGGGATGCTGCGGCGGCAACCGATAATCCACGGCCACGCAGCGCGGGCCGAACTGATCGGCGTGCTGCCGCGCCCCGATGCGGCAGGCTGCGCCACCGCCCATCACCAGGCCGCCGCCATGCAGCTCCAGCAGCACGGCATCCGTGTGCGCTGCGTCTGCTGGCGTAGCGATATGCACGCTGGCCGCGCCGATCACCAGGGTCCGGCACGCTGCACGCAGCGTGGCCTCCACCGGCGCCAGCGCTGCGGCGTACCAGGCATCGGCGCCGGCCTTGACCCGCAGCCACCCGTCGATGTCGTCCGGGGCCGACATCACCTGCAGCGCGTTGACCGGCACGCCGTCGGCGTTGACCAGCCGGCGCAGTGCCGCCTGCGCGGCGTCACTGATGCTGCTGGGAAACGGCAGCGTGCGCGCCGGAACATGCAGGCCCTCGGCGGGCGCCGTGTGCGGACTCATCGTTGCGCTCCGGCAGGCGGCGATGGCCACTGCTGCAGCAGGCCGTCCAGCACCTGCAGGTTGCGCACCCAGCTGTCGCCCGCGGCCGGCACGCTGTGACCGAATGCACCGGCGGCGTCCAGCAGCGTGTGGCCGAGCAGAAAACTGCCGATCAGGCGCACCGCATGGGGCTGCTCTGCTGCCTCGATGGGGTAGCCGCGCAGCAGCGCGAACAGCGCGCGTGACAGCCGTGGCCCCGCGCTTTCCGCTGCCAGCGCCGACGACAGCGGGTGGCGGGTGGCGGTGAAGCGCCCGGGGTGTGCGCGTGCGTAATCGCGATGGGCATCGGCCAGGCCGCGCAATGCATCGCCACCAGCGCGGCCCGCAATCGCTTCGTCCACGCGGTCGGCCAGTTCGCGCAGGGCCAGCAGTGCCACGCGCGCCTTCAGCGCATCGAGATTGGCCACATGCGCGTACAGGCTGGGCAGGCGCACACCCAGCCGGCGCGCCACCTCCGCACCGGTCAGCGCTTCAAAGCCGAGCGCATCGGCCGCCTCCGCAGCGGCCTGGGCGATGGTATCGACGGACAGACCGGCACGCGGCATGAACTATTCTCAAAAGGCATTTGCCTAATACTATTAGTTTCAGCCCGCCAGCTGCAACAGGCGTCAGCCAGCGGCGGCCGTGGCGCGGATCTGCGCAATCAGGTGGCGCACCGCCGGCGAACGCTCGTGGCGGCGGAACAGCGCGCCCACTTCGGAGGGAATCACCGCGCCGTCGATCTGCCGGTAGACCACGTTCGGCAGGTGCGCCACCTGCACCAGCACGCTGGGCACCACCGCGATGCCCATGCCCAGCGCCACGTCGGCCAGCACCGCCTGCAGGCTGCCGGGCACGGACACAACCTGCGGTTCGAAGCGCCCGCGCCGGGCCACTTCGCGCAGGCCCAGCCCCTGCTCGGGCACCACGAAGGCCTCCCGCGCCAGCGCACGCGGCTTCAACGCCGGGCCCGCACCGGCCAGCGCGTGGTCGGCCGACAACGCCAGACAGAAACGGTCGCGGGCCACCACGTGGCTGGCCAGGCCGGGCGGCAGTGCCACCGGTGTGCGGACGAAGCCGACGTCCAGCTGCCCGTCTTCCAGCTGCGGCACCAGCACATCGGTGGCCATTTCCCTGGCCTCCACCTGCACGCCGGGCCACTGCTGGCGGAAGCGCCGCACCTGGTCCTGCAGCGCGCCGAAGAACACCGCCGAGCCCACGTAGCCGATCTGCACCCGGCCCAGCTGGCCGCGCCCGGCACGGCGGCCAACCTCCAGCGCGCGCTCGTACTGCGCCAGCGCCGCCTGCGCTTCCACCAGGAAGGCCTGGCCTGCGGCGGTCAGCGCCACGCTGCGCTTGCTGCGCTGGAACAGGCGCGCCTGCAGCAGCCACTCCAGCGCCTGGATCTGCGCGGTCAGCGTGGGCGGGCACAGTTCCAGCTCCTCGGCCGACTGCGCGAAATGCAGGTTGCGCGCCACGGTGACGAAGGCACGCAGGTATTTCAGGTCCATGCAGGGCCCCTGTTCGGTTTTTCCGAATTATCCGGTCGGTTGACTGTATTGAACCGAATACCGCAGAGGAATGGAATGGGGCCACGTTCCCAGGAGACCTTCGCGATGTCCGCCGCTTCCCCCCGTACCCTGCCGCTGCTGCTGGTGGCGTCCACCGGCTGCGCCATGACGGTGCTGGACACCAACGTGGTGGGCGTGGTGCTGCCGACCATCGCCCGTGACCTGCACGCCTCGTTCGCCGATGTGGAATGGGTGATCAGCAGCTACGTGCTGTGCTTTGCCGCGCTGCTGCTGCCGGCCGGTGCCATCGCCGACCGCTTCGGCCGGCGCCGCGTGTTCCTGCTCGGCATCGCCGTGTTCGCCCTTGCATCGCTGGCCTGCGGCCTGGCCCCCGCCGCCAGCGGCCTGTACCTGGCGCGCGCGGCGCAGGGCGTGGGTGCCGCCTTCCTGCTGGCGCCGGCGCTGGCGATCATCGGCCACGGCTTCCACGACCCGGCCGCCCGCGGGCGCGCGTGGGCCCTGTGGGGCGGCATCATGGGCCTGACCATGGTGCTCTCGCCGCTGCTGGGCGGCGTGATCAACCACTGGCTGGGCTGGCGCTGGGCGTTCCATGTGAACGTGCCGCTGTGCGCGCTGCTGGCCGCGGCGGTGCCGGTGTACATCGAGGAATCGCGTGACCCGACGCCGCGTGCGCTCGACCTGCCGGGCATCGCCCTGTTCGCGATGGCGATGTTCAGCCTGACCTGGGCGCTGATCGAAGGCCCCGGCGAAGGCTGGACCAGTGCCGGGGTGCTGCTGCGGCTGGGCGTGGGCATCGCGCTGTTCACTGCCTTCAGCGTGGTGGAACGGCGCCGCGCGCACCCGATGCTGGACCTGCGGCTGTTTGCCGACCTGCCGTTCAGTGGTTCGGTGCTGGCGATGTTCGCCTATGCCGCCACCGCGCAGGTGATGGCCTCGCTGCTACCGCAGTTCCTGCAGAACGGGCGCGGCTAGACCGCGCTGATGGCCGGGCTGGGCATGCTGCCGTTCGCACTGGCCATGCTGGTGTTCCCGCAGGTCGCACGCCGGCTGTCCACCCGCCTGGACAGCCGCCGGCTGCTTTCCATCGGCCTGGCCGTGGTGGCGCTGGGCAACCTGGCAATGGTGTTTGTCGCCGCGCAGCCCGGACTGCCGGCACTGGTGCTGGCCATGGCCCTGCTCGGCACCGGCGGTGGCCTGCTCAACGGTGAAACGCAGAAGGCGATCATGGGCACCGTGCCGCCGCACCGCGCCGGCATGGCGTCGGGCATCAGCACCACTGCGCGCTTCACCGGCATCCTGATGGGCTTTGCCGGGCTGGGCGCGGTGCTGGCCGGCACCACCCGCAGCGCACTGCAGCAGGCGATGCCGGCCGCGCACCTTCCGCTGGATGCGCAACTGGTGGACCGCATCGTGGCCGGTGACCTGCAGCGTGCGCTGCAGGCCTACCCTGCCGATGTCGCGGCCACGGTCACCGGTATCGCCCGCATGGCCTACCAGCAGGGCTTCGCGCAGGCCTTCCTGGTGGCCGGCGTGGCCGCCGCACTGGCCGCGCTGCTGGTCTGGCTGGGCATGCGCCGCACGGACACCGCCGCGGGCACCCGTACCGGCGATGACGCTCAGCGCGCGCCGGCGATGCGCGTGGGCATGCGGTAGATGCTGGTGGGTGTGGAGATGTAGAGCATGCGCCGGTCGGCACCGCCGAATTCCAGGTTGGTGGCCGGCTCGGGCAGCGGCACGTGCCCCAGCGCCGTGCCGTCGGGTGCCAGGATGCGCACGCCGCCGGGCGCGGTGGTCCACACGTTGCCCTGCACGTCCACGCGCAGGCCATCGGTGATGCCCGGCCCCGGCAGCGTGGACAGGTCACAGAACAACCGGCCCTCACCCAGCAGGCCGTCGGCCTGCACCGGGTAGGCGCGGAGATGGTTGTCACCCGAGCCTGTGACGTACAGGGTCGACTCGTCCGGCGAGAACGCCAGGCCGTTGACGTTGGGCATGTCGGCCGCCACTTCGGTCAGCACGCCATCGCGCAGGCGGAACACCGCGTTGTGGTCGATCTCGCGTGAGGGGTCCTGCTCCAGCTTCAGCATGCCGCCGAAGGTGTCGGTGAAGTAGATATCACCGTTGCGGCGCACGACCACATCGTTCGGCCCGCCCAGGCGCCGGCCCTGGTGGCGGTCGGCCAGCAGCGTGCGCCGGCCGTCGGCCTCCACCCGCACGATCGAACGCCCGCCCCAGGTGGCGATGACCAGCCGCCCCTGCGGGTCCAGCGTATTGCCGTTGGAACCGAACATGTTGAAGGCTTCGTAATCCGGCGCGCCCTCGGCCTTGCCGTTGTTGAACGGCATGCCCGCCCGCCAGGTGTCATGGCCCTGGTAGCCGGCCTTTTCGAGGAACACGCGGGCCTGCGCGTCCCCCGGTGCCCAGCGGTAGATCACGTTGGCGGGAATATCGCTGAACAGCAGGTAGCCACCGTCGCGCGGCACCCAGGTGACCCCTTCGGTGAAACCGAAGCCGGTGGCCACCCGTTCCAGCGTCGGCTGTACAGGCACGAGCTCGTGCAGCCGCGCGTCAAGCACCTGCAGGGCCAGTGGCGTGGGGCCTGCGGCCACCATTCCAGCTACGGAAAGCGCAGCCGCTGCGCCGATGATCGTCATGAAAGTTCTCCGGTTCGTTGCCATTGCAGCCGCCCGATGCGGCAGGGAGACGATGGTAGGCAGCGCGCCCGGCGCGGATAAACCGGCAGCCCGCATGGCTTCCATGCAAAGATGCATCAATGGACATGCTGCAGGCGTACCGGGTGTTTCTTCGCGTTGCCGATGCCGGCAGCTTCAGCCGCGTGGCCGAGGACACCGGGCTGCAGCAGTCACAGGTGAGCCGCCTGGTGGCCGCCACCGAAGCGCGGCTGGGCGTGCAGCTGTTCCGCCGCACCACGCGCGCGGTGACCATCACCGAAGATGGCCAGCAGCTGCGCGAACGGCTGGCACCGATCCTGGAGGCGCTGGAGCACTGCGAGGACGAGATCCGCGCACGCCGCCGCGAGCCCAGCGGACTGATCCGGGTCGCCGCCCCTTCGTCGTTCGGCCGCCAGGTGCTGGCCCCGCTGGTGCAGCAGTTCCTGTGCGAGCATCCCAAGGTGCGGGTGGAACTGCTGATGAGCAACGCAGTGGTCGACCTGGCAGCGAAAGGCGTGGACATCGCGCTGCGCATCGGCCGCCTGCCGGTGAACGACTACCCCACCCGCCGCATAGGCGTGGTGCACCAGGTGCTGGTGGCAAGCGCGGAGTACCTGGCCGCCCACGGTGCGCCGCAGGCACCGGCACAGCTGGCACAGCGCAATTGCCTGTGCTTTGCCAGCGGCGGCCAGGCACCGGCCTGGACGTTCCATCACGGCGAAGACAGCGTGACCGTGGCCGTGCAGGGCGACCTGGTGGCCAACGATGCCGACGTACTGCTGCAGCACTGCCTTGGCGGTGTGGGCATCGCGATGCTGCCGCTGTGGCTGGCGCAGCCGCACCTGCACGAGGGCCGCCTGCAGCGCGTGCTGCCGGACTGGGAAGGCCCGGCGCTAGCATTGAGCGTGATCACCACCCGCCGCGACTTCCGGCCGCAGCGCATCGCCATGTTCCTGGCCCTGCTGGAAACCGGACTGGCGCCCCGGCTGGACCCCTGACACAGGTTGGCGCGAATGCGCTGGCCGTTGGCGCGGGACCGAACCCGCTGCACGCCGGCAGGCCGCATGCTGGGCCCCGAAGCACGCCAGCCAACGCCCGCCCTGCGCATCACTGCCCCTTGCCAGGAACCGGACATGATCATCGACGATTCGCGCAGCCCCTTGGTGTTTCTCCGCCGCCACCTTGACCCGGAACGGCGCCACGACCACGACGATGAGCAGCGCCTGGAGCAACTGCTGGAACGTGGCCATCCGTTCGTGCTGATCACCGACCACGCCGCCGATGACCACGCCGATGAAAGCGCTGACCAGCGCCGGCAGCACGCGGCGTTCTTCAAGCGCATCAAGGACCGCATGCGGCTGCTGTGCAGGGGCATGGTGGTGCTGGAAGGCGACCGCCCGCTGCCGGCGCCGATCCGCGCACTGGCCGGCACCTCCAGCAAGGCGTTCGGGTTTCCAGTGGCATTCGCGCGGGATGAGGACGAGGCCATCGCGCTGGGCCGGCGGCTGCTGTCTCCGCGCGGCTGAGCGAGCGTTGCGGCGCGCGTGCTGCACGCGCGACCGTGCTCAGCGCGCGTAGCAGCCCAGGAACATCGCGACCGCGGATTCGGCCACGCGCTCGCGCTCGGCCTTGGCCAGCGGTGGCTGCCGCAACGTGACCTGCGGCCAGAACGCAAAACTCTTCACCAGGCCTTCGAGCTGGTGCGCGGCAAAATCCGCATCGACCGGGCGCAGCCGGCCGTCGGCCGCCGCCGCGCGGATCCAGGAAGTCACTCCGCTCTCCTTCTCGCGCATGCGGCAGACGATGTCCTGCGCACGCTCGGGCGAATGGATGATCTCGGCCATGGCCGCCCGCGCCAGGTCGATGAAGCTGGCATCACCCAGCAGTTCCAGCTTCTGCCGCAGCAGCTGCAGCAGCTGCGCGTCCAGCGGCGCATCGGCGCGGTACGGCAGGTCGACGCTGGCCGCGCTGCTTTCCCAGAGTTCTTCCAGGATGGCCGCGAACAGCTCTTCCTTGCTCGGGAAGTGGTTGTACACGGTGCGCTTGGACACGCCGGCCACTGCGGCGATGCGGTCCATGCTGGTGGCCTCGTAGCCGGCCGCCCGGAACTCTTCCACGGCGGCGCGCACGATGTCTTCGCGCTTGCGGTCGGTCAGGCGTTGCGGGCGTTCGGGCATGGCAGGGCCGGGTAACTGAACAGACGCCGACATTCTACACCGGCAAGTGTGCTTTTACGATGTTCGAAACTGCATTAGCCAGTGTACCACAGCGGACGTCCCCGATGAAGCGCCTGCTCCTTGTCCTCCTGCTTGGAATTCTTGCCGTGACCGCCTACACGTTCCTCCGCTCCTGGGCCCTGCCCGACTTCCCCACCTCGCCGCAGTACCGCGACGGCAAGTTCCGCAACGACCGGCCCAAGCCGCCCACCAGCTTCCGCCAGGGGGTGGAGATCTGGTGGAGCGCCCTGGTCAAGCCCAAGCCGAAGGGCACGGCACCGGAGCGGCCCATTCCGGTGGTGCCGCTGGACCGCGCCGCGCTGGACGCCGCGCCCGACCGCAGCCTGTTCCGGCTGGGCCATTCCACCCTGCTGCTGAAGCTGCGCGGCCAGTACTGGCTGACCGACCCGGTGTTCTCCGAACGCGCCTCGCCGCTGCAGTGGATCGGGCCGGCGCGCTTCCATGCACCACCGATCAGCATCGACGCGCTGCCGCCGATTGCCGGGGTGATCCTCTCGCACAACCACTACGACCACCTGGACCACGCGGCGGTGATGCAGCTGGCCGGCAAGACCGCGCGCTTCATCGCACCGCTGGGCGTGGGCGACCAGTTGATCGCCTGGGGCATTGCCGCCGACAAGGTCGAGCAGCTGGACTGGTGGCAGAGCACCGAGGTGGGTGGCCTGCGCCTGACCGCCACCCCGGCCCAGCACTTCAGCGGCCGCGGCCTGGGTGACAGCGACCGCAGCCTGTGGGCCTCGTGGGTGATCCAGGACGATGGCTTCCGCATCTTCTTCAGCGGCGACACGGGTTACTTCGATGGCTTCAAGGCGATCGGCGAGAAGTACGGCCCGTTCGACCTGACCATGATTGAGACCGGCGCCTACGATCCGCGCTGGGCGTTCGTGCACATGCAGCCCGAGCAGACACTGCAGGCGCACCTGGACCTGCGCGGGCGCTGGCTGCTGCCGATCCACAACGGCACCTTCGACCTGGCCCTGCACCGCTGGGAACAGCCGTTCGAACGCATCACCGCGCTGGCCACCGAACACGGTGTGGACGTGGCCACGCCGCGCATGGGCGAAGCGCTGGACATGGCCGCACCGGTGCATGGCAGCCGCTGGTGGCAGGATGTGGTGACGCCCTGAGTACCGGGGCGCGGCGGCCGGGCTGATGTCGGCCCGGCCCGCTGCCGCTACGGCGCCTTGAACCGCTCGCGCGCTTCGCGGAAGGCCTCGGCGTTGTCGATCACCCACCGCCACAGCGGCACCATGCCCATCAGCAGGCCGCGCCCCAACGCCGTCAGCGCGTAGTCCACGCGCGGCGGCACTTCGTCATGGTCGTGGCGGGTGATCAGGCCATCGCGCTGCAGCTGCCGCAGCATGTGGGTCAGCATGCGCTGGGTAACGCCGGGCAGCTGCCGCGCCAGCTCGGCCTGACGCAGGGCGCCGTGCACGCCCAGTGCATGCACCACGCCCAGCGACCAGCGGTTGTCGGCGTGGCCGAGGATTTCGCGCTTGAGGCCATCCTCCTCATCACTGAGGGCATCGCAGGCCTGCTGCGATTGCTGCAGCAGCGCGTCGAAGCTGAGTGTGTCATCCGGTATCACGCGTGTGCCTTCTTCCCGCCGGTGCAGGCGCTCACTATGCTGCGCCGCTCAACGGGAGTCCACCATGAACCTTACCCTTTCAGCCGCACCCACCACCCTGGTGCTCGGCGCCGGCGAGCTTGGTAGCAACGTGCTGGCGGCGCTGGCCGTGCAGCGTGACCAAGGCCGTATTGCATCGCTGTCGGTGCTGCTGCGCCCGACTGCCGATACCGACCCGGAAGAACACCACAGCACGCAGGCGCGCCTGCAGGCCCTCGGCGTGCAACGCGTGGAGGCCGACCTGGCCACCGCCAGCGAAGCCGAACTGGCGGCGATCTTCAGCGGCTACACGCAGGTGATCTGCTGCACCGGTTTCGTCGGCGGCAGCGGCACCCAGCGCCGCATCACCGCCGCCGTGCTGCGTGCCGGCGTTGCGCACTACATTCCCTGGCAGTTCGGCGTGGACTACGACGTGGTCGGGCGCGGCAGCGGGCAGGCGGTGTGGGATGAGCAGCTGGACGTGCGCACGATGCTGCGCGGCCAGCGTGATGTGCAGTGGACGATTGTTTCCACCGGCATGTTCACCAGCTTCGTGCCGCTGCCCGCATTCGGCCTGGTCGACCTGCAGCAGGGCCTGGTGCGTGCGCTGGGCGACTGGGACTACCGGCTGACGGTCACCACGCCGGAAGACATCGGCCAGCTGACCGCGCGGATTGCCGCCGACTGGCGCGCCTTCGCCGACCAGGTGGTGCATGTGGCCGGCGATACCTTCAGCTACCGCACGCTGGCCGACACGCTGGAGCGCGTGCTGGGCCGGCCGCTGCGGCGCGAGCTGTGGCCGCTGGCGCAGCTGCGCGCCGATGCGCAGGCGCACCCGCACGATGGCATGCGCCAGTACCGGGTGGCGTTCGCCCGTGCCGACGGCGTGGCCTGGCCGAAGGCCGATACCTTCAACGCCCGCGAAGGGATCGCCACCACGGGCCTGGAAGACTGGCTGCGCACCCACCTCCCGGCCCTCGCCTGAGCAGCCTTCAGCGCGCCGCGTGCGGGGGGAACAGCGCCGCTAGCCATTGCGCGAACACGCGGACGCGCGCGGAAAGCTGGCGGTTCTGCGGGTACAGCACGGTGACCGGCATCGGCGGTGGCGGGTGGTCGGGCAGCACCACCTGCAGGCGGCCGTCGGCCAGCTCGGCGGTGACCCGGTAGCGCGGCACCTGGATCAGGCCCAGGCCGGACAATGCGGCGCCGGTGTAGAGATCGGCGCCAGTCACGGCGATGCGTGATGCCAGCGTGCGTTCCTCGAACTGCGTGCCGACACGGAAATCCAGCGCGGCCAGCCGTGCGCCGCTGCCGGCGGCGTAGTCCACCGCCAGGTGCTGCGACAGCGCCGCCAGTGACTGCGGCACCCCGTGCTGCTGCAGGTACGCCGGGCTGGCCACGGTGACCTGTTCCAGTGCCGCCACCTGGCGGCCGACCAGCGAGGAATCCTGCAGCGTGCCGGCGCGCAGCACGCAGTCCACGCCTTCGCGCACCAGATCGACCAGACGGTCGTCCTCGCCCACGTGCAGGGTGATGTCCGGGTACTGCGCCATGAAGCCGCCCATCGCCGGCATCACGAAGTGGCGCGCCAGCGTGCCCTGCAGGTTCACCCGCAGAAGCCCCTTCGGCGGCGCATCACGGAACGCACTCTCGGTTTCCTCCAGGTCGCTCAGCAGGCGCACGCAGCGGTGGTAGTAGGCCTGCCCATCGTGGGTCAGGCGCACCTGGCGGGTGGTGCGTTCCAGCAGCCGCACGCCGATGCGCTGCTCCAGCCGCTTGATCAGGTTGGTGGCGGTTGCGCGCGGAATGCGCAGGTCGTCGGCGGCCAGCGTGAAGCTCTGGCGGTCGGCGATGCGCACGAAGACCTGCATTTCCTGGAAACGGTCCATGGCGGGCCATTGTTAAAGCAGATGGAATAGTGATCGCAATATAGCGCTTATTATCCCTGCACGCGAATGGCGCACGATTCCTTCCACCCCACCCACCCCAGCAAGGAATCCCGCCATGAACACCGTCTCCCGCACTGCCCTGGTCACCGGCGCCTCGCGCGGCATCGGCGCGGCCATCGCCCGCCGCCTGTCCCGCGATGGCTTCGCCGTGGCCATCAACTACGCCTCCAACGCAGCCGAAGCCGATGCGCTGGTGGCCGAACTGACCGCCGCCGGTGGCACCGCCTTCGCGGTGAAGGCCGACGTTTCCGATGCGGCGCAGGTGCGCGCCATGTTCGACGCCGTGGAAGCGGCGCTGGGCCGCATCGACGTGCTGGTGAACAACGCCGGCATCCTCAAGACCGCGCCGCTGGCCGAGACCAGCGATGCCCTGTTCGCGCAGAACTTCGCCATCAATACCCAGGGCGTGTTCAACACGCTGCGCGAAGCGGCCACCCGCCTCAACGACGGCGGCCGCATCATCAACCTGTCCAGCACCACGCTGGGCCTGAACCTGCCCGGCTATGCCATCTACAACGGCACCAAGGCCGCGGTGGAAGCCTTCACCCGCGTGTTCGCCAAGGAACTGCGTGGCCGCGCGATCACCGTCAATGCGGTGGCACCGGGCCCGGTGGCGACCGAACTGTTCCTGACCGGCAAGACCGAAGAGCAGATCGCCACCTTCGCCAAGATGCCGCCGCTGCAGCGCCTGGGCCAGCCCGACGACATCGCCGGTGCGGCGGCCTTCCTGGCCGGCCCCGACGGTGGCTGGATCAACGGCCAGGTCCTGCGCGCCAACGGCGGCGTGGTCTGACACGGAGCATGACGATGAGCCCGACGCCTGTTTCCCCGCGCGCCTATGCGCTGATCACCGTCACCGCCGCACTCACCGCCGCCTTCGCCGCTGCCGGCGCGCTGCATGCCGGGTGGCCGGTCTGGACCATGTTCATCGGCTGGATCGCCTTCTTCACCCGCGGCCTGACCACCCGCTCCACCGTGGAAGACCTCGGCTGCGTGTGGCTGGGGCTGGGCATCGGTGCGGTGGCCGCGCTGGCCATCGGCCATCTGGCCCCGCAGCTGGGCGCCACGCTGGCCGTGCCGCTGGTGGTGCTGGTGGTGGCGCTGTGCGTGGTGGCCCTGCGCGGCCTGCCGGTGCTGAACAACCTGCTGGGCTATTTCCTCGGCCTGGTGGCCTGGTTCGCCGCGCACCTGGAGCCGTCACTCGCGCACGTGGCCGAGCTGGCCGCGGCCAGTGCACTGGGTTCGCTGGCCGGCTGGGTCTCGCACAACGCCCCGCGCCGCCTGCTGGCCCGCAGCTGAGCACCCACCCCGCCCTGCTCCGGCCACGGATGGCCGCCACTTCCCCCCCCGCCATGACACTGCGCACCTCTCCGCTGTTCTGCATTGCTGCCCTGCTGTACGTGCTTGCCCTCGGCCTGGCCTTCATCACCCGCTCCAGCACGCCATCCGCCGCCATGAAACCATCGATCACTTACCTGCACCTGCTTCGCCACACCCCGTTCTTCACCGCCCTGGACACGCCCCAGCTGCGCTGGGTCATCGACCACTCCCGCGAATGGGAAGTGCGTGTCGGCACCACCATCACCAGCAGCAGCCAGCACGACAGCGGCGATGGCTACTGGATCCTGCTCGATGGCGGCTGGGAACTGCACCACCACGGGCAGGTGGTACGCAGCGGCCACGCCGACCCGGGCAAGTGGTTCAACCGCACCGCGCTGGACGCCGATGACTTCGCTCTGGTGGCCAACGAACACAGCTACGTGATGCACATCAGCACCGCCGACATGGACGCGATGCTGGCCCGCGGCTTCGCCTTCCGTCCCCACCTGCAGGCCGGCACCACGCTGTACGAGCACCTGCATACCCCTGCGTTGTAACCCTGCCGCCACAGCGGCCCCTTCCCTTCCTGTTCCGGAGAATTCCCATGTCGCACACCATCCTCATCACCGGTGTTTCGTCCGGCTTCGGCCTGATGACCGCCAAGGCGCTGGCCCTGGCCGGCCACACCGTCTACGCCTCGATGCGCGAAGTGACCGGCCGCAACACGGCCCGCGTGGCCGAGATTGCCCAGTGGTCCCGCGACCACAGCGCCGACCTGCGCACGGTCGAACTGGACGTACAGTCCGACCGCTCCAGCCAGGACGCCATCGCCCAGGTGCTGGCCGATGCCGGCGCGCTGGATGTGATCGTCCACAACGCCGGGCACATGGTGTTCGGCCCGGCCGAAGCCTTCACCCCCGAGCAGCTGATGCAGCAGTACGACGTCAACGTGCTCGGCGCCCAGCGCGTCAACCGCGCCGCGCTGCCGCACCTGCGCCAGCAGGGCAAGGGGCTGCTGCTGTGGGTCGGCTCGTCGTCCACCCGTGGCGGCACCCCGCCGTTCCTGGCGCCGTACTTCGCGGCCAAGGCGGCAATGGATGCGCTGGCCGTGTCCTATTCCACCGAGCTGTCGCGCTGGGGCATCGAGACCACCATCATGGTGCCCGGCGCCTTCACCCAGGGCACCAACCACTTCGCTCATTCGGGCACGCCGGACGATGCCCACATCGTGGCCGCGTATGAGAACGGCCCGTATGCCGGCGTGGCCGAGCAGGCGCTGAAGGGGCTGGCCAGCCTGGAGCCGGCCGACGCCGGCCCGGAAGAGGTGGCACGGCAGATCGTGCGCGTGGTCGGCCTGCCGCATGGCACGCGCCCGTTCCGCGTGCACGTGGACCCCTCGCAGGATGGCGCCGAAGTGGTCAACGCGGTGGCCGACCGCATGCGCCGCGAGATCTACCGCAGCATCGGCCTGGCCGACCTGCTCTCGCCGCGCGGCTGAGCGGCAATGGCTGCGCAGGTGCCTGCAGCGGCACCTGCGCGGTTCAGAACCCGGGCAGGCCCGGCGGGTTGGTCTGCGACTGCGCCACCGCCTCTTCGCCCAGGTTCCAGCGCTGCAGCGCCTGCGCGTAGGTGCCGCTGGCAATCTGCGCGTTCAGCGCCTGGGTGATGGCATCGGCCAGCCCGCTGCCCTTGCGGGTGGTCACCGAGATCGCGGCCGAATCCGGCCAGCCACCGGGGAACAGCCCGGCCCGGCGCACCTTGCCATCGCGTGCCGAGTACGCGCTGATGGCATTGGGCTCGAAGGACACATCGGCGCGCCCGGTGATGACCGCCAGCCGCCCCGCCACCGCATCATCGAAGTACTGGTATTCCACCGGCTTCAGGCCAGCGGCGATGTTCTGCGCATCCCAGTGGCGCAGGATCTGGTCCTGGTTGGTACTGGCCCCGACCACCACCTTCAGCCCGACCACGTCGGCCGGCGTGCGGATCTGCTGCAGCGGCCCATCGGTACGCGTGTAGATGCCCAGCAGGTCGTAGCGGTAGCTGGAGAAATCAAATTTCCTCTTGCGCGCTTCAGTAACGGTGATGTTTGAAATGACCGCATCGTACTTGCACGATTCCAGCCCCAGCGGCCAGTCCGCCCAGGCCGCCGGCACCAGCTGCAGCTTCAACCCCAGCGCGTCGGCAACCAGCCGCGCGATATCCGGCTCCACGCCGATGATCTGGCGGCTGTCGGCGCCATAGTCGGCCAGCGGCAGCTGTGCGGGATGGGTGGCCACGGTCAGCGTGCCGGGAGTGACGAAGCGGTAACCGGCCGGCAGCAGCGCCTGCGCTTTCGCATCGGGCGTGCCGGCCAGCACGGGCGCATCGGCACCGGCCAGCCGCACGCTGCCCGCCGTGCCGGGCGTACCGTTGGCAGGGCTGGCGGGAGCCTGGGTCACACGCGAATAGACGATGCCGGCAATGCCGACCAGCAGCACGATGAGGATGGCCAGGGTGGTGCCGTTTAAGCGCCAGGCAGACTGCGGACTCATGGGGTTCCTTGCGGTGGTGGGGGCGGTTACAGCGTCTTGGCGAGGAAATCGGCGGTGCGTTGCTGGCACGGGCGTTCGAACACTGCGTCGAGGCTGCCCTGCTCCACCACGCGGCCCTGGTCCATCATCACCACCTAGTCGGCCACGCGGCGGGCAAAGGCCAGTTCATGGGTGACGATCACCAGCGTGGTGCCCGAGCGCGCCAGCTCTTCGATGACACTGAGCACCTCGGACACCAGCTCCGGGTCCAGCGCCGAAGTCGGCTCGTCGAACAGCAGCACCTTCGGCTGCAGTGCCAGCGCGCGCAATGGCGATGCGCTGCTGCTGGCCGCCGGAGAGCTGGCGCGGGTAGGCATCGGCCTTGTCGGCCAGGCCGACACGTTCCAGCAGCACGCGCGCCTGATGTTCCGCCTGTGCGCGTGGCACGCCGCGCACCGCCATCGGCGCCTCGATGAGGTTCTCCAGCGCGGTCAGGTGCGGGAACAGGTTGAAGTTCTGGAACACCATGCCGACATCGGCGCGGCGGCGGCGGATCTCGCCTTCGCGCAGTTCGTACAAAGTGTCGCCGTCGCGGCGGTAGCCCACCAGTTCACCGCCCACCGTCACCAGCCCGCTGTCGGGGCGCTCAAGGTGGTTGATCAGGCGCAGCAGCGTGGATTTGCCGGCGCCGGACGGGCCGATCAGCACCGTCACGCTGCCGGCCTTCACCTCCAGGTGCACATCGTCCAGCACGGTCTGCTCGCCGAACTGCTTGCCGACGCCCTGCAGCGACACCGCCGCGCCGCCGCCGGGCTGCCCCGGCGTGGTGATTGCCGGCCGTGCAGACGCGGCACCCGCGACCGGCGCCGCGCTGGCTACCGGCGCCCGTACCGCCGGCCGCGAGGACACGCGCGAGACACTGCGCTCGCGCTGCAGCTGGCCACGGGCGAAGCGCTTCTCCACCCGCTGCTGCAGCAGCGACAGCACGGTGAGGATGACCAGGTACCAGACCGTGGCCACCATCAGCAGCGGCACCACTTCCAGGTTGCGCCGGTAGATCACCTGCACCGTGTAGAACAGTTCGGGCAGCGCCAGCACGTAGATCACCGAGGTGCTCTTGGCCAGGCCGATCACACCGTTGAACGCGGCCGGCATGATCGAGCGCATCGCCTGCGGCAGGATGATGCGGCGGATCTGCCGGCCGCGCGGCAGGCCCAACGCCGCCGCCGCTTCGGACTGGCCCGCGTCCACCGACAGGATGCCGCCGCGGATGACCTCGGCCGAGAACGCGGCCTGGTTCAGGGTCAGGCCCAGCACCGCTGCGGTGAACACACCGATCAGCTGGGTGGTCGGGTAGGAAAACAGGGTCAGCCCGGTGAACGGAATGCCCAGCGAAATGCTGCTGTACAGATAGCCCAGGTTGTTGAGCAGCAGCAACAGCACCAGCAGCGGAATGGAGCGGAACAGCCACACATAGCCCCACGACACCGCCGCCAGCAGCGGCGAGCCTGAAACCCGCGCCAGAGCCAGCAGCGTGCCCAGCGCGAAGCCCAGGCCGGTGCCCAGCGCCGTCAGCCACAGCGTGCGTGCCAGCCCTTCCAGCACCGGCCGTGCGAAGAACCATTCGGTAAACGTGCCCCAGCCCCAGCGCGGGTTGCCCAGCACCGACTGCAGCGCGATCAGGATCAGCGCCAGCGCCAGTACCGTGCCCATGGTCTGCAGCGGGTGCCGCGCCGGCACGATGCGCAGCGCCGGTGCAGGGGTGCGTGCCAGTGCCTGCAGTGACGAGGAGGTGGTGCTCATGCCGTCGCTCCGTACAGGTGTGGTGCTGCCGGGCTGGGCGCGAGCGCCGGTAGTAGCTGCTTTTCGAACGGCAGGTGCGCCGCCGTTTCCGGGTCGGCCTGCAGGTCGAACAGCGCGGTGTAGCCATGGCTGAGGTACAGCCCCACCGCTTCAGGCTGGCGGAAGCCGGTGGTGAGGAACACGCGGCGGTAACCCTGGCGTACGGCCTGCGCTTCCAGTTCGCGCAGCACGCGGCGGGCGATGCCCTGGCGGCGCAGACCGGGCAGCGTCCAGATGCGCTTGAACTCGGCGGTGTCCGCATCGCGGTGCGGCATGAAGGCGCCGACCGGGGCAGCGAAGGCCTGCGCCGGGTAGCGCTGCAGTTCCTCGCGGGCACTGCCACCGATGCGGCGGCGCACATCGGCGTAGCGGCTGTCGTACTCCTGCTCCAGCCCATCGAACAGCGGCTGCGCGCGCGGGTCGTCCACGCTGGTGTAGACGAAGGTTTCGTCGTAGGGGTAGGCGCTCATACCGGCTGCTCCACCAGGTAGTCTTCGGCCAGGCGCGCCCACAGGCTGGCGGCCGGTGCGATGGCCGCATCGTTGAACACATAGCGCGGGCTGTGCAGCGGCGCGCTGTCGCCGTTGCCGACGAACACGAAACTGCCCGGCCGCGCCTGCAGCAGGAAGGCGAAATCCTCGCTGGCGGTGCGCGGTGCGAAGCCGTCCACCACCTGCCCGGCACCAAAGCCCTGCAATGCCACCCCGCGGATGTAGGCGGTCTGTTCGGCGTGGTTGATCACGCTGGGGAAACCGCGCGGGAAGGCGATCTCGGCGCGCGCACCGAACGCGGCGGCGGCCTGCGTGGCGACCTCGGTCACGCGCCGGCGCAGCGTCTCGCGCACCTCCGGCAGGAACGCGCGCACGGTCAGGGTCAGCTCAACCTCGTCCGGAATGACATTGGCGGCCTTGCCGCCGTGGATCGAGCCGACGGTAACCACGCCCATCTGGCGCGGGTCGACATTGCGCGACACCACGCTCTGCAAGGCGGTGATCACATGCGCGGCGGCCAGGATCGGATCGACCGCGCCCTGCGGTTCGGCACCGTGGCCGCCCTTGCCGATCACCTTCAGCCGCGCCCAGTCCACCGAGGCCATCGCCGGGCCGTCCACGAAACCGAAGTGGCCGGTGGGCACGCCGGGCCAGTTGTGCAGGCCGTAGATGGCATCCACAGGGAAACGTTCGAACAGGCCGTCGTCGATCATCTTCGACGCACCCGATCCGGTTTCCTCCGCCGGCTGGAACACCAGCTGCAGCGTGCCATCGAAGTGCCCATGGCGCGCCAGGTGGCGCGCGGCCGAGAGCAGGATGGTGGTGTGGCCATCGTGGCCGCAGGCATGCATCAGGCCATCGCGCTGGCTGGCATACGGCACACCCGATTCCTCGTGGATCGGCAGCGCGTCCATGTCCGCGCGCAGGCCCAGGCGGCGCCCGCCCTGCCCGCGCTGCAGCGTGCCGACCACCCCGGTGCCGCCCACGCCGGTGGTCACCTGGTAGCCCCACTGCTGCAGCAGCTCGGCCACGCGGGCACTGGTGCGGTGCTCCTCGAAGGCCAGTTCCGGGTGCTGGTGCAATTCGTGGCGCAACGCGATGGCCGCTTCGGCCCAGCCGGCAATGCCGGGCAGCACGCCGTCGGCGGCAGGTGCAACAGGAACGCTGTCCAGTGCGGGCCGGTGCAGAAGATTCATCGGCCTACCCCGCCTTCCGTGCCGGCTCGGCATCGGCTGCATGGCGGCTGGCCTTGCGCGGCAGGCCCAGGTGGTCGCGCAGCGTGCTGCCCTCCAGCGTGCCGTGGTGGTAGCCGCGCGCCTGCAGTACCGGCAGCACAAGGTTCACGAAATCATCCAGGCCTTCGCGCTGCACCGGGAAGCCGAGGATGAAGCCATCGCTGGCACCGGCGTTGAACCAGCGGATCAGCTCGTCGGCCACGTGCTCGGGCGTGCCGATGAAGTTCGGCCGCGGGCTGACCGCCTGCAGGGCCACCTGGCGCAGGGTCAGGCCCTGTTCGCGCGCATCCTGCTTGATGCGGTCGGTGGTGGAGCGGAAGGCGTTGCTGCCGATGTCGCCCAGCTCCGGGAACGGCGCGTCGGCATCGTACTGGCTGAAATCATGGTGGTCGAAGAAGCGGCCCAGGTAGGGCAGCGCATCGTCCAGCCCAGCCAGTGCGGCAATGGCCTGGTACTTGGCCTCGGCCTCTTCGGCGGTGCGCCCGACGATCGGCCCGATGCCCGGGAAGATCTTCACCTCGCCCGCGCTGCGGCCATGGGCAATGGCCGACTGCTTCACCTTCTGGGTGAACGTGCGGGTTTCCTCCAGCGACGGCGCGTGGGTGAACACCGCATCGGCATACTTGCCGGCCAGCGCGATGCCATCGTCGGAGGAACCGGCCTGGAAGATCACCGGCTGGCCCTGCGGCGAGCGCTGGATGTTCAACGGGCCTTCGACCTGGAAGAAGCGGCCCTTGTGGTCCAGCCGACGGAAGCGCTCGGGGTCGAAGAACACGCCGCTGTCGCGGTCGCGCACGAAGGCGTCGTCATCCCAGGAATCCCACAGCCCCTGTACCACCTCCAGATACTCGTCGGCAATCTGGTAGCGCAGCGCGTGTTCCGGGTGCGGGCGGCCGTAGTTGCGACCGGAGCCTTCCAGCGGCGAGGTCACCACGTTCCAGCCGGCACGACCGCCACTGAGCAGGTCCAGCGACGCGAACTGGCGCGCTACCGTGAACGGATCGCCGTAGGAGGTGGACAGCGTGCCGGCCAGGCCGATCCTGCGGGTGGCGGTGGCCAGCGCGGACAGCAGCGAGATCGGTTCGAAACGGTTGAGGAAGTGCGGAATGGACTTCTCGTTGATGTACAGCCCATCGGCCACGAACCCGAAGGCGATGCCGTGGTCTTCCGCGGTGCGCGCGATATCGATGTAGTACTGCAGGTTGACGCTGGCATCGGGCACGTTGGAAGGGTGCTTCCACGCATGCATGTGGCCGCCGGGGCCCTGCAGCATGATGCCGAACGGAATGGGACGCGGGGTCGTGCTCATGGGAAATCTCCGGGGCGATCAGGCCACCGCCGCGCGGGGTGCGGGCGACAGCAGTTCAAGCGAAGCCAGGCGTGCATCCAGGTCGGCCACCGGCGCATCAAGGATGAACTCGCCCACGCCGTGGCGGCGGTGCAGGTCATCCAGTGCCGCGCGCACGTAGGCGGCATCGCCGGACAGCACGCTGGGCCGGGTTTCTTCGATGCGCGCATCGTGTACGCCCACCTGCCGCGCGTACTCGGCCGCCGCTTCCGGCGTGGGCAGGTTCACCGTCTGCCCCGGTGCCAGGTGCAGCTTGTAGACGCGCAGCGCACCCACGTGGCGTGCGGCCGCCTCGGCGGTGGGCGCAGCGAAGGCCGCCGTGGCCAGCAGCGGGACCTGGCTGGAGTGCTGCGCATAGGCGGTGAACGCCGCATCGATATGCCGTGGGTCACCGTCGAAGTGCGCGGCATACACGAAGCGCCAGCCGAGTTCGGCAGCCAGCTGCGCGCTCTGCGGGCTGGCCCCGAGCAGGAACCGTTCCGGCGCGGTCTGCAGCAGCGGCCGCGCGTGTGCCTCGCTGAAGGCATCGGCGTGCTCGCCTGGCCGGCGCGACAGGTAGCCGTCCAGATCGCGCAGCTGCTGGTCGAAATCGGTGAACGCCGGGCGCCCGGCGGCCAATGCCCGCGTCGAGGCCGGCAGGCCGCCGGGGGCCTTGCCCACGCCCAGGTCGACCCGCCCCGGTGCCAGCGCCGCCAGCAGGTTGAAGGCCTCGGCCACCTTGTAAGGCGCGTAGTGGCGCAGCATCACCCCGCCGCCGCCGATGCGGATGTGCCGGGTCTGTGCCAGCACCCAGGCCGCCAGCACTTCCGGCGCCGCGCTGGCCAGCTGCGGCGTTGCGTGGTGTTCGGCGAACCAGTAGTGGTGGCAGCCCAGCCGCTCGGCCTGCTGGGCCAGCAGCACGCTGTTGCGCAACGCCTGCTCGGAGATGCTGCCGTCGGCAACCGGGCTTTTGTCCAGCACGCTGATCAGGTAGCTCATGCGGCGTTCCTCGCTCAGGGGTGGGCCACGGGAATGCCGAGCAGGCCGTTCAACGCGGCCAGGATCGGTTCGGCACCGGAAATGAACTGGCGCTCGTGGTGCTTGCCATTGGCGTGCTCGCTGCGCACGCCCTGCGGCAGCACCAGCTTCGGCAGCGACTGGTCCTGCTCGCCAATCTCGGCGATCACCTCGCGGCGCGGCCGTGCAAAGCCGATGCGGCGTACGTCCAGCTGGGCATCGAGCCCGTCGATGCTGGACAGCGCGCCTTCCAGCAGCAGGCTGTGGCGGCAGAAGAAGCGCTGGCCGGGCAGCGTGCCATCCTCGAATTCGCGATCGAGCAGGAACAGGATGGGTTTGTCGGTAAAGGCGGCAGCCACGGTGGGAACCCTCTTCATGGTGCGGCAGCGCACTGCCGTTGAAGCACTGATGCTAGGGACATGATGGCCGAGGCCAGGGTCATGGACCGACAATCAACGGTCGGATCCGGCCACGCAAATACGGGTTGGGCATAAGCACACAGCCAGCGGTCATGCCGGCTGCGGCGCAGGCCCTCTCAGGCAATCCGGCGCAGGCGCGGTGCCGGCACTGCGCCGGCCGCGGCCAGGTGCCCGGCCGCGCGCTCGTCCGCCAGCGCGATGCGCGCCTGCAACGTGGCACTGCCGATGCCATCGCCGTCGAAATCCGCAGGCGTGGCGTACACCCCGATCGGCAGCGTATGCGCCTGCAGGAAGCTGAAAAGCGGCCGCAGCTGGTGGTCGATCACCAGCGCGTGGCGTTCGCTGCCACCGGTGGCGGCCAGCAGCACCGGCGTGTCCACCAGGGCCTCCAGCCCGATGAAATCCACCAGGTGCTTGAACAGGCCCGGGTAGGCGCCGCGGTACACCGGCGCGGCCACCACCAGCAGTTCGGCCGCCTCGATGCGCTGCAACGCCTGCTCGACCGCTGCATCGGCCTCGCCGCGGTGCAGGGCCTGGCCCAGCTGGCGCGCGATCGGCGCCAGCTCCACCAGGTCGATGCGGATCTCCAGCTGCTGCACCAGCTGGTCCAGCAGATGGCGGGCCAGCAGCAGCGTGCGCGAGCTGGCCGAAGGAGCCGGCGAACCGACAAGGGCGAAAACGTTCAACGGACGGGACATGACAGTGTTCTCCATGGCGTCGGCCAGCGCCGACGGGTGCGGGCCCAGGGTCAGAAGCGGTAGCTCACGCGGCCATACCAGTAGGCGCCGACGGTGCTCAGCACATCACCGGTGTGCCAGGTGGTTTCGATGCTGGCCACGTCGGTGGCGCTGCGCGCGTACTCGGGCACCTTGCGGGTGCGCTTGTCGAACACGTTGTTGATGCCCAGTGCCGCGCTCCAGCCCGCGCCCAGTTCCACGCCACCGGACAGGTTGGTCACCAGCACCGGTGGCTGGCGGTATTCCACGCCGTTGTTCAGGCGCTTGATCGAGCCGTAGTAGGTCACGTCGGCGTTCGCGCGCCAGCGCCCCTGCTGCCAGCCCAGCCCGGCCACCTGGGTGTAGGCCGGCGTGCGGTAGCGCAGCGCGTATTCGCTGCTTCTGGTCAGCAGGTTGATGTTGGGCAGCCCCTGCAGCACCGCTGGAATGTCGGCCACCTTCTGGATGGTGGTGCGGCCGACGTTGGCGGCATAACTCCAGCGCAGCGCACCCCACCGGGTGTGCTGGTTGGCTTCCACGGTCAGCTCCAGGCCCCGGGTGCGGGTGTTGCCCACGTTGGTGAAGTAGCTGGCGTAGAACGCATCACCCTGCAGGATGCTGATGCCGGCCGAGCCCAGCAGGGCATCGATGGCGTTCTTCTGCGCGGCAGTCAGCACCGCGCCGCTGTTGTCGGTGATGCGCGCCGAGTCCTGCGCGTTGTAGCCGATCTGGCTGGACTGGCCGAGCTGGCCGCGGATGTCGATCTGGTAGGCATCCAGCGCCAGGTGGAACGCAGGGCTCGGGTCCCAGGTGATACCGACGCTGTAGTTGGTGGCCTTTTCCGGCTGCAGCGCGGTGGCGCCCAGTGCGCGCGCCGCCGGCGAACCCACCTGCGCCACCAGCGTGGTACCGCAGGGGCAGTTGCCGGTGGCCTGGTAGAACTGCGCCCCCAGGCTGGGCGCGTGGAAGCCGTTGCTGACCGTGGCGCGCAGGCCCAGTGCGTCGGTGAAATCAAACCGGGTGGTCAAACGGCCGGTGGAGACGCTGCCGAAATCGGAATGGTCTTCCCAGCGTGCGGCCGCATCCAGGTACCAGCGCGTGGTGATGTTGGTGGCCGCGCCGGCATACACCGCCTTGCTGTTGCGCGTGGCCTTGACCTCATCGGCGGTGGAGTAGCCCACGAACGCGGCTGCCCCGAAGCCGGTGTACGACTCCCACTGCCCTGCCCCGCGCTGGTACTGCTCGTGCTGGTATTCGGCACCGGCACTGACTTCCAGCGGCGAGGCGAGCGCGGCAATCTCGAAGCCACGGCGCAGGTCGAGGTTGGCGATGCCCTGCTTGTAGTCCAGCTTGCCGTCGTAGAAGTCGGTCGGCGCGCCGGGGTACTGCAGCGAGAAGTTGGCCGAATGGCGCGTGTAGGTGCGCACCGTGTTGCGGTTGCCGGTCAGGCTGATGTCGTAGTCCCAGCCGGCCAGCGCGCCTTTCACCCCGGCACTGCCGGTGTACTGGGTTTCCTTGGTTTCCAGCACCGGCAGGAAGCCATCGGGCCACACGCTCAGCACGCTGGGCGCCTTGTAGGTACCGAAGATGGTGGCCGGCAGCCGGAAGTTCTGGATGGCCTGCGCGGTGTGGTCGCTGGCGGTGGCCGTGGCGTAGAACTGCGCGTTGTCGCCCAGGCCGTGGCCGGCGTTCACCGCGAACGCCTTCAGGTCGTAGGGCGGTGAACTGAGGATGGTGTTGGCGGTGGCATCGCGGCCGGCTTCGGCCGGGTCCGGCGATGCGCCGGCCGGCAACCGGTTGTTCGGGCGCAGCGCCACGCGATTGCCGCTGGCATCCAGTGCCGGGTAGCTCAGGTAACCATCGATGTAGCGCCGGGTGCGGATCGCGTGGTGTTGCCGGGTGGTTTCACCGGACAGGTTGATGAAGCCATCGGGCCCCACGGCAGACCGATGTTGGCGCGCACACTGGTGCGGGTGCCGTCACCGTCGGTGCTCTGCCCGCTTTCCACCGCCACGCTGCCGCCGTGGGCCTGCGACTTGAGGATCACGTTGACCACGCCGGTGATCGCATCGGAACCATAGATGGCCGAGGCGCCATCGCGCAGCACTTCCACGTGGTCGATGGCCGCCACCGGAATCAGCGCCAGGTCCGCCCAGGCATGCCCGGGAAAGCCACCGCCGTTGGCGCCGCTGACATACGCGCTGGCATTGCGCCGCTTGCCGTTGACCAGCACCAGCGCATAGCCCGGCGACAGGTTGCGCAGCTGGTAGCCACGAATGAGGCTTTCCTGGTCGCTCTGGTAGCCGCCGATCTGGCTCAGCGACGGCAGGCTGCGCTGCAGTGCTTCCAGCAGGTTGGCCTGGCCGGTGGCGGCCAGGTCTTTTGCGGTAATCACATCGATCGGGGTGGAGCTGTTCTTCACTGTGCGGGTGCTGGTGCGCGAACCGGTCACCACCACTGCATCGAGCGTGGATGCGGCGGCGGTGGCGGCCGTGGCCACGGTGGTCGCCTGCGGTGCATCGGCATCGGCGGCACGGGCGGCGGCGGGCACGGCAGACAGCGTTGCGGCAACCAGCACGGACAGCGTGGACAGCGCAGGCCTGCGCACGGCAGGCAGGGAATGGAAGGCGGCGGGCATGGGGGCTCTTTGGGCGAGGGGGTCACGGCGGCGACGCAGCGCGTCGCGCGGCATCGGTGGCATCAGCTGGAATCGGGCATGGTGCAGGCGCCGGTTCGACATCGCAGGGGGCTGTGGCGGTCATCACGGGGCCAGGTGGAAGCACACCTCCATTCAAGGCCCTGCCCGGCCGGCATCACAGGCGCGATCACGCCAGCGACCCCCAACATCGCGCCATGAATATGCCCGTTGGTGATGACCTTAGGACCGCGTGGGCGCCAGCGGCGCAGGCGCCACCGGTAGCATCAGGCCATGACCCACCTGACCGATCCGCACGCGGCACCCACCGTGGCCATCGTGGCCTGCCACGGCCAGGGCCTGTTTGAATTCGGCTGTGCGGTGGGCCTGTTCGCCCCGATCCGCCCGGAACTGGGCGAGGCCTGGTACCGCACGCGGCTGTGCGCGGCCGAGCCCGGCGCACTGCGCATGCTGGGCAGCACGCAGGTGCAGCTGCCACATGGTCTGGACGCGGTCGACGATGCCGATATCGTGCTGGTGCCGGGTTGGCGTGACCCGGCCGAGCGCCCGCCGCAGGCGCTGCTGGACGCGCTGAACCGCGCGCACACCCGCGGTGCGCGCATCGGCTCGATCTGCTCCGGCGCCTTCGTGCTGGCCTGGGCCGGGCTGCTGGATGGGCGCGAGGCCACCACCCACTGGCGGCTTACCGCCGGGCTGGCGCACGCGTTCCCACGGGTGCGCGTGCGCGAGGATGTGCTCTACGTGGACACCGGCAGCGTGATCACCTCGGCCGGCTCGGCGACCGGCATGGACATGATGCTGCACATGGTGCGCAAGGATTACGGCGCACGCGTGGCCAACCTGGTGGCCGAACGGCTGGTGCTGGCACCGTGGCGCGATGCCGGCCGCAGCCAGCGCGTCACCCGCGCCATACCGGTGGGCGAGCCGACCCGGCTGGCGCGGCTGATGGAATGGATGCGGCGCAACCTGCGCGAAACCCATTCACTGAAAAGCCTGACCGAACAGGCAGCGCTGAGCCAGCGCACGCTGCAGCGGCAGTTCCTGGACGCCACCGGCCTGTCGCCGATCGACTGGCTGATACGCGAGCGCGTGACCTATGCGCGCGAACTGCTGGAAACCACCGACCGCCCGTTGCACTGGGTAGCCGAACAGGCCGGCTTCGGCTCGCAGGAATCGTTCCGCCGCCACTTCCGCGGCCAGACCGAACACAGCCCGGCCGCCTACCGCGAGCAGCACCGCTGACCATTGGCGCTGCCGCCATCAGGCAGCGCGAGCGCCGCGCTAGCCCAGGCGCTCGCGCGTGCGCCGGGCCACGTCGCGCAGCCACGTCTGCTGCTGCCAGTGGCGCGCGGCGAATGCATCGATCTGCGTGCGGTACGTCAGTGACGCACCGATGACGTCCAGCCCTTCCAGAAACATGTGCCGGTGGCGCTCGGACAGCGTGAACACCGCCACATGATCACCACAGCGCACCTGCTGCCGGGCCACGTCGATCTCCACCGCCAGTGGCGCATCCGTGTCGCGCGCCTGCTGCAGGAAGCGCTGCGCATCCGCCTCGGCCACCATCACCAGCAGCAGGCGGTTGTTCATCGCGTTGGAGTAGAAGATCTCGCCGAAACTCGAGGCGATCACCGCGCGGATACCGAACTGCTGCAGGCCCCACACCGCATGCTCGCGGCTGGAACCGCAGCCGAAGTTGCTGGCCGCCAGCAGCATGTCTGCAGCGGCGAAGGCCGGCCGGTTCAACACGAATGCCGGCCGGGGCTGGCCCTGCGCATCGAAGCGCAGGTCATACAGCAGGCCCTGCGCCAGCCCGGCCTTGTCGATGCCACGCAGGAACTGCTTTGGCATGATCTGGTCGGTGTCCAGGTTGGCGATGTCGATCATCGCCGCGCGGCCCTGCAGGCGGGCTGGTATGTCGTGTGCGGTGCTCATGCGTGGCTCCCGAAGCGGCGAACGTCGGTGATGCAACCGGTGATGGCGGCCGCAGCGGCCATCGCCGGGCTCATCAGCTGCGTGATCGCACCGCGGCCCTGGCGGTCTTCGAAGTTGCGGATGGTGGTGGACGCGCAGCGCTGCCCGGGCTGCAGCACGTCGTCATTCATCGCCAGGCACATCGAACAGCCGGGCTGGCGCCATTCAAACCCCGCCGCCTGCAGGCGCGCGGCGATGCCTTCGGCCTCGGCCTGGTCGCGCACCGCGCCGGAGCCGGGCACCACCATGGCACGCACGCCGGCGGCCACGTGCTGGCCCTGCACCACGGCGTCGACCTCGCGCAGGTCCTCGATGCGCGCATTGGTGCACGAGCCGATGAACACATGCTGCACCGGTACCCCCAGCAGCGCCTGCCCGGCCTGCAGGCCGGTGTAGTGCAGGGCCTGCTGTGCGCTGTGCTGCGCCTCGGCACCCGCAAGCGACTGGGGCTGCGGCACGCGCGCATCCACTGCCATGGCCTGGTCGGGGCTGGTGCTCCAGGTCACGTACGGCACCACCTGCGCGGCATCGAACACGTGCTCCACCTCGAACACCGCGCCGGCATCGCTGTGCAGCCTAGCCCACTGCGCCAGGGCCTGCGTGCGCAGCGCGCCGCTGATGTCCGGCGCACGTGCCAGCACGTAATCGATGGCGGTGGCATCCGGTGCGATCAGCGCACCACGAGCGCCGGCCTCCACCGCCATGTTGCACAGCGTGAAGCGCGCTTCAACCGACAGCGCCTCGATCGCACTGCCGCAGAATTCCACCACGAAACCGCGTGCACCCTGCGCACCGATACGGCTGATGATCAGCAGCACCAGGTCCTTGGCGGTGGTGCCCAGCGGCAGCACGCCGTCCACGCGGATGCGCATGTCGCGCGCCAACCGGTAGACCAGCGTCTGCGTGGCCAGCACGTGCTCCACTTCCGAGGTGCCGATGCCGAAGCCCAGCGCCCCCAACGCTCCATAGGTGGTGGTGTGGCTGTCGCCGCAGAGAATCACCATACCCGGCCGCACCATCCCGTGTTCGGGCGCGATCACATGCTCGATGCCCTGCAGCGGGTCGTTGGTGTCGAACAGCGCGATGTCGTGGCGCACGCAGTTGGCCTTCAGGTTGCGCGCCTGCAGCGCCGAGGCCGGGTCCTGGATCACCCGATGCCGTACCGGGTGGGTGGGAATGATGTGGCTGACCACGGCCACGTTCTGCCCGGGCACCCGCACCTCGCGGCCCGCCTCGTGCAGGCCGGCGAAGGCCTGCGGGCTGGTGTACTCGTTCATCAGGTGCAGGTCGCAGAACAGCAGCACGTTCTGCGCATCCAGCGTGGCCACGGTGTGCGAAGCGACCAGCTTCTGGTACAGCGTGGCCGGGGTCGTCACGGTCTCCACTCAGGCCTCCCCGCGCAGGAACGGCAGCGCAGCGTCCAGCAGCAGCGCAGGCGCTTCCTCGGCAATGTAGTGGCCGCACGGCAGCGCATGCCCGTCCACCTGGCGCGCGATCTTCTGCCATTCCTGCAGCGGCGCGAAGCAACGGTTCACCACGCCCTGCTCGCCCCACAGCACGCGCAGAGGCGTCTCCAGCACGCGGCCGGCCTCGCGGTCGGCACGGTCATGCTGCAGGTCGATGCTGGCGGCGGCACGGTAATCCTCGCAGATGCCGCGCGCCCCGCCCGGCAATGCCACGCAGCGCATGTACTCGGCCAGCGCACGCGGGTCGAACGGGGCCAGGCCGGCACTGCGGCGCCCCATCGTGTCGCGCACGTAGGCCGCCGGGTCGGCGTCGATCAGGCGCTCGGGCAGCGGTGCCGGCTGGATCAGGAAGAACCAGTGCCAGTAGGCGCGCGCGAACGCTTCGCCGGTCTGCTCATACATCGTCAGGGTCGGCGCCACGTCCAGCAGCACCATGCGTTCCACCGCCTGCGGGTGGTCGGCGGCCAGCCGGTGCGCCACGCGTGCGCCACGGTCGTGGACCAGCACCGCGAACCGCGCATGGCCCAGCGTCTGCATCACCTCCAGCATGTCCTGCGCCATCACCCGCTTGCTGTAGGCCACGTGCCCGTCGCCACCTTCGGGACGCGACGAATCGCCGTAGCCGCGCAGATCGGCCAGCACCAGGCTGAAATGGCGGGCCAGCACCGGCACCACGCGGTGCCAGATGGCCGAGGTCTGCGGGTGGCCGTGCAGCAGCAGCAGCGCCGGCCCCTGCCCGCCGGTCAGCACATGGATGGACGCCCCGGCGGCGGTAGCGACCTGCCGTGCATGGAAGCCGGGAAACAGCTCGGACAGGGACATGGACCATCTCGCAGAACAGGGAAGGCCAGCCTATACCCGCAGATGGATGCTATAAATCGCCCGGGACTTACTACATTCATAAGCCATAGGCACGAATCGATGGCCACCGACGGCTTCAGCGACCTGCGCTTCTTCGCCGTGCTGGTGAAGGAAGGCAGCATGGCGGCCGCCGCCCAGCAGCTCGGCATCACCCCGCCGGCGGTCAGCCGCCGGCTGGCACTGCTGGAACGGCGGCTGGGCGTGCGCCTGCTGCACCGGACCACCCGCCGCATCAGCCTCACCCCCGAGGGCGAGCTGTACCTGCTCGATGGGCGCAGGATCCTGGGCGATCTGGATGCGCTCGAACGCACCGTGGCCGGCGCGCGCAGCACCCCGCGCGGGCAGCTGCGGCTGGCAGCCACGCTCGGCTTCGGCCGCCAGCAGCTGGCGCCGGCGCTGTCCGCGTTCGCCCTAGCCTACCCGGAGGTGGAGGTGCAGCTGCACCTGACCGACCGCGCGGTGAACCTGGTCTAGCAGGGCTTCGATGCGGCGGTGCGTTTCGGCGATCTGCCCGATTCCCGCCTGACCGTGCGCCCGCTGCTGCCCAACCGGCGCATCGCCTGCGCCGCGCCGGCGTATCTCGCCCGCGCCGGCCACCCTGGCCAGCCCTCGGATCTGGCCGCGCATGCCTGCATCGTCATCCGCGAGAGCGACGAAACCTACGGCAGCTGGCATTTCCAGCGCGACGGGCGGCAGGAAACGGTGAAGGTCCGCGGCATGCTCAGCACCAACGACGGCAGCACCGCCACCGGCTGGGCGCTGGACGGCCACGGCATCCTGCTGCGCTCCAGCTGGGAGATCGAGCCATTGCTGGCCAGCGGCCAGCTGCAGGCCGTGCTGCCGGACTGGTCGCTGCCACCGGCCGCGGTGAAGCTGGTCTACCCCACCCGCGATCAGCTGTCCGCCACCATGCGCGCGTTGTCCGATTTCCTGGCCGACTGGTTCCGGCAAGGCGTGCGCTGACCGCGTTGGTATCGCACGCCTCCATAAAAGCCCTGCCCGCACGTGCACCGGTAGTGCCGGCCGTTGGCCGGCAACCTCATGGTCTGCGTGATCGCAGGCCTCCATCCACGCATGGCGAGGATCTACGAAAACCCTGGCCGCACGCACACCGGTAGTGCCGGCCGTTGGCCGGCAACCTCATGGTCTGCGTGATCGCAGGCATCCATCCACGCATGGCGTGGATCTACGAAAACCCTGCCTAAACGCAAACCGGTAGTGCCGGCCGCTGGCCGGCAACCTCACTATGCCTGCAATCGCACGCTTCCATCCACGCATGGCGTGGATCTACAAAACCCACCGCACGCACGCGATCCGCCCGCACCACACCGCCATCCCCCCTCAATGCGACGACACAAACACCGCGTCGGCAAACGCGGGCGGCAACGCGAAACTGCTGCGCAGGCGCCGCGCCTCTGCGGCCGGGGCCAACCCGAACAACCGTTTGAATTCACGGCTGAACTGCGACGGGCTGGCATAACCCACTGCGTGGCACGCGGCCTCGGCGGAAACACCTTCGCGCACCATCAGCAGCCGCGCCTGATGCAGCCGCGTCGACTTCACGTACTGCATCGGCGCACTGCGCGTGACTGCCTTGAAATGGCTGTGGAAGCTCGGCACGCTCATGCCCGCTTCGGCGGCCAGCGCCTCCAGCCCCAGCGGCAATGCGTAATGGGCATGGATATGCCGCAGCGCGCGGCCGATCCGGCCGAACTGCCCGCGCATGGCCAACGCCGCCCGCAGCGCATCGCCCTGCGGGCCGGTCAGCACGCGGTAGTAGATCTCGCGCAGCCGCGCGCGGCCCAGCACCGCCGCCTCGCGCGGTGAAGCCAACGTCTGCAGCAGCCGGTGCACGGCGCCGCGCATCGCCGCATCCATCGGGCTGGACATCATGCTCTGCGGCGCGGTCGCCTCATCAGCGCCGGCATCAGCGCCGATCCCCAGCATCACCTCGGCGGCCAACGCGAAATCCAGATGCAGGTACAGCGCCAGCAGCGGCTGCTGTGGCGAGGCATCGGTTTCCATCGTGAACGGCACCGGCACCGACACCGCCAGGTAGTGCTGGGCGTCGTACTGGTAGACCTGGGTGCCGAAGAACCCGCGCTCGCTGCCCTGGCAGACAATCACGATGCCAGGGTCGTACAGCACCGGCGTGCGCGCCAACGGGCGGTCCGAGCGCAGCACGCGCACGTCCGGCAATGCGGTCAGCGAATAGCCCTCCTGCGGCGCCAGCTGGGACAACAGCGCCAGCATCGTCGTCACCGGCTCACCCGCGTCGTCAGCCATGGCAGCCCCTCATAGAATCAGGCAAGAATAACAGCGCCTGCGGCGTAGGCCGTCAAGACAGCCGCGACTATCGTACAAGCCTGTTCCCCCACCCCAGGCGACCCGCCATGCATACCCCGCTCCGTATTCTCATCACCGGCGTCAGCAGCGGCTTCGGCCAGGCGCTGGCCCGCCAGGCCCTGCACGAGGGCCACACCGTGGTCGGCACGGTCCGCAGCGCGCAGGCGCTGGCCGACTTTGAACAGCTGCACCCGCAGCGCGCGATCGGCCGCAGGCTGGACATCACCGACACCGCGGCCATCGCCGGCACCGTCGCTGGCATCGAAGCACAGGTCGGCGCCATCGACGTGCTGGTCAACAATGCCGGCTACGGTCAGGAAGGCATCCTCGAAGAGTCCGCGCTGCAGGACATGCGCCAGCAGTTCGAGACCAACGTGTTCGGTGCGGTGGCGATGATCCAGGCGGTGCTGCCGCAGATGCGCGCACGCCGCAGCGGGCGCATCCTCAACATCACCTCGATGGGCGGCTTCATCACCCTGCCCGGCATCAGCGCGTACTGCGGCAGCAAGTTCGCACTCGAAGGCATCTCCGAGACGCTGGCGCAGGAGGTGGAAGGTTTCGGTATCCACGTCACCGCCGTGGCGCCGGGCTCGTTCCGTACCGACTGGGCCGGCCGCTCCATGCAGCGCGCGCCGCGAAGCATTGCCAACTACGACGCGCTGTTCGATCCGATCCGCCAGGCCCGCGAGGCCAAGAGGGGCCGGCAGCTGGGCGATCCGGCCAAGGCGGCGCAGGCAATGCTGCAGCTGATCACCCACCCTGCCCCGCCGCGCCACCTGCTGCTGGGCAGCGACGCCCTGCAGCACGTGCGCGACAAGCTGGCCCGCCTGGCAGCGGAGATCGACGCCTGGGACGCACTCAGCCGCTCCACCGACGGCTGAGCCCCGCCGGTGCCCGTGCGCTCAGCCGGGCACCGCATCCAGGATGATGGCCGGCAGCCGCGTCAGCGCGCGCTCGAACACCGCCGGGTTGTCCATGCCGCGTGCCACCACCAGCGCACCGTGCATTTCCACCAGCACCTGCTCGGCCAGCAGGTCGGCCTGCGGCGCGGCGATGCCGCGTTCCTGCGCCACCCGGCTCAGGGCCGCCTGCAGCCGCTGGAAGGTACTGGCAATGGCCTCGCCACGCCTGTCGTGGGTGCCACGCGGCGGCGACAGCATGTTCAACAGGCAGGACTGGCGGCCATTGGCATACACGCCATCCATGGCCGCAACGAACCGGGCCAGCTTGTCGCCCACCGGCGCATCGGCCGCCAGCAGCGGGAACACCTCCGCGTCCAGGATGCGGCCCACCTGGGCCAGCACTTCCTGCGCCATTTCCTCTTTGCCGTTGGGGAAACGGTGGTAAAGGCTGGATTTCTTCAGCCCCGTCGCCTCGGATATCACCGCCAGCGACGCCCCTTCATAGCCAACGTCCTTGAACGTCAGCGCCAGGCGGTCCAGCAGGGCCGCGTCATCGATTTTCTTTACCTGGGGCATGAGTGCACCTCCGACCTGAACAATAACCGATCGATCGGTACAATTAAAGCTTGAAGTGGACCGACCGTTCGGTTTCAATTTAACTGTACCGACTGTTCGGTCCATTTCATTCCCCTCGGAGTTCCGCCATGTCCCATCTCAACCTCGTCACCCCCGATAGCGCCACCGCCGCCCAGCAGCCGCTGCTGGACCGCACCGTCGCCAAGTTCGGCAAGCTGCCGGTCATCATGACCGCGCTGGCCAACTCGCCGGCCACCATGGACAGCTACCTGACCCTGTTCCAGAACCTCACCGACGGCCGCTTCAGCAAGCAGCTGGCCCGCAAGATCGGCCTGGCCATCGGCGAAGAGAACGGCTGCGAGTACTGCATCTCGCTGCTGGCGGCCATCGCCAAGCTGCAGAAGCTGACCGACGAGGACATCGAGCTGGCCCGCCACGGCAAGTCCACCGATGCCAAGGAGCAGGCCCTGCTCGACTTCGTGCTGCTGCTGGTGCGCCACAAGGGTGATGTCACCGACGAAGAGCTGCAGACCGTCAAGAACGCCGGCTGGGGTGATGAGGACATCGTCGAAGTGTTCGGCCACATGGTGCTGAACTTCCTCACCAACTACCTGTGGAAGGTGTCGCGCAACGACGTCGACTTCCCGATCCTGCGCCTGTTCGACCAGAGCAAGATCTCGCGCGGCAGCAGCCACCCGTTCAAGCAGATCGCCTGAATCACCGCCTGAATCACCAGGCCGGGCGCAACGCCTGCCGTTGCGCCGGGTTCCCCCTTCAAACACGGATCCTTCCCATGAAAACCACGCCCCTCATCGCCGCCGGTGTCGCCGGCATCCTCGCCGCCAGCGCTGCACACGCCGCGCCGGAGGTCAGCTACCACTATGCGCAGGTCGACGACGTGCGCGTGTTCTATCGTGAAGCCGGCGACCCGAGCGCGCCGACCATCGTGCTGCTGCACGGCCTGCCGTCGTCCTCGTTCATGTACCGCGAACTGATTCCGATGCTGGCCGACCGCTACCACGTGATCGCACCGGACCTGCCGGGCTTCGGCTACACCGAGGCGCCCGAGCGCGGCAAGTACGCCTACACCTTCGCGCAGCTGGCCAAGACAATGGACCGCTTCACCGAAGTGCTCAAGCTCAAGCGCTACGCCCTGCAGGTGTTCGATTACGGCGCACCGGTCGGCTGGCGCCTGGCGCTGGCCCACCCGGAGCGCGTGACCGCCATCGTCTCGCAGAACGGCAATGCCTATGAAGAAGGCTTCGGCGAGATGTGGGCACCGCTGAAGGCTTACTGGAACGACCCCTCACAGGCCAACCGTGACGCACTGCGTGGCATGTTCACCGCCGACAGCATCAAGTGGCAGTACACCCACGGTGCACCGGACCCGATGCACATCGCGCCGGAAACCTACACCATCGACAACGAGCGCGTGTCGCGCCCGGGCAACCTGGACATCCAGCTCGACCTGATACTGGACTACAAGGAAAACGTGGTGCTGTACCCGCAGTTCCAGCAGTACTTCCGCACCCACCAGCCGCCGCTGCTGGCGGTGTGGGGCCGCAACGACGCCATCTTCGTGCCGGCCGGCGCCGAGGCCTGGAAGCGCGACCTGCCCAAGGCGCAGATCCACTTCTACGACACCGGCCACTTTGCGCTGGAAACCCACGTGCGTGAGATCGGCCCGGTCATCCACCAGTTCCTGGATGCCAACGTGCCGCGCGGCAAGTAAGGCCCGCAGGTGGCGCCGGAAATGGTGCCAGCTTCCCACCACCGTTTCGCCGTTACCCAACGCACCCGCCGGTCACTGCCGGCGGGTGCGCTAGGCATGCGAGCGCCAGGCCACGAAGCCATCCGGGCGCACCACCACGGCGCCATCGTCAGGCAAGCCGGTCAGGCTGCGCCAGCTGACGCCGGCATCGGCGAAAGCGAAGTCACGGCCAACCAGCCGGGTTACCGGAAGCGCCGCACCGTCCTGTGTCGCGACAGTGCCGTCCTCCCTGGCGGTGGAGCCCGCCAGCCGCACGTGGCCACGCCCGAACAGATCCAGCGTCGAGACCCGCTTTCCATCGCACAGTACCCAGGCATGCGGAAAACGCGTGCCACACTGCGCCTGCAGTGCCGCCACCGGCTCAAGTGCCTGTGCCGTGCCTGTCCCTGCAGCCGGGTAGCGGTAGCGCAGCGACAATGCGCCGGGGTCGATCAGCGCGGCAAACGCAGCACGGTTGCGTGCGGTGGGAATGCCGAAGCGCGCATCGAAGTCGGTCCGCAGCAAGGCCTGTTCGCCATTGCGCACCGCCAGTGGCCGGCGCTCCCGCGCGTAATCGTCCAGCGTTGCCGCATCGGCCTGCCCGGTGATCACCGCCGCCAGCCGCCACGCCAGGTTGTGTGCATCGGCAATGCCGGTGGTGGCATTGAAACCGCCCCACGGCGGTATCAGGTGCGCCGCATCACCACACAGCAGCACGCGGCCCTGCCGGTAGTGGTGGGCGATGGCAACGCCGGTGTGCCAGGTGCCGTGGCTGATCACTTCCACCGCGCGGTCCTCACACCCCAGTGCCGCGCGCACGAGGCCCGGCAGTGCCTCGGCCGGCGGCGGCCCGCGCAGCGGGTCGTACTTCAGGTGGAACGACCAGCGGTCGGTGTTGTTCATCGCCAGGAACAGGCCCTGCACGCGTTCGTTGGCCACCTCGCACTGGCTGAAGGTACGCCCGGCGACCAGCTCCGCCAGATCCGCGGCGAAGAAGATGTTCACCAGATGGTCCGGGCCCGGCGTTTCATCGCGGCCGATCTCCAGCAAGCGACGCACCGTGCTGCCACCCCCATCGGAACCGATCATCCAGTCGGCGGCCACGGTCTGCCGCGTGCCGTCGGGCCCCTCCACCGTGGCCAGCACGCCGTCGCTGCCCTGCGCCACGTCCAGCAGCCGGTGGCCGAAGCACACCTGCCCGCCGCGTGCCTCCAGCGCGCTGCGCAGCACCGGTTCAACCAGCGTCTGTGGGCAGGCGACGAACCGCGACGGCGAATCCCCCCACCACCGCCAGCTTCTTCTGCATGGCCGCCACGCTGATCAGCGGCTGCGCCTCCACCAGCGTGCGCCCGCGCCGTGCACCGCCGAAGCTGCCCTGCTGCCACGCGCTCGCGGCAACCTCCGCCACCGCCTGTTCCAGGCCGATCTGGCGGAACAGTTCCATCGTGCGCAAGTGGATGCCTCGTGCGCGCGGCAACGCCGACACGCCGTGGTTTTTCTCGATGAGGATGAAGCCGATGCCGTGGTGCTGCAGGAACAACGCGGCGGACAGACCAACCAGGCCCCCGCCGACGATCAGCACCGGGGTCTTTTGCAGAACATCATTCATGGGTGTGAGTCATGGGAGTGTGTCCAGAAGGAACGGCAGCTGGCCGCCTCAGTCCATGCCGGTACGGCCAGGCGCCCAGTGCAGCTTGGCAGCAATGCGCGCACTCGGCACGCCATGCGCCTTCAGCGCACGCTGCAGCCGCTGGATCGTGCCGGCCTTGCCGGTCAGCACGAAACCCGTTGCCGCCGCATCGGCCAGGCTGCACAGGCGCGCTTCCATCGCCGGCAGGTGCGCGTCCTGCTGCTGCCGTGCCCGCAGTTCCACTGCCTGCAGCCCAAGCGATGCCAGCACGGTGCTCGCGCCGGCCGCATCGTCCACCTCGAACAGGCACTGCTGCGGCGCAGCGCCATGCCGTGCCAGCGCAACGGCCAGCGCGATCGAGGTTTCATCCCCCACCAGCACGCAGGCCTCGCCTGCGCGCCGCGGTTCCAGCGCCGGCCGCGGGCCGAACACATGGCAGCGATCACCCACCGTGGCGCCCAGCAGCCACGCACTGCCCGGGCCACGGCCATGGCTGAAACCCAGCAGCTGCGTGCGCCCGCTATCAGCGTCCCAGTGCAGGGGCGTGTAGGTGCGTGCCACGAACGCCGAGCCCATCGCCACCTGCAGCTTGTTGCCCGGCTGCCAGTCCACGCCTCGGAATTCCTCGCTTTCCAGCGTCAGCAGCCGCGCATGGCGGCCCAGCCGCTCCACGGCGGTGATGCGTGCCTCCTTCATCAGCAGGCGGATCAAGGTGCGGCTGATCGGCCCCGGCGGCGCGGCCGCCACATCCAGCGGGCTGCGGCTCATCGGGTCACCAGCGTGAATTCGTTGCCGCGGCCCGGGTTGATCGCCAGCGGCTGCGACAGATAGCCGTTGGCCGGGTCACGCACATACGCCAGGTAGGCATTGCCATGGTCGAACGCATTCTCGGCCAGGATCAGCGTGCCGGTATGCAGCAGCGGTTCCAGCAGCTTCAGTACCGGCAGGTACAGGCTGAAGGCACCGTCCAGCAGCACCAGGTCGATTCCGCCCTGCAGCCCGGCCAGGGTCTGCCGCGCATCGCCCACGCGGATCTCCACCAGGTCGTCCAGCCCGGCCTCGGCCAGGTGGCGCAGCGCGCGTGCCGCCTTGCCCGGTTCCAGCTCGGTGCCGATCAGCTGGCCGCCGCCGTTGTCACGCAGCGCCGCCGCCAGGCGCACGGTGGATACACCCATCGAGGTGCCGAATTCCACGATGCGGCGCGCGCCGCACGCACGTGCGCACTGGTACAGGAAGCGGCCGTATTCTGGCGTCACGTTGAGGAAATTGTCCGCGTAGCCGCGGTAGACGCCGTGCAGATCCTCAGCTTCGGCCGCCAGCAGGCCGGCAAAGGCTTCGCCAAGGTCGATCGTGTCATCGTCGGCGTCAGCGGCCGAGGGCATCACCGCAGCGTCGGCCAGCGCGGCCTCACGGAACAGGCGGCCAGGGTGTCGGCCACGGGCGGGGTCATCAGGGTGTTCATGGGGGCAGGCTTTCCAGTCATCGCCAGCGGGCATCCGCCGGCCGAGGGAGGTCATGCTAGGCAGCGGCGGCCATGACATCATTGGGAAAGTTGGCCAATCGATTTCGATATCCTGCCAATCCGCCTCACCGCCCCCGCCGCCCTTTTCACCGGCCCTGACATGCCCGTTCTGCGCCACCTCAGCGACTTCGACCCGGAGAACATGTTCGACGGCGACAGCGTGCCGCGCGACCTGGTCACCTTCGGCGCCGATGGCATCGTGATGGCCGACCTGCACGCGCAAATCGCCGAATCGCTCAACCAGCAGGAAGAGGACTTCCACTGCCACCGCAAGAGCCAGCTGGTGCTGCTGCTGCGCGGCGTGCTGACCTGTGAAGTGGCGCGCGACCTGTGGCTGGTGCCGCCGCAGAGTGCCATCTGGGTGCCGGCCGGCACCGTGCACCGCATCGAAGCGGTAGGCACGCTGCAGGCCTACGTGGCCTATGTCGCGCCGCACGCCGCGACCGGCCTGCCCTCGCGCTGCTGCATGCTGGGCGTCACGCCGCTGCTGCGCGAGCTGATCCTGCGCTCGGCGGACATGCCGGTGCTGTATGCCGAAGGCGGCCTGGAAGCGCACCTGGTCACCCTGCTGCTGGACGAGCTGGCGCAGGCGCCGGTGGGCAATCTGCACCTGCCGATGCCGGCCGATGCGCGGCTACGCCGGGTTGTCACCGCCATCACCAGCGCGCCCGACGAGCTCGGAACCTTGCACAGCTGGGCGCAGCGCGTGGGAATGAGCGAGCGCTCGTTCGCGCGGCTGATGGAACGCGAGACCGGCATGAGCTTCGGCCGCTGGCGGCAGCAGCTGCACCTGCTCATGGCGGTGAAATGGCTCGAAGCCGGTGCGCCCGTGCAGCAGGTCGCGCTCGATCTGGGCTATGAGAGCCCCGGCAGCTTCGTCACCATGTTCCGCAAGGCGATGGGCAGCTCACCGGCCCGCTACATCGCCGACCGCCGCAGCACGAACAGCAGCAGCGCCAGCATCACCGCCGCGCCCGCCCACATCGCCTGCTGCCAGCCCTGCACGAAGGCCTGCTGCGCCGCGCGGTACACCGCCGCCGCATAGGGTTGCCCGCCGGCCGCCAGCGCCAGCGCATCGGCAATGCCACGGCCGGCACTGGCCACGACCGGCGCAGGCAGGTCAGCCAGCTGCTGGGCGATAGCATGGGCATAGCCCGCACTGAACACCGCGCCGAGCAGGGCGATCCCCAGCGCCGTGCCGAATTCGCGGGTGACATCGTTCAGTGCAGAAGCCACGCCCTGGCGGTCGGCCGGCAGCGCCGTGGTGATCGCCTCGGTGGCCGGTGCCATCGCCAGGCCCATGCCGGTGCCCATGGCCAGCATGCCCGGCAGCACCGACAGGTAGCCCCCGGCCACCGACACCTGCAGCGCCATCGGCGCCAGCCCCACTGCCCCCAGCGCGATGCCGGCAGCCAGGGTCAGGCGGGCGCCGATGCGGCCGGCCAACCGTGGCGCCACGCCGGAAAACCCCATCATCAGCAGCGCCATCGGCATCAGCGCCAGCGTCGCGCGCAACCCGCTCCAGCCCAGTACCGCCTGGAAGAACGGGAACGGCACGATGAACACACCGGACTGCACCCCGAACCAGACCAGCAACGCCACCGAACCGCTGGACAGGCCGCGGTGGCCGAACAGGCGCACGTCCAGCAGCGGTGCGGCCTGCCGCCGCTCCCAGCCGATGAAGCCCAGCGACGCCGCCACGCCAAGCACCAGGCTGGCCAGTACCGGCCACGACGCCCAGCCACGCTGCGGGCCTTCATGCAGGAACACGATCAACCCCAGCACCGCCAGCAGCGAGAGCAGCGAACCCACGCCATCGAACCGGTGCAGCGCCGGTTCGCGCACATCGGGAATGCGCCGCAGCGCCAGCACGGCCGCCACCGCCACCAGCACCACCGGCAGCACGAACAGCCACCGCCAGGACAGCACGTCCACCAGCAACGCCGACAGGAACATGCCGAGCAGGCCGCCGCCGCCGGCCACGGCCGTCCACACGCCAATCGCGCGCGAGCGCTCTTCATCGGCGAACACCGAGGTGATGACCGACAGGGTGACCGGCATGATGAAGGCCGCACCGACCCCGCTCAGCAGGCGCGCCACCAGCATCAGCGTGGCACTCGGCGCCAGCGCGGACAGCACGTTGGCCAGCCCGAACACCGCCAGCCCCAGCAGCAGCACCGGCCGCCGCCCCCAGCGGTCACCCAGTACGCCCAGCGGCAGTAGCAGCGCCGCCAGGGTGATGGTGTAGATGTTGATTATCCACAGCACCTGCCCCTGGGTGGCGCCCAGTTCCAGCGCCAGCTGCGGCTGCGCCACGTTCAGGCCGGTCACCGCGGCGATCACCGCCATCAGCGCGATGCACACGGTCACCAGAATGCCGCGGCGCTGCGCGGCATCGGCGCCGGGCGCCGTTGGAATGCTGGACACTGGAACTCCCCTCATGGGTCAATGTATGGAACCGGACATCCGGCCTTATGTATCTTTAAAAGATACGTAAAGGCCCAGCGTCCGTCAAACCCGTGCCTGCCGGGCGTCGCCATCAAGGATCACCATGAACAAAGACACCCGCCTGTCGGATGTCCTGCATACCCTGCTGCACCTGGGGCATGCCACGCAGCCACTCACCTCGGACGTGCTGGCGCGCAGCATGGGCACCAACCCGGCCGTGTTCCGGCGCACCATGGCCGGCCTGCGCGATGCCGGCCATGTCCGCTCGGGCAAGGGCCACGGCGGCGGCTGGCAGTTGGCGCGACCGCTCAGCGCCATCACCCTGCTGGATGTCTACACCGCGCTGGGGCGGCCCATGCTGTTCGCCATCGGCCGCCGCCCGGCCCATCCCGACTGCCAGGTGCAGGCCAGCGTCAACGTCGCCCTGGGCGACACCCTGGCGCAGGCCGAGGCGCTGTTCGTGCAGCGCTTCAGCGAAGTCACGCTGGACACGCTGATGCCGCCCCCGCGCAGCGCCGCGCCGCAGCCCTGCCAGGCCGACTGAGCCGGAAAGGCGTAACGCGGGCTACGCCGCGCTCAGACGCCGCCGTCCTGCTCGTGCAGGGTGATCAGCGATTCCATCAGGTCTTCATCGGCACTGGCGCAGACCGCCAGCAGCACGGCCTCTTCGCAGCCGGCATCGACGATGTAGGCGTGGCCCATCTGGCTGTCGATGTAGATGCCCTGCCCGGTTTCCAGCACCACCGGGTCGTAGAACTCGGTGTGCACCTGGATGCGGCCTTCCAGCACGTGCACGTATTCCTCGCCCGGGTGGCGCACCAGGTCGCCGAACTCGGCGGTGGTCTTGGCGCGCACCTTGGTCAGGATCGGAATCATGCGCTTGCGGCGCAGTTCGGTGCACAGGTAGTAGTAGTCGTAGTTGTCCGTCTGCACCCGCAGCGCCTTGTCCAGCACGCCCAGGCTGCGCCGCGCGGTCACCGGCTTGGGGGCGCTGTCGGCCTCCGGCTCGGAAAACAGTTCGGAAATGCGCAGGTTCATGCGCTGGGCCAGGTGCTGCAGCTTGTCGTAGGTCAAGGTCAGGCGGTCGTGCTCGATCTTGGACAGGGTCGACAAGGGAATCTCGGTGTATTCGCTCATCTCCTTGAGCGTCCAACCCTTGCGCGTGCGCAGGCCGCGCAGCAGGGTTCCGAGCGTGGGGCTCTTCGGGCTCATCGAAGGGACCTTTGGGCTGATGCCAGTGAAGTAGTGGATACGATACTACGGGCAGACTAACTCCATCCTGATCAGGATGGTGTGCCGATGCTGGCGCCAGCGCGGCCGGCCCCCTGCTGTCGGTAACTTGACGCTGGAAACGACAGTTCCAGCCCCTCTGCGATCACATCGTCCTCACGCCACGCATGGTGGAGGCAACCTTCGGCATTTGACTTTTCTCCAATCAGGCATATTGTTGCCGAATCGAGATTGTTTTGGCTTGTCATCGCAGCAGCCATGCGCGCGCTGCGTTCCAGCTTCCAAGGGGATCGTCACATGCGTTCGTTGTCCTGGCTCGTCGCGTTGTGTTGTGCAGTTCTGCCGTCCTACCTGCTGGCCGCCCCACCCGTGCCCGCCAGCACCGCCCCGCCGCCTGCCGCAGCGCTCACCGCCGAAGATGCCGGCACCTGGCTCGACGGCTACCTGCCCTATGCCATCGAACGCGGCGACATCGCCGGCGCCGCCGTCACCGTGGTCAAGGATGGCCAGATCCTGGTGCAGCGCGGCTACGGCTTTGCCGATGTCCAGAACCAGCGCCCGGTTGATCCGCAGCGTACGCTGTTCCGCATGGCCTCGGTGTCCAAGCTGTTCACCTGGACAGCGGTGATGCAGCTGGTGGAAGCGGGCAAGCTCGACCTGGATGCGGACATCAACCGCTACCTGGATTTCAAGGTGCCCGAGCGCGGCCTGCCGATCAGCCTGCGCCAGCTGATGACCCACACCGCCGGCTTCGACGCCAACATCAAGTACATGTGGACCAGCGAGGCCGTGGCCGAAGCCGGTGGCATCGCGCTGGGCCCGTACCTGAAGCGCTACGTACCCGCGCAAATCTACGCGCCGGGCACCGTGCCGGCCTATTCCAACTACGGCACCAGCCTGGCCGGCTACATCGTTGAACGCGTGTCGGGCCAGCCGTTCGTGGAGTAGGTTGAACAGCACATCTTCGCGCCCCCTGCAGATGCAGCACGCCAGCTTCCGCCAGCCGCTGCCGCCGGCCCTGCGCGCGCAGATGTCCAACGGCTACGCACTGGGCTCAGGCGCGCCGCGCGCGTTCGAGGTCACGCCGTCGGCACCGGCCGGCGCGCTGTCGGCCACCGCCACCGACATGGCGCGCTTCATGATCGCGCACCTGCAGGCCGCCAACGGTGCTGACACGCCGCTGCTCAAGGCCGCCACCAGCGCGCAGATGCTCACCCCGCAGACGCGCTTCGCGCCGCCGCTGAACACCATGGCGCTGGGCTTCTACGAAATCGATGTCAACGGCCAGCGCGTGGTGTCGCACGCCGGCGATACCTATTCGTTCCACTCACAGCTGTTCCTGTTCCGCGACCAGGGCGTGGGCGTGTTCGTGGCGCTCAACAGCGCCGGCGCCAACGGCGCCACCGGGCCGATCCGGCGCGAACTGCTGGAACGCTTTGCCGACCGCTACTTCCCCGCACCGGCGGCAGCGCCGGCAGCGGCGGTGGATCTTGCGCTGGCCCGGCAGCAGGCACGCACGCTGGCAAGCTTCAGCTACCTCGATTCGCGCCGTGCCGAGACCGGCGTCGGCCGCAGCGGCGTGCTCTCGCAGACCCGGCTGAAGGCGCTGGACGATGGCGTGCTGCAGCTGCCGCGGCTGAAGCAGCCCAACGGCCAGCCCAGCACCTTCACCCCGGTGGCGCCGTGGCTGTGGCAGGCCACCCACGGCAAGCTGCGGCTGGCGGCCATCCTCAAGGACGGCGAGCCGGTGGGTTTCGCGGTCGATTCGTCCTCGCCGTTCAACGTGTTCCTGCGTGCCGAGGGCTACCGCTCCGCACTGTGGCTGAAGCCGGCGCTCACCCTCGCGGCGGTCATCCTTGGCCTGGCCACGCTGGCCTGGCCGATCGCCGCGCTGGTGCGCCGCCGCCAAGGCCGCACGCTGGCGTGGCCGCGCCGCACCCACATCGCCTACCGCCTCAGCCGCATCGCCGCCGCGTTCCTGCTGCTCGTGCCGGTGGCCGCACTGGCGGTGATGACCTGGGCCTCGGCCGATTTCGCGCGGCTCGATGCCCGCCTCGACCCGGCCATCCTCGCCCTGGGCATCGCGTCGGTGGTGGCGATCATCGGCGGCCTGGCCGCCATGGCCTGGAACCTGGTGCAGACCGTGCGCGCCGGCCGCGGCGTGTTCGCCCGCCTGTGGGCGGTGCTGCTGCTGGCCGCCGCCGCCGTGCTGGCCTACGTCATCGTGCTGATGGGCCAGGCCGACTTCGCACTCACCTACTGACCCGCTGCCCCGCCACGGGGCTGGAGATTTGCTGTGAAACTGACCCTGCAGATCGACACGCTCCAACTGCTGGCCCCGTTCCGCATCAGCGGCTACGTGTTTGAAACCTCGCCGGTGCTGCGCGTGGAACTGGAAGACGGTGGCCACCGTGGCCGTGGCGAAGCCAGCGGCGTGTACTACCTGGACGATGCACCCGCACAGATGCTGGCCACGCTGGAACAGCTGCGCCCGCAGATCGAGGCCGGCCTCAGCCGCGCCGAACTGCAGCAGCTGCTGCCGCGTGGCGGTGCACGCAACGCGCTGGACTGCGCCCTGTGGGATCTGGAAGCCAGCCGCGCCCGCCAGCAGGCCTGGCAGCTGGCGGGCCTGCCACAGGTGCGCCCGCTGCTGACCACCTGGACCCTGGGCGCCGATGACCCGGCCACCATGCAGTCCATCGCGGTAGGTCGCTATGCGCCGGCCAAGGCGCTGAAGCTCAAGCTCAGTGGCGATCTGGATACCGACAGCGAGCGCGTGCGCGCCGTGCGCCGCGTGCGCCCGGACGTGTGGATGGGCGTGGATGCCAACCAGGGCTGCACGGTGGATGTGCTCGACGCGCTGATCCCGGTGCTGATGAACAACAACGTCAAGCTGCTGGAGCAGCCGCTGAAGCGCGGCCGCGAGGCCGACCTGGCCGGCTTCGCGCGGCCGTTGCCGTTCGCTGCCGACGAAAGCGTGCAGGACGCCGCCGAGATCGACGCACTGGCCGGCCTGTTCGATGTGATCAACATCAAGCTGGACAAGGCCGGCGGCCTCACCGAAGGCCTGGCCATGGTCGGCAAGGCGCGTGCACTGGGCATGCAGGTGATGGTCGGCAACATGATCGGCAGCAGCTGGGCGATGGGCCCGGCCTACATCGTCGGCCAGCACTGCGACGTGGTGGATCTGGATGGCCCGCTGGTGCTCAGCAACGACCGCGTTCCGGGTGTGCGCTACGACGACGGCCTGGTGCACTGCGACAGCAGCGTGTGGGGCAAGGGAGTACACGCATGACCTCCGCCGCGCGCGCTTCCCGCCGCTGGCGCCGCATCACCCACGGCCTGCTGCTGGCGTCTGCGTTCGTGCTCGCGCCGGCACAGGCGCAGGCACCGCTGCCGGCCAGCACCCCCGCCCCGCCCGCCGGTACTGATTCGCCAACGCCTGACGCGCCGCCTGCCGCCAGCGGCGCGCTCGATGCCGCACGCATCAACACCTTCCTCGATGGCCTGGTGCCCTACCTGATGGACCAGGGCGACCTGGCCGGCGCGGTAGTCACCGTGGTGGAAAACGGCCGGGTGGTCACCGAGCGCGGCTTCGGCTATGCCGACATTGAAAAGCGCACGCCGGTGGACCCGCGCACCACCCTGTTTCGCCCCGGCTCCATCTCCAAGCTGTTCACCTGGACGGCGGTGATGCAGCTTGTCGAACAGGGCAAGCTGGACCTGGACGCGGACATCAACACCTATCTGGACATCAAGGTACCGGCGCACGGCCAGCCGATCACCCTGCGCCAGATCATGACCCACACCAGCGGGCTGGAAGAGCGCATGCGCTACCTCATCGTGCTCGGGCCGGACCACCCGGCGCAGCGCGATGACTACCTGAAGGACTGGGTGCCCGGGCAGATCTTCGCGCCGGGTACGCGCCCGGCCTATTCCAACTACGCCACCGGCATCGCCTCGTACATCGTCGATCGGGTCAGCGGCCAGCGCTTCGAGGATTACGCACGGCAGCACATCCTGCAGCCGCTGGGCATGCAGTACGCCAGCTTCGAACAGAAGCTGCCGGCCGAACTGCTGCCGCACGTGGCCAAGGGCTACCGGCTGGGCTCGGGCAAAAACTATCCGGCCAAAAAAAACACCGTGCCGGGCATCGGCGGCCTGTACGCCTCCGGCGCCTCGATGTCGCGCTTCATGATGGCCACGCTCAACCACGGTGAACTGGACGGCCAGCACATCCTGCGTGCCGACACCACCGCGCAGATGCTCACCCCGCAGCAGGCCATCCTGCCGCACCTGCCGCGCATGACGCTGGGCTGGATGGCCTCGGACACCGCCGGCTATGACACCCGCTCGCATGGCGGCACCATGCTGTTCTTCTACTCGTGGCTGTGGCTGATTCCCGAGCGCAACATCGGCGTGTTCATTTCCACCAACAGCGTCGGCCGCGATGCCGCCGGTTCGGCGCTGCGCGCGCAGGTCTGGGAGCGCTTCGTGGACGAGTTCCTGCCGCCGCAGCCGCTCACCCGCGCCGACCCCGGCGTGAACACCGCCACCGCCCAGGCCCACGCCAAAGCCCTGGCCGGGGTGAACTGGCAGAGCACGCGGCGTTCGGACAGCAGCTACCTGCGCCTGACCTCGCTGTTCTCGCCGGTGCGCGTGCACCCGCAGGCCGACGGCAGCATCACGGTGGATGGCCTGAAGGGGCTCAACGGCCAGCTGCTGCGCTGGCGCGAAGTGTCGCCGTGGCTGTGGCAGCAGGAACACGGCCGTGGCCTGCTGGAAGTGAAGCTGGAAGGGGGTCGCCCGGTGTACTTCTCCGGCGTGCCGTTCGCTTCGGTGTTCGGTTTCGAGCCGATGCCCGGCTGGCGCTCGCCCAGCTGGCTGCGGCCGGCGGCAATCATCGCACTCGCCGTGCTGGTGCTGTCGGCGGTACTGCGCGTGAGCGGCGTGTTCGTGCGCCGCTACTACGGCGCCACCGCACCAGCCGAAGGCCGCCGCCTGCGCGTGCTGCAGACGCTGTCGGTCAGCGTGCTGCTGGCCAGCGTGGTGGCCTGGGCCCTGTACCTGCAGACCATCGCCGCACCGGGCGGCATTGCCGACTACCGCAATGCACCGCTGCTAGCCGTGCAGGCGCTGTCGTGGCTGGGCGTGCTGGCCGCCGCAGCGCTGGCCTGGGTGGCGCTGCGCGCGCCTGCCAGCTGGCCGCGCCTGCGTCGCGTCGGCAGCGTGGTGGTCGCACTGGCCGGGCTGGTGCTGGCCTTCGTGCTGATCACCCAGCGCCTGCTCAGCACCGGCGTGCAGCTGTGATGCACCGGCGCTGCACGCGATGATGCCCACCGCACCGCGCACGGCCTGGTTCGGGCAACCGCCAGGCCTGACCATCCTGTTCCTCACCGAGATGTGGGAGAGATTCTCCTACTACGGCATGCGTGCGCTGCTGGTCTATTACATGACCAAGCAGCTGCTGTTCTCGCAGGAACAGGCCTCGATGGTCTACGGCCTGTACACCGCAATGGCCTACCTCACCCCGGTGTTCGGCGACCTGCTGGCCGACCGCTGGCTGGGCAAGCGGCGCGCGGTCATCCTCGGCGGGGCCATCATGGCCTTCGGCCACTTCCTGATGGCCTTCGACGCCCTGCTGTACCCGGCGCTGCTGGCCATCGTGCTGGGCAACGGGCTGTTCCTGCCCGCCCTGCCCGGGCAGGTGGGCGATCTGTACGGCCGCGACGACCCACGTCGCGGCTCGGCCTTCAACGTGTACTACGTGGGCATCAACCTCGGCGCCTTCCTGGCACCGCTGGTGTGCGGCACGCTGGGCGAACTCTACGGCTGGCACATCGGCTTTTCCGCCGCCGGCATCGGCATGCTTGCCGGCCTGGTGATCTATGTCTGCGGCCGCCGCCGCCTGCCGCCGGACCCGCCCCGCACGCGTGGCAGCGCACTGCCGCTGTCCACGCTGTGGCAGCCGGCCTACCGCCCGCTGCTGCAGTTGATGGCGATGATCGCCGGGCTCATCGTGGTGTTCCGCCTGGCCTACAAGCAGATCGGCAACACCATCGCGCTGTGGCTCGATACCGGCGTGGACCGCGCACTCACCGCCGATTTCACCGTTCCGATGACCTGGTTCTTCTCGCTCAACCCGCTGCTGGTGTTCCTGATCACTCCGCTGCTGGTGCGCCGCTGGACCCGGCAGGCACGCGAAGGCCGCGAGCCCGCCGCGCTCAGCAAGATGGCGGTGGGCGCAGCAGTGGTCGGGCTGTCCTTCGCACTGGTGGCCGCACTGGGCGGTGAGCCGGCGGCCAAGGTCGGCTGGCTGTGGGCGGTGCTGTTCTTCGTGCTGTTCACCTTCGGCGAACTGTTCATCCTGCCGGTGGGCCTGGGCCTGTTCGCGCGGCTGGCACCGGCCGGCTTCGACGCCACCATCATCGCGTTCTGGTTCCTGGCCTCGTTCGGCGGCAACCTGCTGGCCGGTGCGGCCGGCATGCTGTGGTCGTCGCTGTCCAGCACGGCGTTCTTCTCGCTGATGGCCGCCACCTGCCTGCTGGTGGCGCTGCTGCTGCGCAGCCTGCAGCGGCGCAGCGCTTGGTTGCACAGCAGCAATAGCGTGGCCGCGCGCGTCGGTTGAATCCGGCGCGCGCGTACCCGCTTCCGGCGCGGTGGCGATGACGTTGCCCGCACGTTGCCGGCGGTAGCCGCGCCAGCACGGTCCAAACGCGCCGTTTCGTCCCAGCCAGCAGGCCCGATCATGGACCGCCAGCGCGATCATCAGGACGATGTTTTCCATTTGCGCTTGACACAAGCACGATCAGGACAAACAGTCGAACCCAAGGATGCATCGCGCTCGCCGCCGCTTCCCCGGCGCCCTCCCGGCGCGCCCGCTGCTCCTTTCGCCTGTACCTGTTCCTGCTTCTGGAGAACCCGTATGCGCAAGACCCTGTCGCCCTCGCTGCTGGCCAGCGCCATCACCCTCTGCTGCATGGCCCTGGCCGCGCCGGCCCTGGCCCAGGACAGCCCGCCGGCTGCCGCCCACAAGAGCGCCGAGCCGGTGGAACTGGAACGCGTGGTGGCCACCGCGCAGAAGCGCAGCGAGAACGTGATGGAGGTGGCGTCGGCGGTCAGCGTCATCAACGAGGAACGGCTGAAAGCACTGGGCGCCACGCGCCTGACCGATTTCTCCGCCTACGTGCCCGGCTTCCAGGTGGACAGTGGCGGCGCGCCGGGCCAGACCACCATGGCGCTGCGCGGCGTGGCACCGCTGGGTGGCGGCTCCATCATCGGCACCTACATCGATGAGACGCCGATCGGGCCCAGCAGCAACAAGCAGCGCGCCACCTCCTACGCGCTGGATCTGCTCCCCTACGACGTGCAGAGCGTGGAAGTGCTGCGCGGCCCGCAGGGCACGCTGTACGGCGCCAGTGCGATGGGCGGCCTGTTCAAGTACATCACCAAATCGGCCGACCCGGACGCCTTCGAATTCCGCGCCGGCATGGACGTCAACGCCACCCGCGAAGCCGGCAAGGCCGGCAACGGCGTGCGCACCGCCTTCAACGTGCCGCTGGTGGAAGGCAAGCTCGGCCTGCGCGCCAGTTTCTCGCGGCAGGGCACGCCGGGCTATGTCGACCAGCCGGACCTGTCCGGCAGCGATGCGCGCGACAGCAACGGCTACTAGCAGCTCGCCTCGCGTTTCGCGCTCACCTGGCGCATCAACGACAACGCCAACCTGCGCGTGCAGGCGTTGTCGCAGGTGGTGGACGCAGACAACTCCAGCGCGGTCGGCCTGGTCTACCCCGCCCTGCAGCCGGTGCGCGGGCCGCTGGAGGGCATCCTCAAGCGCGCCGCCCCGTACCGCATGGAAACCGACTACTACTCGGCCATCCTCGACTGGGATCTGGGCGGCGTCGATTTCGTTTCGGCCACCAGCTTCTCCGAAACCCGCATGGACGAAGTGCAGGATTCCTCGCTGGTGTATGGCCCGGTGTGGCCCCTGCTCACGCCCTACCCGGCCGGCCAGGCGCAGTTCGACATCTTCCTCGGCACCCGCAAGTGGACGCAGGAATTCCGCCTGACCTCGAAGGAAGACGCGCGCTTTGAATGGCTGCTCGGCACCTTCTTCACCGGCGAAAAGAGCCAGAACCACCAGCGGGTCACCGGCTACAGCCCCACCGGCACGGCCTACCCGTTCACCCCCGGCATGGCCAGCCTGCCCGGCACCTACGACGAACAGGCCGTGTTCGCCGATGTCACCTACAAGATCAGCCCGCGCTTCGATGTCTCCGCCGGCGTGCGCCATGCGCGCAACCAGCAGGATTTCGAACAGCACAGTGTCGGCCCGCTGTACGGCCCGCGCCCGATCGATCTGGTCAGTTCGGCCGACGACAACGTGACCACCTGGAAGCTCTCCTCGCGCTGGCACTTCAACGAGCACGCCATGCTGTACGCGCGCTACGCCACCGGTTACCGCCCGGGCGGCCCCAACGTGTCCACCAGCGGTGTCGTGCCGATGACCCGCGCCGACACGCTGGGCAACGCCGAACTCGGCTTCAAATCGCACTTCTGGAACCGCCGCGCGATGATCGACGTGGCCCTGTTCCATATCGACTGGGACGACATCCAGGTGCGTGTGAGCGAAAACGGCCTGAGCTACCTCGGCAATGCCGGCAGCGCGCGCAGCCGCGGCGTGGAATTCAGCGGCATGCTGCGTCCGGTCGAACGGCTCACGCTGGGCCTCAACGCGGCCTATACCGATTCCAGGATCGAAGACGTACCGGCCTCCAGCGGCCTGGTGTCCGGCAGCCGCATGCCGCTGACACCCCGCCTGAGCTGGTCGGGCACCGTGGACTACGACTTCGACGTCAACGCGCAGTGGCGCGGCCGCGTCGGCGCCAGCTACCGCGTCACCGGCAAGCGCCTGGCTGGCGCCTACGAGATGGACAGCTACAAGGCGCTGGACCTGCACGCCGAGCTGACCAACATGACCTGGACCGTGCGCCTGTACGCACGCAACGCCACCGACGAACGCGGCTATGTCTCCACCGGCGCGGTGCGCGATGCACTGAACCGCTACGTGGCCATCACCGGCGTGCCGCTGCAGCCGCGCACGGTCGGCATGTCCATCGACTACCGCTACTGAACACCGCCGCTGTCAGGGCGAACCGCATGAGGGGCTTAACGCATTTATCCTGATCAGGTTGTATCTTCTCTAATCAGGACATATAACGTCTGGAAGGGGCCACAGCGCCGGCCCCCGCAGCACGGATCGCTCGCCCTCCTCGCTTTGCTCCCCTGACTCCAGGACTCCGTCATGACGCTCAATCCCTCGCCAGTCGTTCACGCCCTTGCCGCCCTTCCCCAGCCCTACCTGCTGTTCCTTGGCGACATCACCGAAGCCGGCTTCGCCAAGACCGCCATTGGCCTGCACGACTGGGCGCTGGTGATTGGCGTGGCCAACGGCGGCGGCATCGTCTCGCCGCAGTGGCTGCCGGCGCTGGTGGAAGCGATGGAACAGGGCCTGGACCTGGTCAGCGGCATGCACCAGAAGCTGGGCGACATTCCCGAACTGGCCAGCAGCGCACAGCGCCTGGGCCGCCAGCTGATCAACGTGCGCGTGCCGCCGCGCGGCATTCCGGTGGGCAATGGCCGCAAGCGCAGCGGCAAGCGCGTGCTGACCGTCGGCACCGACTGCGCGCTGGGCAAGAAGTACACCGCCCTGGCGCTGGCACGCGGGCTGCGCGAGCGCGGCGTGGACGCCGATTTCCGCGCCAGCGGCCAGACCGGCATCCTCATCGCCGGCAGCGGCATTCCGATGGACGCGGTGGTGGCCGACTTCTCCGCCGGTGCCACCGAACTGCTCAGCCCCGACGCCGCCGATGACCACTGGGACGTGATCGAAGGCCAGGGCTCGCTGTTCCACCCGGCCTATGCCGGGGTCAGCCTGGGCCCGCTGCACGGCAGCCAGCCGGACGTGTTCGTGGTCTGCCGCCAGCCCGGCCGCGCGCACGTGCTGGGCTACCCCGAGTACCCGCTGCCCTCCATCGAAGAGGTCATCGAACTGACCGTGCAGCTGGGCCGCCGCACCAACCCCGCCATCCGCTGCGTCGGCGTCAGCCTCAACACGCATGGCATGAGCGAGCAGGCCGCTCTGGCCGCCTATTCTGAAGTAAGCGCGCACCTGGGCCTGCCGGTGGCCGACCCGATGCGCGAAAACAGTGGTTTCAACCGTCTGCTGGAGGCTTGTATCGCATGAAGATGTCGCCCCGAACCCTCGCGCTGTGCACCGCGGCACTGCTGGGCCTGAGCCCGCTGGCCGCGTTCAGCGCCGCGCCCACCCCCAGCCCGGTACAGACCGAAGTGGCCCGGCTGGCCATGCTGGTGAACGGCAAGGTCGGCGTGTCGCCCTGGCGGCTGGATGGCCAGGGCGCGCAGGTGCATCTCAATGCCGACGAACCGTTCCCGATGGCCAGCACCTTCAAGGTGGCAGTGGCCGGTGCGGTGCTGGCCAAGGTCGACGCCGGCCAGCTGGCGCTGACCACGCTGCTGCCGGTGCCGAAATCCTCCTACGTGGATTCGGAAATCATCGCCGACCGCTTCATCCACGAGGGTGTCAGCCTGTCGGTGCACAACCTTATCGAGCTGATGCTGACCCAGAGCGACAACAGCGCCACCGACGTGCTGGTGGCGCAGGCCGGTGGCCCCGCCGCCGTCACCGCCTGGCTGCGCGCACAGGGCATCGAAGGCCAGCGCCTGGACCGCGATACCAATCATCTGCTCAGCGACATCTTCGGCCTGGGCGAAGGCCCGCTGACCAAGGAACGCGTGGCCGAGCTGGCCAAGGATGCCGACGTGGCCAAGCGCGGCGCCAACGCCGATTTCGCGCTCAATGCCGACACGCGCGACACCTCCACCCCGCGCGCCATGTCCAGCCTGCTCACCCGGCTGTTCAACGGCAAGGCGCTCAGCCCGGCCAGCACCGAGGTGCTGGTGCAGGTGATGCAGCGCTGCCGCACCTGCAGCGCGCGCCTGCGTGGCAGCCTGCCACCAGGCACCGTGGTGGCCGACAAGAGCGGCACCGTGGCCGGCACCGTCAACGATGTGGGCGTGGTCACCCTGCCCGACGGCAGCCGCTTCGCCATCTCGGTGTTCGTCAAGCAGAGCGCCGCGCCGCGCCCGGAACGCGAGCGCGTCATCGCCGAGATCGCCCGCACCGTGCGCGACTTCTACCTGCTGCAGCCCAAGGCCCCTGCCCGATGACCGCCACCGCCAGCCGGTTCCAGCGTTACCTCCTGCACGGCCTGGCGTTCAAGTCGGCCGTCATCGGCGGCGGCTATGCCACCGGCCGCGAGCTGGCCGAGTTCTTCCTGCCCTCCGGGCCGTGGGGCGGGCTGGCGGCCATGCTGCTGTCGATGCTGATCTGGAGCGTGATCTGCATCCTCACCTTCCTGCTGGCGCGCGCCATCAACGCACAGGATTACCGCAGCTTCTTCCGCCACCTGCTCGGCCGCGGCTGGTGGACCTTCGAAGTGGCCTACCTGGCGCTGATCGTGGTGGTGCTGGCGGTGTTCGGCGCGGCGGCCGGCGAACTGGCCGCCACCATGTTCGGCTGGCCACGGCTGGTCGGCACGCTGCTGCTGGTGGCCATCATCACCGGCATCGTGCAGGCCGGCGTGCATGCGGTGGAGCGCATGTTCAAGCTGATGTCGGCCTTCATGTACCTGGTCTACGCCATCGCCGCCTGCCTCATCCTGTACCGCTTCGGCAACCACTCCATGGCCCAGCTGGCCAACACCCAGGGCCTGGGCCCGGGCTGGGTGGCCAACGGGGTCACCTATGCCGGCTACAACGTGTTCGGTGCGGTCTCCATCCTGCTGGTGGTGCGCCACCTACTGCACCGCCGCGACGCGGTCATCGCCGGTGCGCTGGCCGGCCCGCTTGCCATCGTGCCGGCCATCGTGTTCTACCTGTGCATGATCGCCTTCCTGCCGCAGATCGCCGACGCACCACTGCCCTCGGACCTGATGCTGGGCCAGCTCGGCCTGCCGTGGTTCCAGTGGCTGTTCCGGCTGATGATCATGGTCGCGCTGGTGGAAACCGGGGTCACCCTGATGGCCTCGGTCGATGGCCGCATCAGCGTGAACTGGAAAGAGCGCACCGGCGCCCTGCCCGGCCGTGGCGTGCGCGCCGCGCTGGTGGCCGCGCTGCTGCTGATGGCGGTGTTCCTGGCCGATGCCATCGGGTTGGTGGCGCTGATCGCCAAGGGCTACCGCATGCTGGCCTTCGCCATCCTGGCCACCTACGTGGTGCCGCTGCTGGCCTATGCGGCCTGGCGGTTCTGGATGCGGCGCGGGCAGGCCTTCGCCTCCCCCGATGACCCACCGGCACCGCCGCGCCCGGCCCCGGCCGGCCTGGGCCGCGTTCAGCCGCCGCAGGCCGAAACCAGGAACTGATGCAGCGCGCGCGCCGGCGCGGTCAGTTCCTCGTCCGGGCGCCACACCAGGCCCACCTCCATCGGCGGCGCCGCATCGGCCAGCGTGCGCACGTCGATGCGGCGCCCCTCCAGCGACCACGGCCGGTAGACCATGTCCGACAGGATGCTGACCCCGAAGCCATAGGCCACCATGCCGCGCAGCGCCTCCAGCGACGAGGTGCGGAAGGCCACGTTCGGTTCCAGTGCATGCGCCTGCCAGTAGCGCAGGGCCGATTCCTGGCCCTCGTCCACGTTCAGCATGATGTAGGGGTAGCCGGCCACATCGGCCAGGCTGATCACCGGCAGCTGCAGCAGCGGGTGCGCCTCGCCCAGCCACAGCTGCCGCCGCGAGCGGATCAGCACCTGCCGGCGCAGCGCATACGGCTGCGGCATGTTGGAAATGATGCACAGCCCGAAGTCGAGCGCGCCGCTGCCCACGCCGTCTTCGATCGCCGCGCGGTCCATGTCGGCCAGCTCGATCTCCACCTGCGGGTAGGAGCGCTTGAAGCGGGCCAGCAGGCTGGGCAGGAAGTAGCCCAGCACCGTGTAGGACGCACCGATGCGCACCGTACCCGGCAGCGTGTTGGCCAGGAACATCGGCTCGCTCAGTGCATCCTGCAGCGTATCCAGGATGTGCCGCACGTACTGGTGGAAGCGGTGCCCCCCGGCAGTCAGGCCCACCCCGTGCGGCATGCGGTCGAACAGCTTCAGCCCCAGTGAGGTCTCCAGCTGCGCCACCGCCGTGGTGATGACCGATTGCGACACATGCAGCTTGCGCGCCGCCTGCGAGAACTGCCCCAGTTCGGCAGCTTCGGCAAAGTAGCGCAACTGCCGCAGTGTCATGTTGGCCGGAATTTGCATGCAGCCCTCCCGCGCATGAAGATATCTGAAATAACAATACCTCATAGTCAATTAAACAAATTTATGATGGGTCGCTCTGCCTCTAGACTTCACATCGGGTGAAATGCGCCATGGTCCCAGCCGCCTTCACTGGCGCTGGTTCCTGTCGCAGGTGCGCGGAAGCCTTCACCGACCTCCATGCATCACCCGCGTCGTAGCCGTCGCCCCCCGCCGGCGGTGCCTGCAGCTTCATGACCCACGCCCAGCGAGGCCCCTGAATGTCATCACCCCAGAATTCTGCCGCCGGCGCGCCCCTGCGCCTGCACGTGCCCGAGCCCAGTGCCCGCCCGGGCCAGGCCACCGATTTCTCCTATCTGCAGCTGAGTCCGGCCGGGGCCGTCGAAAAACCGCCGGTGGACGTCATCGCCAGCCAGACCGCGCCGCTGACCAACCAGCTGATCCGCGTGCTGGACGACAACGGCCATGCCGTCGGCCCGTGGGCGGCGGACATCGACGATGCCGTGCTGCTGCGCGCCATGCACGCCATGCTGAAGACCCGTGCCTACGATGCGCGCCTGCTCATCGCCCAGCGCCAGAAGAAGACCTCCTTCTACATCCAGTGCCTGGGTGAGGAAGCCATCGCCGTCGGCCAGACCCTGGCCCTGCACGCCGATGACATGCAGTTCCCGACCTACCGCCAGCAGGGCATCCTGATCACCAAGCAGGTGCCGATGGTGGACATGATGTGCCAGGTGCTGTCCAACGCGGCCGACCCGCTGAAGGGCCGCCAGCTGCCGATCATGTACTCCTACAAGGATTACGGCTTCTTCTCCATCTCCGGCAACCTCACCACCCAGTACATCCAGGCGGTGGGCTGGGCCATGGCCTCGGCCATCAAGGGTGACAGCCGCATCGCCACCGCATGGGTGGGTGACGGCGCCACCGCCGAAGGCGATTTCCATGCCGCACTGACCTTCGCCCACGTCTACCGCGCCCCGGTGGTGCTCAACGTGGTCAACAACCAGTGGGCCATCTCCACCTTCCAGGCCATTGCCGGCGGTGAGAACACCACCTTCGCCGCACGCGGCGTGGGCTACGGCATTCCGTCGCTGCGCGTGGATGGCAACGACCTGCTGGCCGTGTACGCGGTCTCGCGCTGGGCCGCCGAACGCGCGCGCAGCAACCTGGGCCCCACCCTCATCGAATGGGTGACCTACCGCGCCGGCCCGCACTCCACCTCCGACGACCCGTCCAAGTACCGCCCGGCCGACGATGCCCAGCAGTTCCCGCTGGGTGACCCGATCGAGCGCCTGAAGCAGCACCTGGTCACCCGCGGCCTGTGGAGCGAGCAGCAGCACGAACAGCTGCGCGCCGAGCTCGACGCCGAAGTGCTGGCCGCCCTGAAGGAAGCCGAGACCCACGGGTTGCTCGGCAGCGAAAACCGTCCCGGCGCGGCGCTCATGTTCGAGGATGTCTACAAGGACATGCCCGAACACCTCCGTCGCCAGCGTCAGCAGTTGGGAGTCTGAACACCATGAGCGGGAACGAACTACAGAACACCGGCGGATCCCCGATGACCATGATCCAGGCGCTGCGCTCGGCGATGGATGTGATGCTGGAACGCGACAGCAATGTCGTGGTCTTCGGCCAGGACGTGGGCTACTTCGGCGGCGTCTTCCGCTGCACCGATGGCCTGCAGACCAAGTACGGCAAGCAGCGCGTGTTCGACGCGCCGATTTCCGAAAACGGCATCGCCGGCGCCGCCATCGGCATGGCCGCCTACGGCCTGCGCCCGGTGGCTGAAATCCAGTTTGCCGACTACATCTACCCGGCCTACGACCAGATCGTCTCCGAAGCAGCGCGCATGCGCTACCGCTCCGGCGGCAGCTTCACGTCCTCGCTGGTGTTCCGCACCCCGTGCGGCGGCGGCATCTACGGCGGCCAGACCCACAGCCAGAGCCCGGAAGCGATCTTCGCCCACGCCACCGGCCTGCGCACGATCATGCCGTCCAACCCGTACGACGCCAAGGGCCTGCTGATCTCCGCGATCGAGAACGACGATCCGGTCATCTTCCTGGAGCCCAAGCGCCTCTACAACGGCCCGTTCGACGGCCACCACGACCGCCCGGTCACCGCCTGGTCCAAGCACCCGGACAACCTGGTGCCGGAAGGCTATTACAACGTGCCGCTGGACAAGGCCGCCGTCGCCCGCGAAGGCAAGGCCCTGACCATCCTTACCTACGGCACCACCGTGTGGGTGGCCACTGCCGCCGCTGAAGATGCCGGCATCGACGCCGAAGTGATCGACCTGCGCAGCCTGTGGCCGCTGGACCTGGAGGCCATCGTCGCCTCGGTGAAGAAGACCGGCCGCTGCATCGTGCTGCACGAAGCCACCCGCACCTGCGGCTTCGGCGCCGAATTGGTCGCGCTGGTGCAGGAGCACTGCTTCTACCACCTGCAGGCCCCGGTGGAACGCGTTACCGGCTGGGACACCCCGTATCCGCACGCGCAGGAATGGGATTACTTCCCGGGTCCGTCCCGGGTCATCGATGCAATGCAGAGCGTGCTGGAGGACTGAAGCATGGGACATCACGTCATCAAGATGCCGGACATCGGTGAAGGTATCGCCGAAGTCGAACTGATCACCTGGAAGGTCGAGATTGGCGGCCAGGTGGCCGAAGACCAGGTCGTGGCCGAAGTCATGACCGACAAGGCCATGGTTGAAATCCCCTCGCCCGTCGCCGGCACCGTGGTCTCGCTGGGCGGCGCGCCCGGTCAGATGATGGCCGTGGGCAGCGAGCTGATCCGCCTGGAAGTGGAAGGCGCCGGCAATGCCAGCGCCACCAGCGCAGCGGCTGCCCCCGCCGCTGCTCCGGCTGCCGCGCCGAAGACCGAAGCCGCCACGCCGGCACCGGTCGCTGCAGCCGCACCGGTAGCAGCACCGGCCAAGCCGGCAACCCCGGCCGCCGCACCTGCCCCGGCCGCCAAGGCCGGCGAGCGCGGCCCGGTCACCAACGGCGTGCCGGCCGAAGGCGAAGCCCCGCTGGCCTCGCCGGCCGTGCGCCGCCGTGCCTGGGACATGGGCATCGAACTGCGCTACGTACCGGCCACCGGCCCGGGCGGCCGCATCCTGCAGGCCGACCTGGACGCCTACGCCGCCGCCGGCGGCAAGGCGCAGTCCAACGGTGGCGGCAACGCCGGCAGTGGCTACGCCCGCCGCACCGGTGAACAGCAGGTGCCGATCATCGGCCTGCGCCGCAAGATCGCGCAGAAGATGCAGCAGTCGTGGTCGAACATTCCGCACATCACCTACGTCGAAGAAATCGACGTCACGGAAGTGGAAGCCCTGCGCGCCAAGCTCAACGAGCGCTGGGGCAAGGAACGCGGCAAGCTCACCCTGCTGTCGCTGCTGGCCCGCGCCGTGGTGCTGGCCGTGCGTGACTTCCCGCAGATGAACGCCCGTTTCGATGACGAAGCGAACATCGTCACCCGCTACGAAGGCGTGCAGCTGGGCATCGCCACCCAGAGCGAAGTCGGCCTGTCGGTGCCGGTGGTGGCCCATGCCGAAGCGCTGGACCTGTGGCAGACCGCCGCGGAAATCGGCCGCCTGGCGGGTGCCGTGCGCGTGGGCAAGGCCACCCGCGAGGAGCTGTCCGGTTCCACCATCACCATCAGCAGCCTGGGTGCCATCGGTGGCGTGGTCTCCACGCCCATCATCAACCACCCGGAAGTGGCCATCGTCGGCGTCAACCGCATCATCGAACGCCCGATGTTCCGCGACGGCCAGGTGGTGGCGCGCAAGCTGATGAACCTGTCGTCCTCGTTCGACCACCGCATTGTCGATGGCATGGACGCGGCCGAGTTCGTGCAGGCCATCCGTACCCGCCTGGAAACCCCGGCCCTGCTGTTTGTGGAGTAAGTGATGTCGCAGACCATTGAAACCCAACTGCTAGTCATCGGCGGCGGCCCCGGCGGCTACATCGCCGGCATCCGCGCCGGCCAGCTCGGCGTCAAGACCGTGGTGGTGGAAGCCGTGAACCCCGGCGGCACTTGCCTCAACATCGGCTGCATTCCCTCCAAGGCGCTCATCCACGCCGCCGAGGAATTCGCCAAGGCCGCCAGCTATGCCGCCGGTGCTTCGCCGCTGGGCATCCGCGTGCAGGCCCCCACGCTGGATCTGGCCCAGACCGTGGCCTGGAAGGCCGGCATCGTCAAGAAGCTCACCGGCGGCGTCAGCGCGCTGCTGAAGAAGAACGGCGCGCAGCTGGTGAAGGGCTGGGCCACGATCGTTGACGGCAAGACCGTGGACGTGGCCGGCGCTGCCGAAGACGGCGGCACCCTGCGCATCAAGTGCGAGCACCTGCTGCTGGCCAGCGGCTCGGTGCCGGTGGAACTGCCGTTCCTGCCGTTCGGTGGCAAGGTCATTTCCTCCACCGAAGCGCTCTCACCCACTGCCCTGCCCAAGCAGCTGGTGGTGGTTGGCGGCAGCTACATCGGCCTGGAACTGGGCACCGTGTACCGCAAGCTGGGCTGTGAAGTGACCGTGGTGGAAGCGCAGGAACGCATCCTGCCCGCCTACGACGCCGAACTGACCAAGCCGGTGGCCACCCGCCTGGCCAAGGCCGGGGTGAAGGTGCTGACCGGCCACAGCGTGCTGGGCCTTGCCGACAACGGCCAGCTGCGCGTGCGCGATGCGCCCGGCACCGAACTGGTGCTGGACGCCGACCAGATCCTGGTCGCGGTCGGCCGCCGCCCCAAGACCGATGGCTTCAACCTGGAAGCGCTGCAGCTGGACATGGTCGGCAAGGCCGTCAAGATCGACGACCAGTGCCGCACCTCCATGCGCAACGTGTGGGCCATTGGCGATGTGGCCGGCGAACCCATGCTGGCGCACCGCGCGATGGCACAGGGCGAGCTGGTGGCCGAGATCGTCAGCGGCAAGAAGCGGCACTTCGTGCCGGCCGCCATTCCGGCGGTGTGCTTCACCGACCCGGAAGTGGTGGTGGTCGGCCTGTCGCCGGACGAGGCGAAGGCACAGGGCATCGACACCAAGGTGGCGCTGTTCCCGTTCGCCGCCAACGGCCGTGCCATGTCGCTGGAATCGCACGACGGCTTCGTGCGCGTGGTGGCCCGCAGCAGCGACCGCCGCATCCTGGGCTGGCAGGCAGTGGGCGTGCAGGTGTCCGAACTGTCGATCGCCTTCGTGCAGTCCATTGAAATGGGCACCACGCTGGAAGACATCGCCGGCACCATCCACCCGCACCCGACGCTGGGTGAGGCCGTGCAGGAAGCCGCGCTGCGTGCGCTGGGGCATGCGCTGCATATCTGAGTGTGGGTGGGTTTGATGGATGACGGACGGCCCGCTTTGCGGGCCGTTTGTTTTTTTGGGGTCGCTGGGATGGGATGCCGGCCCCTGCCCCTGCCAATTGGCACGGTGACCTGCGGGGTTACCGCTGCCTGCCCACCTGTTCCTATAGTCGGGCCACTCCACCCTGGTATGGCCCGGTGATTCCCTGTAACGCGCTGCTGCCTGCCGCTCTCGCTGCCATGCTCGCTCCTATCGCCAGCATGGCCGCATCACCTGTGGCCCCGCTCACCGCCGGCAGCGTGCGGCTGGATGTGTCGGGCGGTCGCGTGGAAGGCGATGTCTGCATGACCCAGCGCCCCGCGCAGGCCTCCGGCGCGTTCGTACTCAATGCCGGCCTGAACATCGCACGGGTGACCGACGGTAACGGCGAACCCGCGGAATTCAAGGGCTGGTACGCCCGCGATGCTGACGGCGAGGCCAGCATCTACACGGTACCGAAGCCTCCGGCCACGCTCTGCGTGCAGTACGTGGGCGCCTTCCCGGTGTATCCCCGCCACGATGCCTTCATCGACTTCAAGGGACTGCTGGCATTCAACGGTGACAGCGCCCGTTTCACCGAACAATCCGCATGGCTTCCGCAGCCATTCGATCCCAACACCCAGGTGCGCAGCAGCGAAAGCCGCTACGACCTGCAGGTGGACTGCAGCGGCTGCCGCTTTCTCTACGTCAACGGCAGCGCCGCCATCGAGGGCACGCAAGGCCACTTCCGCAGCGACGCCCCACGACCGATCCTGCTGTTTGGCGGCAGCGGTCCGATCACCCGCACCGCGCAGGTCACCATCCTCAACGAGACCCTGCCCACCGCCAAGGTCGATGCCCTCTCCCGCATGGTGCGGCAGGTGGCCGCCGTGCACACCCGCTACCTGGGCGTGCCGCTGGCCGACCGCCCCACCTTCCTGCGCATGGTCACGCTCGATCAGACCGAGCGCGACCGCAAGGGCAGCGAATGGGGCTTTGCCACGTGGCCAACCATCGCCATGAGCGGCAGCATCGGCAACGTGGCCGATGCGCTGCTGGCCGGTGGTGAAAAGGCCGAGCCAAGCATCCGCTACATCGCACACGAAATGGGCCGCTACTACTTCGGCACGCTTAACCGCCCACAGGGACCCTACTTCTGGTTCCTGCTGGAATCCAGTGCCGAGTTCCTGTCAATCAAGGCGCTGCGTGCGATCAGCGGGGATGCTGCGGCTGATCGCTACATCGCGCGCTTGCAGGCCGTCGTTGATGGGCGCGCCGAACCGTTGGTCACGCTTGATGCCATTGATGGCAGTTCCACGCTTGATGAGCTGTACCGCTACCGCTATGGCCCGTTACTGCTGCTTTCGCTGGAACAGCAGGTGGGGGCAGCGAAGATGCAGGCTTTCATGCGTGGGTTGCTTGGCTCGCCTTCGCCACAGAACTGGGAAGAGCTGCAGGGTGTTGCGATGAAGGCAGGTATTGATGCCACAGCCTGGGAGCATTGGCGGGCCAGGTGTGTGGCGGGCGGCAAGCCGAGGTGCCAGGGGTGATACCCCAACGGATATTCATCCTTTGAACACACCACTTACAGGGCGCCCATCGGCGCCCTTGTTGTATGCCGGATATCAAGGCTGGAATGTCGCCTTCGCCCCATCCGCGTGGGTAGAATTGGCCAAACTCTGCCGTATAAGGCCATGCCATGGAACACCCTCTTGTCGAGGTTCGGGGCGCTGCCCAAGCACTCAGGGAGTTTGCCGACGCGCGTGATTGGGCGCAGTTCCACTCCCCCAAGAACCTTGTAATGGCACTTTCTGGCGAAGTCGGTGAGCTGAATGAGATTTTTCAGTGGATGACCGAGGCCGACTCCTTCAAGGCAGCATCGTCGGAGGCCACCGCCAACGCCGTGCGCGATGAAATCGCCGACGTTGCCCTGTATCTCATCCGGCTTTCGGATGTCCTCGGTATCGATCTGAATGAAGCCTTGAGCGGCAAGCTGGCTGCGAATGCCGCCAAGTATCCGGTTGATCTCGCGCGCGGTGTCAGCACCAAGTACAACAAGCTGGCGCAGCCATGATTGTCTACCAAGCAGACAAGGAGACCTTTCTTCGCCAGTGCAACGACCAGGAGATCGAGCAGGTCATCCTCGCCAGCTACAACGCAGCGACGAACAGCAAGGTCAGCGATTCCGAGGTCAGATCCTGGCGCGTCTCATTGGGCTACATCGCGCGTGCGCTGAACCACCCCACCATCCCAGGTGACGTCGGTGTGGCGGTGGAGTTCATGCTTCCCCAGTCCAGAAAGCGCATCGACGTTGTCCTGACCGGGCACGACGAAGACGGATCACCCCACGTCATCATCGTAGAACTCAAGCAATGGTCGACCGTCAGACCGTCCAAACGTGATGCAATGATCGAGCTGCACGGCGGAGATCTTCGTGTCCACCCGAGCTATCAGGCCTGGTCCTATGCTGCGTTCCTGGAGGGCTTCAATGAAGCCGTCCACGAAGGAAAGCTCCAGCTGCACCCGTGCGCCTACTTGCACGAGTATGAATCGGACGGCGTCATCAACTCACCCCACTATCAACCCTACATCCAACGCGCCCCACTCTTCCTCAAGGGCACGCCCGAACTTGAGAGCCTACGCGGCTTCATTAGTCGTTACACAAGCAAGGGCAATGGCGCTCCGGTGCTGGCCGAGCTGGACGGCGGCCGTATCCGCCCCTCGAAGGCACTGGCCGATGAAGTCCATCGCCTACTGTTGGGAAACAGTGCGTTCACACTGCTTGACGAACAAAAGCATGTCTTCGAAGCCGCCAAGGCGGCATGTGCCCAAGCACACGCCGACCGAAAACCCCGTGTTGTCATCGTTGAGGGTGGCCCGGGCACGGGCAAGTCAGTCGTCGCTGTGAATCTTCTGGCCACCTTGCGCCACGGCCTGAACGTCAAGTACATCTCGAAGAACGCCGCACCACGCGAGGTCTACAGCAACACACTTTTCAAATCGGTGGACAACGCCCGTCTCCGCCATCTCTTCGGCGGCTCCGGGGCGTTCATCAATTCGCCCCAGGATGAGTTCGACGCCCTGATCGTCGACGAAGCGCATCGGCTTACGGAGCAAGGCGGCTTCTACGGCAACGAAGGCGAGAACCAGATCATGGAGCTGATCAATGCTGCTCTGTGCAGCGTGTTCTTCATTGATGAAGACCAACGGGTCACGCTCAAGGATATCGGCACCAAGGAAGCTATCAGGAGATTTGCCACTGCCCGTGGAGCGACGGTGGAGGAATACGCCTTGTCCTCGCAGTTTCGCTGTGCAGGCTCCGATGGCTATCTCGCATGGCTGGATGACGTGCTGCAGATCCGCCCAACTGCAAACACAACGCTGGACGAGAGCAGCTACGACTTCCAGGTGTTCGATGACCCTTCCGCGCTACATGCCGCCATCGAAGCCAAGAACGCCGGCAACCGTGCGCGCCTTGTCGCTGGCTACTGCTGGCCGTGGAACAGCAAGAAGAACAGCAAGGCGATGGACATTGCCGTCGGTAGCTACCGACGGCAGTGGAACCTCAGTAACGACGGCAGCCTCTGGATCATCTCCCCCGACTCAATCGACCAGGTGGGATGCATACATACCTGTCAGGGGCTGGAAGTCAACTACATCGGCGTGATCATCGGGCCAGACTTGGTCATGGAAGACGGCACGCTCAGAACCGTGCCGCGCGCGCGGGACCGGCACGACAAGACCATGAAAGGATTCGTGAAGCTGTCAGAATCCAATCCCGCCCAAGCCGCCGAACTCGCGGACACCATCATCAAGAACACCTACCGGACCTTGATGACCCGAGGAATGAAGGGCTGCTACGTCTACGCCACGGATCCGCAGGTCGCCGCGTATTTCAGGGCCAGGCTGCAGCGTGCGGCATTCTTTCAACAGGCGGTCGAGGTGGAGGCCTAAGCGCCTCCACCTGATAATTAACAACGATATGACCCGCGCTGCGCGCGCGGGATTGTTGCCACGGCAAGCGCGACGAGCCGACCGACCTACTTCAGCCGCTCAGCCAACCGACGTCCTACTTCCAGCGCCGAAGCCGGGTTCTGCCCGGTAATCAGCTCGCGGTCCACCACCACATGCCCGGTCCACGGCGTGGCATTGCTGCTGAACTTCGCACCCGACCGCTGCAACGCCGTCTGCGGGTAGAACTTCATCTCACCACCGCCCAGCAGCGGCTTGGCCTGTTCTTCTTCCTGGTTGCTGATCACCGTCATCTGGTAGCCGCTGTAGATCCACTTCGGCGTGGTCGGCTTGGCGCCCGCTTCCAGCTTCGCCACGAAACCTTTGGCATCCGGCAGCGTGGACAGCAGCGCGATCGGGCCGTGGCAGACCAGCGCGGTAGTCTTGTTGCGCTGGTGGAAGTCGTGCACCAACCGACCCAGCGCAGGGCTCTTCAGCAGGTCCTGTATCGGTGCGTGGCCACCGGGAATGTAGACCGCATCGAAACGCGCGTAGCCCTGCTGCTCGATACGCGCCAGGCTGACCACCGGCGAGGCCGTCGGCGAGGTCAGCGCCAGTTTCTCCAGCAGGTCCTTGTGCGACTTCAGCTGCGCAGCATCGTTGCCGAAGTAGGCCGGTGTCACCGAGGACGCATCCACCGTCGGCGCGCGCCCCTGCGTCGTGGCGAAGGTCACCTCGTGGCCCGCGTCCAGCAGCAGCTTGACCGGCTGCATCAGCTCGTTGAGATAGAAGTCGGTGGACAGTACCTTGCCGCCCTTCAGGTCCAGGTGGTTTTCGTCGGACAGCACCACCAGCACGTTGGCAGCATGCGCGCCGGTTGCGGCCAGAGTCAGGGCCAGCGCTGCGGCCAGCCGGGTCATCAGGTTCATGGGTAGCTCCTCTGGGAATGGCAGCCACCTTATTCATTGCCGCAGCGGCGATAAATTGGCCCCATCGCAAAACATTTGTTCCCCGGAGAGCCAAATGAGCCGCAATTTCGACTACCTGGGCGATGTGGAGGTGTTCCTGGCAGTGATCGAGCACGGCTCGTTCACTGCTGGCGCGGTGGCGCTGTCCACCACCCCTTCCGTGCTGAGCCGCGCGGTCACCCGCCTGGAAGCACGGCTGGGCCGGCAGCTGCTGCAGCGGACCACCCGCCGCGTTGGCCTGACCGACGCTGGGCGGCTCTATCTGGAACAGGTGCGCACCGCCTTTGGCCTGCTGGACGACGCCGAGCGCGACGTGCAGGGTCAGGACGGCGCGCTGGCCGGCCGAGTGCGCCTGAGCGTCCCCACCACCTATGGCCACTACCGGCTGCCGCCCGTGCTTGCGCGCTTTGCGCAGCAGTACCCGCAGGTGCAGGTGGAACTGAACATCACCAACCGCAATGTGGATCTGGTGGCGGAGGGTTTTGACCTGGCTATCCGCTTGGGGCAGCTGCCGGACAGCGGGCAGGTGGTGCGGAAGCTGGAGGATGCGGCGCTGCTGCTGGTGGCTGCGCCGGAGTACTTGGAGCGCCGGGGTACGCCGCAGATGCTGGAATATCTGGAGCGGCACCTTTGCCTGCCGTTTGTGATGCCGCGTACTGGGCGGCTGGCGCCTTGGGTGTTTCGGGATGGCGGGCGGGATGTGGACTGGGTACCGCGTTCGTCGATTGAGACTTATGACGATGTGCTGGGTGTGGTTTCGCTCGCCGAGCAGAGGATTGGGATCTGCCAGAGTTATGAGTTCATTGTTCGGGAGCGGTTGCAGCGTGGGCAACTGGTTGAGGTGCTGCCCGAGCTGCGTGGGCGGTCAAGGCCGTTCTCGGTGATCTACGCGCCCCATCGGCGGCAGTCTGCGGCGGCGCAGGCGATGATTGAGTTGTTGGCGGGAAACGCTGATGATGATGTCGTTGGTTAATGCTGCGAGGTTTGCTGGAGGCGTCGGGTTTGAACCGATGTTCCGGCTGTGCGGCTGATCGCGCACCGTTTCCTGGTGAGGCTAACTAAGAATTATTGCAAAACAGGATGTAGCTCTATTCGCTTGTGGCGTTGCCGATTGCCCCAGTTTAATTCGCAATCAACCGAGCATCTACACGAACGCGTCTGCCTGCGTCGCGTGCTGCACGAATGGTGCGAGTAACAGTCGCTCCTCGCTCTCGGACTCACTGATTCCTTCGCGAATTACTATTGGCATTGAGAGCGGCGGCATAAGTACCATGACGTGCCACCGACAACGGGCGGCTAGGCCTTCGAACCCGAGGTGTTAGTTGTTCAGGCTTATCCGTCGGAACCGTCCTTAACCGGTCCCGACGGCTAGTCCGTCGGCTTTTCTGGCGGGCGGTGCGTGAACGCTGACGATGCGGATGCTATAGCAAGAAGCGGACCGCTGCCGAGTGGGAGCGGTCCGGAGAGGCATTTGGACGAGGGGATGTTGGTGTTCTACTTCTGGCTTGCCGTGGATCGGTTGAGTAGACGTGCCGCGAGGTTAACCCAGAGTGATCTAATCTCCGGAGCATACCCTCGACATACATCGTCGAGCGTCAAATCGAACAACGTCCGCTTCCAACCAAAAGCAGACGTTCACAGAAGCCGCCAATGGGTCAAACGCAGCCACGCACAGGAAGGATACCTCATCGCCTTTTGATCATATGGATGTAAGATGATGGCCTCAACAACTACCACCGACATCCTCAACATGTCATGGAATTCAGAGTTCGACAAGTTCCTTTCCTCCCAAAAGGCCGATAAGGCTGCGCATGGCAATTTAAGTGATCGCAATGCGCAGTGGCTTGATAAAATTGAGAAGCTTTACTCCCTTATCAACAGACTGCTCGAGCCTTATTCAACCAAAGGTGACATAGCAATCAGCCGATCGGTGGCCGACATCAGGGAAGAGCTGCTTGGTACTTATCAGGTTCCAAGTTTGAAGGTGGATCTTGGTGTCAGCAGTGTTCGCTTCGTGCCTGTCGGGACCATGCTGCTGGGCTCACCCGGCCGTGTTGATCTCATAGGGACGCATGGTAGCGTTCGTTTCGTTCTCGTTCTCGTTCTCGTTCTCGTTCTCGTTCTCGTTCTTCCAGAGAATGATCGCCCTCTGTTTTCCGTGACTGCCAACTTTTATGATAGGCCTAGTGAAAATAAACGCGGCCCCTTGGACCTCACACCATACGAGTGGAAGATCTCGACGTTGCCGCCGAAAATTCGCTATGGCGCTATTGATGTGAGCAGCCTGCAATCCGCGATCATGGAAGCTTCGAATGGCTACCCCCGTCGTTGCTAATCCAGATGTTCCAAACTATGCGCAGGTCGTTGGCCACCATGGCATGGCGCGAGAAGCCATTGGCTTGCTCTTCTCAAGCTCGAACCCAGACTATTATGATCTGCCGATGGCGGATTTAGAGCGCAAAAGGGGGCGGCACTTGCAGCTCAGGAGCTACGTGAAATGATGGCTCTTTTGGCATTTCTAGAGGCATGCTTCAAGCTGGACTTTGCGAATAGGAAACGACTGAAGCTAAAGGATAGCCTCACTAAAATATTGATCAAGCTATTCAATCAAAAGCACAACAAGGCTAAATTAATGGATGACATAATCAAAGGATGGCAAAAAGAAGGACTTCTTTCTCATCTTGAATATGACCGCATCAACAGCGCCTTTAAGCTCCGTCACTGGATTGCGTACGGTCAATACTGGTCTCCGGAGAAGATCAAGCCACACGACTTCCTTGAAGTCGCGGAGTTCGTTGAAGGCCTAATTAACTCGCGCACATTCAAAACCGCCGATATCGACCTGATCGGGATCTGACTGGTCCGATTATCCTGCAGGCGGAATTAATAGAAGATCGCCATTAGTCATCACCTGCGCTTTTGCGCGTGATTTGGACTCGAAGATAGGCAGGTGTTCCATCAACTGGCGGTAGACCTAAGGACTCCCGGATGTGCTCGCGGATGACATTGAGAAGCTCAGTGCCATCGGCACCGTTGGTGTTGGCCCAGGACTGAACGTACTCCTGAGTGAGATCAACTTGGCGAGCAGTTCCGTATAAGTAAATCTTACCTATCGCATCTTCAAGCTCTTCGTTAACCCAGGTTGTCCTGCCTGAATCATCCATCTTCGCTAGGGACCCATAGATTCCCACACGAAGAAGAATTGAGTAAACCCTAGCTAACTCGGTGACACGCATATTTCTTTCAGAATTTATGCGATCACGCGTTGCGTTTAGTTTGTGAACCCACCACCAACCGAAAAGAGACAGCGCTATGGCAGGAATGTATGCGTAATCTTTAAGAAACGATAGAAATTCCAATGCAACACCTATCTTTGGAATAGATCCGAATCGCAAGGAGGCCTCGGCTCGAATGAATTGTCAAGAATTGATAAAGTTATACCACGCACCCACTCCAGCAAACATCAAAAGCGCCCTATACCGAGAGAAATGCTCAAACAAAAAGGGCGCCTCTCGGCGCCCTCGTTCTTCAACTCATTCCCACTCAATGGTCGCCGGCGGCTTCCCCGAGATGTCATAGACAACTCGCGACACCCCCCGCAATTCATTGATGATCCGGTTGCTCACCGTGCCCAGGAATTCATACGGCAGATGCGCCCAATGCGCCGTCATGAAGTCGATCGTCTCCACGGCCCGCAGCGCAATCATCCACTCATAAGCCCGCGCATCACCCACCACGCCCACCGACTTCACCGGCAGGAACACGGCAAACGCCTGGCTGGTCTTGTCGTACAGATCCGCCTTGCGCAGCTCATCAATGAAGATGGCATCGGCCTTGGCCAGCAGCTCAGCGTATTCGCGCTTCACTTCGCCCAGGATACGCACGCCCAGGCCCGGGCCCGGGAACGGATGGCGGTAGACCATGGTGCGCGGCAGGCCGAGCTCGACGCCCAGGCGGCGCACTTCGTCCTTGAACAGCTCGCGCAGCGGCTCCACCAGGCCCAGCTTCATGTGCTCCGGCAGGCCGCCCACGTTGTGGTGGCTCTTGATCACATGCGCTTTGCCGGTCTTGCTGCCGGCCGACTCGATCACGTCCGGGTAGATGGTGCCCTGCGCCAGCCACTTGGCGTTCTTCAGCTTGTTCGACTCTTCATCGAAGGTCTCAACGAACAGGTTGCCGATGATCTTGCGCTTGGCTTCCGGGTCGCTCACGCCTTCCAGCGCGCTGAAGTAACGGTCGGCGGCATTCACGCGCACGACCTTCACGCCCATGTGCTCGGCAAACATCGCCATCACCTGGTCGCCTTCCTGCCAGCGCAGCAGGCCGGTATCCACGAACACGCAAGTCAGCTTCTCGCCGATGGCCTTGTGCAGCAGTGCGGCCACCACGGACGAATCGACGCCGCCGGACAGGCCCAGGATCACTTCATCATCGCCCACCTGTTCTCGCACGCGCGCGATCTGGTCGTCGATGATGTTGGCGGCGGTCCACAGGGTCTGGCAGCCGCACACATCCACCACGAAGCGGCGCAGCTGCGCCTGGCCCTGCAGGGTGTGGGTCACTTCCGGGTGGAACTGCACGCCGTACCAGCGCTTTTCTTCGTTGGCCATCGCGGCCACCGGAATGCGGTCGGTCACGGCGGTCACGGTGAAGCCCGGCGGTGCGACGGAGACGTGGTCGCCGTGGCTCATCCAGACATTCAGCTTCGGCTCGCCGCCGTGGTCGCTCAGGTCCTTGAACAGCGCATCGGCGTGGATGACGTTCACTTCGGCGTGGCCGAATTCGCGCTGATCAGCGGCTTCGGTGGCACCACCCAGCTGGGCAGCCAGGGTCTGCATGCCGTAGCAGATGCCGAAGATCGGCAGGCCGCTGTCGAACACTTCCTGCGGTGCGGCCGGGGCGCCAGCCACCGTGGTCGATTCCGGGCCACCGGAGAGAATGATGCCCTTGGCGCCGAAGCCGGCAATCTCGGCCGGGTTGTGGTCCCACGCCCAGATTTCGCAGTACACACCCAGCTCGCGGATGCGGCGGGCGATCAGCTGCGTGTACTGCGCGCCGAAATCGAGGATCAGGATCTTGTCGTTATGGATATTGGTCATGGCGCCCTGGCAATGCAGTAGGGAAAACGAAACTTCGAATAATTTGCTGCGGCAGATGGAAAAAGAGGAACGGGAATCAGCTTCCTCGTTCCTCTTTCTCCGGCCCGCGTCAGGCGCGGTAGTTCGGCGGCTCTTTGGTGATCGTCACGTCGTGGACGTGGCTCTCACGCTGGCCGGCGCCGCTGATCTTCACGAACTTGGGCTTGGTGCGCATGTCGTCGATGGTGGCGCAACCCACGTAGCCCATGGTGGCGCGCAGGCCGCCCATCAGCTGGTGGATGATGCCGCCCACCGGGCCGCGGTACGGCACGCGGCCTTCGATGCCTTCCGGCACCAGCTTGTCGGCGGTGGCGGCGTCCTGGAAGTAGCGGTCCTTGGACCCCTTTTCCATGGCGGCCAGCGAACCCATGCCGCGGTAGCTCTTGTACGAACGGCCCTGGTACAGCTCGGTCTCGCCCGGCGATTCCTCGGTACCGGCCAGCAGGCCGCCGACCATGATGGTCGAGGCACCGGCGGCCAGCGCCTTGCCGATGTCACCCGAGTAACGGATGCCACCGTCGGCGATGAGCGGGATGCGGTCCTGCAGGGCTTCGGCCGCCAGGTCGATGGCGGTCACCTGCGGCACGCCGACACCGGCAACCACGCGCGTGGTGCAGATCGAGCCCGGGCCGATGCCGACCTTCACCGCGTCCGCGCCGCTGTCCAGCAGCGCCAGTGCGGCTTCGCCGGTGCAGATGTTGCCACCGATGACCTGCACGTGCGGGAAGTGCTTCTTCACCCAGGCCACGCGGTCCAGCACGCCATGCGAGTGGCCGTGCGCGGTATCGACCACGATCACGTCCACGCCGGCGGCGACCAGCGCTTCCACGCGGCGGTCGGTGTCACCACCCACGCCGACGGCAGCGCCGACCAGCAGGCGGGTCGACAGATCCTTGGCGGCGTTGGGGAAGTCGGTGTTCTTCTGGATGTCCTTGACGGTGATCAGGCCACGCAGGGCGAAATCATCGTTGACCACCAGCACCTTTTCGATGCGGTTGCGGTGCAGCAGCTGCAGCACTTCATCGCTGGCGGCGCCTTCCTTCACCGTGACCAGGCGATCCTTCTTGGTCATGATGTTGCGGACCGGATCGTCCAGCTCGGTTTCAAAGCGCATGTCGCGGTGGGTCACGATACCGGCCAGCAGGCCATCGCTGCCCACCACCGGCACGCCGGAGATGTTGTGCGCCTGGGTCAGGGCCAGCACGTCGCGGATGGTGGTTTCCGGGCCGACCGTGATCGGGTCGCGGATGACACCGGCCTCGAACTTCTTGACCTTGGCCACTTCCGCGGCCTGCTGCTCAAGGCTGAGGTTTTTGTGGATGATGCCCATGCCGCCGAGCTGGGCCATGGCGATGGCCAGGCGGGCTTCGGTGACCGTATCCATGGCCGCCGAGAGAATCGGCAGCTTCAACTTCAAGTCGCGGGTCAATCGCGTTTCGAGGTTGACATCCTTGGGCAGGATGGTCGAGTGGGCGGGGACGAGCGAGACGTCGTCGTAAGTGAGTGCTTCAGCCTGGATGCGCAGCATCGGCATACCCGAGATGTGGGGAAGCGCGTCAATTTACCCCTTTTTCACGCCGAGGGGGAGGGGGTGGATGCGACGCAGTGTCGCGCGGGCGGCGATTGGTTCAGGGGCCCCAAAGACGTGCCGACCAACGGTCGGCACCCACGAACAGCCCACCCGCTCATCGGTGGGTGCGGACCGTTGGTCCGCACGATCTCTCAGGCACCGATGCCCCAGCAGGAACCCCGCTCCTCCAGGGACGTGCCGACCAACGGTCGGCACCCACCAAACGCTGGCCATGTGGGGCGGCCCCGGTAGCGCCGGGCCATGCCCGGCGAGCGCAGCGGCGCCGCAACCATCCGTCGGGCATGGGCCGGCGCCACCCTCAAGAGGCTTCCGCGGCTTCCAGGGTGTTCTGCATCAGGGTCGCCACGGTCATCGGGCCCACGCCGCCCGGCACCGGGGTGATCCAGCTGGCGCGCTGGGCGGCGGCTTCGAAGCCGACGTCACCCACCAGGCGGCCGTCATCCAGGCGGTTGATGCCCACGTCGATCACCACCGCGCCCGGCTTCACCCACTCGCCCGGCACGATGTCCGGGCGGCCCACCGCCACCACCAGGATGTCGGCGTTGCGCACGGCCTGTTCCAGCACGTCCTTGGGGGTGAACTTGTGGCAGCTGGTCACGGTGCAGCCGGCAATCAGCAGTTCCAGGCCCATCGGGCGGCCGACGTGGTTGCTCACGCCCACGATGGTGGCGTTGCGGCCGCGCACCGGCTGGTCGGTGTGGCCCAGCAGCGTGGTGATACCGCGCGGGGTGCACGGGCGCAGGCCGAATTCACGCAGCGCCAGGTGGCCGACGTTTTCCGGGTGGAAGCCGTCCACGTCCTTGCGCGGGTCGATGCGCTGGATCAGCCGGCGCGCGTCGGGAATGCCCGGCAGCGGCAGCTGGATCAGGATGCCGTTGATCTTCGGGTCGGCATTGAGCTGGTCGATCAGGTCGAGCAGCTCGGCCTCGGTGGTGCCGGCCGGCAGATCGTAGTCATGTGCTTCGATACCAACCTTTTCGGCCGCGCGGCGCTTGTTGCGCACATACACGGTCGAGGCCGGGTCGCCACCCACCAGCACCACGGCCAAGCCCGGGCAGCTGCCACCGGCGGCCACGCGGGCGTCAACACGCACCTTCAGGCTGTCGAGCAGGTCCTCGGCAATGCGGCGGCCATCGAGGATGCGGGCAGAATGCGGTGCGGCGGTGTCGTTCATCGGGTGCAGGGGGCGGCGGCGGGGACACTATTGTCCCCGATTCAGGCCCCCTCGCCCACCGTGATCTGGCAACGGGGTCGGATCCCTTTGCCGCAGGCAAAGGGCTCTGACCCCACCGGTTGCGGACGGAACCCAGAACGGGGTCAGAGCCCTTTCCGCTGGAAGGGGATCCGACCCCATCCCTCAATCCTCTTCTTCCTCCGGCACCTCGTCCGCATTGAGCGTGCGCGCCTTGCGCTTGGGGGCGGTGAACGGGGTCGGGGCGGGCACGCCCGGTAGCGCGGTGCCGAACACCATGTGCGCACCGGCACGCAGGCTGCCGCCGGCCATTTCCAGCTCGAAGCGCTCGGCATCGCGCTCGCGGATCTGCTCGGCGATCTCGCGCGCATCGTCCTCATCGGCGCCCAGATCCATCAGCGCGGCCTGGCCGAACATCAGCGCCGATTCGAACGTTTCGCGGATCTGGAAATCCACGCCGACGTGAATCAGCCGCAGCGAGTGCTCGCGGTCGAACGAACGCACCAGCAGCTTGGCCTGCGGGAATTCATGGGCCACCAGCTCGATGATGCGGTCAGCGTCCTCGGCGTTGTTCACGCACACCGCAATGGCACGGGCGGTACCTGCACCGGAGGCATGCAGCACGTCCAGCCGGCGGCCATCGCCGTAGTAGATCTTGAAGCCGAAACGCTCGGCGTTGTGGATCATCTCCACATCGTTGTCGATGATGGTCACGTCCACATCGCGCGCCAGCAGCGACTGGCTGGCCACCTGGCCGAAGCGGCCGAAGCCGATCAGCAGCACGCTGCCGGACAGGCCATCGGCGGTTTCCACGCCATCCAGGCTGACCTTCGGTGCCGGCGCCACACGCTTGTAGACCAGCACCACCAGCGGCGTGAGCGCCATCAACAGCACCGCCACGGCGGTGAAGTTGGCATTGATGTCCATGTTGATCACCCCGGCGCTGGCCGCGGCGGAGAACAGCACGAAGGCGAACTCGCCGCCCTGCGCCATCAGCACGCCGCGGTCCATCGCCTGCGCGTGGTCGCTGCCCATGATGCGCGCCACCACGTAGATGCACAGCGCCTTGGCCGCCATCAGCGCCAGCACCAGCCCGGCGATCATCGGCCAGTTACCGGCCACCACGCCCAGGTCCAGCGCCATGCCCACGCTGAGGAAGAACAGGCCCAGCAGGATGCCGCGGAACGGCTCGATGTCCGCTTCAATCTGGTGGCGGAAGGTCGATTCGCTCAGCAGCACACCGGCCAGGAACGCGCCCATCGCCATCGACAGGCCCGACAGCTGCATCAGCAGCGCCGCGCCCAGCACCACCAGCAGCGCGGCGGCGGTCATCACCTCACGTGCCTGCGCAGCGGCCAGGATGCGGAACAGCGGGTTGAGCAGGAAGCGCCCCACCAGCATCAGGCCGACGATGGCACCGGCACCGATGGCCACCGCCTCCCAGCGCGAGCCGGCACCGTCCACGCTGTCCGCGCCCGGTGCCATGAAGGCCACCAGCGCCAGCAGCGGCACGATCAGCAGGTCTTCGAACAGCAGGATGGAGACGATCTTCTGCCCGGACGGCAGCGCGATGTCACCGCGCTCGGCCAGCAGCTGCATCACCACGGCGGTGGAGGTCAGCACGAAGCCCATCGCACCGATGAAGGCCGCCTGCCAGGACAGCCCGAACAGCTTGGCGATGACGGTCAGCACCGTGGCGCAGACCGCGATCTGCAGCGTGCCCAGCCCGAAGATTTCCTTGCGCAGGCTCCACAGGTGCGAAGGCCGCATTTCCAGCCCGATCACGAACAGGAACATCACCACGCCCAGTTCGGCGGTGTGCAGGATCGCCTGCGGGTCGGAGAACCAGCCCAGCCCGAACGGTCCGATCGCCAGCCCGGCGGCGAAATACCCCAGCACCGAGCCCAACCCCAGCCTGCGGAACAGCGGCACCATGACCACCGCTGCGCCCAGCAGGGCGACGACCTTGACCAGCTCGCTGGTCGCTGCTTCTACCGCCATGCGGTGATTTCCCGGAAAACGTTGATGGGTTCAACGATAGGGCATGTTGTCTGACAGCAATAGCACGCGTACCGCGTTGAATTGTCTCGGCAATGGAACGATACGCCGACCTTCCCCCAACATCATTCCGAAACCATTATTGAATCCCCACCGCGGGGGTAATGCCGGCCGCTGGCCGGCAACCACGCCACGCCATCCGCAAGCCAGCAAAGCCCCTACCTACCCACCCCGACAAAACGCGGCGTAGTCGATGTACCCCGGGGACGGGACCCCCGGCGCGCACACCGCACACTGCGGGTCCGGCACGATCCGCGATTCGCGGAAGCGCATGCCCAGCGCATCGAAACGCAGCAAGCGGCCCACCAGCGGCTCACCGACGCCCAGCAGCAGCTTCAGCACCTCGGTGGCCTGCAGCACCCCGGCCAGCCCAGGCAGCACGCCCAGCACACCGGCCTCGGAGCAGTTCGGCGCGAACTCCGGCGGCGGCGGTTCAGGGAACAGGCAGCGGTAGCACGGCGCCACACCGCGCTGGCGGCCGGCATCGAACACGCTCACCTGCCCATCGAAACGCTCGATGGCCGCATAGACCAGCGGCACGCCGTGCTTGATGCAGGCATCGTTGAGCAGGTAGCGCAGCGGGAAGTTGTCCGAGCCGTCCAGCACCACGTCCACGCCGTCCAGCAGGCAGTCGACGTTCTCCGAGGTCACCCGCTCGGGCACGGCCTCCACCGCGATGGACGGATTGAGCGCCAGCAGCCGCGTGCGCGCCGAATCGACCTTCAGCTGGCCAACGCTGGCCTCGGTATGCACGATCTGCCGGTGCAGGTTGCTGCGCTCCACCCGGTCGTGGTCCGCAAAGCGCAGGTGCCCTACCCCGGCGGCGGCCAGATAGAAACCGGCGGGAGCACCCAGGCCGCCCGCGCCCAGCACCAGCACGCGCGACTGCTGCAGGCGGCGCTGGCCAGCCTCCCCCACCTGCGGCAGCAGCAGGTGGCGCGAGTAGCGGTCGTAGAAATCGCGGTCGGCCGCGTCCAGCATCGGCTGCACCAGCGGCAGCCCCTGTTCGCGCCAGGCCACGGTGCCGCCGGCCACCGAGGCCACCTGTGTGTAGCCCGCCTGCTGCAGCGCCGCTGCGGCGTCGGCCGAGCGCTTGCCGCTCTGGCAGATCAGCAGGGTGTCCTGCGCGTGCGCCGGCAGGTGCGCGGCCGGGTCGGCCAGCAGGTCCTCCTTGGCCACGCCGCGCGCGCCCTCGGCCATGCCACCGGCACGTTCGTGCGCCTGGCGCACATCGATCAACACTGCACCGTGGGCCAGCCGCGCCCGCGCCTGTTCCGGGGAAAGCTTTGGAATGCTCATGCGCCCATTGTAGAGCCGGCCGCTGGCCGGCTTACGACCGCGGGAAGGCAGAGTCGACTGGGTAGAGACGGCTAGGTAGAGACGACTAGGTAGAGTCGACTGTTAGTCGACTGTCCTGAGAAAAACGGGGACCTGACAGACCACGCGAAGCGCCAGTCGACACTACCCCGCCGGGGATAAGCAGCGTCCGGGTCCGTGGATAGCGATGCGGGGCATGGCCTGGCGCCAATCGAAACCTTGACGGGGCCCAGCACGCGCAGCACGCGCAGCACGCTCGTGGCTGTGATTGCCTCCATGCCCCCTCTGCACACCAGACGCCTTGCGCTTCAGCCCTTTTCGCCAGCAGACGCCGACGAGGCCTTCGCGGCGCTCACCCCGGCGCTGACTCGCTACATGGCCTTCGACCCGCCGCCGTCCGCGCAGGCGTTCGAGTGCATCTGGCGCGCATGGATCCGCCGCATCGATGAGGGCTCGGAGGCGACCTTCGTGGTGCGCGAGCGGCAGACGGGTGACTTCATCGGCATCGCCGCCGTGCACGATGCGCAGGCGCGCGAACCGGAGCTGGGCATCTGGATCAGCGAGCGTGAGCACGGAAAGGGCTACGGCCGCGAAGCCGTGGCGGCGGCCATGCAGTGGTGCGCCCTGCAGTTCTCATCGGTGGCGTTCAGTTATCCGGTGGCCGTGGAGAACCTGCCCAGCCGGCGGACTGCCGAAGCGCTGGGCGGCCAGGTCGTGGCGACCGAACAGACCGCGAAGTTCACGCAGGTGGTGTACCGGCTGCCGGCGGAGAGGGGGTCAGATCCCTTTTCCAGCGGAAAAGGGATCTGACCCCATCACACCCGTCCGGGCCCATGGGCAGCGCCGGGCCATGCCCGGCGAGCGCAGCAACGCCCCGAAGCGTGGCCCGGCGCAACCCCGCAACGAAAAAGGCGGCCCTGCGGCCGCCTTCTCGTGAATCACTTGCCCTTGACGTGCTTCATCAAGCGCCGCTTGGCCTTGACCTGCCGTTCGGTGAGCACGTTCTTCTTGCCCTCGTACGGGTTGGTGCCCTCGCGGAAGATGAAACTCACCGGAGTGCCGATCAGCTTGAAGCGCTTGCGGAAGAAGTTCTCCAGGTAGCGCTTGTACGACTCCTGCAGTTCCTTCAGGCGCGTGCCGTGCACGATGAAGGTCGGCGGGTTGGAGCCGGCCGGGTGCACGTAACGCAGCTTGGAAACGTGGCCGCGGATGGTCGGCGGCGGGTTGGTCTCGTAAGCCACTTCCAGCGCCTTGTTCACTTCGCTGGTGCTGAATTCGCGGTTGGCCGATTCATGCGCGCGGTGCACCGCGCGGAACAGTTCGCGCTGGCCCGAGCCGAGCTTGGCCGAAATGCGTACCGACTCGGCCCACGGCACGAAGCCCAGCTTCAGCGACAGCAGGGTTTCCGCCTGCTCGCGCTGATACTCGGTCAGACCATCCCACTTGTTGATGGCGATGACCAGCGCACGGCCGGCATCCAGCACCGCACCCAGCACGGTGGCGTCCTGGTCGGTCACGCCTTCGGTGGCGTCCAGCATCAGCACGGCCACCTGGCACTGCTCGATGGACTGCATGGTCTTGACCACCGAGAACTTCTCGACAACCTCGTCCACGCGCGAACGGCGGCGCAGGCCGGCGGTGTCGATCAGGCGGTACTCGCGGCCGTCACGCTCCAGATCCACCGCGATCGAATCGCGGGTGGTGCCCGGCACGTCCGAGGCGATCATGCGCTCTTCGCCGAGGATGCGGTTGACCAGTGTCGACTTGCCCACGTTGGGGCGGCCGACGAAGGCGATGCGGATGCGGTTCGGGTCGTTGTCCAGCTCTTCGCCGCTGCCTTCTTCGGGCAGGCGCTGGATCACTTCGTCCAGCAGGTCGTCCAGACCCTGGCGGTGGGCGGCCGACACGGTCAGCATTTCGCCGAAACCGTAACGTGCGAATTCCGAGCGCACGCTGTCTTCGTCGGTGCCGTCGATCTTGTTGATCAGCAGCAGCGTCGGGCGCGACAGCCTGCGCAGCCAGGACAGGATCTCGTCGTCCAGTGCCGAGGTGCCGTCACGGGCATCGACCACGAACAGGATCAGGTCGGCTTCGGCAGCGGCGGCACGGGCCTGGCGCGCGGTGGCGCCAGCCAGGCCTTCTTCCTCTTCGGCGATACCGCCGGTGTCCACGACGAGGAAGTGGTTGTCCTCGTCGAGGCGGCAGACGCCGTAGTTGCGGTCGCGGGTGACGCCGGGCTGGTCATGGACCAGGGCGTCACGGGTGCGGGTCAGTGCGTTGAAGATGGTCGACTTGCCGACATTCGGCCGTCCAACCAGGGCGACCAAAGGCAGCATCGCGATTAATCCGTATTAATTTGCCAACCGGAAGGCGGTCAGCTTGCCCTTCACGTTCTGCACCAGCAGCACCCCGTCGGCGACGATCGGCTGGGCCAGCACGGCGTCACCGCCACTCTTGGCCCGCGCCGCAAAAGCGCCATCGGCGGCCTTGAGCCAGTGTACGTATCCCTTGTAGTCGGCGACGACCACGTAATCCCCCTGCAGCGCCGGGCCGGTCACCGAGCGACGGGCCAGCCCGTCCTGGGACCACATGGCCGAGCCGCTGGGCTTGTCCAGACCGAACACGCCACCCTTGTTGTCGGTGACATAGACCAGCGAGGAGGACACCGCGACGCCACCGGTGCCACCGTGGTCACGCGCCCACAACGGGCGGCCGGTCGGGCCTTCGATGGCCATGGTCTGGTTCTTGAAGCTGGTGACATACAGATTGGTGCCGTCCAGCACCGGCGCGCCGTCCACGTCGGACATGCGCTCCAGTTCGGTACGCCCTTCGGCGCTGCCCACGTTCTGTTCCCAGACGGTGCGGCCGTCGGCCATCGCCATGGAGGTCACGCTGCCGTCGTCGCGGCCGATGAACAGCACGCCCGGGCCTGCCACCACCGGCGCGTTGCCGCGGACGGTCAGCGCCGGCAGTTCAGCCGGGTTGAACCACTTCTGGGTGCCGTTTTCAGCGTCGAAGGCGGTCACGCGGCCATCGTTGCTGCGCACGAACACGGTGCCCTGGGCCACGGCCGGGGCCGAGATCACTTCACCCGGCACGCGGGCGCGCCACTTTTCGCTGCCATCGTTGATGTCCAGCGCGATCACCTGGCCGTCGAGCGTGCCGACCACCACCAGGCTTTCACCGACGCCCGGGCCGCCGGAAATACGCAGATTGGGCTTCTTCTTTTCCTTCTTCGGCTCCCACTCCCAGGCCGTCTTTCCGGTCTGCAGGTCGATGGCGTGCACGCCACCGGTGATCGCCGCGCCGAACACATGGCCATTGGCCACGGCCGGACCCTGGCGCACGCCGATGCGGCGCTCGCCCTTGCCCAGGTTGGCGGTCCAGATCTTCTCGACCTTCAGCGACGGCTCGAACTTGACCAGTTCGACCGGCTCCTGGGCCTTCTTGGCGGCCGCGTCCTTGCCCGCGAACCAGCCCTTCATGGTGCTGCAGCCGGACAGGGCCAGGCCCAGCACGACCACGGCGGCAACCCACTTCATCATGACTTTCTGGTTCATCACACCGACTCCGCTGGGTTCGCCGCGACCGTGCCGCCGGCATCCATCACCTTGATTTCAAGCAGGCGCCGCTGCGGCGCTGCCACGTCCAGCGTCTTGAGCGCCTTTTCGTACTGTTCGCGGGCCGCATCACGCTTGCCCTGCGCCATCAGCGCATCGCCATGGATTTCCTGGCTGCTGCTGTCGGTGGCGCCGCCAAGCATCTTGATGGCGTCCTCGCCCTTGCCGGTGGCAACCAGCAGGCGCGCGATGCGCAGGTCGACCACGCGCTTCAGATCGCCTTCGACCTTGATCGCACGCAGGGTGGCCAGCGCGTCGTCATTCTTGCCGGCGTCAACCTGGGCCTTGGCCAGCTGCAGGGCGGCCAGGTCGCCGTAGATGCCGGCGCCACTGCCTTCCAGCGCCTTCACGGCCTTGCCGGCGTCGTCCAGCTTGTTCTGCTGCAGGCCGACCAGCGCCTTCTGGTATTCCATGTTCGCCAGCACCAGCTTGTTGCCCTGGTCCTTCTGCCACCACTGCCAGCCGGCAATGGCGCCGATGGCGATGACTACGCCACCGAGGATGCTGGCGCCATTCTTCCGCAGCCAGCTGCGGACACGTTCACTTTGTTCGTGCTCGTCGAGCAGATCGTCGATCGCCATGTGTACTCTCGCCCCGCCCATCGGGAGGGACCATTGGGATTATCGAAGGTGGAAAACCGCGTCTCAGTTCGAAACCGGGACAACGGAGCCTTCAGAGGATACCTGAAAGCGTGCCACGTTGGCTCGCTGGTAGGGGGTCAGATCGACCTTACTGCCGTTCTGCTGAACATCGACCACCGAGGCATTGCCCAGCACCATGCGGCCGACCTGGCCCGGGCTGAAGCTGCGGGTCTGGCCGGCCTTGATCAGCGCCTTCTCCACCACGGCACCATCGGGGCCGGTGATTTCCACCCAGCTGTCGCCACTGAAGCTGAGCTCCAGCGCAGCAGCGGCCGGGGCAGTGGCTGCCGGGCGCGGCACCGGGGTGAGCGAGGCGATGTACGGCGCCGGGGCAACAGCAGGCTTGGCCGCAGCCGGTTCAGCAGTGTCCGCCACGGCGGTGGGCGCAGTGCCTTCCTGGGTGGGCGGGGGGACCGGCACCGCGGCCGGGATCGCGTCCAGCGAGGCGGTGTTCGGGGTCGGCGCGCCGGCATCGAAGTGGCCGCGGGTGGCGAACCACAGCGGCACCGCCAACGCAGCGGTAATGCCGACATACAGCGCACGGCGGCCGAGGTTTTCGGCAATGCGGCGTGCACGCGGGGTATGGGTATGGCTGACCAGGGTGGGCGGCACCACCGGCCCGACCTGGGCCTGGGCCAGCACTTCGCTTTCGTCCACCTTCAGCAGCTTGGCGTAGCTGCGCAGCTGGCCACGCACGAACACCGGCGCGCCCAGGCGCTGCCACTGTTCCTGCTCCAGCGAACGCACCACCTGCACCGGCATGCGCAGGCGCTGGCCGACCTCGTCAAGGCTCAGCCCGGCAGCTTCGCGGGCCTGGCGCAAGCGCTCCCCGCACCCGGCGGCCGTCTCGAAAGCGCTCACAGTCTGGTCATTCATCACAATGCTTCAACCCCGGGATTAGGAGCCCGCATCCTGCGGAAATTCCTTGCGGATTCGCTACAGATAGCGATCGGCAGCCGCCTGATCGCCCAGCCGAACTTCTATTTGAGACGCAAATTGTAACACGGAACGGGTTGCGGGTGCAGCCGACAGGCGGCGCTCCACGAAGGCCCGCGCCTCAAGAAACTGGCTGCGCGAAACGCTCAGCTGCGCCATCGCCTCCAGCGCCACCGGGTTGGCCGGGGCACGCTGCAGGGCCGCGCGCAGGTCGCGCTCGCCACGCACGGTCTGCCCGGCCTCCAGCGCACAGCTGCCTGCATTGGCCTGGGCCAGCTCCGGTGTGGCATAGCCCGGCGCAGTCAGTGCACGGTCAAACCAGGCCAGCGATTCGGCCTGCCGCCCCTGCTGGCACAGCCAGGCACCATAGTTGTTCAGTACGTCGCCGCGCTGCGGGCCCAGTTCGGCGGCCTTGCGGAACAGCTCGCCGGCCTGCGCGGTCTGGCCACGGCGGTCGGCCACGCCGGCCAGCAGCACCCAGGCATCGGGTGCGCCGGCATCGAGTCGGGCCGCTTCACGTGCACGCTTCTCGGCAGAGTCCAGCCGCCCGTCCTGCAGGTCACTGCCGGCCAGCGAGAGCGCATTCTGGAATTGCACCTGGCGGCGCACCTGGGCGCTGTCGCGCACCACGTATTCGGGCGCAGTAGTGCCCGGCCCGCGCTGCACGCGCTCGGCCGAACTGCCACAGCCACCGAGCACCACGGCCAGCGCGCCTGCCACCAGCGCTGGCCAGAGGCGATCAGGCCGCCGCATCGCGCCCCTTCCCCGCCTGCAAGGTCTTGTTGAACTCCGCCTGGCGGCGGGTCCGGTCCATGACCTGGCCCTTGAGCTGGCCGCAGGCGGCGTCGATGTCATCGCCACGGGTGCGGCGGACCATCGTCAGCACGTTGCTGTCCAGCAGGATCTTCTGGAAGGCACGGATATGCACTTCCTCCGAACGCTCGTAGCGGGTGCCGGGGAACGGGTTGAACGGGATCAGGTTGACCTTGCCCGAATCCTTGGCCTGCACCGCGTTGTCGAACTGGCGCATCAGGCGGGCCAGCTCGCGGGCATTCTCGGGCTTGTCGTTGATGCCCTTCATCAGGGTGTATTCGAAGGTGACCGATTCGCGGCGCTTGTTGGCGCGCAGGTAGCGTGCGCACGAAGCCATCAGGTCGGCGATCGGGTACTTCTTGTTGAGCGGCACAAGGGTCTCGCGCAGCTCATCGTTCGGCGCATGCAGCGACACCGCCAGCGAGACATCGCTTTCGGTGGACAGGCGGTCGATCATCGGCACCAGGCCGGAGGTCGACAGCGTGACGCGCTTGTTGGCCAGGCCGTAGCCCAGATCGTCGCGCATCACGCTCATGGCGCGCACGACGTTGTCGAAATTCATCAGCGGCTCGCCCATGCCCATCATCACCACGTTGGTGAGGCGGCGCATCTGGTGCGGCACGTTGCCCAGGTGGCGCGCGGCAATCCACACCTGGCCGATGATCTCGGCGGTGGTCAGGTTGCGGTTGAAGCCCTGGGTGGCGGTGGAGCAGAACGTGCAGTTCAGCCCGCAACCGACCTGCGAGGACACGCACAGCGTGCCGCGGGTCTTGTCGGGGATGTACACGGTCTCGATGGCGTTCTTGCCATCCACGCCCATCGCCAGCAGCCACTTGTGGGTGCCGTCGGCGGAGGGCTTGTCAAACACGATGTTGGGAACCAGCACCTCGGCATGGGCCTGCAGCTTGGCGCGCAGGACCTTGCCGAGGTCGGTCATTTCATCGAAATCGGTGACGTAGCGATGGTGGATCCACTTCATCACCTGGTGGGCCCGGAATTTCTTTTCGCCGAGCACGTCGACGAAGAACTGCTCCAGGCCCGCGCGATCGAGGTCGAGCAGGTTCTGCTTGCCAGCCGTGGGTGCCGACTTGGGCAGCGGCTGGATGGCGGGGGACTGTACGACCTCGTTCACGGCATCACTCTCAGCGCGAGACGACTTCGGTCGCGGCGAAGAAGTAGGCGATTTCAATCGCGGCATTCTCGACCGAGTCCGAGCCGTGGGCGGCATTGGCATCGATGGATTCAGCGAAGTCGGCGCGGATGGTGCCCGCAGCGGCTTCCTTCGGGTTGGTGGCGCCCAGCAGGTCGCGGTGGGCCAGGACGGCGTTCTCGCCTTCCAGGGCCTGGATCATCACCGGGCCGGAGATCATGAACTCGACCAGCGCGTTGAAGAACGGACGCTCGCGGTGCACGGCGTAGAAGCCTTCGGCTTCACGGCGCGACAGCTGCTTGTACTTGGCGGCCACGACCTTCAGGCCGGCCTTCTCGAAGCGGGCGTAGATTTCGCCGATGACGTTCTTGGCAACGGCGTCCGGCTTGATGATCGAAAGGGTGCGCTCCAGCGCCATGGGATGTCTCCAATGGGATCGGGCCGCTGATGACCCGAAGGGTAACATGAAAAAAACCCGCGTCGGGACGCGGGCTTAGCCTGATAAACGTAGGCGAATTGTAAGAGATAACGCGCCCGCGCGGTAGTGGCGCCCGCAGGCCGGCAATCACATGGCGGCCGGCGCCGGAGCGCCGGGGTCGGATCCCCGCAGGGGCTCCGACCCCGAGCCCTCCCCCATTCACCCACCTGAGCGGACTCTGACCACCCGGCCATTTTTGCTGCACTGCAAAATGCCATACGCCGCCGTCTGGTACTAGAATCAAACAATCGTTTGATTGAGCCCTGCCGCCGATGGCCAAACCCGCCCACTTCTCGACCAAGGACCGGATCCTCGGCGCCGCCGAGGAGCTGTTCGCCCTGCACGGCTTTGCCGGCACGTCCCTGCGCCAGGTCACCAGCCAGGCTGACGTCAACATCGCGGCGGTCAACTACCACTTCGGGTCCAAGGAAAACCTGGTCAACGAGGTGTTCCGCCGCCGCATGGACGAGATGACCGGCGCGCGCCTGGCGCAGCTGGAACGCGCGCGCAGCGAGCACCCCGGGCAGCTGCGCCCGGTGCTGGCCGCCTTCGTTGAACCGGCCCTGGCCATGGCCCAGGATCGCCAGAGCGGCGGCGCCTTCGTGCGCGTGATCGCCCGCGCCTACGCCGAGAAGAACGACAACCTGCGCAAGTTCCTGTCCGACCACTACGGCCACGTGCTGCGCGCCTTCGGCAAGGCCATTGCCGAGTGCGTGCCGCAGCTGAGCAAGGAAGAGCTGTATTGGCGGCTGGACTTCCTGGCCGGCTCGCTCACCTATGCCATGGCCGATTTCGGCCTGATCAAGCGACCCGCGGGTGTCACCGAGGCAGCGTATCGTGCGCAGGCTGCCCGCGAGTTGATCCATTTCGCCGAGGCCGGGTTCCGGGCTGCCGCACGCAGCGCCACCCCGCCCTCCTCTCCCTGATTCCACCGGTACCAACAAAGGCCCTACACCATGTCCAATTCCCTGCTAGTCCGCCGCGCCGCCGTGCTGGGTGCCGGCGTCATGGGTGCCCAGATCGCCGCCCACCTCACCAATGCCGGCGTCGACACCGTGCTGTTCGACCTGCCCGCCAAGGAAGGTCCGGCCGACGGCATCGTGCTGAAGGCGATCGCCAACCTGGGCAAGCTGAGCCCGGCACCGCTGGCCAGCAAGTCGCTGGCTGAAGCCATCACCCCGGCCAACTACGAGCACGGCCTGGAGCAGCTGAAGGACTGCGACCTGATCATCGAGGCCATTGCCGAGCGCATGGACTGGAAGCAGGACCTGTACAAGAAGATCGCCCCGTTCGTGGCCGACCACGCGGTGCTGGTTTCCAACACCTCCGGCCTGGGCATCAACAAGCTGGCCGACGTGCTGCCCGAGCAGCTGCGCCACCGCTTCTGCGGCGTGCATTTCTTCAACCCGCCGCGCTACATGCACCTGGCCGAGCTGATCCCGGCCACCACCACCGATGCCGCCGTGCTGGAAGGCCTGGAAGCATTCCTGGTCACCACCCTGGGCAAGGGCGTGGTGTACGCCAAGGACACCCCGAACTTCATCGGCAACCGCATCGGCGTGTTCTCGATCCTGTCCACCATCCACCACACCCAGGAATTCGGCCTGGGCTTCGATGAAGTGGACGGCCTGACCGGCCCGCTGGTCGGCCGCCCGAAGTCGGCCACCTACCGCACCTCCGACGTGGTCGGCCTGGACACCATGGCCCACGTCATCAAGACCATGGGCGACACCCTGCCGAACGACCCGTGGCATGAGTTCTTCAAGTCGCCGAAGTGGCTGGACGCGCTGATTTCCAAGGGCGCGCTGGGCCAGAAGACCGGCGCTGGCATCTTCCGCAAGGTCGGCAAGGACATCGTCGTCCTCGATCTGGAAAAGCAGGACTACCGTCCGGCTGACCGCAGCGCTGCACCGGAAGTGGTCGAGATCCTGAAGATCAAGAACCCGGCCGAGAAGTTCGCAAAGCTGCGCGAGAGCCAGCACCCGCAGGCGCAGTTCCTGTGGGCGACCTTCCGCGACCTGTTCCACTACAGCGCCTACCACCTGGCCGACATCGCCGAGACCGCGCGCGACGTCGACCTGGCCATCCGCTGGGGCTACGGCTGGTCGCTGGGCCCGTTCGAGACCTGGGAGGCCGCCGGCTGGAAGCAGTTGGCGCAGTGGATCGCCGATGACATCGTGGCCGGCAAGAGCATGAGCAACGCCCCGCTGCCGGACTGGGTGTTCGATGGCCGTGACGGCGTGCACGCCGCCGAAGGCAGCTACAGCCCGTCGCGCAACGCCAAGCTGCCGCGCTCGTCGCTGCCGGTGTACCAGCGCCAGCGCTTCCCGGATCCGCTGCTGGGCGAGAAGTTCGCGCCGGGCGAGACCGTGTTCGAGAACGACGGCCTGCGCATGTGGCACGACGGCGACGGCATTGCCGTGGTCAGCTTCAAGACCAAGATGAACACCGTGTCCGACCAGGTGCTGGATGGCCTGCAGGAATGCGTCAGCCGCGCCGAGAAGGATTTCCAGGGCCTGGTGATCTGGCAGCAGAAGGAACCCTTCTCCGCCGGTGCCGACCTGGCCGGCGCGCTCGGCCTGCTGCAGGCCGGCAAGGTCGACCAGTTCGAAGAAATGGTGGCCAACTTCCAGCGCACCAGCCAGCGCATCAAGTACTCGCTGGTGCCGGTGGTTGCCGCCGTGCGCGGCCTGGCCCTGGGCGGCGGCTGCGAGTTCCAGATGCACAGCGCCAAGACCGTGGCCTTCCTGGAAAGCTACATCGGCCTGGTCGAGGCCGGCGTCGGCCTGCTGCCGGCCGGTGGTGGCCTGAAGGAACTGGCCGTGCGTGCCTCGCAGGCGGCCGGCCCGGGCGGTGATGTGTTCGCCGAACTGAAGAAGACTTTCGAGACCGTGGCGATGGCCAAGGTGTCCAACTCGGCGGTCAACGCCCAGGAACTGAGCCTGCTGCGCAGCACCGACAAGGTGGTGTTCAACAGCTACGAGGCGCTGTACATCGCCAAGGCCGAAGCGCGTGCACTGGCCGAAGCCGGCTACCGTCCGCCACTGCCGGCACGCCGCATCCAGGTGGCCGGTGACGTGGGCATCGCCACCTTCAAGATGATGCTGGTCAACATGCTGGAAGGCCGTTTCATCAGCCCCTACGGCTACGAGATCGCCGAGCGCATCGCCACCGTGCTGTGCGGCGGCAAGGTCGACCGCGGCACCCTGGTGGACGAAGAGTGGCTGCTGACTCTGGAGCGCAAGCACTTCGTCGAACTGGCCCAGCAGGAAAAGACCCAGGCCCGCATCGCGCACATGCTGAAGACCGGCAAGCCGCTGCGGAACTGATTGATGGCGGATGCCGGCCACGGCCGGCATCCCTCTGCCTCTGGTAGGTGCCCACCTTGGTGGGCACACCGGCAAAACCTATTCAAGAGATCACTGCAATGACCAAGCAAATCCAGGACGCCTACATCGTCGCCGCCACCCGTACCCCGGTTGGCAAGGCGCCCAAGGGCATGTTCCGCAACACCCGCCCCGACGACATGCTGGCGCACGTGCTGCGCAGCGTCGTCACCCAGGCCCCGGGCGTGGACGTCAACCGCATCGATGACGCGATCATCGGCTGCGCGATGCCCGAAGCCGAGCAGGGCATGAACGTGGCGCGCATCGGCGTGCTGCTGGCTGGCCTGCCCAACACCATCGCCGCGCAGACCGTGAACCGCTTCTGCTCCTCCGGCCTGCAGGCCGTGGCGCAGGCCGCCGACGCGATCCGCCTGGGCAACGCCGATCTGATGCTGGCCGGCAGCACCGAGTCGATGTCGATGGTGCCGATGATGGGCAACAAGATCGCCATGACCCCGAGCGTGTTCGACAACGACCACGTCGCCATCGCCTACGGCATGGGCATCACCGCCGAGAAGGTGGCCGAAGAGTGGAAGGTCTCGCGCGAAGAGCAGGACGCGTTCGCCCTGGCCTCGCACCAGAAGGCCATGGCCGCCATCCAGAACGGCGAGTTCAAGGACGAGATCAGCCCGTACGAGATCGTCTCGCACCTGCCGGACCTGGCCGACGGCCAGCGCATCCTCACCCGCAACAAGATCGCCGACACCGACGAAGGCCCGCGCCCGGATTCCTCAGCTGAAGGCCTGGCCAAGCTGCGCCCGGTGTTCCGCAACGGCCAGTTCGGCGGCACGGTCACTGCCGGCAACTCCTCGCAGATGAGCGACGGCGCCGGCGCGGTGCTGCTGGCCTCGGAACAGGCGATCAAGGATTACGGCCTGACCCCGCTGGCGCGTTTTGTCAGCTTCTCGGTGGCCGGCGTGCGCCCGGAAGTGATGGGCATCGGCCCGATCGCTGCCATTCCGAAGGCATTGAAGCAGGCCGGCCTGACCCAGGACCAGCTGGACTGGATCGAGCTCAACGAAGCCTTCGCCGCGCAGTCGCTGGCGGTGATCCGCGATTGCGGCCTGGACCCGAGCAAGGTCAACCCGCTGGGCGGCGCGATCGCCCTGGGCCACCCGCTGGGTGCGACCGGCGCGATCCGTACCGCGACCCTGCTGCACGGCCTGCGCCGTCGCCAGCAGAAGTACGGCATGGTGACCATGTGCATCGGCACCGGCATGGGCGCGGCGGGTATTTTCGAGGCGCTGTAAGGTTCAAGGCGTTGCCGGCGGATGTGCTGGTTTGCTGTGGGGCACGGGTGGGTGAGACTGCCCGGGACACGCCGTAAACCCGTCCGTGGGGGCTTGGCAGCGGTATCCATGCCGCTGACAGTCCCGGTCAGCCTCACCCACCCGTGCCGTCCGGCATTCCGCGCGGCGGAGAGGTGAGCAGAGGCAAGGGCTAGAGCCGGGGTCAGACCCCTTTGCGCAGCAAAGGGCTCTGACCCCAACAAGCAAAAAAGGCAGCCATTGGCTGCCTTTTTTGCTTCTGCTCTTGATTCCGCCCTACCCGTCCGCGCCCGCAGAAAACCTGACAGGGTGGGCTGGGTGGGCCTTTGCAGGACCGTTGGCGCCATGGATGGCGCCAACGAGCCCCCATGGATGGGTTTACGGCGTGTCCTGCAAAGGCACACCCAGCCCACCCATCACGTATCAATCAAGGCGCCGCGAACGGAACGCTTGAAAAAACCTTACTCCGCCAACATCGCGGCCAGCTTCTCGCGCGCCGGGCCGGCCAGCTTCGGGTTGTCCAGTGCAAAGCGGATCGTCGCCTCGACCAGACCCAGGTGGGTACCGCAGTCGAAACGGGTGCCCTCGAAGCGGTACGCATCCACTTCCTCGGTCGTCAGCAGCGCCGCGATCGCATCGGTCAGCTGGATCTCGCCGCCGGCACCGGTGCCGGTGCTTTCCAGCAGATCGAAGATCTTCGGGCTCAGTACGTAACGGCCGACCACCGCCAGATCGCTCGGCGCGTCTTCCGGCTTCGGCTTCTCCACGATCTGCGACACACGGCCCTTGCGACCATCGAAGGCCTCGGTGGCCACGATGCCGTAGCTGGCGGTCTTCTCGTGCGGCACGTCTTCCACTGCGATCACGCTGGCACCGCTGGCCTCGTTGAGGTCGGCCATCTGCTTCAGCGCACCGTCGCCACGGTTCCAGATCAGATCGTCCGGCAGCAGTACCGCGAACGGCTCGTCGCCCACCACGGCCTTGGCGCACAGCACCGCATGGCCCAGGCCCAGTGCTTCGGCCTGGGTAACGAACACCGCGCGCACGCCCTTGGGCAGCACGTGGCGGATCAGTTCCAGCTGTTCGTTCTTGCCGGCACGCTCAAGCTTCTGTTCCAGCTCGTAGGCCTTGTCGAAGTAATCCGCCACCGCGTGCTTGTAGCGGTTGGTGATGAAGATCAGCGTGTCGCAGCCCGCCTCGATCGCTTCGTCAACCGCGTACTGGATCAGGGGACGATCGATGATCGGCAGCATTTCCTTCGGCACCGTCTTGGTTGCCGGCAGGAAACGCGTGCCAAGACCTGCCACCGGGAAGACTGCCTTGCGGATTCGCTTGCTCATTGGTGCCTGTTGGCTTCGCGTGTCGGAAAGGGAACAACTTTAGCGGACGCCATGTGAGATTCCTGTTCGATGGGAGAGAACTCCGGCATCGTGGCGAACAGCACCTCGCGGATGGCGTCGGCATCATAGCGCGCGATCGCATCGCGCAGCTTGGGAATGCTGCCCAGCACCAGGTCGCGCGAGAAAGTACGCACGCCGGCCTCCAGGATCTTCGGGTGCGCGGTCGGGCGGTAGTCCTCGTCCGAATAGAACAGAGTCTCGTGCAGTTTCTCGCCCGGACGCAGGCCGGTGTAGATGATCGGGATGTCCTTGTACGGCTGCTTGCCGGCCAGGCGGATCATCTGCTCGGCCAGCACCCGGATCGGCACCGGCTCGCCCATGTCCAGCGTGTAGATGGCACCGTGCGAGGCCGATGCGGCCGCCTGCAGGATCAGCTGGCAGGCCTCGGGAATGGTCATGAAGTAGCGCGACACTTCCGGGTCGGTCACCGTCACCGGGCCGCCCTTGAGGATCTGCTCGCGGAACAGCGGCACCACGCTGCCGGCCGAGGCCAGCACGTTGCCGAAGCGCACGGTCACGAAACGGGTGTGCGCCGATTTCTGGTCCAGGCTCTGGCAGATCATCTCGGCGTAGCGCTTGCTGGCACCCAGCGCGTTGACCGGATCGACCGCCTTGTCGGTGGAGATGAACACGAAGTGCTCGACGTTGGCTTCCACGCAGGCGCGGGCCACGTTCTCGGTGGCCAGGATGTTGTTGCGCACGGCCTCGCGCAGCTGGCGCTCCAGCACCGGCACATGCTTGTAGGCGGCAGCGTGGAAGGTCGCATCGACCTGGTGCAGCGACAGCGTGTGGCGGATCACGGACGGATCGCCGCAGTCGCCCAGCACGGCCTCCACCTCGATGTCCGGGAAGCTGCGGCGCAGCTCGGCCTCGATGGTCAGCAGCAGCAGTTCGCTGATTTCCAGCAGCACGATGCGGCCGGCGCCGTGGCGGGCGCACTGGCGGCACAGTTCCGAACCGATCGAGCCACCGGCACCGGTGACCAGCACCGTGCGGCCCCCCAGCCAGCCCCGCACCAGCGCCCAGTCCGGGGTGATCGGCTTGCGGCCCAGCAGATCCTCGATCGCCACTTCCTTCAGCTGGCCCGGCAGCGAATAGCCCTGCAGGATGTCGCTCAGGCGCGGCACGGTACGGAACGGAATGCCGGTGCTTTCGCAGATGGCGACCACCCGCTGCATGCCCACCGAATCCAGCGAGGGAATGGCGATGACCAGCAGCTTGGCCGCGGTCTCGCGGGCCACGGCCGGGGCATCGTCCAGGGTGCCCAGCACCGGCACGCCCTGCAGGCGGGTACCGCGCAGGTGCAGGGAATCGTCCAGCAGGCCGACCGGCTCGAAGTTGCCCGAGCGGCGCAGGTCGCGCAGCAGCGTCTCAGCGGCCTGGCCAGCACCCAGGATCAGTACCCGGCGCGCGGTCGAATCGGACTGCAGCGACTGGTAGTCCTTCCACGCGCGGTACAGCAGGCGCGGTGCGCCGAGCAGGGCCGACAGCGCGAACGGGTAGATCACCAGCACCGACAGCGGCACGCCGTCGAAGCGCTTCCACGCCAGCACCAGCACGATGCCGATCATGCCGATGAAGCTGGCCTTGAAGATGTTCAGCAGGTCGCTGACGCTGGCAAAGCGCCACAGCCCCCGGTACAGCCCTACCCGCCAGAACACCAGGCCCTGCAGCAGCAGCACCAGCCCGGTATCGACGTTCCACAGGGGCAGGTCGGGCGCGTTGGGCAGGATGGAATAACGGCCAGCGTGCAGCAGCTGCCAGCAGGCCCAGACCATGAACAGGTCGTGGGCGACGATGGCGGCTCTCGGCATGGCACCGAGGATACGGTCCCGCAAGGGTGACGACATAAGAAGTTCTGTTCCTTATTGGCGACGCAATCCATTGCGCAAGAGGAGCCAAAGACCGGTCAGCGCGGCGAACCACGCGACAGCCACGACAACCTCCCACCTCGGCTGCAAATGGGTGCAGACATTGAACACTGTAATACTGAACAGGCCGACAACAAAATACATCCCTGTCACCTGCGCATGGCTGGCTCCTGCCTGCACAGCGCGCTGGTAGACGTGCTGGGTATGGGGTTCCATCCAGCGTTCGCCCGCCAGCATGCGGGAAAACAGCGTGAAGCCGGCGTCCACGAGGAAGGCTGAAATCGGTACCAGCAGCAGCCAGGAGATATCGGTCACCAGGCTGGTGAGCGTGGCCACGGCGGCAACGGCGTAGCCGAGCGCGCCACTGCCGACATCGCCCATGAAGATGCGCGCCTTCGGGAAGTTGAACGGCAGGAAACCCACGCAGGCCAGCCCCAGCGCGATCGCGGCCAGCGACCACGGCCACGGCAGCACCGGCGCAAAGCCCAGCGCGGCGATGATGGCCTGGCTGGCGGCGATGCCGTTGATGCCATCCATGAAGTTCCAGATGTTGATCAGCGCGGTGGTGAACCCCAGCACCAGCAGCGCATGCAGCCAGCTGCCACCGCCGGCCCGGGTCACCCCGGCCAGCAATGCGGCGGCCACCACGTGTACCAGCAGGCGGTGGATGGCCGGCAACGGGCGGTGGTCGTCCCACCAGCCGATGCCCGCCACCAGCACCAGGCCCAGGCAGGCCACCAGCAGCGGGCCGGTGATCGCCGGCCAGGCCAGCATGGCCGCCGTGGCCACCAGCAGCAGGGTCAGCACGATGGCGATGCCGCCGCCGCGCGGGGTCGGTACGGTGTGGCTGCGGCGCTCGCCGGGCTGGTCAAACAGCTGGCGGCGCAGCGCGTAGCGGCGCGCCTGCCAGGTGAGCACGCCATTGGCCACGGCCACCATCAGCAGCCCGGCCATCACCTTCCAGGCCATCGGTCAGAGCACCGCGTAGTTCAACAACGGCTTGACCGTGCCCCACTCCTTGCAGCTCGGGCATTGCCAGTGGTGGGTGCGTGCGCCGAAGCCACAGCGCGTGCAGCGGTAGGCCGGGTTGCGCACCAGCAGCTGGTCGGTGATGTGCTTGAGGTCGTGCAGGGTGGCAGTGGAATCGGCCCCCTCGGCCAGGGTTAGGTCGATCAGCGCCGATTCGCCACGCACCGAGGGGCGGTCCTTCAGCTGGCGGCCCAGGTAGGCACGCGCCGGGGCAACGCCCTCCTGCTCTTCCATCAACCGGGTCAGGGCCAGCACCGGGGCGATGCCGCGGTAGTGCTCGGTCATTTCCGAAAGGAAGGCGCGCGCGCCGCCCAGATCGCCGACCTTGCGGTAGTTCTGCATCAGCGCCGGCAGCAGCTCGGGCAGATACTCGGGGTCATTGCGCGCGGCACGCTCGAAGGCGCGCACGGCCGCTTCCGGATGGCCGGCGTCGGTTTCCAGGCGGCCTTCGATGATGCCGGCACGCACCGACATGGCGTCGGCCTGGTAGGCACGGGCAATGGCCGCCCTCGCCTCGTCCAGCTTGCCGGCACCGCGGAAGCGCTCGGCCAGTTCGCATTCGAACTGCCCGATCAGCTTGCCCATCGGCTCGCCGGTCACTTCCTCGAAACGGGTGGCGTTGTCGATCGCCTTTTCCCAGTCACGCTCGGCCTGGTAGATGCCGATCAGGTGCTTGAGCGCCTGCGGGGCGCGCTGGTCCAGCTGCGCCAGCTCGGTGAACACGGTTTCGGCGCGGTCCAGCAGGCCGGACTTCATGTAGTCCTCGCCCAGCGCCAGCAGCGCCTGGACGCGCTGCGCATCGCTCAGGTCGCCACGGTTGACCAGGCCCTGGTGCAGGCGGATGGCGCGGTCCACTTCGCCACGGCGGCGGAACAGGTGGCCCAGCGCGACCTGGGTCTCGAAGGTTTCCTTGTCCAGCTCGGCGATGTGCAGGAACAGCTCGATGGCCTTGTCCGGCTGCTCGTTGAGCAGGTAGTTCAGGCCACGGAAGTAGGTGCTGGACAGGCGGCTGACTTGGCTGTCGCCATGCCGCTGCCCGCCGCGGCGGCCAATCACCCAGCCGGCCAGCGCCGCCATCGGCACGAACAGGAAGAACCAGAACCACTCAGTGACGAAATCCATCTTCGATCAGCGTCCATCAAATTGGGAAGGAGCCACCGGTGCCACCGGGGTGGTGACGGCAGCCTTGTTGGCACGGCGCAGCTGGGCATAGAGCGGGACGACCACGCTCACCAGCACCAGGCCCGCGCCCACGACCACACCCACCAGCAGGGCGGCGATCAGCGCCACGCCAACGGAGGTATGCAGTTCGGTGAACAGCAGGTTGATCGACATCGCGGTCATGTTCACCGCGCCGATGATCAGGCCGAGGATGAGGACCGCCAGCAGGACCAGTAGACGAAAGACCTTCATGCGGCAGCTCCAATGGCAGGTGCCATTAGCTTATCCGACTCGCGGCGCGATTCGCACGCGAGGGCGCGACACCCGCTCAGGCGGGATCGGCATCGACCGGCAGCACGTCGCTGACGCGTTCGCGCAGCTCCTTGCCCGGCTTGAAATGCGGTACATGCTTGCCCGGCAGCGCGACCGGCTCACCGGTCTTGGGGTTGCGGCCCAGCCGCGGCGGACGGTAGTGCAGTGAAAAACTGCCGAAACCGCGGATCTCGATGCGATCACCGGCCGACAGCGAGCCCCCCATCATTTCCAGCAACGACTTGACCGCCAGATCGACATCATCGGCCTTCAGGTGCGCCTGGCGGCGCGCAAGGATTTCGATCAGTTCGGATTTGGTCATCACCGGCTCACATCAGGGGCTTCTTACCCTGAAACGGCCCGGGCAAAGCCCGGGCCGTCCAGGAAACAACGTACAGCGCAGGCCCGATTACTCGGACTTGTTGCCACCCAGCTGTGCACGCAGCAGCGCGCCCAGCTGGGTGGTGCCACTGGCAGCCGAGGAGGACTGGTATTCCTCCAGCACTTCGCGCATTTCCGCGTCGTCCTTGGCCTTGATCGACAGCTGCAGGGTACGGCCCTTGCGGTCCATGCCCACGAACTTGGCTTCGACCTTGTCGCCGACCTTCAGGTGCTGGGTGGCGTCGTCAACGCGCTCGTTGGCGATGTCGCGTGCCGAGACGTAACCTTCGATGCCGTCAGCCAGCTCGATGATCGCGCCCTTAGCGTCGACTTCCTTCACCACGCCTTCGACCTTGGAGCCCTTCGGATTGGCAGCCATGTACTGGCCGAACGGATCCTGCTCCAGCTGCTTGACGCCCAGCGAGATACGCTCACGCTCCGGATCGACAGCCAGGACGACGGCGTCCAGGGTATCGCCCTTCTTGAAGTTGCGAACAATGTCTTCGCCAGTGGTCGCCCAGCTGATGTCGGACAGGTGGACCAGGCCGTCGATGCCGCCGTCCAGGCCGATGAAGATGCCGAAGTCGGTGATCGACTTGATCTGGCCCGACACCTTGTCACCCTTCTTGTGGGTGGCAGCGAAGGTTTCCCACGGATTGGCGGCAACCTGCTTCATGCCCAGCGAGATACGGCGACGCTCTTCATCGACGTCCAGCACCATCACTTCGACTTCGTCACCAACCTGCACAACCTTGGACGGGTTGACGTTCTTGTTGGTCCAATCCATCTCGGAGACGTGCACCAGGCCTTCGACGCCCAGCTCGATCTCGACGAACGCGCCGTAATCGGTGACGTTGGAGACCTTGCCGAAGACGCGGCTGTTGGCCGGGTAACGACGGGCAATGTTATCCCACGGATCTTCGCCCAGCTGCTTCAGGCCCAGCGAAACGCGGTTGCGCTCGCGGTCGAACTTCAGCACGCGCACGTCCAGCTCGTCGCCGACGTTCACGACTTCGGACGGATGGCGCACGCGCTTCCAGGCCATGTCGGTGATGTGCAGCAGGCCGTCGATACCGCCTAGGTCCACGAACGCGCCGTAGTCGGTCAGGTTCTTGACGACACCCTTCAGGATGGCGCCCTCCTGCAGCTTGTCCATCAGCTGCTCGCGCTCTTCCGAGTGCTCGCTTTCAACGACGGCACGACGCGAGACAACGACGTTGTTGCGCTTGCGGTCCAGCTTGATGAGCTTGAATTCCAGCTCCTTGCCTTCCAGGTAGGCCGGATCGCGCACCGGGCGCACATCGACCAGGGAACCCGGCAGGAAGGCGCGGACATCCTTGATGTCCACGGTGAAACCACCCTTGACCTTGCCGCTGATGCGGCCGGTGATGGTTTCGTTCTTTTCCAACGCTTCTTCCAGCTCGTCCCACACCATCGCGCGCTTGGCCTTCTCGCGCGACAGAACGGTTTCACCGAAGCCGTTCTCGATGGAGTCGAGGGCGACCTTGACGATATCGCCTTCGGCGACATCGATCTCGCCAGCGTCGTTCCGGAACTGTTCGATCGGCACGATGCCTTCGGACTTCAGCCCGGCGTTGATCACCACGACGTCGCCGCGGACTTCAACAACGGTACCGCTGACGATGGCGCCCGGCTTCAGCTTGGCCAGATTGGCCTGGCTGGCTTCAAACAGTTCGGCAAATGATTCGGTCATTAGATTTACTCTGTTAGACACATGGGTCGGCTGGCTTCCTTACGGGGACATGCCCCACTGAAGACCACTACCGCCCGCCTGTTGGTCGACCCCGGAAAGGCAGGTCGTGTGTAGTAGGAAAACCGCCACACATCATTGCGCGACGGAGCGTTTACAGCACTGCATTGTGCGACACGCCACCGGTGCGCTGGTGGCACTCCCGCGCGAACGGATCAGGCAGCCGGAACCGGAAGCAGATCCATCACCCGGGCAACGACATCATCGATGCCGATGCCTGTGGTGTCGATGAGGACAGCATCGTCTGCCGGCTTCAGGGGCGCCACGGTACGCTGGGCATCACGGGCGTCGCGGGCCATGATCTCGCGCAGGAGGTCATCAAAGCTAACAGAAACCCCCTTGTCTTTCAACTGCTTATGGCGGCGCTCGGCACGCTCCTCGGCACTGGCGGTCAGGAACACCTTGTACGGCGCGTCCTTGAAGATGACCGTGCCCATGTCGCGACCGTCGGCGACCAGGCCGGGCAGTTCCCTGAATGCGCGCTGGCGCTCCTTCAGCGCAGCACGCACCTCGGGAATGGCGGCAATGGCCGAGGCCAGCGCGCCGGTGGTTTCCAGCCGCAGCTCGTCGGTGGCGTCGCTGCCGTTGACCAGCACCCGCATCGCCTCGCCCTGTTCAACAAACTGAACATGGGTGTCGAAGGTGCAGCGCACCAGCGCCGAGGCGTCGGAGGTGTCGATGTCGGCCCAGCTGGCGGCCACGCCCACCGCGCGGTACAGCGCGCCCGAATCCAGGTAATGCCAGCCCAGCCGGCGCGCCACGATGCGGCTGATGGTACCCTTGCCGGCCCCTGAAGGGCCGTCGATGGTCAGGACGGGAGCGAGTGGATTCATGGGGGGCCTGATGCGTGTGAAGGGGCGATTCTAGCCCCTGCCCGGCACCCCGCGTGGCGACTTTCGCGCAATCACTTGAAACCACGACGAAAAGCCCGGTAAAATGGCAGGCTTGAACGAGCGTCAACTGCCGATTGTCTTTCGCATATCGCGGCCACGCTCCACCCGAAACAACTACTGTTTACGCCGAGGTATGCCATGAAAGTCCTGTCCTCCCTGAAGTCGGCGAAGGCCCGTCACCGCGACTGCAAGGTCGTCCGTCGTCGCGGCAAGATCTTCGTCATCTGCAAGTCCAACCCGCGTTTCAAGGCGCGCCAGCGCTGAGTCGCCCGGCCTTCCTGGCCGCGGCAGGTCCTTCGCGGGCCGGTCTGCACTAGAAAGCCGCCTCCGGGCGGCTTTCTGCTTTCTTTATGCTGTAATCGCCGTTCTTGACCACTGGGGAGTAGTTCGAGATGAAGCGTTTCCTGACCGCCCTGGCCGTGATGGCCACCCTGGCCGCCGCCACGCCGGCGCTGGCTGATACCCTGCTGATCGACCGCAGCCGTGAACGACCGGCCGGCGCCCTGCCCGTGCGTGGCCAGACCATGCAGCAGGTGCAGGCGCAGTTCGGCGCCCCCGGCGAGCAGCTGCAGCCCAAGGGTGGGCAGAAGCGCCAATGGCCGACCATCAACCGCTGGGTCTACCCGCAGTTCACCGTCTACTTCGAGAAGCAGAAGGTGATCAACGTGGTGGCCAACCAGGCGGACCCGAACGAGATCGGCCCCAAGCCACCGATCCGCTGACCCCCACTGCCCGCCGCTGGCGGGCCTTCGTAGCGAGCCCATGAACCAGACCCTTCGTTTTCCCGCCGAATGGGAAGCCCAGAGCGGCGTCCTGATCGCCTGGCCCACCGCCGACACCGACTGGGCCGACCGCCTGGGCCAGGTGGAAGAGACCTACATCGCCCTGGTGGCCGCCATCACCCGCTTCCAGCCGGTGCTGATCTGCGTGGCCGACGACGATGTGGAGACCTATGCCGAAATGCGGCTGCGCTCCAACCGCATCGACATGGACAAGGTGCTGTTCACCACCGCTGCCTACGACGATACCTGGCTGCGCGATTCGGGCCCGATCACCCTGCGCCGCGCCGACGGCAGCTTCCAGCTGCTGGATTTCCGCTTCACCGGCTGGGGCGGCAAGTTCGACGCCACGCTGGATGACCAGCTGGTGGGCGCGCTGCACCAGAACGGCGTGTTCAACGGCGCCGACGTGCGCAGCATCGCCTTCGCACTGGAAGGCGGCGGCATCGAAACCGACGGTGAAGGCACTCTGCTCACCACCTGGAAGTGCCTGCACGAACGCCGCCCGAACCGCGACCGCGCCAGCCTGAGCGCCGACCTGGCCGACTGGCTGCAGCAGGACCGCGTGCTGTGGCTGGACCATGGTTACCTGGAAGGCGACGACACCGACGCCCATATCGACACCCTGGCCCGTTTCGCCTCGGCGGACAGCATCGTCTACCAGGCCTGCGACGACGAGAGCGACTCGCATTACGCCGAACTGCAGGCGATGGGCAACGAGCTGGCCGCGCTGCGCACCAGGGACGGCCAGCCGTACCGCCTGTTCCCGCTGCCGTGGGCACAGCCGGTGATCGACGAAGGCCGCCGTCTGGCCGCCTCGTACGCCAACTACCTGATCGTCAACGGCGCGCTGCTGATGCCGGCCTACGGCGACCCGGCCGACGACCTGGCGCGCGACGTGCTGGCCCAGGCCCACCCTGACCGCGAGATCGTGCAGGTGCCCTGCCGTTCGCTGATCTGGCAGAACGGCAGCCTGCACTGCATCACTATGCAGCTGCCGGCAGGCCTGCTGAAGGCGTAAGCCGGACCGGTAGCACCGGGCCAAGCCCGGCGAGCGCAGCGGCATCCTGAAAATCCGCCGGGCATGGCCCGGCGCTACCGTGCGCGAACGCCATTCAGCAGCCGACACGCCGCCACCACGCATCCGCGCTAACATACAGGTTTTCCCCTGCAGGAACGCCCCGCATGAACTCGCGCAGCCCCCTTACCGTCGCCCTGGTGCAGGAGCGCAACCACGGCGATGCTGGGGCCAATCTGGCCGTGATCGAAGCCCGCGTTGCCGAAGCCGCCGCACAGGGTGCGAAGCTGGTGCTGCTGCAGGAACTGCACAATGGCGCGTATTTCTGCCAGCACGAGTCGGTGGATGAATTCGACCTGGCCGAGCCGATTCCCGGCCCCAGCACCGAACGCCTGGGCGCACTGGCCAAGCAGCATGGCGTGGTCATCGTCGGCTCGCTGTTCGAGCGTCGCGCCGCCGGCCTGTACCACAACACCGCGGTGGTGTTCGAAAAGGACGGCACCCTGCTGGGCAAGTACCGCAAGATGCACATCCCGGAGGATCCGGGCTTCTACGAGAAGTTCTACTTCACCCCGGGCGACCTCGGCTTCACCCCCATCGACACCTCGGTGGGCCGCCTGGGCGTGCTGGTGTGCTGGGACCAGTGGTACCCGGAAGCAGCGCGCCTGATGGCGCTGGCCGGTGCCGAACTGCTGCTGTACCCGACCGCCATCGGCTGGGACCCGGACGATGTGCAGGACGAGAAGACCCGCCAGCGCGATGCCTGGGTGCTCAGCCACCGTGGCCATGCGGTGGCCAACGGCCTGCCGGTGCTCAGCTGCAACCGCGTCGGCCATGAAGCCTCGCCGCTGGGCGCGTCGGGCATCCAGTTCTGGGGCAACAGCCACGTGCTCGGTCCGCAGGGCGAGTTCATCGCCGAAGCCGGCACCGACGCCACCGTGCTGGTCTGCAACGTCGACCTGCAGCGCAGCGAGCATGTGCGGCGCATCTGGCCGTTCCTGCGCGACCGCCGCATCGACGCCTACGGCGACCTGCTCAAGCGCTACATCGACTGACACAGGACACCGCGCATGGGCGTGCTCATCCGTGATGCCGGCCCGGCCGACATTGCTGCCATCACCGCCATCTACGCGGTGGAAGTGACCGACTTCGTCAACACCAACGAGTACGAGGTGCCGGACGAAGCGGAGATGCTGCGCCGCATGCGCGACATGCTCGACCGCGGTTTCCCCTACCTGGTAGCCGAGCTGGACGGCCAGGTGGCCGGCTATGCCTACGCCAACACCTACCGCACCCGTGTGGCCTACCAGTGGACCTTGGAGAACTCGGTCTACCTGGATGCCCGCTTCCAGGGCCGCGGCATCGGCAGCGCGCTGCTGCAGGCACTGATCGACGCCTGCACCGCGCGCGGCTACCGGCAGATGGTGGCCGTCATCGGCGAACCGACCAACACCGCCTCCATCAAGCTGCACGGACGCTTCGGCTTCCACCTGGTCGGCGTGTTCAAGGGCCTGGGCCGCAAACACGGCCGCTGGCTGGATATCGTGCAGATGCAGCGCGCGCTCGGCGATGGCGCCGACACCGCCCCTTCCAATGAATGAGTCCATGACCGATACCCTTCCCGAGACCGGCGACGATCTGTTCGCCGGCCAGCCGGTACGCATCGTCGAACGCGATGGCGTGCGCTACACCCTGCTGGGCACTGCCCACGTTTCCCGTGCCAGCGTGGAGGCCGTGGAAAAGGCCATCGACAGCGGCCGCTTCGATGCGGTGGCGGTGGAACTGGACGCGCAGCGCCTGCAGGCCCTGACCGACCCGGACACGCTGGCCAAGCTGGACCTGGTGGAAGTGATCCGCAAGGGCCGCGTGGCGCTGTTTGCCACCAACCTGGCCCTGGCCGCCTATCAGCGCCGCCTGGCCGAGCAGCTGGGCATCGAGCCGGGCGCCGAGCTGAAGCGTGCGGTGGGCCTGGCGCGCGAGCGCAACCTGCCGGTGCACCTGATCGACCGCGAAGTGGGCCTGACCTTCAAGCGCGCCTCGCAGCGGCTGGGTTTCTTCGGCCGTATGAAGCTGGTGCTGGGCCTGGGTGCCGGCCTGTTCTCGTCCGAAGACGTGGGCGAGGCGGAAATCGAGAAGCTCAAGCAGGGCGACATGCTGGAATCGAGCTTCGGCGAATTCGCCAGCGAGAGCCCAGCGCTGTACGAGACCATCATCGGCGAGCGCGACCGCTACATGGCCACGCGCCTGCGCGAAGAGCGTGCGCTGCAAGGCCACGAGCCGGCCCAGCGCGAGGTGCTGGCGGTGGTCGGCGCCGGCCACCTGGCCGGCCTGGCGCGCCACCTGGAATCGGACACCGAGGCCCCTGCCCCGCTGCGCGAGCAGCTGGAGGCGGTGCCGAAGAAGCGCAACATTCCGTGGATCACGCTGGCGATCCTGGCCATCGTGCTGACCGGCATCGGCGTGGGCTTCTACCGCGGCGGGCTGGGCGTGGGCACGCACCTGCTGGCAGTGTGGGCGATGTACACCGGCGGCCTGGCCGGGCTGGGCTGCCTGCTGGCCGGCAGCCACCCGCTGAGCATCCTGACCGCCATCGTGGTGGCGCCGTTCAAGCCGTTCCGGCTGAGCATCCCCGCCGGTGCGTTCTCGGCGCTGGTGGAAGCGCGCCTGCGCAAGCCGGCCTACGCCGATTTCCTCAAGCTGCGCGATGACGCGCAGACGCTGAAGGGCTGGTACCGCAACCGCGTCACGCGGGTGGTGCTGACCTTCATGCTGACCAACCTGGGCAGCATGCTGGGCCTGTGGCTGACCGGCTTCCAGGTCTGGGGCAAGGTCGCCGGCTGAGATTGCCGGCCGGTGCCGGCCCGACACCTGCGGTGGGCGAAAGGCCCACAAAAAAGGGGGAAGCCCGTCCATCCACGGCCGGGCCTCCCCCCCACCACAACACACTCGGTACTACGGCGCGCGTTGCTGCTGCGCGCTCTGCTGCCGTGCACTCACGGCGCCGGCTCCACCACCTGCTCCACCACCGGCGCTGCCACGCCGCGCCCGCGTGCCCGCTGGATCAGCCGGGTGACGCCGTTGCGCAGGTCGTCCAGCACAGCATAGATGGTTGGCAGGAACAGCAGGCTGACCACGGTGGAGAACGCCAGGCCACCGGCAATGGCACGCGCCATCGGGTAGTACGGCGGGCCGTCACCGAACATCTGCGTGTCGGTCAGCGAGATCGGCACCATCGCCAGGATGGCCGTGCCCATGCTCATCATGATCGGCCGCAGGCGCTCGCGCGAAGCTTCCACCAGCGCCTGGGTGCGGGCCATGCCGCGCCGGCGCAGGTTGTTGATGTGCTCGATCATCACGATGCCGTTGTTCACCACCACGCCCATCAGCACCAGGATGCCGATGAAGGACATGATGCCGAAGCTGGTACCGGTCAGCCAGAACAGCCAGAACACGCCGAAGATCGAGAACAGCACGCCGCTCATGATCGCCGCCGGGAACAGCAGTGATTCGAACACCGCCGCCATCACCACGTAGATCATCACCAGCGCGATGATCAGGTTGAACAGCATCTGCTTCATGGCATCGTCGTCGTTGCCATAGTTGCCGCCGTCGAAGGTGTAGCCATAGCCGGCCGGGAAGTTCATCGGCTTGAGCACCGCTTCGATGGCCTTGCGGCCGTCCGGCACGCTGACCTTCTCGACCAGGTTGGCCTTGATGGTCAAGGTGGTCTGGCGGTTGGTGCGGCTGATCTGCGTGGCCGAGGACATGATGTCCACGTTGACCAGGCTCAGCAGCGGCACGCTGCGGCCATCACTGGTGCGCACGCTGAAACCGGCCAGGTCTTCCGGCGTGCTCTGTTCGGCCCCGGCGAAGCGCACCCAGACCGGCACTTCACTGTCGCCACGGCGGAACTCGCGCATCGGCGCGCCGCGCAGGGCCAGGCCGACGAAGCTGGCCGCCTGCTCGGCATTGAAGCCGAACGCGGCGGCGCGCTCGCGGTCCACCCGCACCTTCAGCTCGCTGCCCTTCTCGCCGGTGTCGATGCGCACATCACGCAGCTCGGCACGCTGGGCCAGCAGCGGCAGCACTTCCTGGCTGATCTCCTGCAGCATGCTGCTGGAATCGCCCACCAGCTGCACCTGCACGCCCTGGCTGCCACCACCGTCGTTGCCCTGGTTGCCGATGAAGTAGTCGGCGCGCGCCGATCTCGGCAGCGCCTTGCGGATTTCTTCCTGCAGCGCCTTGAGATCCTTGGCGTGGGTGGCGTCGAGGGTGACCGTGGTCGAACTGCCTTCCTGCTCGCTGTACCAGGAATACACCTGCTGGATGTGCAGGCGCTCGCGGTTCTGTTCCAGCCAGCCTTCCACGCGCGCCACTTCCTCGGACATCTGCTTATAGGTGTAGGCGCCCTTCCACATGTAGCCGATGAAGATGTCCTTGCCACCTTCACCGCCGAACATGTCGATCTTGGTCAGCTTCATCGGCACCAGGCTGATGGCCACCACCAGCGCGATGCCGAACAGGCTCCAGCCACGGTGGTGCAGCGTCCAGTCCAGCAGGCGGGCGTAGCGGCCCTGCAGGCGGCCGATGATGCCGTCCTGGGCATGCCCCAGTTTCGGCGTGGCCATGCGCGCGGACAGCATCGGGATCAGGCTGATCGCCACCAGCCACGAGGCCATCAGCAAGACCGAGATGGTGATCGCGATCTGCGCCATGAAGATGCTGATGTTGTTGGTTTCGCCGAACAGGTTGGGCACGAACACGATGCAGTGGCACAGCGTGCCGGCGCTGAGCGCGATGGCCACGTTGCGGGTGCCGAGGATTGAGGCCAGCCGCGGCTGGTCGGGCATGCGCTCACGTTCCTGGTAGATGCTCTCCACCACCACCACGGCGTTGTCCACCAGCATGCCCACCGCCAGCAGCAGGCCCATCATGGTCAGGATGTTCAGCGTCACCCCGGCGGAGTACATGAAGCCCAGTGTGATGACGAAGCAGATCGGGATGGCCAGGGTGACCATCAGCGTGGACGGCCAGTGGCGCAGGAAGAAGAACAGCACGGTGACCGACAGCAGCAGGCCGACCAGCCCGGCCTCGGCCAGTTCCAGCAGCGAGGAGGTCACCACCTTGCCCTGGTTGTTGATGACCTTGATCTGCACGTCGCGCATCGACGGCTGCGCGCGGATCGCCTCCACTTCGGCCAATGCCAGCCGCGAGACTTCCACCAAGTTGGCGCTGCGCTCCTTGTAGATGTCCAGGCCGATGGCTGCGTTGCCGTCCAGGCGCCGGCCGTAGTTCATCCGCGCCGGCTTCAGCCGTACATCGGCGATGTCACCCAGCCGCAGGCCCTTGGCGTTGATGACCAGGTCGCGCATTTCCTGCAGGTCGGTGATCTCACCCACCGGCTGCACGCGCACGCGCTGGCCGTGGCTGTCGATCTGCCCGGCCGACAGCGAGAAGTTCAGCGTGCGCAGGCGGTCGCTCAGTTCGTTGATGCTCAGGCCATGCGCGTTGAGGCGGTTGGGATCGATGGCGATCTCCGCCTCGTTGGGTGGCGTGCCGGAGATGTTGACCCGGGCCACGCCGGGAATGCGCTCGATGCGCCGCTTGAATTCGAGGTCGAGCATGTCATAGGCGGTGGTCTGGTCGGTGTTGCTGGCCAGGCGCACCTTCAGCACCGGATCATCGCTGCTGGACCACTTGAACACGTTGTAGCGCTGCAGGTCGTCAGGCAGCTCGCTGCGGATGGCATCGAGACGCTCGCGCGCATCGGAGGCGGCGATGGCGATGTCGCGGTCCCAGTCGCTGAACTGGATGAAGATGCTGGCGCCTTCGGAAGTGGCCGACGAACGCATGCGCTTGATCCCGGGCATCGTGGCCAGCGTCTCTTCCATCAGCCGGATCAGCGTGCGCCCCACTTCCTCCGGCGTGGAACCGGTGTAGGGCACCTGCACGAACAGGAACGGTGCGGAGATGTCCGGCAGCGCCTCCAGCGGCAGCCGGAACGAGGCGATCAGGGCCACCACCACCAGCGACACGAAACACATGATGGTGGTGACCGGGCGGCGGATGGAGAACTCGGCCACACTCATGCCGGTTCTCCTTCCACGCCGGCCGCATCGGCGGCGGTGCCACACTGGCAGTAGTAGGCATCGCCGCGGCGATCCATCAGGTCGTACACCACCGGAATCACCAGCAGGGTCAGCAGGGTGGGCACCAGCAGGCCGCCGATCACGGTGATCGCCATCGGCGCGCGCACTTCGGCGCCCTCGCCCATCGCGATGGCCAGCGGCAGGAACCCGAACAGGGTGCACAGCGTGGTCATGATGATCGGGCGCAGGCGCGAGCGGGCGCCTTCCACCAGCGCCTCATGCTTGGCCACGCCGGCCTCGCGCAGCTGGTTGACCTTGTCGATCAGGATGATCGCGTTCTTGGTCACCAGCCCCACCAGCAGGATCAGGCCGATGAACACCACCACCGAGATCGGCTTGCCGGTGGCCAGCAGCGCCAGCACCGCACCGACCAGGGCCAGCGGGATGGTGAACAGGATGACGAACGGGTGCAGCAGCGATTCGAACTGCGAGGCCATCACCAGGTAGACGAGGAAGATGGCCAGCGCGAAGGCGAACACCAGCGAGCGCGCGGACTGCTCCAGCTCCTCGCCCTGGCCGCCGATGTGCATGCCCACGCCGGCGCCCAGCGGCTGCTCGGCCACCATCGCCTGCACTTCGCGCATGGCTGCGCCCAGGTCGATGTCGCGCAGGTTGGCCGACACCACGGCTACCCGGCCCTGGTCGGCACGGTGGATCTCGCTGGGGCCGGTGGTGGCCACGACCTCGGCCACCGCGTCCAGCGTCACCGGCCGGGTGCTGCCCGGGTTGACGATCAGCCGGCGGATGCTGTCCACGCTGGCACGGTCGGACTGCTGGGCACGCACCAGCACGTCGATCTTGCGGTCGCGGAAGCTGTAGCGCGTGGCCACGTCACCGCGCACCTTCTTCACCACCACATCGGCGATCTGGCGGGTGGTCAGGCCCAGCGCACCGGCGCGCTCCTGATCGAAGCGAATCTGGATTTCCGGGAAGCCTTCTTCCACGGTGGATTTGACGTCGGCGCAGTGCGCGTTGGTGCGCAGCATCGCCGCCAGCCGCTGGCCGGCCACTTCCAGCCCGGCCATGTCCTGCCCGCGCAGCTCGATTTCCAGCGGCGTGGAGAAGGAGAACAGCGCCAGGCGGGCGAAATCCACCTGCGCGCCGGGGTGCGATTTCATGGTGCCGCGCAGGCGCTCGGTGATGCCCGCTTCGGTACGCGCATCGCCACCACCGGCCATCACCACGGTCAGCTTGCCGATGTTCTCGCCGCTCTCGGTCGGGCTGGCATCCAGCCGCGTGCCGCTGCCGCTGACGCCGTACAGCGAAGCGATATCGGCCTGCTTGTCGTGTGCCAGCTGCAGCTCGCGCACCAGCGCATCGGTGTCCTTCAGCGGGGTGCCGGCCGGCAGCTTCACCGTCATTTCGAAACGGTCCTGGGCCAGCTTCGGAATCAGGTCGGCGCCGAGCAGCGGCACCAGCGCCATGGTGCCCACGAACGCGGCGGCGGCCAGCGACAGCACCTTGCCCGGGTGCGCCAGCGCGCTGGGCAGCAGCCGCAGGTAGCCACGCTCGGCACCGGCATAAGGCTTCATCGCCACATCGCTGGCCTTGCGCATCACCGGGCCGACCACGGCCACCACGCCACGCCAGCAGCGCACCACCAACCAGGCCACGCCGAAGAAGCTCCAGCGCAGCAGCGCGCCGACGCCACGGCGGCCACCGGCCACCGGCTTCAGCCAGCGGCTGCGCGGCTGCCACGGTTCGGCGGCCGCTTCCTCGGGGAACGCCAGCAGCGGGCGGCCCTTCAGCGAGCTCAGCATCGGGATCAGGGTCATCGACACCAGCAGCGAAATGGCGATGGCAATGGCCACCGTCAGCGCCTGGTCGCGGAACAGCTGGCCGGCGATGCCATCGACGAACACCAGCGGCAGGAATACCGCGATGGTGGTCAGGGTGGAGGTCACCATCGCCATGCTGACTTCACGGGTACCGGTGATGGCCGCCTGCAGGATGCCCAGGCCGCGCTCGCGCGCCTTGGCGATGCTTTCCAGCACCACGATCGAATCGTCCACCACCAGGCCGGTGGCCAGGGCCAGCCCACCCAGCGACATCACGTTCAGGCTCAGGCCGAGCTGGCCCATGAAGAAGAACGTGGCGATGATCGACACCGGCAGCGACAGGCTGATGACGAAGGTGCTCCAGCCATCGCGCAGGAACAGGAAGATGATGAGGATGGCCAGCAGGCCGCCGATCACCGCGTCCTTCTTGACGTCGCTGATCGCGTGTTCGATGAAGTGCGACTGGTCTTCGATGGTGGTCAGTTCGGCGTCGGCCGGGAAGGTCGACTTGATCTGCTCCAGGCGCTCGCGCAATGCGGCGGCGGTGGTGACGGTGTTGGCGTCGCCTTCCTTGTAGATGGCCAGTTCAACCGCTTCCTTGCCGCCCAGGCGGATGATCGCCTCGCGTTCCTTGTAGCCCTGGCGCACGGTGGCCACGTCCTTCAGGCGCACCGGCACGCCGTTGGCCACCACGCTGGAGCCGCCACCCGAGGAGGCACTCTGCTCCGTCGACGCTGCGGCGATGGCCGCGTCAGACCCGGTGGAGGCGGCGATGGCGAACATCTGCTGCAGCGCCGAATCGGCCGCGCTGCCGTTGGACGACTGCGTGGTGACCAGCAGGTTGCGGATCTCTTCCAGATCGGCGAACTGGTTGACCGTGCGCACCAGGAAGCGCTGCGAGCCTTCTTCCAGGCGCCCGCCGGAAATGTTGATGTTCTCTTCCTTCAGGCGCTTGATGACGGTGTCGATCGGCAGGTTCAGCTGGGCCAGCTTTTGCTGGTCGATGTCCACCTGGATCTCGTCTTCCAGGCCACCGCCCACCTTCACCGCGGCCACGCCGGCCACCGGTTCCAGCTTCTTCTTCAGGTCTTCGTCGGCGTAACGGCGCAGCGCGGTCAGTTCACGCACCGCATCGGCATCACTGGCCGGCGCCACCTTGGACGACAGCGCCAGGCGCATGATCGGCTCGGTGGACGGATTGAAGCGCAGCAGCACCGGCTTGCGCGTTTCCAGCGGCAGGTTCAGCGCCTCCATCTTGTCGCGTACTTCCAGGCTGGCCTGGTCCATGTTGGTGCCCCAAGCGAACTCGAGCACCACATCGCTCTGCCCGGTGCGCGAGACCGACTTGAGCTTGCGCAGGTTCTTGACCACGCCCACGGCCTCTTCGACCGGCTCGGTGATCAGCGTTTCGATTTCCGCCGGCGCCGCACCGGTGTACTCGGTGCGCACGGTCAGCGTGGGGTAGCTCAGGTCCGGCAGCAGGTTCACCTTCAGGTGGCCCAGCGCGATGAAGCCGAACAGCATCAGGGTCACCGTGCACATGGCGATGGTGACGCGGCGGCGGGTGGCGAATTCCACCAGGCCACCGCCCATGCGGCCGGGGGCGCGTCCGCTGTGCGGGTCCGCGCCGTGGTCGTTGCCCGCTTATGTCATTGCTTGCTCCCGGCCGGAGCGGCGGCAGTGGTGGCCACGGTCTTGGCCTTCGGGTCGGCGATGACCTGCACGGCGGTGCCATCGCGCAGGGCAACCTTGCCGGCGGTGACCACCTTGTCACCCGGGGCCAGGCCCTCGCGCACTTCCACCCACGGCCCTTCGGCGTAGCCCAGCTTCACCGGCACACGCGCGACCTTGCCTTCGCGGACACGGAAAACAGCCGGCTCGCCATCGTCGAGCAGCGCGAGGCGCGGGACCACAAGCGCGTCGGCGCGCTGGTCGTAGTCAATGCGGATGCGGCCGAACATACCCGGCTGCAGCCCATCGGCATCTTCGCCAAAGCTGCTGACGACGCGAAAGGTGCCGCTGCCCGAATCCACCACCGGTGCGGTGCGGTCGACCTTGCCGGTGAAGCGCTGGCCCGGGAGGGCATCGGCCAGCAGGGTGACCGGCTGGCTGGCGCGCAGCGTGGCCAGCTCTCGTTCGGGCACGTTCAGCGTGGCCTCCAGCCGCGAGGTATCCACGATGCGGAAGATCGGCGTGTTGATCTGCACGAAGTTGCCGGTCTTGATCGAGCGCGAGGCGATGACGCCGGAGATCGGCGCGACCACGGTGGTGTAGGACAGTTCCAGCGTGGCCAGGCGGTACTGGGCGCGCGCATGCTCCAGGTCGAAGCGCAGCTGGTCCACGTCCGAGGCGCTGACCATCTGCTGGCCGACCAGTTTCTGGGCGCGCTGGTAGTTGTTTTCCAGCTTGCGCATCTGCGCTTCGCTCTGGGCGACCGCCAGGCGCGCGCGGTCCGGGTCCAGGCGCACCAGCGGCTGGCCGGCACTGACGCGCTGGCCCTCTTCCACCAGCACGGCCAGCGCACGCCCGAGGTCTTGGCAACCACCTGCGATTCGGAACGCGGCTCCAGTGCGGCGGTGCCGGTATACGAGGCGGCCACGGCGCGGCGGCTGGCCTCGGCCACCTCCACCGGCACGGCGTCGACCTTGGCTTCGGCCTTGCCGTCCTTGGTCTCGGCCGCCTTGGCTTCGGCGGTACCGCTGCTGCCGCAGCCGGACAGCAGCAGGGTGGAGGCGATGAGGAGTGCGGCGGCGCAGAGTCCGTTGCGGCGGCCGGTGTGGATGGTGGTGTGCGACATCGTCAGGTCCCGGGAGGATGCGTGAGCAGGTGTGGTAGCAAAGTAATGCACCACCTCACGGATACACCATATCCCATAGGTCATGGGTCCCCCACCGAACGCCGTCGCCGACGGCCCCCCATTTCAGCTAGATGAAACCTGGGGCTATACTCCGGAGCGTTCCGTACCCCACGCCGGAACGACCAGACCCGAATCTCCGGAAACGACATCATGCGCCCGCAGCCGCTCGCCGCTTGTCTCGTCCTGGCCGTCCTCCTGCCCCTTGGGGCCGCCGCACAGCTCGCTCCTGCTTCACCGGCCCCGGCCAGCCCGGCGCCCGCGCCTGCCGCCGCCCCGGCTGCCGCTGCCCTGGCCGGCAGTTTCGACAATGGCCGGGTACTGGCCTATACTTGCCAGGGGTGCCACGGCATCACCGGCTACAAGAACGCCTACCCCAGCTACCGGGTGCCCAAGATCGGCGGGCAGAGCCCGCAGTACCTGATGCAGGCCCTGACCGAGTACCGCCAGGGCAAGCGCAGGCGCCCCACGATGCAGGCGCAGTCGATGAGCTTCAGCGAACAGGAGATCGCCGATGTCGCTGTTTACCTGTCCACCGTCAAGTAAGGCCCGCCCATGTCGAAAGCCGCGCATTGCCTGCGTCACGCCATCGCCCTGTCCGTTGCCCTGCTGCTGGCTGCCTGTTCGCAGTCGCAGGTGGAAAACCGCGATGAATCCGCCGCCGACCCTGGCCATGCCAGCGGCGAGCATGGCTCGTCATCCTCGGCCGGCCTGCCTGCCGGGCGCATCGCCGCCGGCCAGGCCCGTTCCACGGTGAAGAGCAAGGCCACCCAGCAGAGCTGCATCGACTGCCACGGGGCCGACGGCAACGCGCCGATCGACCCGACCTACCCCAAGCTTGGCGGGCAATACGGGGATTACCTGGCGCATGCGCTGCAGGCCTACCGCGCCGGTGACCGCCAGCACGCGCTGATGACCCCGCAGGCCGCGGACCTGAGTGACCAGGACATCGCCGACCTGGCCGCGTTCTTCGGCAGCCGGCCCAGCCAACTGCGGGATCTGCACGGGGTGAAGTAGCGCCGGGCGCATGCCCGGCGGAATGCAGGAGCGCCGCGCTGCGCGCTCGCGGGGCATGGCCCCGCGCTACCCGTACATCGCGTCGTGAACCAACACCGCGCCGGGCGGGCGCGGCTCGACGCTCAGCCTTCCAGCTCTTCCCAGCGCGCGTAGGCGGCATCCAGCTCCGCCTGCACCTTGGCCAGCTGCTGGGTATGCGCGGTCACTTCAGCGCTGCTGCGGGTGTAGAACGACGGGTCGTTCATCGCCGAGGTCAGCCCTTCCACGTCGCCTTCCAGCTTTTCGATGGTTTTGGGCAGCTGCTCCAGTTCGCGCGCTTCCTTGTAGGCCAGCTTGCGCTTGGGCGCAGCGGGAGCTGCGGCGGCCGGGGCAGCCACGGCTGCGGCCGCCGGCTTGGCGGCCGGCACCGCGGCGGGCGCGGCCACGCTGGCCGAATAACGCTGCCAGTCGCTGTAGCCGCCCACGTACTCACCGATCACGCCGTCGCCCTCCATCAACAGCGTGGAGGTCACCACGTTGTCGATGAAATCACGGTCGTGGCTGACCAGCAGCAGCGTGCCGGTGTACTCGCCCAGCAGCTCTTCCAGCAGCTCCAGGGTTTCCACGTCCAGATCGTTGGTCGGTTCGTCCATCACCAGCAGGTTGGACGGCTGTGCGAACAGCTTGGCCAGCAGCAGGCGGTTGCGCTCACCGCCGGACAGGCGGGTGATCGGCGCACGCGCGCGCTCGGGGGTGAACATGAAGTCCTGCAGGTACGCATGCACGTGCTTGCGCTTGCCGTTGAACTCGAGGAAATCGCGACCCTCGGCCACGTTCTCGATCGCGCTCCAGTCCTCGCGCAGCACCGCACGGTACTGGTCGAAATAGGCGATCTGCAGGTTGGCGCCGGCATTGACCTCGCCCTTCTGCGGCTGCAGTTCGCCCAGCAGCAGCTTCAGCAGCGTGGTCTTGCCGCTGCCGTTGGGGCCGATCAGGCCGATGCGGTCGCCACGCAGGATGGTGGTGGAGAAATCGCGGACCATGGTGCGCTCGCCGAAGGCGAACGAAATGTCCTTGATGTCGATGACCTCCTTGCCGGAGCTGACGCCCTGCGCCGCTTCCATCTTGACGTTGCCGCTGAGGTCACGGCGCTCGGAGCGCTCGGTACGCATCGCCTTGAGGCGGCGCACACGGCCTTCGTCGCGGAAGCGGCGGGCCTTGATGCCCTGGCGGATCCAGACTTCTTCCTGCGCCAGCAGCTTGTCGAAGCGGGCGTTTTCCTGCGCCTGCGCGTTCAGGCGTTCCTCGCGGCGGCGCTCGTAGTTGGCCCAGTCGCCCGGCCAGCTGGTGACCTGGCCGCGGTCGATCTCGACGATGCGTGTGGCCAGCGCACGCAGGAAGCGGCGGTCATGGGTGACGAACACCACGCTGCCGCTCCAGCCCTTGAGGAAGGCTTCCAGCCAGTCGATGGCCTCGATGTCCAGATGGTTGGTCGGTTCGTCCAGCAGCAGCACGTCCGGGCTGGAGACCAGCGCGCGGGCCAGCAGCACGCGGCGCTTCATGCCGCCGGAGAGGCGGCCGAATTCGGCCTCGCCGTCCAGGTCGAGCTTGGTCAGGGTTTCGCTGACGCGCTGGTCCAGGCCCCAGCCGTTGGCGGCGTCGATCTTGGCCTGCACGTTGCCCAGCGCCTCGCCGTCGAATTCCTCGGCGTGGCTGAGGTGGTGGAACTCGGCCAGCCACTGGCCCAGCTCGCCCAGGCCATCGGCCACGACGTCGAACACCGAGCCGGCCGCGCCGTGCGGCACTTCCTGTTCCAGGCGGGTCACGCGCACGCCCTGCTGCACGCGCACTTCCCCGTCATCGGGCTTGTGGTCGCCGGACAGCAGCTTGAGCAGGGTGGATTTGCCGGCGCCGTTGTGGCCGATCAGGGCGGTGCGTTCGCCCGGTTCGATCGACAGTTCGGCTTTTTCCAGCAACAACGGGCCGCCGACGCTGAAGTCGACGTTCTGCAGAGTGATCAGAGGCATGCACCTATTGTACGGGTTGGGCGCATCGGCCGGAATCTCGGCCGTGGCGGCAGCTGGAATCCCGGCGGCGGCATCGGCCGGAACGCTGCTGGCGGCATCGGTGGGAACCCCGACGGTAGAGTCGACTGTCAGTCGACTATCGCGCGCAGCGCGGGGGTTTTCGGCCGCGGCCGGAGGGAGGGGGCAGTCGACTAACAGTCGACTCTACACAGTCGACTCTACCCAGCCGCTCCTAAACGCAGCCGGCGGCGCTACGACGCCACCTGCCCCAGCAACGCCTGCAACCCCGGCAGCCACTGCTTGCCCGGGTGGCGCACCAGCCACAGGGTGCGTTGCAGGGCGGGCAACGGGGTCTCCAGCACGCGCAGCCGCCCCAGTGTCAGCGACTCTTCCAGCGCATGGCGCGACAGGCAGGCCAGGCCGAGGCCGGCGATGGCGGCCTGCTTGATGGCTTCGGTATTGCCCAGCTGCAGGGTCTTGGCGAAGCCGTGCAGGTGCGGCAGCAGCGCCTGCTCCACCGCCTCGCGGGTGCCGGAGCCGGGTTCGCGCAGCAGCCAGCGGGCGCGGCGCAGTTCATCCAGTGTCCAGCGCGCGGGGGCGTTGGCGGCGGCGACGATCACCAGCGGGTCCTGCTGCCAAGGGGTCATCTGCAGGCCGCGCTCATGGCAGGGCCCTTCGATCAGGCCCGCGTCCACGTCCAGCCGCTGCACCGCGGCGACCACGCCGGCACTGTTGTCGATGCGCAGGTCGACCTCGGCCTGGGGCGCCTGCCGCAGCAGCTCGGCGATGCGCGCGGGCAGCAGGTAGTTGCCGATGGTGGTACTGGCCGCCAGCACCAGCCGCAGGGGGGGGCGCCCTGGCCCGGGTCGCCGCCGGCGGCGAGCTGGCGTTCCAGGTCGGCGGCGTTCACCAGCAACGCACGCGCCGGCTCCAGCAGGGCGCGGCCGTGGCCGTTCAGTGCCAGGCGGCGGCCGATGCGGTCGAACAGCGGCGTGCCGAAGTCGGCTTCCAGTTCCCGCAGCGCCGCGCTGCTGGCGGACTGCGACAGCGCGATGGCCTGCCCGGCGGCAGTGGTACTGCCGTGGTCGGCGATGGCAACGAATACCTGTAGCTGGCGCAGGGTCAGGCGCATGGCAGGTTACCCATTAAATAATTAGGTTTCAGACATATTATTGGTTTTACAGGTCACCCGGCCAGGCGCAGGCTTTACCCATTCCCGCCGCAACCTGTCTGCCATGAACGCCCTTGCCCTGTCCTCCTGGTCCCTGCCCGCCCTGCGCCAACGTTGGCAACCGCGCCTGCCCGGCCTGCTGCTGGTGGCATTGCTGGCCGCGCTGGCGCTGGGCCTGGCCGAACTGCCCTGGCTGCAGGCCCACGGCCTGAGTGCGCTGACGGTGGCCATCGTGGCCGGCATCGTGGTCGGCAATACCGTCTACCCCCGGCTGGCGCCGGGCAGCGCGGCCGGTGTGGGGTTTTCCAAGCACTGGCTGCTGCGCGCCGGCATCGTGCTGTATGGCCTGCGCCTGACCTTCCAGGACATCGGCCACGTCGGCGTGGCCGGCGTGCTGATGGAAGTGCTGGTGGTGGCCAGCACCTTCGGGCTGGCCTGCTGGCTGGGCACGCGCGTGTTCAAGCTGGACCGTGACGCGGCGATGCTGATCGGCGCCGGCAGCGCCATCTGTGGCGCAGCGGCGGTGATGGCCGCCGAGCCGGTGGTGCGCGGGCGCGCCGCTCAGGTAACGGTGGCGGTGTCGACCGTGGTGGTGTTCGGCACGCTGTCGATGTTCCTGTACCCGGTGCTGTTCGAGCTGGTGCAGGCGCACGGCTGGCTGGCCATGGACGCGCGCCAGTACGGGCTGTTCACCGGCGCCACCGTGCACGAGGTGGCGCAGGTGGTGGCCGCCGGTCGCGCGGTGAGCGAGGCCGCCGCCGATACCGCGGTGATCACCAAGATGGTGCGGGTGATGCTGCTGGCGCCGTTCCTGGTGGTGCTGTCGCTGTGGCTGGTGCGCGGCAGCACGGCCGGCGCCGACGGCAGCAAGGCCCACATCGTGGTGCCGTGGTTCGCGTTCGGCTTCGTCGCCGTGGCCGGGCTGAACTCGCTGCGGCTGCTGCGGGCCAGCGTGCAGGCCGGGCTGGTGCAGCTGGACACCGTGCTGCTGGCGATGGCGATGGCCGCGCTGGGCCTGACCACCCACGTTTCGGCACTGCGCCAGGCCGGGCTGAAGCCGCTGCTGCTGGCATTGATCCTGTTCGCCTGGCTGCTGTTCGGTGGCCTGGCCATCCACCAGGGCGTGCTGGCGGTGCTGGGCTGAGAGCGTGGACAGCATCATCCACGCATGACCTGGATCTGCTGCCTCCCGCCACCGGGCGTTAGACTCTGGGCATGCCCGCCCCGCCCGCCCTGCTGCCGATCCCCCTGCGACTGCTGGATGACCGCTATGGCCCGGGCAATGTCGATGAAGCCGAAGACACACTGATCGGCATCGTGCAGGCGGTGATGGGAACGCAGGCGACCTGTTCGTTCGATTTCGACACGCAGCACGCCAACCCGTGGTTCCACCAGCTGCTGCTGGAGCCCCGGGCCGCTGGACAGCCGGCCACCCAGGCACAGTTGCAGGCGATGGCTGCACGGCTGGCGGCGATCGGGCTGGGCTGAAGCGCGGACAGTGTCATCCACGCACGGCGTGGATGAAGGCCCGGGAGGCGGGTCCGGCCGCGCGCGCAGGTACAATGTGCCATGACTGACTTTTCGACCCTGCCGCTGAGCCCGGCCCTGCAGCCCGGCCTGGACGCCCTCGGCTACACCACCCTTACGCCGATCCAGGCGCAGAGCCTGCCGGCCATTCTTGATCGCCGCGATGTGATCGCACAGACGCCGACCGGCAGCGGCAAGACCGCCGCCTTCGGGCTGGGCCTGCTGCAGGCGCTGGACCCGGCGCTGGGCCGCGTGCAGGCACTGGTGCTGTGCCCCACCCGCGAACTGGCCGACCAGGTCGGCAAGCAGGTGCGCAAGCTGGCCGCCGGCATCCCGAACCTGAAGCTGCTGGTGCTGACCGGCGGCGTGCCGCTGGGCCCGCAGCTGGCCTCGCTGGAAGGCCACGACCCGCATGTGGTGGTCGGCACCCCCGGCCGCGTGCAGGAACTGGCGCGCAAGCGTGCGCTGAACCTGGGCGCGGTGCGCACCTTCGTGCTGGATGAAGCCGACCGCATGCTCGACATGGGCTTTGAAGAACCGATCCGCGAGATTGCCGGGCGGACCCGCCGCGAGCGGCAGACGCTGCCGTTCTCAGCCGCCTTCCCCAACAGCATCCGCGCGATCGCGCGCGACCTGCTGCGCGAGGCGGTGGAAGTGACCGTGGAGGGCGCCGACCATGCGCCGGCCATCCGCCACCTGTCCTGCGAAGTGGAGCCGGCGCACCGCCAGAAGGCACTGGCCGGCCTGCTGCTGAAGTACACGCCGGAATCGGCGGTGGTGTTCTGCAACACGCGCAAGGACGTGGACGAAGTCGCCAATTCGCTGCAGCAGTTCGGCTTCTCGGCGCTGCCGCTGCACGGCGACATGGAACAGCGTGACCGCGAGGAAGTGCTGGTGCGCCTGGCCAACCGCAGCTGCAACGTGCTGGTGGCCAGCGACGTGGCCGCGCGCGGGCTGGACGTGGAAGAACTGGTGGCGGTGATCAACTACGAGCTGCCCACCGACGTGGAGAGCTACCAGCACCGCGTGGGCCGCACCGGCCGTGCCGGTGCCAGTGGCCTGGCGATCAGCCTGGTGGCCGGCCGCGAAAAGACCCGTGCCGAGGCCGTCGAGGCCCAGCTGGGCCAGCCGCTGGACTGGCAGAAGACACCGCTGGCGACGGCGCGCCCGGCCGAGCTGCCGCAGGCGGCGATGCGCACGCTGCGCATTGATGGCGGCAAGACCGACAAGCTGCGTGCCGGTAACATCCTCGGCGCGTTGACCGGCGATGCCGGGCTGGCCGGCAAGCACATCGGCAAGATCGCGATCTATGCCACGCGTTCGTACGTGGCCATTGCCCGTGACCATGCCAACAAGGCCGTGGCCAAGCTGGAAGCGGGCAAGATCAAGGGCCGCCGGTTCCGCGTGCGGATGATCTGACCGGAAAAGAGAACGCCGGGCATGGCCCGGCGCTCCCTGCATGCCGATGGCAGCGCCGGGCCAGGCCCGGCGACGCGGTCAGAACACCAGTTCGGTATGCAGCGGCAACGTATCGGTCCAGCGGCCACGGCCGCCCAGGCCGTCCAGTTCGACCAGCACGCCGGCACCGACCACGTCCACGACCAGGCGGCGCACCAGCGACAGCGCGGCCACCAGCGTGCCGCCCGTGGCCAGCACGTCATCGATGATCGCCACGCGGGCACCGGCCGGCAGTGCGTCGGCGTGCATTTCGATGCAGTCGCTGCGGTATTCCAGCGTGTATTCCTCGCGCAGCACCTGGCCCGGCAGCTTGCCCGGCTTGCGCACCGGCACGAAGCCCACGCCCAGTTCCAGCGCCATGGCGGCGCCGAGGATGAAACCGCGCGATTCGATGCCGACGATGGCGTCGAGCTTCTGGTCACGCCAGCGCTCGGCCATTGCCACGATCGCACCGCGGAAATCCTCGCTGTGGGCGAGCAGCGGCATGATGTCCTTGAACAGGATGCCGGGCTTGGGGAAGTCGGCGATGTCGCGCAGGCGCGAGGCCCACAGCGGAGCGACGGTGGCGTCGGTCATGTCACGTTGGTTGTCTGATGGCGGCATAGGGTACCCGTCCCCCCCCGCCTGCCCGGCCGGGGGGGGGGCGGCCGGGCTGCGCCCGGCACCCGCAGAGGCCGGAGCCAGACCCGAAGCAACGGCAACAGCATGCATTCCGTGGGATGGCGGGGTGGGTCCGGTTGAGGGGGTGTGAGCGGCATGGATGCCGCGACCAAACCCCCATGGACGGGTTCACGGCGTCCCCGCAAACCCACAGTGCCCCGCCATCCCACGGAATGCCGCTCTTGCCGTTGCCGTTGCCGTTGCTTTGGCTTGGAGCAGGTGCAGGGCGCAGCCCTGCTCGACCCTCAGGAACTGCAGGACAGCATCGAGCAGCCGGCACGGTCATCCGCCCACGCGGGCCGCTTGCTGGAGAAATGCTCCAGCCCCGGGCGTTCGGTGTACGGGTTGCGCAATACCTCCTGCAGCGCATGCACGCCGCCCAGGTCGCCCTGCTCGGCACGATCGATGGCCTCCTGCGCCAGCCAGTTGCGCAGCACATACAGCGGGCTGGCTGCGGCCATCTTCGCCATGCGCTCTGCTGCCGGCAGCGGATCGGCACGCAACCGTGCCGCGCACGCCTGCAACCACTGCTGCAGCGGCACCTGCACCGCCTGCTGGCGCGCCGGGTCGTAGTACACCGCATCGAACACGCCGGCATCCGGTGCGGCGGCATCCACGCGCATCAGCGCGCGCCAGGCCAGGGTCATGTCCATCGCCCCTTCCTGCATCAGCCCCTGCCAGCGGCCATACAGCTCCAGGTCGGCGTCGGTGGCGGCCGACAGCCCCAGTTTTGCGGCCGCATCGCGGCGGGTGCAGGCCACGAAGGTGCTCTGGAAGGCGGCCAGCCCGGCCTGCAGGGGCGTCACCTCGGCAAACAGCGGCGACAGCGCCTGCGCCAGCCGGTTGAGGTTCCAGTACGCCACCTGTGGCTGGGTGCCGAAGCGGTAGCGCCGGACCTGCGCGTCGGTGGTGTTGGGCGTCCAGTCCGGGTCGAAATCCTCCACCCAGCCGTAGGGGCCGTAGTCGATGGTCAGCCCCAGCACCGACAGGTTGTCGGTGTTCATCACCCCGTGCACGAAGCCGACGCGCATCCAGTGCGCCATCAGTTCGGCGGTACGCGTGGCGATCTGCACGAACCACTCGCCGTACAGCGCTTCGCCCTGCCCCTGCAGTTCCGGGAAATCGCGCGCGATGCAGGCGTCCACCAACTGCCGCAGCAGCGCGGTATCGCCGCGCGAGGCGGGCAGTTCAAACGTGCCGAAGCGGATGAACGAGGGGGCCACGCGACAGACCACCGCGCCTGGTTCGGCGCGCGGGTGGCCGTCGTAGAACATGTCGCGCACCACGTCGTCGCCGGTGCCGACCAGCGACAGTGCGCGCGTGGTCGGCACGCCGAGGTGATGCATGGCTTCGCTGCACAGGAACTCGCGGATGGATGAGCGCAGCACGGCACGGCCGTCGGCACCGCGCGAATACGGGGTCGGTCCCGCGCCCTTCAACTGCAACTCCCAGTGACGGCCATCGCCGGCCTGCAGTTCGCCCAGCGAGATGGCGCGGCCATCGCCCAGCTGCCCGGCCCAGTGCCCGAACTGATGCCCGCCGTAGTTGGCCGCCCAGGACTGCATGCCCGCGTACAGGGCATTGCCACCGAACACCTGGGCGAAGTCCTCGCCGTTGACCGTGGCGGCATCGAAACCGAGCATGGCCGCTACCTCGGGCGACCAGGCCAGCAGTACCGGGTCGGCCACCGGCGTCGGCAATACCTCCGACCAGGCGGCGCCGAGCACCTCGCGGCGGCGCGGGCCGGTTTCAGGGTCACCCGGCAGCAGAGCGCGCAGGCGGTTGTTGAAGCGGGGGGCGTGGCTGTCCATCGCTACAGGATGGGGGCGGCAAGCGGCCGCCACAATCACCGCGCCCGGGCGCTGCGGTCAGCCGCCGCGCAGGGCCTTGAGGCTGCCGCCGTGCGCTTCGGCGCGCTGCTAGGCGGGGCGCTCGCCGATGCGCTGCAGGAAACCACGCAGGGCCGGCTTGTCGTCCAGGCCATCGCAGCGCGCCGCCGCGGCCTGGATCGGGAAACTCATCTGGATGTCGGCAGCGGTGAAACGTTCGCCGGCAAACCACGGGCTTTCGGCCAGGCGCCGCTCCATCCACTCCAGGTGCAGGCGGCGCTGCGGCCCGACGAAGCCGCGTTCGGCCTTGTCGGCGATGCGCCGGGCGATCGGCCGCGCGAAGAACGGCATCGGCGCGCTGCGGATGCGGCCCAGCACCAGGGTCAACAGCAGCGGTGGCATCGCCGAGCCTTCGGCGTAATGCAGCCAGTAGCGGTAGGCGATGCGCTCGGCACCGTCAGCCGGCATCGGCGAAAGCGAAAGCTGGCGCGGGGTGTCGTAGCGGTCGGCCAGGTAATCGAGGATGGCACCCGACTCGGCCAGGACCTGGTCGCCATCCTGCAGCACCGGCGCCTTGCCCAGCGGGTGCACCTGGCGCAGTTCCGGCGGTGCCAGCAGGGTTTTGGGGTCACGCGGGTAGCGGCGCAGTTCGTAGTCCAGCCCCAGCTCCTCCAGCATCCACAGCACGCGCAGCGAACGGGAGTTTTCCAGGTGGTGGACGATGCGCATCAGGCGGTTCCAGTAGCGGGATACGCCATGGTATCGCGCCGGGGTGCATGCCTTGCGTGCAGCCCCGTCGCCAGCGAGGGCCCGCGCGCAGGCAATAAAAAACGCCGGAAGCTTTCGCTTCCGGCGTTCTGGCTGCCCAAGGGTAGCAGACGGATTAGACCGCCTGCACCTGGTCAGCCTGCATGCCCTTCTGACCCTGGACGGCGATGAAGGTAACCTTCTGGCCTTCCTGCAGGGTCTTGAAGCCGGTGCCCTGGATGGCACGGAAGTGCACGAACAGGTCCGGGCCGCTTTCCGGGGTGATGAAGCCGAAGCCCTTGGCGTCGTTGAACCACTTGACGGTGCCGGTCTGACGATCAGACATTTTGTTAACTCCTGGAACTATGTTGAAAAAAATCGCAGCCACCGGGTATCGGGGCCGAGACTGAGTTGCAGGCGTTAATAAAGCGGATCGATGAGCGGATCGTGAGATCAACTGCACCAGGCCACGATTTACGGTGACCCTAGCAAACACAGTGGTTCGAACGATACGCGGGTTTTGCCGAAAAAGCGATAGCCTGAATGTTCATCGCCAGGCCCCGCCCGTCAGGCCTGGCAAGGCCTGACAGGGAATTCAGCCTAAACCCGAGTCCCCATTCAGGTTTTTCCTACCCTACACTGCCGTGATGAACGAACCTGAACCCGTCCGCCCGCGCATCTGGGTCGACGCTGACGCCTGTCCCGTTGTCATCCGCGACATCCTGTTCCGCGCCGCCGAGCGTGTCGGCCTGGAGCTGACCCTGGTGGCCAACCAGTGGCTGCGCACCCCGCCGTCGCGCTGGATCCGCGCCATCCAGGTGCCGCAGGGCCTGGACGTGGCCGACAGCGCCATCGTCGAGCGCGTGGTCGCCGGTGGCCTGGTGGTCACCCAGGACATCCCGCTGGCGGCGCTGGTGCTGGAGAAGCAGGCCGTGGCCCTGAACCCGCGTGGCCAGCTGTACACGCCCAACAACATGGCCGAACGGCTGTCGATGCGCAATTTCATGGAAGAGCTGCGCGGCGCCGGGGTGCAGACCGGTGGCCCGCCCCCGCTGGGGCCGCGCGACAAGCAGCTGTTTGCCGCCGAACTGGATCGCTGGCTGGCGCGCCGGCCCCGCTGAGGCGGCCCGGCCCGGCCGCCGTCAGTCCGGCAACCGCAGCACGCGTTGGCTGCTGAACCGGCGCGGCTGGCCACTGACCGGGTCGGTGAACGCCAGTTCGCGGGCCAGCAGCTGGAGCGGCGCATCGGCCGCGGCCGTGCACAGCCGCGGGTAGAGGTCATCGCCCAGGATCGGCGCGCCCAGCGCGGCCATGTGCACCCACAGCTGGTGCTTGCGCCCGGTCACCGGCTGCAGGCGGTAGTGCCAGACAGGGCCGCAGACATCGATCAGCTCGATGCGGGTCTGCGCATTGGGCACGCCAGGCGCCTCGGCCATGCGGAAGAACGGTTCACCCGGCACCAGCCGGCTGTGCCGCTGCAGCGGAAACGCCTGCCCGGGCAGCGCCGGCGCCAGCGCCTCGTAGGTCTTTTCGATGCAGCGCTCGCGGAACAGGCGCTGGTAGGCATCGCGCGAGCCCGGCTGCACCGAGAACAGCAACAGCCCGGCGGTGAGCCGGTCCAGCCGGTGCAGCGGAACCAGATCGGGGTTGCCGGTACGCGCGATCAGCCGCGCCAGCAGGGTTTCGCGCACGAAGCCGCCGGCCGGCACCACCGGCAGGAAGTGCGGCTTGTCGGCCACCAGCAGGTGCTCATCCTGGTAGAGGATGCGCTCGCTGAACGGAATGGGCGGTTCATCGCTTACCTCACGGAAATAGAGGATCTCCAGCCCGACCTGCCAGGGCTGGTCCGGCGCGAGCGCCCTGCCCTGCGCGTCCTGCACGCGGCCGCGGGCGAACCGGTCCTGGCACTGCGCGCGGTCGATGCGCGGGAAACGCGCGCACAGCCCGTCGAGCAGGCTCGGCCAATGCCCCGGCGGCAGCTGCAGGCGGCTGGGCAGGATCATGGCGCGGCGGCCCTGGGCACCGGCAGCGCGGCCGCATCCAGCACCCGCCAGCCATCGCGTTCCACGTCGTCGCCCCTGCCATCACCCAGCGCCGCCAGCACCAGCGCCTGCATAACCGCAGGCAGATGCAGGTTGATCCAGCGCCCGTCAGCAGTGCGCAGGCTGCCATGGCCCAACCCGGCGTCGCCGGCCAGCCGTCCCTCCGCCGGCGCGCTGCTGAAGCGCATGCGCAGCCGGCGGCCCGGCGCGTAGGCGGCAAACACCACGCTGGCAGGCACCACGCCCGCAGCGGACCCGCGCACGCTGCAGACGAAGTCGGCGTCGGCGATACGCAGGCGGCGGATGTGGGAACGGGTCATGTGTGGTCGTTGCGGGCGGAAAAGCCCTGCCAGAGTGCCACCGTTGACGCCACGCAGACAGCCCGGCAACGGACACCCTTGCGGCAAAGCTCTACAATTGCGCTCTTTCGACGACGGTATTCCCATGGCCCTCACCGCCACCATCCGCAAGGCCGAGCTGCAGATCAGCGACATGGACCGCGGCTACTACGCGACCCACAACCTGACCCTGGCCCAGCACCCGTCGGAAACCGACGAGCGCCTGATGGTGCGCCTGCTCGCCTTCGCGCTGAACGCCGATGACCGCCTGGAATTCGGCCGCGGCCTGAGCACCGACGAAGAGCCGGACCTGTGGCAGCACGACTACACCGGCGACATCCTGCAGTGGATCGACCTGGGCCACCCGGACGAATCGCGCATCCGCAAGGCCAGCAACCGCAGCCGCCAGGTCCAGGTGGTGAACTACGGCGGCAATGCCTCCGACATCTGGTGGGGCAAGCAGGGCAAGGGCCTGGCACGGTTTGACAACCTGTCCGTGCTCGATCTGGATGGCGCCTTCGTTGAACAGTGGGGCCAGCAGATCCAGCGTGCGATGCGCTGGAGCGTGCTGATCCAGGACGGCGAAGTGCAGCTGCTCAACGACCAGATGCAGCTGGACGTGATTCCGACCTGGCGCAAGCGCGCCAAGGCATGAGCCAGGCAACCGGCTCCACGCGCGGCACCATCGCCTGCGACGTGCTGGTGATCGGTGCCGGTGCGGCCGGGCTCATGGCCGCGCTCACCGCCGGCCAGCGTGGCCGCTTCGTGCAGGTGATCGACCACGCCAACAAGGTCGGCAAGAAGATCCTGATGTCCGGTGGTGGGCGCTGCAATTTCACCAACACCGGCACCACCCCGGCGAACTTCATCTCGGCCAACCCGCATTTCTGCAAATCCGCGCTGGCGCGCTATTCGCCCTGGTACTTCATCGAGATGGTCGAGCGCCACGGCATCGCCTATCACGAAAAGGAACTGGGCCAGCTGTTCTGCGATGTGTCGTCCAAGCAGATCGTGAAGATGCTGGTGGAGGAGTACCAGCCCGCCGGCGTGCAGATCCGCACCGACTGCGGCGTGGACCGCATCGAGCGCGGTGCCGATGGCTTCCGCGTGCACACCGCGCAGGGCCTGTTCCATGCGGCCTCGCTGGTGGTGGCCACCGGCGGCCTGTCGATTCCGAGCCTGGGCGCCAGCGGCTTCGGCTATGAGATCGCGCGCCAGTTCGGCCACACCGTGCTGCCCACCCGCGCCGGACTGGTGCCGCTGACGCTCAGTGGCACCCACCAGGAACGGCTGGCCGAGCTGAGCGGTGTGGCCCTGCCGGTGGAAGCGCGCGCCAATGGCCAGAGCTTCCGCAACTTCATGCTGATCACCCACCGCGGCATCAGCGGCCCGTCGATCCTGCAGATTTCCTCGTACTGGCAGCCCGGCGACACCCTCTCGCTGGACCTGCTGCCCGGCCAGGACGCCGGCCAGTGGCTGCGCCAGATTAAGCGCGACCGCCCGGCCGCCGAACTGCGCACGGTGCTGGCCGAGGTGCTGCCCAAGCGGCTGGCCCAGCGCCTGTGCGAGCACTGGCTGCCGGACCGCCCGGTGCGCCAGATCGACGAGCCGCAGCTGCGCGAAGCGGCCCAGCTGCTGGGCGCGTTCCCGCTGGTGGCCAGCGGCACCGAGGGCTACCGCACCGCCGAGGTGACCCTGGGCGGTGTGGATACGGCCGAGGTGTCGTCCTCCACCTTCGAGTCCAAGCGCTGCCCGGGCCTGCATTTCGTCGGGGAGGTGCTGGACGTGACCGGCTGGCTGGGCGGCTACAACTTCCAGTGGGCCTGGGCCAGCGGCCATGCGGCCGGCAGCGTGGCGTGAGTGGGCGCCGTGTGCCGCGACCACCGCGCACATGGACGGGACCCGGCGCATCGTGTATCTAATCTGCTGATCGGGGAGTAGTACATGCAGAATGCGAACGACATCACCATCCGCCTGCTGATCGTCGACGACAGCGGTGAACATGCCGAGGCCATCGTCAGTGCGCTGCGCAACAGCGGCATCGCGGTGCGCCCGTGGCGGCCGCAGAGCGCCGACGAGCTGGCCGAGGTGCTGTCCAGCCAGGCCATCGACCTGGTACTGGCCGCGCCGGCGCAGGGCATTCCGCTGCTGCTGGTCAGCCAGCAGATTGCCACCGGCGGCAAGGACATTCCGCTGATCCTACTGGCCGAGCAGATTGACGAAGACCAGCTGGTGGAAGCCAGCGCCAACGGCCTGCGCGCGCTTGCGCTGCGCAACCGCCCCGAACACGTGATCGCGGTGGTGCGTGACCAGTGGGTGGACCTGCAGGCGCGGCGCGGGCTGCGCCGCATCGAAGCGCAGATGCGCGAAACCGAGCGCCGCTGCGATGCGCTGATCGCCTCCTCGCGCGACCCCATCGCCTATGTGCACGAAGGCATGCACATCCGCGCCAACGAGGCCTACCTGGACATGTTCGGCTATGAGAGCTTCGACGATATCGAAGGCATCTCACTGCTGGACATGGTGGCCGCCCAGCACGTGGACAGCTTCAAGCAGCTGCTGAAGGCACTCAGCCGTGGCGACGCCCCGCCGCCGCAGTCCCAGCTGGATGCGCGCCACCAGGATGGCAGCGCGTTCCCGGCCACCATTGAATTCACCGCCGCCACCTACGAAGGCGAGAACTGCCTGCAGGTGGTGTTCCGCCGCCGGCTGGAACTGGACACCGAACTGGCGCGCGAGGTCGAGGACCTGCGCCAGCGCGACCAGGTGACCGGCCTGCTCAACCGCCCCACCTTCATGGTGCAGGTGGAAAACGCGGTGGCCCAGGCCGGCCGCAGCGAAGGCCAGTTCGGCCTGCTGCTGGTCGAACCGGACCACTACGCACGGCTGCTGCCGGACATCGGGCTGGATTCGGCCGATGCACTGATTGGCGCGCTGGCCAGCCTGCTGACCGAGGTGGTGGGGGAGCCGGCCAGCGTCGCGCGCTTCGGCGAACACAGCTTCGCGGTGCTGCAGGCCGGCCCCTACGCCGACACCATGGCGCTGGCCGAACGCATCCGCGAGGCGTATGCCGCGCATGTCTTCAGCGTTGGCGCGCGCTCGGCCACGGTTACCGTCAGCGTCGGTGGCGTGCAGGTGGGCGAGAAGATCGCCAGCGTCGGCCAGGTGCTGGCACGCGCCACCGAATGCACCAAGGCGGCTACCGCGCTGGGCAACACGGTGCGCGTGTTCGATCCTTCGGCGGTGGACCGCGTGGAAGAGGAACGCATCCAGCGCTGGGTGGCGCGCATCCGCGAAGCACTGGACGGTGACGGCTTCCAGCTGCACTACCAGCCGGTGCTGAACCTGCAGGGCGAACCGCTGGAGCTGTACGAGGCGTTCCTGCGGCTGGAGCACAACGGCGAACTGCTCAGCCCCCTCGCCTTCCTCGGCATTACCGAAGAGTACGGCCTGCTGCCGGAGATCAACCGCTGGGTAGCCGCACGCGCCGTGGCGGTGCTGGGTGAGCGCGCACGCGCCGGCCATGCCACACAGATGCTGGTGAAGGTCACGCCCGAATCGTTCGATGACCCGCGCATGATCGCGATGCTGCGCAGCGAGCTGCAGAAGCATGGCGTGCCGGGCGAGCGGCTGTGGCTGCATGCGCCCGAAGCCAAGGTGTTCACCCACCTGCGCAGCGCACAGCAGTTCCTGGCAGCGGTGGCGCCGCTGGGCTGCCGCGTCGGGCTGGAGCAGTTCGGCTCGGGGCTGGACTCGTTCCAGCTGCTGGCGCACTTCCAGCCGCAGCTCCTGAAGCTGGACCGCGGCTTCACCCGCGACCTGGCAGTCACGCGCGAGAACAGCGAACGGGTCAGCCAGATCACCGCGCGCGCAGGAAGCGGGCATCCGCACCATCGCCGAGTTCGTCAGCGACGCCAATTCGATGACCCTGCTGTTCAGTGCCGGGGTGGACTACGTGCAGGGCGACTTCGTCGGCCCGGCACTGCCGGTGATGAACTTCGAATTCGGCTGACGGGCAGCGCCGGGCATGGCCCGGCGCTGCCGTTCATTACTTCAGGTCAGGTCGACCAGGTTGTCGATCTTCACGTCCGGGTTGACGTCGGCTTCGTAATCCACGCCTTCGATGCCGAAGCCGAACAGGCGCACGAAATCGGCCTTGTAGCCGGCAAGGTCGCTGATCTCGTACAGGTTCTCGTTTGTGACCTGCGGCCACAGCGCCGCCACCATGCCCTGCACGTCGGCGGCCATTTCCTTGTAGTCCGCGCGCAGACGGCCTTCGGCATCGACCAGCGCGACGGTGTGGCCATCGGCCTCGACCAGGTCATGGCGCAGGCGGTCGATCGCCACGCCGTCGGCCTTGCCGCCGTAGAGGATGTCGTACAGCACGTCCAGCTGCTCGATGCAGCCCTCGTGGGTGCCCTTTTCCTTCATCACCTTGAACAGCAGCGACAGGTACAGCGGCATGGTCGGAATGGCCGAGCTGGCCTGGGTGACCACGGCCTTGAGCACCGACACGCGCGCATCCCCACCGATCTTGGCCAGCGATTCGCGCAGGCCCAGCACCTTGTTGTCCAGGTCCTTCTTGGCGGCACCGATCGAGCCGTTCCAGTAGATGTCCTGGGTGATCTCTTCACCGACGTAGGTGAAGGCGGTGGTGGTGCAGCCGTTGGCCAGCACGCCGGCATCGGCCAGCGCCTCGATCCACATCTGCCAGTCTTCGCCGCCCATGACGGCCACGGTACCGGTGATCTCTTCCTGGGTCGCCGGCTGCAGGGTGGTTTCAGTGATTACTTCCTTGTCGGTATCCAGCCCGCGCAGGGTGATCGGCGCGCCGATCGGCTTCAGCGTGGAGCTGATGATCTCGCCGGTCTTGGGGTGCTTGCGGCGCGGCGCGGCCAGGCTGTAGACCACCTGGTCCACCTGGCCGAGGTCGGCCTTGATCAGTTCGATGGTGCGCGCCTTTACTTCATCGGAGAACGCATCGCCGTTGATGCTCTTGGCATATAGGCCGGCCTCATCGGCGTACTTGTGGAACGCAGCGGAGTTGTACCAGCCCGCGGTGCCCGGCTTGGTTTCCGTGCCCGGGCGTTCGAAGAAGATGCCCAGCGTGGCGGCACCGCTGCCGAAGGCGGCGGTGATGCGCGCGGCCAGGCCGTAGCCGGTGGAGGCGCCGATGACCAGCACGCGCTTGGGGCCGTTCTGGATGGGCGGGCGGGCGCGGATGTAATCGATCTGCTGCTTGACGGCGGCGTCGCAGCCGGTCGGGTGGGTGGTGACGCAGATGAAGCCGCGGACGCGCGGTTTGATGACCATGGATACCTCGGGTTGGCAGATGCGGCGCGCAGGGCGCTCGGCAGGAATGGGGTGCGCGCGCAGGCGCGCGAGTCGCAGGATCGTAGTGCGCAGGGCCGGATTGCACAACCGACGCTGGCGTAGGGCGGGGTCTCTTTTTGCAGGGCTTGCTGCCCTGCACCTGCTTCAAGCCACAGCAACGTCAACGTCAACGTCAAAAGCTGGCTATCCGTGGGTTGGCTGGGTGGGTCCGGTTGAGGGGGACGCCGTGAACCCACAGTGCCCCGCCATCCCACGGAATGCCGCCCTTGCCGTTGCCTGGCTTGGCTTGGCTTGGGGCAGGTGCAGGGCGCAGCCCTGCAAACAAAAACCCCGCTTGCGCGGGGTTCTCTGTTCAGGCGAAACGCGGTGCTTACGGGCGGCGCGCCAGCGCTTCCACGTCCTTGGCCTTGGGCAGCAGGTCCTGCTTGCTCACGCGCAGGAAGCCCACGGTCAGCATCGGCACCGCCACCAGGATCGAGGACAGCACCACCACGATCGCACCGATCATGTGGGTCTCGGCCAGGCCTTCCATCGAGCTGCCGCCGTACATGTACAGCGCCAGCGCCGAGAGGAAGAACATCACCGCGGTGATCACCGTACGCGACAGCGTCTGGTTGATCGAACGGTTCAGCACTTCCAGCGGCTCCACGCGCAGGCTGCGGAAGTTCTCACGCACGCGGTCGAACACCACGATGATGTCGTTGATTGCAAAGCCCATCACCGACAACAGGCCGGCCAGCACGGTCAGGTCGAACTCGCGGCCCAGCAGCGAAACGTAGGCCGCCGTCACCAGCAGGTCGAACAGCGCCACGATGCTGGCGGTGACCGCGAACTTCCATTCGAAGCGCACCGCGATGTAGATCAGGAAGCCGGCCAGCATGAAGATGGTGGCGTACAGGCCGTTCTTGGCCAGGTCCTTGCCGATCTGCGGGCCCACGAACTCGTTGCGCAGGATCGTGGCGGTGTTGTCGGCGCTGGACACGGCCTTGAGCACCGCATCGGCGGTGGCCTTGTCCTCGGCGCTGGCACCACCACTGCCCGGTGCATGTTCACCGTGCGGGGCCAGGCGGATCAGCAGGTCGGTGTTGCCACCGAAGCTCTGCACCTGTGCGCCCTCGAAACCATTGGCTTCAAGCTTGTTGCGCACCTGCTCGACGTCGACCTGGCGCTCGAAGCGGGCTTCGATCAGCGTACCGCCGGTGAAATCCAGGGCGTAGTTGAAGCCCTTGAAACCGATGATGCCGATCGAGACGAAGAACAACACGATGGTGACGACCATGGCGGCATTGCGCCACCGCATGAAGTCGATCTTGGTGTCGTTCGGGAGGATGTGCAGCGGAAACAGTTTCATTGTGCGTGTCGTCCCGTCAGATGGCCACGTTCTGGAGCTTCTTGCGGCCGCCGTAGATCAGCGTCGCCAGGGCGCGCGACACGGTGATCGCGGTGAACATGGAAGCGAAGATGCCGATGATCATGGTCAGCGCGAAGCCCTTCAGCGGGCCGGTGCCGAATGCGAACAGCGCCAGGCCGACGATCAGGCCGGTTAGGTTGGCGTCCAGGATGGTGCCCGAGGCGCGGTCGTAACCGGTCACGATGGCGGTCTTGCCCGGCACGCCGGCGCGCAGTTCCTCACGGATGCGCTCGTTGATAAGCACGTTGGCGTCCACCGACAGGCCGACCGACAACGCCAGGCCGGCAAAGCCCGGCAGGGTCATGGTGGCACCGAACAGCGACATCGCCGCCACCACGATCAGCAGGTTGAACAGCATCGCGATGGAGGTGATCAGGCCGAACATGCGGTAGTACACGGTGAAGAACACCAGGGTGAACAGGAACGCGTAGACCACCGCGGTGATACCGTTCTTGACGTTCTCCGCGCCCAGGCTCGGGCCCACCACGCGCTCTTCGACGAAGTCCATCGGCGCGGCCAGCGAGCCGGACTTCAGCAGCTTGGCCAGGCCTTCGGCTTCCTTCTTCTGCAGACCGGTGGTCTGGAAGTTCTTGCCGAACACGCCGTTGATGTTGGCCACCGAGATCACTTCCTCATTGACCTTGAAGCCACGCACTTCCTGGCCGTCCACCACGGTCACCGTCGGCACGCGCTCGGTGTAGACCACGGCCATCGGCTTGTTCACGTTGGCGCTGGTGAAGTCGAACATGCACTGGCCGCCGACGTTGTTCAGCGTGACGCTGACCGTCGGGGCACCGCTGTTCTGGTCGTTCACCGCCTGCGCGGCAACCATCTGGTCACCGGTGACGATCACGCGCTTGTTCAGCATGATCGGGCCGCGGCCATCACGCTGCTGGTAGATCTTCGCTTCCGGCGGGATGCGGCCGGAGGCGATGGCGTCCTGCGCGTTGCCTTCGACCACGGCGCGGTATTCCAGCGTCGCGGTGGCGCCGATCATGCGCTTGGCTTCAGCGGTGTCCTGCACGCCCGGCAGCTGCACCACCACGCGGTCGGCACCCTGGCGCTGGATGATCGGCTCGGCCACGCCCAGCTGGTTCACACGGTTGCGCAGGGTGTTGATGTTCTGCTCGATCGCGCCGTTGGCAATCTGGCTGATCTCCGCTTCCGGCAGGGTCACGGTGATGCGGTTGCCGGTGACGTCGTAGCTCAGCGTCGGCTGTGCCTTGCCCAGCGCAGCGCGCGCACGGGTGGCGGCGTCTTCACCGGCCGACGGGCTCAGGTTGGCGACGATGGTGTTGTCGGCGCGGCGGTCCACCGACTGGTACGGAATGCGCGCGTCACGCAGGGTGCTGCGCACGTCTTCGGTGTAGGCATCCAGGCGCTTGTCCAGCGCGGCCTTCTGGTCGACCTGCAGCACGAAGTGCACGCCGCCCTGCAGGTCCAGGCCCAGCACCATCGGGCGACCGCCCAGCTTGGCCAGCCAGTCCGGCACGGTCGAGGCCAGGTTCAGGGCAACGGTGTAGTTCTCGCCCACGCTGTCGCGCAGCGCGTCGCTGGCGGCGGACTGTGCCTTCAGGTCCGGCAGGCGGACGATCAGGCTGTCGCCTTCCTTCTCCGCGCCGATCGTGCCCACGCCGGCCTGCTTCAGGCTGGCCAGCACGCGGTCACGCAGCGCATCGTCGACCTGCCCGCCACGGTTGGCGGTGATCTGGATGGCCAGGTCCTTCTGGTAGATGTTGGGCAGTGCGTACAGGGCGCTCAGCACCAGTACGAGCACGATGACGGCGTACTTCCAGCGTGGAAATTCGAGCATTGCTTGGGTCCCGCGCGGCGCCATTCCCGGCGCCGCGGTTGTACTTCGGAAAGGGAGGTGCTTACTGGGCCGACTTCAGGGTGCCCGGCGGCAGCACGTTGCCGACGGCGCCCTTCTGCACGCGGATGCGCACGTTGTCAGCCACTTCGACGGTGACGAAGCTGTCGCCGATGTCGGTGACCACACCGGCGATGCCGCCGTTGGTCAGCACTTCGTCGCCGCGCTTGATCTTCTCCAGCATGGCCTTGTGCTCCTTCTGCCGCTTCATCTGCGGGCGGATCATCAGGAAGTACATGATGGCGATCAGGATGATCGGGAACAGCAGGGTGGTCAGGCCCATACCGCCCTGCGGCTGGCCACCGGCGGACTGGGCGTGGGCGGCGGGAATCAGGAAGGCAAGCAGGTTCATCATTGGTCCTTTGGTTGGGCGGCGCTTCGGCCGTTTCACGGGCACGAGGTGTCGACCGCGGATCTGGGTCAGCCTTGAAGTATGCCACGGGCCCGGACATTCGTTCCCGGGCCCTTCGGCAGGGGGCCGCCGGCCTACAGGGCCGAGGCAACCGCCCCGCGGGCTGCGTAGAAAGACTCACGGAAGGCCAGGAAGGTTCCCGCCTCGATCGCCGCGCGGATGTCGGCCATGAGCTTTTCGTAATAGAACAGGTTGTGCAGGGTGCCGAGCATGGGCGCCAGCATCTCGTTGCAGCGGTCCAGGTGGCGCAGGTAGGAGCGGGTGTAGCCGCCGGCGCAGGCCGCGCAGCCGCAGCCCGGCTCGATCGGGTCCATGTCCCGGGCGTACTGCGAGTTGCGGATGCGCACGGTGCCGAACGAGGTGAAATAGTGGCCGTTGCGGGCGTTGCGGGTGGGCATCACGCAATCGAACATGTCCACGCCACGGGCCACGCCTTCCACCAGGTCTTCGGGCCGGCCCACGCCCATCAGGTAGCGCGGGCGGTCGCCGGGCAGTTCCGGGTCGAGGCGGTCGAGCATGGCGTTGCGCTCGTGCTCGGGCTCGCCCACCGCCAGCCCGCCGATGGCATAGCCGTCGAAGCCGATGGCCTGCAGGGCCTCGGCCGAGCGGCTGCGCAGGCCGGTATGCACGCCGCCCTGGACGATGCCGAACAGCGCGGCATCGTTGCCCAGTTCATCATGCGCATTGCGGCTGCGCTGGGCCCAGCGCAGGCTCAGCTCCATCGAACGACGCGCCACGTCCTCGGTGGCCGGGTACGGGGTGCACTCGTCGAAGATCATCACCACGTCCGAATCGAGCACTTTCTGGATCTTCATGCTCTCTTCCGGGCCCAGGAACACCCGGGCGCCGTCGGTGGGCGAAGAGAAGGTCACGCCCTGCTCGGTGATCTTGCGGCGGTGGGCCAGCGAGAACACCTGGAAACCGCCGGAGTCGGTCAGTATCGGGCCATCCCACTGGCAGAAGCCGTGCAGGCCGCCATGGTCGGCAATAATGTCCAGGCCCGGGCGCAGGTACAGATGGAAGGTGTTGCCGAGGATGATCTCGGCGCCCAGCGCGCGCACCTGGTCAGGCAGGATGCCCTTGACCGAGCCATAGGTTCCCACCAGCATGAAGGCCGGCGTTTCCACCGTGCCACGCGGGAAGGTCAGGCGGCCGCGGCGGGCACGGCCGTCGCGGGTCTTGAGCTGGAACTGCAGTCGGGACATGGAGCGGGTCGTTCAGGCAAATAGTTGCCTATTGTCTCCCAAAGAGGCCGATGCCGGTAGCGCCGGGCCATGCCCGGCGGCCGTTGCGCCCCCCTCCCCGCCAGGCATGGCCCGGCGCTACCGTTATTGTGCCTGCGGGAACAGCAGCATCGCGTCGCCGTAGCTGAAGAAGCGGTAGCGCTGTTCGATCGCGCGCTGGTAGGCCTCGAACACGCGCGCCTTGCCGGCGAACGCGGAAATCATCAGCAGCAGCGTGCTTTCCGGCAGGTGGAAGTTGGTCACCATCGCGTCCACGCTGCGGATGCGGTAGCCGGGGGTGATGAAGATCCGGGTTTCACCGGCGAACGGCAGCAGCTCGCCGTCGCGCATCGCGCTTTCCAGCGCGCGCACCACGGTGGTGCCGACGCCGATGACGCGGCCGCCGGCCGCGCGCGCACGGCGCACCTGCTGCACCAGCTCGGCGCCCACGTTCAGCCACTCGCGGTGCATCACATGGTCCTTCAGGTCATCCGCGCGCACCGGCTGGAAGGTTCCGGCGGCGACATGCAGGGTCACATGATCGAAGCCGATGCCCTTGTCCTTCAGTGCCGCCAGCAGCGCCTCGTCGAAGTGCAGGCCGGCGGTCGGTGCGGCCACCGCCCCCACTTCGCGGGCGAACACGGTCTGGTAGCGCTCGCGGTCGTCCAGGCCCGGCTCGCGCTGGATGTACAGCGGCAGCGGCAGCCGGCCGGCGTGCAGCAGCCACTGCTCCAGCGCCTCGGGCACGTGGAACTGCAGCACGTAGAACTCGCCGTCGCGGCCCAGCACCTCGGCCTCGCCGCCGGCGTCCAGCGCGATGCGGCTGCCGGCCTTGGGCGACTTGCTGGCCCCCACCTGCGCGCGCGCCTGCTGGCCGCCCAGCAGGCGCTCGATCAGGATCTCCACGCGGCCGCCGCTGGCCTTCTGGCCGAACAGGCGCGCGGGAATCACCCGGGTGTCGTTGAACACCAGCAGATCGCCGGGCTGCAGCAGCGACGGCAGGTCACGCACCTGCAGGTCGGTGAAGGCCGCAGGGGCCGGCGGCACCACCATCAGGCGGCTGGCCGAACGTTCGGCCAACGGTGCCTGGGCAATCAGTTCATCCGGCAGGTCGTAATGGAAATCGGACTTCTTCAAGGCAGTGGCCGGCATCAGGACGTCAATGGCGCGCATTGTACGACCGGCCGGCCAGACACCGCCCGCACCAGCACGAACGTCGCGCAAAATGCTGCTATGCAGCATCTTCCAGCGGGGTTATCGCGCAAAAAACAAGTGCTAGCATCGGTCGGGAAGTCCGAATGCATGTGCCCTGCCCAGCGCGCGGTCGACGCGCGTTTTGCGTTTCAGGGGCACCTGCGACCTATCGTTTCAGGAGATCTGCAATGAGCTTCATCGAACGCCTGTCCCCCCTGCGCAGCCAGCCCGGCACCCGCCTCACCACCGGCCTGGACGACGCCACCCTCGCCCACCTTGCCCCGCGCCACCCGCAGCTGCTGGCGGCCGTGGACGCCGCCGCCGCCGAGTTCACCCGCGTGGCCGATGACCTGGGTGCCGTGCTGGCGCTGGACGAGCAGGCACAGGTGGATGCGATGCAGGACGGCTTCGTGAACTTCTATGCCGACGATGCCGTCACCCCGTACGTGGCGCTGGCCGCACGCGGCCCGTGGGTGGTCACGCTGAAGGGTGCCGTGCTGTATGACGCCGGCGGCTACGGCATGCTCGGCTTCGGGCATACGCCGGAAGCAGTGATCGAGGCGATGGCCCGCCCGCAGGTGATGGCCAACATCATGACCCCCAGCCTGGCCCAGCAGCGCTTCATCGGGGCCCTGCGCAAGGAAATCGGCCAGCGCCGTGGCGGCTGCCCGTTCGACCGCTTCATGTGCCTGAATTCCGGCTCCGAAGCCGTCGGCCTGGCCGCGCGCATCGCCGACGTCAACGCCAAGCTGCAGACCGACCCGGGCGCACGCCATGCCGGGGCTGCCATCAAGCGCGTGGTGGTCAAGGGCAGCTTCCATGGCCGCACCGACCGACCGGCGCTGTATTCCGATTCCAGTCGCCGCAGCTACCAGCAGCATCTGGCCAGCTACCGCAACGAAGACTCGGTGATCACCGTGCCGCCTTACGATGAAGCCGCGCTGCGCAAGGTGTTCGACGATGCCGCGCGCAACCACTGGTTCATCGAGGCGGTGTTCCTGGAGCCGGTGATGGGCGAAGGCGACCCGGGCCGCTCGGTGCCGCCGGCGTTCTATGCGCTGGCCCGCGAGCTGACCCGCAGCCATGGCACCCTGCTGCTGCTGGACTCGATCCAGGCCGGCCTGCGTGCGCACGGCGTGCTGTCGGTGGTGGATTACCCGGGCTTTGAAGGCCTGGACGCGCCGGACATGGAAACCTATTCCAAGGCACTCAACGCCGCCCAGTACCCGCTGTCGGTACTGGCGGTGACCGAACATGCCGCCCAGCTGTACCGCAAGGGCATCTACGGCAACACCATGACCGCCAACCCGCGCGCGCTGGACGTGGCCTGCGCCACCCTGGCCCAGCTGACCCCGCAGGTGCGCGCCAACATCGCCGAACGCGGCGCCGAGGCCGTGCGCAAGCTGGAGCAGCTGAAGGGCGAACTGGGCGGGCTGATCACCAAGGTGCAGGGCACCGGCCTGCTGTTCTCCTGCGAGCTGGCGCCGCAGTTCAAGTGCTATGGCGCCAATTCCACCGAGGAATGGCTGCGCCACCACGGCATCAACGTGATCCACGGTGGCGAGAACTCGCTGCGCTTCACCCCGCATTTCGGCATGGACAGCGAAGAACTGGACCTGCTGGTGGGCATGGTCGGGCGCGCCCTGCGTGAAGGCCCGCGCCGCGAGCAGGCCGCCGCAGCGTAGGCGGGCGGCCACGGCGCGGGCATTCCCGAGGCCTTGTGCCCCGCCCCGCGCCACCCCGCCCCGGCCGGCGGTGCAGACCGCCCCGGCAAGGGTCCATAATTGCCGTACACCCCGCCCGCGACCGCTGACCCGGTTGCGGGCGGGGCGTTTCGTTTTCCGGCAAAGACAGGACCTTCCATGAAGTCTATCTGTGTGTACTGTGGTTCCAACGCCGGCAGCAAGCCGGTCTACGCCGAGCGGGCGCTGGCCCTGGGCGAGCGCATCGCCGCCGATGGCATGCGCCTGGTCTACGGCGACGGCAACGTCGGCCTGATGGGCACGGTGGCCAACGCGGTGCTGGCCAAGGGCGGTGAAGTGACCGGCGTGATCCCGCGCCAGCTGGCCGACTGGGAAGTGGCGCACCGTGGCCTGACCGAACTGGAGATCGTCGGTTCGATGCACGAACGCAAGTCGCGCATGTTCGATCTGTCCGACGGCTTCGTCGCCCCGCCCGGCGGCTCCGGCACCATGGAAGAGATCTTCGAGATGCTGACCTGGCGCCAGCTGGGCATCGGCAACAAGCCGTGCGCCTTCCTGGACGTGGACGGCTTCTACGCCCCGCTGATCGGCATGATCGACCGCATGGTGGACGAGCGCTTCCTGCACCCGGAGTAGCGCCAGGACCTGTGGTACGGCTCGGACATCCAGGAAATGCTGGCCTGGATGCGCGCCTACCAGCCGGCGCAGGCCTCCAAGTGGATCGACGAAAAGCGCCGCGGCGCGCTGCGTTGAATCCCCCCGGCGCGGTGACTCAGGCCACCGCGTCTTCGCGTAACGCCGGGCGGCCGAGCAGGTAGCCCTGGCCGTAATCGCAGCCCAGTTCCCGCAGGGTGTTGCGCTGGGCGTCGGTCTCGATGCCCTCGCCGATGGTTTCCAGGCCCAGCGTATGCGCCAGCGAGATCACCCCTTCCACCAGCGCGCGCGTGCCCTGTGTTTCCCCGTGCAGGCCGGCGATGAAACTCTGGTCGATCTTCAGCGTGTTGATCGGGAAGCGGTGCAGGTAGGACAGCGCCGAGAAGCCGGTGCCGAAGTCGTCCAGCTGCACCTGGATGCCGCGCTCGCGCAGCACCTGCAGGATGCGCAGCGTGCGCGGGCCATCGTCCAGCAGCGCCACCTCGGTGATCTCCAGCCGCAGCCGGCGCGGGTCGGCGTCGAAGGCTTCGATCAACCCGAACAGGCGCTCGGTGAAGTCCAGCACGCGGAAATGCCGCGGTGACACGTTCACCGAGACATAGCCCTGCCCGCCACGGGCCAGGGTGGCGATGACCTGCTCGTAGATCAGCCAGTCCACCTGCTCGATCAGGCCGCTTTCCTCGCCCAGGTCCAGGAACGCGCTGGGCGGCAGCATGCCACGGCGTTCATGGCGCCAGCGCAGCAGCGCTTCGTGGCCGACCACTTCGCCATCGGCCAGGCGCACGATGGGCTGGTAATACGGCAGGAAATCGCGGTTGTTGATCGCCCGCCGCAGGTCGGCTTCCAGGTCCAGGCTGCGCATGGCCTGCTCGCGCATGTCCTCATCGAAGATCGCGCAGCGGTCCTGGCCCTGCGCCTTGGCCCGGTACATCGCCGCGTCGGCATCGCGCAGCATCTCCTCGCCATTGCGGTAGCGCGGGTGCCACAGCGCGATGCCCAGGCTGCCGGAGGGAAACAGTTCGCGGCCCGCCACCCACATCGATTTCTGCAGCGCCAGCAGCAGGCGCTGGCCGAAATCCAGCGCCTGCACCAGGCCCAGCGGGCACTGCAGCAGGATCGCGAATTCGTCGCCGCCCAGCCGCGCCACCACGTCGTCGGTACCCACCATCAACACGATGCGCTTGGCCACTTCCACCAGCATGCGGTCGCCGGCGGCGTGGCCGATGCTGTCGTTGACCAGCTTGAAGCGGTCCAGGTCCAGGAACAGCATGGCAAAGGTGGCCGACGGGGTGGCGCGCGCACGCAGCAGCGCGTCGTCCAGGCGGTCCAACAGGTGCAGGCGATTGGGCAGCCCGGTCAGCGCATCGTGCATGGCCTGGTGGGTCAGGCGCTGCTCGGCACGCAGGCACTCGGCAATCTGGTCCAGCAGTTTTTCGTTGACCTCGGCCAGTTCGCGGGTGCGTTCCTCCACGCGTTTTTCCAGCTCGGCATGGGCCAGCCGCAACCGCTGCTGGTCGCGCTGGCGGGCCAGGCCGGTGCCGATGTTCTGCGCCACGAAGGTCAGCAGGCGCTGGTCCTGCAGGGTGAAGGCCACATCGGCGCTGTAGCTCTGCACCACGATGTCCCCGACCACTTCATCGTCGCGCAGCAGCGGCACACCCAGCCAGCACTGCGCACGCACACCCGATTCGCGCACCTTGCCGCTGGCATTGAGGGCTGCGATTTCCGGGGCCGAGGCCAGCAGCGGCACGCGGTTGCGCACCACGTACTCGGTCAGGCCTTCGCTGAAGGGGCGCGGCGCGCGCGTGGGGGTGTAGGCATCGACCGAGTAGACGAACTCCAGGCCGTCGCCGGAGGCATTGACCAGGGCGATGTAGAAATTGCTGGCGTCCAGCAGGCTGGCGACCACGCCATGCACCTGCCCGTAATACTGCTCCAGGCTTTCGGCCGCCATAGCCATGCCGGCGATGTTGTACAGGGCGGTCTGCAATTTTTCGGCGCGGCGGCGCTCGAATACCTCGTCCTGCAGGCTGCTGTTGGCACGGCGCAGTTCCTGGGTACGGCGTTCAACCTGCCCTTCCAGCTGCGCATTGGCCTGGCGGCGGTCCATAGCGGTGAGGATGTGCTGGGCCACAAAGCCCAGCAGCGCGCGCTCGGCCTCGCCGTAACGGGCATGGTGGTCGTAGCTCTGCACCACCACCGCACCGCAGACGCGGCCATCGCGCAGCATCGGCACGCCCAGCCAGTCCAGGCTCTGCGGGCCGTGGCGTGAATCGGGCGTCTGGTTCTCGCGCGCCAGCAGCTCGCGCGACGGGCCGCTCAGCGCGCGGCCGTGGCGCAGCAGCGCGAAGGTCAAGCTGCGCGGCATCTCGCGTTCTTCGTAGAAGCGCTCGGGGTCGGCCTGGAAATCGTCGATCTGGTCGGCGAAATAGAGGAAGCGGATGCGCCGGCGCACATCGTCGTACTCGACGATGTAGCAGTTCTGCGCATACATCAGCGTGTTGAGCACGTCGTGCACGCGGTGCAGCATCTGCTCCATTTCCAGGTCCGCTCCGGCCAGGTCGGCAATCTGGAACAGCGCCTGCTGCAGCCGCTCGGCATCTTCCAGCGCACGTATCTGCCCGGCCTGGCGCCCGCCCTGCAGCGCCAGCTCCAGCCCCAGCCGCGCCAGTGCCCACCAGGCCGCATCGGGCGCGGCACCTTCGACAGCCAGCACGAAATGCGCATCGTCATGCGACCAGCGCTCGGCGTGGATGCCGGCACCGGCCAGCGCGCCTTCGGTCCACGGGTCCTGCAGCGGTGCGTGCGTGGGCCGCTGTGGATGGCCGCGCCAGCCACGCCCCAGCCGCGCCTCGTCCCAGCCGGCGGTCAGCCGGCCCGGGCCGGGCAGCAGCGCATGCAACGCCTGCAGCAACACCTCCGGCACCACGGCGTCGCGTTGCGGCTCATCCTGCGCACTGGCTGGCTCTGTGGACAATTGGACATCTCATGGGCACCGGATGCCCGGCACCACCCCCTGGATCGGCGAGCATAACGCAACGATGGGGGGGCAATGGAAGCCCGGCAACCCCATTGTGTGCGTTGGCACGTTCCTGCGTGTGAATCCAAGCCGCTGACTGCCCGATGTCCGCCCTGCCCCGCCACCGCCCCGGCTATCCGCCACCGCTGCCAGCCGCTACGCTGTGCGCCGTGGATGCCCTCGCCCTGCCAACCGATGAAGCCTTGATGCTGGCCTGGGCCGCCGGCGACGTGAAGGCGTTCGAGGCGCTGTACACGCGCCACCGCAAGCGCCTGTTCGGCTTCCTGCTGCGCCAGCTGTGCGACAGTGCGCTGGCCGAGGAGCTGTACCAGGACGTCTGACAGCGGGTGATCAGCGCGCGCCGGCTGGCAGCCCGAGGCCGCCTTCACCACCTGGCTGTTCCGCATTGCGCACAACCGCCTCAACGACCATTGGCGCGCCGCCCGCCACCGGCCATCGGCGCCGGCCGACGCCGAGCTGCGGCTGGCTGCGCTGGAAGACGGGCAGACACCGGAAGCCAAGCTTTCCGATTTCGAACAGCGCCGGCGCATCCAGCTGGCGATGGAACAGCTGCCGCCGGAACAGCGCGAAGTGCTGGCCCTGCGACTGGAACAGGAACTGAGCCTGGAGGACATCGGACAGATCACCGGCGTTGGCCGGGAGACCGTGAAATCGCGGCTGCGCTATGCGATGGACAAGCTGCGGTCGGGGCTGAACCCATGAACCAGAACGAACCGCTGACGCCGGAAGAACGCGAGCTGGCCCGCCTGCTCGGCCGCAGCGCCGACAAGGCGCCGCCGCCCGCGCTGGACGCGGCCATCCTGGCGGCGGCGCGCGCCTCGGTGCAGGCCGCCCCGGAGGCTGCCGCGGCTGCCACCAGCGCTGCAGGGCCGCGTGCGCAGCGCCCGCGCCAGCGCTGGCCGGCTGTGTTCGGCGTGGCCGCCTCGGTCGTGTTCGCCGTCGGCCTGGCCTGGCAGCTGCGCCCGGAACCGCCGCCGGTACCGGTACTGGAAGCGAGCACGGCCAGCGCACCTGCAGATGCCAGCGCAGCGGACGACAACGCACGCAACGCCGCGCCCGCGCCTGATGCAGCTGACCTGCAGGCAGCGCCCATGGCCGCTGCCGCGCCAGAGGCCGACGCCGCACCGGCAGAGGCCACCGCGCGCCGCATCGAACCGGTGGCAGCCAAGGCCAAGGTCGACGCCGTTCCCGCGCCGCAGCCGCAGCCGATCAGCACGCCGCCGGCCAAGCGCGCGGTCGTGCCGCCGCCTGCCCCCCTGCTCCGCCGCCGCCGGCCGCGCCCGCAGCGTTTGCCGCGCCGGCACCGATGATGGCCGACAGCGCAGGCGCACCTGCCGCGGCCATGGCCGAAGACACCGTGATGGACCGCGTGGCCGAACCGGCGCCTGCGCCCGCCGCTCGTGCGATGGCTCGCCAGAGCGCGCCGGGGGTAATGCGCCGCAGCGTGGCCGGTGCCCTCAGCGCCGAGGCGGTGCAGCACGAAGTGGACGCCGATGCACAGCTGCCGCGCCGGCAGTGGCTGATGAAGATCCGCGAGCGCCGCGACAGCGGGCAGCAGGATCTGGCCCGTGCCAGCCTGGAGCGCTATCTGCAGCAGTACCCCGAAGCACGTCTGCCCAAGGACCTGCGGCCGCTGCTGGACGATTGAGGCCGGCGGCCGGCCTGCGCGCGCAGGCCGTAGAATGGCGGTGATGTCCGATACCCTTGCCACCGCTGTCAGCCACAGCCTGGAAATCAAGCACAGCCGCTTCACCGCCCACGCCGCCCCCATCGACAATGCGGCCGACGCCTTGGTGTTCCTGCAGCAGGTGGCCGTGGCCGATGCCACCCACAACTGCTGGGCCTACCGGCATGGCCAGGAGTACCGTTCCAGCGACGATGGCGAGCCCTCCGGCACCGCCGGCCGCCCGATTCTGGCGGCCATCGATGGCCAGGGCTTCGACCGGGTGGTGGTCACGCGCTGGTACGGCGGCATCAAGCTGGGGGCCGGCGGGCTGGTGCGGGCCTACGGCGGCACAGCGGCCGAATGCCTGCGCACCGCACCGCGCCAGCCGCTGGTGGCGCTGCCCCGGCTGCAGCTGCTGGCCGGCTTCGAGGATCTGGGCGTGCTGCACGCCGCGCTGGCCGCGCATGCGGCCGACAAGCAGGATGAACAGTTCGACGCAGACGGCGTGCAGGTGCAGATCACGCTGCCGCTGGACCAGGTGCAGGCATTGAAAACCCGCCTGCGCGACGCCACCCGTAACCGTATCCGTTTCCGTGATGACGCCCAGGATGACTGACAAGGACGCTTCCCCGCCCCGCCGCTGCGCCGCCTCGGCAGCCTGCGCACCCTGTGGCCGTTCGTGCGCCGCCACCGCGGCCTGTTCGTCGCATGGCTGGTGGCGCTGGCCATTTCCTCGGCGGCCACGCTGAGCCTGCCGCCGGCCGTGAAGCAGATGATCGACAACGGCTTCACCGGGGGCGGCCAGATCAACCAGGCCTTCGCCCTGCTGATGGGCGTGGCGGTGGTGATGGCGCTGGGTACCGCCGCGCGCTTCTTCTTCGTCTCGCTGCTGGGCGAAAAGGTGGTGGCCGACCTGCGCAGCCAGCTGTATGCCCACCTGATCCAGCTCGATGCCGGCTTCCATGACCGCAGCCGAAGCGGCGAGTTGGTCTCGCGCCTGACCGCCGACAACGAACTGGTGCGCAGCGTGATCGGCTCGACCATGTCGGTGGCCCTGCGCAGCAGCGTCACCGTGGTCGGCAGCCTGGCCATGCTGTTCGTCACCAGCCCGCGGCTGGCGGCGTGGTCGCTGGTGGGCATCCCGCTGGCGGTGCTGCCGATCATCATCGGCTCGCGCAAGCTGCGTGCGGTCTCGCGCGCCAGCCAGGACCGCATTGCCGATGCCAACAGCCTGGCCGCCGAAACCCTCGGCGCGGTGCGCACGGTGCAGGCCCATGCCCGCGAGCCGTATGAGCGTGGCCGCTTCGACATCGCACTGCGCGATGCCATCGGCGCCGCGCGGCGCCGCATCAGCGCGCAGTCGCTGGTGACCGCCGCCGCCATCCTGCTGGTGTTCGGTGCGATTGTCGGCGTGCTGTGGCTGGGCGCACACGATGTGGTCGATGGCCGCCTGAGTTTGGGTACGCTGGGCCAGTTCGTGCTGTATACACTGATCGGCGGTGGTTCGGTGGGCGCCCTGGCCGAAGTCTGGAACGAACTGCAGCGCGCGGCCGGCGGCATGGGCCGCATCAGCGAGCTGCTGCAGGAAGACGTGGCCATCCGTGCGCCGGCATCGCCTGCCCGGCTGCCCGCCCCGCTGCGCGGCGAGATCCGCTTCGACGACGTGGTGTTCCACTACCCGCAGCGGCCAGACCAGGCGGCGCTGGACCATTTCAACCTGCACGTGCAGCCCGGCGAAACCGTGGCGCTGGTCGGACCGTCCGGTGCCGGCAAGAGCACCGTGCTGTCGCTGCTGCTGCGCTTCCATGATCCGGCCTTGGGCCAGGTCTGCGTGGACGGCACCGACGTGCGCACGCTGGACCCGGCGGCACTGCGCGCCCAGCTGGCCCTGGTGCCGCAGCAGCCGACGCTGTTCGCCGCCAGTGCGCGCGACAACATCCGCTATGGCCGCCTGGAGGCCAGCGATGCCGAGGTGGAGGACGCCGCGCGTGCGGCCGAGGCCGATGAGTTCCTGCACGCGTTGCCGCAGGGCTACGACAGCGAACTGGGCGAGCGCGGCGCGCGCCTGTCCGGCGGGCAGCAGCAGCGCGTGGCCATCGCCCGCGCCCTGCTCAAGGACGCGCCGATCCTGCTGCTGGACGAAGCCACCAGCGCACTGGATGCGCAGAGCGAACGCGGCGTGCAACAGGCGCTGGAACGCCTGATGGCCGGGCGCACCACGCTGGTGATCGCCCACCGCCTGGTAACCGTGCTGAAGGCTGACCGCATCGTAGTGATGGACCACGGGCGCATCGTGGCCCAGGGCACGCATGCACAGCTGCTGGCCGAAGATGGTCTTTACGCTGAACTGGCACGGCTGCAGTTCATCGATTGATGACGGCCGCCTAACAAGGGCCAACGCACGCTGGCCCTGCACCGCGCATCGCGGTGCTGGAAGGAGGACCGCCATGTCGTTTCGTCAGTTTCCCGCCGTGGACAGCAACGGCGAAAGCCACATCAACATCGAGTTCAAACCCGAAGCGGCCGCCGCGCACCATGCCAGCGATGCCACGCCGCGCTACGAACTGGAAGATGGGCGTGCACTGGTGCGCACCGGGCGCGAGTTCGTGACCAGCGGCGGCGAACTGCGGCTGTCGATCTGAGCCTCGACTCCTGCATCACCGCAGGCTGGCGAAATATTCGCCAGCCATCTTGACAGCGTTGCAGGCCAAGGGCTGGCGCCGGTTATCCACATGTTTGCGCAGCGCTCATCCACACCGCCTGTGGATGAATGTGGCTTCCTGCGTGTGCCACGGCGCTGCGAGCTGCCGACTTAGCGCGGCAGCACCCGTCCGATGCCGGTGGCATCCGTTTCGGCCGCCGCCGCTTCCAGTGCCGCCGGGTTGGTACCGGCCACGAAACCGATGCGGAAATGCACTTCACCACTGGGGGTGCGCGAGGAATGGATCGAGGCCAGGCTGATGCCGTGCTGCTCGAACACGTTCAGCAGCGCGCGCAGTGAGCCCGGGCGGTCCTCGGGCAGGTGCACCGACAGCGCGATGGTCTCGGTCAGGTCGGCCAGCAGATACCCCGCCCGTTCGAAGGTGTAGTTGCCCTCGGCCAGCACCTGCGTGCCGAAGGCCTCGCGGTTGGCGGCCAGCAGCTGCTGCCGGAATGCCGCGCGCGCCGCATCGTCGCCCTGCCCTACCTGGGCTTGCAGCGCCTGCAGCTGGCCCACCAGCCGTTCCAGCATCGGCGCCACGTACGGGTTGCCGAACTGGATGTCTTCGTAGATGGCAGGATTGAGCGAGAGGATGCGCGTGATGATCGCCGTGTCCAGTTCGAACGAGGCCGAGCGGTACGGCATCAACGCCGCCAGATCCCCCAGCTGCGGCTGGTACTCGCGCAGCACACCGGCCTGTGCCAGGTGGCTGGCGTGCACCATGGCCTGCACCAGCGCCATCACCTGGTCGTGGCGGTCCGGCGTGGACTGCACGCACTCGGCCTGCAGCGCCGCGCACAGCTGCTGCACCCACGCCTGCCACGTGTCCAATCGTGCCCGGCAGACCACCATCACCCGGCCCTTCAGTGTGGGCGCCTTGGGTGGTGCGGTCATCGGGTGCAGGCCCACCACCTCGGCGTGCGAGGCAAGCATCGCCTGCACCGGCGCTTCCTTCACCGAGGTGACATCCAGCCACAGCCGGCCGCGTTCACGCCCGGCCGATTGCCGCACGTACTCGGCAATCAGCGCCGGGGTGTGGCGGATGGGCGCGGAAAACACCAGCACATCGGCCTGCTCCAGCAGCTGTTCGGGGCTGTGCGACTGCGCATCGGCCGGATCGTGGCCGATCACCTGCAGCTGCATGCGTTCGCGGAAAAAGCGCGCCAGCCAGCGCCCGTAGGCACCGTCGCTGCCGACGATGCCTACCGTACGTGGCACTGCACTCATGCCACGCGCTCGGCGCGGAAGCGGTTAGCGTTGGCCAGCGCGGCCGGGGCAGCGGCCAGCACCTCGAATTCCTCGTAGCCGTGGGCCAGGGTCGCCTCCAGCGCCGCATGGGTGCCGGCCACCGCGCGCGAGATGGCCTGCTGCATGGTTTCCCCGCGCAGCAGGAAGGCCACGATCAGCGCCATCAGCACATCGCCGGTACCGGCCACGTCCACCGGCAACAACGGCGAAGTCCAGCGCCAGACTTCATCCTGGCTCACTGCCAGGGTGACCAGCTGCCCCGGTTCGCCGCCGACGCTGTGTGCCAGCACCCACTGCGGGCCACGTGCCAGCAGGGTCTTGGAGGCGGCGATGGCATCGGCTTCGGCCAGCGCCGGCATCCCGGTCAGGCGGCCCAGTTCGAAGGCATTGGGGGTGACCAGCCAGGCGTGCGGCAGCAGGCGCTCGGCGAAGATCGCTTCCAGGCCCGGCTCCACGTAGGGGCCGGTGTGGGTATCGCCGATGACCGGGTCCAGGCAGTAGCGCAGCTGCGGGCAGGCCGGCAGGGTCTGGTCGAGCCAGTCGGCAAAGGCGGCGCCGTTGCCGACGCTGCCGAAGTAGCCGGAGACCAGCATCTTCGCGCGCTGTGGCACGCCACGTTCGGCCGTGCCCTGCAGCAGTTCGGCGAACCAGTCGCTGGGCAGCACGCGGCCGCGGGTGGTCTCGTAGAACGGCGCGTTGCTGAGCAGCGTGGTGGGAATTTCGGCGACACGTACACCGAGGGCACGCAGCGGGGGGACGGCGGCGCTGTTGCCGGCGTGGCCGTAGACCAGCTGCGACTGCACCGAGATGACATCGATCGGCGAGGGGCCATCGGGCCGCTGGCGGCGGCCGTGGACCAAGTGGCTTTCAAGGGATTCGCTCATGCGCGCATTTTACGCCCGCGTGCTGTATGCCAGTTCGATGATTGCAGGTGAAACGGTGCGCTTTCCAGGCAACGACCGGCAGCAACGGAAGCTGCCGGTCGTGCGTGGGCTCAGTGTGCCTGTGGCCGCGACGCCGGCAGCCACACCGCCACGATGCCCAGCAGCGGCAGGAAGGCGGTCAGCTGGTAGACGTACTCGATGCTGGTCTTGTCGGCCAGCAGGCCGAGCACGGCAGCGCCCAGGCCGCCCATGCCGAAGGCGAAGCCGAAGAACAGGCCCGAGACCATGCCGATGCGGTGCGGCATCATTTCCTGCGCGTACACCACGATGGCCGAGAACGCCGAGGACAGCACGAAGCCGATCAGCACCGCCAGCACCGTGGTCCAGAACAGGTCGGCATGCGGCAGCGCCAGGGCGAACGGGGCCACGCCCAGGATCGAGGTCCAGATGATCGGCTTGCGGCCGATGCGGTCGCCCAGCGGGCCACCGAAGAAGCCGCCGGCTGCCGAAGCCACCAGGAACGCGAACAGGTGCAGCTGCGCCTGCTCCACCGGCACCCCGAAATGGTGCATCAGGTAGAAGGTGAAGTAGCTGCCGATGCTGGCCATGTAGAAGTACTTGCTGAAGATCAGCACCAGCAGGATGGCCAGCACGCGCACCACCGTGGCGGTGGGAATCTTCGCCGGCGCCAGCGTGGTGTGCCCGGCCGGGCGCGGCGTGCCCAGGTGCAGCGAGTACCAGCGCCCGACATAGGTCAGCAGCGCGATGCCGATCAGCGCGGCACCGGCAAACCAGGATGCGGCGTGCTGGCCGTGCGGCACGATCACTGCCGCGGCGATCAGCGGGCCCAGCGCGGTACCGAAGTTGCCGCCGACCTGGAACACCGACTGCGCCAGGCCGTGGCGGCCACCCGAGGCCAGCCGCGCGATGCGCGAGGCTTCCGGGTGAAAGATGGCAGAACCGATACCCACCAGCGCGGCGGCCACCAGCACCATCGTGTAGTTCGGCGCGAAGCCGAGCAGCAGCATGCCCAGCAGCGTGGAGACCATGCCGATCGGCAGCGAGTACGGCGCCGGGCGGCGGTCGGTCTGCAGGCCGACCAGCGGCTGGAAGATCGACGCGGTGAGCTGGTAGGTCAGCGTGATCAGGCCGATCTGGGTGAAGCTGAACGCGAACTCGCCCTTGATGACCGGGTAGATGGCCAGGATCAGCGACTGCATCATGTCGTTGATCACGTGCGAGGTGGAAACAGCGGCCAGCACGCCGGTGGCGGCATTGCGGCGCGGGGTGGAGGTTGAAGCCAGTGTCGACATGGGGGCGCAGACAGGTCCGGTGGGGCCGACCATGCTAGGGTGACGCCTCTGCCCATTCCGCCGCGATCTGGTGATGCCCTATCGCAAAAAGGACATTCCGCGTAGCTGCTCCCTCCGCCAGGGTGCGCCTTGGCGGGAAGTGCCCACACATTTCCCGGTCACCTGCCGGGTTCGTGACTACCCGGCCGGCTTCCATATCTCCGGGCATTGGCACGAGCGCCACCAGCTGGTCTATGCCATGTCAGGGCTGATGGTGGTGCGCTCGGAGGTAGGCCGCTGGGTGGTGCCCTCCACCCGAGCCATCTGGATGCCGGCCGGCATGGCACACGCGGTGGACTGCATCGCCGACGTGCACATGCGCAGCCTGTACATCGACCCCAGCTTCGCCCCGCAGTTGCCAACCGAGCCGTTCTCGGTCGGCGTATCGCCGCTGCTGCGCGAGCTGCTGCATGTGGCCACGCTGATCGAGCAGCCGTTCGAGGAGGACACCCGCGATGGCCGCGTGGTGCGCCTGCTGCTGGACGAACTGCACCGCATGGACGTGCTGCCACTGCACCTGCCCCAACCCACCGACCCGCGGCTGCAGCGCATCTGCCAGCACATCCAGAAGCATCCCGGCGACGAAGCCACACTGCAGGACTGGGCCGAAGCCCTGGCGGTGGACGCGAAAACCATCCAGCGCCACTTCGCCAGCGAACTGGGCATGACCTTCGGCCAGTGGCGGCAGCAGGCACGGCTGCTGGCAGCGATGGAACGGTTGGCGGTGGGCGAAAAAGTCATCGACGCGGCCCTGGCGATGGGCTACGACAGCCCCAGCGCGTTCACCAGCATGTTCAAGCGGCAGCTGGGGCAGACACCGGCCGCGTTTTTCCGCTGATTTGTTGAACGGCATCCAAGCATGGCGTGGATCTACAAGAGCGGACGTGCGTGGCCCGGGTAATTCCGGATCACCCCGACCATCCACGCATGACGCGGATCCACAACAGCAGGCGTGCGGACCCCGGGTAATGCCGGATCGCCCCGACCATCCACGCATGGCGTGGAGCCACAACAGCAGCCGTGCGGGCCCCGGGTAATGCCGGCCGTTGGCCGGCAGCCCGACAGCACCGGATTGGCAAGCCCATCCACGCACGGCGCGAATCCACGAAAAGACGCCTCCGAAAAACGAAAAACCCCCGACTGGCGGGGGCTTTCCGATCAATCACCTGCATGCACCGGTCAGGAGGTCATCCGGTCCCAGAAGCCCTTCACGCCGTCGATGAACGTCGCCGACTTCGGCGAATGCTTGCGCGCGTCCTCGCCGTTGAAGGTGGCTTCGAACTGCTCCAGCAGCTTGCGCTGGTCGCTGGTCAGGTTTACCGGGGTCTCCACCACCACGCGGCAGTACAGGTCGCCTTCGCTGCGGCTGCGCACCGAACGCACGCCCTTGCCGCGCAGGCGGAACAGCTTGCCGGTCTGGGTTTCGGCCGGAATGCGGATTTCCGCTTCGCCGCCCAGGGTCGCTACGCGCACGGTGTCGCCCAGTGCCGCCTGCGAGATGCGGATCGGCACTTCGCAGTGCAGGTCGTCGCCATCGCGCTGGAAGATGTGGTGCTCGCGCACGCGCACTTCCACGTACAGGTCGCCCGGCGGCGTCCCGGCCGGACCGGCTTCGCCTTCGCCCGACAGGCGGATGCGGTCGCCGGTATCCACGCCGGCCGGCACCTTCACCGACAGCACCTTGTCTTCCTCGACACGGCCATTGCCGTGGCAGGTTTTGCAGGGCTTGGCGATGATCTGGCCGCGGCCGCCACAGTTGTGGCAGGCCTGCTGCATGGCGAAGATCCCGCGCTGGATGCGTACCTGGCCACGGCCATGGCACACATTGCAGGTTTCAACCTTGCCGTCTTCCGAGCCACTGCCATCGCAGTCGCCGCATTCGGCCAGGGTCGGAATCTCGATGCGGCGCTCGACGCCGGCCGCCGCTTCTTCCAGGTCCAGCTCCATCACATAGCCGATGTCGGCACCGCGGCGGGCCTGGCGCGGACCACCGCCGCTACCGCCCCCGAAGATGTTGCCGAAGATGTCGCCGAAAATATCGTTCATGCCCGGGCCGCCAGGGCCGCCGCCGCCGCCCATGCCATGCTCGAAAGCAGCATGGCCGTGCGCGTCATACATGCAGCGCTTGTTGCCGTCGGACAGCGTTTCGTAGGCTTCCTTGCACTCCTTGAAGGAGGCTTCGGCCGCCGCATCACCCGGGTTGCGGTCCGGGTGGAATTTCATCGCGCAGCGACGGTAGGCCTTCTTCAGCTCTTCGTCGGTGGCGGTGCGGGCAACGCCCAGCACTTCGTAGTAGTCACGCTTGCTCATAGAGGGGATCGCATTCCGGAACGTCGGGATTCGTCAAAGCAGAAGAGCGGAACCACGTCCCCTCCTGCGTCGGGCGCCCCGACACGCCTGCGGCGGTCAGGACCCTGGTACAACAACGGGACGCTGCTGCCAGCGTCCCGTGTTGGTCCGGATCAGGACTTCTTGTCGTCCTTGACTTCGGTGAACTCGGCATCGAACACATCGTCGTGGGCCTTGCCGGCGTTGCCGGCGTCGGCACCCGGGGCGGCACCGCCCTGCTCGGCCGAGGCCGCCGCGAACAGCGACTGGCCGGCTTCTTCCAGCGCCTTCGACTTGGCTTCGATCTGTGCCTTGTCGTCACCCTTCATGGCGGTTTCCAGGTCGGCCAGTGCCGCCTCGACCTTGCCGATGACATCGCCGCCCACCTTGCTGCCGTGCTCGGTGATGGCGCTGCGGGTGCCGTGGATCAGGGCGTCGGCCTGGTTGCGGGCCTGCACCAGTTCCTGGAACTTCTTGTCTTCTTCGCGGTTGGCTTCCGCGTCGGCGACCATGCGTGCGATCTCTTCCTCGGACAGGCCCGAACCGGCCTTGATCTCGACCTTCTGTTCCTTGTTGGTCTTCTTGTCCTTGGCCGACACGTGCAGGATGCCGTTGGCGTCGATGTCGAAGGACACCTCCACCTGCGGCAGGCCGCGCGGGGCCGGCTCGATGCCGGACAGGTCGAACTTGGCCAGCGACTTGTTGAAGCGGGCCTGCTCGCGCTCACCCTGCAGCACGTGCACGGTCACGGCCGACTGGTTGTCTTCGGCGGTGGAGAACACCTGCGACGCCTTGGTCGGGATGGTGGTGTTCTTCTCGATGATCTTGGTGAACACGCCACCCATGGTCTCGATGCCCAGCGACAGTGGGGTCACGTCCAGCAGCAGCACGTCCTTGACGTCGCCGCCCAGCACGCCGCCCTGGATCGCCGCACCCAGTGCCACGGCTTCGTCCGGGTTGACGTCCTTGCGCGGTTCCTTGCCGAAGAACTCGATCACCGCCTGCTGCACCTTCGGCATGCGGGTCTGGCCGCCGACCAGGATCACTTCGCTGATGTCGCTCGAACGCAGGCCGGCATCATTCAGGGCGACGCGGCACGGCTCGATCGACTTCTTGATCAGGTCTTCCACCAGCGCTTCCAGCTTGGCGCGGGTCAGCTTGATGTTCAGGTGCTTCGGACCCGAGGCGTCAGCGGTGACGTACGGCAGGTTCACTTCGGTCTGCTGGGCGCTGGACAGCTCGATCTTGGCGCGCTCGGCGGCGTCCTTCAGGCGCTGCAGGGCCAGCGGATCCTTGCGCAGGTCGATGCCCTGGTCCTTATTGAACTCTTCAACCAGGTACTCGATGACGCGGTTGTCGAAATCTTCGCCGCCCAGGAAGGTGTCGCCGTTGGTGGCCAGCACTTCGAACTGCTTCTCACCGTCGACGTTGGCGATTTCGATCACCGAGACGTCGAAGGTGCCGCCGCCCAGGTCGTACACCACGATCTTGCGATCCTTGTTGTCGCCCTTGTCCAGGCCATAGGCCAGCGCGGCCGCGGTCGGCTCGTTGATGATGCGCTTGACGTCCAGGCCGGCGATGCGGCCGGCGTCCTTGGTCGCCTGGCGCTGGCTGTCGTTGAAGTAGGCCGGCACGGTGATGACCGCTTCGGTGACCTTCTCACCGAGGAAGTCCTCGGCGGTCTTCTTCATCTTCTCCAGCACCTTGGCCGAGATTTCCTGCGGCGCCATCTTCTTGGTGTCGCTGGTGGACACCCAGGCGTCGCCATTGTCATGGGCCAGGATGCCATACGGGACGTGGGCGATGTCCTTCTGCACTTCGGCGTCGGTGAACTTGCGGCCGATCAGGCGCTTCACCGCGTAGAAGGTGTTCTTCGGGTTGGTCACGGCCTGGCGCTTGGCCGAGGCACCGACCAGCACTTCGCCGTCCTTGGTGTAGGCGACGATCGACGGGGTGGTGCGGTCGCCTTCCGAGTTTTCGATGACGCGGGCCTTGCCGCCGTCCATGATCGCCACGCACGAGTTGGTGGTGCCGAGGTCGATACCAATGATCTTGCCCATGGGGGACTCCTGAAAATGTTCGGTCAATCCGGCCGGTCGGCCGGTGGATGAATGGGATGTGGGGGAGGCTCGTGGAACATTCAAGCCATCACCCGAACGCTGTGTGCAACCGTTGAAGGTTCGCCGGGCATGGCCCGGCGCCGCCGGTCCACGCGGGACCCGGCGAGGCCGATCCGGTCCGGGCGGGTAGCGCCGGGCCATGCCCGGCGGCCGTCCCCCCCCGGAACGGCCGGTCGGTCAGTCGGCGACCACCACCACCAGCGCCGGCCGCAGCAGGCGCTCGTTCAGCAGGTAGCCCTTCTGGAACACGGTCACCACGCTGCCGGGAGCGGCGCCCGGGGCCGGCATCTGGCTGATGGCCTGGTGGTGTTCCGGGTTGAAGGCCTGGCCGGTCGGGTCCAGCAGGACCAGGCCGTTGTCGGCGGCGACCTTCAGCAGCTGCTTGTAGGTCATTTCCAGCCCCTCGCGCAGCGGGTTGGCGTCGTCGCCAGCGGCCTTCAGGCCGGCATCCAGGCTGTCGAACACCGGCAGCAGCTCGCCCAGCAGCTTCTCGTTGGCGAACTTGCGGGCCCGGTCGATGTCGCGGGCCACGCGCTTGCGCTGGTTCTCCAGGTCGGCCCGTTCGCGCAGCGCGTCGGCCTTGACCTGCTCCACCTCGGCGCGCAGGCGCTCGAGTTCATCGTTGACGCCATCGGCGGCGGCCGCAGCCGCGCCCTGCTGGGAATCGAAATCTGGATGTTCTTGGTTCATGTCTGGGTCCCTGGCGGTCACTCTCCGCCTCCACCCACCCTAGTGTGGGCGGGATGCTGCGTTTCAAGCGTCCATTGTCCCGGAACCGCGACCTGTGGGCGCAAATGCCGCCCCGAGGGCGTCGGCGGTGGACTGTACCAGCGGGATCATGCGGTCATAGGCCATCCGTTTGGGCCCGATCACCCCCAGCACGCCCAGCACCTGGCCGTTGGCGGTATACGGTGCGGTCACCAGCGAGACCCCCTGCAGCGGCACCACCCCGGTCTCTTCGCCGATGAAGATGCGCACGCCCGGGGCCTGGATGGTGCGCTCCAGCAGCTGCAGGATCTCGCGCTTGCTGGAGAACAGCTCGAACAGTTCGCGCAGGCGCTCCAGGTCGGACAGGTCCTGCACGCCCATCAGGCGGGTCTGGCCGGCCACCAGCATGTCGTCGGCCGGTGGCTGCAGGGCCTGCTCGGCCAGCTCGATGCTGTGCGCCAGCAGCTGTTCCAGCTCCGAGCGCGCATCGCGCAGCTCCAGCAGCAGGCGGGTGCGGATCTCGGCCAGCGGCAGCCCGGCGAAATGGGCATTGAGGTAGTTGGCCACCCGCTCCAGCTCGCCCGGGTCGAAGCCGCGCCGGGTCTCGATCACCCGGTTCTGCACCTCGTTGTCGGCAAACACCAGGATGGCCAGCACCCGGCGCCCGTCCAGTGCCACGAAATCGATCTGGCGGAAGGCGAACTGCTCGCGGCGCGGTGCGCTGACCACGCCGACGAAGTGGCTCATCGCCGAAAGCAGCTCGGAGGCACTGCCGAGCAGGGCCCGGGTGCTGCCACCGCCGGCCAGTTCCTGTCGCAGCCGGGCCAGCTCGCCCTCGCCCGGCGGCTGCATCTGCAGCAGGCTGTCGACGAACATGCGGTAGCCGTGCGCGGTCGGCACGCGGCCGGCCGAGGTGTGCGGCGACGCCAGCAGCCCCAGGTCTTCCAGGTCGCCCAGGATGTTGCGGATGGTGGCCGGGCTGACATCCAGCCCGGCCACGCGGGCCAGCGTCTGCGAGCCGACCGGCTCGCCGTCCTGGATGTAGCGCGCGATCAGCGTGCGCAGCAGGTGGCGCGCGCGGGGGGGGCAGCGGGTCGGAGGAACCGTGCATGGAATCAGCCTGTGAGACACAGGCACTAGATAATGGCGCGACCCGACCTTGGCAAGTCATTGGAGCGGCCGCGCGCGCATGCTAGCCTTGCGCGGCTTGCCAGACCCCCTACCCATGCTCAGACATCTCTCCATCAAGGATTTCGCCGTCGTCCGCGCCACCGAACTGGAGTTCGGGCCGGGCATGACCGTTGTTTCCGGTGAAACCGGCGCGGGCAAGTCGCTGATGGTCGACGCCCTCGGCTTCCTGTCCGGCCTGCGCGCCGACAGCGGCGTGGTCCGCCACGGCGCCGCGCGCGCCGAGCTGTCGGCCGAGTTCGCCCTGGACGCGCTGGCCGGCGCGCGCCGCTGGCTGGCCGAGAACGCGCTGGACGATGACGACCAGTGCCAGCTGCGCCGGGTCATCCGCGCCGACGGCGGCTCGCGCTCGTGGATCAACGGCCGCCCGGTCACCCTCACCCAGCTGGGTGAACTGGCCGCCTTCCTGGTCGAGATCCACGGCCAGCACGAGCAGCAGGCGCTGCTGTCGCGCCCCTCGCAGATGGGCCTGCTGGACGCCTATGCCCGCAACGAGGACGAGCGCCGCCAGGTGCGCCGCGCCGCCGCCGCCTGGCAGGCCCTGGTCGACGAATCGCAGGCGCTGTCGCAGCAGGGCGATGTGTCCGACCGGATCGGCTTCCTCGAACACCAGCTGCGCGAACTGGACCGCGAAGACCTGGAACCCGAATCGATTGTCGCGCTGGGTGCCAGCCACCGTCGCCAGGCCCACGCCAGCGCCCTGTTGAGCGCCTGCCAGGCGGCCAGCAACCAGCTCAACGGCGAGGATGGCAGCTCGGCGCTGGACCTGCTGCAGCAGGTGCGCTACGAACTGTCGCGCCTGATCGAACACGACCCGCGCCTGGGCGAGGTGGACGGCCTGATCGAGAACGCCTCGATCCAGCTGCACGAAGCCCTGTCGCTGCTGGACCGCGTGCACGACGACCTGGACGCCGACCCGGAGCAGTTCGAGGAGAACGAGCGCCGCCTCGGCCGCCTGCACGATCTGGCCCGCAAGCACCGCGTGCCGATGGATGAACTGGGCGCGCAGCGCGAGCGCATGCACGCCGAGGTGGAGCAGCTGCGTGGCGCCGACGAGCGGCTGCAGCGCCTGGCCGGCGAGATCGACAAGGCCGCTGCCGCCTGGCGCGTGCAGGCCGAGGTGCTCAGCGCCAGCCGCCGCACCGCAGCCGCCGAACTGTCGGCCACCACCACCGGCATCATTGCCGAGCTGGGCATGGGCGGCGGCCAGTTCCTGATCGTGCTGGAGCCGCAGGACGACGGCAAGCCTGACCCGCAGGGCGCCGAGCGCGTGGAGTTCCTGGTGGCGGCCAACGCCGGCCAGCCGCCGCGGGCACTGCGCAAGGTCGCCTCCGGCGGTGAACTGTCACGCATCTCGCTGGCCATCGAAGTGGCCGCGCTGGACCTGGATGCGGTGCCAACCATGGTGTTCGACGAAGTCGATTCGGGAATCGGCGGCGCGGTGGCCGACATCGTCGGCCAGAAGCTGCGCGCCCTAGGCGAGAAGTGGCAAGTGCTGTGCGTGACCCACCTGCCGCAGGTCGCCTCCAAGGGCCACGCCCATTACCGGGTCAGCAAGGCACCGGTGGACGGCATGACCCAGAGCGCGGTGGAAAAGCTGGACACCCGGGCGCGCGAGGAAGAGCTGGCGCGCATGCTGGGCGGCGTGGAAGTCAGCAAGGAAGCACGCGCGGCGGCGCGCAAGCTGCTGCAGGTCTGACCCCGGCGCACCCGCCGGGGGCGCGTGATCGCATGCCTCCATCCACGCATGGCGTGGATCTACAAGAGCGGCGACCGGCAGCGGCCCGGTAGTGCCGGCCGTTGGCCGGCAACCAAGCCAACGCCCGCGATCGCCTCCGCAGGGTAGTGCCGGCCGTTGGCCGGCAACCAAGCCAACGCCCGCGATCACCTCCGCAGGGTAGTGCCGGCCGTTGGCCGGCAACCACGCCAATGCCGCGATCGCACGCGTATCACCCCAGCGACCGGGCCAGGTCCACGTGCGCCACCAGGAAATCCAGGAACGCCCGCACCCGCAGCGGCAGGTAACCGCCCTGCCCTAGGAACACCGCGTGCACCTCTTCCAGGTCACCCGGGTTGGCGTCCTCCAGCACCGGCAGCAGGCGCCCGGCGGCAAGCTCGGCCTGCACCTGGAACGCGGACAGCCGCGCCAGGCCCAGCACACCCAGCACCAGCTGCAGCAATGCATCGCCGTTGCTGGCGCGCAGGTTGCCGGTCGCCGGCACCCGTTGCTCCTGGCCCTGCTGCAGCAGCGGCCAGCCCTGCAGCGCCCGCGCATGGCCGATATCCAGCCGGTTGTGGCCCAGCAGCTCCTCGGCGTTGCGCGGCAGCCCATGGCGCGCGGCATAGGCCGGGGCCGCCACGATCATCATCCGCGTCGCCCCCAGTCGCCGCGCCACCAGGCTGGAGCTCTTCAGCGGGCCGGCGCGCACGGCTACGTCGGTGCGCTGTTCGAGCAGGTCGATCACCTCGTCATTCAAGGAAAGATCCACCCGCACCTGCGGGTGCTGGGCCAGGAACGCCGGCAGCAGAGGCAGCAGGAAATGGCACCCGAACGGCACGTTGGCATTGACCCGCAGGCGGCCCTGCGGGGTCACCTGGGCACTGGCGCAGCGCTCGGCCTCATCCAGGTCGGCCAGCACCCGCAGCCCGAGTTCGTAGAAGGCACAGCCTTCCGGGGTCAGCTGCAGCTGCCGGGTGGAACGCTGCAGCAGCCGCGTGCCCAGCCGCTGTTCCAGCCGCGCCACCAGCTTGCTGACCGCCGACGGTGACAGGTCAAGCGCGCGGGCGGCGGCCGAGAAGCCCCCGGTCTCGATCACCCGCACGAACACTTCCAGTTCGCCGGATCGGTTGATGTCGGGTCACGCCATTGCAGTGAATCCAGTTCATAGATGATTGTCCATCTGCAGTCTAGTTCACAGATGGGGCCGGAATCACCATAGCGCTCCCTCTTGCCGGGATTGTCCGATGAAACGCCTCCGCCCGATTGCCAGCGCCAGCCTGCTCGCCCTCGCTCCTGTCAGTATCGCCACCGCCACCGCCAGCGACGCCCCGCCCAGCCATTGGATCGCAAGCTGGCAGGCCAGCCCACAAGTGGTGTGGGGGCGTGATTTGCTGTTCCCGACCCTGGTGCCTGGGCAACTACAGGACCAGACCTTCCGCCAGACCGCGCGCCTCAGCCTGGGCGGGCCGCGCCTGCGGGTGCGGCTGAGCAACGTGTACGGCACGCAGCCATTGACCATCGGCGCGGCCAGCGTGGCCGCGCAGGCCGGTGCGCCCCCGCTGGCGCTGAGCTTTGATGGCCGGCCAGGCGTGCGCATCGGGCCCGGCCAGCAGCGGCTGAGCGACCCGCTGGCGTTGGCCACGCAGGATCTGCAGACCCTGCAGGTCAGCATTTACCTGCCGCAGCCCACGCCACTGCAGGATTTTCACTGGGAAGGCCGACAGACCAGTTGGATCGCACCCGGCGACCAGAGCCGGGCGGCGGGGCTGAAGGACGCAGCGGCCACCACGGCCCGCCTGTTCCTGACCGGTATCGAGGTGGACGCACCGGCCAGCGCGCGCAGCGTGGTGGTCATCGGCGATTCCATCACCGATGGCGCCAGCGCCAGCCTGGACCAGGACCAGCGCTGGACCGACCACCTGGCCGTTCGTCTGGCCCCGCACGGCATGGCGGTGGCCAACGCCGGCATCTCCGGGGGGGCGCCTGCTACGTGATGGCATGGGTGAAGCCGGCATCTCCCGCTTCCAGCGCGACGTGATTGACCAGCCCGGCGTGGCCAACGTGATCGTGTTGATCGGCATCAACGACATCAGCTGGCCGGGCACGGCGTTCGCCCGCGACGAACCCCGCCCCACCCTGGCCGAGCTGCAGGCCGGTTATCGGGCACTGGCCCAGCAGGCCCATGCCTGCGGCGTGCGCATCCTCGGCGCGACCTTGCCGCCCTTTGCCGGCGCCCTGTCCGGCACGCCGCTGGCCGACTATTACGCCGAGGACAAGGAGGCAATGCGCCGGCAGCTCAACGCTTGGCTGCGCACGGACAGCCCGTTCGACGCGGTGATCGACCTCGACGCGGCCCTGCGCGATCCGACCGATCCGTCGCGGATGGCCGCAGCCTTTGATTCGGGTGACCATTTGCACCCCGGCGATGCCGGCAACCGGGCCATGGCCGAGGCGGTGGACCTGGACGCGCTGCTGGGAGGCCAGGGGTCAGAGCCCTTTTCCGTGGAAAAAGGGATCTGACCTCCACCAGGTCGGCCGGGGTCGGATCCCTTTGCGCCGGCAAAGGGCTCTGATCCCGACAACGAAAAACCCCGGGCAGGCCCGGGGTTTCTCTACTGCAGCGGCGGCGCGGGCGCCTTACTTGCGCTTCTTGCGCACGTACAGCACCAGCGAGTGCTCTTCCAGCTCGTAGCAGTGTTCGGCGGCGATCTTGCGCTGCAGCTCTTCGATCTCGTGGCTTTCGAACTCGATGATCTTGCCGCTGTCGACATCGACCATGTGGTCGTGGTGGCCACCCCGGTCAAGTTCGTAGACGGCCTGGCCGCCTTCGAAATTGTGCTTCAGAACCAGGCCGGCGGCCTCGAACTGGGTCAGCACGCGGTACACCGTGGCCAGGCCGATCTCATCGCCGTGCTCCAGCAACTGGCGGTAGATGTCTTCGGCGGTCATGTGGTGCTGGGCATTGCGCTGTTCCAGCAGTGTCAGGATCCGCATCCGCGGATGGGTCACCTTCAGGCCGACTTTGCGCAGGTCGTGGGTTTCCATAAAGCTCCGTTCATTGGCGATTTAGCGCCAGCTGCCTCGGATTGGGTCGCGGTGGCACGCCGGGAGTGTATCATCGGATCGATTTCCTCAACCGCCATTCCCGATGCGCAATCTCCTGCTGGTCGCCGCCGTTGCCCTGTCCACCACGGGCTGCGGCATCATCTACAAGCAACCCATCTATCAGGGCAACCTGATCCGGGAAGATGCCGTGGCCAAGCTGCAGGTCGGGCAGAGCAAGCAGCAGGTCAATGCGCTGCTGGGCACCCCGTCCGTTCCGGACCCGTTCCACGCCCAGCGCTGGGACTACACCTCAAGCCAGCGCGTGAACCGGCTGGGCAAGACCGAAGTGAAGAACTTCGTGGTGTATTTCGAGAACGACAACGTGACCCGTTGGGAAGGTGATTACTTCCCGGCCAACGACAAGGCCCTGGCCCAGCAGACCGTGCGCCAGTTCGGCCGCAACCTGCCGAAGGAAAAGAAGAAGGGCGGCCGCTGAGGCCTGCCTGGCCCACCCTGCGGGGTGGGCACTCAGCCGCCGCGCGCGCGACGCCGGCGGTTGTCCTTGGGGTCGGCCAGCAACGGCCGCAGCAGCTCCACCCGGTCACCGTGCAGCAGGCGCTGCCCAGCAGGTGCGAGCACGCCGTGCACTGCCACAGCCGGGCACTCGGCCGCGCCGGCAATGCCGCACGCGGCCACGGCATCGGCCACGGTGGCGTCTTCGGCCAGCTGCAGCGTGCGGCTGTCCACGCGACCAGGCCAGGCCAGCACCACCTCCACGGCGATCACCGCTCAGCCCTCGTCGGCGACGCGGACGAAATCATTCACCATGCGGTCGGCCAGCCCCTGGAAGCCGATCGCCAGCGCCGGGCCCAGCAGCCGCGAACTGGGCTCGAACTCCAGGGTAAGGGTGACCTTGCAGGCGTCCTCGGCCAGCGCATGGAACTCCCAGCGGCCGTGAAGCTGCTTGAATGGGCCATCGCGCAGCTGCATATCGATGCTGTGCGGGCGCTCCAGAGTGTTTTCGGTCATGAACCAGGTGCTGAACGAGCCCAGGCCCAGGTCCAGGCGCGCCACCAGCCGGTCCTCGCCCTGCTCCAGCACGGTGGCACCGGAGCACCAGCGGAAACGGCGCGGGTAGGCTTGGACATCGTTGACCAGATCGAACATGTGCGCGGCCGAGTGTTCGACCAGGGCGCTGCGGCGGATGGTAGGCATAAGACGGAATCGCTTCGGCAATCGACCGGGCGGGCCCGAATCGGAGACAATACGTAAATGAGCAAGAACAGCAGCAAGGATAAAGCAAAGAACGCGACGGCCAACAAGACCATCGCGTTGAACAAGCGTGCCCGCCACGAGTACCACATCGAAGAACGCTTCGAGGCCGGCCTGGAGCTGCAGGGCTGGGAAGTGAAGTCGATCCGTGCCGGGCGCGGCAACATCATCGACGCCTACGCGTATGTGAAGCGTGGTGAGATCTTCCTGATCGGCGCGCAGATCACCCCGTTGATCCAGGCCTCCACCCACGTGGTGGCCAACGACCGGCGCGAGCGCAAGCTGCTGCTGCACCGGAGCGAGATCGACAAGCTGATCGGCAAGGTCGAGCGCGATGGCTTCACCATCGTTCCAACCGCGATGTACTGGAGCAAGAACAAGATCAAGCTGGAAGTGGCGCTGGCCAAGGGCAAGCAGACCCACGACAAGCGCGACGCTGCCAAGGACCGTGACTGGGCCATCGAAAAGCAGCGGGTGATGCGTCGCGGCAACCGCGACGCCTGATCTCCTGTTGCGGGACGGGGCCGGGCAGCCCTGCCCTGCACGGCTGAAGCGACCGGGCTGAGCGCCGCTCAGCCGGCCAGCATGCGCCGCTGGCATTGCGGCGCCAGTGCCGCATGCATCACCGCCAGGTGCATCACCACCTTCAGTTCGGCCGTATGGCGGTCATCGCCACTGCGCCATTGGCGCGCCAGCTGCGCGGCATCGTCGGGCAGCAGCGCCAGCAGCTGTGCATCATCCATCGCGTCGGCCGCGCACTGCAGCTGCCGCGCCATCTGCCGCGACTGCTGTACGTAGGCCAGCACGCTGGTGCCCGCCAGCGCCAGCAGCGCCAGCGCCATGCCGTGTTCGAACCAGTGCGCCAGCACGTCCGGCCCCCAGGCCGCCACCGCCAGCACACCCAGGCCGGCCATGCGCCAGCCCAGCCACTGCGCCTGCCCGCGCCGCGGCCAGTGCACCACCACCGCACTGGCCAGCAGGGCCGTGGCGGCAATGGCCGGCAGGGCGGCCAGACAGGCCGCCAGCAGCAGCAACGACAGCAATGCCCAGACCCAGCCCGGCGGCAGGGCCCGGCGACGATAGGCGTCACCGACCGGTCCGACCAGCTGACGCAGGCTGCGCTGTTGTGTCACGTCAATCACGCGAGGGGGTCTCCGACGTACCTTGGCCTGATGTTCAACCCAAGTGTGTCGCAAAAAGGTCCGGCTGACGTTAGCAAGTCGCTATGACAGCAACCATGCAAGTTGTTGCGTCTTTCTGAATGCGCTCCCTGTCGGCTGTCGTTCAGCCCTTCATGCATCAAAGTGCGACGCACAGCGCTGAAACAGGGCCGCAGCCACCAGACGCGGCAAGGCGGGCCGCCGCGCGGTCGGCAACCATGGCGCAAGGCTTTGCATGGCCGCCACCGGCGCCAGCCCCTCCCCCATGAAGGACCCGGAAACCGTGGAAACATCGACGCATCTGCTCCCCCAAGGCATCTCCGCCACCCTGCGCTCGCTCGAGGGAACCTCCCCACGGCCGGCGGTGATCCTGTGCCACGGTTTCTGCGGCATCAAGGACCTGCTGCTGCCGGACTTCGCCGAGGCCTTCGCGCGCGCCGGCTTTGTCTCCATCACCTTTGATTACCGCGGTTTTGGTGACAGCGAAGGCGAACGCGGTCGCCTGGTGCCGGCGCTGCAGATCGAAGACATCCTGTCGGTCATCGCCTGGGCGCGCGCCCTGCCGCAGGTCGACGGTGAGCGCATCGGGCTGTGGGGCACCTCGCTGGGCGCAGGCCACGTGTTCGGCGCCGCCGCCCGCGACAGCAGCATCCGCTGCATCGTCAGCCAGCTCGGCTTCGCCGACGGCGAGGCGGTGGTGACCGGGCAGATGGACGCTGAGGAAAAGGCGGCCTTCATCGCCACGCTGGACAAGATGGCCGAAAAGCAGAAAACCACCGGCAAGGAGATGTTCGTGGGCGTGACCCGCGTGCTGAGCGATGCCGAGTCGAAAGCCTTCTTCGAGGAAAACCGGGTGAAGTACCCGGCAATGGACATCAAGATCCCCTTCCTGACGGTGCGCGAAACGCTGAACTACGCGCCCGCCGTGGCCGCCGCCGAGGTCAGCTGCCCCGCCCTGGTGGTGCTGGCCGGGCAGGACACGGTCAACCCGCCGGCCCAGGGCCGTGCCCTGTTCGAGGCCGTGGCCGCCACCGAAAAGACCCTGCACGAAGTGCCCAGCGCCCGCCATTACGACATCTATGGCGATGAGCACTTCGCTGCGGTCAGTCCCCTGCAGACCGCCTGGTTCCAGAAACACCTGTAAGCACTGAATGCCGCGGCGTGACTGTTCAGGAATTTTGCCGTACCGTGGCGTTCGACAGGCAGGACCACGACAGGCAGTTGCCGGCAGTGGCCCTGAGAGTCTTTCAAGACTTGAAGAAACCGGGGGTGCATTATCCCCGCGACGCCATCGACGCCGGTTAACAAGTTTCAGAAATATCGAAGCCCATCAATGCTTTTAGCATGATGGGCTTTTTCGTTGATGACCGCCGCATAGGCAGAAATGGGCATCGATTGGCAGCGTTTGGTCAACTTCTTGGTCAACATTCGATGTTGACCAAGATCGCGATCAGCGCGTGGGCGGATCGCCGAGCTGCTGATTTTCATCTTCCAATGCCTTGATCGTGTTTCCGATCACCGTGTGGAAGCCTTTATTCACGCCGTCGACCGCCTTCCACCTTGTCTGTGCTTCGGGACCCCACTCATTCTGATCCATGCAGTTATTCACCGCGCCTATCACCGCATTCATTGCGGAAACAACGTCGGTCGAATGAATCCGTGCTTGGAAAGGTACCAACTCTGCAGAGCTCAGCCGCAACTCTTCCTTGGCCTCCGGTGACCCGTCAGAAGAAGACCGAACGTTTCCCAAGCCCACCGAGTACTCGCGTTGATGGGCGAGGACGGTTGCTGCACGCACAAAGCGAACCATCAGGGGCTGAAGCGCCAACAGATTCTGACGTTCCGCGTCCAGCCTTCGCATACGTAGTGCGTCGTATCGCTGCTCTCGCCGCTGCGTAGCTTCGTGCTTTCGCCTGCTCCTTTCCGTGAAATGATCCTGGAGCCACTTCAACGCGAAGCCAATGATCAGCGTAGCCACCGGCACCAACCACTTCCAGTCACTGCCATCGCTTGCCGCTGCGGTGGCCGCCGGAGCAGCTTTGGCCGTCGCCACGAAAAGAGATTCCAGCATCTTCAGATCCCCTGTGTCCTCGGGCTATCTTGCCTGAACGATGTGCTGAATTGATCAAATCGCCAATTTGAGCAAACCGGCCCTGCAGCGGCCGCACAGACTACTCGCCCTCCATCCCTGGAAAAGGCGGCTTCAGGTGGTTCTTGGCCAGCCGATTGCCTGGATCGCTTCGCGCCACCCGACGATCTTTGCCACTTCGTCCCCAAGCCTCGCCTCATGCCTCGCCACCCATAGCTCGGCACCTGCTCGTCCCTGTTCGTAGCTGGTGCACTCCCGACATGGTCCGCCACCAGGCCCATGCCGATGGCGATCGAGGTGAGCCCCCCAGACATCGTCATCGACATGCTGGGTCATGGAGATCCCCGTACTGCCTGACGTTGAGCCAGAGCGACACGGCCAGCAGGCCGGTCAGGATGGCCGCCCGCTTCCAGGCTGCCCACCAGGCATTGATCGCCGACCTGGTGATCAATGCAGGCAGCCTTGGCAGGTCGCCATTTCCCACTGCCGGCGATCAATGATGCCGCCGCACTTCGAACGCCACTGCGGCAACGCGCAGTCACGCTTCGCGCCGCAGATGGTGACGTATCGCCACTTCCACATTTCGCCGCATGCGGCCTGTCGCTCGCCGGCGTTGAGCCGCTTCGCCGCAGTGCTGGCGCAGAAAGCCGGCGTACCGATGTTGTAGGCGAAGTGCCCCCAGGCCTTGATCTCGTGGAATTCGAACTCACCACGGACGCACTGAACCATGTGGCCGAGCATGGTACGCACGTAGGCCGTCCCCAGCCGGGTGCACTCGTCGTCGGTGTAGCGCTTGCCCTTCACCACCGCCGCGCCCGTGATGCCGGCGCAGACAGTCAGGATGCCGGTCGAGTCGTAGTACGGCGTATGGCGGCGCCCTTCGTGCGCCGAGTCGTTCGTGCCCAGGGCAGCGACGAGCGCTCCGATCAGCGCCAGCGGCGCGGCGGCGAAGCCGACGCGTTGCTTGGTGCTGAGCTTGGTGTCAGCCACGGCGGCGGATCCACGCCCAGAATCGTTTGCCGTTGCCCATGCGCGCGGTCCACCAGGCAGACCAGTCGCCCCAGTTCTTCGCCATGGCGGTGAACGTCTGGACCGTGGTGAAGATGATCGTGCCGATCAGGGCCCAATCACTCAGGGTGTAGCCCGGCGAGTACGTCGCGGCGGTGACGCTCACAACCGCTCCGATCTTAGAACCTGCGACCGCCAGGTCCGTTGTGATCTGCTCTTTGATGCTCACCGCGGTTCCCCAAATGAAAGGAGGCCGGCATGGCCCACCACTACCCCGGCTGCAAGGTCGCGCGGACATCAGCGGCGCGTCTCACGACGGCCTATATGCTGGCTTGAGTGGTGGCCATGACTACCGGCCGTTTGGTAGCGGGAGGTGGATTCGAACCACCGACCTAGTGGTTATGAGCCACGCGAGCTGCCGGACTGCTCTACCCCGCAAAAAAGTAGGCCGCTGATCGACCAGCGGACTCCCGCGTCCTGGTCAATCAACGGCCTTTGAATTGAGGCGCTCATAAGACCGGCCACTGTAGGAATTCAAACCTACTTTCGGCTCCCGAGGCAACTGCAGTTCCTCATGAGGAAGGAAGTCTCCTCATGAGGAACAGGTGAGGTCATCTATCTGAACACTACCGCTTCATCATAGCGAAGTCCTTCAGCGCAGTCTCCGCATCAGCAACCGCTCTTTCGAGCCACTTCACCACAGGGTCGGTCTCCTCATTACCTTCCCAGATCCAAGATTCCGCCTTGGTCAAGTATGAAAGCGCGGCTTCGTAGACTGCCGGGACTTTACCCGTCGGGCACTTGTCCAGCAGGACGGCTTGCTGTTGAACCAACTGCTTGTGCCGCACAGCATTTGCTGCCTCGTTGCGTATGCGGCGCAGGATGATCAGCACCTCCTCAACCGCGTCGGCCGGCGCCTTCCCGAACACAGCACTGACGCGATAGCGAATTGCTTCAAGCTGAGCAACCGGTTCCGCATGCCTCTGGTATCGGATCTCCACAACCCCATACTGCTTACGCCCCTCAAATGACGCATCCGATTCATCAGCAACGCGTTCCACCTTGTTCATCTCCCCAGTGAATGCCCAGGGTTGACGGATGTCCGCGATCGCGTCACGCACTCGGTAGACCAAGCTCAACGTTTCCTCCGCCAGCGCTTCACTACGTGTCCCTTTCAGCTGGTTACGCCAAGTCGAAAGGCCGACCCACCCGAACACAGACAATGCCAGCGCGCCGGCTCCTTGGGCAACTGCACCGAACCCTGCCGTAATCACCGGCCAGTCAACCTCCAACGCCCAACATCCCATAACTCCCCCTTAGCAGCCGACGCAGCTTCGTCCTTGAAGGCACGGGATGCGCCCCCTAACAAACCTTAACAAATGCAACAATCCCGGCCAATATAGGAAGGGTGTTGCGATGGTTGAGGCAGTTCTCGGAATGACCGATCTACAGATCAAACTCTTCACAGCAGTCGGACAAATTCTCATCGCGGGCGCTGTTGGCGTGGTTGCCTGGCGGCAATGGCGTACTGCGCAACAGCAAGCAGAGACTGCCCGCAAGAAGCTCAGGTTGGATCTATTCGAACGAAGGATCCGTGCTTTCGATCAGCTAAAGAAGCTTCTTAATGCCACCTCGGAACCTCATCCCGATGATGCTGACAACGCATTTGAGCAGCTCTTCCTGATCTCGGGGCCAACGGGAGAGATCCGGTGGCTGTTCGGCCCAGAGGTTCAACTTCGTTTTAGGGATGAGGTCTTTGAGAAATTCTCAGCCTGGCGTACCGCGGGTACCGCAGTTGCAAAAGGTACCTCGGACGAAGAACGGAAATCCCTAATCGCTGCGCGCGATGCAGCTCTTGATGAGGTTCTCGAAGCCTGGGCGAGATTCCCGGAGATCTTCGCTCCCTCCCTCACGTTGTTGGACTAGTGCGCCGCTCTCCTTAGAAGGCGTTCCTGGTGCATGCGGCGCCTCGCCGCTAGGGCTGGACTGCGAGGCAGCGGCGGCGTGCATGGACACCATGCCTGCGGAAATGGTCCCTTGGAGCAAGGTGAATAGGGAAGTCGGTATCAAGCCCTGCGCTCTGCATCGCACTCTTCTGAACGTTCATGCAAGAGCTGGCCCAACCATAGTGCCTAGCGGAAGCCCTTCCTGCCACCGTGCAGCGCTTCCTGCAGGACAGCGCTGGCACACTTGTGGGCTTTGATGTAGTTGCCCTTGCGCATCTTGGCGGACTTGGCCAGGCCGGCGAACGGCTAGCGCCGTTCTGGCCACACCAGCTCGTGCGCCGCGTCGTAGATCACCAGGCGAAGGCGCCACCGATCGGCCGGCTTGCCGAGGTCCAGCGGCCGCGGGCGCATTGCTCGCACGACCTTGGCCACCTGGCGGTAGGCAGCGAGGGAGAGCCTTGCGATCGCAGCAGGGCCCATCCGCGTCGCTACAGCCAGCGCAGTGTGTTTCTCCAGCGGGTTGCGCATGTAGCCAACCACCCCGCCGATGTCGCTGCTGCCCAGCGGCGCCAAGGTACTGCGCACCTCAGAAATGATGGTCCTGTGCTGGTCGGACATCGACTGGCGCAAGGGCACGGTCAAGATCCGGCGCGCCTGGGTCATGGGCAAGATGAAGGCCCCGAAGACCGAGTCCGGCGTGCGTGAGGTGCAGCTGCTGCAGCCGGCGATCAATGCCCTGAAGGCCCAGCGTGCCCATACCGCCACTGCCGGTGAGTTTGTCTTCCATGACCCCAGGACGAACGCGCGGCGGGGGGGGGTCAGATCAGAGCATCCGCGCCGGCGAATGGCAGCGCGCGCTGCGTAAGGCGGGTGTCCGGTACCGGTATCCATATCAGATGCGGCACACCTTCGCCTCCCAGGCGCTGAGCGCGGGCGAGAACGTCATGCGGGTGGCGAGGCAGATGGGGCACCGCGACTGGACGATTACCGCCAAGAAGTACGGCCGGTGGATCCCTTCAATGGTCCCAGACGCAGGGGCCAAGGCCGCGGCAGCTTGGCCTGCCCCTTCTAGGTCGGCGGAGCCAAAGCAAGGCGTGAGAAGCGACCACACGCGCAACTAACCAAATTCTTGTAAGATTCGATCATTAGCATCACCCCTTTGGACACGCCGATATGATTAGGTCATTGAAATTCAAGAACTTCCAGAGCTTTCTCGAGGAAACGGAGGTTCTCTTTGAATTGCCGAAGGGCGCTCCTTCCCGAGGCTACGAACGCCGCGCTGCCGACGGCACGCGCCTGACAACCGTCTTGGCAGCATTCGGCGCTAACGCATCCGGCAAAACGGCCCTCCTCAAGCCTGCGGCCTTCCTATTCTGGTTTATGAAGGGTTCGTTTGGCCTTGACGTTGACCAGGACATTCCCCTTCCACCTCGCATATTGAACCCCGATGAACCATCGGATTTTGAGATAGTCTTCGACGACTCTGACGGTGAAACGTGGAAGTACGAGCTTAAGTTGACAGAGAGGCGCGTGCACTGGGAGGCCCTCTACAAGAGGGCAACACGTTTTAGCTACCTGTTCAAACGCCGATGGAATGAGCAAAGTGAGAGCTATGACATTCAGCTCAAATCATTCGATCTTCCACTCCATGTAGCTTCAAGAGCGAGACAGAATACTTCGCTCGTTTCATGGGCTCGGCAGCATGAGAGCACGTCGACCGAATTCATTGATAACTACATAGCTCAATGGAATGTCGATATTGACGGACGCCCCCACTATTTGAGCAATCTTGAATTTGCCAACGAGGCTTTTCAGAAATTTGAGGGACTGCGCGAAGAGGCCACTGCCCTGTTGAGGTCTTGGGATCTTGGCTTAGATAGCTTTGAGCTCAAGAAGGAGAGTTATGTGGACTCCGCCGGCAAGACGAAGAGGCAGTTGCGCGCCTACTTCCGCCATGCGAGAGAAAATGGAGAACACTTCACACTACCCTACGAAACTGAATCTAATGGCACGCAGTCTGCCTACGTGCTTCTGGCACTACTAATACCAGTGCTACACACCGGCGGCCTGGCTGTCATCGACGAAATGGAGAGTGACCTCCACCCCCATCTGCTCGAGTCTCTACTTTCATTATTCGATGCAGAGGAGACAAACCCCCATGGAGCTCAACTCTTCTTTACCAGTCATACGACCAAAGTACTGGACTACATAAGCAAGGCTCAAACTTACTTCGTAGAAAAATCTGATTGCGTTAGCACTGCTTTCCGTGGCGATCAAGTTCACGGACTAAGAAGTGACGATAATCTTCGGGCCAAATATGAATCGGGTGCGATCGGCGCCCTCCCTGAGGTTCGTAGCGATGTCTAGAGCCCCGAGAATTGTCCGAAACCTAAGGCCGACGCTACTGGTAGTAGGCGAAGGTGATGCAGAAGTGGAACTCCTCAAACTGCTCCGGGATGCACTCTGCGGCAACCGCCAAGGCCCAAGTGTCACGATTCGTAATGCTAGGGGAAAAGGTGCCAGAAGCGTCATTCAGGATGCCATCCGCATCGGCCGTCAAGGGAGTTACGGCACTATTGCCGCGCTCTTTGACACCGACACTGATTGGGACGACTCAGTTCGAGCTATCGGCAGGCGAGCTAGAATCCACATGTTGACTCAGTCACCCTGTCTGGAGGCCGTTCTCCTCGCAACGAATTGGCATCAGTGCGCTGGTGATACCGCGTTCTACAAGCGAGAATATCTGCGCACCTATGGCGAGGTGGCTCATCGCAACGTAAGGCAGGTGTTTGTCCTCGACAACGCGATTGCGTCTAGGCAAAGGCTGCCCGAGATCGACGCCCTCCTTCGCGCATTCACATAGATGAATGACATATCATACGTCGGCCTCCTCAGCTCGCTAGCTCAATCAACGCGTGACTGTTTAGGAAGATTGCCGTAGTATCCACATCGTTAGGCGTGATCTTGGTCAACTTTTGGCCAACCAAGGGCCTGAAAGCCTTGCAATACTTGAAGAAACCGGGGGTGCATTGGTTTCGACGGGGGTTGTGAAGTCGCCTGGCGCATGCCGAGGGGGTAGCTTTCCTCGTAAATCCAGCTGCAAAACTCTAGTTGCCAACGACGACAACTACGCTCCGGTCGCTCTCGCAGCCTAAAAACTGTGGTGCGTGATCTTCTGCCGACTTAGGCGGAGCCTCGAAACTGCTTGTGTCCATGCTCGCAGCGTAGAGTCATTATCATGGAATCGCGCTGGGCGGCTGCCTGTCAGTCCGGCACTAGAACACAACAGGCTGGTCCCCGGGTGCGCTTTGCACGCCGTGCTGCTCGGGGGCGAGATCCAACGGTGAGCTAAGCATGTAGTGCTGGGGATGGAGTGCCTTCGGACGGCGGTTCAATTCCGCCCACCTCCACCATCTGTAGGGTCCTTCGGGACCACGAAAAGCCGGACATCCCGTCGATTGGGGTCCGGCTTTTTTTGTTGCCTGCACCTGCGCGCACAATGGCTGCCCCCACTGCGCAGGAATGGACTCATGCATGTGCCCCTCGCCCGCCTGCTTGCCGCCGTGGTACTGACCTTCACTGCGTCCCTGTCGGCTGCACACGCACAGGGCTCCGCACCCTCCACCAGGATCGAGTCGCTGGCCTGGCTGGCCGGGTGCTTGCAGAACGATGGTGCCGAGCCAGGGTCGGGCGAACAGTGGATGCCACTGGCCGGCGGTACGCTGCTGGGCAGCAGCCGCACCGTGCGCGACGGACGCACCGTAGCCCATGAATTCATGCAGATCCGCCAGCGCGAGGACGGCAGCGTGGTGTTCATCGCCCTGCCGTCCGGGCAGCAGGAAACCACCTTCGTGCTGAGCCACCAGGATGACAGCAGCAGCGCCTTCAGCAATGCCGGCCACGACTTCCCACAGCGGGTGATCTACGCGCGGCGTGGCGTGGACCGGCTGCATGCGCGCATTGAAGGGACACACAACCATGCATCCAAAGCCGTGGACTTTCCCATGCACCGCATCGTCTGCGCGGGTGGTGGCTGACGATCCTGTGCGCCTGCCCTGACACAACACGCAACGCGCTTTTTCCGGTCCCGGGTCCGCCCCGAGGGCCAGCGCGGTCACGGTTGCAGATGCGCCCTGCCAGCCAGCAGCGCACCACCTTTCTTGTCCTGCGCAAGGGCAGCAACCAGCCTCGCGGGCATCTGTGGCAAAGCACGGCAACGCGGCCGTGATAACGAGAGTGAACAGAATGGCCGCATGCGTTGATGGCGCCGGGAAAATCCATGACGCAACGCGTAAGAAATTCTGGTAGCGACAGAGTGCGCCCCATCAACGACGGCCGTTGATGCACGCAGGACAGGACACGACTGGCATCCATGCGGGCACCGTGCTATCCAGCAGCTGCGCATGAGCGCATGGGTAAACGATGTAACCACGACAAGGAGAGCACGACATGGTTTTCCGCAGGATTGCTCTGGCTTCTTTGATCAGCCTGGCGTTCGCAGCCGGCGCACTTGCCCCCAGCGGCACCGCCCAGGCCAGCACCAACGGGCTTACCACGGAATGCGCGCCCTACAAGGTAGGGCGTGTCTGGCACCAGCAATGCACGGTCTATGAGAACGGTCCCGATGGCGATCGCTGGGTGGTCTCGGTCTACTACATCGATGAGTTCGGAGTGCCGTACGTCATCTGATGGATGATGCGACGAGCCGGGCATGCAAACGCTGCATGCCCGGCCCAACCCCATACGCCCCACTGCGCCGTTCACGCGTGAAGCCCACCCGACAGGAGGCCGCATGCACCCACACCCCCGCGCCCGACTCGACCTCGAACCCGACGTCGATGTCACCGTGACCACCCGCTACCACCAGGCCTCGATCGCGCTGGCCCCCTTGCTGGCGTTGCCGCTGATTCCCTGGCTGGGCCCGCGCATCGGCGCCTGGACCATTGCAGTGGCGCTGGCCGTCGTAGTGCTGCTGCCCACGCTGGTCTACCGCCTGTGGCCGCGCACGGACACGCTGCAGGTCGGCGCCGATGGCCTGCTATTCGGGCGTGGCCGTTTCGTGCCGTTCGTGGAGATCACCCGTTTCGGCACCGGCGACTACCTGCGCCTGGACCGCTACAACGCGCCGACGCTGCTGATTGGTTGCCGGCAGGCGCCGACCCAGCTGTCGCAGCTGGAAGCGCGCTTCGAGGCGGCGCTGCGCGCGTGGGAACGCTTCGCGCCGCCCGGTACGCCGCCCATTCCCGGCACCGCCTTCTATGGCTCGCCACTGGCACGCGGCATCGGCCTGCTGATGTGCGTGGCCGCGTTGGCGGTACTGGTCTTCAGCATCGCCGCCGGTTCCCTGCTGGCCGGAACGGCCTGGTGCGTGCTGACCCTGCTGTTCGCCATCCCCATGCTGCGTGGCGGACGGCCCTGAGCGGCCCGCTGCGGCATAGCCCCGGGCGGTGCAATCGTGCCATCCTTGAAATCGTTTTCATGGATGGGAGGATATCCACGATGCTGTTCCACCTGCGCCGCCCGGCGCTGCTTGCCCTGCTGGCCCTTGCCCTGCCCGCCGCCTCTGCCTGGGCCGCCACACCCACGACTGCGCCCTTGACGGTGATGTCCTTCAACGTGCGCACCCCGGCCGATACCGAACCCGGCAAACGCTGGGAAGACCGTCGCGATGCGATGGTGAAGGTGATCCGCGACGCGCACCCGGCCGTGGTCGGCACCCAGGAACTGGTGCTGGAACAGGCCACCTACCTGGCCGAACACCTGCCGGGCTACCGCTGGTTCGGCGAAGGCCGCGGCGGCGGCAGCGGTGACGAACACATGGGCGTGTTCTACGACACCCGGGTGCTGGCGCTGGAGGCGTCGGGCAACTACTGGCTGTCCGATACACCCGAGGTTGCCGGCAGCATCACCTGGGGCAACCTGTACCCGCGCATGGTGACCTGGGGATTGTTCCGCCGGCTGGACGATGGCCGCCGCTTCTACTTCATGGACACCCACCTGCCCTACCGGAATGAGGACGAGCCGCGCCGGGTGAAGGGTGCCGAGCTGATCGCTTCGCGGCTGGCCTCGCTGCCGGCCGACCTGCCGGTGGTGCTGACCGGCGATTTCAACAGTGAACCGGGCAGCCCGACCTACACCGCCTTCACCCGCGTGCTGCAGGACACCCGCACCCAGGTGAAGACGCCAAAGGGCCCGCGCCTGACCTTCCATGACTTCACCGGCACGGCCACCGCCGAACTGGACTGGGTGCTGGTGCGCGGCTTCCGGGCCCGCGAGTTCGCCACGCTGGATACGCGCGTCGATGGCGTGCTGCCCTCGGACCATTTCCCGCTGCGGGTGGTACTGGACTGGCCGGCCAGCCGGTGATGCAGCGCTGGCACCGGCGGCTACGGCGGCCGGTGCCGCGTCAGCAGGCGGTACAGCGCCTGGTGCTGGTTGCGCGCCTGGCAGATGCGCGCGCAGATGGCCAGGAACACGGCCATGCACATCAGGCCCACGCCCAGCAGTGAATCGGGCAGGCGCAGGATGGCCAACGCGGCGGCTGCGCCTGCCACCAGCAACAGCACCACCACGCCAACGGACAGGCCGGCGCCGGGTGGGCCGGGGTCGCCAAACAGGAACTGCTGCGCGTCCCATTTCCTGCGTGCCATGCCCTGCCCTCCCCGCCACCGGTGGTGTTGCGTCCGTTGTGGCACGTTGCAACGAAAAATGGCAGAGCCGGATGCGCCATCACTGGCACACCCGGCCCTGCCGCCCTCAGGCAGACGCGACGCCTTGCGGGCTCAGCGCGCCATCGCCACCGCCGGCTGCGGCGACTGCCCCCAGCCACCGAGCGCCTTGTAGACGCCCACCACGCTGACGTTGACATCGGCCTCGGCCGAGGCCAGCGCATCGTCGGCCACCAGCTGGGTGCGCTGTGCGTCGAGCAGGGTCAGGAAGTCTTCCGAACCCTCGCGGTAACGCACCTGCGCCAGCGTGGCGGCACGACGTGCCGACTGTGCCTGCTCGACCACGATGGCCAGGCGGGACTGCTGTTTGCTGTAGCGGGTCAACGCGTTTTCGGTGTCTTCCAGTGCCAGCAGCACGGCCTGTTCGTACTGCGCGGCCACGCCCTCGGCTTCTGCCTTGCTGGCGCGCAGGCGGGCCCACACCGAACCGTAGTCGAACGCTGCCCAGCTCAGCGACGGGGTCAGCGACCACGCCTTGTTGTTGCCGTTGACCAGGCCGTTGGCATCGCCGCCGAGGAAGCCGACGAAGCCATTGAGCGACAGCCGCGGGAACAGGTCGGCAGTGGCCACACCCACACGGGCGGTGGCCGCGGCCAGACGACGCTCGGCCACGCGCACGTCGGCCCGCTGGCGCAGCAGCTCGCGGGTGTCGCCCAGCGGCAGGGCCTTGGCAAAGGCCGGCATCTCACGCGGGGCCGGCATGTCCTGCACGGCTTCCGGGCGCAGGCCCATCAGCACGGCCAGGCGATGGCGCGACTGCGTTTCAGAGACTTCCAACAGCGGAATGTCGGCCTCGATCGCCTTCAGGCGGGCACGGCTGCTCTGCACGTCCAGTTCGCTGCCGGCACCCAGCTGCCAGCGGGTCTCGGTCAGCTTCTGGGTATCGCGCAGGTTCACCAAGGTCTGCTGGGCCACGGCGATGCGCTTCTGCGTGCCACGCAGCTCGAAGTAGTTGCGTGCCACTTCGGCAGCCACCAGCACCTGCGCGTCGGCCAGGTTGGCCTGCTCGGCGTCCAGGTCGGCACGTGCGGCTTCGGTGGCGCGGCGCTTGCGGCCGAACAGATCCAGATCCCAGCCGGCGTCGAAGCCGAGCTGGTAGCTTTCACTGAACACCCGCTGCCCACCCAGCTGCGGATCGGGTTGCTTGCGCCGGTCGTAAGTGCCGTTGGCGGTCACGTGCGGCGCCTGGTCAAAGCGGCTCTCGACAAACACGGCGCGGGCCTGACGGACGCGGGCCACGGCCACACGCAGGTCCAGGTTGTCGGCCAGTGCGTTGTGCACCAGCTTTTCCAGCACCGGATCGTCGAACTGCGCCCACCAGCTGGCTACCGGCGACTCGGTGCTGAACACCGGCTGCGCCGAGCCCTGCAGCACCACCGGCGTCTGCACCGGTGCCTTGTAGTTCGGGCCGACCGCACAGCCGGCCAGCAGCAGTGCGCTGCCCAGGGCCATCGTCAGGGTACGGATCACCACGGCAGCACCTCGCCCAGGTAGGTGAAGCTGCCGCTGGGGCCGCTCTCGCCGATCAGCGCCATCTGCACGCTGGAGCGCGCGCCTTCGGCGATTTCCAGTTCACCGTGGCCACCGTTCATGTCGGTCTTCACGTAACCGGGGTGCACGGTGTTGACCTTGATCGGCGTGCTGCGCAGTTCGTGGGCCAGGCTCAGGGTCCAGCTGTTCACCGCGGCCTTGGACGCGTTGTAGGCCGGCACCTTGAAGTCGTAGATGCTGGAGGTCGGGTCGGCGTGCAGGGTCTGCGAGGCCAGCACGCTGGACACGTTGACGATGCGGCCGGACTTGGCCTGCTGCAGCAGCGGCAGGAAGGCCTGGGTAACGGCCACCAGCGCGTAGACGTTGGTGTCGAAGGTGCGCTGCCAGGTCTGCAGGGTCTGTTCGGACGGTGCCTGCGCCGGGTTCTCGATCATGATGCCGGCATTGTTGACCAGGATGTCCAGGCGGCCGTGGCGCTGGCGCACCTGCTCGACGGCGGCGGCGATGCTGGCCGCATCGGTCACGTCCAGCTGCAGCGCTTCCACCGGCAGGCCTTCGGCCTGCAGGGTCAGCGCCACTTCCACCGCGGTTTCGCGCTTGCGGCCGGCCAGCAGCGTGTGCACGCCGGCCTGGGCCAGCTGGCGCACGGTCTCGGTGCCGATGCCACGGGTGGCGCCGGTGACCAGCGCGATCTTGTTCTGATGCATGTTCATCGATGGATGCCTTGGTAGGGGGAAACGGGCGCCGGCGTGGGGCCGGCGCAACCGCCGTTGTCCATGTCAGTGGTGGATGGTGGGTTCACCGTGCTGGACCAGCTTGCCGCCACCGTTGCGGGTGACGAACTTACGCAGGGCCACGTAGAACACCGGGGTCAGGAACAGATCGAACAGGGTCACGCCCAGCATGCCGGCGAACACGGTGATGCCGGTGACCGAGCGGACCTCGGCGCCTGCACCATGCGAGAGCACCAGCGGCACGGTGCCGGCGATGAACGCGATGGAAGTCATCACGATCGGGCGCAGACGCAGGCGGCAGGCTTCCAGCGCAGCTTCCACGATGCCCTTGCCGCCCATTTCCAATTCGCGGACGAACTCGACTATCAGGATCGCGTTCTTGCACGCCAAGCCCATCAGCACCACCAGGCCGACCTTCACGAACACGTTGTTGTCACCGCCGGTCAGCCACACGCCGAACAGGGCCGACAGCAGGGTCATCGGTACGATCAGGATCACCGCCAGCGGCAGCGACCAGCTCTCGTACAGCGCGGCCAGCACCAGAAAGGCAAGCATGATGGCCGCCGGGAACACGATGAAGGCGGCCTTGCCCTGGGTGGCCTGCTGGTAGCTCAGGTCGGTCCATTCGGTGGTCATGCCCACCGGCAGCACCTTGCCGGCGATCTCGGTCAGCTTGTTCATCGCTTCGGCCGAGGACAGCAGGCGCGGGTCGGCTTCACCGGCCAGGTCGGCGGCCGGGTAGCCGTTGAAGCGCAGCACCGGGTCCGGACCGAAGGTCTGCTTGACGGTGACCATCGAACCGATCGGCACCATCTCGCCACGGTCGTTGCGGGTACGCAGCTTGCCGATGTCCTCAACGCTGTTGCGGAACTGCCCGTCTGCCTGCGCGATCACCTGCCAGGTACGGCCGAACTGGTTGAAGTCGTTGACGTAGGCCGAGCCCAGGTAGGTCTGCAGCGTGTCGAACAGTTCGGTCAGCTGCACGCCCTGTGCCTTGGCCTTGACGCGGCCCACCTCGGCGTCCAGCTGCGGCACGTTGGCCTGGTAGCTGGAAATCGGGAAGGCCATGCCCGGCGTCTGCGCAACCGTGCCCTGCATGGCCTGCACGGCATTCTGCAATGCGCCGTAGCCCAGGTTGCCGCGGTCTTCGATGAACATCTGGTAGCCGTTGCCGTTGCCCAGGCCCAGGATCGGCGGCGGCATCAGCGCGAAGGCGAAGCCTTCCTGCAGCCCGGCGATCTTCTGGTTGATCTCGGCGTTGATCTGCGCTGTCGTGCGGCCATGACGCTCGTTGAACGGCTTGAGCGGAATGAACGCCACACCGGTGTTGGGCGTGTTGGTGAACTGCAGTGCATTCAGGCCGGGGAACGAGATGGTGTGTGCAACGCCATCGGTTTCCTGGGCGATCTTGGCGACCTTGCGCAGCATTTCATCGGTACGCGCGATCGACGAGCCTTCCGGTAGCTTCACGCCGGCGATCAGGTACAGCTTGTCCTGGGTCGGAATGAAGCCCGGCGGCACCAGCTTGAAGATCACACCGGTACCGACCAGCAGGATCGCGTAGACCACGAACACCGCACCACGACGGCCGAGGATCTTCGAAACGCCGCGCTCGTACTTTTCCGAGCTGGACTTGAAGAAGCGGTTGAACGGACGGAACACCCAGCCGAACAGACGATCGATCAGACGGCTCGGGCCATCCTTGGGCGCGCCGTGCGGCTTCAGCAGGCGGGCAGCCAGGGCCGGCGACAGGGTCAGCGAGTTGATGGCCGAGATCACCGTGGAAATGGCGATGGTGACGGCGAACTGCTTGTAGAACTGGCCGGTGACGCCGGACAGGAAGGCCATCGGCACGAACACCGCGCACAGCACCAGCGCGATGGCGATGATCGGGCCGGACACTTCGCGTATGGCCTGGTGGGCCGCGGCGAGCGGGGTGAGGCCTTCTTCGATGTTGCGTTCAACGTTTTCCACGACCACGATCGCATCGTCAACCACGATGCCGATCGCCAGCACCAGGCCGAACAGGCTCAGCGTGTTGATCGAGAAGCCCAGCAGGTACAACGCAGCGAAGGTACCCACCACCGACAACGGCACGCCGATCAGCGGAATGATCGAGGCACGCCAGGTCTGCAGGAACAGGATCACCACCAGCACCACCAGCGCGATGGCTTCCAGCAGCGTGGACACCACGGCCTTGATCGAATCGCGCACGAAGATGGTGGTGTCATACACCGCTTCGTACTTCACGTCGTCGGGCATCGTCTTCTGCATTTCATCCATGGTGTGGATGACCGCATCACGGATGTCCAGCGCGTTGGCACCGGGCGACTGGAAGATACCGATACCCGCCGCGTTCTTGCCGTCCAGCTGCGAGCGCAGGGTGTAGTCGCCCGCACCCAGCTCCACGCGGGCCACGTCGGACAGGCGCACCACTTCACCGTCGGTGCCGGCCTTGAGCACGATGTCACCGAATTCCTTTTCGCTCTTCAGGCGGCCCCGGGCATTGAACAGGGTCAGGAACTGGCTGTTGGGCATCGGCTCGGCGCCGAGCTGGCCGGCCGAGACCTGCACATTCTGCTCGCGCATGGCACGCACCACATCGCTGGCGGTCAGGCCGCGCGGCGATCTTGTCCGGGTCCAGCCAGGCACGCATGGCGTAGTCACCGCCACCGAAGATCTGCGCATCACCCACGCCCGGAATACGCGCCAGCGCATCCTTGACGTGCAGGCGGGCGAAGTTGCGCAGGTACAACGTATCGTACTTGCCCTTCGGCGAGGTCAGGTGCACCACCATCAGGAACGTGGGCGACTGCTTCTGGGTGGTCACACCCTGTCGGCGTACGTCCTCGGGCAGGCGCGCCTGCGCCTGCGCCACGCGGTTCTGCACCTTCATCGCGGCGTCGTCCGGGTCGGTGCCCGGGCGGAAGGTGATGGTCATCTGCAGCACGCCGTCAGAGCCGGCCACCGACTTGATGTACATCATGCCTTCAACGCCGTTGATGGCTTCTTCCAGCGGGGTGGCAACGGTTTCGGCGATCACCTTCGGGTTCGCGCCCGGGTAGACGGTGCGCACCACCACCGACGGCGGTACCACTTCCGGGTACTCGCCGATCGGCAGGATCGGGATGGAGATCAGGCCGGCGGCGAAGATCACGATCGACAACACCGCCGCGAAGATCGGCCTGTCGATGAAGAAACGGGAAAAGTCCATGGAGGAATTCCTGGGAAAGGCCGACGGCGGGCAACAGCCGCCCTACCCCTCGTCGTGGGGACGAAGGCAGGGACGGCCGCCGCTGGCGCCGGCGGCTAAGCGGAAACTTGGATCAGGAGACGGCGGATCAGTGGTTCAGTGCGGCGGTGGTATCGCGGCCCGGCGCCGGCGTGGCAGCGGGCTGCATCGCCACGGCCTTGGCCTGCACCGGCATGCCCGGCATGAAGACCTTCTGCACGCCGTCGATGATGACCTTGTCACCCGCGGCCAGGCCGCTTTCGACAATGCGCAGGCCATCGGCGGTGCGGCCCAGCTGGATGTCATGGCGCTGGGCCTTGCCATCCTTGTCCACCACGTAGACGTACTTGCGGTCCTGGTCGGTCAGCACGGCCTTGTCATCGATCAGCTTGGCTTCGAACTGGCCACTGCCCAGCAGCTGCACGCGGGCGAACAGGCCCGGGGTGCACTGCCGGTCCTTGTTGTCCATCAGCGCGCGCACGCGGATGGTGCCGGTGCTGCGGGTCACCTGGTTGTCCAGGAAATCGACCTTGCCTTCGTGCGGGAAGCCTTCTTCGCCGCTCAGCGCCACCTTCACCGGCAGCGCGCTGCCGCTGTCGCGCTCGCTCGGACGTTCACCCTTGCGTGCCATCTGCGCATAGCGCAGGAAGGTGCCTTCGTCGGCATCGAAGTAGACGAACACGGTGTCCAGCGAAACCAGCGTGGTCAGCACGCTGGCGCTGTCGCCGGCGGTCACCAGGTTGCCGGCGGTGACCATCGCGCGGCCGGCACGGCCGTCGATCGGTGCACGCACCTTGGTGAACTCCAGGTTCAGTGCGGCTGCATCCAGTGCAGCCTGCGCCGCCTGCACATCGGCACCGGCCTGGTCGGCAGCGGCACGGCGCTGGTCGGCCACTTCGGTGGAAATGGCCTGCTGCTCGGACAGGCGCTTGGCACGCTCGGATTTGCTGCGCGACAGGCTGGCCTGGGTGCGGGCGCGGGTCAGTTCGGTGCGGGCGCGATCGTACTCGGCCTGGTAGCTGCGCGCGTCGATGGTGAACAGCACCTCGCCCTTCTTCACTTCCTGGCCTTCGACATAGTTGACCTTGTCGATGTAGCCGGAAACGCGCGGGCGCAGTTCAACGCTCTGGACCGCTTCAACGCGGCCGCTGAACTCGTCCCACTGGCTGACCTGCTTGACCAGCACCGGGGCGGCGCTGACCTGCGGCGGCGGCATGCCGCCTTCTCCGGCGTGGCCGCCGCTGTAGGCTGCCAGCACGACGGCGGCCAGGATCGACACGCCGGCCATGGCCAGCCGTCGGGTGTAACGATGCGGGGTGGAATTGGGGAAAGTCATGAGATGCATCCGTACTGAGGGGTGGTTACAGCAATTCGGTTCAATCAGGGGCAAGGCATGGATCAGGCGCCTGCAACGCGGTGGACGCGCAGCGTGGGACCTCAACCAATGTCGAGGTCAAGTGTTTCCGGTGGCGCCGCGCCAGACGTTGGCGCTGTCCAGTTGCAGCAGGCCGCGCGGCAGTTCGCCATCGCGGGTATCGCAGCGCACGATGGCGCGGTTGTCGCGGCAGTTGTCGAGCAGGGAGACCAGGCGGCGCCCGACCAGCAGCGCGCTTGGCCATTCGATGCAGGCGTTGGCCGCATTGGCCGGGGTGCACACCGGGCTGCACACTTCCAGCATCTGCGCGCACACGCCCAGTGCCTGTGCTTCCTGGTGCAGCACCTGCGCGTACATGCGCGTGGCCGAGGTGGTGATGGACGCTTCGCCGTACCCGGCCCACGGCTTCAGGCCGGCCGGACTGCCAACCAGAACGTAGCGGCCCGGGTACCCATCGTCCTGCAGCAACGGCAGCAGGTGGCGGCCAGCATGCACGTGCGGCATCAGGTCGGCCTGCAGTGCCTGCAGCAGCGCATCACCGCTGCGGTCGGTCACCCGGCCGCGGTTGTACGGCCCGCCCATGGCGTCGACCACCGCCGCCAGCGGGCGCGGGCGGGCGGCCACGCGTTCGGCCACCACGCGCGCCGAGCCGTCGTCGGCCAGCGAGCCGAGCAGGGTCTCCAGACCCGGCTCATCGGCGAACTGCTCGTGCAGCGCCGACAGTCGCCCCGGATCGCGGCCGACGACCAGCACCGGGCTGCCTGCCTCAAGCAAGGCGGCAACCAGGCCCTGGCCGACCGCGCCGGTGCCACCAAGCACCAGCACTTCCGGGGTCAGCGTCCCGTTCATGGGATATTACCTCCCATGCCCGGGATAATCCCAATACGGCCCAGTCGGTCGTTGTGGGGGCACCCAGCCGGATGCTGCCACCGCGCTGCTGGCGCAGGGGGGGCAGTGAATTCGCGGAAATCCTTGTGTGCCAAGGAACTGGGGCGCGCTTCCACGGTCATTGCCTGGTCCAGAGCGTCCTGGCCGACAAGGCGGAAGCGGGCAAGAATGTTTCGCAGGCTCATGGCTAGCGGGCTCCTTTTCGAGAATGGCGCCACGATAGACCTCAAACCTTTACTTGATTAGTCCTGATTAAGGGGAATAATCATCCCGCTCCCGGCACAATCTATCTGTCACGATTGCCCCGTCCCCGACGTCCAGGATCCCGACCATGTCCCACGATCTAAACGAGACGCTGATCTTCGTCAAAGTGGTCGAGCAAGGCAGCTTCATCGCCGCTGCCAAATCGCTCGGCCTGCCCAAGACCACCGTCAGCCGCAAGGCGCAGGAACTGGAAACGCGCCTTGGCGCGCGCCTGCTGCACCGGACCACGCGCCGCCTCGGCCTGACCGAAGCCGGCTCGATCTACCATGAGCACTGCCAGCGCATCGCGCGCGAACTGGAAGAGGCCGAGAGTGCGGTCAGCCAGCTGCAGTCCGGCCCGCGGGGCTGGCTGCGCTTCACCGTGCCCTACACCATCGGCATTACCTGGATCGCACCGCTGCTGGGCCAGTTCCACGCGCAGTACCCGGAAATCCGCGTGGACATGCACCTGGGCAACGAGAAGCTGGACCTGATTGCCGGCGAGGCCGACCTGGCCCTGCGCGTAGGTACCCTGCCCGACTCGAACCTGGTGGCACGCAAGCTGGGCACCCTGCGAACGCAGGTGTTCGCAGCACCGTCCTACATCGAACGCTACGGCGAGCCGCTGCACCCGGACGAACTGCAGTTCCACCGCATCCTGGCCATGCGCAAGCCGTACCACACCCATCCCAACCGCATCACCTGGCAGCTGGGCGAGAAGGGCGGCGACCTGCGCGACTTCCCGGTGTCGCCGCTGACGGTGGCCAACGATGCTTCCGCGCTCAATGGCGCGCTGGTCTGTGGCGAAGGCCTGCTGCTGACCGGTGATGTGATGGCTAAGCCGTTCATCGAATCGGGCATGGTGCGCCGCGTGCTGGCCGGCTGGACCGGCCCGGAAATGGACTTCAATGCGGTGTTCGCCGGCGGCCGGCTGGTCTCGCCGAAGGTGCGCGCGTTCGTCGATTTCCTGGTGGAGAAGCTCAACTTCGATGCCAACTACATGCTGGCGCAGTGCCCGGCAGCGTAGCTGGCCCAGCAGCAGCAGGAAAAGGAAGACGCCGCGCTGGAAAGCAGCGGCAAGCGCATCCTGGAAAAGGTCACTGCCGCAGCGTAAGCGGCGTTGCCACCGCAGGCCGTGCCCGACGGACGATGCAACATCGTCGGGCACGGCGTGGTGCTATGGCGCGGAAAGTACGTGCTCGACCAGCGCGCGCAGCTTCGGCTCGGCCTGGCGGCGGCTGGGGTAGTACAGGAAAAACCCGGCAAAACGCGGGCAGAACGGCTCCAGCACACAGGTCAGTTCGCCACGCTGCAGCCATGGCCGCCAGGTGTCTTCCATGCCGAGCGCCACGCCGGCACCGGCCAGTGCCATGCGCAGCATCACGCCCATGTCGTTGCTGGTGATTTCCGGCTGCACGTCCACGCTGAATTCCCGCCCGCGCTCCTCGAATTCCCAGCGATAAGGCGCCACGCCCAGTGCACGGCGCCAGCCGATGCAGCAGTGCGCGGCCAGATCGCGCGGGTGGCCTGGCACGCCGTGCTGGGCGAGATAGGCCGGCGATGCCACCGCCAGCTGCCGCTGCCGTGCCGACACCGGTACGGCCACCATGTCCTGCGCAATCACCTCGCCAAGGCGGACACCGGCATCGAAGCCGGCGGCGACGATGTCGAATTCCTCGTCGGTCACCGTGATATCCAGCTGCAGCGCCGGATGGCGCGCCACGAAGGCGGCCAGCAGCGGGCCGGCCAGGAAGCTCTCGGCGATGGACGACACCGCCAGCCGCAGCTGCCCGGACACCGCATCCTGCCGACGCACGGCCGCCGCCACGGCATCGGAGACCTCTGACAAGGCCGGGCCGATCGCCCTGCTCATCGCCTGCCCCGCCTCGGTGAGATTGACGCTGCGCGTGGTACGCAGCACCAGCGCCACGCCCAGCGACTGCTCCAGCCTGCGCACGGCCTGGCTGACCGCTGAGCGGGTGACGCCCAACTGTGCGGCAGCCCCGCTGAAACTGCGGTAGGCCGCGACGCGCTGGAACACCGCCAGGGCATTGAGGTCGACATCCACTGGTTAGCACCTCTTAACAGCGTGAGTACCGGAAGCCATCTTATCGCGACAATGGCACCGCTCTACCGTGTCGGTACCGGGCCCACCGCCCGGCCTTCCCCACCACACGAGAGCCAACCATGACCCTTTCCCGCACCCTTCTGATCACCGGCGCCTCCAGCGGCATCGGCGCCGGCATCGCCCGCCATCTGGCCGCACCGGGCATGCGCCTGGTACTTGGCGCCCGCCGCATGGACCGCCTGCAGGCGCTGGCCGACGAACTGCGCCAGGCCGGCGCGGACGTGCTGGTTCACGCCGTGGATGTCACCGAGCGCGCGCAGGTGGAGGCCTTCGTTGCCGCCGCCATCGCGCGCTTCGGCGGTATCGACGTGATCGTCAACAACGCCGGCGTGATGCCACTGTCCCTGATGGCGTCGCTGAAGGTGGACGAGTGGGACCGGATGATCGACGTCAACATCCGTGGCGTGCTGTATGGCATCGCGGCCGTGCTGCCGCACATGCTGTCGCGTGGCCACGGCCAGATCATCAACGTTGCCTCGGTGGGCGCATTGTCGGTGGTACCGACCGCCGCGGTGTACTGCGCGACCAAGCATGTCGTGCGCGCGATTTCCGAGGGGCTGCGCCAGGAACATCGCGCATTGCGGGTGACCTGCATCCACCCTGGCGTGGTTGAAAGCGAACTGGCCGACAGCATCACCGACCCGGTCGCCGCCGAAGCGATGGTGGGCTATCGCGCGATCGACAGCAGCCCGATGCGATCGGGCGCGCGGTGCGGTTTGCCATCGAGCAGCCGGAGGATGTGGACGTGAACGAGATCGTGGTGCGGCCGACGGCGACGCTGTGAGGCGCGGAGCCTGCCCGGGCGTGCTTGCGGATTGGCAGGTGCCGCCCTTGGTGGGCACGCTGTTGGGCTTATCGCATACGCCTGCAAAAGCGGGGACCCTGCAGCGGACGATTCCACTGTGTGCCGAGCAACGCTCGGCACCTACAAAAAATACCGCCTGCAAGGGCGGCATTTTTGTTCCGGCGCTGCCGGAACTGCAGTAACGCGTAGCGTTACTGCTTGAGCGGAATCACGCGGATTTCCACGCGGCGGTTCTTGGCGCGCCCGGCGTCGGTGCTGTTGTCGGCAATCGGGTATGCCTTGCCGGCGCCCAGGGTTTCGATGCGCACACTCTGCACGCCCTGGCCCACCAGGTACTGCGCCACCGAATCGGCACGTTCCTTGGACAGGCGGTTGTTCACTGCGTCGCTGCCGATGCTGTCGGTGTGGCCGACCACTTCGATCATGGTCTGGTTGTAGTCACGCAGCGTGCCGGCAACACCGTTGAGCGAGCCATAGAACTGCGGCTTCAGCACGGCCTTGCCGAAATCGAAGGTGATGCCGTCGGGCAGGTTCAGGGTGATGTTGTCGCCCTGGCGCTGCACGTCGATGCCGGTGTTGGCGCTGCGCTCGCGCAGCGCGCGTTCCTGGCGATCCTGGTACTGGCCCACGGCCGCGCCGCTGAGGGCACCGATACCGGCACCGATCAGCGCGTGCTGGCGGCGTTCGGTGGCGCTGTCGCCGGTCAGCAGGCCGGCGGCCACACCGATGGCGGTGCCGATCAGCGCGTTGCGGCCGGTGCGGTTCTGCTGTTCGGTCGGGTTGCCGTACTGGTCACTCTGCACATAGGAGCCACCGGTGGCGCACGCCGAAAGGACGGCGGCGGACATCAGGGCCAGGGCCACGTTGCGGGTGGTATTGCGGATCATCGGGGGTCTCCTTGTATGCCGGCCGGTGCGGCGTGCGAACGTTCCGCAGCATATACAGGCTGGCGCGACGCCGGGATGATGGATGTGAAGGCCGGACGCTCTGCATTCAGCTTTCTGACCGGGCCTTCATGCAGCCGCTTTACGCCCCGCCCGTGCTCCGGTACGCGGCCAGCGCCGCATCGCGGCCGGCCGCCAGATCGACCAGCGGCGTGCGCGGGTAGCCGGGGGCCTTCTCGGCCAGCAGCAGCGGGTGCTGCCACGGCGCGAAACGTGCCTTGACCGGCAACGCCGCCAGTTCCGGTACCCAGCGGCTGATGTAGCGCGCCTGCGGATCGAACTTCTCGGCCTGGGTGACGGGGTTGAACACCCGGAAGTACGGCGCCGCATCGGCCCCCGTACCGGCCACCCACTGCCACCCCATCGTGTTGTTGGCCAGGTCGGCGTCCACCAGCGTGTCCCAGAACCAGCGCGCGCCGTGCAGCCAGTGCGCACGCAGGTGCTTGCACAGGTAACTGGCCACGATCATGCGCACGCGGTTGTGAATGTAGCCGGTGTGCCACAGTTCGCGCAGGCCGGCATCGACGATCGGTACGCCGGTGTTGCCGCGCTGCCAGTCATGCAGCTGCGTGGCACTCGGGTTTGCCCAGGGGAAGCGGTCGAAGCGCGGGTTGAGGTTGTCGGTGGGCGTCTTCGGGAAGTGGTGCAGCAGGTGGTAGGCGAAGTCACGCCAGCCGAGCTGGCGCAGGTAGCCATCGATGTCCGCCTCGGTGCCGGCGCTGCGCAGGCCTTCCAGTGCGTGGGCGATGCGCCACGGCGCAATCTCGCCGAAATGCAGGTGCGGCGACATCCGGGAGGTGCCCACGCGATCCGGCAGGTCGCGCTGCTCGCGGTAGCCACGCAGGGCGCCGTCCTCGAACACCGACAGCGCCTCCAGCGCACCGCCCTCGCCCGGCTGCCAGTGCTGCCAGAAGCCGGTATCCCAGTCCAGCTTGGGCGCAAGCTGCAGTTCTTCCAGCGCGAGGCTGTCGACACCGTGCGGTGCCAGCTTTTCCGGCGCGGCCTGCAGCGCGGGCAGGCGCCAGTGGCTGAGCACGTTGCGCCAGTACGGGGTGAACACCTTGTACGGCTGTCCCTGCTGGGTGGCGATGTCCCACGGCTCGAACAGCAGGCTGCCGTTGCAGCTCTGCACATCGATGCCCTGCTCGCGCAGGGTGCGCTTGATGGCGGCGTCGCGCGGCTGCGTGGCCGGCTCGTACTTGCGGTTCCAGTACACCGCCTCGGCACCGGTCTCCTCGATCAGTGCCTGCAGGGTCGCCAGGCTCTCGCCGCTGCGCAGCACCAGCGCCGAACCGCGCGCGCGCAGGTCGGTATCCAGCGCCGCCAGCGAGCGGTGGCGCCAGGCATCGGAGGCCGCACCCGGGGCCCACTCGCCTTCCTCGTGCGGGGCATGGATATAGACCGGCACCACCGCATGGCCGGCATCGAGCGCAGCCTGCAACGCGGGATTGTCCTGCAGACGCAGGTCTCGACGGAACCACGCCACTGCTACCGACACGCGCGCGACCCTCTGGTTTTCAGGCGCACATGATAGCCAGCGGCGGTGAAGTGGAGTGAAGCCTGCCGCGTGGCAGAGGCTGGAGGGTGCAGGAGGATGTGTGGGGCCGGTGCCGTGCATGGCCGGGACTGTCAGCACAACAGGGCGTTGCACTACGGCGCCACGGGATCACCTGCTGGCCGATGCCACGTCGCCAGCAGCATGTGCCCCAACGGCAGCAGCAGCGGCAGGCCGAACAGCCCCGCCAATGCCCAACCGGTCAGCCGGCCGGACAGCAGCGCCGCCATCAGGCTGGCCACGCACAGCGCAACGCCGAGCCCGGCGGCAATACGTGCGATCCACGGTGAACCGCGCAGGGTGAAGCCATTGAACAGGAACGCACCGGCCAGCCACCAGAAGCCCAGCAGACCGACAGCGGCCAGCACCGTGCCCAGCAGGGTCGGCATGTGGTCCGGGTGATCGTTGGGCTGCAGCAGCACCATCAGGCCGAAACCATCAAGCAGGGTCAGCGGAAACGCCGCCAGCATCAGTTCCAGCACCAGCAGCGTGGCCCCCAGACCACGTATCCACACCGACTCGCCCACGGCCATCCCCCCGGTTGAGCGATGAGCATACAACGGCAGGCGGTGGCCGCCCTGCAGACGGCCAGACAGTGCCGGGTGCTACTGGGCGTCGAAGCGCTTCATCGCCTCGCTGATCAGCGCACGAGCCTCGGCGGCGTTGCCCCAGCCGTTGAGCTGCACCGGATTGCGGCCGGACGGCAGGTTCTTGTAGACGCGGAAGAACGCCTCGATGCGCTGCCGCTCGATCTCCGGCAGGCCGGACAGATCACGGATGCTGGCGTAGGTCGGGTCGACCTTGTCGGTCGGCACGCCGATCACCTTCTCATCGTGCTCGCCGCCATCGATCATCTTCAGGTAGCCGATCGGGCGGAAGCGGATGATCACGCCGGGGTGCAGCGGTTCACGGGTCAGCACCAGCGCATCGAGCGGGTCGTTGTCGCCGGCCAGGGTGCGCGGCATCGAGCCGTAGTTGGCCGGATAGGCCACCGGCATCGACTGGAAACGGTCCACATGCACCAGCCCGTCGTCCTTGATCTCGTACTTGGTGAAGCTGCCGGCGGGGATCTCCACCGCCAGGTGCACTTCGTCCGGGGCCTGCTTCGGTTGTGCCGCCAGGAACGGGTGCAGCACGCTGTCGGCGGCCAGGCTGGCACCGGCCACCAGTGCCAGGGCGACAGCCAGGGCGGCCGCGGGCAGAACACGTCGAAGGGTCATCAGGGTCTCCGCAGTTTTGGATCACCCGCGCACCGGACAGGCCGGCACGCGGGCTCGGGTCATTCCAAGCAACGGTCGGCGCGGCCCTTCAGGGTCTGCTCGCGCTGGCAGTCACGGGGGCGATGCGTCCCTGCGTCAACTCCACCTTCTGTTTGCCGCCATCGGCGCCGCGCGTCAACTCGAAGCCGTCGTACAGGCGGCCGGTGACGGTGCGCGCTTCGTAGCGCAGGCGCTGCCGGTCGATGTGCAGCACCTGGAACAGCTGGGTGTCCTCGGCCACCGGCGCCATCGTGGCGCGCGCCTGCTCGGACAGCCGGTACTGCTTCGGCCCGGCCACGGTGACCAGGAACTGTGGGGTCGCGGCGCTGCCTTCGCCACGGCGGCCATAGGTATGGTCATGGCCCTGCAGCACCAGATCCACCTTGTGGCGGCGCACCACCGGCAGCAGTACGTCGCTCAGCTGGCTGTTCTCACGCTCTTCGCGCGGCGAGTAGAACGGCTGGTGCAGCAGCACGATGGTCCACGGGTTGGGATTGGCCGACAGCACGGTGTCCAGCCAGGCGGCCTGCGCCCTGGCCGTGCCCAGGTCCAGCGCGGAGGTACCGTCGAGCACCACGAAGCGCACGCCCTGCTGGTCGAACCAGTAGGTGGTGGACGCCGCATCGCGGCTGCCGTTGCCCGGCAGCGCGAAGGTGACCGGCCAGTGGCGGCCCAGTACGCGGCGCTCCTGCGGGGTGTCCTCGAATTCCTCGAAGTACTCGTGGTTGCCGATGGCCGGGGCCACCAGTGTTTCCTGCGCCAGCCAGCTGGTGGCGGCGAACCATTCGCCCCATTCGCTGTCATCGGCGTTGTCGCCACCGCTGACCAGATCGCCGGCGAACAGGCTCAGTGTGACCTCGGGTGCGGCCTTCTGGCCGGCACGGATGACCCGGCTGACGTGGCTGAGGTTCTTGTTCTGGGTATCGCCGAAGTACAGCACGGTGAGCGGCTGGTCAGCCTGGCCGGCGGTGGCAGCTGGTTCCAGGCGCTCCAGCTGTCCTTGCCCTGCACGCGGTAGACGTACAGGGTATTGGCAGCCAGGCCCTGCACATCGGCACGGTGGTGGTGCGAGAGCCCGTTCTCGGTCTGCAGCGGCCGCGTGCTGGCGGTGATGCGGGTGATCGGGCCGATGGCCGGCGAATCGCCAGCCACGGCGATTTCCAGCAGCGGCGCCTGCACGCTGCCATCGGTGCGCCAGGCCACGGCGAAGCCCTGCCGCGGGTCGGCCGATGGCGAGGCCACGATGCGGTCGGGGAAGCCGGTGGCCGCGTAGTGCCGGTTGCCGGCCGGCACCTGGGTGTTCGGCTCGACGGCAGCATCGGCGGTTGCAGCGGCGGCGCTGCCCGCGCACAGGGCGCAGGCCAGGCCGAAGGCGAGCGCACGCAGGGTCGTGGCCCTCATGCGCCGCACTCCAGCGGCAGCGACAGCTGGTGCGCCACCTGTTCCCAGTCGAAGGCAACCACACCCTGGTCGTCATGCACGGCGTACAGCGCCCCCTGCGGGAAGCGTGCCGACGGCTGCTGCATCATCCAGATGCCATCGGTGTTGGCCACCGTGTTGCCGCGGAATGCACCCACCGGCTTCAGCGTGTGGCGGTCGAACAGGTGGAACACGCTGTGGTCCTTGCCCTGCTCGGTGGTGATCCACCAGCCGTCCTTGCCGCAGGTGCGCAGCATCACGCCTTCGGCCTGCGCCTTGAACACATCGCGGCCGAAGGTGGTGCCGGTGAAGCGGCCGGCCAGCGTATAGACCTTGAATTCGCTGGCGTAGCGCTCGTCTTCCTCGGCAATCAGCAGACGGTCGTTGGCCGGGTCGCCCCAGATCGATTCGACCACGCGCAGCGCACCGGCTTCGCTGGTATCGCCGATGCTGGCGGCCAGCGTGGCCTGCACCGTGGCGCCCTCGCGGGTCACGTGGTACTGGCGCACGCGCTTGTCCAGCTCGGCCAGCGGCGGCAGCACATCGTTGCCCTGCGCGTCCTTGCCGTCATCCCACGAATCGGTTACGTAGACGTTGTAGCCATCGTCACGTGCGTCCACCCACAGGCCGTAGGGCTTGCGCAGGTCGTCAGCGCCGAACACCGCCAGCGGAGTGAAAGCGGGCAGGCTGAACAGCTGTACGCGGTGGTTGTCACGCTCGACGATCCACAGCAGGTCACCGGTGACGGCGATGCCGTTGGGGCGGTCGAACTGGCCCAGTGCAGTACCGGTGCTGCCGACGTCGCGCAGGTGCTCGCCGGTGCTGCCGTCATAGACCACCAGCTTGTCAGTGGCCTTGGCGGTGGCGATCAGCCAGGTGCGGCCATCGGGTACCTGCCAGGCGGGGGGGAGTCGATGTTGTCGGCCGGGGTCATCGGGGTCAGGAAGGCCTCGGCAACCACGGCCACCGAACGCTCGCCCTGCCCTGCCGGCGCAGTGGCAGCGGCGGCATCGGCTTCGGCTGCAGCCGGTGTGCCACGGCTGCAGCCGGCCAGCAGTGCGGCGGCCAGCGCGGCGGCGAGCAGCAACGGGGTGCGCGCGGCCATCACAAGGCCACCTTCAGGCCGATGGCGTAGGTGCGGCCGTACTCTTCCATCTGCAACGTGCGCGAGCGGTTGCCCTGGTACAGCTCCAGCGGCTTGTCCAGCAGGTTCTGCGCTTCCAAGTACATGCTCACGCGCGGGGTGAAGCGGTAATCCAGCGAGAAATCGAGCTGGGTGTTGGGTGCCACGTAGATGTCGAACGCACGGCCGGCGCCGATGCTGTCCAGGTACTCGCTGCGGTGCACGGCGGCCAGGCGCGTGCTCAGGCCGTACTTTTCATAGCCCACGTGCGCGCTGTAGACGTTCTTCGAGGCGCGCGGCAGGTGGAAGTCCTCGCCGGCACGGGCGGCGATGCCCGCATCGAAGGAGGTGTCCAGCCAGGTGCCGCTGGCGCCGACCAGCAGGCCATCCCAGCCCGAAGGCAGGAAGTCCAGCTGCTGCTGCCAGTTGAATTCGGCGCCGCGCACCTTGGCCTTGTTGCCGTTGATGGCGGTGGTGACCGGCAGACCGTCGTAGCCCGGCACGCCCTGCTGGCGGGTTTCCACGATGTAGCCATCGATGGACTTGTGGAACACGCCCAGCGAGATGATGCCGCTGCTGCCGATGTACTTCTCCACCGACAGGTCCAGGTTGGTGGATTCGTAGGGGTTCAGGTTCGGGTTGCCCAGGCGCACTTCGTTGTCATTGCGGGCCAGGCCCACGCGCGGCGACGCATCGCCGAAGCCGGGGCGCGCCACGGTCTTGTTGGCGGCAAAGCGCAGTACCCAGTCGTTGCCGGCGTCGTAGCGCAGGTGCAGGTCCGGCAGCACGTTGGTGTAGCTCTTGCTGGCCTGCACCGGGGTGACGCTGAAGCTGCGGCCGTTGCTGGCCACGTCGACGCGGTTGCCGGTGGCACTGAAGCGGGTGCTTTCCACGCGCACGCCCCTGATCACGCGCAGCGCACCGATGTCCCAGGTGCCCATCGCATAGCTGGCGAAGATGTCTTCGCGGGCGGTGTAGTCGCCTTCCAGCGAGGTGGCGGCGTTGGCACCGGCATCCTGCGGGCGGCCGCTGTATTCGGCGCTGTGCTGTGCCCAGTAGCGGCGCATCGCATCGGAATCCATGCCCTGGCCCATGCTGCCGTGGCGGTGCTCGGGTGAACCGGTGGTCCAGTCCTTCAGGTTGATCGCCGGGCCCACACGCAGCGAGGCTTCATCGACGTTGACGTCGCGGTCGCGCCAGCGGCCCAGCACGCCGAACTTGTAGCTGCTGTTGTCGCCGTCGAAGCGGATGTTGACCTGCGCGCTGCGCTCTTCGTCGTTGACCTGCTTGGGCTTGGCCACGATGCGGTCGAACTTGTAGTTGGCGTTGTCCAGCCACTGGTCGTTGTCGAAGCTGTAGCTGGGCAGGCGGCTGCGCTGGTCCAGGGTGCCGTTGAAAGCCTTGCCGTTGAGCTTGAAGCGCGTTTCGATCTCGTCGTTGACACGCTCTTCGGTGCGCGTGTAGCCCGCCTTGTAGTCGACCACGGCACCGGTCAGCTTGTTCTCACCGCCCAGGCTGGCGGCGAAGGTGTTCTCTTCCTTGGTGCGGTAGCGCATGCGCTTGTCGATGGAATCCTTGGGCATGCCGACCAGGCGGTACTGGTCAGTGCCGTTGGGCACCATGTTGGCCGCATCGAAGTTGAAGATCACGCGCTGGCGGGTTTCGGCATCGTCGAACTGGCTGTACAGCGTGCGCAGGTAGTAGCGGCTGTCCTCGTTCGGGCGCCAGTCCAGGTTGAGGTTGGCGCCGATGCGCTTGCGCTCGATTTCGTACTTGCGGTGCTGCAGGTTGATGGCGTGCACATCGCCCGGCGCGACCTTGGTCGGGTCGACGCCGTCGGCACCTTCGTATTCCACTTCGCTGTTGTCCGACTCGAACGTGCGCTTCTGGTAGTTCACGCCGGCTGCCACGCCGAAGGTGTTGTTGAACACTTCGCTGTAGTTGAAGGCGGCCTTCGGGCTGGTCTCATCGGACAGCTGCTGGTGGCTGGCCTCGATCTTGCCGCGCAGGCTGCGCCCGCTGCGGTCGAACGCCGAGGCCGATTCCACCAGGATCGCACCGCCGATCGCATCACCGGGCATGTCCGGGGTGGGCGACTTGACCACGCGCAGGCGCTCGGTGGAATCGGAGGGGATCACGTCCAGCGGGGCGGCACGGCTGGTGCTGTCGGGGGTACCGATGGCGATGCCGTCCACGCTGACGCTGTTGAGGTTGGCATCCAGGCCGCGCACTACCACGAAGCGGCCTTCACCCTGGTCGCGGGTGACGCTGATGCCGGGCAGGCGCTGCAGCGATTCAGCCACGTTCTGGTCCGGGTACTGGCCCAGCGCGTCGGAGGAGACGGCATCTTCGATGGCATCACTGCTGCGCTTGAGATCCACCGCGCGGATCTGCGATTCGAGCTGCGCGCGCACTTCGACGCGGTCCAGGTCGACCGCATTGCCCGCGGCCACGCCGGTGCTTGCCAGCGCCTGCTGCCCGCCGGCCGGAGCCGCTGCGGCCGTCCCCACGGCCAGGGTCAGGGTGATGGCAACCGCCAACGGAGTCTTGATCTGCACTGTGAAGCCCCATGCCTGTTAAGAATGGGTCTGCACGGTATGTCCGCAACGTTGCATGGCCATGACACCGGTCTGCACGATGTGTCATGAAACTGGCCGGGTACAGCGTGGGTGCGGCACACTGTGCGCCTCTCCATGACCTCTTCCCGACCATGAAAATCGTCGAAGTGCGCCACCCGCTGGTGCAGCACAAGATCGGCCTGATGCGCAACGCCTCGCTCAGCACCAAGGATTTCCGCGAACTGGCCAACGAGCTGGGCACGCTGCTGGCCTACGAGGCCACCGCCGACCTGGACACCGAAGCCCACGTGCTGCCGGGCTGGGCCGGCCCGGTCACGGTGCAGCGCATTGCCGGCGCCAAGATCACCGTGGTGCCGATCCTGCGTGCCGGCCTGGGCATGCTCAGCGGCGTGCTTTCGCTGATTCCGGCCGCGCGCGTGAGCGTGGTCGGCCTGCAGCGCGATGAGGAAACCCTGCAGCCGGTGCCCTACTTCGAGCGCCTGACCGGCCGCCTGGAAGAGCGCGATGCGCTGATCCTGGACCCGATGCTGGCCACCGGCGGCACCCTGATCGCCACCATCGACATGCTCAAGCGCGCCGGTGCGCGCCGCATCAAGGGCATCTTCCTGGTGGCGGCGCCGGAAGGCATCGAGGCGGTGCACGCCGCGCACCCGGACGTGGAGATCTACACTGCGGCCATCGATGCCCAGCTCAATGACAAGGGCTACATCCTGCCCGGCCTGGGCGATGCCGGTGACCGCATCTTCGGCACCCGCGTGGTTGGCTGAGGTACACATCCCACACCCGGCGATGCCGGGTGTGGGGGCGGCGCAGGACGTCCGCCCCCTGCCCATTCCGGGATTTCACGCCGTCTTCGCCCGCCCGGTTCAATGCTCCGCGCACCCGCCACCGCGCCCTGGAGACTGCGATGAAGCGTTCGATCCTGTTGGCTGCCGTGCTTGTGTTTGCCATTCCGGCCCTGGCCACTGCGGCCACCCCGCAGCAGCAGCGCATGGCCGAGTGTTCGGCCAAGAACAAGGGCAAGACCGGGGATGACTACAAATCCGCGCAGAAGGCCTGCCTGAGCGCCCAGCCGGCCAAGGCCAGCACCCCGCAGGAACGCATGAAGCAGTGCAACGCCGATGCCGCGACGAAGAAGCTGGCCGGTGATGCGCGCAAGACTTTCATGAGCAGCTGCCTGAAGGCGTCCTGAGCCTCGCGGGATTCGTTTACGGGGGTGCCGGCCGTTGGCCGGCAGTCTCATGGTCTACGTGATTGCAGGCATCCATCCACGCATGGCGTGAATCTACAAAAGCTCGCAATGCCCGAGATGCCCGGTAGTGCCGGCCGTTGGCCGGCAGCCTCATGGTCCGCGTGATCGCAGGCATTCATCCACGCATGGCGTGGATCTACAAAAACAGGTCAGGCGCGGGCCGTCGGATGGCAATCCCGCGATGAAAATCCACACGCGAGACGCCCGGTAGTGCCGGCCGTTGGCCGGCAGCCTCATGGTCCGCGTGATCGCAGGCATTCATCCACGCATGGCGTGGATCTACAAAAACACGCCGCGCCTGCGCGCCCCGGTCACGCATCGCGTGGACCGACAAAAACCGCCTACCCCAGCGCGCGCGCCTTCAATTCGCCCTGCTCGTGCAGGGTCACGAAACGGCCCTTGTCATCGCGACCCAGCTGGGCCAGCGCGACCTGCGGGTCGTGGGTGAAGAACAGATGGACGTTGCGCGCCAGCTTGTCTTCCAGGAACTGCCGCTTTTCGTCGATCAGCAGTTCCGCATTGCGGTCGTAACCCATCGTGATCGGCACATGCACCCAGGACCGGCCCGGCACCAGGTCGGCGCAGAACACTACGCCGCCGTGCGCCTGGCCATCGCCCGCGGGCTGGCCGACGATCTCGGCCAGCATCAGGCCCGGTGTGTGCCCATCGCTGAAGCTGAAGCGCACGCTGCGGCCCAGTGCCTGCGAGTACGGGCCATCGACCACCTCCAGGCGGCCGCTGCCCTGCAGCAGCGCCGGCAGTTCGGGAATGAAGCTGGCGCGATCGCGCCGGTGCAGGTGCAGCGCCCGCTGCCAATGCTCGGCACCGACCACGAAGGTGGCGTTGGGGAACAGCAGCTCCGGCCCGCGGCCGTCGATCCACGGCGCCAGCAGGCCGCCGGCATGGTCGAAATGCAGGTGGCTGAGCACCACCACGTCGATGTCCTCGTGCTCGAAGCCCGCCTCGCGCAGCGATTCGATCAGCACGTGGTTGCTTTCCTGCACGCCGTAGCGCTCACGCAGGCGCGGCTCGAAGAACGCACCGATGCCGGTCTCAAACAGCACCGTCTTGCCTTCCAGCGGGCTGGCCAGCAACGCCCGGCAGGCCAGCTCGATGCGGTTGAGCTCATCCGGCGCTGCCCACTTTTCCCAAAACGAACGCGGTGCGTTGCCGAGCATAGCCCCGCCATCCAGACGCTGCGTGTTGCCTCGGATCGACCATAGTTTCATGCGGCAATTATCTGCCGGGCGTTGTTAAGGAATCGCTAGGCCGTGCGGTGGCGACGGCCACAAAAACCCCGCCGGGTGGCGGGGTCGTTGGGCAGGCGCGGCGGCCGGCGTCAGCGGTCGGGCACCACTTCGGCGCTGCCGACCGGATTGCGCGGGTCGCTGCCGCCGTGCAGGGTGTTGCTGCGGCGGTCCCATTCGACCGTCTGCAGGTTGCCCCACACGTGGCTGGAACCACGGCCGCCGGCGGCGGTATCACCCGGCAGGTCGATGGTGTGCCCCATCGCCCGCAGCTGCTTGACCGTCGCGGCGTCGAAGGCATTGTCTTCGGCCTCGATCACGTCCGGCAGCCACTGGTGGTGGTAACGCGGCAATGCGGCCACCTGCTGCGCGTCCAGGCCGGCGTCGTAGCCGAGGATGCCCAGCAGCACCATGGTGATGATGCGGCTGCCACCCGGCGTGCCCAGCACCACCACCTTGTCGGCGTTTTCCATGAAGGTGGGCGTCATCGAGCTGAGCATGCGCTTGCCCGGCTTGGGTGCGTTGGCCGCGTAGCCCATCACACCAAAGGCGTTGGGCGTGCCCGGCTTCAGCGCGAAATCGTCCATTTCGTTGTTCAGCAGCACGCCGGTGCCCTTGGGAATCAGCCCCGAGCCGTACAGCAGGTTCACGGTCTGGGTGGCGCCGACGCGGTTGCCGTCGCGGTCGATGATCGAGAAGTGGGTCGTCTCGTCGTCTTCCAGCGGCGTCGGGTTGCCCGACAGCAGCTCGCTCGGCGTCGCCTTGTCCGGGTGGATGGTGGCGCGCAGGCCCTGGGCGTAATCCTTGCTGGTCAGCACCTTCTGCGGAATCTGCACGAAGTCCGGGTCACCCAGGAAGAAGGTGCGGTCGCGGTAGGCGCGGCGCATGGCTTCCACCACCAGATGGGCGCGGTGGGCCGGGTCCATCGCCTTGATGTCCCAGCCTTCCAGAATCTGCAGCATGGCCGCCAGCGCGATGCCACCGGAGGACGGCGGCGGTGCGGTGGTGATCTTCCAGCCGTTGTAGTCGAACACGATCGGCGTGCGCAGCTTGACCCGGTAGCCGGCCAGTTCGTCGGCCGTCCAGTGGCCACCGGCCTGCTTCACCCCGGCCAGCAGCGCCTTGCCGGTCTGCCCGCGGTAGAAGCCATCGAAGCCGCCGTCGGCCAGGCGCTGCAGGGTGCGCGCCAGTTCGGGCTGCTTGAACAGGTCACCTTCGGCAATCGGCCGCCCATTGCGCAGGTAGACCTCGCGGGTGCCGGGGAAGCGCTCCATCACTTCGCGGCGCGAGGCGTAGCCCTTGGCCATGCGCTCATACACTGGGAAGCCCTGTTCGGCGATGCGGATGGCCGGCTGCAGCGCATCCTTCAGCGGCAGCTTGCCGTGCTTGGCCGACAGTTCCACCAGCGCAGCGGGCAAGCCGGGAATGCCGGCCGACCACGGGCCGTTGACCGAGCGGTCGCGGTCCAGGTTGCCCTGCTTGTCCAGGAAGGCCTGCGGCGTGGCTGCGGCCGGCGCGGTTTCGCGCGCATCCAGCATCACGTCCTTGCCGGTGGCCGCGTCGTGCAGCAGGAAGAAGCCGCCGCCGCCCAGGCCCGAGCTGATCGGTTCGACCACGGCCAGGGTGGAGGACACGGCCACGGCCGCATCGAAGGCGTTGCCGCCCTTAGCCAGGATTTCCAGGCCGGCCTGGGTGGCCAGCGCATGGCCACTGGCCACGGCCACGCCGGCCGGGTGCGGTGCGGGTGCAGCCGGCACGGCCGCCTGCTTTGCCGGGGCGTCGGCCCAGGCGAGCGGCGTGAACAGCAGGCCGAGCAGCAGCAACGGGCGGAACATCAGCGTCTTGTTCATTCGGAGGAGGGTTCCGTGTAGAGCTCGGGATGATCGTGCTACAGCTGGCGCAGTTTGGCCAGCAGCTGCACTTCCGTTTCGACGATCTCCGGGTCCGGGTCGATGCACTCGACCGGGCAGACGACCACGCACTGGGGTTCGTCGAAGTGGCCCGCGCATTCGGTGCAGCGGGCGGGATCGATCACGTAGATGGTGTCACCCATCGAAATGGCCTGGTTCGGGCAGGCCGGCTCGCAGACGTCACAGTTGACGCAGAGCTCGTTGATTTTCAGCGACATGGCGGTACTCCTCGCCCGCGCCTTGGACCAGAACCGGCCTGCGCGGGCGCGCAGGCCGGTCATCGGCGGCTTCCTGGCCGGAAGCCGCCCGGGCCACGCCAGGGGCGTGGCCGCCACGGCGGGACTTACTTGGCTTCGACGAACACGTACTCGGCGCCGGTCGGCTGCACGACAGCCTGCACGCGGGCGTTGTCGGCGGCGCTGCCGATGTAGACCACGCGCACCTTCTTCATGGAATCGGCCGAGACGTCCTTGAAGACGGCTTCGATCATGTCAGCCATCTTGCCGGAGGCCGACGAACCGAAGGCCAGCATGTTGCCCGGCTGCACGCCACGGGCCACGGCCTGGGTGGCGCTCTCGACCTGGCGCTCGTACTTGGCGGCGAATTCCGGGTCGCTTTCCGGCGGCAGGTAGTACAGGAACGGGCTGTTGGTGATGTTGCCCATGTTCTGGATGGCAACTTCCTGCAGGTACTTCTTCCAGCCGGCGTCGTCTTCCTTGGCCGGGGCGACCAGGGCCTGCTTGGCTTCATCGGCCGGGGCAGCGGCCTCTTCCTTCTTGCAGGCGGTGAAGGCCAGGGCAAACGAGGCGATCAGCATCGCGCGCATGGTGGTGTTCATGGGTTTCCTCCCGTGATAGTTCAGGTGTTGGGGGTGTTACGACTGGCCCGACTTCGCTTCGCGGACCTTGCGCAGCGCGTCGAGCACCGCGGCCGGCACGAAACCGGACACGTCGCCCCCCAGGCGTGCGATCTCGCGGACCAGCGAGGACGAAATGAAGCTGTGCTGCTCGGCCGGGGTCAGGAACAGCGTCTCGACCTCGGGGATCAGATGGCGGTTCATGCTGGCCATCTGGAACTCGTACTCGAAATCCGACACCGCGCGCAGGCCACGCAGCAGCACGCCGCCCTGCACCGAACGCACGAAATGCGCCAGCAGGGTGTCAAAGCCACGCACTTCCACGTTGGGGTGGTGGCCCAGCGCGCCCTGGGCCAGCTGCACGCGCAGTTCCAGCGGCAGGGTCGGCCCCTTGGACGGGCTCTGCGCCACGCCCACCACCACCTTTTCAAACAGCGGTGCGGCCCGGCTCACCAGGTCGATGTGACCGTTGGTGATCGGATCGAACGTACCGGGGTACACGGCGATGCGGCGGTTGGCCACGGTCATGGGCGGTCGGAGATGTTCAGATGAAGTCAAAGTGTAGCAGCGGCGCGGCGGTACAGGGCAAAGCGCACTTCGCGGGTGCCGCCTTCGCGGTGCAGCAGCCAGTCCGGCGGCAGTGCGGGCGCCTGCCCGGCCGGCGATTCCAGGTACAGCCACGGCCGGGCGGCCAGGTGTTGCGGCAGCTGGGCCAGCACGCCCTCCCACAGGCTGTCGGCAAAAGGCGGGTCCACGAAGACGATGTCGGCGCCCTGCGCGGGCGCGCCCTGCAGCCAGCGCAGGGCGTCGGCCTGGGCCGCGCTGATCTGGTCTGCGGCCTGCAGCTTGGCCACGGCCGCCTGCAGGTTGCGGGCGAGCTGGGCATCGCGCTCGACCAGGGTGGCGTGGGCGGCGCCGCGCGAGACCGCTTCCAGCCCCAGCGCGCCACTGCCGGCGAACAGGTCCAGCACCCGGGCGCCGGGCAGGACCGGCATCAGCCAGTTGAACAGGGTTTCGCGCACGCGGTCGCTGCTGGGCCGCAGGCCCGGCAGGGTCGGCACCGGCAGGCGGGTGTTGCGCCAGCGCCCGCCGATGATGCGGACCTGGCCGTCATTGCCACCGCGGCCGCTCACCGGCGCCCCCGGCGGAGGGTGTTCGAGAAATTCAGCATGAGCGGGATTGTAAGTCGGGTAGGCGCCAACGCATACGCGCTGTCGCCCCACGCTTCGCTGCGCGAAACGTGGCCCCCCCTTACCAACACCCATACCCCCGCCGCTTCGCGGCCACCCCCTGACTCAGGGGGCTCTGCCCCAGACGCGATCCTGACGGCCGACAGACAGGTGGGGTCAGATCCGTTTTCCGCAGGAAAACGGATCTGACCCCATTTGGTGTATCGATATCTGAGAGATTTCATCCACGCATGGCGTGGATCTACAAAAGCCGCGTGAACCTTTCAGAGGTGGGGCGGTGTGGGTTGGCAGGACCGCAGGCGCCATGGATGGCGCCTACGAGCCCCCATGGACGGGTTTACGGCGTGTCCTACCAACCCACACCGCCCCGCCATCCAACGGAATGCCGCTCTTGCTGTTGCCGTTGAAGTTGCTTCGGCAGGTGCAGGGCGCAGCCCTGCCCGACCAACCCCTTGATTTCGGGACAATCACCCCTACCCCTTGGGCACGCCGCACGCGCTGGCGCGGCATTGCACATGGAGCCCTACCCGATGACCGAGACCACCCAGACCGAAACCCTTGGCTTCCAGACCGAAGTCAAGCAGCTGCTGCAGCTGATGATCCACTCGCTGTACTCCAACAAGGAAATCTTCCTCCGCGAGCTGGTCTCCAACGCCGCCGACGCCGCCGACAAGCTGCGCTTCGAGGCCCTGACCCAGCCCGCCCTGCTGGAAGCCGACAGCGAACTGCGCGTGCGCGTCAGCTTCGATCCGGCCGCCCACACCGTCACCATCGAAGACAACGGCATCGGCATGAGCCGCGCCGAAGCCATCGCCCACCTTGGCACCATCGCCAAGTCCGGCACCGGCGATTTCCTGCGCCAGCTGTCCGGCGACCAGAAGAAGGATTCGCAGCTGATCGGCCAGTTCGGCGTCGGCTTCTACAGCGCCTTCATCGTTGCCGACAAAGTGGAAGTGACCTCGCGTCGCGCCGGCCTGCCCGCCGCCGAAGGCGTGCGCTGGACCTCGCGTGGCGAAGGCGATTTCGACGTCACCACCGTCGACAAGGCCGAGCGCGGCACCCGCATCGTGCTGCACCTGAAGGACGACGAGCATGATTTCGCCGACGGCTGGCGCCTGCGCAGCATCCTCAAGAAGTACTCCGACCACATCGGCCTGCCGATCCAGATGCCGAAGGAAGGCGACGAAGGCACCGCCGGCGAGTGGGAAACCGTCAACCGCGCCAGCGCGCTGTGGACCCGCCCGCGCACCGAAGTGACCGACGCCGAGTACACCGAGTTCTACAAGCACGTTGCCCACGACCACAGCAACCCGCTGGCCTGGAGCCACAACAAGGTTGAAGGCAAGCTCGAATACACCTCGCTGCTGTACGTGCCGGGCCGCGCGCCGTTCGACCTGTACCACCGCGAAGCGCCCAAGGGCCTGAAGCTGTACGTGCAGCGCGTGTTCGTGATGGACCAGGCCGAGCAGTTCCTGCCGCTGTACCTGCGCTTCATCAAGGGCGTGGTGGATTCCAACGATCTTTCGCTGAACGTCTCGCGCGAGATCCTGCAGTCCGGCCCGGTCATCGATTCGATGAAGGCCGCGCTGACCAAGCGCTCGCTGGACATGCTAGAGAAGCTGGCCAAGGACAAGCCGGAACAGTACGCCACGTTCTGGAAGGAATTCGGCCAGGTGCTGAAGGAAGGCCCAGCCGAGGACTACAACAACCGCGAGAAGGTAGCCGGCCTGCTGCGCTTTGCCTCCACCCGTGGCGAAGCCGATGCGCAGAGCGTGTCGCTGGCCGATTACATCGGCCGCATGGCCGAGGGCCAGGACAAGATCTACTACCTGACCGGCGAGAGCTACAGCCAGGTGCGCAACAGCCCGCACCTGGAAGTGTTCCGCAAGAAGGGCGTGGAAGTGCTGCTGCTGACCGACCACATCGACGAGTGGCTGATGGGCTACCTGACCGATTTCGACGGCAAGAGCTTCGTCGACATCGCCCGTGGCGACCTGGACCTGGGCGCGCTGGAAAGCGAGGCCGACAAGCAGGAACAGGAAGCGGCGGCGAAGGACAAGCAGGGCCTGGTCGAGCGCCTGAAGAAGGTGCTGGGCGATGACGTGGCCGAAGTGCGCGTGTCGCACCGCCTGACCGATTCGCCCGCCGTGCTGGCCATCGGCGAGCAGGACCTGGGCCTGCAGATGCGCCAGATCCTGGAAGCCAGCGGGCAGAAGGTGCCCGACAGCAAGCCGGTGCTGGAGATCAACCCGGGCCACCCGCTGATCGCCAAGCTCGATGCCGAAGCCGATGGCGCGCGTTTCGATGATCTGGGACGAGTGCTGTTCGACCAGGCCGCGCTGGCGGCCGGTGACAGCCTGAAGGACCCGGGTGCGTACGTGGCGCGCCTGAACAAGCTGCTGCTGGAACTGTCGGCCTGACCGATGGGGTGGTCGCCGGGCATGGCCCGGCGCTACCGGCCTCTGGTGGATGCCAACCAACGGTCGGCACCCATCGGGGCGGTTGGCCGTTGCCGTGGTGGGTGCCAACCTTGGTTGGCACTGCGGGCCAAAGCGTGCCAACCAAGGTTGGCACCTACCAAGGGCGGTGGTTGGCGCCTGCCAAAGCCGGTCCGATCAGGCCTTGCGGTCCAGCAGGGTGCCCAGCATCTGGTCCTGCCGGCGGATCAGCGCGGCGTTGGCGGCGAACGCCGCCACCCCCGCTTTGGCGGCCAGCAGATCGCCCAGGGGCGCGGCGGGATCGGGCCCGGCGGTGCCGACCGTGGCCTCCACCCCACCCTGCGCTGACGTGCTGCGCTGCAACTGCAGGCGCTGCGCCTCCGGTGTGGCCAGGTTGGCCACGTTGGCCACGTTGTGCGCGGCCACCTGTACGCCCTGCTGCGCCACCCGCAGCACGCTGCCGGCCATGGCCATCACCGCATTCATCCGTCTCTCCACGCCGCATCGGGCAGCCCTGTACAGGCAGTAGCGGCACGCGGGCCCCGAGCTTGAGTGCACGCGGGCACCACCGGCCCGAGTGGTAGCATATCCCTCTGATTTCAGCGCCTTTTGCCAATGCTCAGTTTTTTCCGCCGCAAGAAGCCCCAGGACGCCACCGCACCGGACGCGCCCAAGACCCAGCATTACTCCACCGATGAGCTGGCCGCCGCGTTCCCGCAGGCCGCCCCGGCCGAGGATGCCGCGCCCGCCCCTGCGCCGGTTGTTGAACCGGTCGCAGTAGCGCCTGCCGCGCCTGAAGCGCCCGCGGAAGCGGCACGTGCCGAGGCTGCTCCGGCCGCCCCGGTGGCGTTGACGCCTGCGCCGCCGGCCCCGCCCGCACCGGCGCCTGTGGTCGAGCCCGCCGTCGCCAAGCCCGTCGCCGCCGAGCCGCCGGCAGCGGCCCCGGAACGCGTCATTGCGCCGGAAGATTTCGAGGCCGAAGCAACCGCTGCTGCCGCCGTGCTGGCGCCCTTGGCGCCGGTGGTCCCTGCCCCCGAACCGGCCGCCCCGGCCGCCGACCTGCCTGCGCTGGTCGACGCGGTGCCGGCCCCGGCCGGCAAGCCCGGCTGGCGCGAGCGCCTGCGCAACAGCGCCTTCGCGCGCAGCTTCGGCGGCCTGTTCTCGCGCAACCCCAAGCTCGACGACGATCTGCTGGACGAGATCGAAACCGCGCTGCTGACCGCCGATGTCGGCGTCACCGCCACCACCGCGCTGGTGGAAGGCCTGCGCAAGCGCATGAAGGCCCGTGAATTCACCGATGCACAGGCGCTGCTGGCCGCGCTGCGCGCCGAACTGATCGCGATCCTGCAGCCGGTGTCCAAGCCGCTGGTGATCGACCGCAGCGCCAAGCCCTTCGTGGTGCTGACCGTGGGCGTCAACGGCGTCGGCAAGACCACCACCATCGGCAAGCTGGCCAAGCGCTTCAAGGATGAGGGCCACACCCTGATGCTGGCCGCCGGCGATACCTTCCGCGCGGCGGCTGTTGCGCAGCTGCAGGCCTGGGGCGAGCGCAACGGCGTGGCCGTGGTCGCGCAGGGCCAGAATGCCGATGCCGCTTCGGTGGCCTTCGATGCCCTGCAGGCCGGCAAGGCACGCGGCACCTCGGTGCTGATTGCCGATACGGCCGGCCGCCTGCACACTCAGTCCGGGCTGATGAACGAGCTGGGCAAGATCCACCGCGTGATGGGCAAGATCGACGCCAGCGCACCGCACGAAGTGCTGATGGTGATCGACGGCACCACCGGCCAGAACGCGCTCTCGCAGCTGCGCCAGTTCAAGGCGGCGGTGGAGGTGACCGGCCTGGTGGTGACCAAGCTGGACGGCACCGCCAAGGGCGGCGTGGTGTTCGCGCTGGCTCGCGAGTTCGGCATTCCGATCCGCTTCGCCGGCATCGGCGAGCGCCCGGAAGACCTGCGCGTGTTCGACCCGGAAGCCTTCGTCGACGCCCTGCTGCCCGAAGCGCTGGGCGCCTGATACGCCGCGCAGCCACGCAGGGCGTGGCTCTACCGACGCGGATCGGGCGCCCCACGGGTGGTCGACCGGCAGCGCAGTAGAGCTGCCCCATGGGTGGCTGCCTTCCTGGAGCAACGATGTCCCGCCAGCCGACCGCCAGCGCCATGCCCCCTGCCGAGGATGGCTTCGTCGCCCGCCTGCTGCACTGGTTCGACGACCACGGCCGCCACGATCTGCCCTGGCAGCACCCGCGCAGCCCGTACCGGGTCTGGCTGTCGGAAATCATGCTGCAGCAGACCCAGGTCGCCACGGTCATTCCGTACTTCCAGGCGTTCCTGCACGATTTCCCAACCCTGCCCGCGCTGGCCGCCGCCGACAACGATGCGGTGATGGCGCGCTGGGCCGGGCTGGGCTACTACGCCCGCGCGCGCAACCTGCATGCGGCCGCCAAGCGCTGCATGGAGCTGCATGACGGCGAGCTGCCGCGCGATTTCGAAGCGCTGCATGCGCTGCCCGGCATCGGCCGCAGCACCGCCGGCGCCATCCTCAGCCAGGCCTGGAACGACCCGTCCGCGATCCTGGACGGCAACGTCAAGCGGGTGCTGACGCGCTACCACGGCATCGACGGCTTCCCGGGCCTGCCGGCAGTGGAAAAGCAGCTCTGGGCGATCGCCGAGGCGCACGTGGCACAGGTACCGGCCGGGCGCATGGCCGATTACACCCAGGCCCAGATGGACCTGGGGGCGACGGTATGCAGCCGTGCCCGGCCGGCCTGCGTGATCTGCCCGCTGCAGGAAGCCTGCTTGGCACGCCGCGAGGGCCGCACCGCCGAACTGCCCACCGCCAAGCCCAGCAAGACCCTGCCCGAGCGCGAGGCGGTGGCGCTGCTGCTGCACGATGGGCAGGGCCGCATCCTGCTGCAGAAACGGCCGGACACCGGCATCTGGGCGCAGCTGTGGACGCTGCCACAGGCCGACAGCGGCGCCCCGCTGCAGGACTGGTTCGACGCGCATGTGGACGGTTCGCTGGAAGATGCCGAGGAACTGCCGGTGCTGCAGCACACCTTCAGCCACTACCGGCTGCACCTGCAGCTACTGTCGCGGCAGGTACACGGCCTGCGCATGGAGGCCCCTACCCTGCGCTGGGTGAGCGAACGCGAGCGCGATGCGCTGGGCCTGCCGGCACCGATCCGTAAACTGCTCGACGGGGCGGCCCCGGCCGCACCGAAGAAACGCACCACCGCCAAATCCCGCAACCGAGAGTGAGCCCCATGCCCCGAACCGTCTTCTGCCAGTACGAACAACGCGATGCCGAAGGGCTGGATTTCGTGCCCTACCCCGGCGATCTGGGCCAGCGCGTGTTCAACCACATCGGCAAGCCGGCGTGGGCAGCCTGGCTGGCGCACCAGACCATGCTGATCAACGAGAACCGGCTGTCACCGCGCGATCCCAAGCACCGCGCCTTCCTCGAAGAAGAGCTGGTGAAGTTCCTGTTCGAGAAGGACGCCGAGAAGCCGGCCGGGTTCGTGCCGGAGGCGTGATGGTGGCGGTGGCCGCCGTTGTGGATCCGCGCGGTATGCGGATGTGGCGGCGGGGGCCTTTGTAGATCCACGCCATGCGTGGATGGGCGTTCCACGTGGCAGCCCGGCGGTTCCTGCGGTTGCCGGCCAACGGCCGGCACTACCCTGCTGCCCATAGTTCCTGGGGTTGCCGGCCGACCGCCGGCACGAGCCCGTCGGCGCGGCGCACCGCCATGCGCTCAATCCTGCGCTTCGCGCTCCTGCACCTGGGCCTGGCGCAGCTCTTTTTCCGAGGCCTTGAGGCTCTTCACGTCCAGTTTCTGGATGCTGCTGATGGTGCACGGCAGCTGCGGCAGGCCGCCCGGGTCGCGTACCAGCACCCTGTCGAAACCGCGCGAGACGCGGGAGCCGCTGCTGGTCACGCCGATGGCCATGGCGAAGTCCAGCCCCTGGCAGGGGCCGGCCAGCTTCAGCAGGTAGGCTTCACTGGGGCGGGTCCAGACCGCCAGCGCGCTGTCGCCCAGCGCGGTCCAGCCGTTGATGCTGCCAAACAGCAGCATGTCGTTCACCGGCGGCCCGGCGTGCGCGTTGTACAGCGCCAGCGTCTGGGTATCGTCAAGGCGGCCGGTGGTGGCGCAGGCCGACAGCGCCAGGCACACGCCGGCAAGGGCAAGCAGGGGTTTCATGGCACGGCTCCCGTGGGATGTACGCGCCGATCATGCACCCGTCGGGGCCGCGCCGGGATGACGACGACCCGCCCGATTCAGCCAGCGGTCGGCGGCCCAAGGCCGGCCCGCCGAAACGGGCCGCCATCGACGTCGGTCAATGCCTGCCGGCGCCGCGCCCGCGCTTACAGATCGGCGTGCGCCAGGGCGTGCAGGCGGCCTTCGCGCAGTTCCAGCACGCGGTCCAGGCGGCGTGCCAGCGAGCGGTCATGGGTGACCAGCACCAGGCTGGTGTGGCGCGCGCGATTCAATTCCAGCATCAGCTCGAACACCGTGGCCGCGGTGCGGTCGTCCAGGTTGCCGGTGGGTTCGTCACCCAGCACGCAGGCCGGGTGGTTCACCAGCGCGCGGGCCACGGCCGCACGCTGGCGCTCGCCGCCGGAAAGCTCGCCCGGCTTGTGGTCCAGCCGGTGTCCCAGGCCCACCGCTTCCAGCAGCGCGGTGGCGCGGACACTGGCATCGGGCACCGCCCTGCCGCCCAGCAGCACCGGCATCATCACGTTTTCCAGCGCGGTGAACTCCGGCAGCAGGTGGTGGAACTGGTAGACGAAGCCCAGCGCCTGGTTGCGCAGCTCGCCACGGGCCGAGTCGGACAGGCCCGACATCGGCTGTCCGGCCACGTACACCTCGCCGGCGGTGGGCGTATCCAGCCCGCCCAGCAGGTGCAGCAGGGTGCTCTTGCCGGCACCGGAGGCACCGATGATTGCCACGGTCTCGCCGGCGGCCACCTGCAGCGACAACCCGTTGAACACCGGCGTCTGCATGCGCCCTTCGGCGTAGGTCTTGGCCAGCGCCTCGGCACGGATGATTTCTTCGCCGCGGTTGAAGACCTTATTCATAGCGCAGGGCCTCCGCCGGCTGGGTGCGTGCTGCCCGCCAGGCGGGGTACAGGGTGGCAAGGAAGCTCATGGCCAGTGCGATCAGGGTGATGACCACGATGTCCTGCGGCTGCATGTCGGTGGGCAGGCCGGTGATGTAGTAGACGTCTTCCGGCAGCAGCTTCACGTGGAAGACCGCCTCGATGGCGGCCAGGATGCGCTCCAGGTTGGGGGTCAGCGTCACCCCGCCGATCACGCCGGCCACGGTGCCGATGATGCCGATCAGCGAGCCCTGCACCATGAACACCGACATCACCCCGCGCGGGGTCAGGCCCAGTGTGCGCAGGATCGCGATGTCGGCCTGCTTGTCGGTGACCAGCATCACCTGCGAGGACACCAGGTTGAAGGCGCCCATGGCGATGATCAGCGACAGCAGGATGCCCATCACCGTCTTTTCCATGCGCAGCGAGTGGTACAGGTTGGCGTTCTGCTGGGTCCAGTCACTGACCCGGAACGCACCGCCCAGTGCATTGGCCAGGTCGACGCCGACCTCCAGCGCCTTGTCCATGTTGTGCAGCTTCAGCCGCACGCCGGTGGCACCGTCGGCACGCAGCACGCGCTCCAGGTCCTGCATGTTGGCAAAGCCCACGCCGCGGTCCACTTCGTTGTAGCCCGCCTCGAAGATGCCGCTGACGGTGAAGCGCTTCATGCGCGGCACGGCGCCGGCCGGGGTGCCCTGCACTTCGGCGAAGGTCACCAGCACCTGGTCGCCCACGTCCACGCCCAGCCAGATGGCCAGCTCCTTGCCCAGCAGCAGGTTGAAGCTGCCGGGGGTGAGGCTGTCATAGCGGCCCTTGGTGACCTTCTGGTCGATCACCGAGACCTTGGGTTCCATCGCCGGCTCGATGCCCTGGATGATGGCGCCCTGCACGCGCGGCCCGCTGATCATCGACTGGATCTCGATGTAGGGCTCGGCGCCGGCCACGCGCGGGTCCTTGCGTGCCACGTCCACAACATGCTGCCAGTCACTCATCGGCTCGCCGTCACGGCTGATGGTGGTGTGCGCCGTCATCTGCAGCAAGCGGTCACGGATTTCCTTCTGGAAGCCGCTCATCACCGCCAGTGTGGTGATCAGCACCGTCACGCCCAGCGCGATGCCGAGGATGGAGGCCATGGAAATGAAGGAAATGAAGCCGTTGCGGCGCTTGGCGCGCAGGTAGCGCAGGCCGATGAACACGGGAATGGGTTTGAACATGCAGGCACGCCGGTCGATTCAGCTTATGGTGCCACCGACCGGGGCCCGCGGGAAACACTGCGTTCGGCCACGGCCAGACGCAGTTCACGTCGCTGCGCCCGGTCCAGCACGTCGGGCCAGAACAGCAGGCGCTGGCTGCGCCCGGTGTGCCCGCGCAGCAGCAGCCAGGGGCCACGCACCCGCAGCTGTGGCGCCGACAGCGGCTGGCCATCAAGCTGCAGCGGTTCGGGCAGCGCCGCCAGCAGCAGCTGCCGCCGGGGGCGGCGCTGGGCCAGCCCGATCTGCGCCAGGCCCAGCACCCAGACGCCCAGCAGCACCGGCCAGAACAGTGCCGGCGGCAGGTCGCTGGCGCTCAGCAGACCCGGTGCGGCCAATAGTACGCCCAGCTGCAGGCAGGCCTGCAGCCGCGACGGGCGCCACTCAAGCCTTGAGGGCGCGGATACGGTCGAGCAGCGGAACGGCGTGGGCATGCGGGCACTCCTCGTAGCCCATGAACCAGCGCCACAACTTATCGTCCTCGCAGTCGAGCAGGAACAGGAAAACCTCGCGCTCTTCGGTAGGCGCAGCGGCCCATTCGTGGTCAAGGTAATGCTCAAACAGCTGGTCCAGTTCGCGCATGCCGCGGCGGCAGCGCCAGCGCAGCTTCTTCAGCAGGATTGCATCGTCCATCGTGTTTCTCCAGATACAGCAAAGCCACGCATGACGTGGCTCTACTGGATGGCACGGCCCCGCGTGTGCGCGGCCCTGCCGGATACTGCCAGGCCTGTATCAGGCGCGGCGTTCCATCATCAGCTTCTTGATCTCGGCAATGGCCAGCGCCGGGTTCAGGCCCTTCGGGCAGGTCCGTGCGCAGTTCATGATGGTGTGGCAGCGGTACAGCTTGAACGGGTCTTCCAGATCATCCAGGCGCGCACCGGTGTCTTCATCGCGCGAGTCGATGATCCAGCGGTAGGCCTGCAGCAGGATGGCCGGGCCCAGGTAACGCTCGCCGTTCCACCAGTAGCTTGGGCAGCTGGTGGAGCAGCACGCGCACAGGATGCACTCGTACAGGCCGTCCAGCTTCTTGCGGTCTTCCGGCGACTGCAGGCGCTCGCGGTCCGGCGGTGCCGGGGTCTGCGTGCGGATCCACGGCTTGATCGAGGCGTACTGCGCGTAGAAGTGGGTCAGCTCCGGAACCAGATCCTTGACCACGTTCATGTGCGGCAGCGGGTAGATCGGCACTTCCTTCTTGCCGCAGTCCGCAATGGCGCGAGTGCAGGCCAGGGTGTTGGTGCCGTCGATGTTCATCGCGCACGAACCGCAGATGCCTTCGCGGCACGAGCGGCGGAAGGTCAGGGTCGGGTCGATCTCGTTCTTGATCTTGATCAGCGCGTCCAGGACCATCGGGCCACAGGCGTCCAGATCGACTTCATAGGTATCGGTGCGCGAGTTGCTGTCGTCGTCCGGACTCCAGCGGTAGATCTTGAAGGTGCGCACGTTCTTGCCGCCGTTCTTGGCGGGGAAGTGCTGGCCCTTCGTGATCTTTGAATTCTTCGGCAGGGAAAACTCGGCCATGGCTGCTCTCGTTGGCTCAGGCGGCCCGCGCCCCCATGGGCGCGGATTGCATGGTAGTCAGGGTGGGCTCAGTACACGCGCGGCTTCGGCGGTACAACCGACACATCGTCGGTCAGCGTGTACATGTGCACCGGACGGAAATCGAAGCTGCACTTGCCCTTGTCATCCACGGTGACCAAGGTGTGCTTCTGCCAGTTCACGTCGTCGCGGTCCGAGAAGTCCTCGTGCGCGTGTGCACCACGGCTTTCCTTGCGCTGTTCGGCCGAGTTGATCGTCGCCACCGCGTTCAGCAGCAGGTTGTTCAGCTCGTAGGTCTCGATCAGGTCCGAGTTCCAGACCAGCGAGCGGTCGGAGACCTTCACGTCCTGGAACGAATCGAACACGTCGGCCATCTTCTCGCAGCCTTCCTTCAGCGTCTGGCTGGTGCGGAACACGGCGGCGTCGGCCTGCATGGTGCGCTGCATGCGGTCACGGATGACCGAGGTCGGCGTATCACCATTGGCGTAGCGCAGCTTGTCCAGCAGGCCCAGCGCCTTGTCGCAGGCGTCAGACGGCAGCGGCTTGTGCGAGGCGCCCGGCTTGATGGTGGCCGCGCAGCGGTTGGCCACGGCACGGCCGAACACCACCAGGTCCAGCAGCGAGTTGGAGCCCAGGCGGTTGGCGCCGTGCACCGACACGCAGGCCGCTTCGCCGATGGCGTACAGGCCCGGCACCACGGCGTCGTTGTCCTCGCCCACCTTGCGCACGACTTCGCCGTGGAAGTTGGTCGGGATGCCGCCCATGTTGTAGTGCACGGTCGGGATGACCGGGATCGGCTGCTTGTGCACGTCGACGCCGGCGAAGATGCGCGCGCTTTCGGCGATGCCCGGCAGCTTGTCGTCGATCACGCCCGGGCCGAGGTGGGTCAGGTCGAGCAGGATGTGGTCCTTGCGCTCGCCGACGCCGCGGCCTTCGCGGATCTCGATGGTCATCGAACGGCTGACCACGTCGCGCGAGGCCAGATCCTTGTAGTGCGGTGCATAGCGCTCCATGAAGCGCTCGCCGCTGCTGTTGCGCAGGATGCCGCCTTCACCGCGGACACCCTCGGTGATCAGGCAGCCGGCGCCGTAGATGCCGGTCGGGTGGAACTGCACGAACTCCATGTCCTGCATGGCGATGCCGGCACGCATGGCCAGGCCGCCACCGTCGCCGGTGCAGGTGTGCGCCGAGGTGGCGCTGAAGTAGGCGCGGCCGTAGCCACCGGTGGCCAGCACCACGCCCTGGGCGCGGAACAGGTGCAGGGTGCCGTCGGACATGTCCAGGGCCAGCACACCGCGGCAGGCGCCTTCATCGTCGAAGATGAGGTCCAGCGCGAAGTACTCGATCATGAAGCGCGCGTTGTGCGCCAGCGACTGCTGGTACAGCGTGTGCAGCATGGCGTGGCCGGTACGGTCGGCCGCCGCGCAGGTACGCTGCGCCGCCGGGCCTTCGCCGTACTTGGTGGTCATGCCGCCGAATGGGCGCTGGTAGATCTTGCCCTCTTCGGTGCGGCTGAACGGCACGCCGTAGTGTTCCAGCTCAACGATGGCCGGAATCGCTTCGCGGCACATGTACTCGATGGCATCCTGGTCGCCCAGCCAGTCCGAACCCTTGATTATGTCGAAGAAGTGGTAGCGCCAGTCGTCTTCACCCATGTTGCCCAGCGCGGCGGAAATACCACCCTGCGCGGCGACGGTGTGCGAGCGGGTCGGGAACACCTTGGTGAGGCAGACGGTGTTCAGGCCCTTCTGGGCGAGGCCGAACGTGGCGCGTAGGCCTGCGCCACCGGCGCCGACCACGACCATGTCGTACTTGTGTTCGGTGATCTTGTAAGCGGACATCTAATCTGGATTCCTGTCTTGGTGCCTGGGCTCAGGCAACGCCGAGGGCGATGCGGCCCACCGCAAACACGCTCACGAGCATGCCGAGGACGGCAACGAACTTGACCGCGGTCTGAAGGATCAGTGCCAGCAGCGATTCGTGGATGTAATCCTCCAGCACCACCTGCAGGCCGAGCTGGGCGTGCCAGAACATGGCGATCAGCAGGCCGATCAGCGGCACCGCGTTCCACGGCTTGGCGATGGCGGCGGTGGCGGTCGGGTAGTCGGCGCCCAGCAGGCTGAGCACGAACACCAGGAACCAGATGCCCAGCACCACCAGTGCGGCAGCGGTCAGGCGCTGGTGCACGAAGTGCTCGGTACCGGTCTTGGCCGAACCCAGGCCACGGACATTCTTCAACGGCGTGCGGAACCGGCTCATGCAGCACCTCCGACCATCACATAGGCCCACACGGCCAGGGTGATCACCAGGCTGCCGATGACCGACATCCAGCTGCTGCGGATGAAGGTGGCGATACGGAAGCCGATGGCGAAGTCCTGCACCACGTGGCGGATGCCATTGCACAGGTGGTAGGCGAACGACCACGTCCATGCGAACAGGAACAGCTTGCCGTACCAGGCACCGGCGTGGCCGGTGAAGCAGTTCCATGACTCGGGCCCGATCATCAGGGCCAACAGGCTACCGGCGATGAAGAGGGCTCCAACAGACAGAAAGACGCCAGTGGCTCGATGCAAGATCGAGGTGGCCATCTGAATCTGCCAGCGATACACCTGGAGGTGCGGGGAAAGGGGACGCTCTCTGGTCGCCATTCGCTGGGCTCGTTGTCTCGGCTGGGCGGCACAAGGCCGCGTTGGCTCAATGCTGGATCAGAAATCGATGCAGCGTCCGTTTTTCTCCCAATCACCGTACCGCACCGGATCAAGTCCGCCGCGGCCACCGATTTCCTTGGCATCCGGAACCGGGGGCACAGGCACGGGGGCCTGTTCCGGCAGCGGAGCTTCAGTTTCGGCGTCAGAAGTGGGGGTTGTTTGGCCTATCATGTTCGGTCTCGCAACGCACAAATTTTAGACCCCGTTCACGTGCCTGACAACCTTCCTCCAGCTTTCGTTGCATATCCGCGCCTTCCGGGGCACCAGCTGCTGAGCCTGCAGGGCCCGGAAGCGGCGCTGTTCGCCCATGCCCAGTTCAGCAGCGACGTCACCGCCCTGCCCCTGCTGCACTGGCAGTGGAGCGCGTGGCTGAGCGCCAAAGGCCGCACCCTGGCGGTATTCCAGCTGCTGCGACTGAGTGACGAGCATGTGCTGCTGGTGCTGGCCGACGGCGATGCGGATGAGATTGCAACGCAGTTGCAGCGCTTCGTGTTCCGCCGCAAGGTGAAACTGCAGGTGCGCAGCGATCTGCTCGTTGCGGGTTCATTCACCGTAGCGGACGCCGCCACGGGCGCAGCCATTGCCGTGCGCGGCGAGCAGGACTGGGAACTGGACGTGGGCAGCGATGCCCTGCCGCGCACCCTGCGCATTGCGCGCAGTGAAAACCTGGCATCTGGCAGCGATGACGATGCCGCCGCGTTCGCACTGGCCTGGCGCCAGGCCGACCTGCGCTACGGCGTGCCGCGGCTGGAGCCGGGCCAGCGCGAGACCTGGACCCCGCAGCAGCTGGACCTGGACCGGCTGAACGGCTACAGCGTGAAGAAGGGCTGCTACCCGGGCCAGGAAGTCGTGGCCCGCACCCACTTCCTGGGCAAGGCCAAGCGCGCGCTGCAACTGCTGCACACCGCGCCGGGCAGCAGCGCCGGCATGACGGTGGAACAGGACGGCAGCGCCCTGGGCACGCTGGCCTGCGTGGCCGGCGAGCTGGCCCTGGCCGTGCTGCCACTGGAAACCAGCGAGGGCGCGCTGCAGGTGAACGGCCAGCCCGCACAGCGCATGCCACTGCTGGACGGCCTGGCGCGCTGAGGCTACGCCCCATCGGTGGGTGCGGACTGTTGTAGCGCCGCCGGGCATGGCCCGGCGCTACCGCAGGCGGATGGGTGGATTTACCTCTGGGCGGCGGGTGAATTTACCGCCGGGCGGTGGGTGCGGACCGTTGGTCCGCACTTTGAAGATGACGCCGGGCATGGCCCGGCGCTACCGATGCTTACAGCCGTTCGCCGGTTTCCGCATCGAAGAAATGCAGGCCCTGCGGGTGGATCACCACGCGCATCGTCTCGCCAACGCCCGGCAGCGCCTGCGGGGCCACGCGCATGGTCAACGCGTGCTGGCCGCTGGACAGGTTCACGAAGATCTCGTTGCCCACCGGCTCGATGCCCTCGATGCGCGCTTCAAACGCATGCGCATCGCCGTCGGCAGCCGGCTGCAGGTGCTCGGGGCGCACGCCCACGGCAATCGGCCGGCCCAGCCAGGCCGGCTGGATCTGCGCCTGGCCCAGCGGCGCACGCCAGCCTGCATCGACCACCGCCACCTCGCCGGCGGCACCGTCCAGCGTGCCGCGCAGCACGTTCATCGCCGGGCTGCCGAGGAAGCCGGCCACGAACAGGTTGGCCGGGCGGTCGTACAGCGCCATCGGCGTATCGATCTGCTGGATGATGCCGTCCTTGAGCACCACGATGCGCTGGCCGAGGGTCATCGCCTCCACCTGGTCGTGAGTCACGTAGATCATGGTGGTGCCCAGCTTGCGGTGCAGCTGCGCGATATCGGTACGCACGCTGTGGCGCAGCTTGGCGTCCAGGTTGGACAGCGGCTCGTCCAGCAGGAACACCGCCGGCTCGCGCACCAGCGCGCGGCCCAGCGCAACGCGCTGGCGCTGGCCGCCGGACATCGCCTTGGGCAGCTTGTCCATCATCTCGGTCAGGCCCAGGGTACGGGCGGCCTCGCCGATGCGGCGCTCGATGGCGGCCTTGTCATGCCCGCGCAGCTTCAGGCCGAAGGCCAGGTTCTCGGCCACGGTCATGTGCGGGTACAGCGCATAACTCTGGAACACCATGGCGATGTCGCGATCCTTCGGCGCCACATCGTTGACCACGCGGTCACCGATGGTCAGCGTGCCACCGCTGATCTCCTCCAGGCCCGCGATCATCCGCAGCAGGGTCGACTTGCCGCAGCCGGACGGCCCCACCAGCACCATCAGCTCGCCGTCGGCGACCTCGAAGGTGGCGTCCTTCACTGCGACCTGGCCGTTGTCATAGACCTTGCGAACACTCTGCAACTGCACTTTTGCCATATCACTCATCCAGTCCGCCCGGGGTCCGGGCCATCGTGTGGGGACTGCCTTCGGCCCTCCCGATGGCAGCATGATTGCCTCGCTGCCGCATGACGGACACCGCTGCAATCGAATACAGTTGCCCATTCTGCCATGTAAACGTTTTCACGTGGCACTATCCGTAGGTCGGTGCGCACCGACCTGCGCCGAGGGCAGCCGCTGGGCCCGCGCGCGTGGTGGTTTCGCATGAAACAGGACGTTCCGGGCAACCGGAAACCGCTCATGATGAACCTCGGACAGGCAGTTGCGCAGATGTCCCTAGACCCCAGCCAAGAAGCGATTGACAACGATGTCACCCGGATCTGAAACTCGAGCGATGCACGACACCCTTTTCCTGTTCGGTGCCACAGGTGACCTGGCCCAGCGCTACCTGTTCCCTTCCCTGTTGCGCCTGCTCGGAGACGGCCTGCTGCCGGAGGACTTCAAGGTCCGCGCGCTGGCCCTGTCGGCCCACGACACTGCCGCCTTCCAGGACATCCTGCGCCCGCGCCTGCAGCAGGCCAACCCGCTGGCGAGCCAGGAAGACATCAACAACCTGCTCTCGCGCATCGACTACCGCTCGGTGGACCTGCGTGACGCCGACTCGGTGGCCGCTGCGGTCTCCGACCTGGTGCACCGCAAGTGCGTGAGCTACCTGGCCATCCCGCCGGGCCTGTACATCTCCACCTGCGAAGGCCTGGCCAAGGGCGGCGCGCTGGCCGCGCCGGCCCGCCTGATGCTGGAAAAGCCGATCGGCAGCGACAGCGAGAGCGCCGAGGAGATCATCTCCACCATCGGCCAGTGGATCGACGAAGACCGCGTGTTCCGCCTGGACCACTACCTGGGCAAGGCGGCGGTGCAGAACCTGATCGCGCTGCGCTTCGGCAACACGCTGCTGGAAGCGGTGTGGAACCGCAACTACATCGAGTCGGTGCACATCCTGGTGTCCGAGAGCGAGGGCGTGGACGGCCGCGATGCGTACTACGCACGTTCCGGCGCGCTGCGTGACATGGTGCAGAGCCATATCCTGCAGCTGCTGTGCATGGTGGCGATGGAGCCGCCGGCCTCGCTGGAAGCCGACCGCATCCGCGACGAGAAGGTCAAGGTGCTGCGCGCGCTGCGCCCGCTGGACGCCAAGCACGCCGCGCGTGACAGCGTGCGCGGCCGCTACACCGCCGGCACCATCAACGGCCAGCCGGCACAGGCCTACCAGCCACCGGAAGGCAGCGACGTGGAAACCTTCGCCGGTGTCACCGCCTACATCGACAACTGGCGCTGGACCGGCGTGCCGTTCCACCTGGTCACCGGCAAGCGCCTGCCCGAGCGCACCACCCGCGTGGTGGTCACGCTCAAGCCGGTCACCCACTGGCTGTTCGAGCGCCCGCACCGCGCCCAGGCCGCACCGAACCGCCTGGTGTTCCAGCTGCAGCCGCAGGAAAACATCGAACTGGGCCTGATGAGCAGCCTGGCCGGCCCGGAATGGGGCGCGCTGGAACTGCACCCGCTGGAACTGGAACTGTCGGTGCCGACCGGCCTGCACCGCCGCATCGCCTACGAACGCCTGTTCCTGGACGCCTTCAACGGCAACCACACCCTGTTCGTACGCGATGACGAAGTGCGTGCCGCATGGGCCTGGATCGACAGCGTGGCCAACGCCTGGAAGGATGCCAAGCTGCCGCTGGAGCCGTACCCGGCCGGCCAGTGGGGCCCGTCCAACGCCAGCGTATTCCTGCCGCAGGGCGTGGAAGATCCCGAGCGCGGAGCCAAGGCATGAGTGCGGCCAGCCAGCCGGTCCTGGCGGCCGACATCGGTGGCACCAACGCCCGCTTCGCCCTCGCCGACACCTCGCTGGACGCCCCGCTGCTGACCGACAGCATCCGCGAATACGCCGTGGCTGATTTCCCGTCACTGGGCGATGCCGCGCGCCACTACCTGGAACAGGTGGCGGCCACCGCCAAGCGCGGCGTGTTCGCCGCGGCCGGCCGCGTGGACGGTGACGAAGCGCGCATCACCAACCACCCGTGGGTGATCTCGCGCAGCCGCACCGCGCAGATGCTCGGCTTCAACGAACTGCACCTGATCAACGATTTCGCCGCGCAGGCCATGGCCGTTTCGCTGCTGCAGCCCGACGACGTGGTGCAGATCGGCGGTGCGCACTGGACCCCGCGCCAACCCGGCCAGCCGCGCAACTACGCGGTGATCGGCCCGGGCACCGGGCTGGGCGTGGGCGGCCTGGTGATCCGCAACGGCCGCTGCTACCCGCTGGAAACCGAAGGTGGCCACGTCAGCTTCCCGCCGGGTACGCCGGAAGAAGTGCGCATCCTGGAAATCCTCTCGGCGCAGTTCGGCCGCGTGTCCAACGAGCGCCTGATCTGTGGCCCGGGCCTGGTCAACATCCATCGCGCCGTGTGCGAGATGGCCGGCTTCGACCCGGGCAAGGTGGTGCCGGCCGATGTCACCGCGCGCGCTGCGCTCGGCGACCCGCAGGCGATGCGTGCGGTGGATGTGTTCTGCGCCGTGTTCGGTGCCATCGCCGGCGACCTGGTGCTGATCCAGGGCGCATGGGACGGCGTGTTCCTCACCGGCGGCCTGGTGCCGAAGATGCTCGATTCGCTGCAGCATTCCGGTTTCCGCCAGCGCTTCGAACACAAGGGGCGTTTCTCTTCGATCATGGCGCGGGTTCCGTCGCTGGCCATCATGCACCCCTGCCCCGGGCTGCTGGGTGCCGCCGCGTACGCCGCCGACGCCGAACGTGACGCCCAGGAGGCTGCATGACCGTCAATTTCTCCAGCGACCGCGTCGAGTTCATCGCCCACCGCGATGCCGATGGCTGGATCGAGGCCGTGGCCGCCGAAATGGCCCAGGCCATCAACCAGGACATCACTGAACTGGGCCGCGCGCGCATCCTGCTGTCCGGCGGCAGCACGCCGGCGCCGGTGTACCAGGCGCTGGCCGAACTGGACGTGCTCTGGGACCGGGTGGAAGTGAGCCTGGCCGACGAGCGCTGGCTGTCCCCGCAGGACCGCGACAGCAATGCCTGGCTGGTGCGCGAGCACCTGCTCAAGCGTGCTGAAGGTGCGCATTTCGATCCGCTGGTGCGCATCGGCAAGCCGCTGCCGGAGTGCGTGTACACCGCCAACCTGCAGGCCCAGCACAGCCAGCGGCCGAGCGTGGTAGCGCTGGGCATGGGCAACGATGGCCACACCGCCTCGCTGTTCCCCGGCTCGAAGGACCTGCAGCGCGCGCTGGAAAGCACCCTGCCCTACGCCGCGCTGGATGCCACCGGCTGCCCCGGTTCCAACCAGTGGCCGCTGCGCATCACGCTGACCCCGCACGGCCTGCGCCAGTGCCAGCAGCGCCTGCTGCTGCTGCGTGGCAAGCAGAAGCTGGAGGTGCTGCAGCAGGCACTGGACAGCAACGATCCGCAGCTCTACCCGATCCTCAACGCGATCAACCTGGACGGTGCCCGCCTGCGCGTGCACTGGGCCGATTGAGCCGATGCCCGACCGTCACCGAAACGCGTCTCTCGCCACCTTCATCCCCCGGTAACCAATGAGCCTCCATCCGCAACTGCACGCCATCACCGAGCGTATCATCCGCCGCAGCGCCCCCTCGCGCGCGGCCTACCTGGCGGCCATCGATGCCGCCCTGCGCGACGGCCCGTTCCGCAGCCGCCTGAGTTGCGGCAACCTCGCCCACGGCTTTGCGGCCTGCGGCGGCACCGACAAGAGCCGTCTGCGCGGCGGGGTGACCCCGAACCTGGGCATCATCACCTCGTACAACGACATGCTGTCGGCGCACCAGCCGTTCGAGACCTACCCCGAGCAGATCCGCGCCCACGCCCGCGAACTGGGCGCCACCGCCCAGGTGGCTGGCGCGGTGCCGGCGATGTGCGACGGCGTCACCCAGGGCCGTGGCGGCATGGAGCTGTCGCTGTTCTCGCGCGATGTGATCGCCCAGGCCGCCGCCATCGGCCTGAGCCATGACATGTTCGACACCACGGTCTACCTCGGTGTCTGCGACAAGATCGTGCCCGGCCTGCTGGTCGGTGCGCTGGCCTTCGGCCACCTGCCGGCGGTGTTCGTGCCGGCCGGCCCGATGACCCCGGGCATTCCCAACAAGCAGAAGGCCGAAGTGCGCGAGCGCTACGCCGCCGGCGAAGCCACCCGCGAGGAACTGCTGGAAGCCGAATCGGCGTCCTACCACGGCCCGGGTACCTGCACCTTCTATGGCACGGCCAATTCCAACCAGGTGCTGCTGGAAGCGATGGGCGTGCAGCTGCCGGGCGCGTCGTTCGTGAATCCGGACACGCCGCTGCGCGATGCGCTGACCCGCGAGGCCACCGAACGCGCGCTGGACATCACCGCTCTGGCCGATGACTTCCGCCCGCTGGGCCGCATCATCGACGAGCGCGCGATCATCAATGCGGTCATCGCGCTGATGGCCACCGGCGGCTCGACCAACCACACCATCCACTGGATCGCGGTGGCGCGTGCGGCCGGCATCGTGCTGACCTGGGACGACTTCGACGAGCTGTCGCAGCTGGTTCCGCTGCTGGCCCGCGTGTACCCCAACGGCGAGGCCGACGTGAACCGCTTCGCCGCGGCGGGCGGCCCGGCCTTCGTGTTCGGAGAGCTGATCAAGGCCGGCCTGATGCACGGCGACCTGGTCACGGTGGCGCGCGGCGGCATGGCCGACTATGCCCGCGAGCCGCAGCTGCGCGATGGCCAGCTGGTCTACCTGCCGGGGCTGGAACGCAGCGCAGATGAAGAGGTGGTGCGCAGCGTCGACAATCCGTTCGAGAGCCAGGGGGGCCTGCGCCTGCTGCGCGGCAACCTGGGCCGTTCGCTGATCAAGCTGTCGGCGGTGAAGCCGCAGTACCGCACGATCGAAGCGCCGGCGGTGGTGGTGGATGCGCCGCAGGTGCTCAACAAGCTGCACGCGGCGGGCATGCTGCCGCAGGATTTCGTGGCGGTGGTGCGCTACCAGGGCCCGCGTGCGAACGGCATGCCGGAACTGCATTCGCTGGCACCGCTGCTGGGCCTGCTGCAGAACCAGGGGCGCCGGGTGGCGCTGGTGACCGATGGTCGCCTGTCCGGTGCGTCGGGCAAGATTCCGGCGGCGATCCACGTGACGCCGGAAGCGGCGCGCGGCGGTCCGCTGGCGAAGGTGCGCGAGGGCGACATCATCCGCCTGGATGGTGAGGCCGGCACGCTGGAAGTGCTGGTGGATGCGGCCGAATGGGCGGCACGTGAGCTGGCGCCGAACACGGCACCGGCGGCGCACGATCTGGGCCGCAACCTGTTCGCGGTGAACCGGCGTGTGGTCGGCCCGGCGGACCAGGGCGCGATTTCGATTTCGTGCGGGCCGGCGGCGGCTGATGGCAGCCCGTGGGATTACGACGCGGAGTATGAGCTGGGGCACGATGCTGCGGTTGCGGCGGCGCCGCATGAGGCGAAGGACGCGTGAGGTGTTGAAGAGCGCTGCGGGTCTGTCGCAGCGGTCGGTGTCCTGGGGCGGCGAAGGGCAGGCCGTCACCAGGACACGCCGTAAACCCATCCCTGGGGCTCGTAGGCGCCATCCATGGCGCCTACGGTCCTGCCTGCCCCACCTGCCCAACCGCCGACAGACTCCGGCGCTGGAGGGTTCCCGTCAAACAATGCAAAGCGGGAGCTCAAGCCAGAGCTAGAGCAGTTGGTTTCGGAGGGTTATGGGGAGGGACGGATCCCTCGGCATGAACAGGTAGAGCCAGACCATGGTTGGCTGCCGAGCGCAGCGACCGGCTTTTGCTTTTGCTCTTTTTTCTTTTCCGTGGGCTGGACGCGGACGGAAACTGTCGGGGGTCGGGCGGGTTGGGTTCACGGGACCGTAGGCGCCATGGATGGCGCCTACGAGCCCCCATGGACGGATTTACGGCGTGTCCCGTGAACCCAACCCGCCCGACCCAACACATGAACCACCCGCGACCACCCACGAGGGGCTGCGCCGTTGGCTGGAAACCCTACGCGGCAGACTCGACCACCAGCACGCTGCCCTGCACCGCCACCACGCGCACGCGCGTGGCCGCTGGCAGGTCCGGTCCGGTCACCTGCCACAGTGCATCGTCGATGCTCACCCGCCCCTGCCCGGCCACGATGCCCTGCTGCAGCGGCACCACGCGCCCCACCAGCTGCGCGGTGCGCCGGTTCAGCAGCGGCGCATCGCTGGGCCGCGCGCGCGGCCTGCCCCAGCGCCGGTAGCACTGGATCGACACCACGCTCAGCACCACGAACGCCACCACCTGCCACAGCACCGGGATATCGCCGAACACCGCCACCAGCGCGAATACCGCCGCCGCGCCGATGCCGATCCACAGCATGAAAGCGCCGGGCGCCAGCGCCTCGGCGGCGAACAACAGCAGGGCCAGCGCGCCCCAGGCCACCACTTCCCAGCGCATGTCAGCCTCCCAAGGTGGGCGGCCGCTTGGCGTCCGGCTTGCTGTCCTGGCTGGCCAGTGCCTGCTTGGCCAGTTCGGCCACGCCGGCGATCGAGCCGATCACTCCGCTGGCCTCCATCGGCATCAGCACCAGCTTCTGGTTCGGCGAACTGGCCAGTTCCTTGAACGCTTCCACGTACTTCTGCGCGACGAAGTAGTTGATCGCCTGCACGTCACCCTCGGCGATCGCCGCCGACACCACCTTGGTGGCCATCGCCTCGGCCTCGGCCAGGCGCTCGCGCGCTTCGGCATCGCGGAACGCGGCTTCGCGGCGGCCTTCGGCTTCCAGCACGGTGGCCTGCTTCTCGCCATCGGCGCGCAGGATTTCCGACTGCCGCGAACCTTCCGCTTCCAGAATCTGCGCGCGCTTCTCGCGCTCGGCCTTCATCTGCCGCGCCATCGCATCGAGCAGGTCGCGCGGCGGCTGGATGTCGCGGATCTCGATGCGGTTGACCTTCACGCCCCACGGGTTGGTGGCATGGTCGACCACGCTCAGCAGCTGGGCGTTGATGACTTCGCGCTGGCTCAGCGATTCGTCCAGGTCCATCGAACCGATCACGGTACGGATGTTGGTCTGCACCAGGGCGATCATCGCCACTTCCAGGTTGGCCACTTCATAGGCCGCCTTGGCCGCGTCCAGCACCTGGAAGAACACCACGCCGTCCACGCGCACGGCGGCGTTGTCCTTGGTGATCACTTCCTGGCTGGGCACGTCCAGCACCTGCTCCATCATGTTCACCTTGCGCCCCACCCCGTACACGATGGGAATGAGGAAATGCAGGCCGGGGGTCATGGTGTACGTGTAGCGCCCGAAGCGCTCGACGGTCCATTCATACCCCTGCGGCACCATCCGTACGGCCTTGAACAGGATCACCACGGCCACGAAGGCCAGTACCACGGTAAAGAACATGGTCGGGAACATCGCGCTTTCCTTATCCAGGACGTCCAGCCCCCAGCATAGCGCGTGAAGGCGGTCGGCACAGCGGGCGCTACCAGGGCACCCGGCCGCGCAGGATGTCGACGAACATCACCCAGTCACTTATGAACGAATACAGCGGGTGGCGGATAGTGGCGGGGCGGTTCTTCTCGAAGAAGAAATGGCCGACCCAGGCGAAGCCATACCCACACAGCAGCGCCCCCAGCAGCCACCACGGCTGGCCGCGCAGCAGCGCGGTGGCCACCAGCGCCAGTACGCCACAGCTGCCGATGACATGCAGCCGGCGCGACACCGGGTGGCGGTGTTCGGCCAGGTAGAACGGATAGAAGTCGCGGAAGCTGGCGAAGCGGCCCATGCGCGGGCTCCGGTCAAGGGCGATGACCGCATCATGCGCCCATGTCGCCGCGGCGCCGTTCACACCGCCGGGCGCGGCCCGAACATGATCACCGCCATGCCCAGCAGGCACAGCGCGGCGCCCACCATGTCCCAGCGGCTGGGGCGGATGCCATCCACCAGCCACAGCCAAAACAGCGCGGTGCCGATGTACACGCCACCGTAGGCGGCATACACGCGGCCGCTGGCGGTCGGGTGCAGGGTCAGCAGCCAGGCGAACAGCGCCAGGCTGGCCGCAGCCGGCAGCAGCAGCCACACGCTGCCACCCTTGCGCAGCCACAGCCACGGCAGGTAGCAGCCGACGATCTCGGCCACGGCGGTCAGCAGGAACAGCGCCAGCGTCTTCATGCCTCTTGGCCGGCCTTCTTATCGGCCTTGGCGTGCTGCCAGAGCGCTTCCTGCGCGTCCAGGCCGAGCGCGGCCAGACTCTGGCCAGCCGCTGCCGCGCGCGTTTCCATGGCACGGAAACGGCGTTCGAACTTGTGGTTGGCGCCGCGCAGTGCGGCCCCCAGGTCGATGTCGGCATGGCGGGCCAGGTTGGCACAGACGAACAGCAGGTCGCCCAGTTCCTCCTGCAGCCGCGCCCGGTTGCCGGCCACGTCACCACGCTCGAATTCCTCGCGCAGTTCCTGCAGCTCCTCGGCCGCCTTGTCCAGCACCGGGAACGGGCCGGGCCAGTCGAAGCCGACCTTGGCCGCACGCGACTGCAGCTTCACCGCCCGCTGCCATTCCGGCAGGCCGCGCGAGATGCCGGCCAATGCCGAGCGGTCGGTCTCGCCCTTGGCCTCGCGCTCGGCACGCTTGATCGCGTCCCAGTTGCGGGTCACGCCATCGGCGTCCTGCACGGCCACATCGGCGAACACGTGCGGGTGGCGGCGCTGCATCTTGTCGCTGATCGCGCGCGCCACGTCGGCAAAGGCGAAGGCGCCCTGCTCTTCGGCCATGCGCGCGTGGAACACCACCTGCAGCAGCAGGTCGCCCAGTTCGTCGCAGAGATCGTCCAGGTCGCCACGGTCGATCGCATCGGCCACTTCGTAGGCTTCTTCGATGGTGTACGGCGCGATGCTGGAAAAATCCTGCTGCAGATCCCACGGGCAGCCGTTCTGCGGGTCACGCAGGCGCGCCATGATGCGCAGCAGGCGGGTCAGTTCGTCGGTGGCGGCCGATACGCCGGCCAGGGTGTCATGCGCGCTCATGCAGGCTCCATCAGCAGGGTCAGCCGGGCAACCAGCTGCGCCAGGGCAGCGCGGTGTCACCCAGCGCAATGAAATCGCCGTTCAACAGGGTTTCGCGGCGGTTGTAGCGGAACGGCTTGCCGGTGTCGGCGGCCAGCACGGCACCGCCGGCGGCGTGCAGCACGCACTGGCCGGCCGCGGTGTCCCATTCGGAGGTCGGGCCCAGCCGCGGGTAGACGTCCAGATCGCCCTCGGCCAGCCGGCAGAATTTCAGCGATGAGCCCTGCGCCACGGTCTCGATCTCGCCCATGCGGGCAAGCAGCGCCACGGTTTCGGCCGAACGGTGCGAGCGGCTGGCGGCCACCCGCAGCGGTGCGGTGGCCGGCGTGCGGGTGCGCAGCACGCTGTCGTGCTGGCCCTGCCGGCGGTAGGCCAGCTCGCCACGCTGGGCGTGCCAGAGCACGCCGGTAACCGGCGCCAGCACCACGCCGAAGCCCGGTGCGCCCTGGTAGACCAGGGCGATGTTGACGCTGAATTCGCCATTGCGCTTGATGAATTCGCGGGTGCCATCGAGCGGGTCGACCAGCCAGTACGCGCCCCAGTGCTGGCGCACGTCCCACGGCACCAGCGCCGATTCTTCCGAGAGAATCGGCAGGTCCGGGGTGAGCTGGCGCAGGCCGCGCTCGATGACCGCATTGGCGGCCAGGTCGGCGGCGGTCACCGGGCTGTGGTCGGACTTGATCTGCACATCGAAGCCATCGGCATAGACCTGCATGATGGCCTCGCCGGCCTGGCGGGCAATGGCCACCACCGTCTCGCGCAGGTCCGCGGTCAACTTGATCATCGCTGCCCCTGCAGCCACTCGCGGGCGATGAACAGCGCCGCGAGCGAGCGACCCTCGGAAAAATCCTCGCGCAGCATCAGCTGGTCCAGTTCGGCCAGCTTCCACGGCACCACTTCCAGCTCTTCCGGCTCATCACCGGCCAGCCGCTCGGGGTACAGGTCGCGCGCCACCACCAGCCACGACTGGTGGCTCATGTAGGTCGGCGCCAGGGTCATCGCGCGCAGCACGTCCACGCGGCGCGCGCCATGGCCGGCCTCTTCCTTCAGTTCGCGGTCGGCAGCCTGCTCGGGTGTTTCGCCGGCGTCGATGCGGCCCTTGACCAGGCTCAGCTCGTAACGGTGCATGCCGGCTGCGTATTCACGCACCAGCAGCACGGTCTCCGCGTCCAGCATCGGCACCACCACCACCGCGCCATGGCCACGGCTGACCAGCCGTTCGAAGCGGCGCCGTTCGCCGTTGGAGAACTCCAGGTCCAGGTGCTGGCGCTGGAAGGGACCGTTCTCCTCGTCGGTGATCCGGTGGATGATCGGCAGGCGGCGGCTCATGCGCGCCGCCCTGCCCGCGCCGGCAGGGGCAGCGGGACCGATAGAATGTACGCAGGCAGCAACTTGTCCATGAGCCCGAAATGCTAGCAGACCCGACCCCTTCCCCACTGGTCCAGCACTGGCGCCAGCGTGACCTGCAGGTGCTGTGGCACCCCTGCACGCAGATGCGCGAACACCCCGACACCCTGCCACTGGTGCCGATCGCCCGCGGCCAGGGCGCCTGGCTGTACGACCACGATGACAACCGCTACCTGGATGCGGTCAGCAGCTGGTGGACCAACCTGTTCGGCCACGCCGAACCACGCATCGGCGCGGCCATCGGTGCGCAGGCCGGGCAGCTGGAGCAGGTGATGCTGGCCGGATTCGGCCACGAGCCGGCCATCACCCTGGCCGAACGCCTGCTGGCGCTGGCCCCGCGCCAGCCCGGCCGCGACCCGCTGGCCAAGGTGTTCTACGCCGACAACGGCTCGGCCGGGGTGGAAGTGGTGCTGAAGATGGCCTTCCACTACTTCCGCAACCGCGGCGAGCTGCAGCGCACGCGCTTCATCGCGCTGGAGAACGGCTACCACGGCGAAACGCTGGGCGCGCTGGCCGTCGGCGATATCCCGCTGTACCGCCGGGTGTATGCGCCGCTGCTGGCCGAGGGCCTGTTCGCGCCCTCGCCCGACGCCTACCTGGCCGAACCCGGGCAGAGCGCGGCCGACCGTGCGCGGCAGGCCGCCGACGGCCTGGCCGACCTGTTCGACCGCCACCCCGGCGAGATCTGCGCGGTGATCCTGGAGCCGCGCCTGCAGTGTGCCGGCGGCATGCGCATGCACGACCCGGTCTACCTGCAGCGTGCGCGCGAACTGTGCGATGCGCATGGCGCGTTCCTGATCGCCGACGAGATCGCCACCGGTTTCGGCCGCACCGGCACCCTGTTCGCCTGCGAACAGGCCGGGGTGATGCCGGACCTGCTGTGCCTGTCCAAGGGCCTGACCGGCGGCTTCCTGCCGCTGGCCGCGGTGCTGGCCACCCAGTCCCTGTATGACGCCTTCCTCGACGACTCGCGCGAGCGCGCGTTCCTGCATTCGCAAAGCTACACCGGCAACCCGCTGGCCTGTGCGGCCGCGCTGGCGACGCTGGACATCTTCCGCGACGACGATGTGATCGAGCACAACCGTGGCACCGCCGATGTGATGCGCAGGCTGGCGGCCCCCTTCGCCGACCACCCGCACGTGGCCGACGTGCGCCAGGCCGGCATGGTGGTGGCCTTCGAACTGGCCCGCAACGGCAACCGGCGCACGCCGTTCGACCCGGCCGCGCGGATCGGCCTGCACGTCTACAAGGCCGCCCTGAAGCGCGGCGTGGTGCTGCGCCCGCTGGGCGATGTGCTGTACTGGATGCCCCCGTACTGCGTGGACGACGAACAACTGGAACTGCTGGCCCACACCACGCTGGCCGCCATCGACGAGGCCATCGCATGCGCGTGACCCGCTGCCCCATCGACCTGCCGCTGCACGCCGGGCAGACCGTGACCCTGCCGGAAGAGACGGCCAACCACCTGGTGCGCGTGATGCGCCTGCGCGAAGGCGATGGCTGCGTGCTGTTCAACGGCGACGGCCACGATTACGCCGCCACCGTGGTGCTGGCCGGCAAGCGCGAGGTGCAGGTGCGCATCGACGCGGCGGAACCGGTCGGCACCGAATCGCCGCTGCCGATCCTCCTGCTGCAGGGCATCGCCCGCGGCGAGAAGATGGACCTGATCCTGCAGAAGGCCACCGAGCTGGGCGTGAGCGCCATCGTGCCGGTGAATGCCGAACGTACCGAGGTGAAGCTGGACGCAGCCCGTGCGGAAAAGCGCGTGGCGCACTGGAACAACGTGGTGCAGTCGGCCTGTGGCCAATCCGGGCGCGCCCGCATTCCGGCCGTGGCGCCGCCGCAGTCGCTGGCGCAGGCTTGCGCGGCGCTGCCGGCGGACACGCTGCGGCTGACGCTGGACCCGCTGGGCGCGCACCGCCTGTCCACGCCGCAGGATGCACCGGCCGGCGGCATCGTGATCGCCATCGGGCCGGAAGGCGGCTGGTCGCCGCGCGACCGCGCGCAGCTGGAGGCGGCCGGGTTCCAGGGCCTGCAGCTGGGGCCGCGCATCCTGCGCACGGAAACTGCCGGGCTGGCCGCGATCGCCGCGCTGCAGGCACGGCTGGGGGATCTGGGGTAAGCCACGGAGCATCGTGGCCGCTGCGCTCGCCGGGCATGGCCCGGCGCTACCGTCTGGATTCACCGGGTGCTGCGCTCGCCGGGCATGGCCCGGCGGATGGTCAGGCCGCCAGCGAATCCAGCGCGGCTTCCAGCGCGTCCAGGTTCGGCAGCAGCGCACTCTGTTCGCCCAGCAGCACGCGCATGTGCAAGGTGTCGGGCAGGGTTTCTTCCGAAGCGTCGGCCAGCAGGCCATCGCGCGGCACCGCAATCAGCTGCGGGAAGCTCTGGGTCAGCAGCGCGTAGTAGGGCCGGTCGGCCTGGCCACCGAGCGCCTTCAGCACCACCACCTTGTTGTGGGCGGCCACCGGTTCGTCGCCCAGCCCGGACAGCCGGGCGAAGGACACCAGCGGCACGGTCCAGCCGTGCCAGGCCAGTTCACCCAGCAGCCAGCGCGGCGCGTCGGCCACCGGCTGCAGCGGCACGCGCGCCATCATTTCGGCCACGGTGGCATTGGGCAGCAGCACGCGTTCGTGCCCGGCCTGGATCAGGACCCCACGGATCTCATCGTTGCTGGCGTAGCTCATGCGGCGTCTCCTTCATCCCCTGCCCAGCGCGCGGCGATCACCTGCGCCAGTTCCTGCGGCTCGCCGGCCGCCATGCCTGCGGCAACCACCGCGGTGGCTGCCGCAGGGTCGTAGCAGCCTTCCCCGGTCTGCCCGGCCACCCAGGCACCGGCGGCGGCCAGATCCAGCGCGGCATCCACATGGCCCAGCTCGGCACCGCTGAGCAGCACCACCGCACTGTGCGCGGCATCCAGCGTGGACAGCTGCAGGCCGGCGCCACTGGCGATGAACTGCAGGCCGTCGCGCTGCACCTGCAGGCCGGTGTCATCGGAGAGGATGTGCACCTGCCCGGGCAGCGCGGACTGGCCCGGCTCGGCCAGCAGCACCGGCAGCGGCGAGACGCGCGCCATCTGCTTGACCAGGTTGCCGTAGCGGCCGCCGTCCAGGCGCATGTGCACCAGCACCGGCACGCGCAGGCCCTGCGGCAGCGCGCCCGGCAGGCGACGCAATGCGTCGGGGCCGCCGATGCCGGCCAGCACCAGCACGGCGCCGGCACGCGCACCGTCGGCAGGGGCATCCAGATCGACCAGCGACAGCGCGCTGCTGGCGAAAGCGGCCGCTTCCGGTACGGCTACCACCGCCGGGACCACCGGCGGCGGCGTGTTGTCCTCGTCCACCAGCGACCAGTGCGTGTGGTCGCCGAAGGACACCGGCGGCGCTGCGGGCGCGCGCTCCGCTGCGACCGGCGCGTCCTGCTCCGGCACCGGCGGCGGCACGCTGGCGGCCGGCGGCTGCAGCGCGGCCAGGGCCTCTTCCAGCGAGACCGGCTCGGACACCTGCGCCGGCGGCTGGTAGGCCAGCCCCTCGGCATCCTGCGGCGGGTACAGCGTGTCGGACGGCAACGCCGGAGCGCGCTCGTCGGCTTCCTGCAAGTGGCGCGCCAGCGGCGCATCGGCATGCAGCTGCGCCGGGGTCAACGGCAGGCCGGGTTCCAGTGCCAGCGCGGGCTCGTCTTCAGACCCGGGCGGCAGCACCTGCTGGTGGCCGTGCAGCTTGGCGGCCAGGTGGCGGCCCCAGCGCTGCGCGTCCCAGCCATCGCGGCGGGCGGCCACGTCGGCCTCGTCGAACACCAGGGTCAGCGCCGGTGACGACAGCACCGGGTCCAGCCGTTCCAGCGCGTCCTCGATGGCCGGTTCCAGCGCCACCACCACCGCGCCGGGGCGGGCATCACGCAGCGCCTCCAGCGCCAGCGTGGTCGGGTCGTCTTCCAGCACCAGCTGCACATCGGCGTGCGCCAGTGCCTCGCGCAGGCGCTCGCGCGCTTTGCCCGGGCGGGCCAGCAGCACCACGGCCAGGGCCGGATTGGCTTCACTCACGGACACGGGCGATCCCCAGCAGGTCATACACGTTGCGCATCAGGTCCAGCTCCTGGTACGGCTTGCCCAGGTAGCGCTGCACGCCGATCTCGAAGGCGCGCTGGCGGTGCTTGTCGCCGCTGCGCGAGGTGATCATCACGATCGGCACGCCACGGAAACGCGCATCGGCGCGCATCGCGGTGGCCAGCTCGTAGCCGTCCATGCGCGGCATTTCGATGTCCAGCAGCATCAGGTCGGGCACGCGCTCGTCCAGCCGCTCCAGCGCTTCCACGCCGTCGCGGGCCACGCCGACCTCGAAGTTGTGGCGTTCCAGGATGCGGCTGGTGACCTTGCGCATGGTCAGCGAATCGTCCACCACCATCACCAGCGGCACCTGCCGTTCCTGGCGCGGGGCGTTGATGGCCACCGGTGCCTGCGGGTTGGCCACGTAGCGGCGCACCAGCGGAGCCACGTCGAGGATGACCACCACGCGGCCATCGCCGGTGATGGTGGCGCCGTAGATGCCGGGCACCGACGCGATCTGCAGGCCGACCGGCTTCACGACGATTTCGCGGTTGCCCAGCACCTGGTCGATCGCCACGGCCGCACGCAGGTCGCCGGCGCGGACCAGCAGCAGCGGCACCTGGGCCAGGCCATCGGCGCGTGCCGGGGCCTGCCCGACCAGGGTGCCCAGGTCGTACAGCGTGTAGTCTTCGCCGCCGTAGCGGTAGCTGCTGTCGGCTGCTTCGAAACGCTCGCGCGACAGGCGGCCGATACCACTGACCGAGGCCACCGGTACGGCGAAGGTGGTTTCGCCGATCTGCACGAACACCGCCTGGGTGACCGCCAGCGTCTGCGGCAGGCGCAGGGTGAAGCGCACGCCCTGGCCACGCACCGACTGGATGTCCACGGTGCCGCCCAGCTGGCGCACTTCGTTGCGCACCACGTCCATGCCCACGCCACGGCCGGCCAGCTGGCTGACCTGGTCGGCGGTGGAGAAACCGGCGGCGAAGATCAGGTTGTCCAGTTCCTGGTCCGAGGGCTGTGCGTCGGCGGCCAGCAGGCCGCGGTCGATGGCACGGCGGCGGATCGCCTCGCGGTCCAGGCCGGCACCGTCGTCGGCCACGTCCAGCACGATTTCCGAGCCTTCACGGTGCAGGCGGATGGCGATCTCGCCCTCTTCCTGCTTGCCGGCGGCACGGCGCTGCTCGGGCGCTTCCAGGCCATGGGCCACCGAATTGCGCAGCATGTGTTCCAGCGGCGCGACCATGCGGTCGAGCACGTTGCGGTCCAGTTCGCCGTGGGTGCCTTCCAGGGTGAGGTGCACCTGCTTGCCGGTGTCCAGGCCAGCCTGGCGCACCACGCGGCGCAGGCGCGGCACCAGGCCATCGAACGGCACCATGCGCGCGCGCATCAGGCCGTCCTGCAGTTCCGAACTGACGCGCGACTGCTGCTGCAGCAGGCCGTCGTACTGGCGCGACAGATCGTCCAGCACCGCCTGGAGACCGCCCAGATCGGCTGCCGATTCGTTCAGCGCACGGCTGAGCTGCTGCAGGGTGGAGAAGCGGTCCAGTTCCAGCGGGTCGAACTTCTGGTCGGCGTGGTCCTGCTCGCGCTGGTAGCGGGCCACGATCTGCGCCTCGGTTTCCAGGTCCAGGCGGCGCAGCTGGTCGCGCAGTCGCGCGTTGGTCCGCTCCAGCTCACCCATGGCGCCACGGAACGCGCCGAGCTGCTGTTCCAGCCGCGAACGGTAGATGGCCACTTCACCGGCATGGTTGACCAGGCGGTCGAGCAGGTCGGCGCGCACGCGTACCTGTTCCTGCTGCGGGCGCGCCAGGGCGTCGTCCTCGCCACTGCCTTCAACCGGCAGCGGTGCCGTCAGCGGCAGCACGGCCGCTGACGGTGCCGGTACCGGTGCAGCCACGCTGGCCGGCTCGGACACACCGCCACGGGTGCGCTGTTCGAAGGCCGCCAGCAGATCATCGGCGGCGCTGATCTGGCGGTGTTCGCCGGTGCAGGTGAGCAGCTGGTGCAGGCGGTCGAAGCCACGCTCCAGCAGGTGCGCGTCGCTGCGGCCGATCTCGGTGCGGCCGGCGGCCACGCCTTCCAGCAGCGATTCGATGCTGTGGCCGAGGTCGCCGATGGCATTGATGCCAGCCATGCGCGCACCGCCCTTGAGCGTGTGCAGATCGCGCTGCAGGCCGGCCAGCGCATCGCGGTCCTGCGGTGCATCGCGCAGCGCGCTGATCAGGCCATCGCAGTGGTCGAGCAGGTCCTTGCCCTCCTCCACGAAGATGTCCACCAGCTCGCGGTCCAGCACGCTGAAGTCCAGCGCGTCCGGCGCGTTGTCGTCGACGACCTCGCCCGTGGCGGATGCAGCGGTGTCGGCCAGCAGTGCGTTGGTGGCCGGGTCCTCAAGCGGGTGTGCGGCGGCGTGGAGGGTGGCCACGGCAGCCGCCTCGTCGTCGCTGCTGCGCGGCGCCTGTTCCATTTCGAAGAACGGCACGGGAGCGCCGGAAACGACAGCCTGCGTGGGCGCGGTGTCGGGCAGGTCCTGCCCATTCACCGTGGCCGGGGGCGGCAGATCGACGCTCTCTCCTTCATCGACTGCCGCCGTCCCGCCCACGTCCGCTTCCTCGGCGAAGGCATCTGCCTCGCCCGGCGCGCGTTCGCTGGCCTGCAGGCCCAGCACGGGCAACGGCTCGTCCTGGTCCTGCTCCTGACCGGCATCCTCGACCACATGCAGGCCCGCCTCGAGGGCGGCCTGCCAGGTGACCGGTTCACCAAAGGCCGGCACAGCCTCTTCATCCTGCAGGCTGTACGCGTCGCTGTCGAGAGCCTGGCCCTCGTCGAACGTTGCGTCCTGCGCATTCAGCTCTGCGTCGTAACCGGTTTCAACGCTGGCATCGGCGGCAACAGCCGGTTCATCGTCGTCGCGCACCGGCAGCTTGTGCGCGCCCACCGGCAACACGTCCGCATCCAGGAACGCGGACAGGTCATCGGCGCTGGTCAGCGCAACCCCGGCGGTCTCATCGGCATCGACCGGTGCGGCATCTGCAGGCGCATCCACATGTGCCGGCGCGGGCGCCTCCAACGGTGCGTGCAGCGCCGTTGGCAGGTCCTGGGCGCGATCGAAATAACGCGACAGATCATCGCTGCCGCTCAGCTCGACAGGCTGCAGCGCGGCGGCCTCGACGGACTCGGACTCGGTTTCGGTTTCGGTTTCGGTTTCGGTTTCGGTTTCGGTGTCAGCATCGACGTCGATGCCGGTTTCGCTTTCAACGGCATCCGCAACATCCTGCAGCTGCAGTTCACAGTCGGCCAGCATGGCCTCGGCCACCACCTCCGGTGCCTCGGCGTCTGCATCCTGCGCCGTTGCGGAGAGGTCCTCATCGTCATCGCCGAAGGCGAGATCGTCTTCGTCGTCCTCCGCCGCCATGTCGACCATCGGCCAGCGGGCTTCGGGCAGCTGTTCGGCCAGCGCGCGCAGGCGCTGTGCCAGCGGGCCCTGCAGTGCGCTGCGCGGCTGTTCGGCCTGCAGCGCCTGCATGGTGGCGGCAATCGCCTGAGCGGTGGCGGCCAGCGCCGACACCGCCTCTTCGTGCGGCACCACCTCGGCGGCCAGCGCGCGCTTGATGTACGACTCGGCGCCGCCGGTGACGGCCGTGATTTCCGCCACGTCGGTCATGGCGAACGCACCGTTCATGGTGTGCACGGCGCGCAGCAGCGCATCGCTGACCGGCTGCGGTGCCTGCTGTGCCGATGCCAGCCAGCCCTGCAGCGTGGCCTGGTGGGTTTCCACCTCGGCTTCCAGGATTTCCAGCAGCACGCTGTCGATGTTGGCCGGCGTGCCTTCGCTGTCTGCGCAGGCCGCTGTTGCAGCCTGCGCAGGTGCTTCGTGCACCGCCTGCACCGCAACCGGTGCGGCCGGCAGCGGCACGTAGAAGGTTTCTTCGCCGGCGCCGATACGGTCGGCGATGGCCTGCATCGCCTGCAGGTCCGCGCTGACGCGCTCGCCATGGCGCAGCGCGGCGTTGAGCTGCGGCAGTGCCTCCTGGGCGTGGTTGACCATGGCCACCACCGCCGGGCTGGCAGCACGGGTGCCTTCCAGCACGCGGTTGAGCATGCCTTCGATCTTCCAGGCGAACTCGCCCAGCGTGCGTGCGCCGACCAGGCGGCCACTGCCCTTCAGCGTATGGAACACGCGGCGGATCGGGCGCAGGCGGTCCACGTTGTCCGGCTGCGCGCACCAGGCCGGCAGCAGCGAAGCCAGGTTGGCCAGTTCGTCGTCGAACTCCTCCAGGAACACCTCGCGGATGTCCTGGTCGATGTTCTCGGCGTCGTCCTCGAAGCCGGCCTCGATGCCCTCGGCGGCGCTGGCCACCGGTTCGGCGGCAGGCGCGGGCTGCGGGTGAGGCGAAAAACCAGCTGCTGCCGCGCTCAGTTCTGCCAGGAACGCGGCATCTTCGTCGCTGAAGGCGATCGGCGTGATTGCCGCATCCACCACGGCGGCAGAGGCAACGGCCACGGCGGGCACGTCCTCGCGTTCAACGGCATCGCCTTGCGTGGTCTCGGCAGGTACAGCGGCATCGGCGGCAGGATCGACAATTTCGGCGTCGGCGGCCTGCGGTGCAGCCGGTGTCTCGTCAACGGCTTCCAGCTGCCACTGCGGCGCGGCTTCCTGCGCATCGAGGATGTCGGCCGGCAGCGACTCCATCGCATCCAGCGACAGCACGTCGTCTGCGTTGTCCAGCAGATCGGCATCGAAATGGAAGGTGATGGGCGCGTCGGACAGCGGCAGCACATCGTGTTCGGCGGCCACCGGATCGAACGCCAGCGGCACGGCGTCAAGCACCTCGGCCTCGTCCAGCGCAGCGCTGCTGGTACCGGGCATGTCGATGCCGGGCAGATCGATGGCGTCGGCGTCGGCGGCAGGCACGTCATCGGCAACCGGCGCGGTGGCGGTTTCCTGCTGCGGCGGCAGCTCGGACAGCTGCCACTGCGCGACCGGGGTCGGCGGCGCTTCGGCGGCGACCGGATCGAACGACAAGGTCTCGCCCCAGTGGCCAACGGCCTCGCTGTCGTTGCCCGACAGCTCCCACTGCGGCACCTCCGGTACCGGTGCAGTGGTGGCGGCGAACAGCAGCGGTGCGGCCGCAGCGGGCGCGCCGGTATCGCGCAGCGCGTCTGCATCTGCATCCGCCGGCAGCGTGGCCTGCGGCAGCGGATCGAAGGTGAAATCCGGCAGCGACGGCGGCACGTTGCCCGGCGCGGGCGCGGCCGGGGTGACCGCCAGCGTGACCGGTTCGGGTTCAAACGCGATCGGCTGCAACGTGATCGGTTCGGCCCGCACCGGCGCGGGCTGCACGTCCAGGCGCGGCGCGGCGCCTTCATCGGCCGCTGGCAGCGGCCAGTAGCGCAGGCTTTCCAGGCTGCTGCGGGTGATCTCCAGGATGTCTTCGCGGCCCGGGCGGCGGTCGCGCAATGCTTCCAGGTAGTACTCCAGGCTGGCCATGGCATCGGCCAGCGTGTCCAGCTGGCGCCCGCTGGGCACGCGCTGGCGGCCCACCAGTTCGGTGGCGATATAGCGCTGTACGCCCACCAGGTAATCGGCGGCGGTGCCCAGGTCGAGCATGCGCAGCGCGCCGGACACCTCGCCGATCAGGCGCGGCACGTCCTGCAGCTCGGCATGGTTCCAGCTGGTTTCGATGAAGGCCACGAAGTGTTCGCGCGCGGCGGCGAAATTGGCGATGGCTTCATGCGCCAGCACTTCCACTGTGCGGCGGTTTTCCACCACGCTGGGATCATCGCCACCACTGCCACCGGCGCCCAGGTGCGGCACCTGGTCATCCAGCGAGGCATCCACGTACAGCAGCGCGCCGGCGATATCCAGCAGCATGCCTTCGTCGATGGCCTGCCCCCCACCACGGCGCGCAGCGCATCGCGCTGCTGCACCACCACGTTGCGCGCCACACCCAGGCCCATCATGCCCAGCGTGTCGGCCACGGCATTGAGTTCGTTGGCCTGCACCTGCAGCTGTTCCGGCGCGGCGCCGGTGCGCAGGTGCAGGTCCAGCGCGTCCTTGATGCGCAGCAGTTCTTCCTTCACCGCGTTGCCGACCGTATCCAGCAGCTCGCGGTTGCGGCCGCTCAGGCTGCCGCGGGCGTGGTCCAGTTCGGCCTCGCTGGCACTGGCGCTGTCCGGCGCGAAGGCGAACAGCACGCTCTCGTTGATGCCCGGCGCGCCACGCGCAGCACGGATGTCGTTGAGCAGCGGCAGCAGCACGATCGGAATATCGCGGTGGCCATTCTGCAACCGCTCCAGGTAGTCGGGCAGCAGCACGCTGCCGCGCATCAGCGTGGCGCAGGCTTCATCGCGGTCGGGCACCTGGCCGGCGCCGACGGCGTTGGCCAGCTGTTCCAGTTCCTCGGCCACCATCGCCGGGGCATACAGTTCCACCATGCGCAGGGTGCCCTGCACCTGGTGCAGGTAGCCGGCACACAGCCGCATGCGGCTGCTGTCGCTGGGGTCTTCGGCAAAGAACTCGACCTCGTTGCGCGCCTGGCGCAGGGTCTCGTCCAGCTCCGGCTTGACCCAGCCCAGCGCGGCATGGCTCATCGCATCGCGCAGGCTGCTCATCGGTGGGCTCCGGTCGCCGCGGCGCGGTCAGCGCGCTGGCACGGGCGGGGGAAATGGAAGTGCTTCATCAGAGGGGTTCCTTGCGCTCCGCCCTGCCCGCTCACGCCGGCAGCTTGAAGTCGGCGACCGAACGACGCAGGTCGGCCGCCAGCTGTGCCAGGTGGCCGATGGATTCGGCGGTCTGGCCGGCGCCCTGCGAGGTCTGGCCGGTGATCTGCCGGATCACGCCCATGGTGCGGGTGATGTCCGAGGCCGCCGCCGACTGCTGCTGGGCGGCAATGGAGATGTTCTTGATGAGGGTGTTCAGTGCATTGGACACGCGCTCGATCTCGGTCAGCGCGGTACCGGCGTCTTCGGCCAGGCGCGCACCGGACACCACTTCGGAGGTGGTCTTCTCCATCGAGGTGACCGCTTCGTTGGTGTCGGCCTGGATGGCCTGCACCAGGCCTTCGATGCGTCGGGTCGCGCCCGAGGTGCGTTCTGCCAGGCGCTGCACTTCGTCGGCCACCACGGCGAAACCACGGCCGGCCTCACCGGCAGAGGCTGCCTGCACGGCCGCGTTTAAGGCCAGGATGTTGGTCTGTTCGGAAATGTCGTTGATCAGTTCCACGATCGAGCCGATTTCCTGCGACGACTCGCCCAGCCGCTTGATGCGCTTGGAGGTTTCCTGGATCTGGTCGCGGATCTGGTCCATGCCCTGGATGGTCTCGCGCACCACGCCGGCACCTTCGGCAGCGATCACCACCGAGCGCTGGGCCACGTCGGCCGATTCGGAGGAGTTGCGCGACACCTGTTCGATGCTGGCCGCGATTTCGCCGATGCGGTCCGATGCCGAGGTGATCTGGTTGGCCTGGTGGCCGGCCGCTTCAGCCAGCTGCATGGCGGTGGCCTGGGTTTCCTGGGTCGACACGGCCACCTTGGCCGAGGTGTCGTTGATGGTGGTCACCAGGTGGCGCAGTTCGTCCACGGCGTAGTTGATGGCGTCGGCGATGGCGCCGGTCATGTCCTCGGTCACCGAGGCCTTCACCGTCAGGTCGCCCTCGCCCAGCGAGGAGATTTCATCCAGCAGCCGCATGATCGCCTGCTGGTTGCGGCTGTTGAATTCCACCTGGGTCTGGTAGCGCAGTTCCTGCTCGCGCGAGCGGCTGCGCACCGAGACGGTGACGAAGCCGATGATGGACACCAGCGACAGCGCACCGGAGAACACACCGATCCAGAAGTTGGGGAACAGGCGCGTGTCGCCGACCGAGCCGAACGAGGAGAACGCCTGGAACAGTGCGCGGCTGTCGCGCAGCATGTCGCTGGAGCCTGCGGCCAGGCTGCCGGCTGCGGCCTGGGCGGCGAACAGCTGGCGCGAGCTGGCCAGGATGGCGTCGGCATCCCGCTTCATGCTGTCCCACTGCGCCTGCGATTTTTCCAGCTGGGCCACGGCGGCCGCGCCGCGCACGGCGGTGATGCCGAGGTCGTCGTTGCCGCTGCGCAGGCCTTCAAGCACCTGCGAGAACACGGTGATGTCGCGGGCCAGGGCGTCGCCGGCCATGGCTGCGCCGCTGCCACCGGCGCGCATTTCAGTCACGCGGCGGGACATGGAGCCGGCCACCACCACCTGCTGCAGGGCACTGTAGACCTGCGCGGAGGTGGCACCAGAGGCGCTCATGGCGCGCACCAGTTCATTCAGCTGCGCCTGCAGCCCCGGCACGGCGCCGGTGAAGTTGTTGGCATTGCCGGCCAGTGCCAGCACCGCCGGTTCACTGGCCACCAGCTGGCCGGCCTGCTTGCCCAGCGGCGCCCAGGTCTCGGCCAGTTTGGCGATGGCCCCGGACACGCCCAGCTCGCTGCCGTAGCGGCCCTGCAGGCTGGAGACATGCTGTTCGACGTCGTTGCGGGTGGCCTTGAAGGCGGTGAAGGCCGGCGCGTTGCCGGCCACCGCGTCACGGCCCTGGTTGGCCAGCTGCTGCGAGAGCACCTGCAGTTCAGCGGCCTTGGAGCCGGCGTCGGCCAGGCGGCTGCCCTGCCAGGTGGCCACGCCGGTGTTCAGGCCGAACACGATCATCGACAGCAGCAGGGCCAGCCAGGCGTTGGTGCCGCCCAAGCGCAGCTTGCCGGTCTTGGTGGCGTCCGAAGCAGTACTCATCGTTCAACCTCGATCTTGATACAGGAGGCGGGGCGCGGCGTCAGGCCGCGGCTTGCCGGAATTCGGGAGTGCGCGACAGCAACGCGAGTGAGAACACGCCCCAGTCGTTGCCGTCGGCATGGAAGGCGCGGTCGACGAAGAGGCCGTAGCGGCCCTCCGCCAGCACACCGGGTGCGGCCTGCTGCGCGGCATCGAAGCTACGCTGGCCGTACAGTTCGTCGATGGTCAGGGCGACATCGCCGCCGGCCTGGCGCATCAGCAGCACGCGCTGGCCTTCCTGCGCCACGGTGCGTTCGCCTTCCAGGAACAGCTTCAGGTCGACCACCGGGAACAGGTTGCCGCGCAGGTTGCCCACGCCCAGCAGCCACGGCTGCGCGCAGGGCACCGGGGTGACCGGCGGCATCGGCACGATCTCCACCACTTCGCGGAAGTCGGACACCAGCCGGCGCTGGCCGACGCGGTAGCCCACGCCACGCCACAGGTCCTGGGCGAAATGGCGCTCGGGCAGCGGCACCGCATGGGCCAGACTGCGCCGCTCGTAGGCTTCAAGAATGTCGAAGGGCGAGCGCATTCAGGCCGCCAGCTCGTTGATCCGCGCGATCAGTTCTTCCTCGCGCGGTGGCTTGACGATGTAGTCGGCCGCCCCCTGGCGCAGGCCCCAGGCACGGTCGGTCTCCATCGCCTTGGTGCTGACGATGATGACCGGGATGTGCCGGGTTGCCGCATCACGCGCCATCGCGCGGGTGGCCTGGAAACCGCTCATGCCCGGCAGCACCACGTCCATCAGCACCAGCTGCGGTGCCTGGTCGCGGACCATCTGCAGACCATCTTCGGCGTTGTCCGCTTCGATCACCTCGTGGCCGGCACGGCGCAGCCACTGGGTGAACACCGCGCGGTAGGTCGGTGAATCCTCGATCAGAACAATACGAGCCATGGTGCCCTTCCCCCCTGGTCAGGCGTTGACGTATGTGCGGATGGCACCCAGCAGTTCTTCACGCGTGAAAGGCTTGGTCAGGTACTGCTCCGAGCCGACGATGCGACCACGCGCCTTGCCGAACAGGCCATCCTTGGACGACAGCATGATGACCGGGGTCGACTTGAACAGCTGGTTGCCCTTGATCAGCGCACAGGTCTGGTAGCCATCCAGGCGCGGCATCATGATGTCCACGAAGATGATCTGTGGCTGCTGGTCGGCGATCTTGGCCAGGGCCTCGAAGCCATCGGTCGCGGTCACCACCTCGCAGCCTTCGCGCTTGAGCAGTGTTTCCGCGGTCCGGCGGATGGTCTTCGAGTCATCGATGACCATCACCCGGAGGCCTGCGAGTTCCCCGCCCGCAGTCATGTTTTCAGTCATTGCCTTTCCCCAAGCGCGCGACACGTCATGGCCGGTGCCGCTGCGAAAGCGTATCTATATCGCACTTGCGCCGCCCCCTTCAAGGGTGCCCCACCGGCCGGGGCGGCCGTGCGGCTGAACGTGACCGGTTTCGCACTGGCTGCGCAGCCGGCCGCCGGACGCAGCGTTGCTTTGCCGGGCAGGCACATGGCGGGCATTGCCGCTACCATTATCGCCTTGCCTGACAGGTGCGCCCATGCCGTTGAACGTCATCGTGGTGATGGACCCCATCGCCCACATCAAGATCGCCAAGGACACGACCTTCGCCATGCTGCTGGAAGCCCAGCGCCGCGGCCACGCCCTGCACTACGTGCGGCCCGGCGGCCTGGCCCTGGAAAGCGGCGTGGCGGTGGCGCAGACCGCCCCGCTGCAGGTGCGCGATGATCCGTCGGACTGGTTCACCCTGGGCGCATTCAGCCGCACCGTGTTCGGCCCCGGCCAGGTGGTGCTGATGCGCAAGGACCCGCCGGTCGACGCCGAGTACATCTACGACACGCAGGTGCTGGACATCGCCGCCGCCGGCGGCGCAGAGGTGGTCAACAACCCGCAGGGCCTGCGCGACTACAACGAGAAGCTGGCCGCGCTGCTGTTCCCGCAGTGCTGCCCGCCGACCCTGGTCAGCCGCGACGCCAAGGCGCTGAAGGCCTTCGTGCTGGAACACGGGCAGGCGGTGCTGAAGCCGCTGGACGGCATGGGCGGCCGCTCGATCTTCCGCAGCGGCACCGGCGACCCGAACCTGAACGTGATCCTGGAAACGCTGAGCAACGGCGGCCGCACGCTGACCCTGGCCCAGAAGTTCATTCCCGACATCACCGCCGGCGACAAGCGCATCCTGCTGGTGGACGGTGAACCGGTGGACTACTGCCTGGCGCGCATTCCGCAGGGCGACGAGTTCCGCGGCAACCTTGCCGCCGGTGGCCGTGGCGAAGGCCGCCCGCTGAGCGAGCGCGACCGCTGGATCGCCGCGCAGGTGGGCCCGGAGATGAAGCGCCGCGGCATGCGCTTCGTCGGCCTGGACGTGATTGGCGATTACCTGACCGAAGTGAACGTGACCAGCCCGACCTGCGTGCGCGAACTGGATGCCCAGTACGGCCTGAACATCGCCGGCCAGCTGTTCGACGCGATCGAAGCCGACCTGCACTGATGGACCCCGGCAGCGCGCTCCTGCCGGTGCCACCGCGTGAGGCACAGCGCCTGGGGGCGACCCTGGCGCTGTCGCTGCTGGTGCACGCAGTGGTGATCCTGGACGTGGGTTTTGCCGTGCGGGGCGAGGCGCCGCTGGTGCCGACGCTGGAGGTGATCTTCAGCCAGACGCGCACGGCGCTGACGCCGAAGCAGGCCGATTTCCTGGCAGCCGCCAACCAGCAGGGCGGCGGTGAGCATGACCGTGCGCAACGTCCGCGCGACAGCCAGGCCGGCATCGTGCCGCAGGCGCAGGCGGGCATCAGCCCGGTGCCGCAGCAGCGCCAGGACGCAGCGCCGGTACCGCCGCCGCAGGCGCGGGTGGTCAGCAGCCGCAACGGCCAGGACGTGGTGGCCACGGCGCAGGCGCGGCCGGCACCGGAGCAGCCGACCCCGGATGCGGCGCCGACCGCGCGCGAGCAGCGCGATGCGGAGATGGCGCGGCTGGCGGCGGAGGTGCACCTGCGCTCGGCCGAGTACGCCAAGCGGCCGAACCGCAAGTTCGTTTCGGCCAGTACGCACGAATATGCCTATGCGAATTACCTGCGGGCGTGGGTGGACCGCGCTGAGCAGGTAGGCAACCTGAATTACCCGGACGAGGCACGCCGGCGCCGGTTGGGCGGCCAGGTGGTGATCAGCGTGGGGGTGCGCCGCGATGGCAGCGTGGAAAGCAGCCGGATCCTGCGTTCGAGCGGCACGCCGCTGCTGGACGAGGCGGCGCTGCGGGTGGTGAAGCTGGCCCAGCCGTTCCCGCCGTTGCCGAAGACCGATGACGGGGTGGACATCCTGCAGGTTACCCGCACGTGGGTGTTCCTGCCCGGTGGCGAACTGCGCGACGACCGGTGAGGTTTGTTGCCCGGGCCTGCGGCCCGGGACCCGCTGCAGAGCTCTAGAGCAACATCAACAGCAACAGCGACAAGCAACAGCGGCGGCTGGTGTTCTGAAGAGTGGTGGGGCGGTGTCGGGCGCCGGGGACGCCGCAAGTACGTCCCTGTAGGCTTAGCCGCGGCATCCATGCCGCGGATACCCCGCCACCCGACACCGCCCCACCTCTCACAGATCGCGGCGCATCTGTTTCCACGTCGGGCGACTCTGCCCGCCTCTGCCCGCCCTGGTAGATCCACGCCATGCGTGGATGCGAGCGGAGCGACCGGCTTTTGATTTTGATTCTTCTTTTTTTGATTTCCGTGGCGGACGCGCACGGAAACTGTCAGAGGTGGGGCGGGGTGGGTTCGCGGGGGTGTCCGCGGCATGGATGCCGCGGACAAGCCCCCATGGATGGGTTCACGGCGTCCCCCGCGAATCCGCCCCGCCCGGCCAAGCCCAGCATTTGATTTACAGCACCGCCCCCGCCACGAGGGGCTCAGCCGTTGGCCTTCGCCTTGGCCGCGCGCGCGGCCTGCTGCTCGACCAGGGTCAGGGCGACGTTGTCGCGCAGATAGGCCGGTTCGACCTTCTCCGGCGCAATGCCTTGGCCGCGCGCGAACGCCGGCACTGCCAACGCCAGCACGTCCCACGCACGCGGCAGTGCCGTCGCATCGGCGCAGCGCAGGGCGGTGCCCAGCTGCCGCACCAGCGCCCCGTCCAGCGCGCCGAAACCGGTACCCACGCCCCATACCGACAGGCCTTCCGGCGGCAGCACTGCCTCCGGCCCACAGACCCGCTCGGCGTCCTGCGCCACCGGCAGGCCGTCCACGCGCCGGTAGCGCGCCACGTACAGCTCACCCATGCGCGCATCGATGGCGGCCAGGATGTCGTTCTTCTGCGCCGGCGCACGCAGCGCCAGCACCTGCAGCGTGGACACCGGCAGCAGCGGCAGGTCCAGCGCCAGCGCGATGCCCTGCGCCAGCGCGATGCCCAGCCGCACGCCGGTGAACGCGCCCGGGCCACGGCTCAGCGCGATGCCGTCGAGCTGGCGGCGGCCGATGCCGGCTTCGGCCAGCAGGGCCTCGGCCCAGGGCAGGCCCAGCTCGGCATGCCGGCGCGGGGCGATCTCGAAGCGTTCCAGCACCTGGCCGTCCACGTGGACAGCAACGGAACAGGCTTCGGTGGCGGTTTCAAAGGCGAGCAGTTTCATCGGATCGGGTCGGAACGGATGGGATCAGAACAGGGGAAGCGTATCGCCGGCCGCCGGCAACGGGGCCGACGGCGGGGCGTCAGGCGCCGTGGCAGTGTCCGCCACGGGGCCATTGTGGCGCAAAGAAGGCCTGTACATCGGCCAGCGCCCGGGTGCGCCGGAACGGCGGCAGGGAATCAAGAAAGATGCGGCCGTAGCCCCGGTTCAGCAGGCGCGGGTCGCACAGCACCAGCACGCCGCGGTCGGTCTCGCTGCGGATCAGGCGGCCCACGCCCTGCTTCAGCGCGATCACCGCCTGCGGCAGCTGCTCATCGCGGAACGGGTTGCCGCCCTGGCTGCGGATCGCCTCCAGCCGTGCCTCGAACACCGGATCATCGGGCGCGGCGAACGGCAGCTTGTCGATCACCACCACGCTCAACGCCTCGCCCACCACGTCCACGCCTTCGCGGAAGCTGGCCGCGCCCAGCAGCACGCCGTTGCCCGATTCGCGAAAGCGCTGCAGCAGAGTCGCGCGCGGGGCCTCGCCCTGCACGAACAATGGCCACGGCGCACCCCGCAGGGCCTCGGCGGCCTCGCGCAGCGCGCGGTGCGAGGCGAACAGCAGGAAGGCGCGGCCCTGCGAGGCCTGCAGCACCGGCAGCAGCGCCTGGATGAGCGCGGTGCCGAAGCCGCGCGCAGCCGGGTCCGGCAGGTTGCCCGGCAGGTAGCACAGCGCCTGCTCGGGCCAGTTGAACGGGCTGGGCTGCACCAGCGTCTGTGGGTCGTCCAGCCCCAGCCGCTGGCTGATATGGCCGAAGCCCCCGTCCACGGTGAGCGTGGCCGAGGTGAAGATCCACGCCGCGCCAGTGCGCTCGCGGTGTTCGCGCAGCGGCCCGGAAACATCCATCGGCGTGCGCTGGCAGCGGAAGCCGCGCGCGGTCAGCTCGTACCACAGCACATCGCCCGCTGCGTCCGGCACTGGTGTTTCCGCGTCGGCCGGTGCATCGAAATCGAAGGACAGGCTGGGCGTGTCCTCGCCGAGCCAGCGCCCGAGCCGGCCGATGGCATCGCGCGCACGCGCATGGCAGGCATCCAGCCCGGCGGCCGCCTCGCGCACCGCCTGCAGCGCCACTTCCAGCGTGACCAGGCTGGTCATCACCGCATCGAACCCGTCGCGCACCTGCGGCATCGACAGCGCACGCCACTGGGTGCCGCGCGGTGGCAGTGCCTCCATCGCCGCGCGCAGTTCCAGCAGTGCCTGCTGCAGCGCATCCACCGGCGCCTGCAGCGCCGACTGCGCGCCACCCACACTGCGCGCCTCGGCCAGGCAGTCGCGTGCCAGTTCCTGCCACGGGCGCATGCCGAAGCCTTCGCCGAAGAACTGCGCGGCCAGTTCGGGCAGCTGGTGCGCCTCGTCGATGACGAAGGCCTGCGCACCGGGCAGCAGTTCGCCGAAGCCCTCCTGTTTGAGCGCCAGATCGGCCAGCAGCAGGTGGTGGTTGACCACCACAATATCGGCGGCCTGCGCACGCTGGCGGGCGCGCATGACGAAGCAGTCGTCCCAGAACGGGCAGTCATTGTCCAGGCAGTTGTCGACGGTGGAGGTCACCATCGGCAGCAGCGGGGAATCGTCGGCCAGGCCGTCCAGCTCGGCCATGTCGCCGTGCTCCGTGCGGCCGGACCAGGCAGCGATGCGCTGGAACTGTGCGGCCTGTTCCGGGCTGGAAAACCGCGGTTCGCCACGCGCCTGCTGCAGGCGGTAGCGGCACAGGTAGTTGCCGCGCCCCTTGAGCAGCGCGCTGCGCACGCCGATGCCCAGCGCTTGGCGCACGCGCGGCAGGTCGCGATGGTAGAGCTGGTCCTGCAGCGCGCGGGTACCGGTGGAGATGATGGTGCGCAGGCCGGACAGCAGCACCGGCACCAGGTAGGCGAAGGTCTTGCCGGTACCGGTACCGGCCTCGGCCAGCAGCAGATCGCGCTGCTGCAGTGCGTGGGCGATGGCTTCGGTCAGGTGCAGCTGCGCCGGACGCGGCACGAACGCATCCAGGTGCACGGCGAGCGCGCCACCGTCGCTGAGCGCTTCGCGGCTGGCGTGGATGAGATCGGACATCAGGCAGGAAGGATACCCGGCCGGGCGCTGCCCGGCACCCGTTTCAAGCCAGTGCAACAGCAACAGCGGTGTTCATGGCTCTGGGTTGCTGCGTGCTGGGCGGGGCGGGAGGGGCACATCCCCCATCCGGCCCCTCACGATCATCCATCAGTACGAGCGCGTGACGCAGAGGGGGCCGCGCCCGATGGAGAGGAATACCTCAGTACCGCTTGATCACCGGCACCGTGCACCCTTCCAGCTGCGCGTGCGCGGACACCGCGTTTTCCTTCTGGTTGCGCGCCAGCCGCGACTGCTCGATCGTGGCCCAGTGCCGGCGGCACAGCGGGCCGGTCTTCGAGCCCAGGTCGATCGCCTTGCGTGCAAACGTCTCCGCTTCCTGCCACTGGCCCTGCAGCAGCGCCACTTCGGCACGCTCCTGCAGCACCGCCGGGTCGCCGGCCACGATCTGCAGCGCCTGGTCCAGGCTGCCCGCCGCGGCGGTCAGGTTGTTGGCCTGGCGCTGTGCCTGTCCCGCCTGGCGCAGGTCGTCCACTTCCGGGTCACGCAGCGGCTGCACCGACAGCTCCTTGTCATCCGGGCCGGCGGCCGCCTCCACAGCGGCCAGGCGCTGGGCCGGCGTGGTGGTGTCCACCGGTGCAGCCACCGGTGCCGGCGGTGTCACGCAGGCGGCCAGGGCCAGGCTCAGGCCCATGACCAGCAGCGGCTTGGAAAAAGAACGAAGGGTCATTGCAATCACCGGGTGGGGGAAGCGGAAGGCGCAGGCGCGACCGCGGGGGCCGGCTCGGCCGGCGCGTCGGGTTTCTTGTCCAGGCCGAACCAGCTGCGCCAGCCACCGCCCTCGCCGCCCTGCTCTTCCGGCAGCGCCTGCGGCGAGCAGGCCGCATAGGCCGGCGCATAGCCGACCACGAACGGGAAGCGGCGCGCGCCGGGGCAGGCTTCATCAGTGCTGTTGGTTCCGGTGGCGGCGATCGGCTGCCAGTCCAGGCCCTTGTTGTTCACCCGCAGCGGCGCACTGGGCAGGCACTGGAAGATGCCCGACCACACGCGCATCGCGCCGGTGGCACCGTACAGGCCAGCCTGCTCGTTCTGGTCGTTACCGATCCAGATCACCGCCAGGTGGTCGCCGGTGTAGCCGGCATACCAACTGTCGCGGCCATCGTTGGTGGTACCGGTCTTGCCGGCCGGCTGCAGTCGCCCCAGGCCATCGGCATTCAGGCGCTGTGCGGTGCCGCTGGCCACCACCTGCTGCAGGCCGATGCTGATCAGGTTGGCCGCGATGGAATCGCCTTCCTGGGCCGGTGCCGGCGATTTGTCATAGCGCTTGAGCAGCTGGCCCTGCGGATCAAGCACGCCACGCACGGCGTGCAGCGGCTGGATCTCGCCGCCGGAGGCCAGGAACTGGTACAGCTGCGCCATCGCATACGGGCTCTGGTCGGTCGAGCCCAGGATCACCGCGGGGTTGGGGTCGGCCTTGATGCCGGCCAGCACGTGGATCAGCTTGGTCACCCGCTCCGGGCCGACCTGCATGCCCACGCGCACGGTGGCCTGGTTGTAGGAATGGGCCAGCGCATCGATCAGGCGCACGGTGCCATGGCTGCGGTTGTCGGCGTTGCCCGGGCTCCAGTTGCGGCCACGGCTCAGCTGCACGGTCACCGGGGAATCGTCCACCCAGCTGGCCAGCGACCAGCGGTCCGGCTGCGCCAGCGCCAGCAGGTACACGAAGGGCTTGAGCAGCGAGCCGACCGGGCGCTGTGCTTCGATGGCGCGGTTGAAGCCGGGTTCGGACACGTTGCCGCCGCCCACCACGGCCAGCACGTCGCCGTTGTGCACGTCGGTCAGCACCATGCCGGCCTGCAGCGGCGGGCGGCGCTTGGTTTCCAGCGCGCTCAGGGTCTTGGTCACCGAGCCTTCGGCATAGGCCTGCGACGACGGTGCCATGCCGCTCATCACGCTCAGGCCGGCCCCCTGCAGGGCCGACTCGGGGTAATCGTGGCCGAGCTGGCGGCGCACCAGGTCGATGTAGGCCGGGAAGCGGTTGGCGGCCACCAGGCCCGGGGTCTTGGGCACGCCCAGTGGCGCCTTCAGTGCGCGCTGGTACTCCGCATCCTCGATCAGCGTGGCCTCGTGCAGCTTGCCCAGCACGAAGTTGCGGCGCTCGGTGGCACGCTCGGGGTTGCGCCGGGGGTCGTAGTACGACGGGCCCTTCACCAGGCCGATCAGCAGCGCGATGTGTTCGGTATCCAGCGAGGACAGGTCGCGGCCGAACCAGAACTCGGCGCCGGAGGACATGCCGTGGATCGCCTGGCTGCCGCGCTGGCCCAGGTAGACCTGGTTGAGGTAGGCCTCGAAGATGGTGCGCTTGTCATAGCGCGCTTCCATGATCAGCGCGTACAGCACTTCGTTGAACTTGCGGGTGACCGTCTGCTCCTTGCCGATGCCCAGCAGGCCGCTGCGGGCCAGCTGCTGGGTCAGCGTGGAGGCGCCCTGGCGGCTCTGGCCACCGGAACGGATGGTCACCCACACCGCGCGCGCGATGCCGGACAGGTCGATGCCGTGGTGGCGGTTGAAGTCCTTGTCCTCCACCGCCTGCAGGCCGGTGACCAGCAGGTCGGGGGCCTCGTCCATGCGGATCAGGCGCCGCTCTTCCTGCTTCTGGCCGTACAGCGTGGCGATGCGCGCCGGGTCCATGCGCGCGCTCTTGATCGCCTTGTGCGTGCCCAGGTCGCGCAGCGAGGCGATCTGGCCACCGGACAGGGTCATTTCCACCCGGCGCGGGGCCACGCGGCCATCGACGTCGTTGTAGCCACGGCTGGAGATGGTGAAGCGGCTGCCCTGCACCGCGTAGGTGGCCGGGTCCTTGCCTTCGCCGTCATCGCGGTAGGCCGAGGCCGCCAGTTCGGTCTTCAGCGTGGCCGCGTCCATCGCCGTGCCCGGCTGCAGCACCAGCGGGCGGGCGTAGACGCGGGTGGGAATCTGCCAGCGCAGCTCGCCGAAACGCTGGGTCACCTGCTGGTTCAGGTACAGCGTATAGGGGATCAGGAAGCCCAGTCCCAGCGCGAACGCGGCCATGCCCCAGGTGATCAGGCGGCGGCGCCAGTCCGGGCGGTCGCCCTGCTGGTCGTCGTCGTCGAAATCGTCGATGTCGTCGGAATCGTAGCGTCGGGGCACGGGGATGCGAGGATGTAGGGTCAGGCGAGTCTACCCCAGCCGCTGTCGTTGGCGGATTCCCTCCTGTTTCCCTGCTTAAGCTGGAGTTCCAACCGGATGCCGATGTCCCTGGCCGAAATCCGCTCCCTGTTCAACCGCGTGACGGGCCTGGCCCGGCGTAGCCTGGCCAGCCTGCGCACCCGTGGCTGGCGGGCCACGTGGCAGCGGATCCGGGTCCACACCCAGCGCGCGCTGCCCCCGCCACGCCAGCCGCTGTACCTGCCGGACGCGCAGCCGTTCGCACCGTTCACGGTGCCGTACAGCGCCACGCCCCGGGTCAGCATCGTCATTCCGGTCTACAACCACGTCACCCACACGCTGGCCTGCCTGCGCCCACTGGCCGCACACCCACCGGCAGTGGCCTGCGAAATCCTGGTGGTGGATGACGGCAGCAGCGATGCCACCGTGCAGTGGATGCCCCAGGTACTGGGCCTGCGCTATGAGGTGCGCGAGCGCAACGGTGGCTTCATCGATGCCTGCAACGACGGCGTTTCGCGCGCCCGCGGCGACTACATCGTGCTGCTGAACAACGACACCGTGCCGCAGCCGGGCTGGCTGGATGCACTGCTGGCCACCTTCGACAGCGTGCCCGGTGCCGGCCTGGTCGGCAGCCAGCTGCTGTACCCGGACGGGCGGCTGCAGGAATCGGGCGGGGTGATCTTCGCCGACGGCAGCGGCTGGAGCTATGGCCGCTTCGAGGCCCCCGACGACCCGCGTTTCGCCTGCCTGCGCGATGTGCATTACTGCTCGGGTGCGGCGCTGATGCTGCCGCGCGCGCTCTGGCAACAGCTGGGCGGCTTCGACACCCGCTACCGGCCGGCCTACTACGAAGACACCGACCTGGCCTTCAGCGTGCGCGCGGCAGGGCGACGCGTGCTGGTGCAGCCGGCCAGCCGCGTGGTGCATGACGAGGGCACCAGCAACGGCACCGACACCGGCAGCGGGGTGAAGGCCTACCAGGTGCGCAACCAGGGCGTCTTCGCGGCCAAGTGGGCGCAGGCGCTGGCCAGCCACCCGGCCGTGGGCGAGGTACCGTCGCCGGCACTGCTCAACCGCGGCGGCCGCCAGGTGCTGATCCTGGACGAGGAAGTGCCGCGCCCGGAACGCGATTCCGGCTCGCTGCGCCAGGTCAACCTGATCCGCCTGCTGCTGCAGGCCGGCGCGCACGTGGTGTTCGTACCGACGCGCCGCGAACATGGCGGTGCGGCCACTGAAGCGCTGCAGCAGATGGGTGTGGAAGTCTGGTACGCCCCCTTCCTGGACGGCGTGGCCGGCTGGCTGCGCCAGCACGGTGCGCGCATCGACGTGGCGATGATGGTGCGCCACCACGTCGCCAATGAATGCCTGCCCCTGGTCAAGCGCTATGCGCCGCAGGCACGCACCGTGTTCGACACGGTGGACCTGCATTACCTGCGCGAGCGCCGCGGTGCCGAAGTGGCCGGCGATGCCGCGCTGCTGCGCGACGCGGCGCGCACGCGCGCCAGCGAGCTGGCGGTGATGGACCGCTGTGACGTGACGGTGCTGGTCAGCGCCGCCGAGCGCGACCAGCTGCGTGCCGATGCGCCGCAGGTGCGGGTGGAACTGGTCTCCAACCTGCATGAGGTGGCCGGGGCCGGCGCGCCCCGGCAGGAGCGCCACGACCTGGTGTTCGTCGGCGGCTTCCGCCACCCGCCGAACCTGGATGCCATGACCTGGTTCATCGGCGAGGTATTCCCGCTGCTGCGCGCGCAGCTGCCGCAGGTGCAGCTGCACTGCATCGGCGCCGGTGCGACCGATGCGCTGCTGGCGCTGGCCGCCACCCGCCCCGGCGTGCACATGCACGGCTTCGTGGAGGACATCGTGCCGTACATGGACGGCGCACGCATCGCCATCGCCCCGCTGCGCTTCGGCGCCGGGGTGAAGGGCAAGATCAACCTGAGCATGGCCCATGGCCAGCCCGTGGTGGGCACCACCTGTGCTGTGGAAGGCATGCACCTGCGTGCCGGCCACGATGTGCTGGTGGCCGACGATGCGGCCGGTTTCGCTGCCGCCGTGGCGCGCCTGTACCAGGATGCCGCGCTGTGGCAGCAGCTTTCGCAGGCCGGGCTGGCCAACGTGGCCGAGCATTTCTCGCTGGATGCCGCCCGCACGACAGTGCAGCGCGTGTTCTTCGACTGACGTCCAACTCGACGGCGGCCCGGCACATGGCCAGTGCCGGGCTCAGTCCTGGCGCCCGCCGGCCCAGCGCAGGCGTTCTTCGAAGGCCGGCAGCTCGGCCAGCTGCGGCTGCAGCGCACGCGCGTGTTCCGCCGCCTGGGTGGCAAAGCCCAGGTCGCCATTGCCCAGCCGCTCGCTGCCGATGGCCAGCCAACGCTCGGCCAGGCGCCGCCGCGCGGTGCCGAGCGTGGCATCGGTGGGCGACAGCGTCTGCCATGCCTGCAGGCAGGCACCGGCGCCCTGCACGCGGTTCTGCCGCAGGTTGTCCTCGAAGCAGCGGCGCGCGGCCGGCAGCAGCCGGGCACCGGCCTGCTTGACCCGGCGGTCACGGGGCGCGAGCGCCTGCGCTTCGCGCAACGCATCGAACGCACTCTGGCCCGGCGGGCTGATCCAGTGGCCGACCTGCTCGGCGCGGGCGATCCGCTGCAGCAGCCGCTGCAGCTGCCGCTCGCGCTGGGCCGGGGTGGCCGCCGGCTGCGCCAGCGCCTGCTCGGCCTGCTGCGCGCGTTGCAGGCGCTGCTGCGCCTGCTGCACGGCCGCGTTCGTGGCCCCCAGCGCACTGGCGCGTTCGATATCGCGCTCGGCGGCGGCAAACTGGAAATCCTCGGCCGCACGCTGCGCGCGCGCCAGCAGCGCCTGCACCACACGGTCGCGGCCGCGCTGGGCCGCAGGGTCCTCAGGGCTGATCGCCAGCACGGCCTGGAAGCTGTCTGCCGCCAGGTCCAGCTGCTGGCGGCGCAGCTCGCGCTGGCCCTGCTGCTGGCGCCGTTCCACCGCGCGTGCCAGCTGCTCCTCGCTGGCCGGCAGGTCGGCATGGCCGGCATCGAACTGACGCGCCCGCTGCAGCTTGGCCGCGGCGGATACCAGTTCACCGTGCGCCGCTTCGCCGCGTGCGCGCTGCAGCAGGTCGCTGAGTGCGTCTTCGCGCCCTTCCAGGGCACCCAGATGGTCCGGCTGCAGGCCAAGGATGCGCTGGAACAGCGGCAACGCACTGTCTTCGCCATCATCCAGATGGCCGGCCAGTAGTGCGCGCTGCGCCTGCAGCAGCAGGGCACCGATACCGGCCCCGGCGGCACGGCGCTCGCGCAGGGCGCGCGCCACCGCGTCGGCCTCGGCCTGCGGCACCTGCAGTTCGCGGGCCAGCGCCAGCGCACGCGCCGTAGCATCCAGCTCGCCGGCCTGCAGCTGCGCGCGGGCCTGGCGCAGCGCCGCGTCGCCGGTGCGGGCCAGCCCTTCGCGGGCCTGCTGGCGGTCACCATCCAGCGCCAGCACCGCCTGGTAGCGCTCGCGGGCGCCGCTGCCATCAGCTTCGCTCAGGCGGCCTGCGGCCAGCGCCTGGTCACCCTCGGCCAGCAGCTGTTCGATCTGCGGTTCGCTCCAGAACCAGTCGGCCAATGGCCGGCGCAGCAGCACCAGCGCCACGAACACCAGCACCGCCGCCACCAGCGCCCAGCGCCAGATGCGCCGGGTATGCCGGGCCTGCAGCCACCACCAGTGCCCTTCGCGGCGCACGCGTTCGAGCGCGGCATGCGCGTGTGCGTGCGGGTCCGGGGCGGGCTCACGTTCCATGCGGGCAAGATAGCTGCGGCGGTGTGAAGCTCAGCCGAGGCGACGTGCCTCGCTGACGCCGGGCAACGCATCAAGCTTGCCCAGCAGCGTCGACAGCTGGCCGTAATCGCTCACCTTCAGGCGCAGGCGCAGGTGCGCGCGGCCGCTGTTGCGCACGTTGTCGCTGTGGATATCCAGCACGTAGGCATCTTCCTGCGCGATCAGGTTGGTGATGTCCTTCAGCAGCCAGCGGCGGTCGACCGCGTTGACCACCACGTCCACCTCGTAGCCGCCACCGGCGTGGCCCCACTCCACCGGCAGGATGCGCTGCGGGCTGGCCGCGGACAGCCGTGCCAGTGCCGCACAGTCGGCGCGGTGCACGGTGACACCGCGGGTACGGGTGAGGTAACCGGCAATCGACTCGCCGGCCACCGGCTGGCAGCAGCGCGCCAGCTGCACCAGCAGGTTGCCCACGCCCTGCACGGTGAACGTGCTCCTGTTCAGCCCATCGCGGCGCGCCGTCGGGCGCGGCAGCGCGGGGGCCGCCGGTGGCTGGCTGGCCGCGCGTTCGGCTTCCAGCAGCTGGCGGCTGACCTGGTTGGGGCCGGTATCGCCCAGCGCGACCTGGATGTACAGGTCGTCCACGCTGTCGGCATGGAATTTCTTCACCACCGCCGTCAGGTCGGCATGCTGCAGGCCCAGCCGCTTCAGTTCGCGCTCGAGCAGCTCGCGCCCGGCCTGCACGTTGCGCGCGCGATCCAGCTTGTGGAACCAGCTGCGCACCTTTTCGCGTGAGCGGTTGCTGGCCAGGAAACCCAGCGCCGGCATCAGCCAGTCGCGCCGCGGGTCGGCCTCCTTGCCGGTGAGGATCTCCACGCGGTCGCCACTGCGCAGGCGATAGGTGAGCGGCACGATGCGGCCGTTGACCTTGGCGCCGCGGCAGCGGTGCCCGACCATGGTGTGCACGTGGTAGGCGAAATCCAGTGGCGTGGCCTCCTGCGGCAGGTCCATCACCTCGTCCTTGGGGCTGAGCGCATAGACCCGGTCTTCGGTCAGCTCGGCATCCAGCGCCCCGGCCAGTTCATTGCCCTGCCCGTCCTGGGCCTGCTCCAGCAGCTGGCGCATCCAGGTGATCTTGCGGTCGAAGGCCTTTTCCGCGCCCTTGCCGCCTTCCTTGTACTTCCAGTGCGCGGCCACGCCCAGTTCGGCCTGCGCGTGCATGTCATGGGTACGGATCTGCACTTCGATGGTGCGCCCTTCCGGGCCGATCACCGCAGTGTGCAGCGAGCGGTAATCATTGGCCTTGGGCCGGGCGATGTAGTCGTCGAACTCGCTCGGCACCGGCGCCCACAGCGCATGCACCACGCCCAGTGCGGCATAGCAGGCCGCCACGTCGTCCACCATCACCCGCACCGCGCGGATGTCATACAACTGGTCGAAGGCCAGTCGCTTCTTCTGCATCTTCCGCCAGATGCTGTAGATGTGCTTCGGGCGGCCGCTCACTTCGGCGGCGATGCCCTGCGCGGCCAGTTCGCGCGAGAGCTGCTTCTTGACGTTCTGCACGTAGCGCTCGCGGGCCACGCGGGTTTCGTCCACCTCGCGCGCGATACGCCGGTAGGTGTTCGGTTCCAGGTGGCGGAAGGCCAGGTCTTCCAGTTCCCACTTCAGCTGCCAGATGCCCAGCCGGTTGGCCAGCGGCGCGTGGATGTCACGGGTGAGCTGGGCCAGCGCGCGGCGCTGTTCGTCGTCGTCCAGCTTGTCGGCCCCGCGCATGCGCGCCAGCTGCCGGGCCAGCAGGATCGGCACCACGCGCAGGTCCTGGATGATGGCCAGCAGCAGCCGGCGCAGGCCTTCGCTGTTGCGCCCGGCATCGCGGCCGGCGTGCAGCGCCCAGACCTGGTCGGCCGCGTCCTGGCCGTCGAGCAGGCCGGCCGCCGCCGCCTGCTGGCGGCCCAGTGCCAGCGTGTCCAGCCCGGCGCGCAGGCCCGGCAGGTCGAACAGCAGTGCGGCCAGCACCACGCTGTCGTCAGCCGACAGCAGGGCCAGTGCGTCCAGGGTGTCGGCCAGCACCGGCCAGCTGCCGGCGCGGGTGTCGTGCGGCGTGCCGTCGGCATTCCATTGCTGCAGCAGGGCATCGCGCAGCGGCGCGGGCAGCACCGCCGCCGAGGGGCGGTTCAACAAGGCTTCCAGGCCGGGGACAGACGCGCGGTTCACAGCATCGGACATCAGGGACAGAGGCCTCTACGGTAACGCTCTGCCCGTTCAGGAACAATCGCCACGACCGTCATCGGCGCTTCTGTGTTCATGCCCCGGGGTCCATCCGCTGCGACGCCCCGCGCGCCGTTCCTGACTGGACGGTTCAGGCAACCACGCCGGATTTACAGATCGCTCGGCATGGTCGAGGCCGCTGCGGTGACGTGCCGCAGCGTGCCTGCGGGGAGTGCCGATGTCGTGGATGGAAACCGTTTCACCCGTCACGCTGCTGTTCAATTTCGCGTTCTTCTATCCGGTGGTGATGGCGTTCTTCTGGATGGTCGGCGGCATCTACTACTACCTGCGCCGCGAGCGCGGCAGCCCGCTTCCCGATGCACCGCCTCCCCTGCGCAGCCAGCCGCCGGTCAGCGTGCTGGTGCCCTGCTTCAACGAAGCGGCGCGCATTGCTGACACCGTGGGTGCGGTGGCTGCGCAGGCTTACCCGCAACTGGAGATCATCGTCATCAACGATGGCAGCAGCGACGACACCGCCGACGTGCTGGAGGCCCTGCTGCCGCAGTACCCGAACCTGCGTGTGGTGCACCTGGAGCAGAACCAGGGCAAGGCCAACGCGCTGCGCGTGGGGGCCCTGGCCGCGCGTTCGGAATACCTGGTCTGCGTGGACGCCGACATGCCGCTGGACCCGCACGCCACGCGCTGGATGGTCGGCCACCTGATCGACGGCCCACGCGTGGGCGCGGTGACCGGCAACCCGCGCGTGCGCAACCGCACCACGCTGCTGGCGCGCATGCAGGTAGGCGAATTCTCGGCCATCATCGGCCTGATCAAGCGTGCGCAGCGGGTGTACGGCCGGCTGTTCACGCTATCCGGTGCGATCTGCGCGTTCCGCCGCACGGCGCTGCACCGGGTCGGTTTCTGGAACGACCGCATGGTCACCGAGGACATCGACATTTCCTGGCGGCTGCAGCTGGACGGCTGGGACATCCGCTACGAGCCCAACGCGCTGTGCTGGGTGCTGATGCCCGAAACCGTGCGTGGCCTGTGGCGGCAGCGCCTGCGCTGGGCGCGTGGCGGCGTGGAAGTGCTGCTGCAGCACGGCCGCCGGGTGCTCGCGTGGCGACGGCGGCGGATGTGGGGCGTGCTGCTGGAGTATGCGCTGAGCCTGGCCTGGGCCTACGCGATGCTGGCGATCGTGCTGCTGTGGCTGCTGGGCAAGGTGGCACCGCTGCCGCGCGCACTGTACGTGGACACCCTGCTGCCACGCTGGCATGGCGTGGTATTGGCGCTGGTATGCCTGTTGCAGTTCGGCACCAGCCTGCTGATCGAACGCCGCTACGAACACGGACTGGCGCGGCAGTTCTACTGGGTCATCTGGTACCCGCTGGCGTTCTGGACGATCGGCATGGCCGCCGCCATGGTGGCCCTGCCACGCACCCTGCTGTACTGGCGCGGCCAGCAGCGCGCGCGCTGGGTCAGCCCGGACCGGGGGCTGTCATGACGCCGCCGCCGGTGATCGTGCGGCCCGAGCGGCTGGCGCGTCCGCAGCGTTTCCTGCAGCGCATGGCCACGCTGCTGGCGTGGTCGGCCTACGCCTGGCTGTGGGTCCCGCTGGTGACCCTGGTGGCCTGGCTGCTGGGTCTGCACGCGGGCTGGCAACGCCTGTACCTGCAGCGCAATGCGGTGGACCCGTTCGTGCTGGCGGCGCTGCCGGTGATCGCCCTGCTGTGCGGGCTGCTGCTGATCGGCTGGGCCGAATACAACCGCGCCCGCTTCGCCGACGCTGACCGCCGCGCACGCCGCGCGGACGTGGCCGATGCCGCCGTGCAGGCCCGCCTGCAGGCACCCGCACAGGTGGTGCAGGCGCTGCGCCAGCACCGCGTGGTGACCGTGAGCATGGATGAGCAGGCGCGCCCGGTGGCGGCACGGGCCACACAGCGGGCGCCGTAGCAGGATGCTGCCCGACGTGCGCTGCTCTACACTCGGGCCACTTACCGGAGAACCGCCATGACCCTGTGCCTGCTGCGTCCGCTCAGCCTTGCCCTCGCCCTCTGCGCTGTCTCGCTGCCGGCGCTGGCCCAACGCGTCGTCGACGGCGACCTGCAGGCACAGATGTCGCCGGCCGAGTTCAAGGCAGCCGGCCTGGACAAGCTGGACGCGGCCGAACTGGCCACGCTCAACCGCTGGCTGCAGGGCAAGGTGGACGCCGCCACCACCCAGGCCGTTGCCGAAGCACGCGAGAAGGCGCGCGAGGAAGGCCGCCAGGAAGTGATCGTGAAGAACCGTGGCTTCTTCGACTTCGGCAGCAGCGAACCGTTCGACAGCAGCGTGCAGGGCGAATTCCGCGGCTTCGGGCAAGGCCGCCACTTCCTGCTGGCCAATGGCCAGGAATGGGAACAGGTCGATGCCACCCACTATGCCGGCGCGCGTCGCCAGGACCCGAAAGTGAGCATGCGCCCGGGCGTGATGGGCGTGTGGTACATGAAGGTGGAAGGCGTAAACGTGCAGCCCAAGGTGCGCCGCACAAAGTAAGACCACGCCGGCCGACCCGGCATGCGGTGGCGCCGGGCAGGGCCCGGCGCCACCGTTTTACAGCTGGCGCAGCGCAGTCACCCGCTGTGCCAGCTTCTTGGCCGAAATACCGGTACGCGCGCCCAGCTCCTGCGCGAACAGCGATACCCGCAGTTCCTCCAGGTCCCAGCGCAGCGCCTGCCATTGCGGGCGCTCGCGCAGCCCCTGCTGCTCGCCCGCCTCCAGCGCCTCCAGGAACGGCCGCAGTTCGAGCATGCGCGCCTGGTCGCGGGTCGGGTCACGCTTGGCCCGTTCGGTGCGCAGCACCATCGCCTTCAGGTAGCGCGGGTACTGCACCAGGGCATCGGCCGGCGTGTCACGCAGAAACCCGGCATGCACCAGCCCGGCCAGCTGCACTTCCATGTCGTCCAGGTTGCCACGTGCCCAGCCCATCAGCGGCGCCTCCAGCATCGGCTTCAGTTCAGCCACCAGCGCCAGGATGGTCTCGGCCAGCTTCAGTCGCGACATCGCTTCGCCGAACAGCGCCTTGGCGGCCTGCTCACGGCGCTGCTCGAAGCTGTCCGGGTCGCGGATATCGCCCAGGCCCTCGGCCAGCACGGCGTTCATCGCCGCATCGACCAGATCGCCGCGCAGGCGCTCCTGCGATTCAATGGCGGAATACAGCAGGCCGGTCTTGGCCGCGACCGGCAGCTGCTTGCGTGCCTGCTTCACCTTTTCGGCCAGGCCGATCTCCATCAGCCGCCGCACGCCCTGCGGGTGGGCCTCCCGGGCCTGCTGGCGGTCGGCGAAGATGCGCAGCGCCGCGGTCTCGCCTTCATCCACCAGTGCCGGCCAGGCCGGCACGCCGGCCTCGCCCGGTACCTGCAGCGGAATGGGCATGGCCGGGAACGTACGCAGGCCCTCGGCCGCCATCTCGCGGCCAGCGCGCGCGGCGAAGGCATCGCCGGCACGGCCGCCGAATTTCGCACGCAACGCATCCAGGTCACGCGAGGTGGCCAGCACCTTGCCGTGTTCGTCGCGCAGGCGCAGGTTCATGTGCAGGTGCGGCTCGATCGAACCGGGTTCGAAATCGAGTGCGCTCACCGTAGCGCCGGTCGCGCGTGACAGGAAGCGGGCCAGTTCCCCGGTGATCGCATCGGCGCTGGGCTGCGGGAAGGCCTCGTAGAAGGCGCGGCCGAAATCCGGTGCCGGCACGTAGTTGCGCCGCATCGCCTTGGGCAGGCTGCGGATCAGTGCCGAAGCCTTGTCGGCCACGAAGCCCGGCGCCAGCCAGCCCAGCTGCGCCGGGTCCAGTGCGTTGAGCAGGTGCAGCAGCACGTCCAGGGTCACGCCGTCGTCGTCGGCGCCCGGCTCGAAGCGGTAATGCAGCGGCAGCCGCGCCTGGCCCAGCGGCAGGTACTTGGGGTAACGCTCCTGTTCGCTGCCCTCACCGGGCAGCAGGTCCACCAGCGTCCAGTGCAGCGTCTTGCGCTGTTCCGACGGCAACGTTTTCCACCAGGCATCCAGGCCGGCAGCGGAGTGGATCTGCGGCGGCACCCGGTCCAGGTACCAGCGCGCCTGCCAGTCCTCGTCGGCCACGATGCCGGCGCGGCGCAGCTTGGCTTCTTCCTCGCGGGCCTGCTCCAGCACCTTCTGGTTGTCGGCCACGAAACTGGCGCGGGTGGTGATCTCGCCGGTCACCAGCGCCTGGCGCACGAAGATGTCGTGCGCTTCACCCGGCTCGATGCGGCCGTAGTACACCGGCTTCTTCGGTGCCAGCACCAGGCCGAACAGGCTGATCTGCTCGGAGGCCAGCACCTGGCCCTGCGCGCGCGACCAGTGCGGGTCGAAGTGCTTGCGCAGCAGCAGGTGCGGCAGTTCGGCAATCACCCAGTCCGGCTCGATCGCCGCCAGCGTCATGCCCCACACTTTCCGCGTATCCAGCAGGTTGGCGGCCAGCAGCCACGGCGGCGCGCGCTTGGACAGCACCGAACCGGGGAACGGCAGGAAGCGGCGCTGGCGCGGGGCCTGGAAATCGCCCTTGTCGGTACGGTGGCCGATCTGCGTGGGCAGGCCGGCCACCAGCGCCCGGTGCAGGGTCTGGTAAGCGGCCGCGCGCACGCGCTCGCTGAAACCGCCGCCCGCCGGCGCCTGTTCCTTCTGCGCGCGCGCCGACACCGGTGCCGGTGCGGCCTCGGCCTTGCCTTCGCGGGCCAGGCGTGCGGCACGGTGCAGCTGGCCACGGGTGGCTTTCACTGCCTCGGCATCATCGCGCGCGGCGGCCGGCGCACTGCTGCCGGCCAGCAACGGCGCCATCGAGGCCTCCGCCGCTTCTTCCTTCCAGCCCAGCTCCTCGCACAGCAGGCGCAGCTGGCGGTGCAGCTCACGCCACTCGCGCATGCGCAGGAAACCGAGGAAGTGGCGGCCGCACCAGTCGCGCAGCTTGGACTGGGTCAGGTCTTTGTGGGCCTGGCGGTAGCCGTCCCACAGGCGCAGCACACCGACGAATTCCGAGCGCCCATCGGCAAACTGCGCATGCGCGCTGTCAGCCGCACCGCGTGCTTCGGGCGGGCGCTCGCGCGGGTCCTGGATGCCCAGGAACGAGGCGATCACCAGCATCGGCCGCACGCAGCCGGCGGCCTGCGCGGCCACCAGCATGCGTGCCAGCTTCACGTCCACCGGCAGCCGTGCCATCTGCTTGCCGATGGTGGTCATGCGGCGCTCGGCGTCGATCGCGCCCAGCTCGGTCAGCTGCTGCCAGCCATCGGCCACCGCGCGCTCGTCCGGGGCTTCCAGGAACGGGAAGTCCTCGATGCGGCCCAGGCCCAGCTGCAGCATGCGCAGGATCACCCCGGCCAGGCTGGAGCGGCGGATTTCCGGATCGGTGAATTCCGGCCGCGCCTGGAAGTCGGCCTCGGCGTACAGGCGGTAGCAGATGCCTTCGGACACGCGGCCGCAACGGCCCTTGCGCTGGTTGGCACTGGCCTGCGAGACCGGCTCGATGTGCAGGCGGTCCAGCTTGTTGCGCGGGCTGTAGCGCTTGACGCGGGCCAGGCCCGGATCGACCACATAGCGGATGCGCGGCACCGTCAGCGAGGTTTCCGCCACATTCGTGGCCAGCACGATGCGCCGGTTCGGCCCGGGGTTGAACACCCGGTCCTGGTCCTGGTTGGACAGCCGCGCGTACAGCGGCAATACCTCGGTGCTGCGGTACTTGCGGCGTTCCAGCGCCTGGTGCGCATCGCGGATCTCGCGTTCGCCGGGCAGGAAGATCAGCACGTCGCCGCGCGCATCCAGCCGGGTGATCTCGTCCACTGCCGCCACGATGGCGTCGTTGACGGTGCGTTCGCCCCCGCCCCGCTCCTCGGACCGGGGCGAATCCGGGGATGTCCCGGCCTCGCCTTCCAGCGCGCGGTAGCGCACTTCCACCGGGAACGTACGGCCTTCCACGCTGATCACCGGTGCATTGTCGAAATGCTGGGCGAAGCGTTCGGTGTCGATGGTGGCCGAGGTGACGATCAGCTTCAGGTCCGGGCGCTTGCGCAGCAGCTGCTTCAGGTAGCCCAGCAGGAAGTCGATGTTGAGGCTGCGTTCGTGCGCCTCGTCGACGATGATCGTGTCGTAGTTCGACAGCCAGCGGTCGCTGGCGATCTCCGCCAGCAGGATGCCGTCGGTCATGAACTTGATGCGGCTGTCTTCGCTGACCTTGTCGTTGAAGCGCACCTGGAAGCCGACCAGCTGGCCCAGCTCGCTGTGCAGTTCCTGCGCCACGCGGCTGGCCACCGCACGTGCGGCAATCCGTCGCGGCTGGGTGCAGCCGATCATGCCGGCCTGGCCACGGCCGGCGGCCAGGCACAGTTTCGGCAGCTGGGTGGTCTTGCCCGAGCCGGTTTCGCCAGCAATCACCGCCACCTGGTGGTCGCGGATCAGCTGGGTGATGGCCTCGGCTTCACGCGCGATCGGCAGCTGCGGGTCCAGACTGATGGACGGTTGCTGCTGCGCGCGCGCCTGGCGACGCTGTACGGACACCTGCAGGGCCTGCTCGAAGGCAGCCGCCAGCGCAGCGTCCTTCGGCTTGGCCTGGCAGCGCGACAGCATGCCCAGCAGGCGGCCACGGTCACGACTCATCGCGCCATCGATGGCGGTGCGCTGCTGGCGCAGGTTCACCACAGGTTTTTGTTCAATAGAAGTCATCAATCGATCTATTCAAAACTTTGAAAGCGACCAGTCATTAGATCTGGTCTATCGTGTTCATCATCACCCACAAGGAGACCCTCCCCATGGCGAAGACCAAGACCCCGGCCAAGCCCAAGACCGGCAAGCAGAAGCTGGCCGCTGCTGCCCCCTCGGCCCCCAACATCGATATCGGGATCAGCCAGGGCGATCGCAAGAAGATTGCCGACGGCCTGTCGCGTTTCCAGGCGGATGCGTTCACCTTGTACCTGAAGACGCACAACTTCCACTGGAACGTGACCGGCTCGATGTTCAACTCGCTGCGCACCATGTTCGAGACGCAGTACACCGAGCAGTGGGCGGCCCTGGACGACGTGGCCGAGCGCATCCGCGCGCTGGGCTTCAATGCCCCGGGCTCCTACCGGGAATTCGCTGCGCTGACCTCGATCGCCGAGGAGCCGGGGCTGACCGACAGCGCCGACTGGCGTGAGATGGTACGCCAGTTGGTGGTCGCCAACGAAGCGGACTGCCGTACTGCCCGCGAAGTGCTGGATCAGGCGGACAAGGGCGAGGACGCCCCGACCGAGAGCCTGATGACCCAGCGCCTGCAGACCCACGAAAAGTACGCCTGGATGCTGCGCTCGCTCCTCCAGTAAGAGTTTGGAGGGGCTCGGCAGGGCTGCGCCCTGCACCCGCAGAGGCCTTGAAGCCAAGGCCAGAGCCAGAGCAAAAGCTGGCCTCCTGTGGGTAGGCGGGGTGGGTCCGGTGGCAGGGGACGCCGTAAACCCATCCATGGGGCTTGGTCGCCGCATCCATGCGGCTCACACCCCTGCCACCGGACCCACCCCGCCTTCGACAGGTCTCCGCGATCTGCCGGCAAAGCCATTGGGGTCAGATCCGTTTTCCGCAGGAAAACGGATCTGACCCCATTTTGTTTGTCGATATCTGACAGATTTCATCCACGCATGGCGTGGATGGACCCACCGTCACCGGGAAACTGTCGGGGGCGGGGCGGTGTCGGATTGCGGGGTGTCCGCGGCATGGATGCCGCGGACAAGCCTACAGGGACGTACTTGCGGCGCCCCCGCAATCCGACACCGCCACGCCCAACCAGCAGACACCCCAGAGCCGGCTGTTGCCTTTGACGTTGCTCTGGCTGCTAGCAGGTGCAGGGCGCAGCCCTGCCGAGACTCCCCCGCCGGGGTAAACTATCCGGATGACTTCCCGTCCCGCGCACGACCTGCTCCGCCGCGTCTTTGGTTACGACGAATTCCGTGGTCCGCAGCAGGACATCGTGGAGCACGTGGCTGCCGGTCACGATGCCCTCGTGCTCATGCCCACCGGCGGCGGCAAGTCCCTGTGCTACCAGGTGACCGCCCTGCTGCGCGATGGCTGCGGCATCGTCATCTCGCCGCTGATCGCCCTCATGCAGGACCAGGTCGATGCCCTGCGCCAGGTCGGCGTGCGCGCCGAATTCCTCAACTCCAGCCTGGACGGTGAAACCGCCGCCCGGGTCGAGCGTGAACTGCTGGCCGGCGACCTGGACATGCTCTATGTCGCCCCCGAACGCCTGCTGACCGGCCGCTTCCTGAGCCTGCTCTCGCGCAGCCGCATCGCCCTGTTCGCCATCGACGAAGCGCACTGCGTGTCGCAGTGGGGCCACGACTTCCGCCCGGAATACCGCCAGCTGACCGTGCTGCACGAGCGCTGGCCGGAAATTCCGCGCATCGCGCTGACCGCCACCGCCGACCCGCCCACCCAGCGCGAGATCGCCGAGCGGCTGGACCTGGCCCAGGCCCGCCACTTCGTCAGCTCCTTCGACCGCCCCAACATCCACTACACCGTGGTGCAGAAGGACAATGCCCGCAAGCAGCTGACCGATTTCCTGCGCGGCCACCGCGGCGAAGCCGGCATCGTCTACTGCATGTCGCGGCGCAAGGTGGAGGAAACCGCCGAATTCCTCTGCGGCCAGGGGTTCAATGCCCTGCCCTACCACGCCGGCCTGCCCAGCGAAGTGCGCGCGGACAACCAGCGCCGCTTCCTGCGCGAAGACGGCATCGTGATGTGCGCCACCATCGCCTTCGGCATGGGCATCGACAAGCCGGACGTGCGCTTCGTGGCGCATACCGACCTGCCCAAGTCGATGGAAGGCTACTACCAGGAAACCGGCCGCGCCGGCCGTGATCGCGAGGCCGCCGAGGCCTGGCTGTGCTACGGCCTGGGCGATGTGGTGCTGCTCAAGCAGATGATCGAGCAGTCCGAGGCCGGCGAGGAGCGCAAGCAGCTGGAGCGTTCCAAGCTGGACCACCTGCTGGGCTACTGCGAATCCATGCAGTGCCGCCGCCAGGTGCTGCTGGCCGGCTTCGGCGAGACCTACCCGCAGCCCTGCGGCAACTGCGACAACTGCCTGACCCCGCCGGCCGCCTGGGACGCCACCGTGCCCGCGCAGAAGGCCCTGAGCTGCGTCTACCGCAGCGGCCAGCGCTACGGCGTGGGCCACCTGATCGACATCCTGCGCGGCAGCGAGAACGACAAGATCCGCCAGGCCGGGCACGCCCAGCTGAGCACCTATGGCATCGGCCGCGATCTGGACGCACGCACCTGGCGCAGTGTGTTCCGCCAGCTGGTGGCGGCCAGCCTGCTGCAGGTGGACAGCGAGAACCACGGTGGCCTGCGCCTGACCGATGCCAGCCGCGATGTGCTGAAGGGCAACCGCAGCATCCGCATGCGCCGCGAAAACCCGGCCAGCGTGGGCCGCGAACGCAGCGCGCAGCGCACCGGCCTGTCGGTGCTGCCGCAGGACCTGGCGCTGTTCAATGCGCTGCGCGGCCTGCGCGCCGAGCTGGCCCGCGAACAGAACGTGCCGGCCTTCGTGATCTTCCACGACAGCACGCTGCGCAACATCGCCGAACAGCGCCCGACCAGCCTGGACGAGCTGGCGCGCGTGGGCGGCATCGGCGGCAGCAAGCTGGCCCGCTATGGCCCGCGCCTGGTCGAGATCGTGCGTGAGGAAGGCTGAGCGGCCCGCGCGGCGCACCCTCGCCCCGCTCCAATGTTGAACCGCGTCAGCCGGGCGGCCGTGCATCGCCGCCGGGTTGCGGCTAAGGTACCGCCCATGTCCGCCCCCTCGCTCCTGCTCCGGATCGTGCTCATGCTTAGCCTGTTGCTCAACGGGCTGAACGCGGCGCTGGCCAGCGGCCACGAGGACATGGTCCGGCACGCCGCCCCGGTGGCCGCCCTGGGCCATGCCGGCATGGCCGACTGCCCGCATCACAGCGGCGCCAGCGCCGAGGGCGTGGCCGACGACGCCACCCCGCAGGCCGATGCCAGCGGCCACGATGCCCACGCGCAGATCAATGACTGCATGCGCAGCTGTGCCCAGCACCCGTTGCTGGCCGTGCAGCCGCTGCCGTTCCTGGCCGCCCCCGGCCCGGCCATCGCGCCGCCGGTGATGGCCCGCGACGGCCGCCCCTCGCCGCCGCTGCCGCCCGCCTCACGCCCTCCCATCGGCTGATTCCACGCATGTCCGTGCGCCGTGTGCGCACCGTTGCCGGCCCGTGTGCCGGCCTCGTTCCGTGTCTGGAGTCTGTTCATGACCACCCGTCTTCCCTCCGGCCTGGGCGCTCCGCCCGTGCCGTCCCGCCGCCCGTTCGTGCAGGGCATCGCTGCCGGCGGCGTCGTTGCCGGCCTGGCCGGCATCGGCGTGCCGCAACGCGCGCTGGCCGCCGCCCGCACCGCCCTGGTCACCGCTCCGCCCGTCCTCACCCAGAACCGGGTGGAACTGGCCATCGGTGAATCGGCGGCCAACTTCACCGGCCGCACCCGCCCGGCCATCATCGTCAACGGCAGCCTGCCCGCGCCCACCCTGCGCTGGCGCGAAGGGCAGACCGTGGACCTGTTCGTGCGCAACACCCTGCAGCACGACCCGACCTCCATCCACTGGCACGGCATCCTGCTGCCGGCCAACATGGACGGCGTGCCGGGGCTGAGCTTCAACGGCATCGCCCCCGGCCAGACCTATCACTACCGCTTCGACGTGAAGCAGTCGGGCACCTACTGGTACCACAGCCATTCGATGTTCCAGGAACAGGCCGGCCTGTACGGCGCGCTGATCATTGACCCGCTGGCACCGCCGCCGTACCGCTACGACCGCGAGCACGTGGTGATGCTGTCGGACTGGACCGACCTGGACCCGGGCGCGCTGTTCCGCCGCATGAAGAAGCTGGCGGCCTATGACAACTACTACCAGCGCACGCTGCCCGACTTCGTGCGCGACGTGCGCCGGGATGGCTGGTCGGCGGCGCTGGCCGACCGTGGCATGTGGGGCCGCATGCGCATGACCCCGACCGACCTGTCCTACGTCAACGCCAACACCTACACCTACCTGATGAACGGCACCGCCCCGGCCGGCAACTGGACCGGGCTGTTCGGCAGCGGCGAAAGGGTGCTGCTGCGCTTCATCAACGGCGCGGCGATGACCTACTTCGACGTGCGCATCCCGGGCCTGAAGATGACCGTGGTTGCCGCCGACGGCCAGTACATCCACCCGGTCAGCATCGATGAATTCCGCATTGCACCGGCGGAAACCTTCGACGTGCTGGTCGAGCCCAGCGGCCAGGACGCCTACACGATCTTCTGCCAGGACATGGGCCGCACCGGTGCCGCGGTCGGCACGCTGGCCGTGGGCCATGGCCTGCAGGCTCCAGTGCCGCAGCGCGACCCGCGCGTGCTGCTGACCATGAACGACATGGGGCATGACATGGCCGGTGGCCACGGCGGCCATGACATGGCGGGCATGGGAAGCATGGCGGGCATGGGCGACATGGCAGGCATGGACCACAGCGCGCACGGCGCGATGGCGATGGCCGGCACCGCGCCCCGGCACCCGGACAGCGAGCGCAACAACCCGCTGGTGGACATGCAGAGCATGGCCAGTGAACCGAAGCTGGACGACCCCGGCATCGGCCTGCGCGACAACGGCCACCAGGTGCTGACCTATGGCGCGATGCGCAGCCTGTTCGACGATCCCGATGGCCGCGATCCCGGCCACGAAGTGGAGCTGCACCTGACCGGGCACATGGACAAGTTCGCCTGGTCCTTCGACGGCATTCCCTTCGCCAGTGCCGAGCCGCTGCGCCTCACCTACGGCGAACGCATGCGCATCGTGCTGGTCAACGACACCATGATGCAGCACCCCATCCACCTGCAAGGCGTGTGGAGCGACGTGGAGGATGCGCAGGGCAATTTCCAGCTGCGCAAGCACACCGTGGACATGCCGCCGGGCACGCGCCGCAGCTACCGCGTCCGCGCCGACGCGCTGGGCCGCTGGGCCTACCACTGCCACCTGCTGTACCACATGGAAGCGGGCATGATGCGCGAAGTGAGGATCGAAGAATGAAGACGTCCTTGCTTGCCCCCAGCGTTCTGGCGCTGGCGCTGGCCACCGCCCTGCCCGCCGCGGCGTAGTCCCATGCGGGCCACGATATGTCGGCCATGGACATGTCCGGCATGGACATGGGCGCCATGCAGATGACGCCCGCCGCGAAGCCCGCCGAAGCCTCCGCAGACACGGAGACGACCGCTGCGCAGATGGATCATTCGAAGATGGATCATTCGAAGATGGACCATTCGAAGATGGATCACTCCGCGATGGATCATTCGCAGATGGACCACGCGGCGATGAGCCACGCGCCGGCTGCGCCGATGGCACCGCGCGAACCCATTCCGCCCGTCACCGACGCCGACCGTGCGGCCGCGTTTCCGCCCATCGACCACGGCGCCATGCAGCACGCACCGGCCATCAACAGCCTGGTGCTGATCGACCGCCTGGAACAGTGGGATGGCAACGATGCCAAGGGCCAGGCCTGGGAAGCCACCGGCTGGGTCGGCGGTGACATCAACCGCCTGTGGCTGCGCAGTTCCGGCGAACGCAGCGGCGGCCGCACCGAGGCCTCGAACCTGGAGGCGATGTACGGCCGCGCGGTGTCACCCTGGTGGGACGTGCTGGTGGGTGTCCGCCAGGATTTCCGCCCCGGCGATTCGCGCACCTGGGCGGCGGTGGGCCTGCAGGGTTTGGCGCCGTACAAGTTCCAAAGCCAGGCCGCGCTGTATGCCGGCTCCGGTGGCCAACTGATGGCCAAGGCCGAAATGGAGTACGACGTGCTGCTGACCAACCGGCTGATCCTGCAGCCACTGCTGGGTGCCGCCGTTGCGGCCAGGGACGAACCGCAGCGTGGCATCGGCCGAGGCCTGAATTCGGTGGAAGCCGGCCTGCGCCTGCGCTACGAGTTCAGCCGCCGCTTCGCGCCGTAAATCGGCGTCAGCCATGAGCGCAGTTTCGGCGACACCGCCGACTATGCAGGCAACGAAGCCCGCGACACGCGCTGGGTGCTGGGCGTGCGCCTGTGGTTCTGAGCTGAGGCGGCCCGACCGCGCTGGCCTCGCCGCGCGCGGTCGCGGCCGGGAATACCCGATGCTGCCGGCAGGCGCCGGCAGCATCGCGGCCATCCCCGCTACACTGCGCCACGTTCCATCGTAGGCCCGCCCCATGCTGCAGATCCGCCGCGCCACCCTCGCCGACGTCGACGCCCTCTCGGCAATCGCCATCGCCACCTATACCGAAACCTGGGGCGACTCCTACCCGCCGCAGGACCTGCACCACTTCATGCAGGCCCGCTACAGCGCCACGCCGCAGCGCGCCGAACTGAGCGACCCGCGCAGCGCGGTCTGGCTGCTGCTGGATGCGGGCACGGTGGTCGGCTACCTGGCCGCCGGTGCCAACACGCTGCCGCACGCCGACGCCCGCGACGGCGACATTGAACTGAAGCGCTTGTACATCCTGGCCGCACACCACAACGGCGGCCACGGCGCACGCCTGATGGTCGCGTTCCTGGACTGGCTGGACACGCCGCAGCGCCGCACGCTGTGGGTCGGCGTCTGGGAGGAGAATTTCGGCGCCCAGCGCTTCTACGCGCGTTATGGCTGCGAAAAAGTGGGCGAGTACGATTTCATCGTCGACGACAGCCGCGACCGCGAGTTCATCCTGCGCCGGGTGTGACCGGCCCGAGGCGCTACGCTCAGCGCCGGCGGCCGCGCTGCCCCAGGTGGCGCGTATCACGGTGGCGGATCGCCACGCTGGCGGTCACGGCCGGCGGCACGGCAGCACCCGGCAACGGCGGCGCGTCCACGGCCTTGCTGTGCTCGGCGCAGCGCGGGCACGACGGCAGCGCGCTGTCGGCGGGCGCGCAGTCAGACGGCACGCTGTCAGACGGCACGCTCGGCGGCTGGGGAACATTCGCACAGTCAGGGCACGGCATCGGCGCAGCTCGGTGACAGGGGGCGACAGGGTAGCCGGTTGCCTGCCCGCTGGCGCGCCTGCCATGACCGAAGGCACACCGACTTCCGGCGCGTGCCGTCGGGCCGCACGCGGTGCAGACTGCGCCCACCATGCACCGAGATCCCCCCATGTCGCCGCGCCCTGCCCTGCCTGCCTGGTTGCTGGCCCCCATCGCCCTGGCCGGCGTTGCGCTGGGCCTGAACATCCGCGATCTGTCCCAGGCCGCCGGGCTGCCCATTCCAGCGCTGCCCATGGCCTATGGCGGCAGCCTGCTCGACAACGCCCTGGCGGTGCTGGTGGCGGTGCTGCTGGTGGCCGTGCTGCGCCCGCGCAGCCTGCCGCTGGCACACGGGCTGGGCGTGCAGGGCAATGGCCTGCGCGGGCCGCTGTGGGTGCTGCTGGCCAGCACCGCCGCCTGGCTGGGCCTGGCGGCGATGGGGCGTTTCAACAGCGAGCTGACGCTGCTGGATGGGCTGATGCTGGCCGTGCTGTTCCCCATCGCCGAGGAACTGCTGTTCCGCGGGCTCGGCTTCGTATTCCTGGTGCGCGTGCTGCGCTGGCCATGGTGGCTGGCCGCACTGCCGCAGGCGGTGCTGTTCGGTGGCGTGCACTGGCTGGGCTTCGGCGGGTTCGACGGCGGCGCGGTGGCCCTGCAGATCTTCGTGCTGATCGCCATCGGCGGCTTCGTGTTCGCCTGGCTGGACCACCTGGACGGCGACACGTTGTGGTGCGGCGTGGTGCTGCACGTTTCGATGAACCTGGCCTGGAACGTCTTCGCACTGTCCGATGCGCAGGCATTGGGCTGGCAGGCCACGGGCCTGCGGCTGGGCGTGGTCGCGCTGGCGGTGGTGCTGCTCTCGCTGGGCCTGCGCCGTCGGCCGCGCCGGCGCTGGCAGCCGACCTGACACCGGCTGCCGCAGCCCGTGTAACACCGGGTTAGCGGCCCCTGCACGCGGGCCTCACCGGCCTGCCGCGCATACTTGCGCGCCTTTCGTGCCGGCCGTCAGCGGAGTTGTTGCGTCATGTTGTTGTCCAAGCGCCACGTCGAACCCCGCGTCCTGTTGATCGAGGACGCCGAGGAAACCCAGGAACTGAGCCGTCTGGCGCTGGAAAGCCAGGCCTGCCACGTGGTCGCTGTCAGCAGCGCCGAGGCCGCACTGGGCCTGCTCAATGCCGGTGAACGCTTCGACCTGCTGTTCACCGACGTGCAGCTGGGCGGCATCAGCGGCATCGAGGCTGCCAACCGCGTGCTCGAGCATCTGCCGGACCTGCCGATCCTGGTCACCTCCGGCATGGACCAGCACAGCGTGCTGCCCCGCCTGCGCGCCGGCATCCATTTCCTGCCCAAGCCCTATGGCATGAGCGAACTGCTCGACGCCATCCGGCTGTGCTTTCGGCATGCGGCCGACGCGGCACTGATGCCGCCGCCGGCCACGGCCAGCGCCGCCTGACTGCAGCGGCACCCGCACGGCGCCCTCAGCCGCTGCTGTACGGCCCCTTGCCGGGGAACGCGCGCAGCAGCGCACGGGTGATCACCGTCGGGTAGACGGTGAAGTGGTCCTCACCATCGACCACGCTGGTTTCCACGGTGATGCCGCGCTGGCCACGCAGCAGCTGCGCGTAATCGACGTTGCCGCGCAGCAGGTCGTTGTGGCGGAAGTAGCGCGGGCCCGGCTTGATCGTCTCGTAGCTGCCCACCGACAGCAGCACCGTGGTCGGCCGCGTGGGTGCCGCCGCCTCGCCCCGCTGGCGGGCGACCAGATGGCCATCGAACCACAGCGACGGGCTGGACAGGATGTAGGTCTGGAACAGGTCCGGCCGGGTGTTCAGTACGTAGGCGCCGAACAGGCCGCCGTAGGAATGGCCGGCATAGGCGCGACGCGCCGGATCGGTGCGGTAGTGCGCGTCGATCATCGGCAGCACCTGGGTGGCCAGGAAATCGCGGTAGTGCGCGGCGCCGCCGTACTCGACGTCATCGCTGTAGTCGCGCGGGTCGGTGCGTGCCGGGTTGCTGGGCGTGTAGTCGCGCGAGCGGCTGGCCTTCGAGCTCAGGCCTTCCTGCGGCGGCAGGCCGACCAGGATGAAATCCTCGATGTTGACGCCCTTCTGCCCCGCCAGGTTGCGCACGCTGCGCGCCAGCGGGAAGCTGTACAGCGCATCGGTCACGTACAGCACCGGGTAGCGTTTTTCCGGGTGCGCGGCGTAGTCGGCCGGCAGTGCCACCCACACCGGGTAATCGCGCCCGGCCGGGTCATGCGCCACCAGCGCTTCGGTATCGGGCAGCACCACGCCCGGCACCGCCGCAGGCGCGGCCGCTGCCACCGGCTGCGTCGCCTCGATGTGGTGCTCCAGCGGCGCACTGCACCCGGCCAGCACCACCGCACCGGCCATCAACCAACCTGCCTTCCTCATGCTCATCCCTCTTCACTCGTCCTGTATCTGTGTTGCCCGTTGGCGGGCGGAATTCAGTGTGCGGCGGCGTCCGCCGGCTTGAACAGCGTGCGCAGTGCCTGCAGCGCCGCCGGGTGGTAGATCGTCGCATGGGTTTCCTGCGGCAGCGGCAGGTAGCTCACCGGCACGGCGGCCGCGCCCGTGCGCAGCCCGGCCACGAACTGTTGAGCAGCGCGGGCCAGTTTCGGCTGCCCGCTGCTGGCGATGAACACCTGCGGGTGCGCCCGGCCAATGGCGGGGGCCGCACCGGGCAGATCGGCCAGCGCCCTGCCGTGGTTTCACCACAGGCTCGGGTCCAGCGCGATGTAGCTCTGGAACAGCGTCGGTTCCTGCAGCAGCGTATCGAGCACGAACAATCCAGCCAGCGATTCGCCGATGATCGCGCGCTCATCGGTGACCGGGTAGCGCTGCTTCACCTGCGGCATCAGCTCATCGCGCAGGAACGCACGGTAGGCCGCAGCGCCCCCCACGCGCGGGGCGATCCTGCGGTCTTCCCGGTCCTCGGTGGGGCCGGTCATGTCGCGGCGGCACTCGGTGTTCTCGATGCCCACAAGCAGGAACGGGCGCATGCCGCCATTGGCCGACAGCACCTGCAGCAGGCCAGCCACATGCAGGAAGTCCTCGCCGGCGCCGCCGTCAGGCATGTACAGCACCGGTAACGGCGCGTCGTCGGCCAGCCCCCACGGCTGCGGGCGGTAGACGTTGATGCGGCGCGTTTCTCCCAGCGCCTTCGATTCCACCGTGAAGGTCTGGCCAATCACCAGCGGCGTGGCGGCGGCCAGTTCGGCAGCCGGCTCGGCGGGCGTAGCAGCCTGTGCCGGCAGCGGGGACGTGGCCAGCAGGGGAAGCAGCAGCAACGACAGCAACGACAGACGCATGGACGGCACAGCCTTGGGTGGAAACCGCCGAGCATAACGGCATCTGTGAAGGCCGCGCAGTACCAGACGTCCCGCAGGCGCGCTGTTGCGCTGCGGCAGCAGCCCGCGACCGCAGCGGCTATGCTCGCGCCGACGCCCCCCAGGAAGTGCTGCGATGCCGACGTTGCCGAAGCGGATGCTGACCCTTGCCCTGCTGCTGTGCCTACCCTGCGCGGCCGCGCTGGCACGCACACCGGCGCCGGCCGCGCCGGCCGTAACAGGCGTGCAGACCGGCGTGCTGCAGGGCGCACCGTGGCGGATCGACCTGCCCGCACACTGGAACGGCGAACTGGTGATGATCGCGCACGGCTTCGAACCCACCGGCGTGCCACGCCAGATGCCGTGGCCTGCCGACCCGGCGACACCTGCGCCGCTGGCGGCCGGCTATGCCGTGGCCCAGAGCGGCTACGCCCGGCAGGGCTGGTCGGTCGCCGATGGCATCACCGATACCGACCGCCTTCGCGCCCACTTCATCGCCGCACATCCTCACACCCGCAAAAGCTGGATCATCGGCTACTCCATGGGCGGCGCCATCGCCATCGGCAGCCTGGAACGGCTGCCGCAGCACTACAGCGGCGGTGTCGCGCTGTGCGGTGCGAACCTGCCGGGCCTGACCATCGCTGCGGAAGTGCTGACCACCACGGTGGCCTTCGACTATTTCTTCCCGAACACGCCGGGGCTGCCGCCGGAAGGCCTAGCCTCACCCCGCGCCGCGCCGGTGCCCCAGGGCGAGATGTACCAGGCCATCGACCAGGCGTTGCAGGGCAAGCCGGACGTCGCGCGCCTGCTGGCCACGCGCCTGCAGGTGCAGGACGACCAGCTGGCCGGTGCCATCAGCCTGCATGCGCTGGTGCTGCGCGAACTGTCGCAACGCCTCGGCGGGCGCGCGGCGGGCAACGTCGATACGGTCTAACAGGGCTTTGGCGATGACGCCGCGTTCAATGCCGGGGTCAAGCGCTATCCGGCCGACCCGGCGGCGACAGCCACCGCACGGCAGACACTGCAGCTGACCGGCAACTTGCAACGGCCGCTGGTGCTGCAGTTCAATCACGCTGATCCTTCCATTCCGCCGCGCTTCGAAGGCATCTATCCGCAATTGGCCGCTGCTGCAGATGCCCCCCAGCGGCCTCAGCGGCTGCCCAGCGTGGGCGAGGGCCATTGCGGCTTCACGCCCGGGCAAGTGGCGGAGGCGTTGAAGGCGGTGGCAAAGGCGCGCTGACGCGCCCTGCCCGCGGGTCAGTTCAGGCGGTGACGATGTGCACGCCGCACAGCTTGTTGCCGTCCGGATCGCGCACGTAGGCCAGGTACATGGTGCGCCCCGGCGCTTCACGGATGCCGGCGGGTTCTTCGATGGCCTTGCCACCGTGCGCCACTGCCGCCTGCTGCCAGGCATCGACGGTCTGCGGCGTGGCCATGGTGAAACCGATGGTGCCGCCGTTGGCATGGCAGGCCTGCTCGCCGTCGATGGGACGGGTGACCACGAACACGCGTCCATCCTTCAGATAGACCAGGCGACCCTTGTCATCGATGAAACCGGCCGGGCCGCCGATGGCGGCGAACACGGCGTCGTAGAAACGACGCGACCGTTCCAGATCGTTGGAACCCACGACGATGTGACTGAACATGTGCTGCGCTCTCCCTCCCGTGTGAGGCCCGGAGTATGCGCCGGGCGCACGGGAGCGGACAAATGCCGGGCCTACCTTTGGAAATGTAGGCACCGTATAGGCACCAAACGAAAAAGGCACCGATGATCGGTGCCTTTTCTACTGCGCAACTCTTTGTTTTTCATGGTGGGCCGTGATGGATTCGAACCATCGACCAAAAAATTAAAAGTCTGACGAAGAATCATTGCGGCACAGAGCTTTCGCCATGATTCCCGCTCCGCAACACTATCTGCAACGGTGCCCTGAAACCCTTGTGTGGCTTGGCGCCGTTTCTCGTTGCGGAGCGCCCCGGGAGGGGTCAGACACCCCGCCGCATCTGCTGCAGCCCTGCCCTCACCCACGCCTTGCGGGCGTCCTTCGGGCGGGGCTTGGTTGCCGCCGGCTTGGCGGGCTCCAACGCTTCCCTGACCCGCGCCGTCGCGGCGGCTGTTGCCTCTGCCAGGCGCCGGGCTTGCTGCTGTTACTCGAGCGTTGGCGGCAGGCCAGGCAGCGGTTCGAGCGGTTCGCTCGGCCTGGTGTCCAGCAGCCGGGCCACGGCCGCGCACAGGCGCAGCTCTGGGTAGAGCCTGACCGCACCGCACACCACCGCTCTGCGTAGCGCTTGCCCTGGGCGAGGCTGGCGGCCCACACGTCGTTGGTCTGCCACATCTTCCGGGCGTCGAGGTGCACACGCACCCCGCGCTCCTTCGCCGGCGAAATCTGGGCAATCTGCCGGCCGCTCCACCGCAGCACCCAGATATCGCCCAGATATCGCCCAGATTTCGCCCAGATGTCGCCCAGCTGGACCCAGCCAGAGGGAACGGGGGCGGTGCGGAAACCTTGGTAGCCGTGGGAGGGAAGCATGGCGGGAAGGATACGGCCGGCCGTCGCAGATCCTGCCAACGCGGCGGCGACCTGGCTGAATTGTTCTGGATGCTGATCCCTGGCCCCATCCTGGCCCCATAACTGAGAGCTGCAGCCAATTCCTTGCGCGCGGGCACCGTGGGCAATGGGCAGGAGCGCCAATCTAGTTCAGCAACGAGTTAAGGGCGGGACACGCCCGGTTCGCCTGTGGAGTGAGCGATGCCGTCAGGTCGCCAGCAGCAGGAACCCACCGAAGCGACTCATTGCAGCTCAATGCCGGAATGAGCGCCGTAGGAATCCCCCGCCTTTAGGGCGGGGGAGGATGTCAATAAGCAGGCAATCAAACTTGCTGATGAAAACGGTTATGGCCAGGTACACGTCACCGGCCACTCTCTAGGCGGCGCACTCGCGCAGATCACAGCGCACTGCGGTAGTCTAATCAACTTGGACACTCGATAGGATCAATTTCAAGCATCGAGGTAGACCCATGGCAAAACAGATCACTCAGGGCATGAGGGATGAGGCGGTTCGCCTTGTCGTTGTAGAGGGGCAGACAGTCAGAGACGTCTGTCAGCTGCTGGATGTAGGCCCAACAGCGCTGAGGCGCTGGATCGAGCAATGGCGTCGAATACATGACCCGCTGGCTGAGGCGCCGCCCGTAGATGCGCAGGTCAGAATCGCTGAGCTGGAGGCCCAGAATCGCAGGCTCAAGGAGGAACGCGACCTGCTGAAAAAATCCATCGCCTTCTTCATTCGAGACAGCGATCACCGGAGCAAGTGATCCAGGAATTGGGGAAGGCCGCTCCGATCCGGTTGGTGTGCCAGTTGATGGACTATCCCCGTAGCAGCTACTACGCCTGGCTGCGTCGGGAGCCCCGCATCGACCGCGAGCTGCTGGCCCAGGTTGATCTGGTTCGTCGCATTCATAAATCCCATCGGGGGAGCTGTGGCTCTCGCAAGATGGCCAAGGAGCTGACCAATCGCGGCCTGCCGGTGGGTCGCTATCGCGCCCGGACGCTGATGCGCCGGGCCGGCGTCAAGGCGCGACAGCACCGGCGGCACAAGTACCACAGCCTGGGACCCCAGGCACTGACGGCCCCCAACGTGCTGGAACGTCAATTCAATCCGGAGGCACCCAACCAGGTCTGGGCTGGAGATATCACCTACATCCCGACTCAGCAGGGCTGGCTTTATCTGGCCGTTGTGGTGGACCTGTTTGCCCGCCGGATCGTGGGCTGGGCCCCTTCCCACGAAGGGAATGCCTGACTGGCCGTGAGAGCCCTGCGCGGAGCGCTGAATCAACGTCATCCCAACGGACGACTGCTTTTCCACTCCGATCAAGGTCGGCAGTACACCAGCCACGCCATGGCCCAGATCCTGCGTGACAACGGCATCACCCAAAGCATGAGCAGAAAGGGCAACTGCTGGGACAACGCGGTAGTGGAACGGGTTTTCGCCACCCTCAAGGGGGAATGGCTTTACGCCAAATACCCCACTCGACAGGAGACGGCAGCAGACATCGAACAATTTGTGGACTGGTACAACCACCGTCGGCTGCACAGTGCCAACGGCCTTGTGCCACCTGCGCTCCGTGAAGCGTAGGTGGCCTGAACTCCCTTTGGGAGTGTCCAGAAAAACTTAACCACCATACCCCTTTTGCAGATGACCTGCACCATAGACACCCATCGACCCTCTCGCTGACAATGGCCGGGGCGGGATACCCAGCCCGGAGCAGTGCGAGATGGCCGATGTTGCATAGATGGGAGGGCTTGGTTCAGGGGCGAGAGGGACGCACCATATGGTCCAAGCCCGGCGCGGCTTTGATCTCTGCTTGGGCGCTACTGTGTCTGCCTTGGCTACTGGGTCTGAAGACTATTCTATTCGACGCCGTGCAGCAGTTCTTCCCGGCAGTCAGTTTCAGTGTCGAGCAGCTTCGGCATCTGCAGGCGCCCTGGTGGAACCCTTATCTGTTCGGTGGCTATCCGCAGGTCGCCGACCCGCAGATGATGACCCTGCAGCCGACCATGGTCCTGCCAATGATGCTGGCACCCGCCTCCCTGCATCTGTTCACCGTGGTGGTGTTGCTGCATGTGCTGATCGGCGGCCTCGGTGCGTTGCGCTTGGCGCGTTCGTTCGGTCTTTCAGCTCCTGCACAATGGTTCTTTGCAATGGTGCTGATGTTCGGTGGAGTAGCCGCCTCCCGCCTGCAGCACACGCCGATGATCATCAGCTATAGCCTGCTTTCCTGGCTGTGGCTGGGCTTGTCCAGGGTCCGGCGCCAAGGCCGCGCGCGCGACATACTGCTGGCGGGAACTGCAGGTGGCCTGTGTGCGCTGCAGCTGACCCAGGTGACCTACTTCATCATCCTGGCCTCTGCGTTGTACGCAATGGGCGCCGTGCTGTTGGCTCCCGGCAACCGCTTCCGACTTGCATCACAGCTGGCTGCGGTGGCATTGATCGCCGCCGTGGCCTCTGCCCCCCCCAATGGCTTTCAACGCTGGCATGGCTGGGAGACACCAATCGCGACGGCATGACCCTAGAGGAGGCACTGCGCGGTGCGATGCACTGGCAGGGGCTGGCGACACTGCTCTCTGGAAACCTGTTCTCGCAGGGACGTGGGGGCAGCTGGTCCTTCGGCGATATCACCACGGACTACCTCTATTTCGGCGCGGTGCCACTGGCGCTGTGGCTGGCGTGGGGTGGTGGTGTGATGCGCGGGCAACCGAGGGCAACCAGGCTGGCGCTGGCAGTACTGCTTATCACCACGCTGGTCGCCCTGGGGGGCGCTACCCCCCCTGTTCGCCTGGCTCTTCAGCTGGTTGCCGGGTCTTGATCTGTTCCGACGGCCCTCCGATGCACTGTTCCTTGGTGTGCCGGCAGCTGCTTGGCTGGGCGCGCAGTCTCTGCAGTCCGCGCTGCAGGATCGCACCCTGTGCCCGCATCGGGTGTCATTGGGGCTGGCCGTCGTCCTGATGTTCGTTGCCTCATGGTTGGCCGTGAGCCACGGGCACCTGGAAGCCTTTGCGTGGCTGGTGGCCAGCGGCGGCATCGGTATTGCCGCGGTGCAGCTGCTGCGCCAGCACCCGACTCCGGTGCGCTGGCTGATCGCACTGGTCATGTTCGACATGCTGCTGTTCAACGTGGGAGCGCGCTTCAACACGTCCAGCGCCCGTCCGCTGGTAATGACGGCTGACCGCAATGGTGCCACGCAGCGTGCGTATGCCCTGCTTGCCGCCGAGCGGGGGGCTGGCCTCCCGGAACGCGCCATCATTTTCGGCATCGGCGTACTGACCAATGGCGCAGCGGTGCATGCGATTCCGCTTGCCAATGGATACAACCCACTGTTGTCCAGTGACTATCAGCAGATGGTGGGCATGCCGACGGCGCCGGTTGCGGCATTCCAGCAGAAGGCGACGACCCCTTGGGCGCCAGATATGGACGCCCCCGTGTACGACCTGCTGGGGGTCCGCTGGCTGCTGTCATCGGAGCCGTTTGCAGGGTCTCATGATCAAGGCAGCGACGTGCAGCTGGCGCTACGCGGAAGTGTGCTGCCGCGTACGCTCAACCCGCAACGGGTGCAGCGGCACAGTGAACGCCTGCCACCGGCCGCTGAGTTCAACCAGACCGACTTCAGCCAGGTGGTCTGGCTGCCTGCCGGGCAGCACGCGGAGTGCCCAGAGCACGAAGCAGGCCGACTGCGGCGGCTGTCGCAGGCCTACAAGCCGGGCAGTATCGTGCTTGAGGTGGACGCTGAGCAGCCGGCATGGCTGGTGATCAATGAGGTGACCGCTCGCGGCTGGCAGGCCCGACTGAATAGCGGCGTGTCTCTGCCGCTGCTGCGAGCCAATGGGCTGTTCCATGCGGTGTGTGTACCTGCGGGGCGGCACAGCGTGGAGCTCGGGTACAGCCCGCTGCAGCTGTGGCGCGATGGCATCGGACAACGTCTAAAATAGGCTGGCAGCAACTCCGAGGCTGTGCCGCTGGTCGATGAATTCCCTGGTACAAAGCGATGGCAAGAGCCAAGCCATTGTTTTGAAATGGAGGTATCAGTTTTCACCGGCAATTCTCGCCGATCTTTGGCCAGGGCAATCACCCCGCATCCCACACCTTGACCTTGCCGTCAGCCTTGGCCACGCCCTTGTCCTTGTTAGGCTGCTCACCTTCCACCCGCGATACGAATCCTTGCGGCCCGATCTCGTGCTCTACGCGGTTCACCAGCCACTGCCCGTCCACGCCATCACGAAAGCCTTCGATCGTCATCATTGACTCGGCCACGATGTCAGGATTGCCCGGTATCTGCACCGATACGGACCGCTCCGACCGTGCCCGCTTGCGCTGCTCGGACTTGGCCGCCGCCAGTGCGCTCGCCTGGTCCTTGTAAGCCATCCTCAGTTGCCGCACCGGGTCACCCTCGCCCACCGCAATCTGCTTGGTCTTGGCCGCGCCGATATCCCGGTAACGGGCCACCACAGTACCGGCACTGTCGCGTGTAGCCAGCGATACCCGCCACTGGCTCACGTCCTGCGGCGTCAGCGTGAATTCGGGCATTGCTGCGCCGCTGGCGGTCTTGCTCTCCCCGCGCTTGACGAACAGCAGCTTGCCACCTGCGGGCTTGGCAATGGCGTCATACCGCTTGGCAAGGCGCGCCAGAAGGTTCATGTCGCTTTCGTGCACCTGGTCGGTATGGGGTAGCGCAATGGCGGCAAGATCGGCCGAGACGGACGCCTCCATGCCATGCTCACCGGCCATCGTCTTCACCATGTCGCCGATGGTGGTCTTTGCCTTCCAGCTTCGCGTCTTCTGCGCCTGCAAGTCCTTCTTGCCAGCCTTGGTCCCGTCATAGGGCGCGGCCCGGGCGCGGATCACCATCTCGCACGGATAGCCGCTCATCTCGATCTCATCGCAGACGAACAGTCCCTTGCGCCGCACGTCGCCGTCATAGCCGATGAACAGCTCCAACTCGGCACCGGTAGGTGGTAGCGCGATGGGCTTGTCTGGATCGTGGTCGGCCAGCGTGATTTCCAGCATGTCCGACGTGACGCCCGCCTCGTCCGTCAGCCGCAGCGACTTCAGCCGGTCGGCGATGATCGCGGTAATGTCCTTGTCATTGGCCGTGATCTTGTAGTCCGGCCTGATATTCAGTCCCATAGCGACACGCTGTCACGAGCGCGAGAAGGCGTGGGCAGGTCCGGCAGCACGATACGGATCCCGGCAGGCAGCACAGGGCCATGGTCGGCCAGCCCGTGATTTGCATCCAACACCAGCCGTAGCACGTCAGCATTGCACTGGCCGTATTGGAGCCACGCCACCTCATCGGCCATATCGCCAGCTTTACTTGAGTACGTCTGGGCCATCTGAGTACCTTCTGAGCGAAACCGAAAATTCCTGCTTCTGGCACAGGTCGCCACCAATGTATAGCGACTGGGTTTCCTCCACGGACTCGATTACCCACTCGCCCATGATCTCCCCGCCCGGCCCGATCATCCGCTGCGGCTCTCCTTTAGCGGCTAGCCAGCGAAGCCAGTTCATCTGGTCCCGGCCGCCCTTCCATGATGGGTAGATCACGCGCGGTAGCGTCATGGTCTCACTGCCTGGCCCGGTGAACTGCAACGCATCAATCTTGTTCATGCGCTCCTGCACGGGCCACCTCCAACTGGTGGACCGGACAAGGCTCTGAAACACCGTGGTGTTTACGCTGAACTTGAAGCGACCAAGCATCATCAGCGTGAAGTTGTTGCCGCTGTCATTGCCCTTGAATTTATCCAGCGCCTTATCAATGACGCCCGTCAGTAGCTCTCTTCCGCTCATCAGTGATCCGCCAGGCTGCCACGGTTGCGAACTTGTTCGTTGCGCTTGATCTGATCCATGACCTTGCGCGCCAGTGCCTCCTGCGACTCGCCGGGCTGCTGGGTGATGTTGTTCGTGATGTGTATCTGGGAAGGTGCGCCATATTGCGCCAGCTCAGGACTCTTCCAGTCATTTCTGGACATGCTATCGATAGCGCGCTGACTGGTGGGTGCCTTTCTGTCGTATTTGCCAGTCACAGCACGATGCTTGCCGGTCAGCTTATCGGCAATGGTGTCATTGCTTTGTCCTGACAGGTGCCAATAGGCCGCCTTTGCGTAGTCAAGCGCCGGGAGATTTGCCGATGCCTTCCAGAATTGGCCTTTGCGGATTTGCTCGGCACCAACGCCATTGCCTTGCGCGGCGATCTCCTCCGGCGTCGGTAGGCCCAACTTCCCCAGCACCTGAAACGCGGCCTGGGAGAGAGCAGCCACAACGCCCAGCTTCGCTGCAAAGCCCATGATGCCAGCAGATGCCCCGGCCGCAGCAGGGCCGACCCTAGACAAGTTGCCATTGAGTGCGGCCACCTCCATGTTGGCACGCGCCAACCGCATCAGCGACAGCGTGTTCAGCACTGCGCTAGCCGTCAGCAGCACGGGTACGGCTGCGCCAAGCGCAACGCCCAGTCCGGCAACGCCCATCGCCATCCCCTTGAACGCCGTCGGGTGCGCAGCAGCAAACTTGGTTACGGACTCTAGAAATCCCGCGATCTTTTCAAGTGCACTCACGTAGGTCGGCATGAGGCTTTCACCCAGCCGCAACTTCACGTCCGAAAGGCGTGCCTCGACGTTCTTTTCCCTGCCCGTTGCGCTGTCCTTCGCGCGATCATTTCCCATAGCGATATCGTCAGCACGCGCCGCATTTCCTGTCTCTTTTTCAACTACAGCACGCTGGGCCACGCGTGTCGCAAGCAGGTTTGCGCCAGTACGATTGCTCACGATCATGCCCGCAATCTCGGCCGCCTTGGTCATGTCATCCGGGTCAATGCCCTGCGCACGAAGGGCCGGGATGAATGTTTCATTCACCCATTTCTGCGGGTCGCTGACGAAGGTTTCATAGCCCTTGATCGCACCGGGGTTCATGAACGTAAGCTGCCCCGTCTTGTCGTGCGTGACCTTCGAGCTATCGCCAATAAGCCCGAACGCTTCAAGATTTCTGGCGGCGCGACGCGTAGTGCGGCCCTGAGCGAGCGCTTGGTACAGCGACATGCTCGCCGTACCGAAGGTATCTCCGCCCATCTCCTGCATGAAGTGTGAGCCGCCGTAGTAGAACGCCTCGTCGCTCATTGCCTTTGCAGCGATACCGCCCGTGCGAAGTGCGTTTTGCATCTCCTGCCCCGTGACACGGCCGCCGGTGGCAACCATGACCTGATGCGCCATGTTCGCCTGCTTGTTGTACTCCTGCTGATCCTTCGTACCATTGCGAAGTTCAATGACCTTGCCCATGGCGTATGCAGCGCCCTCGGCCAGGTTCGTATCATGCTGCGAGTCGTACAGCGCAAGGGCGGAGCGCTGTTTCAGCGCCAGCGGGAGCGCCTGAATCGCATGGTGCGTATCACCAAATGCAGATGCCAGGTCACGGGCCGTTTCCGTTGCCTCAACCGTAGACACGCCAAATGCCTTCTGCGCCTTGGCGAAGCCGATTAGCTGATCTGCATCCTTCTTGCTAAAACCAAGCGATTCAATCTTCGCCCGCTCGGTGTCGTCCCGCTTGGCCTCTTTGATGCCGGGTGCAAGTCCTGCAAATATCGCGCCACTGGCGATACCCGCCGTCGCCGCAGCCGTGTGCAGCTTGCCGCTGACAGCCTGCGTCATCTGGCGGAACCTTGCCGCTTCCTGAAGCCGAGTCTGCGCCCGACGCGTACGCTCCAACTGCTCGGTGAGACGGCTATAGGAGTTGCGCAGCGTATCGACGCTGCGGCCTTGGCGTCCAAGCGTCTGGATCGACCGACCAAGGTTGCGCTGCCCACGCTCCAGCGTAGAGATGGTCTTGCCAAGCTCGCCCAGCGAACCTTTGACGCCACCGATCATCGTGCGGAAGCTACTGGAAATAGCCCCGCCGATCAGAATCTGCGCCTTCAGCGTCTTTGTTGCCATCTCATGCCTCGGGCAGCCCGTCAACCCACCAAATGAACCTACTGGTCTTCATGCCCAGAAGCTCGGCAGCAGACCAGCCCGCATGCGATGCAAGCGCCAGCACAGAGCCGCGAATGTAATCCGGGCTTAGTCGATAAAATTTGCGAAGGCCGCCTGAAGACGCTGGTAGTCGCGCACCGGCAACTTGCGCACCTCCGACACCGGGACCATCGCCAGATTCGCCAGCAGCGTGATCTCCTTCAAAACCTCGCTGCCTTTTGCCTCCGATGCCGAAAGCTGGTCATCCACCGTCGGCTCACGAAGCGTGAGTGTGCTGACCTGCGCGCCCTCAATCTCGCGCGGGCGCGACAGCGTTACCGTGATCGAGCCATCATCATTGGACTTGACCCATGCACTCGTTGACTTTGCCACTGTGATTCTCCGTTAAATGCCCAGCGCGCCGCGAATGCCCGCCATAATGTCGATACCGTTCTGGATGAACACCATGTTCTCAACATCGACCTCGTGGATCACCAAGGCGCTGTGCGTTTCCTTGTAGTAGCTCAGCGTCATGGAAATCTTCATGCTGCCTGCCTCGCCCGGCTTGAACGTGCCAAGGTCAATTTCCTTGATCTTGCCGCGCATGTTGTGCACCGCGGGCGTCACCGCCCCATCGAACGATTCCAGCGCCGCCCGTGCGGTCAGGCTGACATGCTTGCCCTCGACCACCCCGAAGAGGGCTAGCACCTCCGTGTTGTAGCCGATCAGCGTAAAGTCGCACTCCAGCTTTTCATGACCCATAGTGAGTTCCACCGGGCCATACATGCCGCCGCCCTGGAACTCCTCGGTCTTCATCGTCAGCTTTGGCGGGTTGTACTCCTTGATCTGGCCTGCCATGCCCAAGCCATCAACATAGAGGTTGATGTTCTTCAGTACGTTGCGTGCAATAGCCATGTCAGAAGATCTCGCTGATGTAGTTGTTGACCAGGTGCGAGCGGAACGTCAGGCGTTCAGCCGGGTAGACCGGAGTGAAGTCAAAGTCCCAATACACATGCCCGCTAGCGATGCTCTCCGGCGCGTTGAGGTCCTTGTCGAGCCAGCAACTGCCACCCAGAATCGCGCCGGTAGACTTCAGTTGCCGCAGGAAGGCATTTACGCCCTCGCGCACATCATCGACATAGTTCTTGGTGATGCCGCGATCCACCGCCCACAGGTGCGCGTCCTGAAGGCTGTCGGAGATGATGTCGGCGGTGCGCACAACGCACAGGTACTGCCACTTCTGGTCCGATGACAGCGTGCGGTTGCCCCACAGCCTGAACCCGGACTCCCGGATGATCGTGGCAACATTCTTGCCGTTCAGCAGATTGGCGCGACTGCTTACATCGCCCATCGTGAAATCCACGGCTCGCTCGGTTCCGATGATCCCGTTGATTTCCTTGTTCGACGGCGATGTCCACCAGCCGATTTCGTTGTCCGTCTTTGCAATCAGGCCAGCGACAACCGGCGAGGAATAGCTCGCCTTCTGCACGCCGTCCGGGCCAGTTCGCATCACGCGCGGGTCCACCAGGAACACACGCTTGCTACCCGAATTCCCCGCCGCTGCAATTGCCGCATCATCATTGGTGCTCGGGCCATCGGCGATGATCGTTGCGCGAAGACGCTCGGCAATGCCGACCAGCCCGGCCACTACCGCATTGCTGGTGTTGCCAATGGTCGCTGCGGCCTTCGCCTTGGTCTTTGGCCATGCCGGGATTGCCGGAACTGCCGGTGCGTCGCCGCCCGTAAACTCAACGGTCGGGGCTTCAGTGTAGCCAGAGCCAGGACTGGTCACCTTGACCGAATCCACCTTGTTGTCCTTCATCGTCACTGCAGCAGTAGCACCCTTACCGCCACCACCGGTGAGGGCGACCTTCGGGGTGCCTGCGTAATCAGCGCCGCCGTCAGTGACAACGATCGAATCGACCTTGTCGCCGTTAATCTTGGCCGTCGCCTTGGCTTTGGCAGTTGGCTTGGCGGGAATGGGCGGAACCTCCGGCTCGCCCCCCCAACAGGTCAACGGTCGGGGCCGAAGTGTAGCCAGAGCCGGGATTGGTGATTTTGATCTCCGACACCTTGCCGTCCTTCAGCATCGCCTCGGCGGCGGCACCACTACCCTCACCGCCGCTGAACTTGACCGTGGGGGCCTCTTTGTAGCCCTCGCCACCGTCGGTGACCTTAACTGCCGTAATCCCACCCACAACAGACTGATGCGTGAAACCTGGAGCGCACAGGATGCGCGGCTTGTAGCCGGTGACCGACTTGGCCGCCAGCAGCGCCTGGATGCCCTCGTAGCCCCCCGTGGTGGCGTTGGCACCCCCCAAGACATGACTGAGCGTCTCCGCCTCGCTCGCCCCCTCCTCAACGCGAACCACGATCACCGCAGCGCCGGTCTGGTCGAAGATGCTGTCCAGCGCCTCCGGCAATGTGCCGTCGCCGCGAGCATCGTCAGGGTCAAGCTTCAGCAGCTTGGCCGCCTTGGCCCGCGACCCGGCCACCATGACCGGAGTGTTGATAGGAAATTCCACCGCATCGGCTCGCGGCGCGGTACCGACAATGCCAATGACGCTGGAACTTGCGGTCTGGATCGGGCGCACGCCGTCATCGATGGTCAGGACCTCGACGCCGTGCAGGAATTCAGTGGACATAGGATCGCATCCGGGCTGGGAGTATTCAGCCTTGATCGTGCCCATTCATCGCGGGCGTATCCATCTGCGGAATTTCCACATCCGGCCAGCTCAGTAGGCGATGCAGTACATCATCTGCAAGCCAGCCGGAAGGTTGTCGCTGCCGCCTTCGCTATTGACCGTGATGGCGTGCGTATGCGCACCTGCGCCCTCGTTCTTCAATGCGTGCGTATGGTCAGCGGCCGCTGCAATCACGATCTCGTGCTGATGTTCTCCGCCGGCCGCTATGCCGATGTTGTGGGAGTGTGCGCCTGCATTGGACAGGTAGATGCCGGTTAGGCTGCGGCCGGTGTCATAGGCCGTATAGCCCCTCACGCTCACCGCCTCCCAGCCATCCGCGCCCGGAGAGTTGCTTGGCCCGGACCACGTGTGCGAATGGCCCGGATCGTTGACACCGTGACTATGGTCTCCCTGCACATCACAGCTTGCACCATGGACATGGCTTCCCGCTACACCACAGGTCGCAGCGTGCGCATGCCCACCAGCAGCCAGCACCTCTATGTTGTGAACATGATCGGCAACACCCGATGCACTGGCCGTATGCGCATGGGCAATGACCTCGCCAACCGTATGTGCGCCGATTAGCTCAGGCTTGTTTGTATGCGTGATCGTCGTGCCTTCCTTGCACAAAGGCACGTTGAAGGTGCTTTTTCCGTCACCCTTTCCATAGGCGGTACCGATGGCGGAAAACAAATCGGCGTAGTCAGTTCGGGACACTGCCTTGCCATCGCACGCCAGCAGGCCAGTCGGCGGCTTCTTGCCCGCAAACGGGACGATTTGGCCCGGCAAGTAGCGGCGATAGGCAGAAAACGAATCCTTGATAAGTGCCATCAGCGATGCCGGGGTCACCGCACGCGATGCATCCTTGCCTTCCTTAGTCTCCGCATCCGTTGCAATCTCAATGACACCCACCACCTCCGTCGTCGCGGGAGGATTAAGGAACTCCGTGCTGCCAAAGCTGATGCTCTTTGCGTCCGCATCTGCAAGCACAATGTCCGCAGACAGCAATGCAATTGCCTTGGCCGACTTCTCCAAAATCACATCCTGCTGCCCATACAGGCCCAGCAGCGTACCGTCGGCAAGGTACAGGCCGATGCCATACAGACTGTATGCGTCGCCGGAATCGTCACGCACCGAGACGTGGATCGTGTCGTTGGCGACAACTTGGCCCCCGAAGGTTTTCAGGCGCTTCAGTTCACCCGGCAGCTTGACGTCCTTGCCGTCCTTATCGGGCGCAAAGACATTGGCGGTAACGCCAATCTCGGTGACGGTCACCGAATTGGTACCGGCATGCTGCGCATTGACCAGCGCAGCCAGCCCGGCAGCGGTAAGTTGAATCTTCATGGATCAATCCTTGTCAACGAGGCGCAAGCGCCGATACACAGCAGGCCGAAGCTCCGAAACTGCACAAAGGCCGCCATCGAAGAACACCGATTGCTTGAAGGTGAAGTGAGACCGCACCGGCTTCGCTGCGCTTACCGCGTAAATCACGCTGTCTGCGAACTCTTCAGTCGCACCGCCACCGCTAACAATTTTGGATAGCTCGAATGTGTGGACCTCGCCAGGCGGGTCAAGCTGGAACCATTCGGAAAGCTCAATACCGGTCCCAACGGCAAGCGCCGCACGCTTCACCGCGCCGACTGTCCCCTTGTATCGGCGAACCACATAGGCCGAAGCGATAACATCTCGCTTCACCTTTTCACTCCACCCCGCGTCCCACGTGTCCACGCCCATCGCCCAGGCCAGCCACGGAAGAAGGTTGGCTGGGCAGTGTTGCGGGCTTATCACCTCACGAGCCGGAACCGGCACATCGGATATGCGCGCAATTGCCATCGCCATCGCACGCTCACCCCTGGTGGCGCTGGTTGGAAGAAGATGCTCAGACATCGGGCTTCTCAGCCACCGACACATTGATATCGGTACAGTTCGGCGCCTGCGTTTCGTCGATCACAATGTCGGCAGTTGGCTCAATCAACTTCACATTCTGCACGCCAGGCTGATGCAGCGCCGCGTGCAGGCCAGATAGCGTCACGTCATAGCCGATGAGATGCACGCTATCTAGATATTCGTTCAGCGCATCGACGGCAGCCTTCTTAATCACCTCCGCATCCGGCCCCGGATACATCGTCAGCACCGCCTCGACGGCATAGGCGATGATCTTCGCCGGGCGCACTGTCACGTGATCTGTCAGTGGGCGAATCTCTTCGGAATTGAGCTTCGCATTGACCTTCTCCATCAATTCGGCAGATGCCGTTCCGTCGTCGGAGCGCGACAGGACGTAGACATCCACATCGCCCGGCTTTGGACTCAGGACCGAAACATTCTTCACGTCGCCATCAGCAGAAAGCGCGTGGAAAATGTAGCTACCCGAACTCCCTGCTGTCGTGTAGCCGTCAAAGGACAACTGGATGCGCGTACGGAAGTCGCGATCGCTCTCCATGACTGCTGCAACTGGCGGAACCGCATCTGGATCGGCCGGAGTGACCACCAGCCGTTCCACATTGACGTTCGCGCCGATCTGATCCAGGTCCGCGCCCTCGGCAAATGCCAGCATGACCGCCTTGGCGCTCTCATTGGCGCGCTGGCGAACCAGCACCTCACGATATGCGCACACCTCCAGAATCTTGTAGGCAGGATCGGTCTCGACCAGTGCAGTGAAGGCTGGATCAAGCTCCTTCAGCCGTTCAAGCATCTGCGCCAGGATCACTTCAAAGTCGATCTGCTCGACAATGGCGGGCGGCGGTAGCCGCGTAAGATTGATGCCAGAGTATTGCGTAGCCATTACTTCACCACAATTCCGTCAATGAAAATCTCCACCCCGTCCGGCAGGTACTGGCCTTGCACTGAAATGGAAAATCGCCCCTCAGCATCGGCCGTCGGGACAACCTTCGTCACCCGAAATCGCGGCTCCCAGCGCGCCAAGGCATCGACGGTGGCGGCCACAAAATCCAGCGCGGTTGATCGGTTGAACGGCATATCCGTAAGCTCAAACAAACGCGATCCATAGTCGCGACGCATCACCCGAGTTCCGACAGGCGTGGTCAGAATGTCGCGGATCGACTGCCGAAGGTGCTCAACACCTTGCAGATGCTTTCCGGTGGTGGCGCTGGTCCAAATCATGGGTCGATCTTGGCCCCCCCAATGCGCATTGCCATCTGCGGAATTTCCGCGATGCTACTGCGGAGCGCCGGTAGGCCCGCTACCAGGCTGCACGCCACCATGCATGTGATCACTACCGATATTGACCCCGTTAGACTTGATCGCCTTGACTGAGGTGTCCCCGGAGATGGTGACCTTCCCGGAAAACTCGGTCTCTTGGGCATCCACAACGAATTTCCCAGCCGTCAGCGTGGCCGTGCCATCTTCAAGCTTAAAGGTGGCACCACCTATGCGCAGCGTGATCGCGCCGCCTGACGGCACATCCAGCGCGTACTGGTGGCCTTGGCGGTCGTACTCGATGAAGGCCCCGTCAGCAAACTCTATGCGGCGCACGGTCGCCTTGGTAGCCGGTGCCGGGTACGCCTGCTGGTAGATGCTGCCCAGCACCACCGCCTGCGATGGGTCGCCATACGGGCACACCAGCACCACCTGCTCACCCACCTCCGGCAATGACCAGTCCCGCACGCCCGGGCCGGCGCGGGGCACCGTGAAGGCCAGCCAGTCGGTCAGCAGGCCATCAGAACTCACCTGGACGCGGGCCGACGCCTCGTCAATGGCTGCCACCGTGCCCACCAGCACCATGCTCCCGATGAGGCGGTCATGCTCTGCGCTCATTGAAGCGGCTCGTAATGTTCTTCGTTGCCCTGCCCAACATCAGGCGAAAAGCTGTACATCACGTCAATCGGCACCGTCCCGTCGTTCTTCCACGCCGTCTCGCCCAGAAAGCCCAGCATTGCAAATTCCACGCGCCACACCACGAACTTGTCCGCCTTGGGCGAGAACTCGTCCGGGTCAATTGCGAGCAGCTTGATCGCATCACACGGCGGGAAGCGCTTTAGCTGATACAGCCAGGTCGCAAGCGCCAGTGCGGCCTTGCGTACATTTGCATGGGTCTGCGGGGTGCGATGGGCCATGATGATGCTCGCCTCAAACCGAAGCAGCACCGGAAACTGACCTGACCCGGCATCATCCTCAGCGCTCGGCTCGGCCTCAGTCATCGCCAGTAGGCAGGCCGGGGGCGGGAAGAGTGTGTCCTCATCATCCCGATAGAACTCCACTGTCTTGAAATCCGGGAATGCCTCAGCGATACGCGCCCTGATCGCATCGTGGAGAGCGTCGAATCTCACCTCTAGGTCGATGTCCGCCATTTCAATTCATGGTCCAAGAATTTGTAGAATTGCGCGTCAAACACGGCCGTCCCCACAAGCACATCTTCAATGTACGTTATGGCATCGTCTGCGATATCCGCATAGACAACACTTAGGGGAACGCGCCTCTTCCCGGCCCGCTTCAGCACCTCGTTCTTGCCGTAAAGCTTGGCAATGAATGCGCCTGGCTCAAACCTCCCGCCGTGCGCTGACACACCCTTTGCGCGCCGCCTCGGGCTCAATCTGGAAAAGGAGATGTCCTTGATGCCGTACCACACCTTTACACCAGAAAGGTCATCCATCCCGTGTTGCAGGCGATAGGTCTTGGTGCGTCCGCGCAGTATCTTCTGCGGTATCTTCAGCTGCCCGGACAGGCCGCGTACCGATTGGGTGCGCAGCCACCGGCCCATCTTTCCATAGGCCGAGCGCAGCGCGGCGCGCAACTGCTCTTCGGTGGCTTCTACCTTGTCTGCAAGACACTGAATTTCAGCCCCGGTAATGTCGATGCTGATATTGGCCATCGCCGCTACTCCACGCGCCCAAGGTACACCACACATGTCCCAGTACCGTCGAACTTGGGATCGTGAATGACCGTGTATTTCCGACCAGGCATACTCGCAATGAGGCACTCATCATGCTTCTTGACCTGCGCAACATCCACCTCTTTGCAGGTCAGGCGCGGATCGCCCTCAGTGGCCGAATATTCGCCCAACTGCTTGTCGTAGTACGGGTCATCGAAGATGCCCTTCACCTGCGGGGAAGTCGGCTCGCCGCCTCTGGAAAACAACGCCGTAGTAGCGAAGTCTTCCACTTCAAAGAAGACGTTCAAATCCTCCCACCCAGGCGATGGCATCAGTAGCCGTCCAGCTGGCCCACAATCACATAGCTACCATCCGGCGACGCTGCGCCCTTGCGGATGAATCGTTTCAGGCCATCAAAGTCGATTTCCGCAAAGGCCTCATTGGTCCCTTCAGGCGGGAACAGAGCGACAGTGGCACCCTCTGACCACTGGCCGCCCTCTTCATCGCAGTGCTCGATAACCAGCTTGATAACGCCACCACCGCTGCCCTCGCCGGAGTCCGTATCTTCCTTGGACGGGTCGCTAGCAGCGATGAATTCCACCTTCGGCGCAGTGGTATAGCCCTTTCCACCCGCCGTCACCTTGACCGAAGTAACCTTGCCATCCTTGACCTCGGCCGTCGCTTCTGCACCAGTTCCGCCGCCACCGCTGAACTTGACCGTCGGAGACCCTTTGTAGCTTTCGCCACCGTCAGTGACCTTAACTGCCGATACCACACCGTCGCCAAGCACTGCCTCGCACTTCGCCGGAGTCGCCGCATCGCTCCCGGACAGTTCGATCTTAGGCGGCTTACTGTAGCCAGTGCCAGGGTTGGTGACCTTGATCTCGGAAATTTTGCCGTTCTTGACTACCGCTGTAGCCACCGCACCCTCGCCGTCGCCGGTGAGCTTCACCGTCGGCGGATCGGTGTAGCCATCACCACCGTCAGTCACAGAAACCGACTTGACGGAATACTTGATCTCAGCGGTGGCAGTGGCCGGTTTCACAGTAACCGGGGGCTGCACTGGCGGCGTCGGGGCGGTGCGGCCAGAGGTCAGTGCATGCACCAGCGCATGACCCTTCAGGGAGATGACATCAATGGCATCAGTGCCAAGTGCAATGGGCTTGAGTCCGCGAAGCATGATATTGGGCCTATTCAGTGTTTACAGGGGGTCGGTGTGGCGGGTCTTCTTCGGGAAGTCCCGAAACATCTCCGCATCCTTTGCATCTTCAACGCTCGGCGAAATCACGCTTGGCACCGATCCGGGCGGGGCGATGCGCGCTTTGCCGCGAGCAATAAGCGCATCGCCCTCCTCCGAAGACGCTTCCACGATTGCCGGGCAACTGACCAACCTGCCATCAAGGGCAATCGCGCCGGTCAGTTGCACAAGAACCGTGGCCATTACTTCTTCTTCCGGCCAATGCAGAACGATTCGGTGCGGCGAAGGACGAAATCAACGTCCTGGAACACGATCAGACGAACACCGCCCGACAGCGCCAAAGCCGCCGTGTCCACGGTCAGTTCCAGACCGCCGCACAAGCCAACTACCAGGTCATTCCAGTTGCCGAAGAAGGTATCGCCTGCGCCAATCTGGTTGGTGATATCCACCCCGTAGCCATTGATCGTGTTGTTCGGCTCCCACAAGGTGCCAGAACCTGCCGCCTGGAACTTCAGCGCGGTCTTGGCGTGGCCGCGCAGGCTGGCGTTGCCGATGAACCGCATCGAATCAACATCCGCATTGTCCAGCGCGATCTTGGTTTCCATGCCGACCGCTTCTTCGTAGGTCGGATACTGGCCCGCCAAGGCTACCTGGCCAATGCCGTCATAGTTGGCCAAGCCGCGCGGCTGGTACTCACTGCCGCTGCCGTAGAAGCCTGCCTTGTCGATGGTCAGCGCAAGCGCAATGGACAGGTCATGGCGCAGCATCGCTTCGGCATCCATGCTCGACTGCTTCAGCAGACGGCGCGTTACATCCGAGTGTGCAGCAACCGTCTTGGGCTTGAGTGACACCATACCCAGGCTGATGCCAGTCTCCGGCGCATCATCGCCCTCGCCGATCCAGTAGCCCGTCGCGCCACCGGTCTGCTTCGGGATGTCCACGTTGCCGACTAGGCCGCCCAAGGTGCGGGCGCGGCGCAGGAGGATGGCGCGGTTGCGCAGCAGGTCAATGAACGATCCGGCCTGAAGCGTGGTATCTACCAAGATGCCGCCATTGCCATTTGCATGGGCATTGGTGCTGAATGCGCCGCCGCTGAAATCTCCGCCGACAGAGCGGCGCAGCACTTCATTTGGCACCACAAAGCGCTCACCGCTACGGCCATACCGCTCTGCCGCAGCCTCCGAGGCACGAAACTCCATGCCTGCCGCGTCTCGAAGCGAGCGGTTGCCCGGCTCAGCGAGGGCGCGCGCAACCCGCATGATCGAATACTCGCTGACCTCGCGCTGGCTCAGGCCAATGTCAGCGCCAGCGCCCTGCTCCGAAAGCGGCACCGCCATACGCTTGTCCACCGAATCAAGGAGATGCTGCTGGAACTCAGCCACAGAACGGCCCTCACGGATCGCAGTGGCCGCCATGGCCGCGCCATCCGGCACGCCACGAGCAAAGCGCTCGGCTAGCGCGGTAATCTCGCTGACGCGGGAGCGCTCAGCAGACAGGCCGCTCTGGGTCGCCTGGCGCTGCGCCTCACCGGCCCGCTCAATCACCTCGATCTCGTCGGTGATGTTGCCTTCTGCGTCCACATTGGCCCGGACAAGATCGCCGGTGGCATTGCGTAGAATTTTTTCCATTGTCTTTTCAGTCCGGGGTGCGGGATTGGGTTTTGTAGCTCTCGTATGTAGAGTTTCATCGGCAATGGGGGCCGGTTCCATCTGCGGAATTTCCACCCCGCGCCCAATGCCTGTCGACGTATCAGCAGGCACGCTGACGATGCTGATCTCGTACGGCTCCCAATCGATCACCAGCCATCGCTCACTGCCGTCTGGCAAGGTCGATAGCTCCATGTCGTGGATCACATAGCCCACCGAAACGTGGCGCTTGATCTTGTTCTTTACGTCCTGCCAAAGCTCCTCAGCAGCCTGCGAGGTGCCAAACCGGATGTCTGCCCGGCCCTTGCGGTCAGCATCAATCCGCGCAGATTCAACCACCCCGCGCTGGTCGCTCAGATTGTGGTTCCACAGCAGCGCCGCACCATCTGACAGCCTGCCAAGGCGAACATGCCCAGCCTCATGCGACAAAACCTCCGCGCCCCACCACCGGCTCACCGGAGCCTCACTACTGAAGGCAAGCTCCACAGTGCGCGAGGACTCATCAATGCCGACCACCTCCGCCGGACGGCGAATCGCGCCCCCTTCGGAGCGCTTCTGGATTTGCTCCAGCCGCGTGGCGGCAACAGACTTATTGGCCTTCGCTTTCATCTTGCTTACCTCCATTTGGGTCATCTGTTCCAGTCAGCTTCTGACCCATAGCCATCATGATTAGCGCCTCATCAATCCCGGCAGCACGCATAGCGGCGATGTCATCGCCGATCTCCTGCCAAACTTTGGCCGGATCGCCGCCAGCCTCACGAATAAGCGCGCCGGGCGATGCCAACAGATTGTTCTTCCTGCCCTGCGCCGCCTTCATATCCGCATTGGGGTCGATCCACTCCCAGCGCCTGCCCTGGAACTCGTAGTCCGAATACTGTTCGATGCGTGATGCCGGAAGCGGCGCCCCATCTTCACGCTTGACCATGCCGCGCAGCATCGCCTGCTCCAACCACGCATCGTTGACCGGCTCGGCAAGCTCCTCCACCAGCCATTCCTGCATTTCCTTGAAATGCTCGCGCTCATCAAGCGTGCCTTGCCGAATGCTGCTGAAATTTACGCTCTCAAGGTCGCCCGACAGTGTGTGGTAGCTGACACCGCCACCGGCTGCAAAGCTATGCAGCATCTGCTTGATAAAAGCTGCAAATTCGCCTGACGGATAGGTCGGGTCGAATTTATGCAACGTCGCACCGTTGGGCCCGTACAGGAATGTGCCAGGATCTGCAGTAATCTCAGGAAGCGCATCGCGTTCCTTGAAGTCGTTGCATTCCGGGCCATTCCCTTCATCGAAGGTGAAGATGCTCATCTTTGCCGCGCCAATACGCGCATTAATGATCGCCGCATCTTCGTACGATCCCATCTGCTTTAGCCTAAACAGGCCGGTCGATAGCCACGGCAAGCCGCGCTTCTGCCCGGAAATCTCCACCCTGAAGCCGTGAATGATCTCCTCGGCCGCAATGCGAATGAAAGACCGCCCCGCATAGGTGTAGGCGTTCCAGGACTTGCTCGGCGATTGATCGACGAAGTGATAGGCCACCGGACGGCCATTGCGGCTGAACTCGATCCCGTGCCGGATAAACCCGCCCTCAGCCAAGTCGAACCGGTCATAGTCCACTGGGCAGCGAACCGGGTCGATCACACCAAGCTGGAAACCATACTTGCCAGCATCCTTGCCCACATACTTGCGGAGCATGAATTCGCCGTCGGTGATGGCCGATTGTATGCAGTGATTCTGAAATCCGCGCCACGACAGTTTGCCAGACACGTCGCAATTGCCACGACGGGACCACTCGGCAAATGCTCGCTCAATGGCCCGCTTGGCCTTGGCGTCACTCTTGCCCTTGGCCGTTTGCGCCTTCGACTGATACACCAGCCCTGATGAGCCGACGATATTCTGACGACAGATTCGTGCGTATGCCTTGAAATAGTCGTTGTTGAACAGCTGTTCGCGAGAGCGGGCCACCAGAATTCGCTGGTACCTGTACACAATCCAGTCCGCAGGCACCGGATGGGTGCCCCAATCCCCCGTAAGCCGGTTGGAGTCGCCCGACTGGAACAGCATGCGTACCGCATTGGCGATGGGGTGGCGACCTGCCGGACGAACTGCGCCAAGCTGCTTGCGTCGCAAAAATTGCGGGATCAGGTTCATGGGTCAGCGTACCGGGCCAATGCCAACGCGAATATCACCCCACCGCATCCGACCGCCCGCGCAGCACTCCTGCAACACCTTCTGCGCATAGAACGCGCGCAGCTTCAGCAGGTCGGAAATGCTGGTTCGGTACAGTTCGCGGTTGTTGATCCGATACCGCTCCTGATCCAGCGTTGCGCGCTTTGCCAGTACTGCCTCGATGGCATCAAGCGCCTTGCGGTACTCGCTGCGGGCATCGTATCCGGCCACGGTCGAGACCAAATCGGGCAGCACCGTGAGCCGAGACCCGGCCAACTGGATGGCATCAGCCCCCTTGCTGGCGCGGATCGTGTAGACGTACTCACCCGGCAGCCAGCCGCGCGTCTGCTCAGCCGATGCGGCGAACAAAAGCTCGCCCCCCCTCAACCGAGGCCGGTATATTCACCGCCGATGGCCCGCGCAGATGCAGTACCACCGACCAGCCCTCGCAATAGGCGTCAAATCGCGCTTTTGCCGCGAAATTCACGCCTGCGCTCACTGATTTCGGAATGATCTCACTCACTATTTCCAGCCCGTAACCCAGTTCTTTTTCACACCAGGCCGACCCGCCTGCGCAGGCCTGCGTATAGGCGCAGTCTGCTTTGATGGCTCAGGCGTAGCCATCTGCGGAATTTCCACATTTTCAGCCCGCAACGCAGGCTCAGTCGGGCCCTCGCCACCACGCGCCATGTAGCTTGCCAGCCGCTCGGCCAGCCTATTGAACGAGGGGGCCATGATCTTCAACGCCGCCAGTGCATAGTTTCGGCAGTCCAGCGCCTCATTTCTGGCCTTGTCCGGCTTGTGCCACTCCCGCACCGGCTGCCCCTTCACGTAGCGCACCACCAGCCGCTCTGCCGTCACCTGCCGCGCCCAACCTTCAAGGTCATAGCGGTCTGACGGCAAGTGGCAGTAGCCGGGGCCGGGCGCCTCATTGGCAAGCCTGCGCATCGTCATCAGCTTGGCCTCATCCACACCGACCAGGTACAGGTCAACGTTTCTCAGCCGCTTGCCAGACTGCTTTTTCATGCCTTTTTCGACAACAGGGCGACCCCAGCCACCCACGCCCTTGATGCCAAAAAGACGACGCCCCGTGCGACCCTTCAAGTATTCATAGGCCCGCTGCGTATAGCCGCTGGTGCCACCCGTATCCAGACAAGCCGCCTGAATCCGCATGCGCATCCCACTCTCGTGCCGGAATTCACCCGCCAGCACATCGTCCAGGTCCTGCCATACGTCATCCATCATCGGGTCGCCGTGCAGAATCTGATAGCCCAAAGACCACGATTCCTCACCCGCGCCCCAACCGACAATTTCAAGCTCCAGACGGTCAGACTGCATGTCCACGCCAGCGGTGATATACAGCACACCCATTGGCGCATCGGCCGGGTACACCTCGCCTCGCGACAGCAGGCCTGTCGGGTCAACGCGGTCACCCTTGATCTCGTATGTCTGTGCAAGGCAGACATTGACGAAGGTCTGGATGTCATCGGTACGCAGCTTGTCCAGGTAGTCACGCACGATGCCCGAGAGTCGCCGGAACAGACTGTATGCCTCCCACAGGTGGTAGCTGGCATGCCCATTGAATGGCTTGCTCGCCACCCACCCGGCCCCTACCGACTCGGCCTGCCGAATAGCGGCCATGCGCTCGCCATCACTCCACACCGCACCGCACCCCTGACAGCAATACCCCGCCGTGTCAGGCTTGTGCTCATCGTGCAAATCCTCCTCGTAATCGACAACGTCGGTCGATCTACGGCCCTGCCATGTCACGTTCGACCACTTCAGGCACTGGTGTTCATGGCAGTGCGGGCATGCCACATGGAAGCGGCGCTGGTCGCCAGCCTCGAACATGTCCTCGATGTAGCTGGCCCCCTTCAGCGTCGGGGTACTGATCTCCAGCAAAAATCGCTCATCCTCAAAGGTCGCCGAGCGCTGCCACAACAGACCCACCGGATGACCTTCCTCCGTGCGCTCGTAGCCGTCGACCTCATCACAGACAATCAGCGGAGCCGAGCGGCCACGCATCGTCTTGGGGCTGCCCGACCACGCCATCATCATGAAGCCGCCCGGATAGCTCTTCATCCGCTGGTTGTTCACCCCGTCGCGTCCGCGAGGCTTGGCAACCAAGCGCGAAATCGTCCTGCTCGACTCCACCAGCGGGTTGAACTTGGTCTCAAGCCATGTCTGCACGTCACCTTGGCTGGGCTGCATCATCATCTGGGACTGCGGACGCATCTCGATGCCATACCCCTGCACCACCAGCGCCGTCAGCGTCTTCCCTACCTGTGCACCCCACATCAACGTCGCCCGATGGCACTCCGGATCAACGAACATGTCCATCGGCTCACGCTGATACGGAGCATTGGCAATCCGGTACGGTCCAGGCTTGGCGTTCCCCTCGGGAATGCGCAAGTTCATCTCCGCCCACTCTGACGGTTTCAGGTCAGGCGGCGGGCGAAGCATCGACAAGGCCGACTGGATCGCCGCAGCAACGCCGCTCGGGTTTGAAAACGCTGCCGGGTTAAGCGCCGGACTCGTCATCGCCCACATCCTCCGCCGCGAAAGCATCAAAGCTGGCCAAGCTCTCCAGAACCTGATCGATCTCCGACAGCAACACCTGCCGGAATCGCTTTTCGTCCGTCTCGCCAATCAACTGCGTCACCACCCGGCCCGGAAGACTGCGAAGGTTCGTTCGCACCTCGGCAAAGACACGGCCAGCGGCCCGCTCGACTTGTGCCAACGGCGCAACAAGCTGCTTCTTGACCAGCGCGTCGTGCTCGTCGGACACCGTATTGGCCAGCAGCTTGCGCCGCCTCAGCGCCGCTTCGTCATCGACCTCATCACCGGATGCCTCCTCCGCTGCCCGCTGCTCCCGCCAACGCACCACCTCTGCGGTATTGAACGTCCAGCCGCCACCCTTGCCACTGCCTACTTTTACACCGGGGCAGCCCGCGCGGACCCATGCGTCTATCGTCGGCAGCGACACACCGAAAACTGCCGAAAGCCCCGACCTGTTTACGTTTTGGCCCTTTGGGCTGCCTGCTGCCATTTATTAATGTACCGGCAAGTTTGGTTATTAGAAGAATGGAAATGAATGGGCAGCCACACCGTGTTTTTCGCGGTGTCGGGGACCCCGCACCCCTCCCCGCCCAGGAAGGACCCTTTTATTTTCAATAACTTGTAGCGCACATCCCGCCCGGTGCTGCGCCATTGACAGTCACGCCAACCTGCGCGCAAAGACTCCGCACCAGCGCCTCATGCCTGCGCCGACAGTCCTGGTATGTCTCGGCATCTTCCACGTGGGCCTGCAATAGCTGCTCAGGCCTGCCCTGCTGCGGATCGCCCGGTAGCTCAGCGGGACACAGGGCGGTTTGCGCCTGCGGAATCGTCAGGTTCGGCACTTGCCTTTCCGGCACTCGCCGCACGCCAGATGCGCACCCCGCTATCACCAAGGTTGCAGCCATCAGGGGCAGGATTGGCCTGTACATAGCGGATGACCTCACGGGTGATCTGTTTGAATTCGGTCCCCGACTCGGTCGATCGGGCCACCCGCTCCCGCTCCACCTGGGCTACACCGGACTGGTTGGCCGCATCGTCATGGCGTGCCTGAGCTACGTTCTCTGCCGCAACCTTGGCATCGCCCGCATCACGCTTGGCCTCTACCGCATCCGATCGCCAGCCCCTGACGGTCCAACCAGTAGCCATGCCGCCAATGACCAGCGCCAACGCCAGAATCAGCCGTAGCGCGATTGCGTTCATTTCCCTTGCTCAGCAAGGCACTTGGCATGGCGCTGCTGCTGCCTTTCCCACACGCCATAGCAGCGGGTGTTCGGCTTGCCATTGACCAGCGTCGAGCAGTCGTAGCCAGCGGCGCGGCGGTATAGCAGCAGTGCATCACAGGCCTTGCGGTAGTTACCGGACAGTAGCTCACGGCGCATCGAGGACGCGCGCCAATTGCCTATGCCGTACTGACCGACGAAATCTACATACACGTCGTATTCGCCCTGAGTCAGAGCAACGCCCGGAATCGATGCCCGGAACGGCTGCTGATCCTGCTCGTGCAGGCTCCAGGCCAACTCAGCGGCCCGCTTGCGGGTAATCGGGGCATCGCTCATCTGTACCGGCGTGCCATCCTCGTACCGCGTCGACCCGTGACCAATGGTGGGAACATCACCCCTGGTCGGAATGACCGGCTTGGCCGTGTATCCCTCCCTGGCCACCCAGGTGCCAAAGGCTGCCGCACTCAGCGCCAGTGCCGATGCCAGAACGCGTGGGACTATTGACGAAACAGGCCGCGACTCACCGGTCATCTTTCTGTACCGCCTTCCGAAACTCGTCCATCCGCGCCTGATGCAGCTCGGCGTCACGGGCATTGCGCTTGCGGGCGAAGTAGATTTGTACCAAAACGCCTACTACCGCAATGAGCAAGCCACCAAAGGCCGCAATGTCATTGGCAGACAGGCCGCCAATCAGGGCAGCAGCACCACCTGCATAGGCCGCGTTCTTGCCGACTGCTGCCATCGCGATTTCAGATTCTGCGCTCACAGAATAGGTCCATTTGGGATGACCCATCCTCGGCCTCACCAACCCCACTTTCCATCTGCGGAATTTCCGCAAGGATGTTGCGCACCTGCCGTCCCGTCAGCCCATACGCGCAGGCAATGGAATGCACGCTAGCTCCTGACTGACGCATCTGCACGATGCTCTGGTTCCGGCTGCGCTTCAGCGCGTAGGAACAGCCCGATAGCGTCAGCATCTCACCACCAAACACGCGCGCCAGCTTCTGCGCTGCCTCCATGCCCAATAGCTTCACCAGCGCATGCTCCTCACCCATCCTGTGCGGCACATAGCACCATGTCACCCAGGGCCGATTAGCCGCCCTCGGTAGCTCGCCGACCAGGCGCAGGGCTGCATCGCGCCCGATGACCTCGGCCACTTCCTGAACACTTCGCGGCAGCGGGCCGACCGGGCGCATCCTTAGCCGCTGCGTGCCCGGCCAAACTGGTACCGCTTCGTCCCGTGAATACCGAAGCTCTGTATCTGGCCCCGCCTGGACATAGCCACCACTGCGCGCGCCACCTTGTCGTGGGCCTCCTTCGGGAACCCCGCAACGATCTCGCCCATGAAGTGCCAACTAGGATTGGCCTGAAGCCAGGCGCGTACCGCCTTTGCCATGCTCAAAACTCCTCACTTGCCCAGCCACCGCCGCGGCCAGCTCCTCGGCCCGCTGCATGCACCGCTCCTTGGCCCCCTCCCCGCGCTCGACACAGACCCGCTCATCGCCATCGGTAAGCGTGTACACACTGCTCCCCCTGACATTGGCCTTGGATATAAAGAAGCGCTTATCAAGCGAGGTGATGTACCGATATCCACCACGGACCCATCGCATCAGAAGTCCTCCATGTCATTGGCCGCACGTCGCTTGCCGCCACCGAAGCCGCGCGAATTGCGAATGCTCTGCGCAGACGCAACGGCCACCGGCAGCGGTCCGGTCCAATCGTCAATGCGCATCTGGTCGAAACGGTTCCGGAAGTTCAGCCTCGCCCCGGACTTGACGTTTCGCCCCTTGGCAATGTGCATCTCCAGCACGCCCTGCAAATGCGTCTGTTTGTCCGGTGTGTCGTAGTAGTCCTCCCGATGCAGGAACACGATCACGTCCGCCTTCTGCTCCAGCTCGCCTGATTCGCGCAGGTCCATCAATGTCGGGCGGCGATCCTGGCGACCGGCCACATTGCGGTTCAGCTGCGCCAGCATCACTACCGGGATACCCCATTCCTTGGCCAGCGCCTTGCCCGCCTGAGCGATGGCCCCGTACTCGAACCGCGCCTCCTTGGCGTTGATTTTGAAGTCGTGGATGTGATCGACGATCAGCAGGTCCAATGGGTGCTGGTAGTGCAGCCGCCGGGCACGGGCCTCAAATTGGCGAACGGTGATGCCAGCGGTATCGTCGATATACAGCTGCGCCGTTTTAAGGCGGCCAATAGCCTCGGTCATGCGGCTGACGTGTAGGTCTGAATCCTCATCGCCCATCACCGGAGCCGACAGCCAATCGTGCGGAACCTCACCCAGCGAGGCCACGTTGCGGGTGTGGCAGTCATCCTGGCTCATCTCCAGCGAGAACAGGCCCACCGTCTTGCCGCGCAGCGCGTTGAACGTGGCAAGGTTCAGGCCAAACACCGACTTGCCCATGCTCGGACGTGCCGCCACCAGGTACAGCGTGCCGGGCTGCAATCCATGGGTGCACTCGTTCAACGCCTGCCATTGCGTCGGCAGACCGGTGACCCGCTCCCCGCGCTCGCTGCGCTGCTTGAACTGCCCAAACCAGCCCTTCAACCCATCGGCAGCCAGCGTCAGGCCGCCGCGCTGGGCTGGCTGGAGCTGACCAAAGCGCGGGGCGTACTCGGCCAAGATATCCGGCACCTCACGGCCATCTGCCTCGAAGGCTGCGTCCAGCAGGTCGCCACCGAAGGCAATCATCTCCCGCCGCTTGGCCATCTCCGCCACGATTCGGGCATGGGCACGCACGTTCGCTGCCGACGGCGTGGTGGTGGCAAGCTCGACCAGGTACGCCCCGTTGTCCACCCGATCCAGCAATCCTCGCGACTGGAACCAGTCGGCCATCGTCACTGCGTCGTAGGGCCGTCCCGACTCGGCACACTCGCGGATGCTGCGGAAAATCAGCTGGTGGTCAGCCCGGTAGAAATCACCCTCGGCCAGCTCGTCGGACACCAGCGGCAACGCCTCCGGGGCCAGCATCAGCCCGCCCAGCACCGCCTGCTCGGCATCCACCCGGCAAGGCAGGCTGCGATGGTTCATGCCGCAGCCTCACGCTGAGCCTTGGCCGCAGCAGCACGGCGCAGGGTTTCGCCCACCGTCGTGATCCCGTACCCGCCCTCCGGCAAGGCGTACCAGACCTTGGCCCAGTTCCCCGCCACCGCGTTGCGAAACACCTGCCGCCAGTTGGCTTGGGTCTTCGTGGAGCGCGCGCCGCCAGCGCCGTAGGTTCCGCAAAACCAATCCCACGCCAGCGCCAGCAGGTCACCAGGGATTCCTGCGTCATCGGCAAACTCGAACACCGCATCGGTCTCCGGGATCAGCAGCTCACCCGATGGCATCGAATCCTCCCACTGCTCGAACGTCATCGCCTGCCGACGGGAGCGGCGCGCACTCGCGCCCGCCTGACGGTTGCTCTTTACGGTTAATGATGGTTCTTGATGGTTAGACCGCACCTCTGGCAGGGGTGACTGCCGCATTTGCGGTGGTTCCTGCCGCATCTGCGGTGGTTCGACTGCCACATCTGCGGGGGTGACAGATGTGCGGGGGTGCCGCATCTGCGGTGGTTGGGTGTAGTTTTGGGGCGTCAGTAGGTACTTGGTATGACGTCCATTGGACCGATCAGCTTTGACAATCCCCGCATCTTCCAGCCAGACAATCGCCCGATGTACGGCGCGCTCACTGAAGCAGGTACGCTCAGCAATCGTCGGTATCGAGGGCCAGGCCACACCGTGATCGTTGGCGTTGTCGGCCAGCGAGATCAGGACTGCCTTGGGGGTTGGGGGCATTTGAATCGGCCAGCATGCCGACATGACCATCGTGCTCATTGCAGCTCTCCTCCAATCCTCTCTGCGGGGCGGCGGCCCATTACAAGCTGCAGACAGCCAGCGATGTGCCAGCGCTGCCGTACGAGCCAGATAGCTCTGGCAAGTGAATCGTCCAGACAGTTCATGGCCCAACCCCCTTCAAGCCACTCGCAACCGCAGCCATCACCCGGCTCGCCTGCTCCATGCGCCACGCCTCACGCTGCTCGTGGGTCTGCACCGTGGCACCAAACGGCACCGGGGTCAGCTGCACACGCATGTCGTGGTCAAACGCCAGCAGCCAGTACTGCGAGCGCAGCAGGTCACCCAGCACCACGTCGGCCAGGTCGTCGTGGTTGAGTTCAGCAGGCCACTCGGGGGCGGCCACACCAGCGCGCTGCATCGCCTGACGGGCGTCGTAGGCCCACTGGCTGTACTTG
>WNDS01000002.1 GCA_009912235.1 Stenotrophomonas maltophilia
GCTTGGAGACACCGACAGCACTCGGCACATCAGACGCACCCTGAATGTGCCTTCGTGCGCTTTCATCGTTGCGTACTTCACTTGGGCTGTTTGGCGAAGTACGCCGCCGCTTTTTTTAGGAAAGCGTTCTCCTCCTACAGCCGCGCCACTTCACGTTTGAGCCGTGCATGTTCGGCCAACTCCAAGCGTTGTTCCTGATCGTCCTGGTCGTGCCGCCGCGCCTGGGCGCGCCAACTGTACAGCTGGGCAGGCTGCAACCCCAGATCACGAGCCACCGTGGTTACCCCTTCTGTGGCCGCTCGCAACAGTGCCTGCTGCCTGAACTCCAGGCTGAACTCCTGCCCCTTTCTGCCTGCCTTGCTCTTGGTCATCGTCCACCTCCTATTGCGATAGTTAATCGCTTATAGGGGTGTCCGTGAAACGGGGGCAAGATCAGTTTGTTGAGCGCGGTCTTGACCAACCCGAGCATGCGGTTCTCCAGCGATGCCAACCGCCTACCACGGGCAGCGCAGGCCGGCAAGTATCGGCGCTGCTGCTTAAAACAAAGCTGTGCCGCACATGAAACTTATTTCATGAAAGGGGTGGGGGTTCGGCAGGGCTGCGCCCTGCACCTGCCGAAGCCGAAGCCGAAGCCAAAGCCGAAGCAAGATCAAAAGCGGCTCTGGTTGTCTGCTGGCTTGGTGGGGCGGTGTGGGTGGGCAGGACACGCCGTAAAGCCATCCATGGGGGCTCGTAGGCGCCATCCATGGCGCCTGCGGTCCTGCCCACCCACACCGCCCCACCCCTGACAGATTCCTGCGGCTTTTTGTAGATCCACGCCATGCGTGGATGAAATCTGTCAGATATCGAAATGAATCTGGGGCCAGATCCGTTTTCCGTAGGAAAACGGATCTGACCCCATCGGCAATAGAAAAGCATCCACGCATGGCGTGGATCTACAAAAACGCCGGCTTCAAGGTGGATTCAACAGCCCGCGGACAACTGTCGAAGGCGGGGCGGGTCCGGTTGAGGGGGTGTGAGCGCCATGGATGGCGCGACCAAGCCCCCAGGAGTGAGGGCGCTTTGCTTGCGAAGCGCTGCTTCGCAAGCGCCCGAACGCACAGCCGCCAGCGGCTGGGCCGGACCCCGGAGGGGGGGTTTACGGCGCCCCCCTCAACCGGACCCACCCCGCCATCCCACGGAATGCCAGCTTTTGCTTTTGACGTTGACGTTGACGTTGACGTTGCCTGCAGCAGGGTGCCGGGGCGCAGCCCCGGCCGTACCCCCCCCTACTCCGGCAGCACGGGGTCCAGTGCCTGGGGGCGGCACAGCAGGCTGATGCACGCACCGCCCAGGCTGGAGGACCCTACCCGCAGGCGGAAACCATGCAGCCCGGCGATGGCCGCGAAGATCGACAGCCCCAGCCCGAACCCACCGCCCTGGCTGGCCTCGCTGCGATGGAAACGCTGCAGCACCGCCGCGCGCTCGGCCTCGGGAATGCCCGGGCCCAAATCGCCCACCGCGATGCACGTCGCGCCCTGCTCCACTTTGGCCAGCAGCAGCACCCGGCCGCCCTCCGGCGCAAAACGGATCGCATTGTCCAGCAGGTTGCCGATCGCCTCGAACAGCAGCCCCCGGTCACCACAGACCGGCGGCAGGTCCGGCGCCACCTCCAGCTGCAGCCACTGCCCCTTCTCTTCGGCCAGCGGTGCATAGAAGGCCTGGATTTCCTGCAGCAGTGCCTCCGGCTCCAACAGCACGAAACCCGAACGGCGCTGGTGGTTCTCCAGCTCGGAAATGCGCAGCAGCGCGCGGAAGCGCGCCATCAGCGTGTCAGTCTCCTCCAGCACCTGTTCCAGCGGCAGCGCCTGCGGGTGGCCATCGTCCAGCTGCTGGCGCATGCGGTACAGCTGCGCACGCACCCGCGTCAGCGGCGTGCGCAGGTCGTGCGCGATGTTGTCGCACACCCCTTTCACCTCGGTCATCAGCTGCTCGATGCGGCCCAGCATGGCGTTGACGATGGCCGCCAGCATGTCCAGTTCGTCGCGGCGGTTGGACAACGGCAGGCGCTGGGCCAGGTCACCGGCCACGATGCGCGCGGCGGCCTGCTCGATGGCCTGGATGCGCCGCAGCGGGCGCCGCCGCAGCAGGTGCCAGCCCAGCAGCCCCGGCACCAGCGTCAGCGACACACCCCACAGCAGCGCATTGAGGAAGAGGTGATTGACCTCGCTGAGCGGCCCGCTGTAGCGCACCAGCACCAGGATGCGCCCGTCGCGGGTACGCATGGCCAGCCCGGCGCCGCGCTTGCTGGCCGCATTGGGGTCGTTGAACGGCAGCCCGGCCACCGGGTGCACGCTGCCATCGAGCGGCAGCTGCGGTGGCAGCGCGCGCAGCACACCGGCAATCGGCGCGCCCTGCGCACTGAACAGCCCGTAGGCGTCGATGCCATGCACGTCGTAGCGACGGTTCTCGCGCAGCGCCTCGGCCAGGCCATCGCCGGTGAAATGTTCGAGCAGGTGCACCCGCTGCAGCACCGCCGACTGCGCCAGCTCGTCCAGGTACAGCGACACCCGCCAGTACAACACGCCTATCAGCACGCACGACCAGGGCACGAACAGCAGGCTGTACAACGCCAGCAGTCGGCTGCTGGACGAGCGCCAGCCGTCAGACAGTTTCACTGAGGACATAGCCGGTGCCACGCACGGTGCGGATCAGCGACGGCGCGCCGGCCAGGTCGAGCTTGCGCCGCAGCCGGCCGATGTGCACGTCGATCAGGTTGGTGCCGGGGTCGAAATGGTAGCCCCAGACTTCCTCGAACAGCATCATGCGGGTCAGCACCTGGCCGGCGTTGCGCACCAGGTATTCCAGCAGCTTGAACTCGGTGGGCAGCAGGCTCAGGCTACGCCCGCCGCGCTGGGCGGTGCGCGCCAGCAGGTCCAGTTGCAGGTCGCCCGCGCGCAGCACGGTATCGGCGCTGGCCGGCTGCTGGTGGCGGCGCAGCAGCACTTCCACGCGCGCGGCCATCTCGTCCAAAGCGAACGGTTTGGTCAGGTAGTCATCGCCGCCGACACGCAGGCCGCGCACGCGCTCGTCCACGTCCGACAGCGCACTGAGCATCAGCACCGGGGTGGTGATGCCGATGCGGCGCAGGGTGGTGACGATGGCCAGGCCGTCCAGCCCGGGCAGCATGCGGTCCAGGGTGATGGCGTCGTAGTCGCCGCTGGCCGCGCGCACCAGGCCTTCACGGCCGTCGGCCACCCAGTCCACCTGCAGGCCATGGTTGCCCAGTTCGGCAACGATTTCCTGGGCGGTGATGGCATCGTCCTCGATGGTCAGTACGCGCGGCATGGGGGCAGCACAGGCACCTGGGTGGGTTCAGTCTCGTCCATGCTCGCCAAATCGGCGCGGCCGGGCAAATGAAACATCCTTCATGTGTGCCGGCGGCATGGCCGGGTTCAGCCGTCGCCGGCCGAGGCATCCGGCGGTGCGCCGCCCTCGCCCTGCACCTGCACGTTGCCGCGGCCATGGGCCTTGGCGCGGTAGCACTGGGCATCGGCGGCGGCCACCGCCTGCGCCACGTCCATGCCGGCCAGCACTGGGGCGATGCCGATGCTGGCGCCGATCCGCAGCGGCTGCGCCTGCCAGGGCACTTCCAGCCCGTCGAAGGTGCGCACCAGCTCGTTGGCGATGCGGCGCGCGCGACAGCGTGCAGCCGGGCAGGATGACCGCGAACTCATCGCCGCCCAGCCGGACCACCACGTCCGAATCACGCACGCCGTTGCGCAGCACGCTGGCCACTGCCCACAGCACGGCATCGCCAGCGAGGTGGCCCCAGCTGTCGTTGACCGTCTTGAACTGGTCCAGGTCGATGTACATCAGCGACGCGGCCTGCCCGGTGCGTTCAACGCGGGTGATGGCCTGCTGCAGGTGGGCTTCGAAACCGCGCCGGTTGCCCAGTTCGGTCAGCGGGTCGATCTCGGCCAGCTGCCGCGCCTCGCGCTGGCGGGCACGCTGCTGGGTGTCATCGCGCAGTACCCAGACCGCGCCACGCACGTGGCCTTCGTCATCGCGCAGCCAGGCGCGGGTCAGGTCCACCGGCACCGCGCCGGGCCCCAGGCCCAGCAGCAGGTCGGCATGCAGGTCCACCGCGTTGCTCTCCGGGTCCAGCAGCACGTCCACGTCCAGCGCCGACGATGGCGCGTACTCGGTGGTCAGCGCCAGCACTTCGTGCACGCGGTGGCCGGCCAGCGACAGCGCGCCATCGCCGGCCAGCACGCGTACCGCGGCGGCGTTGGCGTACTCGATGCGCCCGTCCAGCTTCACGCTCAGGACCAGGTCGGTCACCGCGTCCAGGGTAATGCGGCTGCGCAGTTCGGTATCAAACAGCCGCTGCTCGCTGGCACGCTGCGCGCTGATGTCCTGGATCTGCGCCACGAAATGCAGTGGCTCGCCCTGCTCGTTGCGCACCAGCGACACCGACAGCCGCGCCCAGATGGTGTTGCCGTCGCGGCCGAGGTAGCGCTTTTCCAGGTGGTAATGCGCGCGCTGCCCGGCCAGCAGGTCATCCACCAGCGCCAGATCGGCGCTGAGGTCGGCCGGGTGGGTCAGGCGCTGGAAATCGACCTGCAGCAGTTCGTCGCGCGTGTAGCCCAGGATGCGGCACAGCGCGTCGTTCACATCCAGCCAGCGCCCTTCCAGCGACACCAGCGCCATGCCTAGCGCAGCGGAGGTGAAGGCACCGGCGAATTTCTCGGCGGCCAGCCGCGCTTCGGCGCGTACCTGCAGCATCTCGGTGATGTCCATCGCCATGCCCAGGTAGCCCAGGCGCTCGCCGTCCACGCCCTGCATCGGGCTGATCGACAAGCGCACCTGGCGCCGTTGCCCGTCGCGGCGCACGAAGGTCCAGCGGTGCGAGAACGTCTGCCCCTGCCCCTGCCCCTGCCCCTGCGCCTGGCCGGTCAGCACATCGAAGATGGAGGGCACCTTGCCATCGGGGCCGGCAAAGGCCTGCAGGTAGGTCTGCATTTCCTGCGCGTCGTGGAAGATGCCCGGGTTGGCGATGCCCACGACTTCGTCGGCGCGGTAGCCCAGCAGGCGTTCGGCACCGGTGTTGAACAGGGTGACGATGCCGCGGGTGTCGGTGGCGATGATCGCCACTTCGTCGGACGCATCCATCACCGCCTGCAGGCGCTGGCGGGTTTCCGCCGCGTCATGCCGGGCCTGCTGCAGTTCGGTCACGTCGGCATGCGCGCCGGCCATCCACAGCGGCTGGCCCTGCGCATCCCATTCGTAGACGCGGCCCCGGTCGTGCACCCAGATCCAGTGCCCCTGCTTGTGGCGCATGCGCAGCAGGCAGGCGTAGTTGTCGCTGTGGCCGTCGAAGTGCGCGTGCAGGGCTGCGTCGGACACCGCCAGGTCATCGGGGTGCACCAGGTCCACGAAGGTGTGCTGGCCGATCGGTTCCAGTTCGTCCAGCCGGTAGCCGACGATGTCCGCCCAGCGCGCGTTGATGCGCATCCGCCCGCTCTGGATGTTCCATTCCCAGGTGCCGGCGGCGGTACCGTCGATGATCATCGCCAGCCGGCGGCGCTCCTCGTCCAGCGCCTGCAGTCGCTGCAGCAGCTGGGCGTGCTCGAGCGGCCCCTCCGGCACGAACGGGCGCTGCTCACCGCCGCTCATGGCCGCACCCGCCAGGCATGCGCGGCAACACGCGGCCCGCACGGGTGGGCTGTAGTGGCAATGGCGATGCGATCAGTCATGGCCCTCCCCGGCCCGCCGTGCGCGACCGCGGTGGCCGCGCGCCAAGGAGGCAAGTGTGCGCCAACGGCGGGGGCCTGCATAAGCCCCCGCCTGCACGTGGTTTTCACGCCGGCCAGGCCGGCACCGGCTCAGCTGCGCTTCGCGCGTGCGAAGGCCTCGGCCAGTGCGTTGTTGGCCGGTGCCGCCGACGTGCCCGGGCGGCCATTGCCGCCCTGCCCGCCACGCGCGGGACCGCGCGGGTTGCCGTTGTCGCGGCGCGCACCCTGGCCCGGCGCCGGGCCGTTTGCCGGGCCGCGCGCATCACGGGCACCGGGGCGGCTGGTGCTCTGCCCCGGCACATCGTCCAGGCGCCGGGTCAGCGCGATGCGCTTGCGCGGCACATCCACCTCCAGCACCTTCACCTTGACGATGTCACCGGCCTTGACCACATCGCGCGGGTCCTTGACGAAGGTGTCCGACAGCGCCGAGATGTGAATCAGGCCATCCTGGTGCACGCCGATGTCGACGAAGGCGCCAAAGGCGGCCACGTTGCTCACCACGCCTTCCAGCACCATCCCTTCGCGCAGGTCCTTGATGTCCTCCACGCCCTCGGCGAAATGGGCCGCCTTGAATTCCGGGCGCGGGTCGCGGCCGGGCTTCTCCAGTTCCTTCAGGATGTCGCGCACGGTCGGCACGCCGAAGGTGGCGTCAGTGAACTGTTAGGCCTTCTGCCCGCGCAGGAAGCTGCCATCGCCGATCAGCGCCTTGATCGGGCGTGCGGTGGCGGCCACGATGCGCTCCACCACCGGGTAGGTTTCGGGGTGCACTGAGGAAGCATCCAGCGGCTGATCGCCATCGGCGATGCGCAGGAAGCCGGCGCACTGTTCGAAGGTCTTGTCGCCCAGGCGCGGCACTTTCAGCAGATCCTTGCGGCGCCTGAACGGGCCGTTCTCATCACGGTGGCGCACGATGTTCTCGGCCACGGTGGCCGACAGCCCGGACACGCGGGTCAGCAGGGCCGCCGAGGCGGTGTTGACGTAGACGCCGACCGCGTTGACGCAGTCCTCCACCCGCGCATCCAGCGCGCGCCAGGCGGAACTGGTCCACGTCATGCTGGTACTGGCCCACGCCGATCGCCTTGGGTTCGATCTTCACCAGTTCGGCCAGCGGGTCCTGCAGGCGGCGGGCGATGGACACCGCACTGCGCAGCGACACGTCCAGGCCGGGGAATTCCCGGGCCGCCAGTTCGGAGGCCGAGTACACCGACGCGCCGGCCTCGCTGACCACGATCTTCTGCAGTTTGGCATCGCCCAGTGCCTTGATTGCTTCGCCGGCCAGCTTGTCGGTCTCGCGGCTGGCGGTGCCGTTGCCGATCGCGATCAGTTCCACGTTGTGCCGGGCGCACAGCTGTTTGATCGTCTGCAGCGACTGATCCCACTGCCGGCGCGGCTCGTGCGGGTAGATGGTCTCGGTGGCCACCAGCTTGCCGGTGGCATCGACCACGGCGATCTTGCGGCCGGTGCGGATGCCCGGGTCCAGGCCCAGCACGGTCTTCGGGCCGGCCGGCGCGGCCAGCAGCAGGTCCTTCAGGTTGTCGCCGAACACCGCGATGGCATCGGCCTCGGCCTTTTCGCGGGCCTGGTTGAACAGGTCCAGCAGCAGGTGCATGTGCAGCTTGGCGCGCCAGGTCATGCGGCAGGCGTCGAGCAGCCAGCGATCGCCGGGGCGGCCGGCATCGCGGATGCCGGCCTTGTGCGCGACGCGGCCCTCGGCGTACTGGCGGCCGGCCTCGGCCTCGCTGCCCGGGTCCAGTTCCAGGAACAGGATCTCTTCGCGGCGCGCGCGGAACAGCGCCAGCAGCCGGTGCGAGGGAATCTTCGCCAGCGCCTCGGCGTGCTCGAAGTAGTCACGGTACTTGGCGCCCTCGGTTTCCTTGCCTTCGGCCACGCGCGCACGGATCACCCCGTTCTCGCCCAGCCAGCCACGCAGTTCGCCAACCAGCGCGGCATCTTCGCCCCAGCGCTCCATCAGGATCGCGCGCGCGCCTTCCAGCGCGGCCTTGGTATCGGCCACGCCCTTTTCGGCATCGACGAAACCGGCGGCAAACGCCTGCGGCTCGCGGCTGGGGTCGTCCAGCAGGCCGTCGGCCAGCGGCTCCAGCCCCGCCTCGCGGGCAATCTGCGCGGGGGTGCGGCGCTTGGGCTTGTAGGGCAGGTAGAGATCTTCCAGGCGGCTCTTGGTATCGGCGCCCAGAATCTGGTTGCGCAGTTCGTCGGTCAGCTTGCCCTGCTCGCCGATGCTGGCCAGCACCGCCGCGCGGCGGTCCTCCAGCTCGCGCAGGTAGGTCGGGCGGGTTTCCAGGTTGCGCAGCTGGGTGTCGTCCAGGCCACCGGTCACTTCCTTGCGGTAGTGCGCGATGAACGGAACGCTGGCGCCCTCGTCGAGCAGGCCGACGGCGGCCTTTACCTGGGCGGGCTGGGCACCGATTTCCTCGGCGATGGTCTGGGCGATCTGCTGGGCGAGCGCGTGCTTGGCGTCGTGCATTGCTTCCGGCCTGGGCCGCATTACGGAACGAACCCCATTCTGGCAATGCACAGCGGGCGGCGATAGCCGTTGACAGGGGCGGATTTGCCGGGCAGGTCCCGGACCGCGGGTGCGAGCGGGTGCGGTGCGCGTGGCTGCGGTGAAGGTGCGCGGCGGGCGGACGGCGGCTGCGCCGTGCCGGTCAGTGGGTACGCCGGCATCCTGGCAAAGGGGCTCGGACTGGCTCCGGGCTGGGATGCCGGCGCGGGCGCGCGCTTGTCGGGGCGCGCCCTGCCGCGTGTTGCGTGGGTCAGCGGTAGTGGCGGGCGGCGCGCTGCATGACGATATCGTCGCGCAGGCTTTCCAGTGCCATCAGGCGGACCTTGCCGACACCCTGCAGTTCCATGAACCGCTCGGTGTAGAACTCCGGCCCCAGTGCGGTATCGGCGCGGGATTTGCTGAAGCCGTAGGGCACCACGCCCTTCTCGCCATCCTTGCTACCACCGACATAGAGAACAATTGCCATGTGATGCCTTCCTCCAAAATACTGCTTGCTACTGCCAACTGCAGTTACGTGTTGCGTCCGATGGGCGTTCCAGCAACCCATCGAGGGGGAGCATACCGCGTCGAAGCTGACTGGAACGTCACGAAGACTAATGACGATCGGTTGCATGCAGATGACGTCGCAATCGACGCAAAATGCTTACCAATCTTTAACGCGAAGCTAACGAACCGGGGCGCCGGGCGTGCTCCAGGGCCACCAGCCACGGCCGGTCTGCGCATAGCGGTCGGCCGCCCATTCGAAGCGATTGCGCGCGCTGACCCCGCCGCATAGCAGGTACACCGGCAGGTACAGCGGCCCCAGCACCAGGTACTGGAAGACATGCGCGCGCTCGTGGTCATCCAGCCGGATCAGCGGCTCCACGCGGTGCCCGGCCTGATGGGCGTAGGTGCGGCACTGCATGCCCAGGTCATGGCCGGTATGCAGGATCACATTACCAAAGGTGATGGCCCCGCCCGGCCCCCACGGCCAGTGGTCGAACACCAGCGCACAGTCGCGGGCGCTCCAGCGCAGCCGCGCGCCAGCCAGCAGGCCGGCCAGCCCGGCCAGCAGGCCCAGTGCGGTATTGGGCAGGGTCCACAGCGCGCCGCACGCCTGCAGCAGGCGCAACCACGCCGGTACCGGGCGCTCGGGCGTGCTCAACGGCAGCGCTGCCTCAATCCGCCTCGTTGGGAATGAGCAGCCACAGCAGCAGGTAGAACAGGATGCCGGGGAACGCCGTCGAGGCCAGCGAGACCAGTACGTAGACGATGCGCACCACGGTGCTGTTCCAGCCGAACCGGTGGGCGATGCCGCCCATCACCCCGGCCAGCATCCGGTCGTTCAGCGATCGCGAAAGTTGGGTTGGTGCGGTGCTCATGGGCGGCTTCCCGTGCAGGTCTGCCGCTACTGTACCGCCGCCGGTGTCTACGGCGCGCGTTGGCGCAGCGCCTGCAGCCGGGCGCTGAACCAGCGCGCTGCCGTCTGTTCCGGCTGGCCCGGGCACTGGATGCGGTAAGGTGTGCCACTCAGGCTGCTCTGGCTGGCGGCGCGCTCGATGAACTGCTCGGCGCTGTCCACCTTGTCCTTCTTCAGCAGGTAGTCGTACTTGCGCTGCAGGTGTGCGCGCGCCTCGGGCGCGTCGTGCCAGCGGCCATTGCGCTGGAACCGGCAATCCGAGCCGTCCAGGCTGCCCATCAGCTGGGCGATTTCCTGCCGTGCCTGCGGGCCAGGGGCGGCCTGCGCGGCGGGGGCAAGCGGTGCCATCAGCAGGGCAACGGCCAGAACATTTCGTCGGAACATGGGTGATCTCCGCGCGGCTGGGCGCGCCCCACGCTAGGCGTCGTGCGCCTTCAGCCAGCCGTCGATGGTGGCCGGCACTTCGCGCTGCGCGCGGCTGGACACATAGATGCCGATATGCCCGCCACGGAAGCTGGATTCGGTGTAGTCCCGGGTGCCCAGGCGCCCGCGCATCGCGCGCGAGGCGTCCGGCGGCACCAGATGGTCCTGCTCGGCGTAGATGTTCAGCACCGGCAGGGTCACCTGCGACAGATCCACCGCTTCCTCGCCGATCCGCACGGTGCCCCGCATCAGGCCATTGCCCTGGTAGAACTGGGTGATGAACTCGCGGAAGGCCTCGCCGGCCAGGTCGGGCGAATCGAAGATCCACTTCTCCATGCGCAGGAAGTCTTCCAGCGCAGCCTTGTCGTCTAGGATGTCGAGCAGACCCACATACTTCTGCACGTTCAGCCGGAACGGCTTGAGCATGAGGTAGCTGGCATTCATCAGGTCGGCCGGGATGTTGCCCAGCGTGTCCACCAGCAGGTCCACATCCACCTGCTGCGCCCAGTGCGAGAGCATGTTGTCCGGGGTCTGGAAATCCACCGGGGTGACCATGGTGATCAGGCGCGCCAGCTTGGCCCGGCGCAGGGCGGCATAGCACAGCGCGAACACCCCGCCCTGGCAGATGCCCAGCAGGTCCACCGCACGGCCACTGCGCGCGCGCAGCGCATCCACCGCGCCGTCGATATAGCGCAGCAGATAATCCTCCAGCGTCAGGTAACGCTCGGAACGGTCCGGGTAGCCCCAGTCCAGCACGTACACATCGCGGCCCAGCGCCAGCAGCTTCTGCACCAGCGAACGGTCCTGCTGCAGGTCCACCATGTAGGGCCGGTTGACCAGTGCGTAGACGATCAGCAGCGGCGGCTGTTCCGGCGGCTGTTCCGGCGGCGGTGCCTGCGCGCCAACGAAGCGGTACAGCACCACCTTGCCATCGCGCCAGACTTCCTCGCGCGCGGTCACCCCGTAGTCGACATCCTCGACCTGGGGCAGCAGGTTCAGGCCCTCCATCAGCTTGCGCTGCATGGCCAGGGTTTCCTGCATCAGGTCGTCGGCGTTGAACCCCAGTGGACCCTTCATCGGCGCGGCGCCTTGCGGGCAGGCGCAGCCTTCTTCGCCGGCGCTGCCTTCTTGACCGTGGCCTTGGCGGCCGGCACTTTCGTTGCGGCCTTGGTCGCGGTCTTTCTGGTTGCGGCCTTTTTCGGGGGCGCTTTGCGCTGTGGGGCCTTGGCCGCCTTCACCCTGGCCGTGGCCGGCTGCGCGGCCGGGTCGACCCCAGCGCTGCCGGCCATCGCGGCCACCGTGGCCTGCAACCGGCGCAGGCTGCGCTCCAGTTCGGCAATGCGGCGGTGCGCGGCGTCCAATTCACTGCGCGTGGGCAGGCCCACCTGCCCGCTCATCTGTTCCACTTCCTTCTGCACGGCCGCACGCAGGCGCATGTGCGCGTTGCCCAGCTGCGCGTAGACCTGCTGGAACGCGTCGGACAGTGCGGCCTTGGCGTAGGCCTCTTCGGCCACTTCAATCCACAGGTCGAACATGGCCCGGGCGCTGGTCAGCTGGCTGCCGGGCAGCTCGTGCTGGCCCAGCCGCTGTTCGAACAGCACAAAGGCTTCGTCCAGTGCCGCGCGCATGTGCTGCACGTACACCTGGGCGTGTTCCTGGAATTCCTGCTGGGCGCGCAGCAGGCCCTGCCAGCGCGCTTGGTGCTCGCGGCCGGGCCCGAAAGCCGGGCTCTGCAGCCACGGCGCGGCCTGCTGCTGCCACTGCTGCAGCAACGCCACCATGTCCGGCAGCGGCTGCCCTTCGTGGGTGCTGCCGTTGGCCCCTTGCAGCATCCACGACAGGATGCCATCGCCCTGCCCCAGCACGGCCTCGCGCCAGGCCTGGGCCACTTCGGCACCGCTGCTGTCGCGCCCGGCAAAGCGCGAGGCGACGTCCTGCATCGTGCCGTACCAGCCACCGGCCTGCTGCCGGAAGCGGCGCACGGCATCTTCGCCGGCACCGTGGGCCTGGCCGGGCAGCAGCTGCCCCCACCAGTCGAACACATGCTTCCAGCTGGCCGGGTCACTGCCGGCCGGCGTGCTGCCCTGCTGCGCGGCGTGGCGCAGCGCGTCGCTCCAGGCATCGAAATACTGCCGGGCCTGGGCCTGGTAATCGCCAGGGTCGGTGCCGTGGGCCGAAGTGGTCATTGCCGTGGTCTACCGTTTCAGGGCTTGGGAATGCGCAGGGTCTTGCTGATCATCAGCGAACCGGACAGCGCGAACAACAGCACCAGCGGGTGCAGCTGCCAGGGGCCGAGCTGCCACTGGCCCAGCCAGAGCTGGTCACCCAGCGCGCCGTTGAACGCGGCCACCGCCAGCACGATCACCAGCAGCAGGCTGGTGGGAATGGGCGTGCCTTCGAAATACGGCACCTTGTCGCCTTCGCCCGCCATCGCCTCGGCGGTGACGTTGTAGCGCGCCAGGCGGCTGACCCCGCAGCACACGAAATAACTCAGCACCAGCCAGTCCCAGCCCCCCTGCATGCCGCAGGCGTAAGCGAGCGCGGCCGGGGCCACGCCGAAGGAGATCACATCGGACAGCGAATCTAGCTCGCGGCCGAGCGTGGAACTGGATTTGCGCCAGCACGCAATGCGGCCGTCCAGCGCATCGAATACAAAGGCCAGCGGAATCAGCGCCATGCCGAACAGCAGGTAGCCCAGTTCGCCGTCCTGCAGGAAACGCAGGGCCGCAAATACCGCGCCGGTGCCGCAGAACGCGTTGGCGAGGGTGAACCAGTCCGCCAGGTGGAACTCGCGCAGCATGGAGAAGTGACGTTTCATGGAGACTCGCGCGGCGGGGTGGCCCACAGGGTACCGCGAGCGCCGCCGCCGGTGACAGGCCGCGCGGGGCACGGCCTTCACCCGCGGATCACGCCGCCTCACGTGCGGTGAATTTTTCGCCACCCATCTTGACAGCCTAGGGGGGTGGGGGCTGGCACGGCTTATCCACAAAGTTGCTCACCCGTAATCCACACCCCCTGTGGACAACCTCGTCGCACGGACTGCGACGCTGGTGATTTGCTCATCACCACGGCGCGGGGTTTTCCTACTTCCCAAGCCATGGGGCCGGGGGTATGGTCAACAGCGGACCCGCCGCCGCCACGTCCGATTGCCCCTGCAATACGGATGAGATGACGCTTCTGGACGCTCCAAAGCTGGCCGCGCAGTTGCGGCACCCGCACGGCGAGGCCGCCCTGGCCGTGGCCGAATCGATGAACCGCAGCAACGGCGCACTGAACCAGGCCGCCATTGCCCTGCTGGCCACCGCCCCCGGCGAGCACGTGCTGGAAATCGGCCCCGGCAACGCCGCCTTCGCCGGCCAGCTGCTGCGTGCACCCGGCAGCCGCTATCTGGGCATCGAGGTGTCGCAGGCGATGGTCCAGGCCGGCAACGCCCGGCTGGCCGCCGACGGCCTGCGCGACCGCGCCAGCGTGCAACACGGCGATGTGCATGCATTGGATCTGCCCGATGCCAGCGTCGATGCGGCGCTGGCGGTGAACCTGCTGTACTTCTGGCCGCAGCTGTCACCGCCGTTGTGCGAACTGGCCCGCGTGCTACGCCCCGGCGGCCGGCTGTGCCTGGCCTTCGGCGATGCCGCGTTCATGCGCACCCTGCCTTTCACCGCCCACGGCTTCCACCTGTACAGCCTGGGCGAGGTGGAGCCGGCACTGCGCAACAACGGCTTCAGCGTCTGTGGCTGGCGCGCGCACCGCGAACATGGCACCAGCAACGACGGCCGCACGCTGGACAAGCACTTCCACCTGCTGCTGGCGCGGCGCAGCGCCGGCTAGCGCGCCACATCAGGCCGCCACCGGCTGCCGCCGCGCCCAGTGCAGGAAGAACCCCGCCTGTGCCAGCAGCACCAGCAGCAGGCCGGTCGGCCACGCCCATCACAGCCCGGCCAGCCCATGTGCCTGCTGCAGCCACGCTGCCAGCGGCAGCTCCAGCAGCACGATGGCCGCCACGCCCAGTAGCGCCGGGCGCAGCACGGTGCCGGCGCCGCGCATCACCCCGACCAGCACCGAGGTCACGCCCATGGCCAGCACGCCCCAGACCACGCTGCGCAGCTGCAGGGTGGTCAATGCCTGCACCGCAGGATCGTCCAGGAACAGCTGCACCAGCCACGGTGCCAGCCCCTGCACCAGCGCCACGATGGCTGCGAGCAGGGCCAGCCCCAGCACCATGCCATGGCCGGCGATGGCCGGCAGGCGCGCGCGCCGCCCACCACCCACGGCCTGCGCGGCCAGGATGGTGGCGGTGATGCCCAGCGACATCGCCGGCAGCTGCACCCAGCCCATCAGCTGGTTCACCACGCCATAGGCGGCCGTGGCCTGGTAGCCGTGGGCGTTGACCCACCCCAGCAGCAGCATCTCGGCCATCGCCAGGCTGAGCATCTGCAGCGAGGACGGCACCCCGATACGCAGGATCGCCGCGACGCAGCTGCGCTCGAAACCCACCGCCTGCAGCAGCGCGCGCCCCGGTGCCAGCGGGTGCTCACGCCGATGCCAACGCAGCAGCAGCCACCCCAGCGCCAGCGCCGAGGCCAGCAGCGTGGACAGCGCCGCGCTGGCCACGCCCAGCCGCGGCAGGCCCACCCAGCCCAGCATCAACGCCGGCGTGAACAGCAGCCCCAGCAGGGTGGCGATCAGCAGTGCATGCAGCGGTGAGAGCGCATCGTCCACCGCGCGGCTGACCGAGGTGGCCAGCCACAGCAGGAAGAACACCGGCGCGCCCAGCAGCAGGATGCGGGTATAGGTCACCGCATCGGGCAGCACCACCGCCGGGGCGCCCAGCGCCGACAGCAGCTGCGGCGCGAACACGCCGCCGGCCACCGCGACCAGCAGCGACAGCGACAGCACCAGTGCGATGGCGGTGCCGAACACCACGCGTGCCTGCTGCGGCCGGCCACCGCCCCATGCCTGGCCCACCAGCACGGTGGCGCCGGTGGCCAGGCCCATCACCACCGCCAGCAGCAGGAAGAACACCGGGAAGAACGCCGCCGCGGCCGCCACCGCCGGCGCACCCAACAGGTGCCCCAGGTAGACGTTGTCCAGCGTGCCGGCTGCCAGCTGCAGTGCATTGGTCAGCAGCATCGGCAGCAACAGCGCCAGGTAGGCACGCCACAGTGTCGGCGGCGGCATTGGATTCAGATGGGATGTGGCAGTGGCATTGGCCGTCATGGGGTTTCTCCGGGCAAGCGCTCCCCGCCCCGGCACAGGCGGCCAGGTGGAAGCAGGATTAAAAGGGGGATGGCGCCGGTCAGGCCGGCGCGCGGGGCTCAGGCGCCGGGAAGCGCGCGGCCGGACAGTGGCAGCAGCCGCGAATCGGCCAGTGCCGCCGTGCGATGGCCCAGCCCGGCCAGGTACGGCGCGTGCTGGGCGAGGGCCATGAAGGCCTCCACGCTGTGCTGGCGGATCAGCAGCGCCTGGTGCCAATGCTCGCCCTCCGGCCCGATCAACCAGGGCCCGGCATCGGCCAGCAGCAGGATCTCGCCGCCCGAGGCGTGCAGGAACGGCAAGGTGTGCTGCACATAACGCTCAAACGCCTGCGCGCCACTCATCGGCTGTGCCGGGGCCAGCTGCGGGTCGGCGCGGTAATCGGCCACGTCACGGAAGCGCAGCAGGTTCAGCATCACCACCGGCCCCTGCAGGCCGCGCCGCACGAACGCGGCACCGGACTGCTGGGTCGGCTGCAGGTAGCAGGGCGTCGGCTCAGCCATGGGCCGCCTCCGTAGCGCCGAAGGCCAGCAGCAGCGCATGCGCGCGCACATCCGGCGGCCAGTCCCCCAGCAGGGTGGCCAGGCGTTCGCGGTCGTTAGCGAATAGCGCGCGCAGCGCTTCTTCGTAGCCGGGCAGATCGCCGGCAAGGGCCTGCAGGAAGTGGTAAGCGCGCTCGGCATGGCGGCGCTGCCGGTCCTGGTCGGCACCGGCGCGGCTGGCCTGCTCCACGAGGCGGCGCAGCACTACCGAGGCGCCGCCGGGCTGTTCGGCCAGCCACGCCCAGTGGCGCGGCAGCAGGGTGACTTCACGCGCCACCACGCCCAGCTTCGGTCGGCCACGACCGCGCGGTGCAGCGCTGTCTGCGGCAACTTCCACTGTTGCGTCGTCGGGCGCCGCCGGCGTAGCGGCCGCCGCAGGGAAGGCCTTGGACACGCTGGCCAGCAGCTGTTCAACGCTGCCGCGCGTGTTGAAATCACGGGTCTGGCCGCTGGCGTTGTCGAACACCAGCAGCGGCCCGGCGGCACCGGCGTCACGGCGCTGTTTCAGCGCCAGTGCGGCCTCGGCCGGGGTACCGGAAGCCACCAGGGCATAGCCGTCGAAACAGCTGAACGCAGGAAGAGAGGAAGAAGACATGGCAAGGCCGCCTCAGGAAGTGCGGCAATATTGCCCGGGTAAATAACGGGCGTCAATATCACCCGGGTAATTTATTGCCAGCACCCCACCCGGCCCGGCGCGGCACCTTACAGGCGGCTGTAGGACCAGCGCTGCATGCGGCCATCCTTGTACGGCATCACGCCGTGGAACGGGCGCGGATCGTCGTCGAACACCAGCGGCAGGAAGTTGCGGTCGCCCTCCCACATCGGCAGCGCGTCCAGCTTGTCCAGGTCCACCCACTCCAGCGTGCCTTCGTGGTTGCCGCCATGCGGCGTGCCGTCGAAGCCGTCGATGATGAAGACGAACCCGAACCAGTCCTCGCCCTGCTTGCCGAAGCCCGGCCAGCTGATGGTGCCGCGCAGGCGCATGGCGGTGCAGTCGATGCCGGCTTCCTCGGCAATTTCGCGGCGCATGCTGGTGGCCACGTCCTCGTCGGCCTCGATCTTGCCGCCCAGCCCGTTGTACTTGCCCAGGTGGTGGTCACCGGGCCGGGTGTTGCGGTGGATCATCAACACCTGTCGGCCATCGGGCGAGAGCACGTAGCCCAGGGTGGCGACGATGGGGGTATACGGCATGGGGCAGCATCCAGCGGCGGGTCAGCCGGTGATTATGGCCGATCAGGGCACCAGCGACAGGCGGCGATCTGCGGCAGCGGAGGCCACCGGTGCGTCCGGGTCGCGTACCAGGGTGGCCACGCCATGGCCACGCTCGGCCAGGTATTCCAGCCACTTGCCCAGGAAGGTGTTCATCCGCATGCGGTGGTTGATCAGCTCGGCCGGCGGCGGGTACAGGCCCATGGTGTCCTGCCAGCGCCGGCCCACGTAGCAGTGGGTGGTCTCGGCCTGGCGCGCGTCACGGTACAGGCGCACATAGGCCGAAGGGTCCGGCTGGCCGGTGACCGGGTCGCACAGGTCGTAGGTCAGCCGCAGCTCGACGGTGTAGGCGTGGCATTCGATCACGTCCAGACGCACGTCCAGACCATCGCCCACCGAGGACAGGTAGCTGCCCGGCGCCAGCTCGGACGGTGCGAACAGGCGCACCAGGTGGCGGTAGTTTTCCGCATACAGGCCCATGAGCCAGCTCAACCGGCTCAGGCGGGGAATGCGTTCGATGCGGGGCCGTGCGTGTGCCATGGGTCGATCCTACACGTTGGTGCTTCAACGTGGGGGCACACCGGCCCCGGCCCAACCCCGGCGCCACCACCGGCCCGGGTCAGTACAGCTCGCGGCGCAGGCCGAGGGTGGCCAGCACCTTGCTGGAAATCTCCTCGATGGAGGTATGGGTGGTGCTCAGCGTGGGGATGCGCTCGACCTGGAACATGCGCTCGGCGGCCACCACTTCGCGCCTGCAGTTGTCCAGGTTGGCGTAGCGCGAGTTCGGCCTGCGCTCCTGGCGGATCTGCTGCAGGCGGTCCGGGTCGATGATCAGGCCGAACAGCTTGCGCCGGTAGTTGCGCAGGCGCGGCGGCAGGCGGTCGCTTTCCAGGTCCTCGTCGGTCAGCGGGTAGTTGGCCGCGCTCACCCCGTAGTGCATGGCCAGGTAGATGCAGGCGGGCGTCTTGCCCGCGCGCGATACCGCAACCAGGATCACGTCGGCATCGTCGTAGTTCACCGCGATGCCATCGTCGTGGCTCAGGGCGAAGTTCATCGCGTTGATGCGCCGGTGGTAGGTCTCGAAATCGACCATGCCGTGGGCCTGGCCCACCCGCGACAGCCGGGGGGCGTTCAGCTCGCGCTCCAGCGGCTCGATGAAGGGGGCGAACACATCCAGCATCAGCGCCCCGCTTTCGGCCAGGATCACGCTCAGGCTGGGGTCCACGCAGGAGTTCACCACGATGGGCCGGACCTGGTAGCGCTCCCCCGCCGCCTGGATGCGGGCGCAGGCTTCACGCGCCTTTTCCGGATCGTCGATGAACGACATGCGGTCGGTAATGAAGCTGAACCCGGTGAACTGGGTCAGCAGGCTATGCCCAATGGTTTCAGCGGTGATACCGGTTCCATCGGAAACGTAGAACACCGGGCGGATGGTCGACATGCGCGCTTTTACCCCGTACGAAGCCTAAAAAGCCCGCCACCACAAGCTTGTGCCGGTGGCGGTCTGCCCGGCATCATAGCGGCTCCTTCCTACGGACGCGGCCATCCAAGCCCGCCTCGGGCGATGGCCAAACGGAGCATCGCGCTTGAACGAGAACATCCTGTGGTTGCACGAACTGCGTCTGGCCGATCTGGCCCGCGTAGGCGGCAAGAATTCGTCGCTGGGCGAGATGATCGGCAACCTTGCCGGTCTGGGCGTTTCGGTTCCTGGCGGCTATGCCACCACCGCTGAAGCCTTCAAGGACTTCAGCGCGCACAACGACCTGTCCAAGCGCATCTTCGACAAGCTGGCCACGCTGGACGTGGAAGATGTGACCGCACTGACCGCGGCCGGCAAGGAAATCCGCAGCTGGGTGATCGATGCGCCGCTGCAGCCGCAGCTGGACCAGGACATCCGCAGCGCCTACGAAAAGCTCAGCGCTGACAACGGCGGCGGCGAAGTGGCCGTGGCCGTGCGCTCCTCGGCCACCGCCGAAGACCTGCCCGATGCCTCCTTCGCCGGCCAGCAGGAAACCTTCCTCAACGTGACCGGTGCCGAGGATGTCGTGCACAAGGTCAAGGAAGTGTTCGCCTCGCTGTACAACGACCGTGCCATTGCCTACCGCGTGCACCACGGCTTCAAGCACGAAGACGTGTTCCTGTCCGCCGGCGTGCAGCTGATGGTGCGCTCGGGCGTGGGTTCGTCCGGCGTGCTGTTCACCCTGGACACCGAATCTGGCTTCCGTGACGTGGTGTTCGTCACCTCCTCCTTCGGCCTGGGCGAAATGGTCGTGCAGGGCGCGGTGAACCCGGACGAGTTCTACGTCTACAAGCCCACCCTGCAGGCCGGCAAGCCGGCGATCCTGCGCCGCTCGCTGGGCAGCAAGGCCCTGCGCATGGTCTATTCGGACGTGCCGGGCGAGCGTGTGAAGACCGAGGACACCCCGGCCAACCTGCGCAGCACCTTCTCCATCAGCGACGAGGACGTGCAGGAACTGGCCAAGCAGTCGCTGGTCATTGAGAAGCACTACGGCCGCCCGATGGATATCGAGTGGGCCAAGGACGGTGTCAGTGGCAAGCTGTTCATCGTGCAGGCACGCCCGGAAACGGTGAAGTCGCGCAGCCACGCCACCCAGATCGAGCGCTTCGCGCTGACCGAAAAGGGCGGCAAGGTGCTGGCCGAAGGCCGTGCCGTGGGCGCCAAGATCGGCTCGGGCGTGGCCCGCGTGGTCAAGACCCTGGACGACATGAACCGCGTGCAGCCGGGCGACGTGCTGATTGCCGACATGACCGACCCGGACTGGGAACCGGTGATGAAGCGTGCTTCGGCCATCGTCACCAACCGCGGTGGCCGCACCTGCCACGCCTCGATCATCGCGCGCGAGCTGGGCGTGCCGGCCGTGGTCGGTTCGGGCAATGCCACCCGCGTGATCGAAGACGGCCAGGAAGTGACCGTCAGCTGCGCCGAAGGTGATACCGGCTTCATCTACGAAGGCAAGCTGGCCTTCGAGCGCACCACCACCGATCTGGGCAACATGCCGCCGGCACCGCTGAAGATCCTGATGAACGTGGCCAACCCGGAACGTGCCTTCGACTTCGGCCAGCTGCCGAACGCCGGTATCGGCCTGGCACGCCTGGAAATGATCATCGCCAGCCACATCGGCATCCACCCCAACGCGCTGCTGGAATACGACCGCCAGGACCCGGCCACCAAGAAGAAGATCGACGAGAAGATCGCCGGTTATTCCGACCCGGTCGGCTTCTACGTGGACCGCCTGGCTGAAGGCATCGCCACGCTGACCGCCTCGGTCGCGCCGAACCCGGTGATCGTGCGCCTGTCGGACTTCAAGTCCAACGAGTACGCCAACCTGATCGGCGGCAGCAACTACGAGCCGCACGAAGAGAACCCGATGATCGGCTTCCGTGGCGCCAGCCGCTATGTCGACCCGAGCTTCTCCGAGGCCTTCGCGCTGGAATGCAAGGCCGTGCTGCGCGTGCGCAACGAGATGGGCCTGGACAACCTGTGGGTCATGATTCCGTTCGTGCGCACCCTGGAAGAAGGCCGCAAGGTCGTCGAGGTGCTGGCCAAGAACGGTCTGAAGCAGGGCGAGAACGGCCTGAAGATCATCATGATGTGCGAAGTGCCGTCCAACGCACTGCTGGCCGATGAGTTCCTGGAGATCTTCGATGGCTTCTCCATCGGCTCCAACGACCTGACCCAGCTCAGCCTGGGCCTGGACCGCGATTCGTCGATCGTCGCGCACCTGTTCGACGAGCGGAACCCGGCGGTGAAGAAGCTGCTGTCGATGGCCATCCAGGCTGCCCGCGCCAAGGGCAAGTACGTCGGCATCTGCGGCCAGGGCCCGTCCGATCACCCGGATCTGGCCGAGTGGCTGATGCAGGAAGGCATCGAATCGCTGTCGCTGAACCCGGACACCGTGGTCGATACCTGGCTGCGCCTGGCAAAGCACAAGAGCGGCCAGTAACCGTTCGCAGGCTGACGCGGCTTTCATCGCCGCGTCCCTACACTGCGGCAGCACGCAAGCCCCGCCCTGCGGGGCTTCGTGTTTTCTGGCGCACGCTGCGCCACACGCCTGCCGCACAGGAGCCTGCATGATCGCCGTCACCGCCCCCGCCACCTCCTGGTTCCACTCGCTGGACTGGGAACGCCTGTTCGAGACCTACGGCATTCCGCTGCTGGCCGCCATTGTGGCGCTGCTGGTGGGCATGTGGGCGGCGCGCAGGGTGTCCAACGCGATGCCGCGCGCAACCTCACGCATGGGCGTGGACCCGATGCTGGGCAGCTTCATGCGCAACGTGGTGTATGCCGCCGCGCTGGTGATCGTGGTGGTGCTGGCCATTGCCACCCTGGGCGTACCGATTTCACCGCTGCTGGCCGTGCTCGGCACCGCCGGCCTGGCCGTGGGCCTGGCGCTGAAGGATTCCCTTTCCAACATCGCCTCCGGCGTGATGCTGGTGACCCTGCGCCCGTTCCGCGTGGGCGATGTGGTCACCGTGGCCGGGCAGACCGGCACCGTACGCGAAGTGCGCATCTTCCAGACCGTCATCACCGGCGCCGACAACCAGCACACCACCATTCCCAACACGCTGATCACCGCCGCGCCGATCATCAACCTGACCGCGGAACCGACGCGCCGCGTCGAACTGGTGATCGGCATCGGCTACGAGGATGACATCCAGCTGGCGCGCGACACCGCCATCGGGCTGATGAAGGCCGATGGCCGTGTGCTGCCCTCGCCCGCCCCCGACGCGGTGGTGTACGAGCTGGGCGATCACGCGATCAAGCTGGGTATCCGCTGCTACGTGAATTCCGCCGACCACTTCGGCACCCAGGTCAGCCTGCGCGAGCAGATCAAGCTGGGGTTCGACAAGGCCGGCATCAACATTCCGTACCCGCAGCAGGACATGCACCTGTACCTGCACGGCAAAGACGGTGGCGTGCTGGAAGCCGACGCGCTGGTGCGCGACACGCCGTAATCCCGCGGGGATGGGCGCGGCGGCCTACACCAGCAGGGTAGTGCCGGCCGCTGGCCGGCAGCCGCACGATGCTGGATACCTGAGGTTGCCGGCCAACGGCCGGCACTACCCCTTCCTGCACGCATCCGCTCAGGCGTCGGCCATCGCGGGGTAATCGGTGTACCCGGCGTCGCCGCCGCCGAAATAGGTGGCGCGGTCCGGTGCGTTCAAGGCGGCGCCGCTGCGCAGGCGCGCCGGCAGATCCGGGTTGGCGATGAACGGCCGGCCGAACGCGATCAGGTCGGCCCAGCCCTTGTCCAGCGCCTCTTCGGCACGGGCCACGGTGTACTTGCCGGCATAGATCAGCGTGCCCGGGTACACCAGGCGCAGGGCTTCCTTGAACGCGCCCTGCATCTCCGGGGCGTCATCCCAATCGGCTTCGGCAATGTGCAGGTAACCCACGCCCAGTTCGCCCAGCAGGTGCGCCGCGGCCAGATACGTGGCCTGCGGGGTGTCGTCCACCGCGCCCTGCAGCGTGGTCAGCGGTGCCAGGCGCACCCCCCACGCGCTCGCCACCGGCCACATCTACCACCGCCTGCACCACTTCGCGCAGGAAGCGCAGCCGGTTCTGCAGCGCACCGCCGTAGCCATCCTTGCGCGCATTGGCCTACGAATCGATGAACTGGTTGATCAGGTAGCCGTTGGCACCGTGCAGTTCCACGCCATCAAAACCCGCTGCCAGCGCATTGCGCGTGGCCTGTGCGTAGTCGGCGATGATCGCCGGAATCTCCGCGGCATCCAGCGCGAGCGGGGCCGAGTGCTGGATCATCTCGCCCACACCGGACGCGGGGCCGGCACCGGTCGGGTCGACGAACACCTTCACCCCCTCGGCCACCAGCGCCGAGGAGGACACCGGCGCTGCATTGTCCGTCTGCAGGGCCACGTGCGAAACCCGGCCCACGTGCCACAGCTGCGCGTAGATGCGGCCGCCGGCGGCATGCACGGCATCGGTCACCTGCCGCCAGCCGTCCACCTGGGCGGCACTGTGGATGCCCGGCGTCCAGGCGTAGCCCTGGCCCTGCTGGCTGATCTGCGTACCTTCGCCAACAATCAGCCCGGCCGAGGCGCGCTGTGCGTAGTACGCAGCCGTCTGTGCCGTGGCCACGTTGCCTTCGCCGGCCCGTGAACGGGTCATCGGCGGCATCATGATGCGGTTGGGCAGCGACAGCGTGCCCAGCGTGTAGGGGGTGGACAACTTCATGGGGGAAATCCTTGCGGTGACTGCGGGCAAGGATGGGGACCAGCGCCCGTGCACAACAGGCCTGCGCGGGCAAAACAGTTGTGCATTCAACGCAAGGGTCGGGGGCGCGGTCGGGGTCCGCAGCCGGGGTCAGATCCCTTTCCTGCGGAAAGGGATCTGACCCCCACTACTCCGCCCCCGGCGACAGCGTCGGCTCGATCAGTTCACCGCCGTGGGCGATGCGGTCATAGCAGGTGCGCACCACGTCCTCGCCGTACTTGCGCTCCAGCCGGCGCACGATGAAATGCCCGCGCGCCATGTCCTGGTAGTAGTCGGTGAACATGGTATTGAGCGTGGCACCGGCGGCGGCACCGATCACCGGCACGGCCTGTGCGGCGAATTTTTCCGTGATGATCACGCCGAACCGCGCGGCCACCTTCTCCACCAGCTTGGCCAGCAGCTTGCCGGCCTCTTTCGGGGCCACGCCCAGGGTGAGGTCGCGGCCGGTCACGATGCGCCCAGCCAGCTCGGCCGACAGGTGGCGCATCACGTCGGTGGTGAAGCCACGGGCCAGGTAATAGCCGGTTTCGCTGGCGTCATCGCGCGGCGAGTTGCCGCCCAGCGCGAACACCTCCAGACAGGCCTGTCGGGTGCTGAATTCAGACAGATCGAAGCCTTCGCTGCGGGCCACGTCGGCCACCGCGCGCATCATGATGGTGGTCGACACCGGCAGCTCGACGAACAGCGCGGCGAAACCAAACGCACCACCGACCGCGCCGAAGGTGGCCGCAGCCAGCTTGTGCCAGCGCGTGGACGCAGACTTGCCAGGCGCGTTGTCCATGCTCCACAGCGCAGCGCCGGTGGCCTTGGACAGCGCCGCCTGCACGGCGCCATGGATGCGGTTGGAGACGCTGCTGGGCAGCTTCTTCACCGCAAATTCCAGCGGCGCACCCACCAGGTTGGCCATGCGCGCGGTGATCGTCGGCGCTTCCAGCAGCGCAACCGCGCGCTGCAGGTCCTGCCAGTCACGGGCGTCGTGGGCGATATCGCGGGGCAGCAGGGTCGGCTCATTCATGCCACCGATCTTAGCGCCGGCCGGTTGAACGCCGCGTGGTGCCCGGGCGGGCCGTGGCCCACCCGGTACAGGCCGGCCTCAGGCGCCCGGCAGGCCCGACAGCGCGCCCATGAACTGGCGGTAGTGGCGCAGCTCGGCGATGGAATCGTGCACGTCGCTCAGCGCGGTGTGGTTGCTGTTCTTGCCCACCCCGGCGGCCACGGCCGGGGCCCAGCGCTTGGCCAGTTCCTTCACAGTGGACACGTCCAGGTTGCGGTAGTGGAAGTACTTCTCCAGGCGCGGCATCTGGCGGTGCAGGAAGCGGCGGTCCTGGCAGATGGAATTGCCGGCCATCGGCGAGACACCGCCGGGCAGCCACTGTGCCAGGAAATTCACGGTCTGCGCTTCGGCCTGGCCCAGGGTCACCTGGCTGTCCAGCACGCGCTGCCACAGGCCCGAACGGCGGTGCTGGTTGCGGTTCCACTCATCCATAGCCTCCAGCGTTTCCAGCGGGTGGTGAATGGCGAATTCGGGGCCTTCGGCCAGCACGTTGAGCTGGGCATCGGTGACCACCGTGGCGATCTCGATGATCGAATCGTTGTCGGTGTCCAACCCGGTCATTTCCAGGTCGATCCAGATCAGTCGTTCGCCAGCGGCACCGTTGTCGGCCATCGTGTGGTCTCGTTGCGTGGCAGGCCGGGGCCCGCCGGAAAGAAAGGGGCGGCCATCATACCCTTTCGTTGTTCAGCCGCCGTCGGGGTGCTCTTCCAGCAACAGCAGCGGCTTGCCGCGCTTGGCCCGGAAGTAGTTGGTCAGGCGCAGGCTGGCTTCCTTGGCCAGCACCCCACCGTGGATCTCCACGCGGTGGTTGTGGCGCGCATCGCCCAGCAGGTTGAACACACTGCCGCAGGCGCCGGTCTTGGGGTCGCTGGCGGCATACACCACGCGCGCCACGCGGGCATGCACGATCGCCATGGCGCACATCGCACACGGCTCCAGCGTGACGTACAGCGTGCTGCCCAGCAGCCGGTGATTGGCCAGCGCCTTGCCGCCCTGGCGCAGCGCCACGATCTCGGCATGCGCGCTGGGGTCATGGTCGGCGATGTTGAGGTTCCACCCCTCGCCCAGCAGCTGGCCATCGGCCGCCACCAGCATCGCCCCCACCGGAATCTCGTCGAACTCGCGCTGCGCGCGTTCGGCCAGCGCCAGCGCGTGGCGCATCCAGTGTTCATCGGCATCGTGCACCGGCACGCCCAGCGGGGTGTCGACCATGGTTCTCCTCCCGCGTCGGGGCTGTTCAACGGCGGCCAGCGGCGCCAGGGTGCAGTTTACTGCACCTGCAGGCAGCGCCCCGTGCCGGTGCCTTGCGCGCCCGCCACCGGGGTGCGCGGCATGGGGCGCAGCGTCATACTGCACGTCCTTCACAAGTACCTTGGACAGTCACATGCCCACACTACGTCCCTCCCGCGCCGACGAAGGCGCAGCCCTGGTCGATCTCTGGCGCCGCTGGGTCGATGCCACCCACGATTTCCTCAGCGCCGATGACCGCCAGGCCATCGATGCCGAAGTGGCCGGGTTCCTGCCGCAGGCACCGCTGCTGATTGCCGCCGATGCCCAGGACCGCCCGCTTGGCTTGATGCTGGTGGACGGCAGCCACATGGAAGCGCTGTTCATCGACCCCGCCGCGCGCGGCACCGGCGTAGGCCGCCTGCTGCTGCAGCAGGCCCTGGCCGAGCACCCGCAGCTCAGCACCGATGTGAACGCACAGAACGCGCAGGCCGTCGGTTTCTACCTGCGTATGGGTTTCGTGGAAACCGGCCGTTCGCCGGTCGATGGCCATGGCCGCCCGTACCCGCTGATCCATCTACGCTACGGCGGCTGAGCACGGCGACACCCGCCTTCCCCGGGTGCTAGGTTTGCAGTCCCTCGACACGGACGACGAACCATGCGCCCAGGCGAAGTGATGTGGGGCCTGCTGATGGTGGGGTTGGGTGCGGTGTGGGTATTCGCGCCCTTCGCACTCTTCTCCTGCCGCTCGCTGCTGGCCCGGCTGCTGGCCGAACAGCAGCGCACCAATGCGCTGCTGACCCATATCGGCGGCCGCCGCATTCCGCCACCGGAACCTGAGCCGGTGCCGTGGATGCCGATGCGCGACGACGAAGCGCCCTGAGCCACGTTGGCCTGGGCGCTACTGAACCGCTCAGGCGACCGCTTCGAATGCCGGGGAGTAGCGCACCTGCCCCTGTGGCAGTGGTGGCTGCAGGCACAGCGCTTGGAAGTACCTGGCGGGAACGCCCGGCAGCACCAGCCCCGGCGTGGGCTGGAAGCCGAAGCGGCGGTAATACGCCGGCTCGCCCAGCAGCACGCAGCCGCGCGCGAACTGCTGGCGCAGTGCGTCCAGGGCCGCATGCATCAACGCCGTACCGATGCCCTGCCCCTGCCATGCAGGCCCTACCGAGATCGGCCCCAGCCCATACCAGCCAGGGCTGCCATCGGAAATCACCACCGGCGATACGGCCACGTGGCCGAGCAGCAGGCCGTCGTCCACCGCCAGCAGTGACACCTGCAGTTCACCGCGGGCACGCAACGCATCAACGATGAACGGCTCGGTATGGTCGCTGTGCGGGGCATTGGCAAAGGCCGCCGCCGTCAGCGCATGGATGCCGGCGATGTCGGCCGGGCTTTCAGGGCGGATGATGAAATCCACAAGGCACCTCGTTCAGTTCGGTAGCATGGGCGATACTGCATCTTCCGCCCACAGGAGGTGATGATGGACTGGGTTGTCGAAGCACGCACGTTGGCGTGCGAAGCCCACGCCGGGCAGCAGGACAAGGCCGGGCTGCCCTACATCGAGCATGTGGCGCGTGTGGCCGCCGCCATCCATGACGATGACATTGCCAAGGCAGCGGCCTGGCTGCACGACGTGGTGGAAGACTGCCCGCAGCATGCGGCGCGGCTGGAGGTGTTTCCGGCACCGGTCCGCGAGATCGTCACCTTGCTCAGCCGGCACAGCGCGCCCGATGCCCAGCAGTACTACGCGCGCATCCGCCAGCATCCACGGGCGCTGAAGGTGAAGCTGGCCGACATTGCCGACAACGCCCACCCTCGCCGGCTGCTGCAGCTGCCGCCAGCGGTGGCCGAACGCCTGCGTGGCAAGTACGCCGCCGCGCCGGCCGCTCTGGGCACCGCCAGTACATCGACCGATGTGCCCGATCCGGCGGCCGCGCGCGCTGCAGTCGATGGAGACCTCACGCATGTGGGTGCGGCAGGCCGAGGATGCCGGCGCCGGTGCCAACAGCGGCGACGACGCGCCCGGTCCGCACCTGCAGGCGCTGATCAGCGCACGTGACACCGCACTGGCCGAACTGGAAGCACAGCTGACAGCGGAGGCGTTCAGTATCTGGAGTGACATGTACGTGCTGGCCTGACCGGGGCCAGGGCGCGGACGGTACCACCGGCCAAACGCTGATTCTTGGCAGCGGGCGCTGACCGCTGCTGCGGTGCAGCAGTACAATAGCCGGCTTCCCGCCCCATCGCGCGCCCGCATGAGCCCCAACTCTTCCCTGGCTGCGCGGCTGACGCTCCGTCAGCGCACCCTGATCATCCTCGCCCTGTCGCTGGGCGGCTTTGCCATCGGCACCAGCGAATTCGCCAGCATGGGCCTGATGCTGGAAATCAGCCGTGGCCTATCCATCAGCGAAACCCAGGTGGGCCGCCTGATCAGCGCCTACGCCATCGGCGTGGTGGTCGGCGCACCAATCCTGGCCTTCGTCGGTGCCGGCTTCGCGCGCCGCAAGCTGCTGCTGGCACTGATGGGCTTCTACGCGGTGGGCAACCTGGCCAGCGCGCTGGCCCCCAACTAAGGCACCATGCTGCTGGCGCGCTTCGTGGCCGGCCTGCCGCATGGCGCCTACTTCGGCGTGGCCATGCTGGCGGCCGCTGCCATCAGCCCAGCCGGCCAGCGTGGCCAGGCCATGTCCAAGGTGCTGCTGGGCCTGTCGGTGGCCATCCTCATCGGCAACCCGCTCACCACCTGGCTGGGCCAGCAGCTCAGCTGGCGCACCGCCTTTGCACTGGTCAGCGTGCTGGCCATCGCCACCGTGGTGATGATCGCCCGCTTCCTGCTGCCGGACCCGGACGAGGTGCGCACCTCGCCGATGCGCGAACTGCGCGCGTTCAACACACCGCAGGTGTGGCTGGCACTGGCCATCGGCGCCGTCGGCTTCGCCGGCATGTTCTGCGTGTTCACCTACCTGGCACCGACCCTGGTGCAGGTGACCGGCCTGGCGGAATCGTGGATGCCGCTGGCGGTGGGCGTGTTCGGTATCGGCGCCATCATCGGCAACATCGCCGGCGGCTGGCTGGTGGACAAGTTCCACTTCCGTGCCGCAGGCATCGTGCTGGTCTGGTCGATCATCATGCTGCTGCTGTACCCGCTGGCCGCCACCTCGGTCTGGACCATCGGCCCGATGATCATCACCGTGGGCACCATGGGCGCGCTGGCCGCCGTGCTGCAGACGCGCCTGATGGACGTGGCCGGCGAAGCACAGACGCTGGCAGCGGCCTCGAACCACGCCGCGTTCAATACCGCCAACGCGCTGGGCCCGTGGCTGAGTGGCATGGCCATCACCGCCGGTTTCAGCCCGGCCGTGACCGGTTACGTGGGCGCCGCCACTGCGCTGGGCGGCCTGCTGCTGTGGGGCGTGGCGCTGCTGGTGGAGAAGCGCTCGCGGCGCGCTGCACTGGCCTGATCCATCGCAGCACGCTGTGCGGCAAGCGTTCGAAAGCCCCTGCCTGCAGGGGCTTTCGCTTTTCAGCCACCGTGCGGGCGCGCACGGTGAATGCCGGGTGAAATGGCGACGAGGCGAACGCGTCAGGAACGTTGGCGCTGTATTACGGTTCCGCTCACGCCCCCTGTGGACACCGCTGACATGCACGTCGCCGCCCTGGCTCTTACCGCCTCACTCTCGTTCCTTCCGGATATCGGCTGGCAGGAGGACCGCGCCGAGGATGCCCACCAGCTCGCACTCTGCCAAGCCTACCGTGACCAGATGAAGACCGACGGCAAGACCGCCGAACTGCAGCAGCAGGCCACCGCCTACTGCGATCTGCTGGCGCGCGAATACCGCAGGAACTGGGATTTCGACCGGCCGCAGGAACCGGCGATCGACTTCAACGATCTGCCGCTGGACCCGCCACCCACGCGCCAATAATGCTGCGCCGCCGGCCATCGCGCACCTTGCGCCGGCCGGTCTCACGCGCTGCTGTCACGGCCCGGCCACGCTGCGCACTGCGGCCGTGCAGAGCCAGCACAGCGCGCCGCACACCACTGCCGGATGCTCAGGCACCGATGGCCATCGCTGCATCTGCTGCCACCGGCACCGGCACCGGCATGGCCGACGGTGCCGGGCGCCCACGCTGGCCGGCCGCCGCCAGCACATGGCCCACACGGTGTGCCGTGCCGCCCTTGCCGGCCTCCACGCCCAGGATGTAGACGAAGCGGCCATCGAATTTCGCCGTGGCCAGCTCCAGCCCTTCGGCATCGGACAGCGCGCGCTTGAAGGCCTTCAACCACGCGCGTTCGGGCGCCACATCCAGTTCCACCACCACGGCGGCACCACCACAGTCCAGCGGCATCACCTCGATGCGCAGCGTGCGGGGCGAAGGGCTTGGGGCGTGGAGGCTGGCCATGGTCGTGTCCGTCGTGAAAGTCGTGGAAGGTGCACGGAGTATTCCGCCGCGCCTTGCCAACGCCACGTCAATAACGGTCGAGGAAATGTGCAGGGCGGCCCATGCATGCAGCCATCATTCAGACCGGCGGTTGTTCTTCGCCCCATCTGCACAGGCGCAGCGCCACCGTGTCGCCGCCGATGGCGACCGCTACCACCGCTGCAGCATCACCCTTGGAGACCACCGCATGAACCACCGCCGACAGATGACCGGCCTGCTGGGCTGGCTGCTGCTGACCCTGCTGGCTGCCGCGCTGGGCGCGCGCGCCTCGGTGCAGGCCGCCAGCTTCTACCAGCAGCTGGCACAGCCGGCATGGGCGCCGCCGGCCAGCGTGTTCGGGCCGGTGTGGTCGGCGCTGTTCCTGATGATGGCGCTGGCCGCGTGGCTGGTCTGGCGGCAGGGCGGCTGGGCCCGGCAGCGCACCGCGCTGGTGCTGTATGTGGTGCAGCTGGCCGCCAACACGCTGTGGAGCTGGCTGTTCTTCGGCTGGAAGCTGGGCGGCCCGGCGTTCGCCGACATCGTGCTGTTGTGGCTGCTGATCGTGTCCACGCTGGTGGCGTTCTGGCGCGTGCGCCCGCTGGCCGGTGCGCTGCTGCTGCCCTACCTGGGCTGGGTCACGTTTGCCGCGGCACTGAACCATGCGGTGTGGCAGGCCAATCCCGCCGCGCTGGGCTGTGCGTCTTCGCCCCGCACGCACATGAAGGTGTCGCCCTGTTGATGGCAGCAGGTGCACAGTCCTGGCCGGATTGGAAACAACGCAAGCAGGCTGTCATGCACAACGAAGTAGACCCACGCACGCCGGCCCGTACCGTGTTGCTGGTGGAAGACGAGCTGGACCTGGCAGAACTGGTGGAGAGCGCACTGGCCGGTGAAGTAGTGCAGGTGACCCACGCGCATTCGGTGTTCGAAGCGCTGAGCACGCTCGGCCAGGACACGCATTTCGATGGTGCCGTGCTCGATGTCGAACTGCGCGATGGGGTGGTGTTCCCTGTGGCCGACCGCCTGGCCGATCTCGGCATTCCGTTCCTGTTCGCCTCGGCGGTCTATGAACAGCTGGTACCGGCGCGCCATGGCCAGGTGCCGTTCGTGGGCAAGCCCTTCCACGTACAGGCGCTGGTGCAGGAACTGGACGCGCTGCTGCCGCACTGACCCTACCGCCACCTTCCGGCGCCGCCACGTTGATGCGCCCTGCGCACCCAGCTGACGACCCCGTCACGGCCGGCCAGACAGGATGATTCCACCGCCCGACTCCCGAGATCTGCATGCCGGACACAGGACGATTCATCATTCGCGCCTTCGACGCCATCTTCAACCGCGCAGGCGGCGTGGACCGCATTACCGCGCTCACGCTGTCCTGCCACCGCTGCAGCGCGACCACCTCGTCCTCCGACCGCGAACTCATCCACCTGCCCGGTGGCACGCTGTTCAAGTGCGGGCAGTGCGGCTGTCACCAGGCCGTCAGCAACGCCCGTGTGGCCGGCTGCGTGCCGGCGCCACTGCTGGGCACGTGAGGTAGCTATGACCCTTGAACCCGAACAGATCACCATCCTGCAGGCCATTGCCGATGCCCAACCGGTACGCGGCGATGCGGCCACCTGGGCGGTGAAGGAAGGCCTGGCCGTACAGGCCGAGGATGCCGACATCGACCTGACTCCGCGCGGGCGCGCGGTGCTGGCGCAACAGACGGGTTGAAGGCACGCCGGCTGAGTGCAAACCCGCAGCGTGCATTCGGCCAGGCAGGTTTCGCAGCCCGCATTGGGGATGGTCTGAACAATCAGCACTGAGCCTGGTGTACCCAACTGACGTTTGATCACCCGGAATGTCTGCTCGACCTTGGCACGAATGCTGGCCTTCCAGCTCCCCCAGCGTTCAACCTGTTTGCGTTCCCGCGCGTTGCCAACGGCCTTGACCTGCGGGCGCTTGGCGGCGATGAACAATGTCGCTTTGCAGTCGGACAGCTCCGCACGCTTGTCTGCACCGGTATGGTCGCTGTCGCCGAAATCGTGGCATCCACGATCGTGCCCGCGCGCAGGCTCTGGTCTTTGTACGCAAGGTGCGCATTCACCACATCCAGCACTTTCGCCACCAAGCCATGCTTCTCCAGCAGACGACGGAAGTCGAGAATCGTGGTCTCATCCGGGATCACATCAAGGCCGCTGAGCCGGGCGAGCAGCCGCATCGAAGCGATCTGGTGCAGCGCTTCCTCCGTGGCTGGATCGCTCAACGCATACCATCGCTGCAGCAGCTAGATGCGCAGCATCGTATCCATCGAATACGGCGGCTGGTCCACACGGCCCGAGCGCGGGTAATGCGGCTCGATGTGAGCCAGCAACGCCTTTCCGGCACCACCTGCTCCATCTCGGCCAGGAAGATCTCCCGCCGGGTTTGCCTGTGCTTGCCCAAACCCTCAGCGTCGCCAAGTATCAGCTGCATGGATGGCTCCTCAGCGTGAGCCGTCATTGTCTCTCGGGCGGCCGGCCAGCAGCAGGTACTACCCGTGGAGTTGTTCAGAGCATCCCTAGTTCCAGATCACGACAGTTCCATCTGGACCATTCAACTGCATCGCCCCTGGGCCAAAGTAGCCGTCGTCACTTAAGTCGACTGTGAGTGTGATCCCTTTAGAAAACTGCGCAACCATTGTCTCGTGATCGAACCGGCAATCCTCCAGCACCAAGCTCAGCGTTGAGAGCGCAGGGTTCTTCGCAATGCCATCGCCAAGGAGGCCGAAAGCGTTGTAGATATGCAGCTCCCAGCCATCGTGCGTATCTATCGTGGCCATGCCATTCTCAACCCCCAACGTCACATTTTTCCCGATCAATGGCCGGAGGGCTTCCGCGTGGAGCTCGATCATGTTCAGGCCTATCTGACTGGGAAGTGGGACTTCGAATTGGGGAGTGTTTTCCCGGAGAGCGGATCTACGCCTTAGACGCTCAGCTTGCCGAGATGCGTTCTCATCCCCTTTCGGCAGGCCGACGCGCCGCACGCAATTCCCCGAAGCCGTTCCATCCTTCCAATCCCTTTGAAAGAGCCTTTCGGCAAGAGATCGTCTTCATATCATAGTCCCCGACGGCTTGACGACCGAAGGCGCCGCAGGGGCGGGCGGGCAGGTCTTTGAGGTGGCGTCGTGGCACGGGTGCGGCGACAGGGGGAAGCGATGCAGGCATGGCCACAGCATGCGCGCCGGCCAGTCATCGCCGCATCAATGCCTGCGGCATGCGTGCACGCCCTGCCCGTTCAAACACCGAAGCACCGCCGTACCCAGGCCAGGAAGGCACCGTAAGGCCGCCCACAGGCCAGCATCACCGCCGTGGCAACGGCGGCGCCGCGCACCAGTTCCATGCCACTGGCACCGCTGGCGGCGATCACCGCCACATACAGCGGCACCTGGAAGGTCACCAGCGCGGCACTCTCATGCAGCAGCCGCGACGCCGGCGTGCCGCTGCAGTGCTGCATCACCCGGTCGCGCCACAGCCCATAAGGACGCGCCGTCGGAAGCATCAACGCTGCACCCAGCATGCGCGCCTGCAGGGTTTCGTCCCATGCCAGGCCGCAGACAATGCGCTCGTTGAACACGCCGGTGGTGGTGAAGAACGCCATCATGGCCAAGGTATCTGCGGCAGCCCGTCGTTGGCTGACCGAAAGCAGGTGGGAAAACATGGGCGCAGGCTGGACGCCATCGCATTCGCCGCGCGTGAGCGTGTTGGCAACGCCGTCGCAACAGCTATCCCGCACATGAACGCGTTGGCCGCGAACCACAGCTTTTCACCTCCGCCACACCGCGCACCACGCAGCATCGGTGGTGCCCACTCCGGGCACTGATCGAGGAATGCAGCGATGGACAAGAATCGTACCGAAGGTGCCAAGAACCAGATCAAGGGCACGGTCAAGGAAGTAGCGGGCAAGGTGACCGGCAACAAGACGCAGGAACTGGAAGGCAAGGTGCAGAAGGGCGTCGGCAAGGTCCAGAGTGAAGTGGGCAAGGCCAGGGACAACGCGCGCCACTAAGCGCCCGGCGCCACTCCCTGTGCCGTGGCCAGGGAGCGCGCAGTGGTGCAGGCAGCAGCGCCGTTACGCCGCTTCGCTGACCTGCATCGCCGCCGCCGGCAGCGGCGGCACGAACGAATAGCCCTGCAGCACGCCCTCGGTGCAGTGCGGCCGCAGCAGTGCGAAGACCTGCTGCAGTGTCGCGGCATCGGGAAACACGAAACACAGTGCAGTGCCCGCAGCAGCCGCCGCCAGTTCCTGATGGAAGCGGATCGGGCATTCCAGCGCCGAACTGAACGACACGCGGCGTACCTCGCCACAGCGCGCCTGCAACGCCGCCCACACGTGCTCACCGTTCGCGCACAGCGCCGCACTGTCGGCCTGCACGGCCACGCAGCAGCCCACGAACACCTCCTTCTCCACGAACCGCGTTCGCAGCAATCGGGTCTGCGGCAGCGGCGGAACGGCAAAGGTCTGGAGAAGCGTACTGCGGATCACGGTGCGGCCTGCCTGTTGGTGCGATGGCCCGGCAGTGTGGCGCGCCGGCTGCGACGGCCCGATGAAACGCGCCGACCTTTCGTACACACCACGTGGATGCCGCACAGTGGAAAGTAGCGGCGTCTTCGTTGCCTGCTGCACGACCCGCCTGACCATGCGCCTTCCCGCCAGCCACTGCGATCCCCTTGCCTGCCAGGCTGCGCTGCTGGGCGGCGTGCTGGCCGTGGTGCTGTTCAAGGCGCTCGGGTTGTCCAGCCTGGCGACCGGTTCCATCGTTGGCCTGCTCGCGTGGCTGCTGGCCTGCGCGCTGCTGGGGGCATGGCTGCTGGCGGCCTGGATTGCCTGCCTGGCGCTGAGCCGGCCGGTGTTTCTGGTTACCGCACTGCTGGCGGTGGGCGCGGGCTGCGCGCTGGCCTGAGCCACGCAGCCCGGCGCCGCCGTCAACCGGTCATCACGCACCGCCTGCTCTGCTGTAGGCCGCTGAAGCAGGCACGCACCGCATCGGGGCGGCGTGGCGCCGGTGCTGCAGCCACCGCACCGGGGCGCCCGTGATTCCGACCTCCAGCTACCTGAACCTGCAACGGCTCATCCTGGCCCTGGCCGCGCTATCGGCGCTGGCCATGCTCGACAATGCGCTGTGGGCCAGCCACGAAGTGCAGCGCCAGCAACTGCTCGACAGCACCCTGCAGGCCAACCGCCTGTATGCCAGCCAGCTGGCGCAGACCACCGAGCACTTCATCACCGGCAGCGAAAAACAGCTGGCCTACAGCGCCGCCCGAATCGGCCGCGCACTGGAAGACGGCCAGCTGCACGCCGAGGAAACCGATCGCCTCAAGCACCAGAGCAACGCCTTCAATACGGTGGCCGTGGTCGATGCCCACGGCGTGCTGCGTGCGGTCTCGCCCGCACTGCCCGGGCTGGTCGGCACCACGCTCACCACCAGCGCCAACCAGCAGGCGCTGCAGCGCCGCGCGCCCATGGTCAGCGATGCGCACATCGCGCCCACCGGCTACCTGGTGGTCAACCTCTCCCATCCGGTCTTCGACAGTCACGGCGCCTATGCCGGCTACATCACCGCATCGATACACCTGCGCGAAAAGAACGTGCTGCACACGCTGCTGGGCGCCAATGCCGCGCGCGATGGCTCCTACCTGTACATCGTCGGCAAGGACGGCACCCTGCTCTACCACCCCGAGCCGGCGCTCATCGGCCAGCCGGCCACGCGCAACGCCGCCGTGCGGGAACTGGCCGAGGGCAAGGCCGGTGCCACCCATTCGGTGAACAGCCATGGCGTGCACATGCTGGCCGGCTTCGCACCGGTGCCGGCTGCCGGCTGGGGCGTGGTGGCGCAGCGCCCGGTGGCCGCCACCCTGTCGCCGCTGCACTCGCTCACCTTCACCGTGCTGCGCAACGCCGCACCGCTGGGCGTGCTCTCGCTGCTGCTGATCTGGTACCTGTCCGGGCGCATCGCCGCACCGCTGGGCCAGCTGGCGCGCACCGCACAGGCGCATGATGTCGGCCAGGCCATCGACGAAGTGAAAGGCGTGAACTCGTGGTACTACGAAGCTGTCCAGCTCAAGCGCGCGGTGCTGGCCAGCTTCCGCAGCCTGAGCGAACGCATCGGCCGGCTCGACCAGGCCACCCTGACCGACCCGCTGACACAGCTGCTCAACCGCCGCGCCCTGGAACGCGCACTGGGCGAGCTGGGCACCAGCGGCCTGCCGTTCGGCGTCATCGCAGTGGACGTGGACCACTTCAAGCGCATCAACGACCGCTTCGGCCACGCCAGCGGCGACCAGGTCATCGCCGGGCTGGCGGCCGCCCTGCGCCGCAACGCACGGCCACAGGATGTGCTGTGCCGGCTGGGCGGCGAGGAATTCCTGGTGCTGCTGCCCGAGGTGGATGCGGCCACGGCACTGCAGATTGCCGAGCGCCTGCGCGCGCACATCGAAGCGCAGGTATTCGAGGGCGTCGGCCAGATCACCCTCTCCGCCGGGGTCAGCCATTTCCCGCAGACCCACGCCGATGCCGATCTGGTGATCCGCCAGGCGGACAAGGCGCTGTACCGCGCCAAGCAGGCCGGCCGCAACACGGTGGTGCTCTACCAGCGGCGCGGTGACAGCCGCGGCTGAGCGGCGCCCGCCCCGGCCGGCCCCTGCATGTGCCTGCACTGGAGTATGCTACGCCGCAGTCGCCATGCCCCTGCGGAGCGCAGCATGGCAAGGCAATCCAGCACAGGACGCGCAGACTGAAACAGCACAAGGACATTGCTCGTCACTACAGGGGAAAAACGCATGAAGAAGTTCCTGGCTGCAGCCGTCATGGCTGTGGCATTGACCGCTTGCAGCACCAATCCGCCGCTCAACTTCTCGGTGCCCAACGTGGGTGTCAGCAGCAAGAAGATCGACGGCGAACTGAAGTCACTCACCGTCACCCTGGCCCGCCCGGACGAAGCCAAGGGCAAGATTCCGGCCGAGGCACAGCACGAAGTACCGCAGATGTGGCAGACCGCCCTGACCAAGGCGCTCAACCGCATGGCCATCTTCCGTGATGACGCACCGGTGAAGCTCAACCTGTCGGTGAAGATCCTGGCCATCGACATTCCCAACTTCGGCGCGTCGATGACCACCAAGACCGTCGCGCGCTACGAGCTGATCGACCGCGCCACCGGCGGCATCGTCTACACCCAGGACGCGGCGGCCAGCGGCGAAGTGCCGTTCAACTACGCCTTTGCCGGGCTGGTGCGCGCGCGCGAATCGATCAGCCGCTCGGCCCAGAACAACATCGCCCAGTTCCTGCAGGCGCTGGAAACGGTGGACGTGAGCAAGCCGATGTTCCCGAACAAGCAGGAAGCGCCGTGAGCCGCCTGCTGCTGGCCACGGCCATCGCACTGCTGCTGGCTGCCTGTGCCCTCAACGTACGCACCGACAGTTATTCGATCGGTTCGGTGGGCCAGGTCAACCGTACCGTGGGCGGCACCGTCATCAGCGTACGCGCGGTCAGCATCGACGGCACGCAGGGCGGCGGTGCCGTGGCCGGTGCCGCCGCCGGCGGTGTGGCAGGTTCCACCATCGGCGGCAGTGACCAGGCCGCTGCCATCGGCGCGATCGGTGGCATCGTGGTCGGTGCCATTGCCGGTGCGGCCGCCGAGCGCGGCCTGTCCAAGGCACAGGGGCTGGAATACGTGGTGCAGACCGAGAACGGCAATCTGATGACCGTGGTCCAGGGCGCCGATCCGGCCTTTGCCGCCGGCACCCGCGTGCTGGTGCTGTACGGCTCACCCTCGCGGGTGATTGCCGACCCGAGGCACCCTGCCGCGGCATCGCACTGACACCCCAGCGGCCCCTCACGGGGCCGCTTTTTCAGTTCAGCCGCGGGGCAGCTTGCCGGCGCTGGCGCCCTCCTTCTTCCACGGCAGCAGCACGCACTCGATGGCCGCATCGAGCTGCGTACGGCTGACGCCATCGCGTGCCTGCGCTGTGAGCCCGCGCATGAAGGTATCGAGCATCACGCCGATCGCCTTGGCATCGCTGCCGGCGGCCAGCTGGCCATTGGCGATGTCGCGCCGCGCACAATCGATGAACGCCGCACGGGTGGCGGCGCGGTCCCCGGCCAGCAGCTGTTGCGCGCTGTCCACCTCGTCAGGCGTGGTGCTGGCCACCACGTTCAACAGGCAGCCGCGCGGGTGCGCCGCATCGGTCTGCATCCGTGCCGTGGCCCGCAGGGCACTTTCCACGGCATGGCGTGGGTCCAGCGTGCGGTCGTACAGCGGTGCCAGCACCTGCCCATGGGTGGCCAGGTAGCAACGCAGCACTTCCTCGAACAATGCCTCCTTCGATGCGAACGCCGCATAGAAGCTGGGCGATGAAATGCCGCCCATCGCCTCCTTCAACAGGGATAGCGAGGCCGCTTCATAGCCGCGTGCCCAGAACACATGCATGGCCTGTTCAAGTGCGATATCGCGGTCGAAGCTGCGGGGGCGTCCTGTTCGGGTCATGGCGGTCACCTGCGGGAATGGAACAGAGTTTACTACCGATCAGTACATAACTCACTGGCGCCGGCCGGGCGGCCATGGCTTACTTATGTACCGTTCGATATATAACTCATCCCCGCCCGTGAATGCCCCCTCTTCCCAGCCGGCACCGACGCCGGCCACGCGCAGCGGCCTGCCCGTTGCCGCGTTGCTCGCCTTCGCCATGACCGGCTTCATCGCCATCCTCACCGAAACCCTCCCCGCCGGCCTGCTGCCGCAGATCGCCAGTGGCCTGCAGGTATCGGATGCCCTGGCCGGGCAGTTCGTCACCCTCTACGCGCTCGGCTCGCTGCTGGCCGCCATCCCGCTGACCCTCGCCACCCAGCGCTGGCCGCGCCGGCGCACGCTGCTGACCGCCGTGGCGGGCTTCCTGCTGTTCAACTCGCTCACCACGCTGGCGCCCAGCTATGGCATCGCGCTGGTGTCGCGCTTCATGGCTGGCGTGGCGGCGGGCCTGTCCTGGGGCATCCTGGCCGGCTACGCGCGGCGGCTGGTGCCGGCCCAGCTGCAAGGCAAGGCCCTGGCCATCGCCATGGTCGGCACACCACTGGCGCTCTCGCTGGGCACGCCAGCCGGCACCTGGATGGGCGCTGCGCTGGGCTGGCGCGCGTCATTCGGGGTGATGTCGGTGCTGGCGGTGATGCTGGTGGTGTGGATCCTCAAGGCCGTGCCCGATCTGCCGGGCCAGCCAGCTGACGCGCGCGCGCCGCTGTACCGGGTGCTGCGACTGCGCGGCGTGCTGCCGGTGCTGGCGGTCATCATGGTCTGGATGCTTGGCCACAACGTGCTCTACACCTACGTGGCACCGTACCTGGCCGCCCATGGCCTGCAGGCGCGCGTGGATACCGTGCTGCTCACCTTCGGGCTCACCTCGCTGGCCGGCATCTGGATCATCGGCGTCAGCGTGGACCGCTGGCTGCGCCCGCTGGTGCTGCTGTGCCTGGTGGGGTTCGGCGTCGCGTCGCTGGTGCTGGCAGGCGCAGCCGCGAACGCTGCATGGGTCTACCTGGGCGTCGCCCTGTGGGGCCTGGCCTTCGGCGGTGCCGCCACGCTTCTGCAGACCGCCGCCGCCGACTGCGCCGGCGACCACGTGGACGTTGTACAGGCCATGGTGACCACTGCCTGGAACCTGGCCATTGCGCTGGGTGGGCTGTGCGGTGGGCTGCTGCTGGCGCGCTTCGGCGGCAATGCCGCGCCGTGGGCGATGGCCGCGTTTTCGCTCATCGCCCTGCTGCTGGCGGCCTGGGCCACCCACGGCTTCCGGCCCGGCGTACGCCACGGGCCGGTCGTCACCGCGCACTGATTCCGCTTTCCTCCTTCCCCAACGCGAGACCCCGCAATGAAGCTTTCCTCGTTGTTTCTTGCTGCTGCCCTGCTGCTGGCCGCAGGCACTTCCACCGCTGCGACCGCCGCTGCGGCGGCCGATGAGTTCCCGGTGCCATCCGGCTTCACCTCCCGCTACCAGGAGATCGACGGTACCCGCCTGCACTACGTGGAAGGTGGCAGCGGCCCGCTGGTACTGCTGGTGCACGGCTTCGGCCAGGCCTGGTACGAATGGCACCAGTTGATGCCTGAGCTGGCCCGCAGCCATCGCGTGGTGGCCGTGGACCTGCCCGGCCTGGGCCTGTCCTTGCCCCCGGCAGGTGGCTACACCGGCGAGGAGATCGCCGCCACACTGCACCGCTTCGCGCTCGCGCAGAGCAATGGCCGCCCCTTCGATCTGGTCGCCCATGACATCGGTATCTGGAACACCTACCCGATGGCAGTGAAGCACCCGCAGGACATCCGCCGGCTGGTCTACATGGAGGCACCGATTCCCGACGAAACGGTCTATGACTTCCCGGCGTTCACGCCGCAGGGCGAGTCGCTGGTATGGCACTTCAGTTTCTTTGCCGCACAGCCGCAGCTGGCCGAGCGCCTGATCGAGGGCAAGGAGAAGCTGTTCCTGAGCCACTTCATCAAGGAACACGCCACCAACAAGGCAGTCTTCGACGATGCGCTGCTGGACCGCTACGCAGCGCCCTACGCCAAGCCCCACACATTGAATGCCTCGTTCGAGTACTACCGCGCGCTCAACACCTCGGTGCAGCAGAACATGCGCCTGCGTGCGCAGAAGCTCGGCATGCCGACGCTGGCCATCGGCGGTGGTGGCCACGGTGGCATGGGGCAGTTCCAGGTGGACCAGATGCAGTGCTATGCCGCCCACGTGCAGGGGCATGTCCTTCCCGGCTGCGGCCATTGGTTGCCGGAAGAGTGTGCTGCACCGTTGAACGCGCTGGTGGTTGGCTTCCTCACCCAACCCGAGTGATTGCCGCCGGGGCGTGCCAGAGGGCCGCCCCGCTTCCGGCGGTTGTTACGCCCAATTGTTATACTATAACATCGCGCCTCGTTTTCAAGGGGCCCCATGCGTTATCACCTTCTTGCGGCCGCCGTCGTGCTGGCCATTCCGTCCGTGCACGCGGCCGACGATGTCACCCTGCCCACCCTGCACGTACAGGCCGACGCGCCGTCGCGCATCGATACGCGGGTGACCGTGGACAACACCTGCGTGCAGAACCGCACGCTGGGCGACATGCTGGACCACGTCTCCGGCGTGCAGACCAGCGCGTTCGGCCCGAACGCCGGTGCGCCGGTCATCCGCAGCCTCAGCGGCAACCGTGTGCAGATCCTGGAAGACGGCCAGTCCATCCAGGGCATGAACGCACTCAGCGGCGACATCAACATTCCGTTCGACCCGCTGTTCGTGCGCAGCGTGACGGTCAACAAATCCTCGGACAGCGTGCGCTATGGCGGCACCGCCATCGGCGGCAGCGTCAACATCGATTCGGGGCTGATCTCGCGCCGCATGGAAGACAAGGACCAGGAGATGGAACTGGTACTGCGCAAGGGCTTCAACGATGCCGACGCGCAGGGTTTCCGCATGAACTTCAACAACCAGCGCAACCTGTCCACCAACCTGCAGGTCACCTCCTAGCGCATCTCGCACTACGACATTCCCGGCAACAGCAAGGCTGCCGTCTGCAACACGCAGCTGTTCCCGGCCAGCGACGGGGTGAACACTTCGCTGGCCGATGGCTGCCAGAAGGAAGCGCGCGTGCAGCAGGTCTACAACAAGGCCTCCCAGCCGTACATCGACCAGTTCATGACCGAAAACCCGGATTGGGCCGACGGCGATTTTTCCTTCTACACCAACAGCCCCACCTCGGTCTGGCAGCGCAAGACCTACGTGAACCCGGCCAACCCGCTGTATGTGCCTGGCACCACGGCGTATGTGCAGAAGAAGATCAACAACGATGTCACCCCCGATTACCACCACCGGCTGGGCAACAGCTACTTCCGCAATACGCAGGTGGCGCTGGGCTCGACCTACTTCTTCGACCGCGGCTATGTGGGCATCAGCCTGGACACCAAGGACAGCGAGTACGGCGTGCCGGGCTTTTCGATGCAGAACCTGTCCTTCGGCGCCAACTACGCCGACGGCCTGCCGGTGGGCGTGGTGATCAAGCAGGAAAAGTACGCGCTGGAGGCACAGCTGCGCGATCCCCTGCCCTTCCTGGACAGCGCCGAGCTGCGCGTTTCGCAGCTGAACAACACCTCCGGCGAGCGCCTGGGGGCCAACACCGCCAATGATTACCAGTTCGAAACCACCCAGGCCAAACTGCTGCTGGCCCACCGCCGCATCGGCCCGCTCACCGGCCTGCTGGGCCTGAGCCACCAGTCACGTGAGGTGACCGGCAGCGGCTCGCAGCGTTACCTGCCCGACGTGGACTCGCGCACCAACGCGGTGTTCGTCAAGGAAAGCCTGGATTTCGACTGGATCGCCTTCGACGCCGGCTACCGCCACGAGCGCGTGGAGCATGCGGTGCAGGACAGCCGCTTCAAGACCTCGCGCAATGCCGCCAACACCGCGCTGCAGGACCGGGCATTCCGGCTAAACAGCTACAGCGTGGGCAGCACGGTGGAGCTGGGGCCGCTGTTCCAGGCCAAGGTGCGCTACAGCTCCTCGCAGCGCGCACCGGAAGTGAACGAACTGTACGCCAGCAACGCGCACTACTCGATCATGACCCAGGAAGAAGGCAACCAGAACCTGAAGCCCGAGCAGGCCAAAAACCTGGAACTGACCGGTGTGTTCCATGTTGGCGGCTTCGAGCTGACCGCCACCGCCTACCGCATGCGCTATGAGAATTACCTCTACCTGGGCTATTCGGGCATGCAGACCGGCAACCGCCTGCCGCTGAAGTACTGGAAGCAGACCGATACCACGGTGAAGGGCTTTGAGATCGATGCCTCGCAGGCACTGGAACTGGGCCGCTTCGGCACGCTGAACCTGTCCGCCTTCGCCGATCTGGTCAGCAACAAGGCCGACCAGCCCGATGCACTGCGCGCACACAACGATGGCCAGACGCTGCCGAACCTGCCCACCAACCGCTATGGCGCCAACGTGGCCTGGGCGTACGGCCCGTGGACGGCGCGCGTGTCCAGCACTTACTACGACACCCAGAAATACCTGGGCAGGAACGTGAGCCAGGAAGTACCGCTGGATGCGTTCAACCTGGTCGATTTCCAGCTCAGCCGCGAGTTCCACCTGCGCACCGCGTATGTCAGCAGCCTGGAAGCCTTCGTGGGCGGTTCCAACCTGCTGAACGACGAAGCGCGCCCGCACAATTCGCCGCTGAAGTACATCGCTCCGCTGCCGGGGCGTGCGTTCCAGGTGGGGGTGCGGGTGAAGATGTAAGGCATTCCGCCGCTTGCAGGGCGGGGCCGTGCCATGGCCGGACAGGCATGGTTTGCCCCGCCCCACTCAATGTAGTAACGTTACTACATTTCGTCCAGCCGTACCGGGAGATCCGCCGTGGGCACGCATACCTTCAGCAGCCGCCAGTTCCATCAGGAACCCGGTGCGCTCAAGAAAGCCGCTGCTGACGGTCCGGTGTTCATCACCGACCGTGGCAAAGCGCAGTACGTGCTGCTGAGCAAGGCCGATTACGATCGGCTGCATGCCAGTCAGCCACGGCGTACGCTCGCCAGCGCAATGCCGATGCCGCAGGCTGCGGACATTGAATTCGAACCGGTGCGCGTGGGCATCGAGCTTCGCGAGCTAGACCTGGACTGATGTTCCTGCTGGATACAAACGTTGTCTCCGAACTGCGACGGCTGGGAACCCCCAAGGCCGACGCCCAGTTCCAGCGCTGGGCAGATGACGTGGACTTGGACCGCTGCTTCATCTCGGTGCTGACCGTGATGGAAATAGAGCGTGGCTTAATGGCCAAAGAAGCCAAGGACGAAGCCCAGGGACGGGCGCTTCGGGCCTGGTTCGAGCAGAAGGTCCTTGGGGAATTCCAGGGTCGGATCCTATCCGTGGAATTGAGCGATGCCAGGCTTTGTGCAGCCCTGCATCTGCCGCACATCCGCCCGGAAAATGACACGCTGCTGGCCGCTACCGCAAAGCGCGCGGGCCTTACGGTGGCCACACGGAATTCGAAGGATTTCTCAGGCCTCGGTGTTCCATATGTAAATCCATGGGTAGCGTGAGAGAAGCGGTCAACCCCGTCCCCTGGATGCACCGATAGCGCGCCGTCGTCCGGCGCTCTACCGGTCAATCGATACGCACCGGACCCTCCTGCAAGCGCGCCGCCAGATGGTCGATCACCGCCGACACCCGGCGTGGCGGCGCATCGCCGGCGAACACCGCAAACAGATCCACCGCCGGCAGCGCAAAGCCATCCAGCACGGTTTCCAGCGTGCCATCGTGCAGTTCGCGGGCAATTTCCCAGTGGTACTTCATCATCACCCCCACGCCCTGTTCGGCCCAGCGCCGCAGTACGCTGCCATCGTTGGCGGCGCGGTCACCGGCCACACGCACCGCCGTGGTGACACCGTCAACCAGGAACGGGCAGGTAGCAAACGGCACGCCCGGCCGGTGCAGGATCAGGCAGTTGTGCCCGGCCAGCTGCGCCGGGTGGCTCGGCCGGCCATGCTGTGCCCGGTAGGCCGGTGCCGCGCACACCACGCGCTGGCTGTGCAGCAGGCGCGGTGAGCGCAGCGAGGAATCCTCCAGCGGCCCATTGCGGATGGCCAGGTCGATGTTCTGCCCGACCAGATCCACCACGCCATCGCTCAGGTGCAGTTCCACGCTGACGCCCGGGTGCAGCGCCATGAAATCATCCATCAGCGGCGCCAGCTGCGGCCGCCCGAAATCGCGGGTGGCGGTGATGCGGACGCGGCCGGACAGCGCGCCGGCCTGGCCCAGATCCTCAAGCGCGCTGTCCCACTGCAGCAGCAGGCGCCGCGCCTCGGCCAGGAAGCGCTCGCCCTCCTGGGTGAAGGCCAGGCTGCGCGTGGAACGGGTTATCAGCCGCGCCCCGGCCTGCGCTTCCAGCTGCTGCAGCGCCAGGGTGACGGTGGACGGCGCCACCGCGTGCTGGCGGGCGGCGGCCGAAAAGCTGCCGGCCTCGGCAATACCGACATACAGGCGAAGCGCTTCAAGGGTGTCCATGCTGACCTGCCCGGCAGATGGTCATTATTCGAATTTCTCGAAAATTATTGTCGAGCCAAGGCCGATTATCAAGATCACGCAAATGGTGGACGCTGGACGCCTCCCCCAACGCGACAGGCTTCCCATGCATATCGATTTTTCCGGCCGCCGGGTGCTGATCACCGGCTCCACCAGCGGCATCGGCCTGGCCGCCGCCCGCGGCTTCCTGGCCGCCGGCGCCCACGTCATCCTCAACGGCCGCAGCCAGGCCCGGGTGGACGCCGCCCTGGCATCGCTGGGCACCCTGGCCACCCACGCTGAAGGCCACGCCGGCGCCCTCGGCAGCGCCGAGGGCTGCGCACAGCTGGTGCAGCGTTTTGCGCAGGTCGACATCCTCATCAACAACCTGGGCATCTTCGGCCCGCAGGATTTCTTCGCCACCGACGACGCCACCTGGGAGAGCTTCCTGCAGACCAACGTGATGTCCGGCGTGCGGCTGTCGCGCGCCTACGCGCAGGGCATGGTGGAACCCGGTTTCGGCCGCATCGTGTTCGTCTCTTCCGAATCGGCATTGAACACGCCCTCGGACATGATCCATTACGGCGTGACCAAGACCGCGCAGCTGGCGGTGTCGCGCGGCCTGGCCAAGCGCCTGGCCGGCACCGGCGTCACCGTCAATGCCGTGCTGCCCGGCCCCACGCTGTCCGACGGCGTGGCCGAGATGCTGCAGGAAGAAGTCACGCGCAGCGGCCAGTCGCTGGACGAGGTGGCCCGTGCCTTCATTGCCCAGCACCGCAATTCCTCCATTCTGCGCCGCGCCTCCACGGTGGAGGAAGTGGCCAACATGATCCTCTACACCGCCTCGGCCCAGGCCTCGGCCACCACCGGCGCTGCGCTGCGCGTGGACGGTGGCGTGGTCGACACTATCGCCTGAACCTGCCCTTCCACGGAGCCCCACCATGATTGCCAACGTTGTTGAATTCCTCGCCAGCCGCCGCACCACCAACCTGTTCGACCCCGACCAGCGCCTGACCGATACGCAGATTGCCGAGCTGGTGCGCATTGCCACCACCGCACCGTCCTCGTTCAACCTTCAGAACTGGCGCTTCATCGCCGTGCGCAGTGAAGAGGCCAAGCAGCGCCTGCGTGCGATCGCCTGGGACCAGGCCAAGATCACCGATGCTGCGGTGACCTTCATCGTGGTGGGCGAACTGGCCGACCACACCACCCTGCCGGCACGCCTGCAGGGCGCGGTGGATGCCGGCTTCATGCCTGCCGAGATGGTGCCCGGCTGGGAAGGTGCGGCCCGCAGCCTGTACTTCGAGCAGCCGCAGCGCCAGCGCGACGAGGCTGTACGCAGTGCCACCTTCGCAGCCACCACGCTGATCCACGCCGCACGCACGATGGGCCTGGGCGCTGCACCGATGATCGGTTTCGATGCCGAAGCAGTGGCTGCCAGCTTCGGCCTGGGCGCGCAGGAGCTGCCGGTGATGCTGCTCGGCATTGGCGTGGCCCTGCCGGAAAACTGGCCGCAGAAGCCGCGCCGGCCGGTAGCCGAGTTGATCGACTTCGTCTGATTCCCGCGTACCTTGCCCCACACAGAGCGCCCCGCACGGGGCGTTCTGTGTTGGCGGCACACCGGCCATGGGGCCGCTTGCAACACACCGCCGCACCACCCAGTATTCAGCCCAACACCGCACCAAGGGCACTGCAATGCGCGTTGTGTTCCTGCACGGCCCGGCCGCGTCCGGCAAATACACCATCGGCAAGCAGGTGGCGCAGCAGCTCGGCCTGCCGCTGTTCCACAACCATCTGGCGGTGGACGCTGCGCTGTCGTTGTTCGCGTTTGGTACGGAGGGGTTCTGCCGCATCCGCGCGGGCATCTGGCAGCTGTGTTTTGAAGAAGCCGCTGCCGCTAGCCAATCGTTCGTGTTTACCTTCCACCCCGAGGCCAGCGTCGACCCGGCCCTGGTGCAGCGCCTTGTGGCGACGGTAGAGGCCCACGGCGGTCACGTGGCATTCGTCGAGCTGGCATGTTCGGTGGAGGCCACCGTGGCGCGGCTGGGGGAACCCAGCCGGGCAGCGTTCAAGAAACTGGCCGACCCGGTGCTGTACCGCGCGATAGAACAGTCCGGCGGTTTCGCGTTTCCGCCGCTGCCTGCGCCACTGCTGCGGGTGGATATCGAACAGCACAACCCGCAGCAGGCTGCGGACATCATCGTGGCGGCGCTGGCAGCGGGTTGAGCGCCCCCTGCAGCGTTACGGGCGCAGGCAGCGTTCGGCTTGTTCGGACAGCGCCTCGCAGGCGCGGAACAAGCCATCCACCACATGTGCCTTGGGCTGCAGCGCCGGGCCATCGTCTTCGCGTGCCACGTGGGCGGCGTGCAGCACCGCCAGCACGGCCGCAATACCCGACACGCTGCGTGTGGCGCGGGCCAGGTCGAGCGCGCGGCCGGGGGTGATGCGCAGTTCCGACCACGGCGCGCCATCGGCGCAATGGCCGCTGCCGTGGTCATCCAGTGCGCTGAAAAACGCTGGCGTGGGTTCGGCCTCGGCGGCATCGCAGAGGGCGTCCTCCATTTTCTCAGCCAGGGCATTGGGCAGTTCGCGGGCGGCATCGCCAATCAAGGCGCGCAGGCGGGTATAGGCAGGAAGGGGCGTGGACATGGCGGCAACCTCACAGGTCTGTGGCCACCTGCAGGTGCAAGGCGGCGGACGGTGCGGGTTGGTGTGCCGGATACGTACCACTAAAGCCGGCGGATCGAGGGATCCCCACGCACCGTCCGCCATGGACTGGCAGGCGGTGCATTGTCGCGGCTGCAGCGAAGGCTACAAGCACGACCGGTAGTGGTACGTAAGTTCGGGACGCCAATCCCGGCCAGGGCGTGTGCCTTGGCGCGGCGATGATTGGCGCACTCGTTCAGCGATGAACAGTAGGGAAATACCGCATCGAAACGTTCTGGCGCTGGTCGCGTCAGAGGATGGCGAGTTACCCCTGCGATGACGCGCCTTGCTGTCGCTTTCCTACCACCGGAACGCGCGGCGCGAAGCAACGTTCAATGGCGATTGCGACACAGCACTCACCAGAAAGATCGCGCAGAAAGTCGCAATGCGCTCGAAACGCGTTGGCAGCGCATGCATTGCCGAACTCCGCCCGGCACAGACCGCAAACGCTTACATCTGGCGGGCCGCAGGCGCATTGAAGCCCGCACGGGCATCGCTCCAGTCAGTTTCCATTACCGCGTTTCTGCCCGGCAGCCGCAGCACGCCGCCTATAGTCACCGGCCATTATCATTTAGGAAACGAGCGATGAATTTCACTTCCTGGCGCAACATCCTCATCGGCGCAGGCGTTGCGGTCGCGCTGTCGGTTACTGCTTACAACGAGCACCACCGCCACGCCCTGACCGACGGCGCGGAAGGGCGCGATGCGGTGGGCCTGGTGACCGAAGTCAGTTGGGACGAGAAAAAGGGACGGCTGAGCAACTTCGTGCTGAACGTCGAGTTTGAAACCGAGGACGGCGAAGAGCGCGTCGAGAAGATTTCGGTCTCCAATGCGCTTGGCAAGCAGATGCGCGCCACGGATGAAGCCGAGGAAATCGATATCCGTTACAACGCCGCCAATCCGTCCGTGGCGGTGGCCGCCGGTGAGGCCGACAATTCCCTGCTGATGCTGTGGCTGGCCATTGCCGCAGCGCTGGTCACCCTGGGCCTGCTGGCCGTGCGCATTGCCAAGGGCCGCAAGGTACAGCCGGCCTGACCGAATACACGGCGCGGCCGTGGTTGGGTGACATGCACGGGGGTGTGGCAGCACCCCCTGCTTTCAGAGGTCGCCGCACGCGCTCTGGTAACCGCGATAGGTTTCACCCCACTCGCGCATGGCCAGCAGCACCGGCACCAGCGTGCGGCCGAACTCGGAAAGTTCGTACTCCACTTTTGGTGGTACTTCCGGGTACGCATGGCGGATCACCACACCGTCTGCCTCCAGCTCACGCAGCTGGCTGGTCAGCATCGATTGGGTGGCATTGGGCACCCGTCGCGTCAGTTCCATGAAGCGCCGCCGCCCATCCATCAGGTGAAACAGGATGACCGGTTTCCACACTCCGCCCATGACAGAGAGCGTGACTTCCACCGCGCACCCGCTCTTGCCATCCCACCGTTTGCTACGCATGCATACTCCGGAAAACCATAGTACCTACGGAAAATCATCGTTCTTGTTGCCATAACGGTGCGAGCCTAGCATGGCGCCATCCACTGACCGTGAGGCGCTGTCATGAGTTTCAAAGCACTGCTTACCCGCAAGACCAACGACCAGGTATCCACCGAACTGGTCGATTTCGATGAAGCCAACCTGATGGATGGCGATGTGCTGGTGCAGGTTGAATATTCAACCCTCAATTACAAAGATGCGCTGGCGTTGACCAATACGCGCCCAGTCATGCGCACGTATCCGCTGATTCCCAGCATCGACCTGTCCGGTGTGGTGCTGGAATCGGGCAACGCCGGTTTCCAGGCCGGCGAACGCGTGGTGCTCAATGGCTGGGACCTGAGCATGGGCCACCACGGCGGGTTGGCCCAGCGTGCGTGCGTGCGCGGCGAATGGCTGAACAAGATTCCCGACACGCTGAGCACCCGCGATGCCATGGCCATCGGCACCGCCGGCTACACCGCCATGCTGTGCGTGCTGGCACTGGAAGATGGGGGCGTGACGCCGGACAAGGGCGATGTGCTGGTCACCGGCGCCAACGGTGGCGTCGGCTCCATTGCCGTGGCCATTCTTTCAAAGCTGGGCTACCGCGTGGTGGCCGCCACCGGCCGCCCGGAACACGCCGATTACCTGCGTAGCCTGGGTGCGGCGGAGATCATCGACAGCGCACAGCTGTCCGAGCCGCGTGCCATGCCGATGAGCGCCGAACGCTGGGCCGGCGTGGTGGATGTGGCCGGCGGCCCGACCCTCGTCAACGCCATTGCCGAGACGAAATACCGCGGCATTGTCACCGCCTGCGGGCTGGCGCACAACGATGCCCTGCACGGCTCGGTGCTGCCCTTCATCGTGCGCAACGTGACGCTGGTTGGCGTGGATTCGGTCAATGCACCGCAGCACGTTCGCCAGCGCGCGTGGGACCGCCTCGCCACCGATCTGGACCCGCAGAAGCTGGAGAGCACGGTGCAGCTGATCGGTCTGGCCGAGGTGCTGGACGTGTACGAGCAGATCATTCCGGGCAGGGTGTGCGGGCGCATTGTGGTGGATGTGAATGCGTGAGTGCTGAGCGTTGATGGATGCGGCGGGCCTGGCACGCGCTTGCCTGCTGCATCCTGGGTGCCACCACGGGCGTTTCATGGTGGTGCTCCCTTTTATGCTGCGCAGTCACACGCATCGTTCGGTGCTCTTCAAGGCACGCTGACTGAAATGCACAGCGCGGCTTGATCGCGCGTAGAGCACCACGTGACGGGCGTTCGCATGCATCTGAGACGGACGATGAGCGCGAGCATTTACGCTTGCTTCATACAGCACTAACTACCCAGCGCTTAACAGGAACATCCCAGCCATTCTGCTGGGTTGCGTTGGAGACGCTGGAATGGAGTTCAGAACGTCTGTATTGCTGTTGGCCCTCATGGCGGCACCTGCCGTTGCACATGCCGAGGTCTGCCTGTCCGACAGTGGCCTGGTGATCGCCTGCCCCGGTCTGTTGCCGCACCCGGTCACCAGCCGGTTTGAAATCGGAACCCTGCCGCGTGTTGCGGGCTCGCCGTCGGAAATCTACATCACCGGCGGTGGCCGCGTGGACGGCACGGCCAATTTCTCGATCTACGCCAATGGGCAGTTGCTGTGCCGCACCAATTACAACTACGACGGCGGCAACAACACGCCGATTCGGCACTGCACTGCGACTATCGCTGCACCCGGCACGTATGTCATCTCGGCATCGCGCAACAGCGAGGGGAACTTCCTTGCACCGATGGATGAAGTGATCAACGTCCAGTAGCGGAGGTTGGGGTGTGGAGGCCCCAGGGCTTTTTGCCCTGGGGCTGCTGGGGTGATGGCTTCTGCCTTAGCGCGCAAGATGTAGCGACGCACTGAAATCCCGCTCAGACCGCGGTTCTCCCTAGCGTTCCAGCTCTACTTTCTTAGCGCTTTGGCTATCCTGTCGACAACTTCATAGGTCTGGCTAACGGCTGGAATCTCAAAGCCCCCACGATCCTCATCGTCGTGGCTTGTCCTACACTGCACGGGTAGCCCGCAGACCTGAGCCCACGGATGACCCGCCCGCACCTGACCAAATCCATCGATCAGCTCGAAGATCTTTACGTCGCATCGCTTGCCGACGAGGCCACGCTCGCCGAACTGGCGGAGGAACTTGGTTTTCGCCGAACCCCACGTGCCAAGGAGCTTGCTAACGAGGTCGTCAATGCGTTGGCTCAATACCAGACGCTGGCTCGGGCGGACGGCGTGCACAACCATGTGCCGCCTACGCCACCCGGCCCGCCAGACTACTCAACCCGCCCTCGTACTGAACCAAGCGATACAGGGGAGCAAAAAGCTGGACACACCAACCGGACGCCCGAATTCGAACCGGTGAATTACGCCAATCACGCCCCCGGTATCCTGGACGCATGGTCTGCTCTGGAAGTTCTGTCGCCCACGACCTTCAAGCGCAGAGCGGAGCTTGCAAGCAACATTACGCAGAATATAGTCTCGATTGGACCAGGACTACCTTGGGATGACGGCTCGGCTCGCTCCAAGCCGAACTTCAAAGTCTATTTCCACATCATCCTCGGAACACTTGCCGCCGAACCCGCTTTCGGCAAGCTTCTAACGCGCTTTCAGGATGCACGTCCCAACCCACCCAACATCAAGGGCGAAGTGGTTCTGGCCTCGATCCTGGTCGATAAGGACGGCCTGCTGGCTGGCGAAATGCCGGTGTCCCTCTCGGCTTTTGGCTGGGGATTGCCTATGGCACTCAGCGGCTCATTGCAGCGCTTGGCTGCGTGGACCCAGGAAGAAGGACGCCTGATTGAGGGTCTGACCAAACAACTCCGCCCCGACCCAAGCGGGACGGATACGCCGATCGCTTACACCACGCTCCAAAAAGCGTTCTCCTGGCTGGTGCAAATCCTCGGACTTCCTGCCGACCTTGTGCAGGGTCCACAATTTGCCGTAGCTGCATACATGGGCTTTCGAAGCAGTCTCGTTCCGGATCCGCTCCTGCTCAACAGCTTCTTCTTGCGCGACTTGGCCCAAGCCAAGGATCGAGCGATGCGTAAGAAGCTACCCCCCGCATTAGCGCGCTTCTTGGGGCAGACCAAGCCATCGGAACGGCATGATCTTCTGCATGAGCCCAAAGCGCTTGACCAAGCGCTATCACCCACCACTGTGCCATTGGGCCGCTGGGTTACTCCACCGAACCAGCGCCCGGCGCTCTTACAGCAGGTGGCGGTGAACCTAGCCTCGCGCTTGCCTAAGACAAACCCATTATTGGGCGTTAATGGCCCTTCTGGCACCGGGAAAAGCACACTTCTTCGAGATGTGATTGCAGATAAGCTAACGCAGCGCGCTGAGGCCATGTGCGCTTTCGATGATCCCAAGAAAACCTTCAAGTCCTCATGGAGTAAGCGCATCAAGGGCGAAATACAAGAACTTTTTGCGCTTGACATATCGCTTCGCGGCTTTGAAATGGTCGTTGCCAGCTCGAACAACAAAGCAGTCGAGAATGTCAGCGAAGAAATTCCGGCGCTCAAATCGATTTCTTCTGAAAGCACGCTTCGCTACTTCGAGCCCTTGGCAACCCAACTGCTTGGCAAGGATGCCTAGGGCCTCTCGGCAGCTGTTCTAGGCAATGGTTCCAATCTCTCGCGCTTTCGAAAGTCATTTTGGACCGAGTCGCATCTTTCTTTCAAAACCTACTTGGAGCGCGTCAGCGGTATCACGCCGCGACGGGAAACTGACCCGCAAGGCCTAGCTGAGCTTTGCCAAGCTCCCATCAACCTGGCCGAGACGACAGCGCGTTGGCAGAAGGCAAAAGAGAACTTCCAAAACCGCTCAGCACGAGTGCGCAATCGCTTGAAGGAGTTGGAGTCATTGCGCGCCGCTCTTGGTGCACTGCCTTCTCTTCGGGAGCGCGAGCAACAAGCCGCGCGGCAGAGTGACAAAGCTAAGATTTGCTCTATCGCAGCCAGGGAGGCTTGGCAGATCAGCCAGTCAGCATCTACCAGTGCCAGGAAGCGGCTCGAGATCAGTCGAGAGGAACTGATCCGGCATGAGCGAGATCGCCCCGTCCTGTTTACACTTAAGCGTTTGTTTGGCGCAACAAGCGCGAAACAATGGGACGCTGCACAGGCCTCGCTTGCGCGCGCGCATCGCCAGGCGCAGGAATTTATTCGTCAGACACAGTCCGACGAAGGTGATGCGCTAGAAGCTTCGGAGCGAGCATGCAAATCTGCTTCTGACGCTTCCGTTTCGCACGCGACAACTCGGGCCGCGCTGGATCTTGCACTTGCCAAGTGCCAAAGCATTCATGTGGACGAAGGCGCTTGTGTAGCTGATGCAGGCTTTCACGGCCTCGCTCACGAATCGAAGAATCTGGCGCTTCCTTGGCTGGACCGAGATCTTCAAAGTCAGCGTTCTGAGCTATTTGAAGCAGCCATGGAAGTCCGCCGGGCATTCATCGATGCGGCAGCCATGCCGCTTCTTCGCAATTTGAATGGACTTGTCGGCAGAAATTTCAAGCTCGGCGCTGATCGCAGGCAGCTGACATCGGATCTTTGGGCGAGCCTCTTCCTTGTGGTGCCGGTCATTTCCACGACCTTTGCATCAGTCGAACGCATGCTCAGCCAGTTGCCTGACGAGAGCCTGGGGTGGCTGCTGGTTGATGAAGCTGGTCAGGCAACGCCTCAGTCGGCTGTTGGCGCACTACTTCGCACAAAGCACGCGCTCATCGTAGGTGATCCATTGCAGGTAGAACCTGCGGTCCCACTGCCGCCAGTTCTCACCCAAGCGGTGATGCGCGGGTTCAAGGTTGATCCCGATCATTTTGCAGCACCCAATGCTTCAGTTCAGACACTTGCTGACGATGGAAGCCTCCACTGCGCGCGCTTTGAGACCACCTCAGGCTCTCGTGCCGTTGGTGCGCCTCTCTTGGTGCACAGGCGGTGCACCTCGCCGATGTTCGATATTTCCAACCGCATCGCTTACAACAACCTCATGGTCCAAGCCAAAGTGCCTAGTTCCTCGGCCATCCGGGATGTCTTGGGTCCTTCGCGCTGGATCGATGTTCGCGGAAGCGGGCGCGACAAGTATTCACCTGAGGAAGGCGAGCAGGTGATCACACTCCTGCGAGCGTTGCACGCGGCTAACGTCGAGCCTGATGTCTATATCGTCACGCCGTTTGTCGTTGTGCAAGATGAGCTTCGAGAACTCGTTCGTCGCTCGGGCTTGCTGAACGGCTGGGTCGAGAGCCCCTATGAGTGGACCAAAGAGCGCATCGGCACCGTACATACCGTCCAAGGCCGGGAGGCACAAACGGTTATCTTCGTGCTGGGTGCCCCTCAAGCCGGCCAGCATGGCGCGCGTGGGCGGGCCGGCGCCACCCCAAACCTGCTCAATGTGGCGGTCACTCGTGCGAAAGAAGCGCTCTACGTCGTCGGTAATCGATCACTGTGGTCAGTCGCTGGGCACTTTTCGGCGCTTGATCAAATGCTTTGAGAAGCACAGCCATCTTCAATGCGGCTCATAAGAATGAGCTGAGAACTCTGCATGATGCTTGAGGCCTGAGAGACAGGAGTGAGTGATGTGGGTTGCCGAAGTCAGCGGTGAGCGACTTACCCTTCAAGCACTAGACTCAGACCGGATTGAGGGGTCACCCCTTCAAGAGGTCGATGGCGTCTATCGGCTGAATCCTGCGCGCTTTGAAGGCCTGCAAGGGCCTTCTGAGGCCAGGTACAGGGGCGAAAGGCTATTGGAGAGCCTGCGCATCTACCAAGCCTTGTATGCGCTTCCACCCGGTCAGATCGGCCTGGGCCACCTCCGCGAAGTCGTTGACGGAGCACCCACAATCCACCATGTTGCCGTTGTTGAAGGACTGATGTTTTCATCGTCACTGGTCAGCATCCAGCTGGGCGATGGCCCTGTTGTGTATGCAAAGCACTCATCTGGCCCCTCGTTCGATCGGTTCGAAATCGCCTTCCAAAGCGGACAATTGGGCGGGAAGCTTCAAGGCTATCTCACTCAGCCGCTGAACGATTGGACCAATTTGGCGCGCATCATCGAGCTGATAAAGCACGCAGTGGGAGGCGCCAAAATGCTCGAAGCGCGCGGCTGGGTTTCCCAAAAGGAGCTCAAAAGATTCGATCACACCACCAATCATCCCTCGTCGGGGCCAACCTCTCGTCATAGCGCAGACAGAACGCTGCCACCTGATATCCCAATGACACTTGCAGAGGAGAAATCACTCGCCTTGTCGCTGGCGCGACACTGGCTACTGGACCAGGAAAGCTCGGCAGGAAGCACCTGAGCATCCTCAAAGCCCCGAGGAACTTGGCCCATTACAGCCTTCTTGTCACTGCCGATGACGCGGCCTGGAACGGGAGTACGTCCACCTGGACCTACCCTCGTAGTCGCTTCCTGGAATGCACCGGCGAGTCGGTCAAGCATAGCCGTTGCTGTGCGCTTATCAGCAGGTGCGCTCATGACTTCTAAACAGCGATCATTGAGTTGCGAAGTCACCTTCAGGCACTGCAATCACTAGGGTCAGGTCAAATCCCCCGTTGACGGCGCTGGACCATTCGAAGAGTTCCATCCTCACCGAATGGCGTCCAACGACAATGACCTGCCCTATGTCAAGCTCAAAGGATAAATTCTGCGTGCGAGCAAACGGAAGCGCCCTTCTGAGAAGCTGGTGGCAAAGCAAGCCAAACTGCCCGATGGCGTCCTCTTGCTCCTCCGCCCGTTTGACGTTGAGCTTCAAACGAAGCTCTTTGACGACAAACGCGTCCCCGGAGATGTAGAACGCCACATTACTGAGAAAGACCCCGCCTCCGACGTCGGCCATGCCTGAGGCAGCGCACCACTCCCTTTCATCTGCACGGTAGTAAGGCTGCGTTTTCAACCCTTGGGCAGCAAGAAAGCCCATTGCATCCTCGGGTAACCAGCCCATCACAGGCAGGACGCGATATGGATTTTTCTGACGCCAACGATTCTTATTGACCTCCAATACCGACGCTTCAACCTCGGCAAAGGTCGCCGGTACAAATCGCCCTGCATGACGCTGCCACTGGCGCCATGCGGCCATGTCGAACCGCAGGTGGCGCAGAAGCTTGCCGCCTGCATATCTCGCGAGGCTAGGCGATTTGCTATGAAATTTGAAAGCGACCAGCACACTCTCAGCGACGACATAGGCATTGAGAAGGAACAAAAAAGGCAACAGCAGCAATCCTAAAGCCATGGGCAGGAGAAACTCCCGGACAGTCTGAGCGTTGGCAAGATCCTTGAAGTCGAAAGCAACATGAACTATTGAATTCCCGAACAGCAGAAGACCAAGCGCTGTGAGCAACACGCTGGTCCCACGATGCATGACCGCGTGAGTCGGGTGTTTGGCGCTCAGCGCGTTCATGGAAACCAGCACAAACCCGACACCTGTAATGATAAATTCCACCCAAAGCGGAAAAGTATCGATAGCCGCGAGGAAGTCCACAACAACGGCAACACCAACCAACTCCCCCAGTGCGCGCCGGAAGAATTTCACGTCATCTTCCGCCCTCTGGATATTGAACACCGCGACGCAGGCAGAACCGAAGGTCCAGATCAAGGTCGTTTTAAGGTTGGCAATCCCCCGCCAGCCATGATGCCAAAGCCCTAAGATTATTAGCGCTACGTATGCGATCAAGAGCGACAAAACAGAAACAATGCTGCGCTGACCGAAGGCTCTCAGCAAGACCAGCGATGCCTGCCTTAGATTGGCGTTCCAAAGCAGTCCAATGAGGGCAATGACAAGCCAAATCACCAATCCCCATTCACGATTATCTAGCGCCATCGAACAAGCGACCCTTTACTCAGCTGATACTTGGGCCCGATATGCCCCGCAGAGATGATTACCCACCCCGCATCAGGCGGGAAGCTCTCACTTCGGTTGGTTATCAAGGCATCTCCGTGGGCCGTCATGGCAAGACATATTGCGGCACGATCTCTGACCGCTCACGGCGCGTGAACTGGCTTGATGCGCCGCATCCATCGCCATCAGCCCAAGACCAATTGCAGATCAACAGGAGCACGTCGGCGGAAGACCGGTGACCAAAGGAGGATCGAACGAGCTGATTAGGTATGCGCGTCGGAAAAGGTGTCCCGATTTGTTTCCTGCGTCAGACCCAGGGAAGTGGCGGAGAGAGTGGGATTCGAACCCACGGAAGGTTTAACCCTTCGCCGGTTTTCAAGACCGGTGCCTTAAACCGCTCGGCCATCTCTCCAATCGGTCCCGGATTGCCCGGGCAGGCGGGCATTCTCGCATGTGAAGCCCAATTCCCCAAGCCCGCCCTGCCCCGGGCTTGCCCCAGCCCGCCCCATCCGGCACGGTGTCACATTACTTGTCACCGGAGCCCCCATGGCCCACCTCGATCTGGCCAACCTGCGCGCCTGCTTCCTGGACGATGCGCGGCTGGCCGCTGTCGCCCTGCGCCGTACCCCGGCCGGCGTGCTGCCGGTCAGCAGCGGGCAGTTGGTGGTGTGCGATCCGCTGGCGCAGCCGGACGCACCGGCCCTGGCCGACTACACCGTGCCGGCCGGCCACCACGCGGTGGAGCTGATCGTGCACGGCGGCCGCCCGGCCCTGGCGGTGCTGTGGCTGCAGCCGCGCGAAACGCTTACCGCCGCCTCGCTGCACTGGCAGATGGCGCGCTGGTCCACGCAGGACCTGACCGCGCTGGATGAGGACAGCTTCATCGGCTACCCGGTGGATGCGGGCATGGGCTGCTTCATGGACACCGACACCCAGCAGGCGCTGCTGGCGTTGATCGCACAGCACCCGCAGGACGATGCCGGTGAGTGGTCCGATACGCTGATCGGCCACGAAGGGCTGGATGACGGCCTGGCCTACCGGCCGTGGGGCGAGGACGCGGCGCACGGGCTGGTGGTGTTCACCAGCGGCTGGGGCGATGGCGTGTACCCCAGCTACTGGGCGCTGGACACGGCCGGCGCGCCGGTGGCGCTGGTAACCGACTTCCTGTGCATTGAAGGCGATGATGGCCGCGATGCGCGTGAGATTGCCGACCAGGCGTACCGGGACAGCCTGCCGATGGCCGAGGCGGCGGCATTGGCGCGGCTGGTGGCGGCTGTGTCTGCCGAGGACGTGCCGATCGTGCGCGGGCTGCTGGAGGAAGACCCGCTGCGCGCGAACCGCATCGAGCCGGGCTGCGGGGCCACGGCGCTGTTCGAGGCGATCCGCTTGGACAAGCCGCAGGCGCTGGAAGCCCTGCTGCAGGGCGCAGCGCTGCCGCCGCTGCCGGAACGGCTGCACATGCGCAGCCTCACCACTTATCTGCACTACGCGCGCATGCTGAAGAAGCCGCGCAGTGCGGCGCTGATGGCGCTGCTGGAAGCGCCGGTCACCGCCGCGCCTGCAACGGCGGCACAGGCTCGGCCTGGCTTCTGGGCTCGGTTGCTTGGGCGAAGGTAACGGACGCCGGAAACAGCAACGCCGGGCATGGCCCGGCGCTACCAGTCAAAGCTCAGCGTGAGCGTTTAGGGGGCATCCCTCAGCCGGCGTCGACGGCCAGGGCACCCAGCGCGGTGGCCTTGATCTTTTCCTTGGCACGCTCGCACGCACCACCGCAGTCCAGGCGCGAGGCCTCCAGCTGCGGCGGCAGGTGTTCGGCCAGGAAATCGATGAACACGCGCACCGCCGGCAGCAGGCCGCGGCGCGAGGCAAACACGGCGTGGCAGATGCCCTGCGGCAGCGACCAGTCCGGCAGCACTACTTCCAGCTCACCGTTGCGCACGGCTTCGGCGCAGACGGTTTCCGGCAACATGGTGATGCCGAAACCGTCCTTGACCATGCTCTGCAGCAGCGGGAAGTCGAAGCCGGCCACGCGCGGCTGCAGGTCCACGCGGCGCACCGCGCCTTCCGGGCCGTGCAGTTCCCAGCGCTGGCGTGCTTCGTCTTCGCTGATGCTGAGCGTGACGTGATTGGTCAGCTCGTCGGGGTCCTTGGGGCGGCCGGGGCGGTCAAGGTACTTCGGGCTGGCCACCAGCAGTTCCTGCACCTGGCCGAAGCTGCGCATCACCAAGCTGCCATCGTCGTCCAGCCGCGAACGCACGCGCAGGGCCACGTCGTAGCCTTCATTGATGATGTCCACGCGGCGGTTGCTGATGTTCAGCTGCAGCCGCACCTTGGGGTACTGCTCCAGGAACAGCGGCAGCAGCTTGGGCAGCTGCATCTGCGCCAGCGAGACCGGCACACTGGCGCGCACCAGCCCGCGCGGTTCGGCGCTGAGGCGGTCCACCACTTCGCGTGCAGCCTGAGCTTCGGCCAACATGGTCTGGGCGTGACGGTGTACGCTGGTACCCACATCGGTCACCGCAAAGCGGCGGGTGGAGCGCTGCAGCAGGCGGACACCCAGATCGGTCTCCAGCTGGCTGATACGCCGGCTCAGGCGCGACTTGGGAATGCCCAGGGCGCGTTCAGCAGCGGCAAAGCCGCCGTGGTCGACGACCATGGCGAAGTAGTACAGGTCATTGAGGTCATGCATACCCTAGTTCCATAACTAGAACAATACGTGGCATTCAACCACCTTTATTCCAAATTGGCAACAACCTATCGTTCTCTCCGTCGGCGGGGCACACCCGCCTCCCCCCGAGAACATAGGACACCCTGCCATGAAGCTTCTGCACCTTGACGCCAGCATTCTTGGCGAAAATTCCGTCTCCCGCCACCTGACCGCCACCGTGGTGGCCCAGCTCAAGCAGCAGATTGACGGCCTGCAGGTGGACTACCGCGATCTGGACGCCAACCCGGTGCCGCACCTGCGCAGCGGTTCGCTAGCCAAGACCGATGCGGCCGAAGCGGCCGATGCTGAACAGGTGCTCGAGCAGTTCCTGGCCTCTGACATCGTGGTGATCGGTGCGCCGATGTACAACTTCAGCATTCCCTCCACGCTGAAGGCCTGGATCGACCGCGTAGCGGTGGCCGGGCGCACCTTCAAGTACACCGAGAACGGCCCGGCGGGCCTAGCCGGTGGCAAGCGGGTGATCGTGGTCAGCTCGCGCGGTGGCATCTACACCGATTCGCCGGCCGACTTCCAGGAGCCGTTCCTGCGCCAGACGTTTGCGTTCTGGGGCATCAACGAGGTCGAGTTCGTCCGCGCCGAAGGCATTGCCTATTCGCCGAAGCACCGTGAAGACGCCATTGCCGGCGCGCTGGCGGCACTGCCGAGCGCGGCGCCGGCCTCGGCTGCCTGAGTTCAACGGCGGGCGCTGTCCTCGTCGGGCGCCCCGCTGCGGGCTGGTCCTTTCCCCTCCCCCGGGGGCCCACCCCAACGGCCCTGCCACGTGCAGGGCCGTTTTCTTTTGTGCGGGGCTGACGTTCATCCACGCATGGCGCAGACCTGTCGTTGCGCGCCACGGGGCTCTACAGTAGAGCGCCGAGGATGGAGCAACAGGCATGGAGTACGAAGTCGTCGCCGGACACCGCAGCGAGTTTCCGCAGCCGATCACGCTGGCGCGCGGGCAGGCGCTGGTAGTGGGCGAACGTTATGAGGGGCCGGAAGGCTGGGAAGACTGGCTCCTGTGCGAGGCCGAGGGCCAGCAGCCCGGCTTCGTGCCGGCGCCGGTGATCGGTCGCGATGCGCAGGGCCAGGCGTTCGCGCGTGAGGCGTACTGCGCGCGCGAACTGGATGTGGACGCCGGTCAGCGGCTGCGCGGTGAGCGCACGCTCAATGGCTGGCTGTGGTGCACGCCGGTGGAAGGCGGCGCCGCCGGTTGGGTGCCGATGGAGAAGGTGCGGTTGCTGTAGATCCATGCCGGGCGCGGTGTGGAAAAAACGCCCGGCCATGCGGCGCGCGATGCGCTTTTGTAGATCCACGCCATGCGTGGATGGAGCCTTCACCGCGCGCGGTACGGAAAGCAGCCACGCATGGCATGGCTCTACACGAAGCCCGGTGCCATGCACGCATGGCACCTGTCCATCAACCGATGGTTTCAACCCCGCCCATGTACGGGCGCAGCACGTCCGGCACGGTGATGCTGCCGTCGGCGTTCTGGTAGTTCTCCATCACCGCGATCATCGCGCGGCCCACGGCCACGCCCGAGCCGTTGAGGGTGTGCACCAGCTCCGGCTTGCCGGTGGTGGGGTTGCGCCAGCGCGCCTGCATGCGGCGGGCCTGGAAATCACCGGTGTTGGAGCACGAGGAGATTTCGCGGTAGGTGTCCTGCGAGGGCAGCCACACTTCCAGGTCGTAGGTCTTCAGGGCCGAGAAGCCCATGTCGCCGGTGCACAGCAGCACCTTGCGGTACGGCAGGCCCAGCTTTTCCAGCACCACTTCGGCGCAGCGGGTCATGCGCTGGTGCTCGGCCTCGCTTTCTTCCGGGCGGCACACGGCGACCAGTTCCACCTTCTCGAACTGGTGCTGGCGGATCATGCCGCGCACGTCGCGGCCACCGCTGCCGGCTTCGGAACGGAAGCACAGCGAGTGGGCGGTCATGCGCAGCGGCAGGCGCTCGGCCTCCACGATCTCGTCGCGCACGATGTTGGTCAGCGAGATTTCCGAGGTGGAAATCAGGTAACGCTTCTGCTCGCCCAGGTGCGTGGCGAACATGTCTTCCTCGAACTTCGGCAGCTGGCCGGTGCCGTACAGGCTGTCGGCGTTGACGATGACCGGGACGTTGGTTTCCTGATATTCGTGCTCACCGCTGTGCAGGTCCAGCATGAACTGGGCCAGCGCGCGGTGCAGGCGGGCGATCGGGCCACGCAGCACGGTGAAGCGCGAGCCGGACAGCTTGGCGGCGGTTTCGCCGTCCAGCCACTTGTTGCGCGCGCCCAGCTCGACGTGGTCCAGCACCTTGAAATCGAACTGGCGCGGGGTGCCCCAACGGCCCTGCTCGACGTTCTCGCTCTCATCGGCGCCGGCCGGCACGTCCTCGGACGGCAGGTTCGGAATGCCCATGGCGATCGTATCGATCTTCTCGCGCAGTTCGTCCAGGGCCACTTCCGAGGCCTTCAGTTCGTCGGCGAACGCAGCCACTTCCGCCATGATGGCCGAGACGTCCTCGCCCTTGGCCTTGGCCTGGCCGATGGCCTTGGAGCGGCTGTTGCGCAGGCTCTGCAGTTCCTGGGTACGCACCTGGATGCGCTTGCGATCGGCCTCCAGTGACTCCAGGGCAGACACGTCGAGCTCGTAGCCGCGGCTGCTGCGCAGGCGTTCGGCGAGGTCGGCGGGCTGGTGGCGGAGCAAGGCAGGATCGAGCATGGCAGGTGTCGGTGGATGAGGAACAGGGAACCGATTATCGCCTGTTATGCGGATTTCTGCCGCTGGGTTCATTCCGGCCGTGGCAGAATCGGGGTATTCCGTCCTGGTCTGGCCCATGTCCGTGCCCCGTTCCTCGTCTGGCACCAAGTCGTTCACCGTCCACATTCCTCGCAACAGCCTGAAGATTGCCGGCATTGCCTTCGGGGTGGGCATCGCGCTGTTCATCGTGGTCTGGCTGGTGAGCCGCCGCGACAACGATTTCCTGCAGGCCGACCCGAACGCCCAGACCCCGCAGCAGGTGGCCGAAGTGGCCCCGCTGCCCGAGCCGTTGCCCGCCGCGGCCGGCTCCAGTGACATGCCCGACGCCAAGCCGGCGCCGCCGCCGGAAGAGACCGCCACGCTGGTGGAGACCGCCCCCGCCCCGCCGCCGCAGCCGGTGGAGGCCGCCCCGGCCCCCGCACCGGGCCAGCAGGGTGCGCCGGTGGCGGCCGACCGCCCGATGCCGATTCCCGGCCAGTCGCCGCCGCCGGAGTACCCGCCGGGTGCGCTGCGCCGTGGCGAGACCGGTTCGGTGGTGCTGCGGGTGGACGTGGATGCCGCCGGCCAGCCGGGCGGCGTGACCCTGGTCCAGCGCAGTGGCTCACGCGAGCTGGACCGTGCCGCCATGGATGCCGTGCGCCAGTGGCGCTTCACCCCGGCCCATAGCAACGGGCAGGCCGTGCCGGGCAGCATCGAAGTGCCGTTCGATTTCAAGACCGGACAGTAAGCTGAACCCTTCCCGGCCCCAACCTGAACCTCTTGGGGTATGCGGCGGCCGCGTTGACGCGTAACTGACACATCGGCAACCACGGACGGGCGAGACTCGGGGCGTCGTCAAACAGACGCCAAGGAGTCCGTGATGAATGCCCATGCCCATGACATCAACAGCCCCCATCACCAGCGCGATGCCGACCTGCAGGATGGTCGTCGGCCGACATCGCCGTGGTTGTGGATGGCTCTGATCCTTGCGATGTTCGCCGCCTCACTGGTGTGGCTGCGTTTCTCCAACAATGAAGACGTGGCCCCGGCACCGGTGGGCGAGCGCATGCTGCCGGCCTCGGAAAACCCGGTGGCCACCACCCCGACCCCGGCACAGCGACAGGCCGCGCCGGCCAGCCAGGGCCAGCGCAAGGCCGCCCCGGCCGTACGCGACCGTGAGGCCCGCCCGCTGGCCAGCAACGCGAAGCCGACCTACCCGGCTGCCGCCCTGCGCAGCGGCGTACAGGGCAGCGTGGTGGCCAGCCTGAGCGTGGATACGCGCGGCAACGTGACCGATGCGACGATCATTTCGCGCACCGGCGAGCGCAGCCGTGATCTGGACCGCGCGGTGCTGGGCAGCGTGCGTGACTGGAAGTTCCAGCCGGCCATGCAGGACGGCCGCGCCGTGGCCAGCGTGGTGCGCGTGCCGGTGGATTTCCGTACCGAGCGTTGATCGCGGACGAGGGGTTCGTGATCGGGACGGAGGCTTCGGCCTCCGTCTCTTTTTGTGTGGCGCGGCCACACGAACGCGCCGACGAGGCATCGGCGACAGGTAGTGCCGGCCGTCGATCAACCCAGCCCAATCACGCCAGGTTGAACCCCGCACCGCGCGCCAGGCCATCGAAATCCGGGAACGAGGTGGCCACGTTGGCCACGTCATTCACCCGCACCTCCCCGCTGCTGAGCTGGCCGGCAATGCAGAACGCCATGGCAATACGGTGGTCGCCATGGCTTTCAATGGTGCCGCTTCCCAGCGTGGCGCCGCCGTGGATGGTGGCGCCATCGTCGGTCTCGTCCACCTGCACGCCCAGCGTGCGCAGGCCGGTGGCCATGGCGGCCAGACGGTCGGATTCCTTCACCCGCAACTCGGCAGCGCCGCTCACCACGGTCGGGCCTTCCGCCGCGGCGGCGGCCACAAACAGCGCGGGAAACTCGTCGATCATGTCCGGCACCAGCGCTTCGGGAATGCGCGCGCCCTTCAGCGCGGCATGGCGCACCACCAGATCGGCCACCGGTTCACCGCCCTGCTCGGCCGGGTTTTCTTCGGTGATGTCCGCGCCCATCAGGCGCAGCGCGTGCAGCAGGCCGGTGCGGCGCGGATTGAGGCCAACCTGCTTCAGGCGCAGCTCGGAACCGGGAATGATGCTGGCAGCCACCAGGAAGAACGCGGCCGAGGAGAAATCTGCCGGCACCACGATGTCGGTGGCGCGCAGGCGCCGGCCACCCTGCAGGCGCGCCTGGCCCGGCGAGAATTCGATCTCCACGCCGTAGGCCGAGAGCATGCGCTCGGTGTAGTCGCGGGTCGGGTGCGGTTCGGTGACGCGGGTTTCGCCCTGTGCGTACAGGCCGGCCAGCAGCACGGCCGACTTCACCTGCGCACTGGCCACCGGCGAGGCGAAATCGATGCCGTGCAGCGGCTGGCCGCCGTGCACGTGCAACGGCGGGGTGCCATCGCTTTCGGTGTCGATCTTCGCGCCCATCTGTGCCAGCGGGCCGGTGACGCGGCGCATCGGGCGCCCGGACAGCGATTCATCGCCCACCAGGGTGCAGTCGAACGCCTGGCCCGCCAGCAGCCCGGCCAGCAGGCGCATGCCGGTGCCGGCGTTGCCGCAGTCCAGCGGCGCGCTGGGCGCCTGCAGGCCATCGATGCCGACGCCGTGCACCACGCGCCGCGACGGCGACGGGGTGTCCATGCGCACGCCCAGCTGGCTGAAGATGCGCGCGGTGGAGCGGGTGTCTTCGCCTTCCAGGAAGCCTTCGATGGTGGAAGTGCCATCGGCCAGCGCGGCGAACATCACCGCGCGGTGCGAGACCGACTTGTCGCCGGGAATGGTCAGGGCGCCCTGCAGGGGCTGGCCCTTGCGGGCGATCCAGTGTTGCGCGTTGCTCATCGTGGGGTCATTCCGTAGTCGCCGGCGCGCCGGCGGTGCATCAAGGGGCGCGGCACGCGGCCGCAGCGTCGATCAGGGCACGGCCACCGGATAGGAACCCAGCACCTTGATCTGCGCCGAGTGCGCTTCCAGTTCGGCCAGCGCGGCCTGCATCGGCGCATCGTCGATGTGGCCGGCCAGGTCGATGAAGAAGCCGTATTCCCACTTGTCGTGGTGCGAGGGCCGCGATTCGATGCGGTTCATGCTGATCCCATGGCGGGCGAACGGGCTGAGCACATCGAACAGCGCGCCGGGCTTGTCATGGATGAACACCAGCACCGAGGTGCGGTCGTGGCCGGAGGTCGGGAAGATGTTGCGGCCCACCACCAGGAAACGGGTGGTGTTGTCGGCATCGTTCTGGATGGGCTTGGTGACCACCTTCTTCAGGCCGTACACGTGGCCGGCGCTTTCGCCGCCGATGGCAGCCGCGTCGTCGGCGTTACGCGCACGGCGCGCGCCTTCGGCGTTGCTGGCGACCGGAATCTTCTCGGCCTTGGGCAGGTTGGCGCGCAGCCATGCCGAGGTCTGCATGAACGACTGCGGGTGCGCGTAGATGCGCTCGATATCCTCGATGCGGCTGCTGCGCGACATCAGGTACTGCTGCACGCGCAGTTCCACTTCGCCGCAGATCTTCAGGTTGGAGGTGAGGAACATGTCCAGGGTGATCTGGATGGTGCCCTGCCCTGAGTTTTCCACCGGCACCACGCCGAAATCGGCGTTGCCGGCTTCCACTTCCTGGAACACTTCTTCGATGCTGGCCATCGGCAGGCCCAGCGCCGAGCGGCCGAAGTGCTTGAGCACGGCCTGCTGGCTGAAGGTGCCTTCCGGGCCGAGGTAGCCGATCTTCAGCGGCTCCTGCTGGGCCAGGCAGGCCGACATGATTTCGCGGTAGACGTGCACCAGCACTTCATCGCTGAGCGGGCCTTCGTTGCGGTCCACCACCATGCGCAGCACCTGCGCTTCGCGCTCGGGGCGGTAGTAATCCACGGCGGCGGCGAGCTTGCCCTTGGCCTTGCCGACCTGGTGGGCGAACTGCGCACGCTCGGCGATCAGGCTCTGGATGTCGCGGTCGATCTGGTCGATCTTCGAGCGCACATCGGCCAGTGCCAGCGGCGCCTGGGTCGGCACCGGGGTGGAGGCGGCCTTGGCGTTGGCCGGCTTGGCCTTGGCTTTGGCTTTGGCCGGGGTAGCGGTCAGCGCCTTGGGCGCGGCCGGCTTCGGCGATTTCTTGCTGGGTTTGCTTGCCATCGGTAGTCCTTGTTGCGGGACACGCACCCGACGGTGCGCGCCGTTCAGTGCTCAGCCGTGACGCTGCTGGAAATCGGCCATGAAGGCGACCAGCGCCTCGGCCCCGGCCAGCGGCATGGCGTTGTACAGCGATGCGCGGATGCCACCCACGGCCTTGTGGCCCTTCAGCGCCAGCAGGCCGGCCGCCTTGGATTCAGCCACGAAACGCGCATCCAGTTCGGCGCTGGGCAGGAAAAACGGAATGTTCATGCGCGAGCGGGCGCTGCTGGCCACCTCGTTGCGGTAGAAGCCGCCGGAGGCGTCGATGGCCGAGTACACCAGCGCGGCCTTCGCGGCGTTGCGCTTGGCGAATTCGACCACGCCACCTTCGGCCAGCATCCACTTGAACACCAGCCCGGCCATGTACCAGTTCCAGGTGGGCGGGGTATTGAGCATGGAATCGCGCGCGGCGTGCGAGCGGTAATCGAAGATGTCCGCGCGCGGCTGGCCACTGCGGGCCAGCAGATCACGGCGCACGATGACCACGCCGATGCCGACCGGGCCCAGGTTCTTCTGCGCGCCGGCGTAGATGGCGCCGAAGCGGCGCACGTCCAGCGGCTCGCTGGCGATGGACGAGCTGAAATCGGCCACCAGCGGCACATCGCCCACCTCGGGCAGATCACGGAACTCGACGCCGTGGATGGTCTCGTTGGCGGTGATGTGCACGTAGGCGGCATCCGGCGAGAGCTGCCAGTCCGCGCGTGCCGGCACGTCGCGGAAGCCGCCGGCTTCGCTGCTGGCGGCAATGTGCGCATCCACGTAGACGCCGGCCTGCTTGACCGCCGTCTTGCCCCAGTGCCCGCTGAGCACGTAGTCGGCACGCTGGCCTGGGGCAGCGAAGTTCAGCGGCAGCAGGGCCTGCTGGGCGGTGGCACCGCCGGGCAGGAACAGCACCGCGTAATCGTCGGGGATATCAAGCAGGAGACGCAGGTCGGCTTCGGCCTCGGCGGCCACGGCCATAAATTCCGGGCCGCGATGGCTCAGCTCCATGATCGAGGCGCCCACGCCGTGCCATTCCAGCATCTTTTCCTGCGCCTGGCGCAGGACCGGTTCCGGCAGCATTGCAGGGCCGGCACTGAAGTTGAACGCGCGCGTCATGTCACACCTGTGGGGCAAGAGCCCTAGTATGCCGCAGCGCACCACCCTTGCGGCCTTGTGCGCCAAGGGAAATTTGGTTTCATTGGAATCCAATTGCCGCGTTGGGGCTGCGGCGGGTGCGGGGCCTGCTCGGCGTTCGGGGAGGCATGCCAACCAAGGTTGGCAGCTACCGGGATCGCCTCAGCGCGCGCCGAACAGCAGCAGCAGGCTCAGCACGGCGGCCAGCAGCAGCGCGCTGACCAGCAGCCACGGCCAGCGCCGGACCCGTGCGGGCGGCACCGCAGCCGCCACGGTCTCGGCCTGCGGGCGCACATCTTCTTCCACCGGCAGCGGGCGCCGGCGCGGGTCATGCGGCACTTCCAGCACGAAGCGGTGCTGGCCGTCGAGCACCAGCTGGTCGCCAGGCTGCAGCCAGCAATGGCGCACGGCCACACCGTTCACCCGGCTGCCGTCGCTGCTGCCCAGGTCGCGAAGCAGCACGCGCTCGCCGTGCACTTCCACGCGGGCGTGCTGGGCGGCGAAACCGGGTTCATCGATGGCGATGTCCGCGTCGATGCCATTACCGATCACCCGCGGCCGCGCCAGCGTGTAGCCGCGCCCGTGGTGCAGGCCACCGACACCGCGCAGCAGCAACTGTTCGTCGCCGCTGTCCTTGGGCGCCGGCGGGTGGGTGGCCGGGTCGACCTCGCCCTGCAGCACCATTTCCACGCCGTCCACGTACACCGCATCGCCCGCACGCAGCAGGGCCATGCGCCGCACCGGGCGGCCGTTGACGTGGATACCGCGGATACCGCTGGCCACCTGCAGCCACAGGCCGCGGTCGTCCAGGCAGAACTGGGCCAGCAGCAGGGCGCCCTGCGTGCCTTCGGCCAGGCGCACGCTGCCGTTGGCCTGGCGCACGATGCGCTGCACCCCGGGCTTCAAGGGCTGGTCGGGGTGATGTTGCTGGCTGAAGTGGACAAGCAGGTTCTGCACGCGGCGCAGCCTAGCAGGTTGCTCGCAGGTGCAGAAGAACCCATGCATCGCTTGGCGTGGACAGCCGCGATGCGCACAATGCACGCCCTTCTGGAATTTACTGCCGCGCGCAAGGAACCTGCATGTCCACTATCGATGTCCGCCACGCCCACGCCCTGCCCGAGCCGCAGGCCCGCCAGGCGATTGAAGAAGTGGCGGCCAAGCTCTCCGAGCGCTTCGGGCTGAAGTCGAACTGGCGCGGCGACGTGCTGGATTTCAACGGCAGCGGCGTGGACGGGGCCATTGAACTGCAGCCGGGCGCGGTGCGCGTGACGGCCAAGCTGGGTTTCCTGCTGTCGGCCATGAAAGGCATGGTGGAAAGCGAGATCCAGCGCGTGCTGAAGGAAAAGCTGGGCTGAACCCCGCCCGACCCATCACGGCCCTGCAACGTGTGGGCACGGTAGTCTCGGGGCAGGCCTTACCTCCCCGAGGACTGCAGATGAACACCTACGATCACGACGACCGCCACCGCGACGACGAGGACAAGGCGTCCTTCGGCGACCAGGCCGAGCGCTTCTCGCGCAAGCTGAGCGATTCGGCACAGCAGGTCTGGCTGGCCGGCCTCGGCGCGCTCGGCCGTGCGCAGGCCGAAGGCAACCGCTTCTTCGACGGACTGGTGAAAGAGGGCGAAGCCTGGGAAGAACGCCGCCGCGCCCGCAATGCCGAACAGGGCCCGGGCTGGCGTGACAACGTCGAGCAGTCGCTGGACGAGGCACGCGAGAAGGCCAGTGGCGCCTGGAACAAGGTGGAAAAGGCCTTCGACGACCAGGTGCAGGGCGTGCTCAAGCGCCTGCATGTGCCCACCGCGGCCGAATTCGCTGCGCTGGAAGCCCGCCTGGATGCACTCAACAGCCGCATCGCGCGCCTGGAAAACCACGCGGCCAGCCCGGCCAGTGGCGAACCGACACCGGGCAGCCACCAGTCACCGGGCGCCTCGCCCTGACCTGATGCTGATCTGACATACGCCCGATTGTTGCAAAGCACCATGGCTTTGGTGACAATCGGGTCGAACCCGCCAATCCATCCGCTGCCGTTTGTTCCCTCCCCTCACGGCTCCCGGGTTGGCGGGTTTTTTCGTGCCTGGCAAGCCGGCAAACCGCTGAACTGGGTGATGCGTCACCATTCCTGTCAGGAATGACCTGATCCCATTGCCGGAAGCGACCTTTAAACTGTCGTTTCCTTTCTGCTGTCCTGCCCCCCGCCCCTGCATGTTTTCCTGGATTCTGGCCCTGCTGCTGGCCCTGCTCTCCGGTGGCCTGGCCATCGTCTACCTGTGGTGGTTCAAGCGCCGGCAGAAGGAAATGACGCTGGGCCTGCAGGCCCTGGCCGGCATGCATTGGCGCGAGTTCTCGGTACTGGTCAAGCGCGCCCTGCACGAGCAGCGCGGCCTGCATGACGTGGGCGACAGCCCGGCCGAGAGCCGCGAACCCAGCAGCGATTTCCTGCTCAGCGATGGCCCCCACCGCTGGCTGGTGTCGTGCAAGCACGGGCTGGCCTACCGCATCGGCACCGCCGCCGTGAACGAGCTGGGCGCCGCTGCGCGGCTGGGCGGCGCCAAGGGCGGCATCCTCATCACCGAAGGCCGGGTGGAGCGCGATGGCATGAGCGCCGCGCTGAAACAGGGCGTGGACGTGCTGGACGGGCCGCGCCTGTGGCCGCTGCTGCAGCCCTACCTGCCCGGTGATGTGGAAAGCCGGGTACGCGCCAGTGCGCGCAATGAAGCGGTGCGCCGCAGCGCGATCGCGGTGCTGGGCGCCTGCACGCCGGGCCTGATGGTCGGGCTGGGCTACCAGACCGCGCCCCCCCGACGCGCCGGTTTCAGCGGTTGGCACGCCCCCGGCCAACACCCCTGCCCCCGCGCCCGAGCCCCGCCCGGACACCACTGCAGCGGCTGCACCCGCACCGGCTGCGCCGGCGGTGCCGGCCACCGTCACACCGGTGCCGGCCACCGCCGTAGCCGACGCCGAGCATGCCGACCCGAACCCCGACGCGGCCACGCTGGAGCGCTACCAGCGCGAACTGTCACGCGACCTGGCCCGCCAGCCCGGCGTGGCCAGCGGTGTCTGGCTGACCCGGCAGACGCTGTCGATCAACTGTACCGGTGACATCGACGCCACCTGGCCGCTGATCTGCGACCAGGTGATGCACTACCCCGCCCTGCGCACCGTGCGCATCCAGCTCAACGCCCGCCCGGGCGTGGAAGAGCCCGTGCGCTGGCGGCAGTGCGCCACCTACTGACGCAACACCGCGGCAAGGCGCGGGCTGCTTGAATGGCATCCACGCATGGCGTGGATCTACATAACGCAACGGGGCCGGCCATGTTCTGTAGATCCACGCCATGCGTGGATGAACACGCGCGACGCGCCCTACCGCGCCCCCGGCGCGAACCGCGCGACCAGATCCCAGGCGTCGCCGAGGAAAATCTGCCGCACGCGGGTGATCGGCTGCTCGCCGCGCCAGGTCAGGCGCTCGATCACCAGGCAGGCGGTGCCGGGCGGGACGTCCAGCAGCTTGGCGCTGGCCGCGTCGGCACCCCAGGCGCTGATGCGGTGCTGGGCGCGGGTCCAGGACACGTTCTGCAGCAGCCAGCTGCCCGGCGCGGTCACGGTGAAATCCACGTCCAGCACCTCGGGCACGCCCACCGGGCTGATCAGCTGGTGTTCCAGCGCCAGCGGGCGGCCGTCGGCCAGGTGCAGGCAGCGCATCGCCAGCAACTGCGCGCCGCCGGCCAGCTCGCCTTCGCCGGGCGCGTCCGGCGCGGCCACGCGCAGTTCGCGGCGCAGCAGCCGGTAGGCGTACTGGTGCCCGCGCGAGCCCACTTCCATGGCGATGTCCGGAATCTCCAGCGCCACCTGTTCCAGGTGCGGCGGCTGCCGCGCCACGAACGAACCGGCACGGCGGCGGCGCTCGATCATGCCGCTCTCGGCCAGCGCGGTCAGCACCTTGTTCACCGTCATCCGCGAGCAGCCATACTGCTCCATCAGCTCATGCTCGAACGGAATGCGGAACCCCGGCGCCCATTCGCCGCTGAGGATGCGGCTTTCCAGGTCGCTGCGGATGCGCTGGTTGAGCGTGGCGGACTTGCGGGTGGTCACGGAAGGCTCGGTCGAAGGCAGGTTCAGCCCAGCACACCCTGCAGGGCCTGGGCGAAACGGGCGGTGATGGCGCTGCGCTGCAGGTGGCGGCCATCAGCCACGACCTGGCGACCATGGCGCCACACATCGCGCAGCGCGCCATTACGTGCGGCGAAGATCCAGCTGTCAAGCAAGGCATCGCCGTGGCGGCCCAGCAGCGCGGGGTGTGCCGGGTCCAGTGCCAGCAGGTCGGCACTGGCACCCACCTGCAGGCCGGCAGCCACGCCCAGCGCCTGCGCACCACCGTTCACGGCGCCTTCGTACAGGTAGCGCCCACTGCTGCGGGTGGCGTCGGGGGCCAGCACGTTGCGGCCGCGCAGGGTCAGGCGCTGGCCGTATTCCAGCAGCCGCAGTTCCTCGGCCGCGTCGATCAGCACGTTGGAATCCGAGCCGACGCCGAAGCGCCCGCCTTCCCGTGCAAAGGCCTGCATCGGGAACAGGCCGTCGCCAAGGTTGGCTTCGGTGATCGGGCACAGGCCGGCCACGGCCTGGCTGGCCACGATCTGCGCACGTTCGGCCGCCGTGATGTGGGTGGCGTGCACCAGGCACCAGCGCGCATCCACCGCCGCGTTTTCGTACAGCCATTGCACCGGGCGCTGGCCGCTCCAGGCCAGGCAGGCCTCCACCTCGCGCACCTGCTCGGCAATATGGATATGCACCGGACCATCGTTCAACGGCAGCAGCGCGGCCAACTCGTCGCCGGTCACCGCGCGCAGGCTGTGCGGCGCGAAACCCAGCACCGCGTCGGGCAGGCTGGCCAGCGCATGGCGCGCGCCGTCCAGCAGCCGCGCGAACCCGTCCACGTCATGGATCAGCCGGCGCTGGGCAGGGTTGGGTGGCGCACCGCCGAAATCGGCGTGGGCGTAGAACACCGGCAGCAGGGTCAGGCCGATACCGGTCTGTGCGGCGGCCGCGGCAATGCGTGCGCTCATCTCGGCCGGGTCGGCGTAGGCCTGCCCGTCCGCTGCGTGGTGCAGGTAGTGGAATTCGCCGACGCGGGTGACGCCACTTTCCAGCATTTACATGTAGGCCTGGGCGGCGATGGCTTCCACCGCGTCCGGGCGCAGGTGGGCCAGGAAGCAGTACATCAGCTCGCGCCAGCTCCAGAAGCTGTCACCGTCACCGCCGCCGATCTCGGTCAGCCCGGCCATGCCGCGCTGGAAGGCATGGCTGTGCAGGTTGGGCAGGCCCGGCACCAGGATCGACAGCCGGGTATCGCCAGCCTGCGCCGCCTGCCCGCTGGCCACGGCGGTAATGCGCCCGGCCTGCACCTGCAGCCGCACGTCGCGGGCCCAGCCCTGCGGCAGCAAGGCCTGTTCAGCGTGGAAGGCGGCAGGCGCGGCGGTGGGGCGCAGATCGGTCATGGCTGGACAACCCGAAAAGGACGGCTTTATTGTATAGACATATAAGCACAGCCGTGATGAGGAAGCCATGCACTGCGACACGCTCCGGTCCAACGTCCACCTGATCACGCTGGACGGCGATGGCCTGGGCATCGTGCACCTCGGCCCGGCCGGCAGCGATGCCCACCTGCAGCCGGCCACCCGCATCGATGGCGAGGGCCGCTGGATCTCGCCCGGCCTGATCGACTGCCATACCCACCTGGTCTACGCCGGCAACCGCGCCAACGAATTCGAGCAGCGCCTGCAGGGCGTGAGCTATGCCGACATCGCCCGCGCCGGTGGCGACATCGTCCCCACCGTGCGCGCCACCCGCGCCGCCTCGCCGCAGCAGCTGGCCCGCGAAAGCCGCCCGCGCCTGCTGGCGATGCGCGCCGAGGGCGTGACCACGGTGGAGATCAAATCCGGCTATGGCCTGACCCTGGACGACGAGCGCAAGCAGCTGCAGGTGGCACGCGCACTGGGCGAGGAATGCCGGGTGAACGTGGTGCCGACCTTCCTCGGCGCACATGCGGTGCCGCCGGGCCGGGAGGCACAGGAGTACACCGACGAGGTGTGCAACGTGATGATTCCGGCCATCGCCGCCGAGGGCCTGGCCGAGGCCGTGGACGTATTCTGCGAGAACATTGCGTTCTCGCCCGCGCAGGCACGGCAGGTCTTTGAAGCCGCGCGCGCGAACGGGCTGGCGGTGAAGATCCACGCCGAGCAGATGAGCAACCAGCACGGCGCCGAACTGGCCGCCGGCTTCGGTGCGCTGTCGGCCGACCATATCGAGCACCTCGACGAGGCCGGCATTGCCGCGATGGCCGCTGCCGGCACCGTGGCCGTGCTGCTACCCGGCGCCTTCTATTTCACCCGCGATACCACCCTGCCCCGATCGCCGCGCTGCGTGCGGCCGGTGTGCCGCTGGCACTAGCCACCGACAGCAACCCCGGCACCTCGCCGCTGACCAGCCCACTGCTGGCAATGAACATGGGCGCGACCCTGTTCCGCCTGACCGTGGACGAATGCATCGCCGACTTCACCCGTGAAGCGGCGCGTGCGCTGGGCCGCAGCGAGCGCATCGGCCGCCTGGCGGTAGGCATGGACTGCGACCTGGCGATCTAGGACATCGACGCGCCGGCCGACCTGGTCTACCGCATGGGATTCAACCCGCTGCGCGCGCGTGGTGCGCGGGCAGCCCGACCTGCCCGCTTCCTGGAGCAACACATGAGCAACACCCTGGTTCTTCGCCCCGGCCACGTCACCCTTGCCCAGTGGCGGCAGGTCTACCGCGGCGCGCCGCTTGCACTGGACCCCGCCGCGCTGCCGGCAGTGCGTGCCAGCGCCGCCGCGGTGGCCGCCATCGTCGCCAAGGGTGCGCCGGTGTATGGCATCAATACCGGCTTCGGCAAGCTGGCCAGCGTGCGCATCGAGCGCGAAGACCTGGCCACCCTGCAGCGGAACATCGTGCTCTCGCATGCGGCTGGCGTGGGCGAGCTGATGCCGGCCAATGTGGTGCGGCTGATGATGGCGCTGAAGCTGGTCAGCCTCGCACAAGGCGCCTCTGGCGTGCGCGAGGAAACCCTGCTGCTGGAAGCGATGCTGGTGAAGGGCGTGCTGCCGGTAGTGCCGGCGCAGGGCTCGGTGGGTGCGTCGGGCGATCTGGCCCCGCTCTCGCACCTGGCCAGCGTGATGATCGGCGTGGGCGAAGCCTTCATCGGCGATGCGCGCCTGCCGGCCGTGGAGGCCCTGGCACGCGCCGGCCTGCAGCCGGTGGAACTGGGCGCGAAGGAAGGCCTGGCCCTGCTCAACGGCACCCAGTTCTCCACGGCGTACGCGCTGGCCGGCCTGTTCGAGATCGAGACCCTGTTCCAGGCCGCGCTGGTGACCGGCGCGCTGTCGGTGGAAGCGGCCAAGGGCTCGGATACGCCGTTCGATCCGCGCATCCACGCCATCCGCGGCCAGAGCGGGAAGATAGCCACTGCCGCCACGCTGCGTTCGCTGATGCAGGGATCGGATATCCGAGAATCGCACCGCGACAACGATGTGCGCGTGAAGGACCCGTACTGCCTGCGCTGCCAGCCGAAGGTGATGGGCGAGGCGCTGGACATCCTGCGCCAGGCCGTGACCACGCTGGAAATAGAAGCCAACGGCGTGACCGACAACCCGCTGGTGTTCACCGAGACCGGCGAAGCGCTGTCCGGCGGCAACTTCCACGCCGAGCCGGTGGCCTTCGCGGCCGACATGCTGGCGATGGCGGTGTGCGAGATCGGCTCGATCAGTGAGCGCCGCCTGGCCATGCTGGTGGACCCGGCGCTGTCGGGCCTGCCGGCGTTCCTGACCCCGCGCCCGGGCCTGAATTCCGGCTTCATGATTCCGCAGGTGACCGCCGCGGCGCTGGTGTCTGAAAACAAGCAGCGTGCCTACCCGGCCAGCGTCGATTCCATTCCGACCTCGGCCAACCAGGAAGACCACGTGTCGATGGCCGCGCACGGCGCACGGTGCACGCCGCCTGATGCAGATGGCCGAGAACGCGGCCAACGTGATCGGCATCGAGCTGCTGGCCTCCGCGCAGGGCTGCGACTTCCACGCCCCGCTGCGCTCCAGCACCGCGCTGGAAAGCGTGCGCGCTGCGTTGCGCGCGCAGGTGCCGACGCTGGGAGAGGGCCGCTACTTCCACCCGGACATGGTGGCCGCCACCCACCTGGTGCGCAGCGGCGCGCTCGCCCACGGCCTGCACGCGTTGCTGCCGACCGTGGAGCCGCAGGCATGACGACCCAGCCCGAATGGCTGACCGTGCACGAGGGCGATGCCCCGTTTATCGTCAGCTTCCCGCACACCGGCAGCGAGCTGCCGCACGAACTGATGGGCGACTACCACTCGCCGTGGCTGGCGCGGCGCGATGCCGACTGGTGGGTGCACGAGCTGTACGATTTCGTGCGCGGTATGGGCGCGACCACCGTGCGCTCGGCCATCTCGCGTTCGGTGATCGACCTCAACCGCGACCCCAGCGGCGTGTCGCTGTACCCGGGCCAGAACACCACCGGCCTGTGCCCGCTGACCACCTTCGACAACCAGCCGCTGTACCACGCCGGCCGCGAATCGGATGAGGCGGAGATCGCACGCCGCCGCGACACCTATTTCGCGCCGTACCACGATGCGCTGGCGGCGCAGATCGCACGCCTGCGCGCACGCCACGGCACGTTGGTGGTGTATGACGCGCATTCAATCCGCTCGCATATCCCGCACCTGTTCGACGGCGAGCTACCGCAGTTCAACCTGGGCACGGCCGGCCCGTCCGGCGCGCCGGACACCTCCTGCGACAACGCACTGAGCGATGTGGTGGAGAACCTGCTGAAGATCAGCGGCATGAGCCAGGTGCGCAACGGTCGCTTCAAGGGCGGCTGGATCACCCGCCACTACAGCGACATCCCCGGTGGCGTGCACACGCTGCAGATGGAACTGGCCTGCCGTGGCTACATGCACGAGCCCCTGCCCGACCAGGTGGACGAGCACAGCTGGCCCACCCCGCTCGACCCCGAACACGCCGCACCGCTGCGCCACACGCTGGCGCAGGTGCTCAACGCCTGCCTTGAATTCGCTACGAACCGGAGCGCCGCATGACCCGCAACGACCCCAGCCGCACCATCATCGCGCCCACCGGCACCGCGCTGAACGCCAAGAGCTGGCTGACCGAAGCGTCGCTGCGCATGCTGATGAACAACCTGCACCCAGACGTGGCCGAGTGCCCGCAGGAACTGGTGGTGTACGGCGGCATCGGCCGCGCCGCGCGCGACTGGGAGAGCTTCGATGCCATCGTCGAAACGCTCAAGCGGCTGGACGATGACCAGACCCTGCTGGTGCAGTCGGGCAAGCCGGCGGGTGTGTTCCGCACCCATGCCGATGCACCGCGCGTGCTGATCGCCAATTCGAACCTGGTGCCACGCTGGGCTAACTGGGACCACTTCAACGAGCTGGATAAAAGGGGCCTGGCGATGTACGGCCAGATGACCGCCGGCAGCTGGATCTACATCGGCGCGCAGGGCATCGTGCAGGGCACCTACGAGACCTTCGTGGAAATGGGCCGCCAGCACTTCGGTGGCGACCTGACCGGCAAGTGGCTGTTCACCGGTGGCCTGGGCAGCATGGGTGGCGCGCAGCCGCTGGCCGCGGTGATGGCCGGCGCCTCGTGCCTGGCCGTGGAATGCCGCAAGAGCAGCATCGACATGCGCCTGCGCACCGGCTACCTGGACACCTGGACCGACAATCTGGATGAAGCACTGCGGCTGATCGATGACGCCTGCAAGGCCGGCACGCCGAAGTCGGTGGGCCTGCTGGGCAACGTGGCCGACGTACTGGCCGAGCTGCTGGAGCGCGGCATCAAGCCGGACCTGCTGACCGACCAGACCTCGGCGCACGACCCGGTGAACGGCTACCTGCCGCAGGGCTGGACCGTCGAGCAGTGGGACGAAAAGCGCGTTTCCGCACCGAAGGAAGTGGAAAAGGCTGCACGTGCGTCGATGGCCAACCACATCCGCGCCATGCTCGGCTTCCACGCACTGGGCGTGCCGACCGTGGACTACGGCAGCAACCTGCGGCAGATGGCGCTGTAAGAAGGCGTGACCAATGCCTTCGACTTGCCCGGCTTCGTGCCGGCCTACATCCGCCCGCTGTTCTGCCGGGGCATCGGCCCGTTCCGCTGGGCGGCGCTGAGCGGCGACCCGGACGACATCGCCAAGACCGATGCCAAGGTGAAGGAGCTGATTCCGGACAACCCGCACCTGCACCGCTGGCTGGACATGGCCGCCGAGAAGATCAAGTTCCAGGGCCTGCCGGCGCGCATCTGCTGGGTGGGCCTGGGCGACCGCGATCGCCTGGGGCTGGCCTTCAACGAGATGGTGGCCAACGGTGAACTGAAGGCGCCGGTGGTGATCGGCCGCGACCATCTGGATTCGGGCAGCGTGGCCTCGCCGAACCGCGAGACCGAAGCGATGGCCGACGGTTCCGATGCAGTCTCCGACTGGCCGATGCTAAACGCCCTGCTCAACACCGCCAGCGGCGCGACCTGGGTGTCGCTGCACCACGGTGGCGGCGTGGGCATGGGCTTCTCGCAGCATGCCGGCATGGTGATCGTCTGCGATGGTACCGAAGCCGCGGCGAAGCGGATTGGCCGGGTGCTGTGGAATGATCCGGCCACCGGCGTGATGCGCCATGTCGATGCCGGGTATGAGATCGCGGTGGAATGTGCGAAGGAAAAGGGATTGGATCTGCCTTGGATTACGGGTTGATCGCACTCCAGCGAATGGGAGCTATTTAGAGTTACGCAGCGACCAGCCCAAGTGCGCAACCCGCATTCCATCTACTGATTTTGATGAGAATCGACGTGATCCACATATAGCGGCAAAGAGCTGCCCCCTTCTCCTTGAAGGGGAATGGCCCTAGACTCCAGCGGACACGACAGCAAACCAACAGACAAGACGACTAATTTCACAAAATTTCATGCCAGCAGAAGGATTTGGGAATGGAACACAGAAAGATAGCGTGCGTCATATATGTCATCGCCACCCAGAACGAGCTCCCACAGGTAAAGGAAAGCCTGAAATCACAGGAATTCGACACAGGCTGCGTATTGACCACCCTCGAGGTAGCACAAGCCGCCCAAGAGGGCACAGCAGGTGGACTGCCCACGCCAGTTAGGGACTGCATAGCGAATTCTCAACTATGCATTTTTCTTCTCCCTGCTAATAAAGAAGATGACGGAGGCATCGGGCAGGCCGCGCAACTCGCTGTGCAGCTCGAGAAACGCATCATAGGGGTGGTCGCGGGAGATCGAGATCAATATCCAGATGGATTTAAGGCCGTCGCCTCTGTTATCAGGGTATCGAGTAGCGCGCTTGCCAGTGCAATTCAAGGGAAAAACATCTGGGAATCTCCTAACAAGAGCGCAATCCCAGAACGGAGCATTGACCATCAAAAGTGTCAGTGAATATGCGCGTATTTTCCTACAAAATTACTCGCGACTATGGATTCGCGCCAAATCCATCCCATGGCACGTGCAGTCTCGCCACGTGCAAACCCCAGATTCGCAGGATGGCCGAGATTGGCGATCTAGTTGTCGGCTGTGGCAGCCGTGCAAATAATCGCGTTGGCCAAGTCATATGCGCAATGAAAGTAACACACAAGACGGCGATCCACCAATACTGGAACAATAAAAATTTCACGGAAAAGCGACCGACCTTTAATTCGAGCATCGCGCACGCATACGGCGACAACATCTATCATAATGATGAAAATGGAAACTGGATTCAAGAAAAGTCTCACCACAGCTTTCGGGATGGATCCCTTAATGACGAAAATCTGGAAAGAGAAACAACGACTTCAGATGCCGTTCTTCTAAGTACTAACTTCGCTTATTACGGCAGAAATTCAGTACAGATCCCAGCCGCGCTACGATCATTTTGTGGCGAAGATCTTTACCCCAACACGAGAGACTATCGAGTTTCCTTTGGCGCGAAATTCGTTTCCGCCATTGACGAGTGGTTCCAGCAACTCCCCAAAGGTGTTCATGGATACCCGATAGACTGGCCAGAATAAGTCACTGCCTATTTCACCTTATTGATAGTGACACAGGGGGTGTCATGAAGGTCTCAGAATATGACAGCTTTGTTCTTCTGACGGATCAGTCCATTAACCTAACCCCAGAGGAGCGCCGCCAGATCGCGATATACGGACTATCCTCTGAGATTGGATCCATCGCATCCGCAATCAAGAAAAAGCTACTCGATGAGGACGACTCAGGAAGATGGGATATTGCTAACAATGAGATCTCGGAAGAGCTGGGAGACGTGATGTGGTATTGCTTTGCGTTAGCCAGGATTGCGAACGCCTCCTCACCATGCAACATCCTCATTCACGACGTAAAGAATCTTATTGCTGAGATTTCTTCGCAAGATGATCGCTCACAGCAGATTCGAGGCGTAATTGGTCCAAACAATAGGCAGGCATTTCTCGACGCCGCCGAATCGTTCCGCCGAAGCACGCGAAGCATTACGTTTAGCGACTATCAGTCAATTACCTTCCTTACTGCCCGCACTGAGAATAGGGTATTGGCAGGCGTCTGCATCGCAGTTCTATATCAACTGTCTGCAGAAATCCTAAGAACCACACTTCCAGATATCGAGAGAGATTTAAACACCACCCTAAAGGACAGAGCCTTCAACGATATTCTGGGCTATACCGCCTGGCATCTAGCTGCACTCGCGAGCGTGTACAACCTTGACCTCGGCGATATCGCGCAGCAGAACATAGAAAAAGTTTCTTATCGCCAGAACCGCAACCATCCGCCGATCGCGCATGACCAAGACTTTCCAGCAGAACAGCGATTTCCGAGGAAATTTGAGATCCAATTTGTATCATGCGACGAGAAGAGAGCGCAGATGTATTTTGAGGGGCGCCAGCTTGATGACACTCTCACTGACAACTCGTACCATGACGACGGCTATCGCTTTCACGATGTAATGCATCTGGCTAATGTTGCCCACCTTGGGTGGTCGCCCGTCGTCCGTGGACTAATGGGCCGCAAAAAGGAAGTCGGACAAAAGAACTGACGAGATTGAAGACGGAGCAAGGGCAAAGATTGTAGAAGAGGCAGTAATCAAAGCAATTCACTCCGAAGGGCAGCGAATCGCGGGACCGCAGCAACCGCGTCACGACCACCCGATTCGGCTCTTCCCTAATCGCAGCCACATTACCTTTAAATTCCTAAATCTAATCCAAAACTTAGTCACTGGACTCGAAGTATCAAGGAATAGATTCTGGGAGTGGGAAGACGCGATTCTAGAAGGATATTAAATTTACCACCAATTGCGACTGAACGGAAAAGGAACGGTCACAGTTGACCTTGACTCAAGGTCCCTCACCTATCATCCCGATGTATTTATCCAGCTCTCTGGTCGCGTGGCAGGCTTTGGATTCGCCCAAATGGCTATCCTGGCGGCTTGCATACCGGACAAGGCTGAGAGCACCAGCTCCGATGAATCTCGCATCATCGCCAAGAAGCGAGCCATTCTTTTTTCAATCGGCCTTGATCCAGATGTTCATTCCGCTATAAAAGCTGTGGATTTAGTCGAGCGCCATCACGGCGAAGTGAGCGTCACCGCTAGTGCGGATGTCCAGGCAGCCATCTGGTCAAGAAAAGTGATTTCCTTTCGCACAATTGCGGTAAAGCTGGGGGAGAGCTGGATCTGCAGTGCGATAGCACTTTCTGACAGCTAACTCCTAGCGAGGAACCAACTTGAACTCAGGGGCCTGCCAAGCCGCGGCTTCAGCTTGGAGCGGCTTTACGACGAGATTCCATTTAGGCGGAAAGAACGGAGTTGGCACCGACTGTGCACCGTGCCCACGGTACTTCTGCTTGATCTTCGTTCGACCATTTGAACCAGGCGTGTCCGGGTGTGCCGCCCTTGCATACTTAGATATCTCACAGAAAATGTTTTGACAATCAATTGGCATTAACGGCCTTCCAAAAAGACCCTTGAAATCAAGCCCCCTCGACCCGAATTCTTCATACTGGCGCTCAACCACTGCATTGATGACGTTCTGCGGGGAAATCAAGCTCGCTCGAGAGAAGCATTTCGAAATCCCATCCAGAGCACCCGGACCAGCAACTACGTAGTCCGACTCATCGAATTCAATGAGGGAAGAGTAGTTGAGATCAATGGAGTACTGAAAAGCGAGAAAGGGCCTCAGACCAGGGTAGCTCAGTAACAACTCATAAACCGAACGAAGTGAGTCCGCCGCTGCTACGCGCAATGGCAATCGCTCGTCCATCATTCGCTGAAGCAGCGCCAAGTGATTTGCATGCTTCCTAATTTGGCCGAAATTTGGCGAAGGCATAATATAAGCTGCGGAATACACCTTCCGACTGCTCCCGATCATCTCATTAAGAATCTCGCCAATTCTCGAGAGTCGCGTCTCTCTCCAGCTGATCGGACCCAACCTAGCCTAAAGATACTGCCAAGTATCGATTCTGTTGAATATCTTAAAAAGAATTGTCCTAAAGAAAATCTCCTCGACATCCTGCGAGCGCCTACCACCATACTGAACTTCACCAATAAGAAACTGACTAACTCTATCCGACGCGCGAAATACGTTAGTGAATCGGTGCGAGCTTAATATTGGATCATTCGTCCAAGGCCCGACGGGATTGGAAATCCTTCGATAGTACATCGCCAACCTTTCGGCCGCGAATTCCCAATAGCTATCATACACGGCCGTCGTCGACGCAAATACCTTCATTTCTCTATTATATCCAGATTTTCCAAGCAACATGTCACGAAATCGAAGGCCGCCGGCGGCGGCTGGGCCATGCCTACCGTTGCTCAACATCATACTGAGCGACCACCTGAACCGCTGCCTAGACAGCGCCTGTAAAGGTATCGAAGCTGCGGCGAAGCGGATTGCGCGCGTGCTGTGGAACGACCCGGCCACCGGCGTGATGCGCCATGCCGATGCCGGGTATGAGATCGCGGTGGAATGTGCGAAGGAAAAGGGATTGGATCTGCCCGGCATTCTGGGCTGATGCAGAAGTGCCGGCCCGCAGCCGGCACGCCAGCCTGGAGGTACCTCGTGCCGGCCGATGGCCGGCACGGCCCGATCGGGTATGGCGGGCGCCAGACCCGAATATGTGACGCACATCCCATAGCCTCCGTGCTTCGGTATGATCCACTCGGCCTGCCCCGCGCGGGCAATGGGGGTTGTACCGATCACAGCGGACGTTGTCGACACGCACAGGTGCAAGGCCTGGCGCCACGGCGGTCTGCCTCAGGGGGAAAACATGTCCAGTTCGATCGATCCGGCCGCTATGCGCAGGCCCGGCACCACATCTGTGATGGCTACGTGGGGGGCGCTGCTGCTCCTTCTGCTGCTGTGCTGCATCACTGCCCCGGCCGCCGCCCAGAGCTTGCCGGGCGCACCCGTCATTGGTACCGCCAGCAGCAACCCGGTACCGCCTGGGCAGTCCGCCAGTGCCACGGTCACGTTCACCGCGCCGGCCAGCGATGGCGGTTCGCCCATCCCCGGCTACACACTCACCAGTTCGCCCGGCGGCATCACCAGCAGCACGTCGTCCTCACCGGCCAGCATCAACGGCTTGACGCTGGGCACCTCGTACACCTTCAGCGTGACGGCCACCAACGGCGTGGGCACCGGCAGCCCGTCGGGCGCCAGCAACGCGGTCACGCCCCGGGGCCAGCAGGTCCTCGCTTTCACCAACCCCGGGGACCTGAATTTCGGCACCAACACGCCGCTGCAGGCCACCAGCAGTTCCAGCCTGCCCGTGCTGCTGGTCAGCAACACGCTCAACACGTGCGAAATCATTATCAACACCCACCAGGTGCGGGCCCGGGCCCCCGGTATCTGCTCGGTCACCGCCAGCCAGCCGGGCGATGGCGCCTACCTGCCGGCGCCCGATGTCACCCAGAGTTTCCAGATCGTTGTTCCCGGTGGCGCGTTGAGCATTGCCACCACCAGCCTTCCCAGCCCGATTCGCGGAACCCCGTATACGCAGACCATTGTCGCCACGTCCGGCGCGCCGCCCTACACCTTCGCCGTCGTCAGTGGCGCGCTGCCCGCGAACCTGACGCTCAATCCCGTCACAGGCACCATCAGCGGCCTGGTGAGAGGCGTCGGCGCCTACAACATCCGGGTGCGGGTCACCGATGCGGCCTTGCAGACCGCCGAGCGGAGCTACGCGGGCGTGGTCATCGTGCCGGTGCTGACCATCAGCCCGGCAACGCTGCCGACCGGCAGGGTGGGCGTGCCTTTGGCTTCCACCACCTTCACCACCACCGGCGGCATTGGCGCTTACACCTACGCCATCACCGCAGGCGCGCTTCCCGCCGGCCTGAGCCTTTCGCCCGCAGGCGTGCTGGCCGGTACGCCCACGGCGGCGGGCACCGCCAACATCACGGTCACATCCACCGATGCGTACAACGCCTCGGCAAGCCAGCCGCTGACGGTGGTGATCAGCGATGCCCCCCGGTGGCCGCCGATGACCTGGCCAGCGCGGCCGCCAATGGCAATACCAGCGTGGACGTCACCCGCAACGACAGCGGCGTGATCACCAGCGTGGCGATGGTCACCGCACCCCAGCACGGCACGGCCATGGTGAGCGGCTTGAACATCCTCTACACGCCGGCACCGAACTACTTCGGCAGCGACAGCCTGCGCTACACCGTCACCGGCCCGGGCGGCACGTCAGCGCCAGCAACGCTGACGCTGACCGTCAGCGCCGGCTCGGTGCCGGTTGCCACCGCCCGGACCGCAGCCCTGCTGGCCGGCACCACGCTGACGATCAAGGCCGCCGACGGTGCCAGCAATGGCCCCTTTACTGCCGCGGCCATCAGCACACCCCCTGCGTCGGGCACCGTGGCCGTGCAGGGCACCGACCTGCTGTATACCGCTGCGCAGGACGCCACCGGCCAGGTCAGCTTCGACTACACGCTCAGCAACGTGTTTGGTGTCTCGCAGCCGGCGCGCGTCACCCTGACCGTGAACCCTGCACCGACCGTCGCGCCGATGGCGACCGACGCCGCCGCCGGTCGCCCGGTGCAGCTCAACCTGAGCCGCGGTGCTCGCGGCGGGCCCTTCACCGCGGCCAACCTGCTGGCGGTGATGCCGGCCACGGCGGGCACGGCGGTGATCCGCTCCGGCGCCGACGGCTACGTGCTGGACTTCACGCCCGCAGCAGCGTTCGCGGGTGCGGCGCAGATCACCTACACCCTGAGCAATGCCTTCGCTACTTCGGCACCAGGCGTGGTGACCATCACCGTGGCACCGCGCAGTGATCCGTCCAAGGACGCCGAAGTGCGCGGCATCCTGTCGGCACAGGCCGATGCCGCACGGCGCATGGCCATGGGCCAGATCAACAACTTCCAGCGCCGCCTGGAACAGCTGCGCAGCGGTGCCGCCGACAGCTTCAGCAACGGCATCACCCTGGGCGCGGCAAATGCGCAGCGCCCGCGCCGTGGCAACGACAGCACGCTGGCACTGCAGGAAGCCAACCGCCGCTACCTGGTGCAGGCCGATACGGCATCGCCTGCCACGCCGCAGGCCGCCGGCCTGCAACCGGGCGCCCTGCCCGGCGACTGGTCGCTGTGGACCGGCGGCGCGCTGAACTTCGGTTCCGCACGTGGCGGCGGGCGTGACAGCGCGACCGACTTCACCACCTCCGGCCTGAGCCTGGGCGCCGACCGTGCCCTCAGCGAGACCTTCGCGCTGGGCGGCGGCGTGGGCTACGGCCATGAACGCTCGGACGTGGGTGACAAGGGCAGCCGCAGCAGCGTGGACAGCTACAGCGTGGCGCTGTACGCCAGCTACCGGCCGACGGAACGGTTCTACGCCGATGGCCTGCTTGGCTACCAGTGGCTGGATCTGGATGCGCGCCGGCATGTCACCGAAAGCGGCAACGCCGTGCATGGCCGCCGTGATGGCACGCAATGGTTCGCTTCGCTCTCCAGCGGCTACCGCTTCATCGGCAGGACGCTGGAAGTCACGCCCTATGGCCGCCTGGACGTGGCGCGCGCCCGCCTGGATGGATTCACCGAGCAGGGTGATGCGATCCACGCACTGGCCTACCAGGCGCAGACGGTGAACCTGTCCACCGCCACCGTGGGTGCTCTGGCCCGCTGGGCCTTCAAGCGCAACGGCACGGTATGGATGCCGCAGCTGCGCGCAGAATTCGGGCGCGACCTGCAGGGCAGCGACGATGTACGGCTGGGCTATGCAGACCTGCCCGGTGCGCCGCTGTACCGCACCACGCTGTATGGCACCTCGCGCAGCCATGGCCTGCTGGGCGCGGGCATCAACCTGCGCACCGACAGCGCCTGGCTGCTGCGCGCGGAGTACCAGACCCGCCTGGACAGCAGTAGCGGCAACGACCAGTCCATCGTGCTGGGCGTGGAGAAGGCCTTCGGGCACTGATCAGCAAGGGTGAAGGGTGCCGGCCAATGGCCGGCATCCCACACGCATCATGACGCGCCGGTAGGTGCCGATTTTGGTCGGCAGGCGGTTCCCCACCGCGCTACCGCAGTGGCGGGCGACGCCCTCAGCCGATACACGCAACCGTACGCAGCACCGCATCCATCACCGCCGCCGCATCCTCTGCGGCACCCGGTGCTCGCCACGCCACCACGCCATCCGGGCGCACCAGCGTGGCGCCCTCCGGCCCCATGCCGAAGGCCGCACCGAATGCGGCCGCGTCCTCCACCTGGATGTCTTCGCCCAGCGCGCGCACATCCAGCGGCAGGCCCAGGCGGGCGGCCACCGCGCGTACAGCCTGCAGCCACGCCGCGAATGCACTGACCAGCGTGAAACGCTGCACGAACAGGTCCACGGTCGACACGGTGGCACCTTGCTGTTGCACCCACAGATGCGGCGCCCGCGTGCCGGGCTGGCCCTTCCAGGCGTCCGGCGCAGCGGCCGACGGCAGCGATGCATCGGCACCGATCACGATGGACGAGCGCTGCAGCTGGCCCAGCTCCATGGCTGCATTGCCATACAGTGGGGCCTGCACCGGCGTATCCACCCAGCGCGCGTAGTCCGGCCGGGCGAAGGTCTGCTGGTGGCGCAGCCAGCCGATGGGCTGGCGCTCGTCGCTGTAGCTGTCCAGCAGCGCAGGTGTGGATACGCCCTGCAGCACCAGCTGCAGCTTCCACGCCAGGTTCCAGGCATCGTCGATGCCGGTGTTGGCACCGAAGCCACCGCGCGTGGGCGGCAGCTGGTGCGCGGCATCGCCCAGCAGGAACACGTTGCCGTTGCGGTAGGTCCGGGCGATACGCGCGGCCATTTCCCAGCGCCCGGTGGCCAGCATCTGCACCGGCAGGTCCGCGCCCAACGCCCTGCGCACGGCCTGCAGCAGTTCGTCCTCGCTGCGCGGCTGGTCGTCGTTGAACATCAGCACCCAGCGGCTGTCGCCATAGGTGGTAAGGAAGGCCTGCAGCGCCGGCTGCACGATCTGGAACTGCTGCACCCCGCGCGCCAGCCAGGCATCGGCCTGCTCGCAGCGGAACAGTACGCTGCGCAGCGTGCGCAGGTGGCCGACGCCCTCGCGCACGATGCCCAGCTGTTCACGGATGGGGCTGTCGGCGCCATCGCAGGCCAGCAGGTAGCGCGCGTGCAGCGTGCTGCGCGCACCGGTGGCGCGGTCTTCCAGGTCGGCCACCACGCCATCGTCGGTCTGCCGCCAGCCGCGCAGTACGCAGCCATAGCGCAGGTCGGCTCCGCGCGCGCGGGTGGCCTCACGCAGGATCGGCTCCAGGTGGTCCTGCGCGATCGCCGCGCCACGGCACGGCGAGAACGTGCCCGGTGCGGTTTCCTGTTCGCCCGGCGTCCACGGCAGCACCTCGCCCCAGGTGCTGGCGAGGCTTTCGGTGGTGACTCGCTGCAACCGGGTTTCGGCCGGCGTCTGCGCAATGGCATCGCCCAGCCCGCAGGCGCGGAAGTATTCCATTGTGTGTTCGGTGAAGCCCATCGCACGTGGGTGCGGCGAACTGCCGGCGTGCTTTTCCACCAGCACGTGCGGCACGCCGCGCAGGGACAGGAACAGGGAAGCGGACAGGCCGACAAGGCTGCCGCCAACAATCAGGACGGGGGTGTGGTGCATGGGAGAACTCCGGTTCGACAGTGCCGCAGGCAACGGCAAAGGACAGTGCGGAGCTTCCACAAGGCGGTGCGCAGGTGCGGGCACGCGATGACAGGAAGCGGCACGTGTCCGCCTTCTGTCGTGGTCCGCGGCCCGGAAGGGCTGGATTGTGGCTGCAGGGCGCTGCCCCGCAACTGGCCGGGGCTCACCACGCCGGCCCACCATTTTCGACGGCGCCATGGTGCGCGCTGGGCGCTGCCACGGCAAGCCTGTGGCGCAGCTTCGTTGCCGGCCGCTCAGCCGGCCATACGGAGGCGATGGGTGACGGCGCGCTCACGAACTGTTAACTTCTCGCGCCATATCGCAGTTTACAGCGCGCCACGTGCCTGAAACCGCGCTCCCCCGCTCTTTCGTATTGCGCATGACCATTACCAGAATCCGTTCCCTGCCGGCGCGTGCCGTGCTTCCGCTGTCGCTGTCCTTCGCCCTGGCCGCCACCACCCACGCTGCGGCGGCCGATCCGGCCACCACGCTGGACACCGTCAAGGTCACCGCGGCCACCACGGCCGGCCAAGCCCGCCAGGCCCTTGCGCGCGTGCCCGGCGCGGGCAATGTGATCGACCTGGCCGAGGTCGGCCAGGGCCGCGTTGGCGGCACCGCCGATGTACTGGCCTACCAGCCGGGCATCAGCGCGCAGTCGCCCGGCAACGAAGGCGTCAAGATCTCCATCCGCGGTTCGGGCATCAACCGTGGCCCGGGCGCGCATGCGTCGGGCATTGCGGTTTCGCTCGACGGCCTGCCGCTGACCGGCCCGGGCGGCACGCCCTACGAACTGCTGGAACCGCTGTGGATGAGCCGGGTGGAGGTGCTGCGCGGCGCCAACGGCTTCGAGCGCGGTGCGCTGGCGCTGGGCGGTGCGATCAACTACATCACCCGCAGCGGCCGCGATACGCCAGGCCTGCAGCTGCATTACGAAGCTGGCAGCCGTGGCTACCAGAAGCACAGCGCCAGCCTGGGCGGTGTGCAGGGCGATGTCGATTACTTCGTTGCCTACACCGACAGCGAATTCGATGGCTACCAGCAGCACGGCCGTGGCCAGGGCAAGGGTGCGGCCGCGAACATCGGCTGGCAGATCACCCCGCAGCTGGAAACGCGCTTCACCGTGCGCTACCACGATACCGACCACGAAACGCCGGGGCGGCTGACCCGCGCGCAGATCCGCAACGATCCGCATGCCGCCAACCCAGCCAACCTGGCCATCGATGCGCGCCGCCCGCAGCCGGGCAGCACGTGGATCGGCAACACCACCACCTGGACCGTCGATGACAGCAACACGCTGCAGGCCGGGCTGCTCTATCACAAGTACCCGATGGACCTGAACGAGAGCCTGTACCGCCAGCAGCTGGACTACGCCAACCTCAACGCGACGCTGGGCTACACGCACCGCCACACGCTGTTCGGCCGTGACAGCGTCACCACGCTCGGCCTGCGCGTGACCCACGACCTGGATGCCGATGTGCGCGAGACGCTGCGCTTTGCCAGCAACGGCTACCCCGCCGGCACCCACACGCGCGATTTCAGCCACCACGGTACCGACAGCGTGCTGCACGTGGGCAACGACCTGGCGTTGACCGACACACTGCGGCTGCAGACCGGGCTGGCCTTCATCCACACCCGCCGCGATGTGCAGGTCACCTGGCCGGCCACCGATGGCCGCATCAATGAAAGCACCTGGGATTACGCACCGCGCGTGGGCTTCACCTGGCAGGCAACACCGCAGCTGCAGTGGTTCGGCAACCTCAGCCGCTCGGTGGAAGCACCGCACCCGTGGTCGATGATCTGGGGCTCGAACCGGTACTTCCCGGCAGGCTACGGTGCGTCGAGCGGCCGCCAGCGCGCGCCGGTGCCGCTGGTCAACCAGACCGCCACCACGCTGGAACTGGGCGCGCGCGGTGACAGTGCGCTGGGCCGCTGGGAACTGACCGGCTACTACGCGCGCGTGCTGCATGAGCTGCTGAGCGTAGAACTGCAGCCGGCGCCGAACCTGTTCGTGGCCGAGAACAACGCCAGCCCCACCGTTCAACGCGGCATCGAAGCCGGGCTGGACAGCACGCTGTGGCAAGGCGGTGCCGGCACGCTGTCACTGCGCCAGGCGTATACCTTCAGCGACTTCCGCTACCGCCACGATGCACGCTTCGGCCGTAACCGGCTGCCGGGCCTGCCGCGCCATTACTACCAGGCCGAACTGCGCTACCAGCACCCGTCCGGCCTGTATGCCGGGGTCAACACCGAATATGCCTCGCGCATCGCGGTGGACTACGCCAACAGCTACTGGGCCGACAGCCACCTGATCTTCGGCACGCGTATCGGCTTCGATGCGCCCACTGGCCGCTGGCAGGCCTGGGCCGAGCTGCGCAACCTCGGCAACCGCCACTACGCCGCTACCGTCACCCCCGGTTACGACGACGCTGGCAAGGACGTGGCGCGCTCCACGCCGGGCGACGGACGCGGCGTGTATGCAGGGATCAGCTGGCGCTTTGACTGAGCGACTGGCGGGCGTTTGAATGGAATCCGCCGCATCACGCGGCGGGCGTGCAGCGCCGCTTCAGAGCGGCGCCGCGCTGCAGACGGCTTCAATGTGGTGGCCATCCAGATCCACCACGAACGCGGCGTAATAGCTGTCGCCGTAGTCCGGGCGCGGGCCTGGCGCGCCATTGTCGGCGCCGCCCGTGGCAATGGCAGCGGCATGGAAGGCATCGACCGCTGCGTGTGACGCCGCAGCGAAGGCCAGATGGAAGCCCGGGCCCGGCGCCATGGCTGTGTCGCGCAGCTTCAGGCAGAGCGCATCCTGGCCATCAACCAGGCCGTAGCCAATCGCCGTGTCATCCTCGAGCACGCGCCGGTACCCCAGTGCTGCCAGCACGGCGTCATACAGGCGACCGGCGGCGTCCAGATCGCGTACGCCAAGGGAAAATGTGATGCAGCATGCGGACGTCCTTGCCAGCCACGCGAAATGCGGTGCGCCGATTCTAGCCCTCTGCCCTGCACTGTCTACAGTGCGGTACAAAACCACCCCGGTGCGGAAAAACTGCCGCTACACAGCCAGCGCATCCTGCCTGCATCCGGCGCCATTCCGGCGCCCGCCCAGCAGGAACACCCCGCCATGTCCCAGATCGATACCGTCCTCTACACCGGCCGCACCCACACCGTGGGTGGCCGCAACGGCAGCGCGCGCAGCGATGATGGCCGCCTGGACATCACGCTGACGCCGCCCGGCGGCAGCGGCAGCGGCACCAACCCGGAACAGCTGTTCGCCGCCGGCTGGTTGGCCTGCTTCATGGGCGCCATCGGCAAGGCCGCGGCAGCGGCGAAGATCGCCGTGCCGGCCGGCATGGCGGTGGATGCCGAGGTGGACCTGGGCATGGCCTGCGATGCGTATGTCCTGCAGGTGCGGCTGCAGGTGCACCTGCCCGGCATCGAACACGCACAGGCCGAAACGCTGGTGGCCGCTGCGCACCAGACCTGCCCGTACTCGAAGGCCACGCACGGCAACATCGCGGTGACGATCACCATCGCCTGAGCGCAGCGATCATGCCGCAGGGCGGTTCAACCCGTCTTGCGGCCCTCGCTGCGCACCGCGCGCGGCGGCACGCCGAAGCCACGCAGGAACGCCTCGCGCAGATGGCCGCAGTCACGGAAGCCGTTTTCGCGCGCGACCACCTCCAGTGGATGGCGGCTCTTTTCGATCATCAACCGCGCTGCCTCCAGCCGCAGGCCTTCGATGGCCTTGGCCGGTGACTGCCCGGTTTCCGCAGTAAACACCCGGCTGAACTGGCGCGGGCTGAGGTTGGCGACCTCGGCCAGTTCTTCCACGCCCAGTGCGCCGGACAGATGCCCGCGCACATGTTCGAGCGCGCACTGGATGCGGTCCGAACGCGGTGCCAGCTTCAGCATTTCCGAGTGCTGGCTCTGCCCACCCGAGCGCTGCTGGTGCATCACCAGCGAATGCGCCACGCTGCGGGCGATCTCCGGCCCCAGATCCTTTTCAACCATGGCCACGGCCAGATCCAGCGATGCGGTCATGCCGGCCGAGGTCCAGATCGGGCCATCGACGATATGCAGGCGATCGGCCTCGACCAGGATGCCCGGGTGCTGCCGCTGCAACGCATCGGCGTAACCCCAGTGGGTGGTGGCGCGGCGCCCTTCCAGCAGCCCGGCATCGGCCAGTGCGAACGCCCCGGTGCACAGCCCGACCGTGCGCCGCGCATGCGGTGCCAGCTGGCGCAGCCGCTGCACCAGCGCCGGCGCAGGCGGCTGGCTGAGCGGATCGATCACGCCGGGCACCATCCAGGTGTCGGCACGGCTGCGTGCGGTCAGCGCGCGGGTCTGCACCGCCGGGCCGAACGTGGGCGCCAGCAGCCCGCCGGGCAGCGAAAGGCATTCCACGGTGTAGAAGCGCTGGCCCGAGGCGCGGTTGGCCAGTTCGAACACGGTCTGGTTGGCCAGGCCCATCATCTGGAAGCCCTCGGCAAGCAGGTAGCCGATGCGGTGCATGGCGTGATTCCGGTCATGGCATGAAACATGACTATATACGTCCTTTGCGCCACCGGGCCAGCGGCGCACGATAGCGCCACGGAATCCCCCGCCCCTCCCTGGAAAACCCCCATGAGCCTCTCCCTTGGTACTGCCCTGGTTACCGGCGCTTCGACCGGCATCGGCGCCATCTACGCCGACCGCCTGGCCCAGCGCGGCTTCGACCTGATCCTCGTTGCACGCAACCGCGACCGTCTGAACGCTCTGGCCGCCGACATCAGCAGCCGTACCGGCCGCGCCGTGGAAGTGCTGGTGGCCGACCTGGTGGAGCCGGCCGAGCTGGCGGTGGTGGAGGCCAAGCTGCGCGACGACGCCAGCATCCGGCTGCTAGTGAACAACGCCGGCGTCGGCACCCACACCCCGCTACTGGACAGCGACGTGGAGCGCATGACCAACCTGATCACGCTCAACGTCACCGCCCCCACCCGCCTGGCCTACGCGGCCGTGCCCGGCTTCGTGCAGCGCGGCCAGGGCGCGATCATCAACATCGCCTCGGTGGTGACGCTGGCCCCGGAACTGCTGAACGGTGTCTACGGCGGCAGCAAGGCCTTCCTGCTGGCCTTCAGCCGCTCGCTGAAGCGCGAACTGGCCGGCACCGGTGTGAGCGTGCAGGCGGTGCTGCCGGGTGCCACAGCCACCGATTTCTGGGATATCGGCGGGCTGCCGGTGAGCAACCTCGACCCGGGCATCGTGATGACCGCCGAGAACCTGGTGGATGCGTCGCTGGTGGGCTTCGACCGTGGCGAGTTCATCACCGTGCCGTCGCTGCTGGAAGGTGAACTGCTGGAGGCCTATGAAGCGGCGCGCGAAGGGCTGACCTGAAAGCTGTCGAGCAGGACGGTCGCGGCGCGTTACGCGGTGTGAGTTACACGGTGGCCGGCATTGCGCGAAGGGCATCCACGCATGGCGTGGATCTACCAGAGCGGATGCGGTGCCACCGGCGCTGAGGCGCGTAGCGCAGCGGATGCCGTGCTGTTCACACCGGTGCGGCGGCGACGCGCAGCAGCTGTGCGCTGACCCGGTCGAACGGGGCGATGTCCTGCATCGCCCGTGCCAGCGCCACGCCGCCTTCCACACCGGCAATCAGCAGCGTGGCGCGCTCGCGCGCCTGCGCGGCACTGTGGCCATCGCGCTGCAGTGCCTCGGTCAGCCGTACTTCCCAGCGTGCGAACGCCTCGGCGGCGGCATCACGGACCACGCCCGGTCCGCCGTCGCTGGGTTCTTCCACCGCACTGGCCAGCACCGGGCAGCCGGCCCGCAGCTGCGAGCGCAGCAGGCGCTCGCGCCAGAGCGCCAGGAACTGGCGCAATCCTTCTTCGGCACCGGCCTGCAGCAGACGCTCAAGCAGGGCATCCACCTTGTCACCGGCCTCGCGGGTGGCGCGCGCCAGCAGTTCCTGTTTGCCCCCCGGAAAGTGGTGGTACGTCGAACCCAGCGGCGCATCGGCCGCCTTGGTGACTTCACGGATGCTGGTGGCGTTCACGCCGACGCGCGCCAGCATGCGGGCGGCAGCGGCGACCACGCGTTGCGGGGCGTCGGAGGTGCGCGGGCTCATCAGGGATCGGTTGCCAGTCAGGGCGCCATGGATTAGCGTACGCCGCTGAGTATAACAGTCGTCATATAACGCATGAATCTCTGGCTCCGCCTGCTCAACTTGCTGCTGCGCAGCTTTTTCCGCCCCCGCCTGGAGGCGCCGTTCGGTGTGTCGCGACTTCAGTTCCGCGTGCTGCCCAACGATCTGGACAGCAACCTGCACATGACCAACGGGCGCTACTGGACCATCTTCGATCTGGGCCGCCTCGACCTGATCCTGCGCATGGGCTTGGGCAAGGTGGCATGGCGCGAGAAGTGGGCACCGATCGTCAGCGCCGGCTCCATCCAGTTCCGCCGCGAGCTGCGTCCGTTCCAGCGCTTTACGCTGGAAACGCGCCTGGCCGGCTGGGTCGGCACGCGCATCATGATGGAGCAGCGCGTGCTGCTGGACGGTGAAAAGGTAGCCACCTGCGCGGTGCTGATGACCGGCATCTACGACCGCCGCCACCGCGCGTTCGTCACCATGGAGCGCATGATGCAGGCCATCGATGTGCCGATGGTCGAATCACCGCCACTGAGCGCCGTCGCCGAAGCCCTGATCGCCGCCGATGCTGCCCTGAAGCGCGACAACGACTGAGGCTGGCACCCCATGCCGCCGGTGCGGCGTCAGCTCACCTGCGGCATGTTCTTGGTCACGCAGTGGATGCCACCGCCACCGCCGGCAATGGCATCGATCTCCACCTGCCCGATGCGCCGGCCGGGGTACAGCTCCTTCAGCAGTTCGCGGCAATAGCCATCGGCGTGCGCATCGCCGAACTGCGGCGCCACCACCGCGCCATTGATCGGCAGATAGTTGATGTAGCCCCGCGCCAGATCCTCGTTGCCCTCCGCATCCACCTGCGCGCGGCCGGCCAGCGGCGGTGGCAGCACGTGCACCTGCAGCGGCCGGCCCTCGGCATCGGTGGCCTCACGCAGCAGTTGCAGATGCGCGCGGGTCAGGTCGTAATCGTAAGAATCGCGGTCGTTGTCCAGGTTGGCCGCCACCACGCCGGGGCGCACGAAGCGCGCGTAGAAATCCACGTGCGCATCGGTGATGTCCTCACCGGCGATGCCCGGCAGCCAGATCACCTTGCGCAGGCCGAGGTGATGCTTCAACTCGGCTTCGATGTCCGCGCGCGACCAGCCGGGATTGCGGTTTCGGTTCACCCAGCAGCTTTCGGTCAGGATGGCCGTGCCGTGCCCGTCCACCTCGATGCCGCCGCCCTCGCCCACCAGGTCGCTTTCCAGCAGCGTCGCGCCGGTCACCTGGGCCAGCCAGGGCGCCACTGCGCCATCGGCCTGCGCCCGCTGTTTGCCACCCCAGCCGTTAAAGTTGAAATCGACCAGGCCCAGGCCACCGCGCCCATCAACGACGAAACAGCCGCCGTAATCGCGCACCCAGATATCGTCCAGCGCCACCTCGAGGAACTCGATGTTCTCGCTGCCGCAGCGGTCCTGCGCCTGCCGGCGCTGCGCCGGGCGGCACAGCACGCTCACCGGCTGGTAGCGGGCAATGGTGCGCGCCAGGCGTGCCACCGCCAGGTTCACCGCATCGGCCTGTGCGCCCCACACCCGTGGCTGCGCCGCAAAGGCTAGAAAAACCCGCTCCTGCACCCCATGCTCGCCGGGCATGTACCAGCCGCCCGGCGCCCGGGTGGCTCCAGCATGAGCCGGCAGCCCGGCCAGGCCCAGGCAGGCCAGCCCACCCAGACCGGCAGCGCCGGCCACGTGGGTCAGGAAATGGCGACGGGTGATCATGGAAGTCTCCGGGGAAGGATGAATGAAGGTGTTCTGATCGGTTCAGCGGGCGCGCGCAGCGCCATGAAGCCCATGCTGCGCTTGCAGGCGCGGCAGGACAAACGATAGATTCAGCGCACAACTGATCAGCCCGGCTTATCAATCATGCTCAAGCACTGGCCGCCGCTGGCCACCCTGCGTGGCTTCGAAGCCGCTGCCCGGCTGGGCAGCTTCCATCGCGCCGCCGAAGAACTGCACCTGAGCCAGTCGGCCATCAGCCAGCAGATCCGTGGGCTGGAGGACTACCTGGAACAGCCGCTGTTTTTCCGCCAGGGCCGCAGCGTCAGCCTGACCGATGCCGGCCTGGATCTGCTGGCCACCACCCAGACCCTGCTGCGGCAGCTGGCCAGCGGCATCCGCCGGCTGGACCAGTATCGCAAGCCGCACCAGCTGATCGTCAGCGCCACCCCTGCCTTCGCCCGCCATTGGCTGGCGCCCCGGCTGGGTGATTTCCGCCGCCAGCACCCGCAGGCCGACCTGTGGCTGCTGACCAGCGACGACCCGCCGGACATGGCCAGCCAGAGCGTGGATATCGCACTGGGCGATGGCCTGCAGCCGCAGGCGCAATGCCAGCACCGCACGTTGCTGCGCGACCGGCTGTATCCCGCCTGCCACCCCAGCGTGCTGCAGCAGCCGGTGGCCGAACGCACCACCCTGCACGGCGAGCGCGAAATGGACTGGAGCCAGTGGCAGGTACAAGGTGGCGCCGACGTGGGCCAGCAACGTGCGGGTCTGAATTTTTCCGAGCCAGGGCAGTTGCTGGATGGCGCCTGCCAGGGGCTGGGTATCGCACTGGTGAGCGAACTGCTGGCCGCCGATGCGCGCGCGGCCTGCTGGTGGCGCTGGACGACGGCTTCTTCGCCGGGCCGTGCTGGAGCTGGCTGCTGCACGATGACAGCGCGCGCGATCCGCTGGTGGTCAGCTTCTGTGCGTGGCTGCTGGCGAAGCTGGACGGATAGGGTTGCGCGCGGGGTGTTGTGGCTGCGATGGAGATGGCTGGGGTTGCCGGCCAACGGCCGGCACTACCGTTGAGGTTCGTGTGGGGTGTTGCGGCTGTGATGGAGATGGCCGGGGTTGCCGGCCAGCGGCCGGCACTACCGGGAGGTGAGTGCGCGGCGGATCGCTGCGTCCGCCAGCGGCACCATCAGCGCGTAGCCCTTCGCCGTCGGATGCACGCCGTCGGCGGCCAGCGCGGGGTCCAGACCACCGTCGGCGTTGGCCATCGGCGTGTAGTAGTCCAGATACACCAGCCCCTGCTCGCGCGCATAGCGCGCCAGCGCCGCGTTCAATGCGCGCACCTTGGGCGCGGGTGCGATGCCACGCATCCACGGGTACTCACTGACCGGCAGCACCGAACTCGACACCACGACGATGCCGTGCGCGCGCCAGATCCACCATGGCGCGCAGGTTGTCTTCGATCATCGCCTGGGTGGCCGGCCCGGTATTGCCGGCGATATCGTTCGTGCCGGCCAGGATCACCACCACCACCGGCTTCAGCGCCAGCACATCCTGCGAAAACCGCACGAGCATCTGTGCCGTGGTCTGCCCACCGATGCCGCGGTTGAGGTAGCCCTGGCCGGGGAAGAACTGCGCGCTGCCTTCCCTGCCCTAGCCCTGGGTGATCGAATCGCCGAAGAATACCACGCGCGGCTGCGCGGCGCTGGCTGCAGGCAGCGCGGCGTTGGCCTGGCGGTAGACCTGCAGCTGCGGCCAGTCAGCCAGCCGCTGCTGCATGCCGCGCACCTCGTCCGGCTGCAGGGACGCGACCGGCCGGCTCAGCAGCGGATGGCTGGCCACCTGCGCCCACGTACTGGCGCAGCACAGCGCCAGCACGGCCGAGGCAGCGAACCGCGCCGCAGCACTCACGACTGCTCCAGCAGGAACTGGCTGATCTCGCGGCGCAGGTCCAGGTCATCGGTCTGGCGGGCGGCCGCATCGGCGCGCAGCGCAAAGTCGTAGGCCTGTTCGGGCTGGCCAAGATCCACCTGGCGGCGCGCCAGTTCCAGCAGGATCGAGGCTTCGCCTTCGATCAACCCCAGGTGCTGCGCCTGCTGCAGCGCGCGTTGGTAGTAGCCGATGGCCACGCCGCTGTCGCTGGTGAAATCGCCCAGCGTTTCCCACAGGAACGGGTGGTCGCGCCCATCCACGGCCAGCGCATCGCAGTACTGGCGCAGTTCCTCGTGCAGCCGCCACTGGCTGCGGGTAGCGCCCACGGTGGAGGCATTGGCCATCTCCACCGCAACGCCCACCACGTGGTCGTAGACGTCCTTGGGAATTTCCATCGTGCGCTCCCGGTGCATCTGCGTTGCCTGCAGGCTAGCAGATTCCATCGTGCACACGGCGTGCGTCCACGCTTGCCGGCCGGGGGCTACCCCGGCCGGCGTGATGCACTTACTTCGGGCCGTACGACGGCGGCGGCGTGGTGCCCCACTGCGGGTTGTGCGCGCGGCCCAGGCTGAAGTCCAGCGTGCCGCCCTTGTGCACGAAGCTGGCCGGCAGCCAGCTGTCCTGGCTGTCCTTGCCGTTCACGCGCAGGCCCTGCACATACGGCGCATCCATCGCCGCGCCCTGCGCGGTGATGCGGATGGTGGCACCGGGGCGGTTGATGGTGGCTTCCGGGAACAGCGGGCTGCCGATCACCAGGTCCGCGCGGCCCGGGTACAGCGGGTACAGGCCCAGCGCCGACCACACATACCAGGACGACATCTGGCCCAGGTCATCGTTGCCCGGCATGCCTTCAGGGGTGTTGGTCCAGATCTGCCGCATCGCCTGGCGCACGGTGTCCTGGGTCTTCCACGGCTGGCCGACGAAGTTGTACAGCCACGGCGCGGCAATGGACGGCTCGTTGTCCAGTTCGGCGTGCAGCGGGCCGGACTTGGTCACCGCCCATTCGCCGTTTTCCTTGCGGAAGAACGCATCCAGCCGCGCGATGCTGGCCTCGCGCCCGCCCAGCTGGGCGATCAGGCCGGCCGGGTCGAACGGCAGCATCCACAAGTACTGCGCGCCACTGCCTTCAACGAACTCGTCTTCCTGGGCCGGGTCGAACGCCGGCCAGCTGCCATCGGCGTTGCGCGGCTGGATGTAGCCGCCGTGCGCGGTGGCCTGCGGGTTGAACAGGTTGCGCCACCAGCCGGAACGTTTGCGGAACAGCCGGGCACCGGCTGCATCGCCGGCGGCCTGCGCCAGTTCGGACAGGCCGAAATCGCCCGCGGCCAGTTCCAGCGTATCCGATGCGGTGCCCCAGCCCGGTGCGCCCACCGGCATGTACTTCAGCTTCATCCACTGGTCCAGGCCCGGGCGCTGGCCCACGCACAGCACCGGGCAGCCGCGACGGCTCAGGTCACGCTCGGTCGGCACCGTCGCCGCCTGCTTCAGCGAGGCATACGCGCGCTTCAGGTCGAAGCTGCGGCCGCCGAAGGCATGGATGGCGGCCACCGACGGCGGCGACGGATCGCCGTTCATCACCCCGGTGGCACCGTTGAGATGGGTCCAGCGGTCCCACACGCCGCCGTTCTGCTCGGCCTGGTTGAGCAGCGACTGGGCGAAGTCCGAGCCGACATCCGGCTTGAGCAGCGTGACCAGCTGCAGTTGCGAACGGTAGACGTCCCAGCCGGAATAGTTGGCGTACTGCGCCTTCTGGCCCTTGGACAGCGCATGCACCTTGCCGTCCATGCCGCGGCAGCGGCCGTCGCCATCACTGAACAGGTTCGGCGCCAGCAGCGCGTGGTACAGCGCGGTGTAGAACACGGTGCGCTCGTCCTTTTCGCCACCGCCGATGCTCACCTGGCCCAGCGTGCGGTTCCATTCGGCGCGCGTGGCGGCCTGCACCTGCTGCACGCTTGTACCGGCCGGCGCTTCGCGTGCCAGGTTGGCGCGTGCACCGGCTTCGTCCACGTAGGAAATGCCGATGCGCGCGGTCACCACCGGGCTGGTCTTGGGGTCGAAGCTGATCCAGCCACCGGCGCCCTTGCCGGCCGGCGGATGGCCCTGGGTGCCGTAGGTGGTACCGCCGCCGCCTTCCTTCGCACCGGCCTGCACGCTGGCATCGCGCCAGGTGCCACCGACCTGGAACGGCTGGTCGAATTCGGCAACGAAATGCAGCGTGTAATAGCTTTCGCGGCGGTCCTCGGCCAGATAGCCGCAGAAGTTGCCGCTGGTCACCGTGCCGCGCACCGTGCGCGTGGCCGGGTCGATGATGATGCTCGAATCGGTGCTTCCCACTTCACTGTCGGACGTGCGGAACAGCAGGTTGGCCGGCTTGTCGGCCGGGAAGCGGAACTCGCCCACGGCGGTACGCGCGGTGGCGCCGAGTTGCACCGCCACGCCGTTGTCCAGCGTCACGCTGTAGGCGCCGGGGCTGGCCTTTTCCTTGGCGTGGTCGAGCAGGCTGGTATAGCGCGTGATGGCGTCCACCGACGACGGCGAGACTTCCACCGGCAGCGTCACCGGCATGATCGGCACGTCACCGCTGGCGCCCGTACAGCCGGTGCCGTTGACATGGGTCAGGCTGAAACCGCGCACGCCGTTGGAGCGCCATTCGTAGCCACCGGGTGCGGCAATGGGAAAGCGCTTGCCCGGCAGCGCGGTCATTTCCGGGCTGAAGGCCACCATGCCGAACGGTACGGTCGGCCCCGGGTAGACATTGCCGGCATTGGTGGTGCCGATGAACGGATTGACCTCGGCCGCCAGGTCCTGCGCCGGCGCGCGGGCCGCCAGCAGCGGCACCGGGGCCAGGGTCAATACAGCGGAAACGACGACCAGCAACGAACGGGACATCGACAACTCCAGTGGAAGGGAGGCGCACCACGCGCCGCAACCCGCCGAGAGTAGTACGAGTGCGCGTGTGCCGTGACGGCGGTCACGGTTGCCGGACCGCCGTCACGGCCCTGCACGGCCGTGCCGCGCGTGCGGTCAGAGCAGCGCGGGCAGGCGGAACAGCGGCAGGTAGGTGGCGAACATCGCCACCGGCGCCGCCACCACCAGCACGCCGCTGCCAATCAGCGCGGACAATCGCGCGCGTCCGAGCAGCCACACCCCCGCCACCAGCGGCGGCACCAGCCAGGTGAGCGCATAGGTATTGGCAAACAGCTGGGTGATCAGCGGCAGCGGTTGGCCTGCATCGGCAAAGCTGGCTGCGAAACGCGGCAAAGCGAAGCGGCCCAAGGCGGTGCACGCCACCGCTGCCATGCCACTGCACAGCAGACCCATCAGCAACCAGCCGATGCCCGTGCGTGCAAGCGCCGATGGAAAAATCATGCTGGCCCTCCCTGCCATTCCAGACCGGCAAGTGTAGCGCTTCATCGCGCCTGGCTTGAGTGATCCGCCTGCAGTGCAGGACACTGTCCCTTGCACCCCTTGGAAAACCGCATGCTCTACCGTGGCGCCGGCTTGTTGACCCTGCTTTCCCCCATCGCGGGCATCCTGCTGCTGATGCTGTTGTTTCCGGACCCGGCCGTTGCCCACGGCAATACCTCGCTGCGGCAGGTGCTGCTGGGGGCCGCGCTGGGCTCGGCAGTGAATGTAGCCCTGGGCCTGTGGCTCAACCGTGGCCCGCGCGGCGCCGACGGCCGCGCGCGGCACCACCTCTATTTCATGCCGATGCAGTGGCCTGCACTGGTGCTGCTGGCGGCGTGTCTGGTGCAGGCGGCAGTGAAGCTGTAAGCGCGCAACGCGCTCAGTAGGTGCCCTGCACGAACGGCTGCCCGGCCTGGGTGGTGCCGATGATCATCGCCACCGCGTCCTCATCCTTGCGGAAGCCTGCCGAGCACACCGCATCGCGGCCCTGGCCGCAGGCGATTTCCGGGAAATCCGGTACCACCGCTTCGTCCGCTTCCGGCGGCGTCACCTGCCAGCCGGCGGCCACCAGCAACCGCTTGGCCTTGGCATAGGCCATGCCGGGCGCGATGCCCAGCTGGCGCCAGGGCGGTGGCATGGCGGCGCGTGCGGCCACCTCCTGTGCGTGGGTGACCGGCACATAGGTGGCTGGCACGGCGGCCAGCAGGGACAACAGCACAACCGTGGTTACCGCATTTATCACACGCCCCGTTTCTGGCAATCGCACCCAGCCTACTCCACGAAAACCGCACGCGTGCGCCGCTGTGACACGCTGTTACCGGCCTGCCACAGATGTTTGCAGCCCGCAGGACACTGTTTACCCACCGTAACGAAAACGGCCGCCCCGAAGGGCGGCCGCAGTGTCTGCACGTTCCGCACCGGCAGGTACCGGTGCGGCAGCGCGTGGCTTACTTCGCGTTCTTCACGTAGGTGTCGAACCAGTTCAGCATTTCCGACACCAGCTGCTCGTTCGATTCCAGCGCGGTGTACCAGTGCGGCTCGTTGGGCAGCATCACCAGGCGGGTGGTACCGCCGTTGCCACGGATGGCCTGGTACAGCTTGCGCGACTGGAACGGCTCGGTGCCCGGGTTGGCATCATCTTCGCCATGGACCAGCAGCAGCGGCAGCTTGATCTTGTCGGCGTAGAAGAACGGAGAGGCCTTCAGGTACACATCCTGCGCCTGCCAGACCGAACGCCGCTCGTTCTGGAAACCGAACGGGGTGAAGGTCTTGTTGTACGAACCACTGGTGGCGACGCCGGCCTTGAACAGGTTGGTGTGTGCGATCAGGTTGGCGGTCATCAGGCCACCGTGGCTGTGCCCGGTCACGCCAATGCGGTTGCGGTCCACCACGCCCAGCTCCACGGCCTTGTCCACCGCCGCCTTGGCGTCGGCTTCCAGCTGTTCCAGGTAGGTGTCGTAGGCACTCTTAGGGTCTCCGACGATCGGGAACGAGGCGTTGTCGATGATCGCGTAGCCGGCCAGCAGCATCAGGCGGTACGGCTGCAGGCGGGTGAAGGTCTGCTGCGAACCGGTCACCTGGCCAGCCTGCGCGGCATTGGCGAAGTCAGCCGGGTAGGCGTACAGGATGGCCGGCACGCGCTGGCCTTCCTTGTAGCCCGGCGGGGTATACAGGGTGAAGGACAGATCCACGCCATCGGCGCGCTTGTAGGTGACCAGGCGCTTCTTGATCTGGCGCACTTCCGGCGTCGGATCGGCCAGCGTGGTCAGCGCGGTGGCGGTGGAAGCGAACTGCGGCTCGCCCTGCGCGGCCCCGGCCTGCGCTGCACCCAGCGTGCGCACGAACGCGTTGGGCGGGTCGATCACCGACTGGTGCCAGGTCAGGAAACGCTCCGGCGCCTTGCTGAAACCGAGGAACTGCTCGTAGGCATCGGTGCCGCTGCGGAACAGGCGTTTGGTCTTCAGCGATGCCAGGTCCAGGCGGTCCAGGAACGGACGGTCACCCTGCGGCGAAGCGCCCTGCCCGCGCAGGAACACGTGGTTGCCCTCGCGGCGCACCACCGCTGCGCCGTTGGGCAGGCGGGTGAACACGAAGTTGCCCGGCGCGGCGTACTGCTCATCGCTGGACAAGTCCCACAGCAGGCGGCCTTCCTTCTTCGGCTGGTCCACATCAACGATGCGGGTCTGCATCCAGTGGCGGTTCTCGTCGTTCTCGTACAGGAAGGACACGGCAGGGTCCGCGCTCCAGGCGATGCCTTCGAAGCGCTGCGCGGTCAGCGCGATCTGGGTCGGCTTGCCGGTGAACGGCGCCTTCCACATCAGCACGCGGTCGCGGTGCGGCACGCTCACCTTCCAGTCGCCCTTGTCCAGCGCTTCGGCATACACCAGCGTGGCCGGGTCGGTGGAGCGCCAGTCAAAGCCGCGCGGGCCTTCCGGCACGCCGTGCACCGGCACGCGGTCGGCCAGCGGCAGGCTGGCGATGGCCGTGGTCTTGCCGCTGGTGATGTCCAGCACCGCCACATCGTTGGCGAAGCGCTGGTAGGTCACCGCGTGCGAGAACGGCGCCTTGATGGTTTCGGTCAGCACGTGCACGCCATCGGGTGCAGCGCTCACATCATTGTACAGCCCCGGCTGGCCGACTGCACGCACGCTGCCGCTGGCGGTATCGACAACGGCCAGCTGCGAAGCAGCGTAGTAGGCGAACAGCTTTTCATCATGCACGCTGGTCAACGTATCGCGGGCTTCGTAGGTGCTGCTTTCACCGCTGCTGCCCAGCGATTCCTGCGCATCCGGGCCGGTCGGCACGCCGCCGTCGCTCGGCGCCGGGCCCTGGTTGGCCGGCACCAGCTTCACCAGCAGGCTGCCGCCACCGCCAAGCCACTGCACGGTGTTGCCGAAGATCGGGTTCAGCTGCACATTGGGAATTTGCTTCACCTGGCCGGTGAGCGCATCACCCACCCACAGCTGCACGCTGGTATCGACCGCATTCTGGAAGGCGAAGTGGGTGCCGTCGGCCGACCACTGCGCGCCACTGGCGCAGCCCTGCGGCAGATTCACCTTGGTGTTCTTGCCGTTGGCCACGTCGACCACGCTGAAATCGGCCACGCAGGCCGGAATGCCGTAGCCGCCGGGGGTGTCGTGGCGGCTGCGGTTCTTCGGTTTCAGGCGTACGCCGGCCAGCTTCAGGTACGGCTGGGCCACGTGGGCAATGGACGGATAGGTCTGCGCGGTGGTCAGCAGCAGTCGCTGGCCGGTCGGGTCCAGGCTGGGGGCCGGCGGCGGCGGTGCCTTCAGCACTTTCAGCAGGGCTTCCGGCGGCTTGGCGTAGTCGGCCAGGGCCGGGCCGGCGGCCAACAGGCCAAGAGTAGCCACGGCAACTGCCGAAGCCAGGGTGGTGCGGCGAATGAGCATGGTGATTCCCTGAAGTGTGGTCCGTACCCGCAGGCGGGCATGGCCCGAATCTAGCACCGCCGGGCCTGTCGTGAATGGGCCGGAAGGGCTAGACGCAGCAGGGGCCGGCCCATGCCAGCCGGGCGTCATGGCCGGGGAGGTGGTCGTCATGCCGAGCGGGCATGACCCGGGGCCACCCTGCCCCGCGCCCGCACCGGTTTCCCGCCGGCACCGGCCGGGAAACCGTTCGCCGGGCGCGGCTGCGTGGCGCTACTGCTGCGCGTGCAGGTTCCAGGTCGAGAGGTAGTCAGGGTCCACCACGATCGCCCCGCTCGCGCGCAGGCAGTATTCACCGGGTTCGGCGGCCACGTACTGGTCCAGCAGCGGTGGCAGGTAGTGCTCGTGGCCGTCGGCCTCATCGGCCAGTACCACGCCTTCCTCGGCGCTGATGCGCAGTACCGTGCCCGAGTACTGCCGCCGGTCCTGGATCTGGCCATCGCCGCGGTAGCGGGTGATGCCTACCAGAACCACCTTGCCGATCATCTGGTCGGCCTTGACGCCATCGAGTGGCGGCAGCGTGACGTTGGATTCGTTGCTCATGGTCACCTCGCAAGCCAACGTGGAATCGTGGACGGGGCGCATGCCCCGTGCATCGATGTGATCGAGCATCAACGTGCGCCACTGCGATGGCAAGGCGCCGGATGGCTTTCTTGGATTCACCGACAGGTGCCAGACAGGCAGACGGCGAACGTACACAGGCGGCGGGGACGTCTTCCCGCCGTTACGCAGGAAATGCCGTTGAAACATGTTCAACAGTGCGCGGACGGCAGCAGCGGAACCAGGTGATGGAACAGGAAGGGGCTGCGTCGGAGTGACGAAACGATGCTGCCACCGGGCGATGCACGGACAGGTGAAGGAAACAGGCCCCAGGGAAGCAGGCCCCGGCGCAGCGGCGGGTAGAATGCCCGCATGCGCACTCTTCACGCTCTCCGCTACATCACCCCGCTGCGCGAAGGCGGCTCGCTGCCGGCCATCGTGGAAACCGACGACGACGGCATGGCCGTGCTCAAGTTCCGCGGCGCCGGCCAGGGCCCGAAGGCGCTGATCGCCGAGCTGGTGGCCGGTGAACTGGCGCGCACGCTGGGCCTGCCGATTCCCGAGATCATGTTCGTGGCGCTGGACCGCGAGTTCGCCCGCACCGAGCCTGATCCTGAGATCCAGGACCTGATCCGCGCCAGCGAGGGCCTGAACCTGGGGCTGGATTATCTGCCCGGTGCGATCAACTACGATCCGGCGGCGATGCCGGTGGACGCCGACCTGGCCTCGCGCATGGTCTGGTTCGATGCGTTCACCAGCAACGTGGACCGCACCGCGCGCAACCCCAACCTGATGGTGTGGCACCGCCAGCTGTACCTGATCGACCATGGCGCGGCGATGTACTTCCACCACGACTGGGCCAACGCCAGTGATGCCTGCGAGAAACCCTTCGTGCTGATCCGTGACCACGTGCTGCTGCCCTTCGCCAGCCGCATCGCCGAGGCGGACGACGCACTCGCCGCGCGCCTGCCCGATGCAGCGATCGAGCGCATCGTGAACCTGGTACCGGACAGCTGGCTGGTGGACGAACCGGCCTTCGACAGCCCGCAGGCCTACCGCCAGGGGTATATCAACTACCTCACGCACCGCCTGAAGGTGCGTGCAGTGTTCGTGCAGGAGGCCATCCGTGCCCACGCTGAACACGTATGACTATGCGGTGATTCGCGTGATGCCGCGGGTCGAACGCGAGGAGTTCATCAACGTCGGGGTGATCGTCTCCTGCCCCGGCGCACGCCACCTGGAAGCGGCCATCGAGATCGACACCCCGCGCCTGCAGGCATTCGCGCCCACGCTGGACCTTGACGCCCTGCAGCCGTGGCTGGATGCCATCGTGGCGATCTGCCGCGGCGACGCCAACGCCGGCCCGATCGCGCAGCTGCCCGCACGTGCGCGCTTCCACTTCCTCACCGCCAAGCGCAGCTCGATCGTGCAGATGTCGAACACGCATGTGGGCCGCACGGCCGACCCGGCCGGCGTGGTGGAACACCTGATGGCGAAGATGGTGCGGGTGCCGCGCTGAGGCAGCAGCGGATGCTCAGACGGCGCGATGCAGGCGCCGCCAAACGATGCACGCGCACGCCACTGCGGCGGCGATCAGCACCCACGACGCCGTGGCGTGGCCGAGCTGGTACCCGTGCGCGTATGCCGCGTTGGTACCCTCGGCCATCGCCGCCGGCCCCTCGTTGAACAGCGTACGCAACGCGCGCAGCAGGAAGACCAGGCTGGCAACGAAGCACAGAGCGGTGAAGGATCGGTTCATCGGCTGATTGTTGTGCAGCGCGGACCAGAGCGTCAACGCCATGCCATGGCAGGCGCTCGATGGCGATTGGCCTGAGGCCGGTGACAGCCCGGTGGCATCGATGGGGTAGAGTCGACTGTTAGTCGACTAACGCGCGCAGCGCGGGGTTTGGGTTGGCCGCGAACAGTAGTCGACTAACAGTCGACTCTGCCCAGTCGACTCCACCCAGCCGACGCTCCCAGTCGACGTTCCCAGTCGAGGTTCCCGGTCGAGGTTCTCCGTCGGCATCCCCCGCAGACGTAACACGTCAGTGTGCACCGGTTTGCGTTCCCCGTTCGGGTGCCGCGTCTGTGTCCTCAGCGGTGTCATCCAGTGGCCAGCGACACCATCCATATGGATACTCCCCGAGCCGCGCTGCCAACCCTGCGCGTACGGGATTGGTCAGAATGTAGCGTGCATGTCTGCGAAGCGACGCTTCACTGCGAATCGCGTGATCGTAGTAGCCCGGGTGCCAGACGGCCCCGGCGCTTCGGCGATGCTGGTTGATGAGGAAACCACTGCGCGCCTTGAGGCGCTGTACGCAGTACCCCAGTGACTTCTCGCGGAGCTGGACCAACCAGTGCAGGTGGTCGGGCATGACCATCCACGCAAGCGATGCGGTCAGACCTTCCTGGTCGAGGGCGTGCAGTACCTGCATGGCGAGGTGCGCATTGGTGGGCTCTTCGAAAAGGTGGCTGCGATTTCTGCAGACCATCGCGATGGCGTACACATTGCCTGCGATGGAGCGGCGACCGACGAGGAGTTGAGGGCTGGGCATGGGGTGAACATGCCCGTCGTGGTCCTGTTCCGGCATCGGTTTGATGCCGTTTTTTCGATCAGGAAATGCCGTGGTGCTTCCTGGGCGGGATCGGATCGGGTGTCGGGGGAATGCAGCGGGGGCGCGAACGGCAGTCGACTAACAGTCGACTCTACCCCCGTTCCGCCCCACCCCCCTGCCCTCACTTCGGCAGCGCGTACGCCATCACGTAATCGCCTGCCGGGGTTTCCATGAAGTGGTGGCCGCCGGCCATGATGACCACGTACTGTCGTCCCTGGTATTCGTAGATCATCGGGTTGGCCTGGCCACCGGCGGGCAGCTTGACGTGCCACAGCTCCTTGCCGGTCTTCAGGTCGATGGCGCGCAGCAGGTCATCGGTGGCCGCGGCAATGAAGATCAGGCCGCTGGCGGTCACCACCGAACCGCCGTTGTTCGGTGTACCGATCTCGATCGGCAGGCCGGAACGGATGCCGAACGGGCCGTTGCCCCGGGCGCTGCCGAACGGGCGGTCCCACAGCAGCTTGCCGGTGCGCAGGTCCACCGCGCGGATGCCGCCGTACGGCGGCTGCTTGCACAGCAGCTTGGTGAACGGCAGGCGCCAGCCGGCGTTGACGTCGATGGCGTACGGCGTGCCCACCTGCGGGTCGCCCGCGCCTTCGGCACCGCCCTTGTCGACCTGCACCTGCTCGCGCGGCACCCAGCCCTTGCGATCGGCTTCGGCACGCGGCACCAGCCGGTTGTAGTTGGGCATGTCGTTGTAGTTGGCCACGATGATGCCGCGGCGCGTATCGATGGCTACGCTGCCCCAGTCCGAACCGCCGTTGTAACCGGGTATTCAATGGAATGGTGTTCGGTGGACGGCGGCGTGTAGAAGCCCTGGTAATCGGCCTTGCGGAACTGGATGCGGCACACCAGCTGGTCGATGGGGGTGATGCCCCACATGTCACGCTCGGTCAGCGCGTTGTCGCGGCGCAGCGTGTAGTACAGCGAGAACAGCTGGGTGGGCGAACGCTGTTCCGGCTCGACGCCGCCGGTGGGCACCTTGCGCTCCTCGGCCGGGGTCAGCAGCTGGCCGGTGCGGCGGTCGAGGATGTACATGTCACCCTGCTTGGTCGGCAGCAGGATGGCCGGCACCTTGCCGGCGGCGGTCGGGTAGTCGATCAGGCTGGCCTGCGAGCCCAGGTCGTAATCCCAGACGTCCTTGCGCACGGCCTGGAAATGCCAGGCCGGCTTGCCGGTGTTCACGTCGATGGCCACCAGCGAGGTGGAGTACCTGTTCTGGTTTTCGGTCCGCGAACCGCTCCAGTAATCGCCGGCCGAATTGCCCAGCGGCAGGTAGACCAGGCCCAGCTGGTCATCGCCGGTGGCGGTGGTCCACATGTTCGGCGTGCCCCGGGTGTATTCCTTGCCCTGCGGCGGCAGCCCGGTCAGTTCCGGTTGGTCCATGTCCTAGGCCCAGCGCAGTTTGCAGGTCACCGCGTCGTAGGCCTGGATCACGCCCGAGGGTGCATCGCGGCGCTGGCCATCGAGCACCTGGTGGCCGGTGACGATGACGCCGCGCACGATGGCCGGCGGTGCGGTGATCGAGACATAGCCGGGCGGCGTGCTGCCCATGCCCAGGGTGATGTTGACCTGTCCGTTGTTGCCGAAGCCGGCGCACGGCTTGCCGCTGTCGGCGTCCACCGCGATGATGCGGCCATCCAGCGTGCCTTCGATGATGCGCGCGGCACAGGCCGGCCGGGCACCGGGCGTTGCGGCCACGGCGCCTGCTGCCGGCGCCGGCGCGGCCAGGTCGGCGGCATCATCGGCGCTGTGCGTGCTGGCCAGCGCGGGCTGCTCGTAGTACGACACACCGCGGCAGGCGGCGGTGTATGGGATGTACTCGTCCTTCACCTTCGGGTCGAAGCGCCAGATTTCCTTGCCGTTGGCCGCATCCAGTGCGATCAGCTGGTTGCGCCAGGTGCACAGGTACAGGCGGTTGCCGATCTTCAGCGGCGTGGTTTCCGCGCCCCAGCGCTTCTTCGGCAGATCGCCGGTGCGGAACTGCCAGGCCAGCTGCAGCGTGCCGACATTGTCCGGGGTGATCTGCTTCAGCGGCGAATAGCGGGTGGCGGCGTTGTTGCGGCCCCAGGCCGCCCAGTCGCCGTCGGCGGGTTGGTCGGCCGGCTGCTGGCCGGTGCTGTCACGGGTCGGGTCCAGCCCGGCGCTGCTGACCGGTTCCGGGAACGGCTGCCTGCCATCCACCTGCCCGTGCGGCACGAAGGCCAGGGTGAAGGCGGCCACGAATACGAGTGCCAGCACGCCGGCGATGCTGCGCGACAGGCGCTTGGACACCGGCGCCTGCAGGGTGGGCGCCAGCAGCGCCAGCACGAAGGCCAGCGCGGTCACCAGGCCCAGCCGCGGCACCCAGCGCCAGTAGTTGCTGCCCGATTCCCGCCAGGTCCACAGCAGGGTGCCGATGAACACCAGCGCGAACAGCTGCGCGTCACTGCGGCGGTTGCCCCACAGCAGCACGCCGCTCACCAGCATGCCCAGCCCGGCGATGACGTAGTACCAGGAGCCGCCCAGCGTGGCCAGCCAGGCACCCAGGCCACCGATGACCAGGCCCAGCAGGATCAGCAGCAGCGACAGCAGTGTCAGCAGCGGATGGCGGCCGGCGCGCGGGGCGTGCGAGGGGGGGGGGATGTGAGGCGGGGACAGACATGGCCTTCTCCAGACAGGGTCGACGGCGGGCCGACGCGGCGAGCTCCAGGCCGGACGGGAACGTCCGGTGAATGCGAGGGCTGTTATCCCACCGCTGTTGTGAAGCACATGCGTTTTTTGGCTTGGACGCCAGAGTTGGCACACTCGGCCGGGCGCTGCCCACGCTGCGGGCGGGGCCGTGCCGCCGCGCCGATTGTCAGAAACGACAACGCCGGCACAAGGCCGGCGTTGTCGACATGCTCAGCAGCGCAGCAGGATCACTCCTGCGGCGCGTCCTCGGCAGCGGCCGGCGCAGCTCCCTCGGCGGCAGCACCTTCGATGGCGGCGACCGGGGCGGCAGCGGCCACCTCGTCTTCGTCGTCATCGATGGAGGCGTCCATCCGCTCCACGGCCTGCAGCTTCTCGTCCTTGGACAGGCGGATCAGCGTGACGCCCTGGGTGTTGCGGCCGACGCGGCTGATTTCCGAGCCACGGGTGCGCACCAGGGTGCCGCCGTCGGAGATCAGCAGCACTTCGTCACCCGACCCCATCAGTACCGCGGCGACAAGCTTGCCGTTGCGCTCGGTGGTCTGGATGCCGATCACGCCCTGCGTGCCACGGCCCTTGCGCGGGTAATCCGGCAGCGGGGTGCGCTTGCCGTAGCCGTTCTCGGTGGCGGTCAGGATGTACTGCACGCTGGCGTCATCGGCACCGTCGATCACCGCATCGCCCGTGGCGGCGGCTTCCTCGACACCGTTGTCGTCTTCGTTCTCATCCTCGCTGCCGCCGGCGCTTTCGGCCACGATCAGGCTGACCACTTCCTCGCCCGCCGGCATCTTGATGCCGCGCACGCCGGTGGCGGTACGGCCCATCGAACGGACCTTGTCTTCGCCGAAGCGCACGGTCTTGCCGTTGGAGGCGAACAGCAGGATGTCGCGCTCACCGTCGGTCAGGCCGACGCCGACCAGCGCATCGCCCTCGTCCAGGTTGATCGCGATCTTGCCGCGCGCCAGACGGAAGGCGAATTCGCTCAGCGGGGTCTTCTTGACCGTGCCGTTCTTCGTGGCGAAGAACACGAACTGGCCATCGGCGTATTCGCGCACCGGCAGCACAGCCTGCACGCGCTCACCCGGCTCCAGCGGAATCCAGTTGATGATCGGGCGGCCGCGCGCGTTGGAACCGGCTTCGGGCAGCTGGTAGACCGGCAGCCAGAACACCTTGCCCGCACTGGTGAAGGTCAGCAGCGTATCGTGCGTGTTGACCAGCCACAGCTGTTCGATGAAGTCCTCTTCCTTGGTCGAAGCGGCGCTGCGGCCACGGCCACCGCGGCGCTGTGCGCGGTAGACGCTGACCGGCTGGCGCTTCACGTAACCGGCATGGGAGACGGTCACCACCACGTCTTCCGGCGCGATCAGGTCGAGGATGTACAGGTCTTCTTCGCTGTGGCGGATCTCGGTGCGGCGCTCGTCGCCGTACTCGGTCTTCACGTTCACCAGCTCTTCGCGGATTACCTGCAGCAGGCGGTCCGGGTCCTGCAGGATGTGGATCAGCCCGACGATCACTTCCAGCAGCTGCTTGTACTCTTCGGTCAGGCGATCCTGCTCCAGCCCGGTCAGGCGGTGCAGGCGCATTTCCAGGATCTGGGTGGCCTGGATGTCGGTCAGCTGGTAACCGCCCTCCAGCAGGCCCACGCCCTTGGGCAGGTCTTCCGGACGCGAGGCTTCGGCACCGGCAGCACCGAGCATCGCACCGACCAGGCCCGGCTCCCACAGGCGGGCGAGCATGCGTTCGCGCGCCTCGGTGGGGTTGGGCGAGGTCTTGATCAGCTCGATCATCTCGTCGATGTTGGCCAGCGCGACGGTCAGGCCTTCCAGCACGTGGGCACGGGCGCGCGCCTTGCGCAGCTCGAACACGGTGCGGCGGGTGACCACTTCGCGGCGGTGGCGCACGAAGGCTTCCAGCATCTGCTTGAGGTTCAGCAGCTGCGGGCGGCCATCGACCAGCGCCACCATGTTGATGCCGAACACCGATTCCATCTGCGTCTGCTGGTAGAGGTTGTTCAGCACAACCTCGGCAGATTCACCGCGCTTGATCTCGATGTAGATGCGCATGCCGTCCTTGTCGGACTCATCGCGCAGCTCGCTGATGCCTTCGATCTTCTTTTCCTTGACCAGTTCGGCGATCTTCTCGATCAGACGCGCCTTGTTCACCTGGTAGGGAATTTCAGTGACGATGATCGATTCGCGGCCGTTGTCGGCCACTTCCACGTCCGCCTTGGCACGGATGCGCACGCGGCCACGGCCGGTGCGGTAGCCGGCGATGATGCCGGCGGTGCCGTTGATGATGCCGGCGATCGGGAAATCGGGGCCCGGGATGTACTCCATCAGGCCGTCGATATCGATCTCGGGATTGTCGATCAGCGCGATGCAGGCGTTGATCGATTCGGTCAGGTTGTGCGGCGGGATGTTGGTGGCCATACCCACCGCGATGCCGGCCGAACCGTTGACCAGCAGGTTCGGGAACCGGGTCGGCATGACCGTCGGTTCCAGTTCCTTTTCGTCGTAGTTGGGCTGGAAATCGACGGTTTCCTTGTCGATGTCCGCCATCAGCTCATGGGCAAGCCGCGACATACGCGCTTCGGTGTAACGCATGGCTGCGGCGGAGTCGCCGTCGACCGAACCGAAGTTACCCTGGCCGTCCACCAGCATGTAGCGCAGCGAGAACGGCTGCGCCAGACGCACCAGCGTGTCGTACACCGACTGGTCGCCGTGCGGGTGGTACTTACCGATGACGTCACCGACGATACGCGCCGACTTGAAGTAGGGCTTGTTGCTGTGCGCGTTGAGCTCGTTCATCGCGAACAGCACGCGACGATGCACCGGCTTGAGGCCGTCGCGCGCATCCGGGAGCGCGCGGCCCACGATCACGCTCATGGCGTAATCGAGGTAGCTCTTGCGCATCTCGTCTTCCAGGTTGACCTGGATGATTTCCTTGGCGGTTTCTGCCATTCGGGTTCCGTTGTCTGGTAGCGGTCCAGTCCGGCGCAGCCCTCTGCGGGAGGGGGTCGTGCCGGAACCTCGATTCAACCTCTGGATACTACCACAACAGGCCGTTTTCCGCCTGCCTTTACGGCGATTTTAGCGGCACAAATCAGGAACTTAGGGGCCTGAAGGGCCCGCCGTGGCCGGGAGCGCGGGTGGCGGGCCGGCATCGGCACGAAAAGCCATCCACGCATGGCGTGGATCTACAAAAGCCGGAGGGCCCGGCCCCGCGCGGCATTGCCGTTCCGGGTGGATCCACGGCAGGCGTGGATGGGGCCAGTGCGGGGTCAGATCCCTTTCCGCAGGAAAGGGATCTGACCCCATGCCCTGCCGGCGTCAGCTGCCGAAGGCGCTGCGCATGTTCCCGGCGGTGGGATTCAGGATCACGCCGCGCTCGGTCACGATGGCATCGATCAGCTCGCCCGGGGTGACGTCGAACACCGGGTTCCAGGCGGCGATGCCCTCGGCCACGGTGCGGGTGCCGCCCACGCCGTACAGCTCGCCCGGGTCGCGCTGCTCGATCTCGATCTGGCTGCCGTCGGCGGTGTCCATGTCCACCGTGGACGACGGCGCCACCACCATGAACTTCACCCCGTGGTGGCGTGCGGCAATGGCCAGCTGGTAGGTGCCGATCTTGTTGGCGGTATCGCCATTGGCGCAGATGCGGTCGGCACCGACGATGACCCACTGCACCGCCCCGGTCTTCATCAGGTGCGAGGCGGCCGAATCGGCAATCAGGGCGGCGTCGATGCCGTCCTGCTGCAGCTCCCACACGGTCAGGCGCGCGCCCTGCAGCCACGGCCGGGTCTCACCGGCGAACACCCGGGCAATGCGGTCCTGGGCCATGCCGGCGCGGATCACGCCGAGCGCGGTGCCGAAGCCGGCGGTGGCCAGCGAGCCGGTGTTGCAGTGGGTCAGCACGCCGCTGCCGGCCTCGATCAGGCCGGCGCCCAGGGCGCCCATGTGGTGGTTGGCCGCCAGGTCCTCGCGGGCGATCGCCTCGGCTTCGGCCTCGATCACCTGGCGCCAGTCGGCGCCGGCCACGGCCAGTACGCGGCGCATGCGCGCCAGCGCCCAGGCCAGGTTCACGGCGGTCGGGCGCGCGGCATTCAGTCGCTGCAGCGCCGGTTCCAGCTTCTGCAGGGCCTGCGCCCCGTCGTCGGCCTGCACCTCGCGGGCGGCCAGCACCACGCCCCAGGCCGCGGCAATGCCGATGGCCGGCGCGCCACGCACGGTCAGCGCGTGGATGGCGGCAGCCACCTGGTCGCTGTCAGTGCAGGCCACGTGTTCGACCACGAACGGCAGCTTGCGCTGGTCGAGCAGTTGCAGGGCATCGCCGGTCCACAGGATCGGGCGGATGTGGTCGTAGCGGGAGAAGTCGAAGTCGGTGGAGGCGTTCATCGGCCCATTGTAGCGGGCCGCGCCGGCTTCAGTTCACCGAGAATTCGGCGCGGCAACCGCCGTCCACCCAGATGCCGTGGCGGTTCCAGCCCCAGGTCTGGTCCTGCACGCAGGCGGTGTTGGACAGCTGGCGGCTGACCACCGCGCCGGCGCCGATGCTGACGCCGCAGAAGCGGCGCTGCTTGGATTTGGATTCGCAGGTGAGCCGCCGTGGCACGTCCACGAAACGGCCATCGCTGTCGGAAATCTCGAAATCGCCCTGGCAGCCGCGGCTGGTCCAGACCTCGTTGCGGCGGGCGCTCCAGCCCTGCCCTTCGCGGCACGGCATGACCGACAGCTGGCGCAGCAGGCGCACGCTGGCACCTTCCAGCCGCACCGGGCAGCTCTGCGGGCGGCCACTGGATTCGCAGCGGATCACCCGGCGTACGGTACGCGGCGAACCTTCGGCCGGCGCGGCGGCGCGGCTGGCGCTGCGCGCGCGGAATTCGGCCCGGCAGCCCAGCGTCACCCACACGCCGCTGCGGTCGGTGCCCCACTCACTGCCACGCACGCAGCTGTTGCTGGACAGCTGGCGCACCAGGTCCACGCCCTCGCTGACGTCGATGTCGCAGTGCACCCAGGCCATGTCCCGGGATTCGCAGCTGACCACCTTGCCGTCGTAGCCCTGTTCCTTCGCGGCCGGCTCCTGCGCGGACAGCGACGACGGCAGCAGGGCACCCCACATCACCATGGAGTACACCGGCATTGCCGCCACTGCGAACAGCTTCACCAAAGCCTTCCCCGTCATTCAGGACATCGCGCACAAGGGTGCGGGATCTGCGGTGATGAAAGCATCATCGGCATTTACGGCGCAAGCGTATCCGGCGACAGCTTGGTTACAGTGCGTAACGTTCAGCAACCCGCATCGTTCAGGCGTGGGCGAAATCGAAGGCCAGCACGTCGGCGATGCGCGGCGTGCCGGCCATGGCCATCAGCAGGCGGTCGATGCCCACCGCCACGCCAGCACAGGCTGGAAGCGACGGCAGCGCCTGCAGCAGCGCCTCGTCCAGCGCCGGCAGGGGCGCGCGCCGTTCGCGGCGGCGCTCCAGGTCGCGGTTGAAACGCGCGCGCTGCTCGGTGGCATCGTTCAGTTCGTGATAGCCGTTGGCGAGCTCGACCGCGCCCAGATACAGCTCGAAGCGCTCGGCCAGCGGCGGTTCGCCGGGCCGGATGCGCGCCAGCGCGGCCTGCGTGGCCGGCCAGTCGTGCACCACCGTCAGCGTGTCGGCGCCGAAGTGCGGCTGGATGCGGTGGGTCATCAGCAGGTCCAGCCAGTCGTCGCGCAGCAGGCCGTCCGGGCTGATGGCAATGCCCTGCAGCGGCGCGCGCAGCTCGGCCTCGCTGGCGGTGAACGGGTCCACGCCCACGTGCTGCACGAACAGGTCGCGGTAGCTGACCACCTGCAGCCGCGCACTGCGGCCCACCAGTTCTAGCGCCGCGTTGACCAGTGCCGCGGTTTCTTCGATCAGCCGGTGGTGGTCCCAGCCCACGCGGTACCACTCCAGCATGGTGAATTCGGGGTTGTGGCGGCCGCCGGCCTCGCCGTTGCGGAACACCCGCCCCAGCTCATAGCAGTCGCCCACCCCGGCCGCCAGCAGGCGCTTGAGCGGGAATTCCGGCGAGGTGCGCAGCCAGCGCTGGCGCGGGCCGGCATCGACGTGGCCACTGAAGGCCACGTGGAAACTGTCGATGTTCGGTTCGGTGTTGCCGGCCACCGACAGGATCGGCGTTTCCACTTCCAGCACGTCGCGCTCGGCGAAGAAGCGCCGTACCCGCGCATTGAGCGCGGCGCGCTGGCGCAGGCGCTGCAGCAGCGCCTCGCTCACAGGACGCCCTCGCTGCGCGGGTGGTCCAGCGGCAGGGTCAGCAGGTCGCGGGTGTCGTCGATGTAGCCAGTGGCCAGGTACAGCCGCCGCGCCAGTTCGTTGTGGCGGTTCACTTCCAGCCGCAGGCGGCTGACGCCGCGGCCACGCGCACGCTGTTCGCAGATGGCCAGCGCCTGCTTGCCACGGCCGCGGCCACGCGCGTTCGGGCCCAGGTACAGCTCGTCCAGCAGCACGAAATGCCCGCCCTGCTCCAGGCTGAAGCCCATCACGATGACCGCATAACCCACCACCTGCCCGGCTTCGTCCAGCCACAGCAGCACTTCGCCGTTGCGCGGGTCGGCCAGCAGCGCGTCCGCGCCACGGCGCACGCGGGCATCGTCGAATTCGATCTTGTCTTCGGCGTAGAAATCGCGCATCAGCGCGATCAGCGCGGCCTCGTCGGCGCGCGTGGCCAGGCGGAAATCCAGCGGTGCGGTCTGCATGGCGGGTCCTTGTCCTTTGTTCAAACGGTTGCGTTCAACGGGCGGGCACGGGGCCCGCCTGCCTCATTCGTGTTCGGCCAGGAAGGCCAGCAGCTGGTCTTCGTCCCACACCGCCACGCCCAGCGACTGGGCCTTTTCCAGCTTGGAGCCGGCCTCGGTGCCGGCCACCACGAAGGCGGTTTTCTTCGAGACGCTGCCGGACACCTTGGCGCCCAGTGCTTCCAGCCGCTCCTTGGCAGCATCGCGGGTCAGCGCGGCCAGGGTGCCGGTGAGCACCACGGTCTGGCCGCCCAGCGGGCCGGCGGCCTGCTCGACCTGGGCCGGCGCACGCGCCAGCAGCTGCTGGCGGTAGTCCTCAGCCCTGGCCAGCATCGCGCCATGGCCATCGCGGTCCAGCCAGTCGGCCAAGCCCAGCGCCACCTCGTTGGGCAGCCCGGCTGCCACGAAGCGCACGGTCTCAGCATCGCGCAGCGTGGCCGCGTCGGGCAGCATGGCCACCAGCTTTTCCGCACGCAGCCGGGTGATGCCGGGAATCTCCGCTTCCACCAGCAGCTGGGCGAAATCCAGCCCATCGCGCAGCCGCGCGTGCGGCGCATGCACATCGTTGATGCGCACCTGGCCGACCTGCAGCAGGGCGTCGATGGCCTGCTGGTTGCCGGGCTGCTCGAAGAAGTGGCCCAGCGAACGCGCCACTTCACCGCCGATGTCCGGCACGCGCTTGAACAGCGGCCACGGCAGGTGGCGGATCAGCTCCAGATCACCGAACCACAGTGCCAGCGCCTTGGCCGTGCTTTCGCCCACGTGTTCGATGCCCAGCGCGAACAGCAGGCGTTCCAGCGTGGTATCGCGGCTGGCATCGATGGCGGCGATCAGATTGTCGGCCCACTTGGTGGCGATCTTCTTCGTGTTCCAGTCGAAGGCCGCCGGCTGGGCCAACGCCTGCGCGCGCCAGCGCTCATCGCTGGCATCGAGCTTCAGCACCGCATTGAGCACCGCGCCGCTGCCTTCGGCGGGCAGGTGCGGTTTCAACGCGGCCGCCAGCGCCGAGGGATCGTCGGCGTCGAGCACCAGCTTCAGGTGCAGCAGCTGGTCGCGGGTGAGGCGGTACAGATCGGCCACGCCACGCACGATGTCGGCGTCGACCAGGGTTTCGATGTACTTGCCGCCCAGCCCGTCGATGTCCATCGCACGGCGCGAGGCGAAGTGGGCGATGGCTTCCTTGCGCTGCGCCGGGCAGGTCAGGCCACCCGAGCAGCGCCAGACCGCCTCGCCTTCCTCGCGCACGATTTCCGAACCGCACACCGGGCACTGCGAGGGCATCTGCCACGGCGTAGTACCGCCCGGCCGGCGCTCGGCGATGATACTGACCACTTCGGGGATGACATCGCCGGCGCGGCGCACGATCACGCTGTCGCCCACGCGTACGTCCAGCCGCGCGATCTGGTCGGCGTTGTGCAGGGTGGCGTTGGACACGATCACCCCGGCCACGGCCACCGGCGCCAGGCGCGCCACCGGCGTGGCTGCACCGGTGCGGCCGATCTGGATCTCGATCGCCTCCACCGTGGTGCTCTGCTCCTGCGCCGGGAACTTGTGCGCGATGGCCCAGCGCGGTGCACGCGCGACGAAGCCCATCGCCTGCTGCCCGGCGCGGTCATCGAGCTTGTAGACCACCCCGTCGATATCGAAGGCCAGGCCGTCGCGGCGCTGGCCAATATCGCGATAGTAGGCCAGCAGGCCGTCACTGTCCTGCACCACCTGGCACAGCGCGCTGACCGGGAAGCCCCAGGCGCGCAGCTGTGCCAGCGTGCCGGAATGGGTGTCGGGCAGCTCGCCGCCCTGCACTTCACCAGTGTCATAGGCGAAGAAGCTGAGCCTGCGCTGCGCACTGATCTTCGGGTCCAGCTGCCGCAGTGAACCGGCCGCGCCATTGCGCGGGTTGGCCAGCACCTTGCCGCCGTGCAGGCGTGCCTGCGCGTTGAAGGCCTCGAAATCGGCACGGGCCATGTAGACCTCGCCGCGCACTTCCAGCACCGGCGGCCAGCCACTGCCCTGCAGCTGGGCCGGAATATCGCGGATCTGGCGCAGGTTGGCGGTCACGTCCTCGCCGGTGCTGCCATCGCCACGGGTGGCGCCCAGCACGAAGCGGCCCTGCTCGTAGCGCAGGCTGATGGCCAGGCCGTCCAGCTTGGGCTCGGCGGAAAAATGCAGGTCACCCCGGCGCAGGCGCTCGTCGATGCGGCGGACGAAATCGGCCGCTTCCTCATCACTGAAGGCGTTGGACAGCGACAGCATCGGCATTGCATGGCGCACTTCCGGGAAGCGCCCCGAGGCACGGCCGCCAACCCGGGTGGTCGGCGAATCGGCACTGGCCAGCTCCGGATGGTCGCGCTCCAGGGCTTCCAGCTCGCGCACCAGCCGGTCGTAGTCGGCGTCGGGGATCTCCGGCGCGTCCAGCTCGTGGTAGGCGCGGTTGGCCTGGGCGATCTGCCGGCGAAGGTCTTCGGCGCGTTCGGCGGGGCTGGGGCTCATCGGGATCCGGTACTTCTGGGATGGCCGGGAATTCTACCGCGCCCGGGCGCCAGGCCCCGTGGTGGCCGGTTCGCCGATGCACGCCATCCGCGGTGGGTGCGCGAACCTGTTCGGCGGGTGCCGACCGTTGGTCGGCACATCCAAACCCTCCGCGAACCTGCTGGGTAGGTGCCGACCGTTGGTCGGCACGCCCGAACCCGCCGCACTTACCAACGCGGGGTCTTGGTCAGCGGCGGCGCCTGGTGCTGGCGGTCGTAGGCACGCAGCTCATCGCGGATATGCGCGATGCGCTGGCGGCCCAGCGCGTTGCGGCTGTCATCCAGCACCACGCCGTCGAGCAGTTCGGCCATGCGCTGCACGGTGGGCAACATCTTTTCCCAGGCATCCAGCGCGGTCATCGGTGCCGGCAGGGTCAGGAAGAAGGCAATGGCCGGGGTTTCCATGGCGCGGATGTTGGCCATGTCGAAGCTGCCCGGCTTCATGATGCTGGCCATCGAGAAGATCGGGCCGCGCTCGGGGTGGCCTTCCACCAGGCGGTGGAACACGTTCATGTGGCCGAACACCAGGCCGGTCTTTTCCGCCGCCACCACGATGTCTTCGCCACGCAGCTGCTCTCCGGCACGGGCGACCACGAACAGCGAGACGATCTTGTCGAAATCGGGCGTGGTGCGCTTGCCCAGGTTGCTGGCGGCACCGGGCTCGACCTCGGGCAGGCCAAGTTCGGCCTGCGCGCCTTCGGCAGACAGGCCCGGCTCGGGACGCTCGTCGAGCGGCACGCCCTCTTCGCCCAGCACCGGCTCGCGGCGCGGCGCGCTGGACGTGGCGGGTTCGTTACCCTCGACCCGACGCCCCTGGGGCTTCTTCTTGGGGCGGCCAAACAGGAAGATCGCAGCGATCAACAGCAGGCCGGCGGCCATGATGCCGATGCGCAACAGTGCCGTGTCGGACATTCGGTAGGTTCTCCGGCAGATTCATTCAGTTAACAGGATGGCACGTCAGGCCGCGCCCGCCAATCGGGCCGCCTCTTCCAGATCCACGCTGACCAGGCGGCTCACACCCGGCTCGCGCATGGTCACGCCGGACAGCTGGTGGGCAGCTTCCATCGTGGCCTTGTTGTGGCTGACAAACAGGAACTGCACTTTCTCGCTCATTTCCTTGACCATGTTGGCCAGGCGGCCGACGTTGGCTTCGTCCAGCGGTGCGTCCACTTCGTCCAGCAGGCAGAACGGCGCGGGGTTCAACTGGAAGATGGCAAACACCAGTGCCACCGCGGTCATCGCCTTCTCGCCACCGGACAGCAGCGAGATGCTCGACACCCGCTTGCCCGGCGGCCGCGCCATGATAGTGACGCCGGTGTCGAGCAGGTCTTCACCGGTCAGCTCCAGGTACGCATGGCCACCGCCGAACAGGCGCGGGTACAGCGCCTGCACGCCGGCATTGACCCGATCGAAGGTGTCCTTGAAGCGGCCGCGGGTTTCGCGGTCGATCTTGCGGATGGCGTCTTCCAGCGTTTCCAGCGCGGTGGTCAGGTCGACGTTCTGCGCCTCCAGATAGTCCGAACGCTGCGAGGCTTCGCCGTACTCGTGGATGGCCGCCAGGTTCACCGGTTCCAGCCGGCGCATGCGCGCATCGATCTGGTGCACGGCCTGTTCGAACTCCGGCAGGCACGCGTCGTCGGCCAGCGTGGCCAGCACGTCCTGCATCACGAAACCGGCCTTTTCCACGGCGGCCTGCAGCTGCTCGGCGCTCAGAACCAGCGCCTGCTGGTCGAGCTTGCGCTGGGAAATGCGCTCGCGCTGCGAGACGGCCTGCTCATCGCGCTTGTGCCGGGTCTGCTCGAAAGTACGCAGCTCAGCGTCGATGCCATCGAGCAGGGTGCGCGCTTCGGCCAGCACGCGGTCGGCGCGCACACGCTCTTCCAGCGCGTTCTGGTGTTCGGCCTGCAGCGATTCGACCGGCGAGTCACCGTCGTCCAGCTGCGAATGCAGTTCGCCCAGGCGCGAATCCAGCTGGCCACGCTGGGTGCCCATGCGCTCCAGCGCCTGCGCCAGCGAAGCCACCTGGGCGCGCTGCGATTCCAGCGTCAGCGCCAGTGCGTGCGCCCGATCGCGCACCACTCGGGCCGCATCGCGGGCCTGGTCGCGTGCGTCGGTCATCTGCCGGCGCTCGCCTTCCAGCGCCTGCCGGGTCGATTCCAGATCGCCCATGCTGGACACGGCCGTTTCCAGCCGGCCGCGCGCTTCGCGGGCCTGCTCGCGGTTCACGTCCAGCGCTTCCAGCAGCTGCGACAGCTCCCCTTCGATGCGGTCGATGCGGGTGCGTGCAGCCTCCACCTTGCCCTGCTGGCCCTGCAGCTGGCCGGCCAGTTCGGACACCGCGCGGTGCGCCAGGTACAGCGCACGCTGTGCATCTTCGCGCTGCTGTTCGGCAGCCAGCAGCTGCTCGCGGCTGGCCGACAGGATTTCTTCCAGCCCGGCTTCGCGGCCCTGCAGCTGTTCGATCTGCGCACGCAGCGTGCTGATTTCGCGCTCGCGCAGCAGCGCGCCCTGCTGGGCGGCACCGGAGCGCTCAACGCGCAGCCAGCCCTCGCCCAGGCGCTCGCCACTGCGGGTGATGACCGACTCGCCCGCGCCCAGCGTGGCCTGCAGCGTGCGTGCGGCGGCCAGATCATCGGCGCCGTGCAGGCGCGCCAGCAGGCGGCGGATCGTCGCCGGCCCACGCACCTTGGCGGCCAGCGAGGTCGGTGCCACGTCCAGCGCCGCCTCGGCACCGGAGACCAGCGCGATGCGGCCATCGCCCAGTTCGACCAGCGCATCGACCAGCGCGGCGGGGTCATCCACCAGCACGCCCTCGATCAGCTGGCCCAGCGCGCTTTCCACGGCATTTTCCCAGCCGGCGTCCACGTCCAGGCGTTCGCCCACGCGGGCCGCCGAATCCAGCCCACGGGCCTGCAGCCAGGCCACGGCCGCGCCCTGCTCCTGGCCCAGGGCAGCCTGCTGCAGCGCTTCCAGCGAGGCCAGGCGCCCGCGCAGGCCATTGGCCTGCTTGCCCAGCTCGGCCAGTTCGGCCTGGGCGGTGCGCTGCTGTTCCTGCACGCCCTGCACGGCCTGCTTGCGCTGTTCGACCTCCTCGGTCAGCTCTTCCAGCGCGGTGGTCTGGGTCTCGTGCTGCAGGCGCAGCTGCTCGAAGGCCTCGTCCAGCACCTCCAGGTCCAGCCCGGCGCGCTCGGCGGCCAGCGCTTCGCGGCGGCGGTCGGCGTCGAGGATCTGCTTGTCCAGGTAGTCCACGCGGGTGCGTTCGACCTCGCCGGCCCGTGAGGCCTCCGAGGTGTGCCCGCTGTGCTGTTCCCAGCGGTGCTGCCAGTCGGCCAGCCGGGCCTCGGCATCACGCAGGGCCTCCTGCTTGATCTCGTTCTCTTCCTGCAGCTGCTCCAGCTGCGGGGTGGCGGCGTCCACCGCTTCGCGCAGCACGCGCAGCCGGGCTTCATCGCCGCTGATGTGCTGGCCCAGCTCAGCCAGCGCCTGCTGGGTCTCATCGCGGGCCTTGTGCAGCCGCGTGGACAGCTCGCGCTGGTGCTGGATCTGCTGTTCCAGCCGCGCCAGCGTGCTGCCCACCTGGTAGACGTCGGCCTGTGCGGTATTCAGCGCATCGGCAGACTCTTCGCGACGCACGCGGGTAGTTTCGATGCGGGCCTCGGCATCACGCTGTTCGGCGATCAGCTGCTGCAGGCGGGTCTCCTCTTCAGACAGCCCGCTGCGCAGCCTGGACAGGCGCCCGTCCAGGCCCTTGAATTCCAGCGCTTTCCACTCGGCATCCTTGATCCGCCGCTCTTCCTGCAGCGCCTGGTACTGCTCGGCCTGGCGGGCTTGGCGCTTGAGGTGTTCCAGCTGCTTGCCGATCTCCTCGCGCAGGTCGTTGAGCCGGTCCAGGTTCTCACGCGTGTGGCGGATGCGCGTTTCGGTTTCCTTGCGGCGTTCCTTGTACTTGGAAATGCCGGCGGCTTCTTCCAGGTAGACGCGCAGGTCTTCGGGCCGGGCCTCGATGATCTGGCTGATCATGCCCTGCTCGATGATGGAGTAGCTGCGCGGGCCCAGGCCGGTGCCCAGGAACAGGTCGGTGATATCGCGGCGGCGGCACTTGGTGCCGTTGAGGTAGTAGTTGCTGCTGCCGTCGCGGCTGACGGTGCGCTTGACCGAGATTTCGTTGAACGCGGCGTATTCGCCGGAGATGGCGTGGTCGCTGTTGTCGAAGATCAGCTCGACGGTGGCCTGCGACACCGGCTTGCGGGCCGAGGAACCGGAGAAGATCACATCGGTGAGCGAATCACCACGCAGGCGGCTGGCCGAGCTTTCGCCCATGACCCAGCGCACCGCATCGATGATGTTGGACTTGCCGCAGCCGTTGGGCCCGACGACGCCGGTCATGTTGGTCGGCAGGTGCAGCGTGGTCGGATCGACGAAGGACTTGAAACCGGACAGCTTGATGGTGGAAAGACGCATGGCGTGATTGGGTTCCAACAGGCGCCCAGAGGGCGTACTCATTGTGGATGTCAGGTCAGCCAGCACCTCAAGCCATTGATTTCAAAAGAATTCAATGAGGCCAAGGGTGACGCAATGGAATGAGTATAACGGCGCGAATGTTCCACGGGCGGGATGACGGGCGCGCAGGGCGCTTGGAAGGGGGCCGGATGTCGCATCGGGCCCGGAGCGACGGCGCTTTCAGGCCCCCACCAGAGCGCAAGTTATTGATATTTATTGATTAGCAGACTCGTCGAAGCACAGCGCAACAGGACCCGTGCAGGATGAATGGATGTATCGACCGCTGGCGTTTGCCCCCACCCATGACGACGTGACAACGCCTCAGCTCGGAGGCAGCGCCTGGCTGGATGCCTGTACGCCCTGGCCGATCAGCACCAACGGCCGCCCCCTGCTTCACCTGGGCAGCTTTCCGGCCACCTTCATTCAAGGCTGCATCACCGGACTGGAACTTGCGCCCGGACTGATCATCTCAATTTTTGCTTCATACATCGCCTCTGGTGGGCACAGAGTAGAAGAAGCCATGAGTCACGGTGGTCGTGTGATTGCCCACGGGCCTGGGTGTGAACCGGCATGCCCTCCCTGTGCGCCACTTGCCCCACTTCGCATCTGTGCCGGTACGGCAATGGCTGAGGGCGAAGCACCTCACGGAATTTCAAAGATTGGCGGGCGGCCATGTTGGCTGCAGGATGACGAATCGGAGGGCCAGACATTCGTCCTTCAACTCGACGAATTCGATCTGGATAAGGCAGCGCCAACCCATCGAGGAATCCTGGTCGGCGGAATGGGCTATCTGTTGCTTGATCGCAACATTCAATCAGCTTCGACGAACTGTGGTCGATTCGTCATCCAGACGACGTGAGAGACGGCCGGGTCAGTTGCACGACCTCAACCAGCCATGACTCATCAGACCGGACAAGAACCGGCCATCGCCGGCTCGGCCCTCAACACTGTTGGACTCATCCATGTGCAGAGAACTTGTATTCGAACGTTTTGGCCAAGCTCCGGGCTGCGCATTTCTGGGAGGCGCCCCGCACCTTTCGCCCGACACCCCTTGGCCTTGCGACGCCAAGGGGAAGCCGATGCTTCATCTTGCGAGCCTGCCTGCGCCCTTCATTCAAACGCACGCCCCAGAGATCGCAATCAGAGCTCACCTCTGCGTGTCAATCTTCACGCCTTATGACGCTTTTGATGATGCCTACATCGAAACCGCTCTACTGACTGGTGGCCGTGTCATCGCTTACGCGCCCCACGAACCCGGCGCAGACAGCGCAACGCCCTCTTTTGAACCGCGTCTGATCACCACCGCCGCAGCCTCCATCCCGGACGACGCCTACAACGGAATCGCCAAAATCGGTGCAACTCCTGCTTGGCTTCAGGATGACTGCAGTGAACGACGGGAGTTCATCCTCCAGATCAACGGTTCCCGGTTGAACCGGGCAGCACCCACACATCGAGGCATCCTCGCCGGCGGGATGGGCTATCTGTTGCTTGATCGCAACATTCCCTCGCCTTCGACGGACTGCGGTCGATTCGTCATCCAGACCACTTGAGAGCTGTCCATGCAGATACAGATCAGCGGCCAGTATGGAGATTCGCAGTCAGACGCCCGTTTGCCCACTCCAGGCACAGTTGAATACCTGCTTCGACCGTCATGTGACGGGGAACCATCTTGAATCCGTCACCAGATTCGCAGTCGTCCTTCGGGTCGCCGGGACGATCTGGGCATTCGAGTCGAATGGACCAGACCGCTTGAAGCTGTTTCTCAAAAGGCTGCGGCTGACCATGGATATGGCCTACGCCTGCCACCCTTGGAAAACGGGCACGTCGCTCAGGAGAATTGCCCCGACACGAGCAACTGCGGACAGATGCTGCCAGTGCACTCGCGGAATTTGAGCGCGACTTCCTGGGTGAGGCTGTCCAGCAGGAAGTGGTACAGGACCGATGGCAAGACAAGCATGGCTCGACCCTACATGTCCAACATTCGCCCAAAACAAAACGGGCACCCTTGCGGGCGCCCGTTTTGGCGATACCAGGCCTTGCGGCGTGGGATCAGGCTTCGGCCACGACCACAACCTTGACGGTGGTTTCCACGTCGGCGTGCAGGTGCACGATGACGTCGTATTCACCGATGTTGCGGAAGGCACCTTCGCCCTGGATGACTTCGCTCTTGTTAAGCTCCAGGCCGGCAGCGGTGAAGGCTTCGGCGATTTCGCGCGCGCCCACCGAACCGTACAGCTTGCCTTCGGTCGAAGCATTGGCGGCGATGGTCACGCCCTGGCCTTCCAGCTTCGCCTTGCGGGCTTCGGCGTCGGCGTGGATCGCCTGGGCCTTGGCTTCGTATTCAGCGCGCTTGGCTTCGAACTCGGCCTTGTTGCTCTCGGTGGCCGGCACGGCCTTGCCCTGCGGCACGAGGAAGTTACGGCCGTAGCCCGGCTTGACGGTGACCAGGTCACCCAGGCCACCGAGGCTGGTGACCTTCTGCAGGAGGATCAGCTGCATGGTAGTACTCCAGAAAAGTTATTCGTTAGCGAGACAGGCGCCCCGCAGCGATGGCTGTCCGAATAGCTGGCACAGCGGGCGGCGCGGGGCCGCCCACCGGGCATCAGACGTCGTGGTTGTCGGTGTACGGAATCAGGGCCAGGAAGCGAGCGCGCTTGACGGCGGTCGCCAGCTGGCGCTGGTACTTCGACTTGGTACCGGTGACGCGGCTCGGCACGATCTTGCCGTTCTCGGTCAGGTACTGGCGCAGGGTGTTGAGATCCTTGTAGTCGATCTCCTTCACACCTTCAGCCGTGAACTTGCAGAACTTGCGGCGACGGAAGAACTTGGACATGTCAGTGCTCCTTAGGCGGCCGAAGCGGCGTCGTCGCCGGCATCGTTGTCAGCGGCGGGGGTGGTTTCGCCTTCTTCGTCGTCACGACGACGGCGCTCACCGCGCTCCGGCTTGTCACCCTTCTCGTCCTTGCTCTTCATGATCAGCGACTGCTCGGTGTCAGCCTCGTCACGCTTGATGACCAGGTTGCGCAGCACGGCGTCGTTGAAGCGGAAGCTTTCCACCAGCTCGTTCAGCACGGCCTGGTCGACTTCGATGTTCAGCAGCACGTAGTGCGCCTTCACCAGGTTCTGGATCGGGTAGGCCAGCTGACGGCGGCCCCAGTCTTCCAGGCGGTGGATCTTGCAGTTGCCGTTCTCGACGATCGACTTGTAACGCTCGACCATGGCCGGAACCTGTTCGCTCTGGTCCGGGTGGACCAGGAACACGACTTCGTAATGACGACTCATGTTTTTTCTACCTTTCGGATGTGGCCTTGCGGCCGGACAGCCCCCCGCCGTGGATACCGCGGTGGGGCAAGGATTCCCGTTAGGACGGCAGGAAGCCGCACATTATGGCGCAGATAGGGGGCGCAGGGCAACCGGCTGGGCCAGGCCAGCTGAACCCGGCAGCGCCGGGCCGTGCCCGGCGGACGCGGAAACCGGCCCTCAGGCCTTGTCGGCGTCGGTGGTGAAGCTCTCGCCGCAGCCGCATTCAGCGGTGGCGTTGGGGTTGCTGAACGTGAAGGTGTCGCTCAGGCCGTGCTTGCCGAAGTCGATGACGGTGCCATCCACCAGCGCCAGGCTCTGGGCGTCGACGAAGATCTTCACCCCGTCCTGGTCGAACACGGTATCGCCCTCGCGCTGGTCGCGGGCCAGATCGGTGACGTGGCCCCAGCCGGAACAGCCGGTCTTGGTCACGCCAAAACGCAGGCCCAGCGCGCCGGGGGTCTGGGTGACGAAGCGCTGCACGCGCTCGAAGGCAATGGGGGTCAGGCTGACGGCCATGGGGGGCTCCAGTGGTACGGGGACATTATAAGGAGGTGGCGGCCGAAGAAATGCCTCGCAAGCGGAACACTGCAACCGGTAAACTCCCGTGTTCACAGATCGAGTCGATCAGCAGAGGATTCAAGTCATGACGGTGGTCAGCGTTGAACATGCGCTTGCCGGGAAGATCCCGGAAGGCGGCGAAGTCACGGTACGCGGTTGGGTGCGCACGGTGCGCGGCTCGGCGAATCTGGCCTTCGTGAACGTGACCGATGGCTCCTGCTTCGCCCCGATCCAGGTAGTGGCCACCGACGCGCTGGCCAACTTCGAAGAGATCAAGCGCCTGACCACCGGCTGCTCGCTGACGGCCACCGGCACGCTGGTGAAGTCGCAGGGCAAGGGCCAGTCGTTCGAGATTCAGGCCAGTGCGGTCGAGGTGGTCGGCTGGGTCGAGGACCCGCTCACCTACCCCATCCAGCCCAAGCCGATGTCGCCGGAGTTCCTGCGCGAAGTGGCGCACCTGCGCCCGCGCACCAATCTGTTCGGCGCGGTCACCCGCATCCGCAACTGCCTGTCGCAGGCCGTGCACCGTTACTTCCACCAGAACGGTTACAATTGGATCAGCACCCCGATCATCACCACCTCCGACGCCGAAGGTGCCGGCCAGATGTTCCGGGTCTCGACCCTGGACATGGCCAACCTGCCGCGCAACGACAAGGGCGAGGTCGACTTCAGCCGCGATTTCTTCGGCAAGGAAACCTTCCTGACCGTGTCCGGCCAGCTCAACGTCGAGGCCTACTGCCTGGCGCTGAGCAAGGTCTACACCTTCGGCCCGACCTTCCGCGCCGAGAACAGCCATACGACGCGCCACCTGGTCGAGTTCTGGATGGTCGAGCCGGAGATCGCCTTCGCCGACCTGGCCGAGAACGCCGCGGTTTCCGAGTCGTTCCTGAAGTACCTGTTCCGCGCGGTGCTGGACGAGCGCGCCGACGACCTGGCCTTCATCGCCGAGCGCGTGGACAAGAACGCGGTCACCAAGCTGGAAGCCTTCATCAACGCGCCGTTCGAGCGCATCGAGTACGGCGATGCCATCAAGCTGCTGCAGGCCTCGGACAAGAAGTTCGACTTCCCGGTGGAATGGGGCCTGGACCTGCAGACCGAGCACGAGCGCTGGCTGACCGAGGAACACGTCGGCCGCCCGGTGGTGGTGACCAACTACCCCGAGCACATCAAGGCCTTCTACATGCGCCTGAACGACGACGGCAGGACCGTGGCCGCGATGGACGTGCTGGCCCCGGGCATCGGCGAGATCATCGGTGGCGCCCAGCGCGAAGAGCGCCTGGACGTGCTGGACGCGCGCATGGCGCAGTTCGGCCTGGACCGTGAGCACTACGGCTGGTACCGCGATTTCCGCCGCTACGGTTCGGTGCCGCATGCCGGCTTCGGGCTGGGCTTCGAGCGCCTGGTGGTCTACGTCTGCGGCCTGTCCAACATCCGCGATGCGATTCCCTACCCGCGCGCCCCGGGCAGCGCGGACTTCTAAGCCCACCCGACCACGGAGGTACTGCACCGCATGACCCTGTTCTTCGCCCTCTGTTTCGTTGGCGTGGCAGTGGCCGGGTTCAGTGCCTTCGTGATCTTCTGGCCGCTGACCCTGGTGCACGTGCGCGACCGCCACCCGGCGCTGGCCGCGCGCTTCGGCAGCGGTGCCTTCCTCAAGCCCGACGCGCTGGGCTGGCTGCTGCGGCGTGAATACCGCACGCAGCCGGACCGCTCGCTGACCGGGCTGGCGACCCCGGCCTGGGTGTCGCTGCTGACCCTGCTGGCTGGACTGGGCATGGCCGCCCTGCTCTGGCTGGCCTCGCTCTGGTGATACACATGAATGACGATTCCGCTGCACGCGACAGCTGGTGGCTGGACAGCCTCGGCAACACCCTGATCTGGGCCCGCCTGCGGGTGCGCCCGGCCGGCACCGCCGAAGTGCTGGACAGCGACGGCAACACGCTGAGCTACGACAGCGAAGACACCGCCCGCGCCCAGCTGTTCGACGCCGAGTTCGTCTCCTTCGACGGCCTGGACGAAGAAGATGCCCTGCTGCGCGGCTTCAGCCTGCACGAGGTGCAGCCGCCGCACGCCGACAACGATGACGCACTGCGCGGACGCATGGTGCAGTCGCTGGGCGGGCGGGCCTGAGCTCAGGCACATGTTCACCCCGCGCGCCTTCGCCGCGACCGACCTGCTCTGGCTGGACCGCCTGTTGGCGCGCGATCCGTTCGTGACCGTGCTGACCGCCGGCGCCGATGGCCTGCCCGAACTGACCCGCCTGCCGGTGCTGTACCAGCGTGACGGCCAGCGCATCACCCTGCGCGGCCACTGGGCGCGCGCCAACCCGCAGGCGCGCCACGCCAGCCCGGCCAAGGTGCTGGTGGATGGCCCGCATGGCTATGTGTCGGCCAGCTGGTACCCGGACAAGGAAGCCGCCGCGCGCGTGCCGACCTGGAACTACGCGGCCGCCGAATTGCGCGGCACGCTGCAGCCGTTCGACGATGAAGACGCGCTGGCCGCGCTGGTCGGCGAGCTCAGTGACCACTTCGAAGCCAGTGTCGGCCAGGCCTGGCAGTTCGAGCCGCAACGCGACGACCACCGCCGCCAGCTGCGCGGCATCGTCGGCTTCCAGTTCCAGGTGAAGCAGGTGCAGCTGAAGCTCAAGCTGAGCCAGAACCACCCCGACGCCAACCAGCTGGCGGTCATCGCCGCCCTGGATCAGTTGCCGTCACCCCCTTCCATCGAGCTGGCGCAGTGGATGCGCTGGCACCGCGACGAGGTCGCCACCGGCAGCTGAGCGCACACGCATCGTGCAGTGGCGCGGCCGGACCGGCCATGCCCTGCCCCACCCGACGCCAGGGACACCGACCATGAAAGACATCCACAGGCTGCTGCAGAACAACCGCGAATGGGCCGACCGCATCGCCCGCGACGATCCGGAATTCTTCCAGGAGCTGGCCAAGCAGCAGCACCCGCAATACCTGTGGATCGGCTGCTCCGATTCGCGCGTGCCGGCCAACCAGATCATCGGCATGGCACCGGGTGAAGTGTTCGTGCACCGCAACGTGGCCAACGTGGTGGCGCACAGCGACCTGAACTGCCTGAGCGTGGTGCAGTACGCCGTGGACCAGCTGAAGGTGAAGCACATCCTGATCGTGGGCCACTACGGCTGCGGCGGCGTGCATGCCTGCCTGCACAATACCCGCGTGGGCCTGGCCGACAACTGGCTGCGCCATGTGGGCGATGTGGTGCAGAAGCACCAGGGCATCCTCGATGCGATCGACGATGACGAGCTCAAGCACGCGCGCCTGTGCGAACTGAACGTGATCGAGCAGGTGGCCAACCTGTGCCGTTCCACCATCGTGCAGGACGCCTGGGCACGTGGCCAGAAGCTGATGGTGCATGGCTGGGTCTACAGCCTGAAGGATGGCCGGGTGAGCGAGATGGGCATCGACGTGGGTGCCGCCGAAGAGCTCAAGCCCGCCTACGAAAAGGCCCTATCGTTCGTGCCGCGCCACGGCCGCCGCGACTGACCCCTGCCCCGGAGCCCGCCATGCTCGCCGCGCCGATCAACCTGCACGCCTGGATCGAAGAAGACCGCCACCTGCTGAAACCACCGGTGGGCAACAAGATGATCGACAACGGCGACTTCATCGTGATGGTGGTGGGCGGGCCCAACTCGCGCACCGATTACCACTACGACGAAGGCCCGGAGTGGTTCTACCAGCTCGAAGGCGAGATGGTGCTGAAGGTGCAGGAAGACGGAGCGGTGCGCGATATTCCGATCCGCGCCGGCGAGATCTTCCTGCTGTCCGGCAAGGTGCCGCACTCGCCGCGCCGTCCGCCGGGCGGCATCGGCCTGGTGGTGGAGCGCAAGCGCCTGCCGCACGAGCAGGACGGCGTGATCTGGCACTGCGAACGCTGCAACCACAAGCTGCACGAGGAGTATTTCCCGCTGCAGAACATTGAAACCGACCTGCCCAAGGTGTTCGCGCGTTACCAGGCCTCGATCGAGCTGCGTACCTGCAGCCAGTGCGGTCACGTGGACCCGTTGCCGGCGCCGGCCGCGGACTGAACGCTCGCCGGGCATGGCCCGGCGTTAACGTGCATTGCGGTTCCTGGTGCATCCGCCGGGCGTGACCCGGCGCTACCGGGCATTGCGGTTTCTGATGCATCCGCCGGGCGTGGCCCGGCCCTACCGGGTGCGTGCTCTCCGGGTAGCGCCGGGCCACGCCCGGCGAGCGCACCGCGCGGCATCACGCATGCCCCAGGCGCTACACTGGCAGCCCCGTTGCAGCCTGTTGCCCGACCCATGTCCGACCTGCTCAGCCGCACCCATGCCATCGCCCTGGACGCCGCCGATCCGCTGCGCCCGCTGCGTCGCGAGTTCCACATTCCGCGCCATGGCAGCGGCGAGCAGACCTACTTCGTCGGCAACTCGCTGGGCCTGCAGCCGCGTGGCGCGCAGGCCGCGGTGCAGGAAGTGATGAAGCAGTGGGCCGATCTTGCCGTGGAAGGCCATTTCACCGGCCCCACGCAGTGGCTGTCCTACCACCGCCTGGTGAGCACGCAGCTGGCCACCGTCGTGGGCGCGCTGCCCAGCGAAGTGGTGGCGATGAACACGCTGAGCGTGAACCTGCACCTGATGATGGTCAGCTTCTACCGCCCCAGCGCCGAACGCCCGGTGATCCTGATGGAGGCCGGCGCCTTCCCCACCGACCGCCATGCGGTGGAAGCGCAGATCCGTTTCCACGGCTTCGACCCGGCCGACTGCCTGGTGGAAGTGCAGCCGGATGAGCCCAACGGCACGATTTCGCTGGCCGCCATCGAGCAGGCCATCACCACGCACGGCCCGCGCCTGGCGCTGGTGCTGTGGCCCGGCGTGCAGTACCGCACCGGCCAGGTGTTCGACCTGCGCACCATCACCGCCCTGGCCCGCCTGCACGGTGCGCGCGTGGGCTTCGACCTTGCCCACTCGGCGGGCAACGTGCCGCTGCAGCTGCACGACATCGCACCGGACTTCGCCGTGTGGTGCCACTACAAGTACCTCAACAGCGGCCCGGGCGCCGTGGCCGGTGCCTTCGTGCACGAACGCCACCACCGTGACACCACGCTGCCGCGCTTCGCCGGCTGGTGGGGCCACGAGGAAGCCACGCGTTTCAGGATGGCGCCGGAATTCCGCCCGGCGGTGGGCGCCGAAGGCTGGCAGCTGAGCAACCCGCCGATCCTCGGCCTGGCGCCGCTGCGTGCGTCGCTGGACCTGTTCGAGCGCGCTGGCATGGATGCACTGCGCAGCAAATCGGTGGCCCTGACCGGCATGCTTGACGGGCTGGTGCGCCAGCGCCTGCCGCAGGTGCTGGAGGTGATCACCCCTTCGGAAACCGAACGCCGTGGCTGTCAGCTCTCGCTGCGCGTGGCCGGTGGCCGCAGCCAGGGCCGCGCCCTGTTCGAGTACCTGCAATCGGTGGGCGTGCTGGGCGACTGGCGCGAGCCGGACGTGATCCGCATTTCGCCCACGCCGCTGTACAACCGTTATCTGGACCTGCACCACTTCGTCGAGGAAGTGGAAGCCTGGGCCGGCCTCTGAGCCGGCCCCTCCCCCTCTGCTGGACAGTTCGTTGATCGCACATGCATCCCGCTCGTTGAGCATCAACGGCGCCGGCCTGGCCGGATCCCTGCTGGCCATCCTGCTGTCACGGCAGGGCTGGCGCATCACCCTGTACGAACGCCGCGGCGACCCGCGCGTGGCCGACTACGAAAGTGGCCGTTCGATCAACCTGGCGCTGGCCGAGCGCGGCTGCAACGCATTGCGCCAGGCCGGTGTTGAGGCCGAAGTGATGGAGCGCGCGGTGATGATGCGCGGCCGCATGGTGCACCCGCGCAGCGGCGCGCCGGAACTGCAGCGCTACGGCCGCGACGACAGCGAAGTGATCTGGTCGATCCACCGCCGCGACCTCAACACCACGCTGCTGGAACTGGCCGAACAGGCCGGTGCCACCGTGCATTTCCACCGCCGCCTGCACACGGTGGATTTCGATGCCGGCCATGCGCGCTTCATCGATGACCGAGACGACAGCCCGCATGACATCCGCTTCGACACGCTGATCGGCGCCGACGGTGCCGGCTCTGCGCTGCGCGCGGCCATGAACCGGCGTGCGCCGCTGGGCGAGGACATCGCCTTCCTGGACCACTCCTACAAGGAGCTGGAGATTCCGCCGGCGGCCGACGGCAGCTTCCGCATCGAGCGCAATGCGCTGCACATCTGGCCGCCCGGCCGCTACATGTGCATCGCCCTGCCCAATCACGAAGGCACCTTCACCGTCACCCTGTTCCTGCCCAACCATGGCGATCCCAGTTTTGCCACGGTGAACACCGCCGTGCAGGCCGAGGCACTGTTCGCGCGCGAGTTCGCCGACACGCTGCCGCTGATCCCGAACCTGCGCCGCGACTGGGAACAGCACCCGCCGGGCCTGCTCGCTACGCTGACGCTGGAGCGCTGGCGCCAGGGTAGCCGCGCGGTCCTGATCGGCGATGCCGCCCATGCCATGGTGCCGTTCCATGGCCAAGGCATGAACTGCGCGTTCGAAGACTGCGTGGCGCTGGCACGGCACCTGATGGAGGCCGACGACCTGGAGGGTGCGTTCGCCGCCTTCGAGGCCGAGCGCAAGCCCAATGCGCAGGCCATCCAGCAGATGGCGCTGGACAACTACCTGGAGATGCGCGACCGCGTGGCCGACCCGGCGTTCCTGCTGCAGCGTGAACTGGAGCAGGAGCTGCAGCGGCGCTGGCCGACCCGCTTCGCGCCGCACTACACCATGGTCACCTTCCTGCACACGCCGTATGCCGAAGCGCTGCGCCGTACCGACATCCAGCGCGACCTGCTGGTGGCGGCCACCGCCGGCCATGATTTGCTGGACCACATCGACTGGGCCGCGCTGGAAACGCAGATCCACGCGCAGCTGCCCATCCTGGAGGGCGCGCACTGATGGCTGACAGCTTCCTGTTCTACGACCTGGAAACCTTCGGGCAGGACCCGCGGCGCACGCGCATCGCGCAGTTCGCCGCCATCCGTACCGACGCGGCCTTGAACGAGATCGACACGCCGGTCAGCTTCTACGTGCGCCCGGCCGACGACCTGCTGCCCTCGCCGGCGGCCACGCTGATCACCGGCATCACCCCGCAGCACGCGCTGGCCGAAGGCATCAGTGAAGCCGAAGCCTTCGACCGCATCAACGCGCTGATGGCCCAGCCCGGCACCTGCACGCTGGGCTACAACACGCTGCGCTTCGACGATGAGTTCGTGCGCCATGGGCTGTTCCGCAACTTCCACGATCCCTACGAACGTGAGTGGCGCAACGGCAATTCGCGCTGGGACCTGCTGGACATGCTGCGCCTGATGCATGCCCTGCGCCCGGACGGCATCCAGTGGCCCAAGCGCGAAGATGGCGCCACCTCGTTCAAGCTCGAACACCTGGCCGAGGCCAATGGCGTGCGCGATGGCGATGCGCATGAAGCCCTGTCCGACGTGCGCGCCACCATCGGCATGGCGCGGCTGTTCAAGCAGTCGCAGCCGCGTTTGTGGGAGTACGCGCTGAAGCTGCGCGACAAGCGCTTCGTGGCCAGCCTGCTGGACGTGACCGCCCTGCAGCCGGTGCTGCACATTTCCATGCGCTACCCGGCCAGCCGCCTGTGCGCCGCGCCGGTGCTGCCGCTGTCGGTGCACCCCACCATCAACAACCGGGTGATCGCCTTCGACCTGGAAGGTGACATCGACGATCTGCTGCAGCTGCCGGCCGAGGTCATCGCCGAACGCCTGTACCTGCGCGCCAGCGAACTGCCCGAGGGTGTTTCGCGCGTGCCGTTGAAGGAAGTGCACCTGAACAAGGTGCCGGCGCTGGCGGCCTGGAACCACCTGCGCGCCGACGACCACGCGCGGCTGGGGCTGGACGTGGCGGCCATCGAGGCCAAGATCGAGCGCCTGCGCGAGCATGCACCGCTGCTGGCCGAAAAAGCCCGGCAGGTCTACAACAAGCCGCGCAGCATGGGCGTGCCGGATGTCGATGCCTCGCTGTATGACGGCTTCCCGGGCCCCGGCGACAAGCCGCTGCTGGCGCTGGTACGCACCACGCCGCCGGCGCAGCTGGCCGCGCTGGCCGAACGATTCCGTGATGTGCGCCTGCCGGAGCTGCTGTTCCGCTACCGCGCGCGCAACCATCCCCAGACCCTGGATGCCACCGAACAGGCACGCTGGAATGCGTACCGCCAGCGCCGGCTGCACGACGACGGGCAGCTGGGCGAATTCACCCTGGACCAGTACCAGCAGCAGATCGAGGCACTGGCCGCCGAAGCGCCCGACGATGCGCACCGTGCGGCCCTGCTGCAGTCGCTGCGCGACTGGGGCCACCACCTGCAGGACAGTCTGTGAGTACTTATTTTTCCGACGCCAGCTTCACGTTCCTGCGCCGCCTGGAACTGCATAACGAAAAGGCCTGGTTCAACGACCACCGTGCCCAGTACGAAGAACACGTGCGGCAGCCGTTCCTGCGCCTGCTGGGCGACCTGCAGCCGGCGCTGGCCGAGGTCAGCAGCCATTTCCGCAGTGATACCCGTGGCGTGGGCGGATCGTTGTTCCGCATCCACCGCGACGCGCGTTTTTCCAACGACAAATTGCCGTACAAGACCTGGCAGGGCGCGCGCCTATTCCACGAACGCCGCCGCGAAGTGGCCGCTCCCTCGTTCTACGTCCACCTGCAGCCCGGCGAAAGGATGGTCGGTGCCGGCCTGTGGCACCCCGAGCCGGACACCCAGCGCCGCATCCGCCACTTCATCCTGGACAACCCGGGCAGCTGGAAAGCGGCCGCGCACGGCGCCCCGCTGCGCCGCCGTTTCGAGTTCGAGCAGAGCGAGAAGCTGGTGCGTCCGCCGCGCGGTTTCCCGGCCGATTTCGAGTTCATTGACGACCTCAAGCACCGCAACTGGGTGATGTGGCGGCCGCTGGACGATGCGACCATGACCGGCCCGCGCCTGCTGTCCACGCTGGGCAAGGACCTGGCCACGCTGGCACCGTTCGTGGATTACCTGTGCGCCGCACTGAACCTGAAGTTCTGATGGCGCTGGCCCGGCAACGCCGCGTCCTCGGCCGCACCGGCCTGTCCGTGTCCCCGGTCGGGCTGGGCTGCTCGGGGTTCTGGGGCCACTCCCGTTTTCCCGAGCAGGCTGCCGGCAACATCGTCGAGCACGCGCTGGCGCAGGGCGTGAACCTGCTCGACACCGGGCACAACTACTCCGGCTTCCATGCCGAGCCACGGCTGGGCCGCCTCCTGCGTCCGCTGCTGGAACGCTACCCGCGCGAGTCGCTGGTGATCTCCAGCAAGGGGGGCACGCTGACCGGCCAGGCCGGCATCAGTGGTGCCGAGCAACGCGATTTCTCGCCCGCAGCGATCACCGCCAGCTGCGAGGCCTCGCTGCGCAACCTGGGCCTGGAGTACCTGGACATCTACCAGCTGCATGGCGCCAGCGAACACGACATCAACGATGACCTGCTGGCGGCGCTGCAGCGCCTGCGCGAGCGTGGGCTGGTGCGCGCCACCGGCATCAACACGCATTCGGCGGCGACGCTGCGCTGGATGATCGCGCACCCGACCGCCTTCGACGTGGTGCTGCTGGACTACAACGCGCTGCAGCAGGACCGCGGCCCGCTGATCGACCAGCTGCATGCCGCCGGCATCGGCGTGCTGGCCGGCACCGTGCTGGCGCAGGGCCACCTGCTGCCGCCGCACCCGCGCCTGCCACGGCTGGCCGACGCGTGGTATCTGGCGCGCGCCTGGCTCAAGCCCAGCAGCCGGCAACTGATGCGCAGCGCCGGTGCGATGCGCCGCGCCGTGGCCGGTGTGCACAGCCAGCGCCCGGCACAGACGGCGTTTGCCTTCGTGCTGCAGCACCCCGGCGTGGCCAGTGGCATCCTGGGCACGACGCGGCGGGGTAGCCTGGACGAGGTGCTGGCCACCGACCCCAGTGCGCTGAGCGCCAGCGAACGGCAACGACTGGTGGCGGCCTTCGGCGATGGCAGCGGCTCGCCCAGTCACTGAGTCTTCACCCGCTGCTGCCGCGCTTGCGGCAGTCTGTGGCCATGAAGAAGCTCATCGCGGTGCTGATCCTGCTGTTGCTGGCCGCCAGTGCCTGGTGGTTTGGTGGCCCGTACCTGACCGTGCACGGGCTTTCCACCGCCATTGAAGAGCGCGACAGCGCGCGGCTGGCGCGCTACGTGGATTTCCCGCGCGTACGCAGCAGCCTGCACGCGCAGTTGAACGATTACCTGGTGCGGCAGGCCGGGCCGGACATCGCCGGCAGCCCGTTCGGCGCACTGCTATACGGGCTGGGTGACCAGCTTGGCGGGGCGGCGGTGGACACACTGGTGACGCCGATGGGCATTGGCGCGATGCTGCAGGGCCACGTGCTGTGGAAGCGTGGCCGCAATGAACTGCAGGGCGGCGATGCCTGAGGCCCGACCGAGCCGGCGCAGCCGCTGAAGCGCGCTGCGCATCATTTCGAGCGGCTGGACCGCTTCGTGGTGGCCATCGACCGCGGCCCCGGCCAGCCACCGCTGCAGGTGGTGCTGGAACCGCAGGGCCTGCGCTGGAAGGTGGTGGACCTGCGGTTGGGGCTGGCGGGCAGCCCGTGACCCTCTGCCGCTGCGCTCGCCGGGCATGGCCCGGCAGACCGCCGCGGCCCGCCCCATCCGGTAGCGCCGGGCCACGCCCGGCGGTGCCAACCCACGGCTGGCCCCCACCGGTGAGAATCTCAGCCTTCGTTGGCGACGCCGTGCGGCACGTGTCCGGCGGCTACATGCTCGCGGGCGCTGTCGATGTTGTGCTGCGAATCGTCGAAGAAGATGTCGGCGCCGAACGCGTGCAGGAACGGGCCCTTGTGGCGCCCGCCCAGGAACAGGGCTTCGTCCAGGCGCACGCCCCACTCGCGCAGGGTGCGGATCACGCGCTCGTGCGCCGGCGCCGAGCGTGCAGTCACCAGCGCCGTGCGGATCGGTGCTTCGTCACCGCTGGGGAACACTTCCTGCAGCGTGTGCAGTGCCGACAGGAAGCCGCGGAAGGGCCCACCGCTGAGCGGTTCGCGGGCACGCTCGCGCTCATGGCGGCCGAAGGCCTCGACGCCCTGTTCGCGCGAAATGCGCTCGCTCTCGTCGCCGAAGATCACCGCGTCACCGTCGAATGCGATGCGCAGCTGCCCGGCCGGGCGGCCGGTGTCGATCTGGTCGGCCGCTGCCGCTGCGGTTTCACCGGGCGGCTTGGGCAGGATGGTGGCCGCCGCGATGCCGTGGCGCAGCGCGCTGCGCACCGATTCCGGGTTGGCCGACAGGAACAGGTCGGTGCCGAACGGCTTCACGTACGGCCAGGTCGGCTCGCCGGCGGTGAACGTGGCACGGATGATGCCCAGGCCGTAGTACTGGATCGAATTGAAGATGCGCAGGCCGGTGTCGGCCGAGTTGCGCGACAGCAGGATCACTTCCACCCGCGGGTTTTCCGGGCTGGCGCCCTGGTTCAGCGCCAGCAGCTTGCGCACCACCGGGAAGGCGACGCCGGGACCGAGCACGTCATCTTCGTGCTCGCGCTGGTATTCGGCGTAGGCGTCCACGCCACTGCGCTCGAACAGCGCATGGCTTTCTTCCAGGTCGAACAGCGCGCGCGAGGTCACCGCGACGGTCAGCAGGCGGGGGGAATTGTCGCCCATGGGGGGTTCCTTCAAGCGGTCGATGGGGGCCGGCGGCGTATTGTCCTCAAAAAACGAACTGTTCGCTCAGGATGCGGTCTTCCAGATTGTGTTCCGGGTCGAACAGCAGCGTGACCCGGCGCTCACGCGATTCGCGGATGGTCACTTCCACCACGTCGCGGGTTTCGTGCGAATCGGCGGTGACACTGACCGGGCGCTTGTAGGGGTCCAGCACGCGGAAGCGCACTTCGGTGTCAGCCTTGAGGATGGCACCGCGCCAGCGCCGTGGGCGGTACGGGGCCAGCGGTGTCAGCGCGATGGTGTGCGACCCCAGCGGCAGCACCGGGCCGTGCGCGGAATAGTTGTAGGCGGTGCTGCCGGCCGGGGTGGCCACCAGCACGCCATCGCCGATCAGCTCGGCCGCCCGCTCCTGGCCGTTGAGGTCGATGCCCAGGTGCGCGGCCTGCCGGGTCTGGCGCAGCAGCGAGATATCGTTGTAGGCCAGCGAGCCGGTGCTGGTACCCGATTCGGTCAGCGCGACCATCTCCAGCGGGCGCAGGTGCGCCGGCTCGGCGCGGGCAATGCGCGCCTGCACGTCCTCATCGCCGCGGTACTGGTTCATCAGGAAACCGACCGTGCCCAGCTTCATGCCGAACACCGGCCTGTTCAGATGGCCGTAGCGGTGCAGGGTCTGCAGCATGAAGCCATCGCCGCCCAGGGGACACAGCACGTCGGCCTGGTCGGGCGCGTGGTCGCCATAGCGCGACACCATGGCCGCCCGCGCCATCTGCGCAGGTTCGGTGGTGCTGGCCAGGAACGCGATGCGGGGGGTGTCGCTCATCGGTGGATCCGGGGGAAGGCTGGCCAAGAGCATAACCGAGCGCCGCTGCGCTCGCCGGGCATGGCCCGGCGCTACCTGGAACCCTGCCCCCACGGTAGCGCCGGGCCATGCCCGGCGAACAGCAGCCCCCAACGCAGAACGGCCCCGCTTTCGCGGGGCCGCTCCGTTTCACGCATGCCTGGCAGCGCCCGGCACTACATCACTTACGCGCCGTGTGCCGCGAGCTGACCCAGGCGCTGCACTGCGACCGAAACGGTCGGGTAGTCCAGGGTCTTCTGCTCGGCCAGCTCGGACAGCATCGCCAGCGTGAAGTGCAGGCTGTTGTCGTCACGGTCGATCCACGCACCCACCTTGGCTTCGGCCGACGCACCCTTGGTGGCCAGCACCTGGCCGGCCAGGTTGCGGTGGTGGGCCGCCAGCTCGTCGCGCAGCACGCCGCGGGCCACGGCATGCCAGCGGCCGTTGACCTCCAGCGCGTCGATCTGCTCGAACAGCCACGGCAGGCTCAGCGCTTCGCCCAGGCGGAAGTGGATCTTGGATACATCCACCGGCTTGAGCTTGCGGGTACGCGCCAGTTCGATGATGTCGAACGCCGGTGCCAGGAAGTGCAGCTCGGCCAGCTGCTGGGCCAGCGCGGCCGGCATGCCCTTTTCCTTCCACTCGGCCACCAGGGCTTCGTAGGTCGGGCGCTGCGAATCGGGCAGCACGCCGGAGGCCACGCGGATGTCGTTGAACGGACCCTGGTAGCGGTTCACGGCCTCGGTGATGCCCGGCATCGGGCCGGGGCGGAACAGCAGCCAGCGCACGAACGAACGCTGCAGCGACCAGATCACTTCCAGGGCATCGACCTGCACCGACTCGGGCACCTTGCCGTCCAGCGCGTCGATCTGCGCCCACAGCGCGCGGGCATCGAGCGTTTCGCGGCTGATCGTGTACGCCTTGGCGACCTCGGCGATGGAACGGCCGGTGTCTTCCTGCATGCGCATCAGGAAGGTGGCGCCCATGCGGTTGATGGTCTGGTTGGTCACGGCCGTGGCGATGATCTCGCGCTTCAGGCGGTGGCGTTCCATGGCATCGGCGTACTTCTTCTGCAGCGGCGTCGGGAAGTAGCGCTGCAGTTCCTTGGACAGGTACGGGTCTTCCGGAATGTCCGATTCCAGCAGCTGCGCGAACGCCACCAGCTTGGAGTAGGACAGCAGCACCGACAGTTCCGGACGGGTCAGGCCCTGGCCGCGGGCCTTGCGTTGGGACAGCTCGGCATCGGACGGCAGGAACTCGATCTGGCGGTCCAGCAGACCCTGCTCTTCCAGCGTGCGGATGAAGTGCTGCTTGGAGCCCAGGCGCTTGACCGCCATCCGCTCCATCAGGCTCAGAGCCTGGTTCTGGCGGTAGTTGTGGTTGAGCACCAGCTCGGCCACTTCGTCGGTCATCGACGCCAGCAGCTTGTTGCGCTGTTCAACGGTCAGCTTCTTGGCGCGCACCACATCGTTTAGCAGGATCTTAATGTTGACTTCATGGTCGGAGGTGTCCACACCGGCCGAGTTGTCGATGAAGTCGGTGTTGAGCAGCACGCCGGCCTGGGCCGCTTCGATGCGGCCCAGCTGGGTCATGCCCAGGTTGCCGCCCTCGCCCGCCACCTTGCAGCGCAGCTCGCCACCGTTCACGCGCAGCGCGTTGTTGGCGCGGTCGCCGACATCGCTGTGCTGCTCGCTGGCCGCCTTCACGTAGGTACCGATGCCGCCGTTCCACAGCAGGTCCACCGGCGCCTTCAGGATCGCGCTCATCAGGTCGTTGGGCGACAGCGCCTTGACGCCCTCATCCAGGCCCAGGGCTTCACGCACCTGCGGGGTGACCTCGATCGACTTCAGCGTACGCGGGTAGATGCCGCCGCCCTTGCTGATCAGCTTGGCATCGTAGTCGGCCCAGCTGGAGCGCGGCACGGTGAACATGCGCTCGCGTTCGACGAACGAGCTGGCCGAATCCGGGTTCGGGTCCAGGAAGATGTGGCGGTGGTCGAACGCGGCGACCAGGCGGATGTGGCGCGACAGCAGCATGCCGTTGCCAAACACGTCGCCGGACATGTCGCCCACACCGACGGCGGTGAAGTCCTGGCTCTGGCTGTCATGGCCCAGCGCGCGGAAGTGGCGCTTGACCGATTCCCACGCGCCACGGGCGGTGATGCCCATGCCCTTGTGGTCGTAACCCACCGAACCACCGGAGGCGAACGCATCGCCCATCCAGAAGCCGTGCGCGATGGCCAGGCCGTTGGCGATGTCGGAGAAGGTCGCGGTGCCCTTGTCGGCGGCCACCACCAGGTACGGATCGTCCATGTCGTGGCGCACGACGTCCACCGGCGGCACGATCTTGTTGTTGACGATGTTGTCGGTGATGTCCAGCAGGCCCTGGATGAACAGTTTGTAGCAGGCCACGCCGTTGGCGAACACCGCATCGCGGTCACCGCTGGCCGGCGGCAGCTTGGCGAAGAAACCGCCCTTGGCGCCGACCGGCACGATGACCGTGTTCTTCACCATCTGCGCCTTCACCAGGCCCAGCACTTCGGTGCGGAAGTCTTCGCGGCGGTCGGACCAGCGCAGGCCGCCACGGGCCACGGCGCCGAAGCGCAGGTGGGTACCTTCCACGCGCGGGCCATACACGAAGATTTCGCGGTACGGGCGCGGCTTGGGCAGGTCCGGCATTAGCGCCGAATCGAACTTGAAGCTGATGACGTGGCCGTGCTGGCCACTGGCATCGGTCTGGTAGTAGCTGGTGCGCAGGGTGGCATCGATGACACCCATGAACGAGCGCAGGATGCGGTCCTCGTCCAGGCTGGACACGCGGTCCATCAGCTTCAGCAGCGCATCGCGCGCGGCCTGCATCTGCGCATCGCGGTCACCCTTGCGGGCATCGACCACGGTCTTGAGCACCTTCAGGGTGGCCTCATCGCCGGCGGCCAGCACGTCGAGGTGGGCCTTCAGCTGGGCTTGGCCGGCAGCGATGTCGTCCTTGCTCTCATGGCCGGTAGCCGGGTCGAAGCGCGCTTCGAACAGCTCCACCAGCAGGCGGGCCAGCAGCGGGTAGCGGGTGAAGGTGCCTTCCACGTAGGCCTGCGAGAACGGCACGCCGGTCTGCAGCAGGTACTTGCAGTAGCCACGCAGCATGGCGACCTGGCGCCAGTGCAGGCCGGCGGCCAGCACCAGGCGGTTGAAGCCATCGTTCTCGGCATCGCCGTGCCAGACGCGGGCGAAGGTCTCACCGAAGGCTTCGTCGACGCTGGCGGCGTCGATCGCACCGGCGGTCGATTCAACCTCGAAGTCCTGCACGTACACCGGCGCGTTGTCCACCGACAGGCGGTACGGGCGCTCGGCGATCACGCGCAGGCCCATGTTTTCCATCATCGGCAGCGCGTCGGACAGCGGGATGTCATCCAGCTGGCGGTACAGCTTCAGGCGCAGGCCATCACCGCTTTCGCGCGGCACGGCCTGCAGGCTCAGGCGCAGGTCGTCCGGGCCGGTCAGCGCGTCAAGCTGGCTGACATCGTTGGCGGCAACGGCAGTGCTGTTGTCTTCGATGTAGCCGGCCGGCAGCGCCTTGCCGATGCGTGCGGCAATGCGCAGGCCTTCGGTTTCGCCGTGGCGCACAACCAGTGCCTCACGCAGGTCGTCCTGCCAGTTGCGCAGCAGGTGGGCCAGCTTCTGCTCCAGTTCGGCGGTGTCCACGTCCAGCATCTGGCCGGGCTTGGGGCGCACGATCAGGTGCACCTGGGCCAGCGGCGATTCGCCCAGCACCACCGAGCTGTCCACGTGTTCGCCCTGCAGGGCGTCCTTGAGCATGGCCTCGATGCGCAGGCGCACATCGGTGTTGAAGCGTTCGCGCGGCAGATAGACCAGCGCGGAAATGAAACGGCTGTACTTGTCGCGGCGCAGGAACAGGCGGCTGCGCACGCGCTCCTGCAGGCCCAGCACGCCCATGGCGGTGCGCAGCAGTTCGTCCTCGCTGGACTGGAACAGCTCTTCGCGCGGCAGGGTTTCCAGGATGTGGCGCAGGGCCTTGCCGCTGTGGCTGGCCGGGGCCAGGCCGGACTGCTTCATCACGTGTTCGTGGCGCTGGCGCACCAGCGGGATTTCCCACGGGCGGCGGTTGTAGGCGCTAGAGGTGAACAGGCCCAGGAAGCGCTGCTCGCCGATGATCTTGCCCTTGGCGTCGAATTCCAGCACGCCGATGTAGTCCATGTAACCGGCGCGGTGCACGCGCGAACGGGCATTGGTCTTGGTCAGGATCAGCGCGTCCTTCAGCCCGGAGGTGGCGTTGAGGCCCTGCGCCGCCAGCGTCTTGACCGGGCGCGCAGCGGACTTGTCCTTGCCGCGCATCAGGCCCAGGCCGGTGTCGTTCAGCGGCACCAGCACGTCTTCCTTGCCCTGCTTCTCCACGCGGTATTCGCGGTAGCCGAAGAAGGTGAAGTGGTTTTCAGCGGCCCAGCGCAGGAATTCCTGCGCCTCCTTGCGCGAGGCGTCGTCCACCGGCAGCGTGCGGCTGCCCAGGTCGTCGGCCAGCGCCAGTGCCTTGTCCTTCATCGGCTGCCAGTCGCGCACGATGGCGCGCACTTCATCCAGCGCCTTGTTGATGGCCTGCTCGACGGCGGCCATGGCTTCGGCCGGCTGGCGGTCGATTTCCAGCAGCATCACCGACTCGACATCACCCTGGCCCGCCTTGGACAGCTTGCCGGCCTTGTCGCGGGTGAAGTGGATGACCGGGTGGCCCAGCACGTGGACGCCCACGCCCTGCTCGGCCAGCGCCATGGTCACGGTGTCCACCAGGAACGGCATGTCGTCGTTGACGATCTGCAGCACAGTGTGCGCCGATTCCCAACCGTTGGCCTTGGCCGTCGGGTTGAACACGCGCACGTTGGCCTTGCCGGCCTTGCGGCTGCGCGCAAACTCCAGCGTGTCGGCGGCAAGCGCGGCCCACTCTTCGGCGCTGTGGTGCGGGAACTCCTCCGCCTCCATGCGCTTGTAGAAGTCGGCGGCGAACGCGACTGCCTCAGCCTGTGCAGCCGCGGGGTAACGCTTGCGCAAGGCCGTGTACACCGGCTCCAGGGAGAAACCAGCGGTCACTGCGACCTCCGACTCAACTGGTTTGCTTTTGTTTTTCACGGTCTTGGCTGCGGTTTTTTGCGGTTTCATGGCAGAGCTGATGCGCTTGCTCAGTTGGGAAAATGAAATTGTAGCCCTGTTGCATGGAAAGGCCTTGCTGCAGGACGGAATAAAGGTATTCCGGGTTGGGCGCGGTTTACCTGCCTATTCATCCTGCTCACAACGGCGTCACACGCACCGGCGTACCCGTACGCGTGTGCATGGTCCAGGCTGCCTGCGCGCAGGCTGCCTGCGCGCACCTGGCAGTGATGCACGCGCGGGGCGCACGGACAGCATCGGCAAAGCGTGTTACCGCTTGATACATGCGGCAGCACTTCGTGATTCCACAAATGTAAACTAGACGGTATAGTCGACCCCGTGAATACGGAACCCCAGACCGCTGCCGCCATGGACGCGCGTGACCAGCGTGTGTTCGATGCCCTGCGCGAACTGCTGTCCCAGCAGGGCATGCAGCTGAGCATGGACGCCGTTGCCCAGCGCGCCGGCTGCTCCAAGCAGACGCTCTATTCGCGCTATGGCAACAAGGAAGCCCTGCTGCGGCGGGTGATGCAGCGCCATGTCTGCCGCGCCACCGCCGGCCTGCGCGCGCCACGGCCCGATGACCTGCGCAGCGGCCTGCTGCAGTTCGCCATCGATTACCTGGACCACTTCAACCAGCCGCACGTGGGCCAGGCCTGCCGCCTGATCGTTGCCGACGCTGCGCAGTTCCCGGATGAAGCCCGCACGCTCTACCGCGACGGCCCGGGCACGCTCGCGCTTCACCTCGCTGAATGGATTGAAACCGCTTGCAGCCGCGGCCAGCTGCGGCATGACGACCCGCACTTCATGGCCGAACTGCTGCTGAGCATGATCGCTGGTCTGGACTTCGAGAAGCAGCGCTTCCACACCCCCCACCGTGATGACGCGGCCTTGCGCCACCACTGGGCAGAATTTTCCGTTGACAGCTTCCTGCGGGCGTTCGCCCCGGCGCGGTCGATGGCCCCGACTTCCATCCAACCCCGGAGTTTCTCCTGATGACCGCCCCACTCCGCACCCTTGCCCTGACGTGCGCCGTCGCGCTTGCGCTGGCTGCCTGCAAGAAGCCGGAACAGCAGACGCCGCCGCCGCCGGAAGTCGGCGTGATCGAGGCCAAGCCGCAGACCCTGCCGCTGCAGCGCGAGCTGGTCGGCCGCCTGTCCGCGTTCCGCGCCGCCGACGTGCGCGCCCGCGTGCCGGGCGTGCTGCTCAGGCGCGTCTACCAGGAAGGCAGCGAGGTCAAGCAGGGCCAGGTGCTGTTCCAGATCGATCCGGCCCCCCTGCGCGCCAGCCTCAACGCGTCGGAGGCACAGCTGGCCTCGGCCAAGGCCGCCTACGCCAATGCCAAGGTGGCCGCTGACCGCGCCCGTTCGCTGGCACCGCAGCAGTACGTGTCCAAGTCCGACCTGGACAATGCCGAGTCGGCCGAGCGCACCGCGCAGGCGGCGGTGAAGCAGGCGGAAGCAGCGGTCACCTCCGCGCGCATCAACCTGGGCTACACCGATGTCACCGCGCCGATCAGCGGCCAGGCCGGCAAGCAGCAGGTCACCGAAGGCGCACTGGTCGGCCAGGGCGATGTGACCCTGCTGACCACCATTGACCAGCTCGACCCGCTGTATGTGAACTTCTCCCTGAGCATGGACGAGCTGACCCAGCTGCGTGCGGCCCAGGCCAAGGGCGCGCTGGCGCTGTCCGGTGATGGCAAGGCCACGGTCAACGTGAAGCTGGCCGACGGCACCGCCTACAGCGAACCGGGCACGCTGGACTTCTCCTCCACCACCGTGGACCCGAACACCGGCACCGTCTCGCTGCGTGCACTGCTGCCCAACCCGCAGCACATCCTGCTACCGGGCGCCTTCGTCAGCTTCCAGGCCAACCTGGGCGAGCGCAACAATGCCTACCTGGTGCCGCAGCAGGCGCTGCAGCGCGATACCAACGGTGGCTTCGTGATGGTGGTCGGCGCTGACGGCAAGGTCGCCCGCAAGAACGTCAAGTCCGACGGCGCGCAGGGCAGCAGCTGGATGATCAGCGACGGCCTGGCCCCGGGTGACAAGGTCATCGTCTCCGGCGTGCAGAAGGTCAAGGAAGGCGTTCCGGCCACCGCCAAGCCGTGGACCCCGGACCAGGGCAATGGCAACGGCCAGCCGGCCGCCGCCGGTGCCAAGCCTGCCGCTGCGCCGGCCGCCGCCGCCGACAAGGCCGCCGCACCGGCTCCGGGCCAGGACAAGGCCCCGGCCAACGGCGCCACCGACTCGAACAAGCAGTAACGGGAACCGTCCGTCATGCCTAAATTTTTCATCGAACACCCGGTCTTCGCCTGGGTGGTGGCGATCCTGATCTCGCTCAGCGGCGTGATCGCGATCCTCAACTTGGGCGTCGAGTCCTACCCCAACATCGCCCCGCCACAGGTCACCGTGCAGGCGAACTACCCGAGCGCGAGCGCGGACACCACTGAGAAATCGGTCACCCAGGTGATCGAGCAGCAGCTGACCGGCATCGATCACCTGCTGTACTTCAGTTCGTCCTCGGCCTCCAACGGCCGCGCCACGATCACCCTGACCTTCGAAACCGGCACCGACCCGGACATCGCCCAGGTGCAGGTGCAGAACAAGGTCTCGCTGGCCACGCCACGCCTGCCTTCTGAAGTGACCCAGCAGGGCGTGGTGGTGGCCAAGGCCAACGCCGGCTTCCTGATGGTGGTGGCGCTGCAGTCGGATACGCCGACCATCAACCGTGACGCGCTGAACGACATCGTCGGCTCGCGCGTGCTCGACCAGGTCTCGCGTATTCCCGGCGTCGGCAGCACCCAGCAGTTCGGTTCCGAGTACGCCATGAACATCTGGCTGAACCCGGAAAAGATGCAGGGCTACGGGCTGTCGGCCAGCCAGGTGCTGGCGGCCGTGCGCGCCCAGAACGTGCAGTTCGCTGCCGGCTCGCTGGGTTCGGACCCCTCGCCCACCGGCCAGCACTTCACCGCCACCGTGTCGGCCGAAGGCCGCTTCAGCTCGCCGGAAGAGTTCGAGAACATCATCCTGCGCGCCAATGCGGACGGCTCGCGTGTGCTGCTCAAGGACATCGCCCGCGTTGCCTTCGGTGCCAACAACTACGGCTTCGATACCCAGTACAACGGCAAGCCCACCGGTGCCTTCGCCATCCAGCTGCTGCCGGGCGCCAACGCCCTGAACGTGGCCGATGCGGTGCGCGCCAAGATGGACGAGCTGCAGCCGAGCTTCCCGGCCGGCGTCAGCTGGTTCTCGCCGTATGACAGCACCACCTTCGTCAAGATCTCGATCGAGGAAGTGGTCAAGACCCTGTTCGAAGCGGTGTTGCTGGTGTTCCTGGTGATGCTGATCTTCCTGCAGAACTTCCGCGCGACGATCATCCCCACCCTGGTCATCCCGGCGGCCCTGCTGGGTACCTTCCTGGGCATGTGGATGATCGGCTTCACGATCAACCAGCTGACCCTGTTCGCGATGGTGCTGGCAATCGGCATCGTGGTGGACGATGCGATCGTGGTGATCGAGAACGTCGAGCGCATCATGACCGAGGAGAAGCTGGCGCCGAAGCCGGCCACCCAGAAGGCCATGACCCAGATTACCGGCGCGGTGGTGGCCATCACCGTGGTGCTGGCGGCGGTGTTCATTCCCTCGGCCCTGCAGGGCGGTGCGGCCGGTGAGATCTACAAGCAGTTCGCGCTGACCATCGCCATCTCGATGGGCTTCTCCGCGTTCCTGGCGCTGGGCTTCACCCCGGCCCTGTGCGCGACCTTCCTGAAGCCGACCCACAACGACAACCCGAACATCGTCTACCGCACTTTCAACAAGTACTACGACAAGATCAGCGGCACCTATGTGGGCCACATCGGTTCGGCCGTGCGCCACGCGCCGCGCTGGATGATCCTGTTCGTGGTGCTGACCGTGCTGTGCGGCTTCCTGTTCACCCGCATGCCCGGCAGCTTCCTGCCCGAGGAAGACCAGGGCTATGCGCTGGCGATCGTGCAGCTGCCGCCGGGGTCGACCACGGGCCAGACCAACGAAGTGTTCGCCCAGATGTGCGGCATCCTGGAAAAGCAGGATGGCTTCGAGGGCATGCTGCAGGTGGCCGGCTTCAGCTTCGTCGGTTCCGGTGAAAACGTGGGCATGGGCTTCATCCGCCTCAAGCCCTGGGCCGAGCGCAAGTTCACCGCGCCGGAGTTCATCCAGAACATGAACGGCGCGTTCTACGGGATCAAGGAAGCACAGATCTTCGTGGTGAACCTGCCGACGGTGCAGGGCCTGGGTCAGTTCGGCGGCTTCGACATGTGGCTGCAGGACCGTGGCGGCGTGGGCTATGAACAGCTCACCCAGGCACGCAACATCCTGCTGGGCACCGCCGCGCAGGAAAGCGACACGCTGGTCGGCGTGCGCCCGAATGGCCTGGAAAACGCCCCGCAGCTGCAGCTGCACGTGGACCGCGTGCAGGCGCAGGCCATGGGCATGTCGGTGTCGGACGTGTACAGCACCATCCAGCTGATGCTGGCCCCGGTGTACGTCAACGACTTCTTCTACCAGGGCCGCATCAAGCGCGTGACCATGCAGGCCGACGCGCCGTACCGTACCGGCCAGGAATCGCTGCGCAGCTTCTACAGCCCGTCCAGCCTGACCAAGAACGCCGACGGCACCAACGCGATGATCCCGCTGAACACCGTGGTCAAGTCCGACTGGGTGTCCGCCTCGCCGTCGCTGAGCCGCTACAACGGTTATTCGGCCATCAACATCGTCGGTTCGCAGGCACCGGGCAAGAGCTCGGGCGAAGCGATGACCGCGATGGAAGACATCGTCAACACCAAGCTGCCGGCGGGCTTCGGCTACGACTGGTCGGGCATGTCCTACCAGGAAATCCTGGCCGGGAACGCCGCGACCCTGCTGCTGGTGCTGTCGATCGTGGTGGTGTTCCTGTGCCTGGCCGCGCTGTATGAAAGCTGGTCGATTCCGGTGGCGGTGCTGCTGGTGGTGCCGCTGGGTGTGCTGAGTGCGATCAGCCTGTCCATGCTGCGCGGCCTGCCCAACGACATCTTCTTCAAGATCGGCATGATCACCGTGATCGGCCTGGCGGCGAAGAACGCGATCCTGATCGTGGAGTTCGCGGTGGAGCAGCGGGCAGCGGGCAGGACCCTGCGCGATGCCACCATCGAGGCGGCGCGCCTGCGTTTCCGCCCGATCCTGATGACCTCGTTCGCCTTCATCATGGGCGTGATCCCGATGGCCATCTCCACCGGCGCCGGCGCCAACTCCCGCCACGCCATCGGTACCGGCGTGATCGGCGGCATGCTGTTTGCCACCCTGCTGGGCCTGCTGATGATCCCAGTGTTCTTCGTGGTGGTGCGCCGCATGCTGGGCGACAAGCTGGACGAACCGTCGAAGGAATTCGTGGAACGCCAGCGTGATGCCGAAACCGCACACCGCCCGGATCGCTGATCCGGCGCGGAGGCGTTGAAAAAACGAAAAGCCCCGGAGCGATCCGGGGCTTTTCTGCTTTCAGGGGGGCGCCACGCCGTGCGCGCCGAAGGTGTCGGCGTAGAGGCGGCTGACCCAGTCGATGAACACCCGCACGCGTGGCGACAGCTGCCGGTGGAACGGGTACAGCACGCTCACCGGCAGCGGCGGGCATGGCCAGGCGTCCAGCACCTGCACCAGGCGCCCGGCCTGCAGATCGGCCTGCAGGTTGAAGCGCGGCGCCTGGATGATGCCGCAGCCGGCCAGCGCGGCCGCGCTGTAGCAGGCCGCATCACTGACCGCGATCCAGCCACCGGCCGCGTAGTCGGCCAGATGCCCGTCCACCTGCAGGGTGAACGGATAGCGCTGGCCGCCACGGCGCGAGAAGAACCCCACCGCGTGGTGCGCGGCCAGCTCGTCCGGGTGCTGCGGCGTGCCGTGGCGCTGCAGGTACTCCGGGCTGGCACAGAGAATCTCCGGCATCTCGGCCAGCTTGCGCGCCACCAGCGAGGAATCGCGGGGCTGCCCTGCACGGATGACACAGTCGATGCCCTCGCCCACCAGGTCCACCAGGCGGTCGCCGCTGCTGAGCACCACCTCGATGCGCGGATGAAGCCGGTGGAATTCGCCGATGCGCGGCAGCACGATCATCGCCGCGTGGGTGCCGTGCAGGTCCAGCCGCAGCGTGCCATGCGGGTCGGCCACGTGGGTGCTGAGTGCACTTTCGGCGTCCTCCAGCTCGGCCAGGATGCGCCGGCTGCGCTCGTAAAACGCCTGGCCATCCAGCGTGGCGGTCACCTGGCGGGTGGTGCGATCGAGCAGGCGCGCACCCAGCCGGGCCTCCAGTGCCTTGATCGCATGGGTGGCCGTGGCCCGTGGCAGGCCCAGCGAGGCGGCCGCCTCGCTGAAGCTGCCCAGTTCCACGATGCGGGTGAACAGGCGCATGGCATCGAAGCGGTCCATCGGGGCCCTGATTGTTGATGTTTTCTGGATTTATAAGCCAATGGCAGGAGGTTTATCCAGCTGGCGTCAATCGACATGATCACTGCAGGGCACCGCTCCCACCGCAGCGCCACCTGCCTGCCATCTCCGCCATGTCCCGACCCCCCCCCGTTTCCTTGGAGCCCTGCTTGCCATGAGTGCCGCCGTCACTGCCCATGCGGCATCCCCTGCACCCGCCCCCCGCTGCGGAGGCCGCGCTGCAGCTGTGGGTCACCCTGCCGATCAAGCCTGACCACCTGGCCGGCTTCCTGGCCACGATGCACCGCGAAGTGGCCGGCGCGCGCTCGGAAGCGGGCAACGTCGCCTTCGATGTCTACGCCGACCGCGATCAGCCCAGCACGCTGTACCTGTTCGAGCACTGGCGCAATGCCGCCGCGCTGGCCTCGCACGTGCGGCAGCCCTACTACAAGGCCATCCGCGCCCAGGAGAAGGACGACCTGGGGGGCACGCCCAGCGAGCGCCCGCTGGGCGGGCTGGGTTCAAGCGGGCGGCCCCACCGCATCGGGCAGGCCGGCGAGCCGGCCGTGCTGAGCCTCATCGCGCCGCGCGAAGGCATGCGCGCGCAGCTGCTGCTGGCCCTGGAACAGGCCGGCGCGGCCACGGCGACGAGTGCGGGCAACCGCGGCTTCCACCTGCTGCAGGACCGCGACAGTGCCGACGAAGTGCTGCTGATCGAACGCTGGGCCACGCCTGAAGCGCGCGATGCCTACCTGTCCACGGCCGCCGGCCAGGCCCTGCAGGAGGCACTGGCGGCACTGGCCGCCACGCCGGTGAAGGTCACCCGGATGATCGACCGCTCCCAGCCGTAAGGCCCCTCCCCCACGGAGCTCCCCCGATGAACCTGCCCCCGTCCCCGACTGCCCACAGCCCAGCCCGCGCCACGCATGCCGTCATCGCGGCCTGCACGCGGCTGGAGCCTTTCCTGTATGCCGTGCTGCGCATCGGCTTCGGCGCCATCATCCTCAGCCACGGCCTGCCCAAGGCACTGGGCACCGGGCATGGCTCGATGGCCGACCCCATGGCCAGCTCGACGGCGCTGATCGAGCGCGCCCTGCACCTGCCCTTCACCCATGAGCTGGCGGTGCTGGTGATGCTGCTGGAAACCCTGGGCGGGGTGATGCTGATGCTCGGCCTGCGGGTGGGCCCGGTAGCGCTGCTGCTGGCGCTGGAAATGGCCGGCATTGCCTGTGCGCTGGGGCCGGCCTGGGCCTGGATCGACCGCGGTATCGAATACCCGGTGCTTATGGGCCTGCTGGCGCTGTACATGGCCACGCGCGGTGCGGGCGCCTGCTCGGTGGACGGCAGGCTGCGCGCACGCGGCTGAAGGCTGCTGCCTTGTTGCCTGCGTCGGCAGGGCCACGTCCACCGTGGCCCTGCCGCTCACCGGTCTCAGCGCAGCCCGGTCTCGTTGCGGGCGATCACCAGACGCTGGATTTCCGATGTGCCCTCGTAGATCTCGGTGATCTTGGCATCACGGAAGTAGCGCTCCAGCGGCATTTCCTTCGAATACCCCATGCCGCCGTGGATCTGCACCGCCTGGTGGGTGATCCACATCGCCGCTTCGGACGCGGTCAGCTTGGCGATGGCCGCTTCGTTGCTGAAGCGCTTGCCCTGGCCCTTGACCCACGCCGCGCGCAGGGTCAGCAGCAGGGCTGCGTCCAGCTTGCACTTCATGTCGGCAATCTTGCCCTGGGTCATCTGGAAGGCGCCGATGGCCGCGCCGAACGCCTTGCGCTCCTTCACGTACTCGATGGTCGCTTCATAGGCGGCACGGGCGATGCCGATGGCCTGCGAGGCAATGCCGATGCGGCCGGCATCCAGCACGCCCATGGCGATCTTGAAGCCCTCGCCTTCCTGGCCCAGCACGTCTTCGGCCTGCGCCACGTAATCAGTGAACTCGATCTCGCAGGTGGCCGAGGCGCGGATGCCCAGCTTCGGCTCGGTCTTGCCGCGGCCGAAACCGGCCTTGTCGGTGTCGATCATGAACGCGGTGATGCCACGCGCGCCCTTGTCCGGCTCGCTCATGGCGAACAGCACGATGTACTTGGCGACCGGGCCGGAGGTGATCCAGCTCTTCTTGCCGTTGATCACGAAGCTGCCGTCGGCCTGCTTCACCGCGCGGCACCGCATGGCGGTGGCGTCCGAGCCGGACTGCGGCTCGGTCAGCGCGAAGGCACCGATGGCTTCGCCCTCAGCGATGGCGCGCACGTACTTCTGCTTCTGCGCCTCGTTGCCGTGGGTCAGGATGCCGTTGCAGAACAGCGAATTGTTGACCGACATGATGGTCGAGTGCGCAGCATCACCGGCGGCGACCTCCACCATCGCCAGCACGTACGCGATCGGGCCCATGCCCGCGCCGCCGTACTCGGCCGGCACTTCGATGCCCATCAGGCCGTTCTCGCCCAGCAGGCGGATGTTCTCCAGCGGGAACTCGCCGGTGCGGTCATGGTGCTCGGCGCTGGGCGCGATCTTTTCCTGCGCGATGCGACGGGCGACGTCCTGCAGCATCAGCTGCTCTTCGGTAAAACTGAAATCCACAACACCATCCCGGGAAAATTGATGGGAGGATTGTACCGGCGGCGGCACCCCAGCGGATGACTGGAACGGTCGGCAACGTGGCGGGAACTTGACCCCAACACCCCTTCTTGGCCAATATATCTCTATATCGCGATAGGTAGATATTTATGGATCTGGAAGACTGGTCGACCCGCCTGAAGGTGTTCGCCGATGCCACCCGTGTGCGCCTGCTGGCGCTGCTGGAGCAGGAGGAGCTGACCGTGGCGGAACTGTCGGCCATCACCCGCCTGGCGCAGCCGCGGGTGTCCACTCCACCTGGCGCGCCTGAAGGAAGCCGGGCTGGTACGCGACCGCCGCGCGGGCGTGTCGGCGTACTACCGGTTCGACGAGGCCCAGCCGGACCCGGCGCAGCGTGCATTGTGGCATGCCCTGAGCAACGGAAGCGATGACCCGCTGCTGCGACAGGATGCTGAACGCGTTGCATCGGTGCTGGCCCACCGTGCCGCCGACCAGAACTGGGCCGACAGCGTGGCCGGCGACATGGAGCGCCATTACTCCCCGGGCCGCATCTGGGAAGCGCTGGCGCGTACCGCGCTGCCGCTGCTCGAGCCGGGCGACGTGCTCGACATCGCATCCGGCGATGGCGTGCTGGCCGAACTGGCGGCCCCGCATGCCAAGCGCTACATCTGCATCGACACCAGCGCACGCGTGGTGGCAGCCGCCAGCGAACGGCTGCGCCGCCTGCCCAACGTGGAGGTGCGCGAGGGCGATATGCACGCCCTGCCCTTCAAGGACCGCAATTTCGACCTGGTGGTGCTGATGCACGCACTCACCTACGCCAGCAAGCCGGCCCAGGCAGTGACCGAAGCGGCGCATGTGCTGCGCCCGGGGGGCCGCCTGCTGCTGTGCAGCCTGGCCCGGCATGAGCACAAGTCGGCGGTGGAAGCCTATGGTCACGTCAACCTCGGCTTCACCGACAAGGAACTGAAGAAGTTCGTGGACAAGGCCGGGCTGGAGGTTTCAAGCCTGGAAACGGTGACCCGCGAGAAGCGCCCGCCGCATTTCGAGGTCATCTCGCTGATCGCCAACAAGCCCTGAGGAACCGCCCGTGCCCGTCCTGCCCTGGCTGCATCCCGAACGTGCCAACGCCCTGCTGTCGGCCTTGCGCGAACGCATCCTGATCATCGACGGCGCCTTGGGCACGATGATCCAGCGCCACGGCCTGCAGGAGCAGGATTACCGTGGCGCGCGCTTCGTGCAGGCTTTTGACAGCCAGCACGGCCACGTGCACGGCGCCGGCTGCGACCACGCCGCCGCAGCGGGCGGCGCTGCCGAAGGGCACGACCTGAAAGGCAACAACGACCTGCTGCTGCTGACCCGGCCGGACATCATCGGCGCCATCCACAGCGCCTACCTGGACGTCGGCGCGGACCTGGTGGAGACCAACACCTTCAACGCCACCTCGGTCAGCCAGGCCGACTACCACCTGCAGCACCTGGTCTATGAACTGAACAAGGCCGGCGCCGCCGTGGCGCGCGCCTGCTGCGATCCCGCCGAGGCCGCCACGCCGCACAAGCCGCGCTTCGTCATCGGCGTGCTGGGGCCGACCAGCCGCACCGCCTCGATCAGCCCGGACGTCAACGACCCCGGCTTCCGCAACACCAGTTTCGACGAACTGCGCGCGACCTATACCGACGCCATCGAGGGCCTGATCGACGGCGGCGCGGACACGCTCATGGTCGAGACCATCTTCTACACGCTCAACGCCAAGGCCGCGCTGTATGCCATCGAGGACGTATTCGATGCGCGCGGTGCGCGGCTGCCGGTGATGATCTCTGGCACCATCACCGACGCCTCCGGGCGCACGCTGTCCGGGCAGACCGCCGAAGCGTTCTATGCCTCGGTGGCGCACAGCCAGCCGCTGTCGGTGGGGCTGAACTGCGCGCTCGGTGCACGTGACATGCGCCCGCACGTGGAGACCCTGTCGACCGTGGCCGACTGCCTGGTCAGCGCGCACTCCAACGCCGGGCTGCCCAATGCGTTCGGCGAGTACGACGAAACACCGGAGGAAATGGCGACCACCCTGCACGAATTCGCCAGCGCCGGCCTGCTGAACCTGGTCGGTGGCTGCTGTGGCACTACCCCGGCGCACATCCGTGCCATCGCCGACGCCGTTGCCGGGTTGCCGCCACGTGCGTTGCCGGCCTCGCTGCGGCCGGCCGCATGAGACCCACCGTACCCCGCTGTCGCGCCCTGTCCCGCTGAACGCCCCCCCCTTTCCGCTGACTGCCGCCCATGACGACTGAACGCCTTACCCGCCTGTCCGGCCTGGAACCGCTGCTGATCACGCCGGACCTGTTGTTCATGAACGTGGGCGAACGCACCAACGTCACCGGCAGCGCGCAGTTCCGCAAGCTGGTGAAGGAAGAGCGCTACGAGGAAGCGGTGGAGGTGGCGCGGCAGCAGGTGGCCAGCGGTGCGCAGATCCTCGACGTCAACATGGACGAAGGGCTGATCGATTCGGAGAAAGCGATGAGCCGCTTCCTCAACCTGATCATGTCCGAGCCGGACATCGCGCGCATTCCGGTGATGGTCGATTCGTCAAAATGGAGCGTGATCGAGACCGGCCTGAAGTGCCTGCAGGGCAAGAGCGTGGTCAATTCGATCTCGCTAAAGGAAGGCGAGGCGCTTTTCCTGGAACACGCGCGCAAGGTGCGCCGCTACGGCGCGGCCGCAGCGGTAATGGCCTTCGACGAAGCCGGCCAGGCCGACACCTGCGCGCGCAAGGTCGAGATCTGCACGCGCGCCTACCACCTGCTGGTGGACCAGGTCGGCTTCCCGCCGGAAGACATCATCTTCGACCCCAACATCTTCGCCGTGGCCACCGGCATCGAGGAACACGACAACTACGCAGTCGACTTCATCGAAGCTACCCGCATCATCAAGCGCACGCTGCCGCACTGCCATGTATCCGGCGGCGTTTCCAATGTCTCCTTCTCGTTCCGCGGCAACGAGACCGTGCGCCAGGCCATCCACGCGGTGTTCCTGTACCACGCCATCGCCGCCGGCATGGATATGGGTATCGTCAATGCCGGCGCCATGCCGATCTACGACGAGCTGGACCCGGAGCTGCGCGAGCGCGTGGAGGACGTGATCCTCAACCGCCGCCGCGACGGTATCGAGCGCCTGCTGGAGATTGCCGAGCGCTACAAGGGAAAGAAGGGCGCGGCGAAGACCGAAGACCTGGGCTGGCGCGAGAAACCGGTGGCGCAGCGCCTGGCGCATGCGCTGGTACACGGTCTGGATGCCTTCGTGGAAGAGGACACCGAGCTGGCACGGCAGGCCTCCAGCCGCCCGCTGGACGTGATCGAAGGCCCGTTGATGGATGGCATGAACGTGGTCGGCGACCTGTTCGGCGCCGGCAAGATGTTCCTGCCGCAGGTGGTCAAATCCGCGCGCGTGATGAAGAAGGCGGTGGCCTACCTGCTGCCGTACATCGAGGCGGAGAAAGCGCGCAGCGGTGACACCGCGCGCAGCAACGGCCGCATCATCATGGCCACGGTGAAGGGCGATGTGCACGACATCGGCAAGAACATCGTCGGCGTGGTCCTGGCCTGCAACAACTTCGAGGTGGTCGACCTGGGCGTGATGGTGCCGGCACAGAAGATCCTCGATGCCGCGCGCGAGCACCAGGCCGACATCATCGGGCTGTCCGGGCTGATCACCCCGTCGCTGGAGGAGATGAGCCACGTCGCGCGCGAGATGCAGCGGCAGGGCTTCACGCTGCCGCTGATGATCGGCGGCGCCACCACCTCGCGTGCGCACACCGCGCTGAAGATCGACCCGCATTACAGCGCGCCCACGGTCTGGGTGAAGGACGCATCGCGCGCGGTGGGCGTAGCGCAGTCGCTGATCTCGCCCGAGCTGCGTGGCGCCTTCGTGGCCGCCAACGAGGCCGAGTATGCCGAGATCCGCGTGCGCCACCGCAACCGTGGCGATGCAAGCGGCTGGTGTCGCTGGAGCATGCCCGCGCGCAGAAGTTCGATGGCGGCTGGGCCGCGCATGTGCCGCCGGCACCGAAGCGGCCCGGCCTGCACGTCTTCGACGATTACCCGCTGGCCGAACTGGTGCCGTACATCGACTGGACACCGTTCTTCCAGGCCTGGGAACTGGCCGGCAAGTACCCGGCCATCCTGCGCGATGAGATCGTCGGCACCCAGGCCAGCGAGCTCTACCGCGACGCCCGCGCGATGCTGGCGCGTATCGTCGACGAGAAGTGGCTGCAGGCCAAGGCCGTGTTCGGGCTGTGGCCAGCCAACAGCGTGGGCGATGACGTGCGCGTACAGCACCCGGACGGCGAGACCACGCTGCATTTCCTGCGCCAGCAGGTGGACAAGCCGGCCGAGCGGCCGGACTTCTGCCTGGCCGACTTCATCGCCCCGGCCGACAGCGGCCGCCAGGACTGGATCGGCGCGTTCGCGGTCACCGCCAGCATCGGCATCGACGCGCACGTGGCGCGCTTCGAGGCCGAGCATGACGACTACAACGCAATCCTGCTGAAGGCACTGGCCGACCGCTTCGCCGAAGCCCTGGCCGAGCGCCTGCACCAGCGCGTGCGTACCGAATTCTAGGGCTACGACCATGCCGAAACACTGGCCAACGAGGCGCTGATGGACGAGCAGTACCGTGGCATCCGCCCGGCACCGGGCTACCCGGCCTGCCCCGAGCACAGCGAGAAGCAGCGCCTGTTCCAGATGCTGCAGGCCGAACACAACGCGGGCATGCAGCTGACCGAAAGCTTTGCTATGCTGCCCACGGCGGCGGTGTCCGGCTACTACTTCAGCCACCCCGGCAGCCAGTACTTCGTGGTCGGCCGTCTCAGCCGCGAGCAGGTGAGCGATTACGCGCGCCGCAAGGGCGTGGATCGCGCGCAGGCCGAGCGCTGGCTGGCCTCCAACCTGGATTACGACCCCGAATGAGGCGGTAGCGCCGGGCCATGCCCGGCGTCATCTCCACCACCGCTGGGCACGGCCCGGCGCTACCGTGCATTATTCCCGCGATGACCGTTCCCGCCGCCCGCCTGTCCAGTTTCTACCTGTTCTACTACGCCGCGCTGGGGGCGTTCACGCCCTACTGGAGCCTGTTCCTGACCGCGCGCGGCATGAGCGTGACCGCCATCAGCGTGATGATGGGCCTGTGGTATGCCACCCGCGTGGTGGCGCCCAGCACCTGGACCGCACTGGCCGCCGCCTCGCCACGCCCGATCCGCCTGCTGCGGCTGGGCTGCGTGCTCACCCTGCTCAGCTTCGCCGCCTTCCTGCTGCCACTGCCGCAGCCGTGGATGTACCCGGCCATGGCGGTGTTCTGCTTCTTCTACAACGCGGTGATGCCGCAGTTCGAATCCATCACCCTGACCCACCTGGGCAGTGACAGCCACCGCTACGGCCTGATCCGTGTCTGGGGTTCGCTGGGCTTCATCGCGGTGGTCACCCTGTTCGGCTGGCTGATCGAAGGCGATGGCATCCACAGCCGCGCCGGCCAGCTGCCGTGGATGATGCTGCCGCTGTTCGCGCTGCTGGTGGCAGCGGCCTTCAGCAACCACTATGCACGCACGCTGGGCCGCAACAGCGGCGATGCCAGCGGCTTCTGGCAGATCGTGCGGCGCCCGGCCGTACTGGCGTTGTTCCTGGCCGCCTTCATGGAGCAGCTGTCCTTCGGCCCCTACTACACCTTCTTCTCGGTCTACATGGACCACCATGACTACCGCACCTCCACGCTGGGGCTGCTGTGGACCATCAGCGTGGTGTTCGAAGTGTGCGTGTTCTTCACCATCGGCCGCTTCTTCCGCCGCTACGACGCCAGCTGGATGCTGCTGATTGCGCTGACCAGTTCGTGCCTGCGCTGGGCGGTCACCGCGCTGTTCCCGGACAACCTGCCGGTGATGCTGCTGGCGCAGACCGCGCATGCGCTGGGATTTGCCGCGTTCTTCGCAGCGGCCATGCAGATGCTGGCCACCTACTTCCCGGGGCGGCTGAACGGCCATGGGCAGGGCCTGCTGTACAGTTTCTCCTCGGGCGTGGGCGGCGTGCTGGGCGCATTGATCGCCGGGCAGCTGTGGACCATCGACCACGGCCGCACCGCGTTCCTGGCGGCCAGTGGCTTTGCGCTGGTCGGCGTGCTGCTGTGCTTCTTCGCGCTGAGCCTGCCGCTGATCCACGCACACCGCGCCGCACGCTGAGGCCGCCTTACGTCGGGCACGGCCACGATGCGGTAGGCTCAGGCAACCCCTGACTGGAGTTGCCGATGCGACCGACCCGCCTGCGGGCGCTGCTGCTTGCCGCCACCACCGCCCTGTCCGCTGCCGCCGAACCGGCGCTGCTGGAAAACGCCCGCGTCTTCGACGGCACCCGCGACCGCGGCATCACGCCGGTGCTGATCGACAACGGCCGCATCATCCATGTCGGCACGCCACTGCCGGGCGCCGCCAGCAACGCGCGGCGCGTGGACTACCGCGGCAAGACCCTGCTGCCCGGCCTGGTCAGCGACCACGCCCACGTCGGCAACACCGAAGTGCTGGACCACGGCGACCGCTTCTACACCCAGGACAACGTGGTGCGCGACCTGCGCCAGTTCCAGCGCTACGGAGTCACCACGGTCACCGCGCTGGGCATGAACGGCCAGGCGTTCTTCAGCGTGCGCAAGGCGGTCAACGCCGATCCCAGCCTGGGCGCGCAGCTGTATGGCGCAGGCGGTGGCATCGGCGTGCCCGACGGTGCGCCACCAGCAGCCGGCATGGGGCTGGCGCAGGACCCGGTGGCCCGCCCCCGCAACGCCGAAGAGGCGCGCGCGGCCGTGGCCACCCAGCACGCCGACGGCGTGGACATGATCAAGCTGTGGGTGGACAACCTGGGCGGCACGCTGCCGATGATGTCGCCGGAGGTCTACCGCGCCGCCATTGCCGAAGCGCATACCCGCGACCTGAAGGTGGCCGCGCACATCCACGACCTGGAACAGGCCCGTGCACTGGTCGAGGCCAGGGTCGACATCATCGCCCACGGCATCCGTGACCGCGCCATCGATCCGATGCTGGCACGCAGGATGCGCGACCAGGGCACGTGGTACATCGCCACCGTGGCCATCGACGAAGCCAACTACCGGTATGCCGAGAACCCGCAGCTGCTGGACACCGCGTTCGTGCGCAACGCGCTGCCCGAGGCCGTGCTTGCACGCTGGTCGCAGCCGCAGTGGCAACGCACGCAGCTGGCCGGCGACGGCATTGCCGCCGCGCGCAAGGCGGTGGCGGTCAACCTGCAGAACCTGGGGTGCTTGAATGCGGTGGGCGTGAAGCTGGGCTTCGGCACCGATGCCGGTGCGTTGCCGCAGCGGGTGATCGGCGTGTCCGAGCACCGCGAGCTGCAGCTGCTGGTGCAGGCCGGGCTGACCCCGGCGCAGGCACTGCAGGTGGCCGCCGCCAATGCCGCCGACCTGCTGGGCCTGGCCGACCGCGGCCGCATTGCCGCCGGCCGCCGCGCCGATCTGCTGGTGCTGGATGCCGACCCGCTGGCCGACATCGGCAATACCCAGCGTATCCACGCGGTCTGGCAGGCCGGCCGTGAAGTGGCCGGGCCGATCAACGACTGAGCCAGCGTGGCTGCCGCGGGCTAGTGCGCCGCGGCGGGTACCGCCACCACCTGCAGCAGCGAGGGCAGCAGTTCGCGGTTGCCCTGCGCACTCAGGTGGTCGCCGTCGAAGTACAGCGGCCGACCATCGCGCTGCGCCGGGCAGCGCACGCCGTCGCAGAGCACCGGCAACGGATCCCACAGCACGGCGCCCGGCAGGCCATCGACCACCTGCTGCAGGCTGCCCAGCATCGGGCCACGCAGCGCATCCATGGTCGCGCGCGTGCTGTCCAGGCCATTGCGGCAGACCGCATTGCCGGCATTGAAGGCATCGCTGCAGCGGTACGGCGGGGCCGGCAGCACCGGCTTGGGCGCCTCGATCACGATGCGTACGCCGCGCTCGGCCAGTGGCCGCCAGCGCGCGATGGCCTGGGCCACTTCGCGCGCACGGCCCTCACGCGCTTCCCCAGTGGTTTCGCCGGCAATCTGCGCGGCTGCATCGAACAGCACGTACTGGTCGGACAGCCGCGGCACGCGCAGCGACACCAGCACCACCACGTCACCGGGCCGTGCACGTTTTCCGATGTCATCGAACAGCGCGGCCTCGAAGCCGGCGCAGCCGGCACCGGCACCCCTCCACTGCTGCAGGCTCAGCTGCGGGCAGCCACCGCGCCCGTACAGGCTGACCGTGCTGCCGGTTTCCAGCGCCAGCCGCTGCAGCAGCTCCACATAGGCCATGGCGTGCGAATCACCGGCCACGAAAATCTGCGCGGGTGCACCGGCCAACGCCGGGCGCGTGCAGTCACCGCGTGCGAACGTACGCGCGCGCCCGCCTTCGAAGCGCTGCTTGCCCGTGACCAGCGCGCAGTCCGGGTAATCGCCGGCCACGCTGCCGCCGTCGGGGTACCAGTCCGCCCGATGCTGGCTGACGGTACTGAGCTACAGCAGCAGCGCACTTTTGTACACGAGCATATGTAGGGCCGCACATGCCAGCAGCACCGCCACGCCACCGGCGACCCAGCGCGCGGGGCTGAAGCGCTGCGCCAGCGCGCCCCCCCCCGGAACGGCTGCTCGATCCAGCGCCAGGACAACCACGACAGCAGCAGCGCCAGCAGCAGGGCACCGGCCTGGCGCAGCGGCGTATCCAGCCCGACCGTCCAGTGCATCAGCACGAACACCGGCCAGTGCCACAGGTACAGCGAATAGGACAGCAGGCCGATGCGACGCATGGGGGTGCTGGCCAGCCATCGCCCCACCCAGCTGCGCGGGTGGTGATGCAGGGCCAGCAGCAGGCCGAAGGTTGCCAGCACCGGCGCGATGCCATCCGGCCACGGCGAATGCCCCGCACGTGCAGACCACAGCGCATGGCCCAGCAGGCCCAGGCAGACCAGTGCCAGCAGCGAGAACGCCGGCGCCCCCGGCGCAGTGCATCGCGGGTCCGGATGTCGATGCCGCGCAGGTGCAGCAGCTGGAACAGCAGCACGCCCGCGCCCAGCTGCCACAGCCGCGTGGTGGTGGCATAGAACGCCCATGCCGGGGGTTGCGCGCGCGAAGCCAGCGCCTGCGCATGCAGCAGCGCAGCGATGCTGACCACCGCGAACAGGCCCAGGCTGATCCAGCGCCCGCGTGCACTGCGCGTCCAGGCCAGGAACAGCAGCGGGAACAGCAGGTAGAACTGGTCTTCCACGCCCAGCGACCAGGTGTGGGTATAGGGGTTGAACTCACTGCGGGGCGCGAAGTAATCGTTGCCGACCAGCCCCAGCACCCAGTTACTGAGGCCGAAGAAGACCATCAGCCCGGTCTTGTCGCTGGCCTCGCTGAGCCACGATTCGGGAATGAGCAGCATGCTGGCCACCGCCGTGGCCACCAGCGCCGGCGTGATGCGGCGCAGCCGCCGTGCATAGAAGCGCAGCATCGACGCGCCCAGCGGCAGCGCGGGCAGGCGTGCCACCGAGGCACTGACCACGAAGCCGGAGATGACGAAGAATACGTCCACCCCGGTGAAGCCACCCGGCAACCACGCCGGGTCCAGATGGAACACGACCACCGCCAGCACGGCAATCGCGCGCAGGCCATCGATATGCGGCACGTAGCCGCGGGCTGCATCAGGCGTCATCCTGCCCCCCCCAAGCCCTGCCACGTCGGCTCGCGTGGCAGGCAGTTCAGTCCATTACCAGACCAGGTCGTCCGGCACCTGGTACTGGGGATCGGCGTACGGATCTTCTTCGGCCGGTGCGTTCGGGTCGACCTTCAGCGCCACCGACGGTGCGAACACCGCTTCGGACTGCGCCAGCACTTCGGCGGTCACCAGCAGGTAGCGGCCATTGAGCTGCACCACGCCCAGTTCGCCGGCATTGAGCTGCTTGAGCTGGTCGGCGGTGACGTAGATGCGCTTGATCTTGCCGCCATACGGGAAGTGGCGGGCGATATCGGCCGCTTCGGCATTCAGGCCCTTGTCCTTCAGCAGTTCCTCCAGGCGCGCCTTGGCCTCGCGGCGGACGCGCGCTTCTTCCTGCTTCACGCGCTCGGCCTCGATGCGCTCTTCCTTCTCGCGCTGCGCACGGATGGCATAGGCCTTGGCCAGATCCATCTCTTCGGCGGTACGCGGGCGGCGCTGGCCCTGGCCTTGCGGGCGCGGTGCACCCGGCTTGCCCGGCGGGTGGCCCTGGCCCGGCTTGCCGGCGCCGTGGCGACGCTCACCCGGCTTCTGCTCGCCCTTGCCAGCACCAGCGCCCTGCGGGCGCCCGCTACCCGGCTGTCCAATGCCGCTGTCACCCTTGCCCTGCGGGCGGCCATCACGGCGGGGCCATCGTTCTTGCGCTCGGGCTTGGGCGCCGGCTTGAAGCCAAGGCCCATCAACTGGTCGCGGAGGGTATCGCTCATAGGTACGGAATCAGTAGTGCGGCGGCGGCGGTTCGCTCGCCGGATCGGAAGAATTCAATGCGTTGCGGACCTTGCCCAGGTCCTCCAGCAGCACGCGCAGCACATCGGCGTTGCGCATGCCCTGCAGGCGGGCATCGGCCAGCGCATCACTCAGTTCGGCCAACGCATGTTCCTGGAAGGACACGCGCATCTCCAGTTCGACCAGGCGCGCTTCCAGCGCCTGGTCGCGTTCACTCGGCAGCTCAGACATGCAGCGAACGCCCCCGGCCGATGCCGTAGTACGCCAGGCCCGCAGCTTCCACTTCGGTCGGGTCGTACAGGTTGCGGCCATCAAACACCACCGCCTCCTTCAGCTGCGCCTTGAGGTGCTGGAAATCGGGGCTGCGGAACTGCTTCCACTCGGTCACCACCACCAGTGCGTCGGCGCCTTCCAGCGCCTGTTCCGCGCTGTCACAGAACAGCAGGTCATCGCGCTGGCCGAAGATGCGTTCGGCTTCGTGGGCCGCTTCCGGGTCGTAGGCACGCACCGTCGCACCGGCCTCCCACAGCTGTGCCAGCAGGCGGCGGCTGGAGGCCTCGCGCATGTCGTCGGTGTTGGGCTTGAAGGCCAAGCCCCAGACCGCGAAGGTGCGGCCACGCAGGCTCTGGTCGGCGCCGAAATGGCGCTGCACCAGCTCGAACAGGTGGCCCTTCTGCGCGTCATTCACCGCTTCCACCGCGTTCAGCAGCTTCGGCTCCAGGCCGTACTGCTGTGCGGTGCGCGCCAGCGCCTGCACGTCCTTGGGGAAACACGAGCCGCCATAACCGGCGCCCGGGTAGATGAAGTGCCAGCCGATGCGCGGGTCCGAACCGATGCCCTGCCGGACCTGCTCGACGTCGGCACCGACGCGCTCGGCGATGTTGGCGATCTCGTTCATGAACGAGATCTTGGTAGCCAGCATCGCGTTGGCGGCGTACTTGGTCAGTTCGGCCGAACGCACGTCCATTTCCACCACGCGGTCGTGGTTGCGGTTGAACGGTGCGTACAGGCGGCGCATCAACGCCACCGCGTCTTCGCTGGTGGCGCCGATGATGATGCGGTCCGGGCGCATGCAGTCGGCAACAGCGTCGCCTTCCTTCAGGAACTCCGGGTTGGACACCACGTCGAAGGCGATGTCGGCACCGCGCGCGGCCAGCTCTTCGGCAATGGCGGCGCGGACCTTGTCGGCGGTGCCTACCGGCACCGTCGACTTGTTGACCACCACGGTCGGCACGCTCATGTGCCGGCCAATGGTGCGGGCAACGGCCAGCACGTACTGCAGGTCGGCGCTGCCATCCTCATCCGGCGGCGTACCGACGGCGATGAACACCACCTGCCCATGGGCGATGGCCGAGGCAGCGTCGGTGGTGAAGGCCAGCCGCAGTGCAGCGTGGTTGGCCTTGACCATCGGTTCCAGGCCCGGCTCGTAGATCGGGATGATGCCCTGGTTGAGGCCATCGACCTTGGACTGGTCGATGTCCACGCAGACCACCTGGTGGCCGACATCGGCCAGGCAGGTCCCCGTGACCAGGCCGACGTAGCCGGTGCCAAAAATCGCAACGCACATGTCCGTGCTCGCTCCCTGGTGCTTACGGCAGGATGCCGAGCAGCTCGACGTCGAAGGTCAGGGTCGCGTTCGGGCCGATCGGGCCACCCGGGGTGCCGTTGGCGCCGTAGGCCAGGTCACCCGGGATCCAGAAGCGGTACTTGGAACCGACCGGCATCAGTGCGACGCCTTCGGTCCAGCCCTTGATGACCTGATCCAGGCCGAATTCGGCCGGGCCGCGACCGGTGGAGCTGTCGAACATCGTGCCGTTCAGCAGCTTGCCTTCGTAGTTCACGCGCACCTTGCTGGTGGCCACCGGGCGCTCGCCGCTGCCCGGGCGGATCACCTGGTACTGCAGGCCCGAGGCGGTGGTCACCACACCCGGCTGCAGCTTGTTCTTGGCCAGGAATGCATTGCCTTCCTCACGGTTGGTCTGCGCGGCCTTGGCGGCCTTTTCCTGCTGCTCGGCCTGCTTGCCGGCCATGAAGGCCTGCAGCGTGGCGTTGGCGTCGGCTTCGCTCAGCTTCAGCTGGCCCTTGTTGAAGGTGGTGGTGATCGCGTCAAACAGCGCGTCCACGTCCACGTCGTCCTTCAGCTGCGCCAGCGACGGACCGACCGAGTAGGCACCCAGCATCTGACCAACCTTGGTGCGGTCGACCTTCGGCGCTTCGCTGCCCGGCGCCTGGCCCGGCACCTGCTGGCCGCTGCGGGTCATCACCACCTTGCGCAGCGCGGCGTCGGTTTCCTGCGCCTGCTGCTGGGTGATCTGCGGCTGCAGGCCTTCGAAGGAACGCTCGACGGCGGTGCGCAGGGCAGCCACGTCGATGTCCTGGGCGATGGGCGCGAACGACTTGGCCACATCAAGGCCGATGGCGTAGCCGAGCTTCTGCTTCGGGGAATTCAAGGTTGCGGTCTCCTTGGCGGCCGGATGGGCAGCCGGTTGTTGCGACAGGGCTGCACCGGAGGTACCCATCGCCAGAATCAGAACCGACGCCGCGGCGCCACGCATTCCCATCTTCATTCGCTGCTTTCCTGGAAGTGACTTGGGCGCCGACGTCGGCGCGAAACGGGCATTGTCGCACGCATGCCCGCGATGTCGAGGCATCACGGACGATCAGGGTGCGCGCGGTGCGGCCAGCGCCTTGTCGATGGCGGCCAGCAGCTGCTTGTCGTCAGGGGTGACCTTGCTCGGGAACTGGGCGATGACCTTGCCATCGCGGCCGACCAGATACTTGTGGAAGTTCCAGCCCGGCGATACGCCGGTGGCCGCCACCAGGCGCTGGTACAGCGGCGTCACTTCGCCCCCGACCACGTGCACCTTCTCGAACATCGGGAACTTGACGCCATAGGTCAGCGTGCAGAAATCCTGGATCTGCTTTTCATCACCCGGTTCCTGGCCCTTGAAATCGTTGGACGGGAAGCCGAGCACGGCAAAGCCCTGCTTGGCGTAGCGCTGCTGCAGCGCCTCCAGCCCTTCGTACTGCGGGGTATAGCCGCACTTGCTGGCGGTGTTGACCACCAGCAGCACCTGGCCGTGGTAGCGCTGCTTGAGGTTGACCTGTTCCTTGCCGGCCAGCGGGCGGTAGGAGACATCCAGCAGGTCGGCGGCAGCGGCGGTGGCGGCCGAGCCGAGGGCGCAGGCCAGCAGCAGGCCGGTGAACAGGGTGCGCGGAGCGCGCAGGGCGGCAAGGGAGAGCATGGGTCAGGGGTCCGAAAGTGCCATTCCATAGGGCCCGGCCCAAGGCGCGGCCGGCATCGGCCGAACTATAGCACCGGCATCCTTCCGCCCCTGCGGCCTGCCGTGACAGCGGTCTTGCCGCCTTTGGCGGCATGCGTGGACGCCTGCCGACGGGCCTGCTGTGCTGTCGTATACGACGTGCGACGGGCCTTCCAGACCTGCCGGATGCGATGCATTCATGGAGAAAGCTGTTGCATTTCAATAATGTAGATGATTTCAAATGGATGTCCCGCCCCGCTACCATTGGTTGGGTCAGGCAACCGCTTGCACTTTGGAGTGCCGGTGTTATAGTTGAATACAACACCAGTCACCGGAGACAGGGGAAAGCGATGAACATCCAGCACGCTCGTCGGTATGCCACCCCCGCGGCCCTTGCCGCCTCCAGCCTGTGCCTGGTGGCGTGGCTGGCACTGAATGCCCCGCCTGCCGGCCTGCCCGGCGCGCCGCTGGCCGCCCCCTCCGACCAACCGCAGGACGCGACCGGGACTGACGCAGGGAATGCCGACCTTGCCCCGACCCTCCCCCGCCGGCTGCGCAGCTCGCTGTCCATGCCTTACTTCTCGTTCGCACAGCCGCTGACCCCACGGAGCTGACCATGAGCGACATCCAGTGGAGCGACGGCGCTCCCATCTACCGCCAGCTGAAGGAGCGCGTGATCGCCATGATGCTCGACGGAATCCTCAAGCCGGGCGATGCCCTGCCTTCGGTGCGCCAGGTGGCGGCCGACTACCAGCTCAACCCCATCACCGTATCGCGCGCTTACCAGGAACTGGCCGACGAAGGCCTGGTGGAGAAGCGCCGCGGGCTGGGCATGTTCATGACCGAGCAGGCCGCCACGCAGCTGCGCAGCAGCGAGCGCGACCGCTTCCTCAACGAAGAATGGCCGGCCGTGCTGGAGCGCATCCAGCGCCTGGGCCTGAGCCTCGACGAATTGCTGCCCCAGGGGAAAACCTCATGAATGCCAACCTCACCAGTGAACCTGTGATCACCGCCCGCGGCCTGCGCAAGGCCTACAAGAACACCCTTGCGCTGGACAACACCAGCTTCGAGATTCCCGCCGGGCGCATCGTCGGCCTGATCGGGCCCAACGGTGCCGGCAAGACCACGGCACTGAAGGCGGTGCTGGGCCTGACCTCGGTGGAGGGCGAGCTGCGCGTGCTCGGCCGCGACCCGCGCCAGGACCGCGATGCGCTGATGAATGACATCTGCTTCATCGCCGACGTGGCGGTGCTGCCGCGCTGGCTGAAGGTGCGTGAGGCCATCGATTTCGTGGCCGGCGTGCACCCGCGCTTCGACCGCGCCCGCTGCGAACGCTTCCTGGCCAACACCAAACTGCAGCCCAAGCAGCGCGTGCGTGAACTGTCCAAGGGCATGATCGTGCAGCTGCACCTGGCGCTGGTGATGGCCATCGACGCGCGCGTGCTGGTGCTGGACGAGCCCGCCCTGGGCCTGGACATCCTGTACCGCAAGGAGTTCTACCAGCGCCTGCTGGAGGATTACTTCGACGAACAGAAGACCATCATCATCACCACCCACCAGGTGGAGGAGATCGAGCACATCCTCACCGACGTGCTGTTCATCCGCGATGGCCGCATCGTGCTGGGCGCCGCCATGGACGAGGTGGGCGAGCGCTACACCGAGGTGCTGGTCAACGCCGACCAGCTCGACACCGCGCGCGCGCTCAAGCCCATCGACGAGCGCAGCCTGCCGTTCGGCAAGACCGTGCTGCTGTTCGACGGCGCCCCGCGTGCCCAGCTGGAAGCACTGGGTGAAACCCGCAACCCCGGCCTGGCCGACCTGTTCGTTGCCGTCATGAAGGGAACCTACGCATGAACACCACCAAGCACCCCATCAGTCCACTGGGTACCCTGCGCTGGCTGCTCAAGCGTGAGTACTGGGAAAACCGCGGCGGCTTCTTCTATGCACCGGTGATCGCCGGCCTGGTGTCGCTGCTGATGAGCGCCGGCGGCATCGCGCTGGGCCTGTTCGCCCTGCACCGTGCTGCGCGCACCGGCGGCCTGCACGTTGACGGCGAGGATGTGAACATCAATGGCCTGGACCTGGGCCTGCTGACCCGCCAGATCAGCGCCAAGGACATGGCCGACCTCGGCAACGGCCTGGACCTGACCCTGCTGCTCAGCTCGGCCTGGCCGTTCCTGGTGCTGGCCTTCGTGGTGTTCTTCTACTGCCTGGGCGCCCTGTACGACGACCGCCGCGACCGCAGCATGCTGTTCTGGAAGTCGCTGCCGCTGTCGGACACCCAGACCGTGCTGTCCAAGGTGCTCAGCGCGCTGATCGCCGCCCCGCTGGTGGCCACCGTGGCCGCGATCATCACCATGTTCGGTTTCCTGCTCATCATCAGCATCGTGGCCGCCACCCACGGCGGCAGCCCGTCGACGCTGATCTGGGGCCCGGCCAACCCGCTCACGCTGACCGCCGGCCTGATCGCCGCCATTCCGGTGTACGCGCTGTGGGCCCTGCCCACCGCAGGCTGGCTGCTGCTGTGCTCGGCCTGGGCGAAAAGCAAGCCGTTCCTGTGGGCGGTGATGCTGCCGCTGTTTGCCGGCATCATCGTCAGCACCACCCGCCTGATGCACCTGTTCGACCTCAGCACCGGCTGGTTCTGGCAGCACATCGTGGGCCGCCTGCTGCTGGGTACCGTACCGGGCGTGGACCTGCTGTACCGCCTCGATGCGACCAACGAACACAAGAACATGAGCCTGATCGTGGACCTGATGAACCCGGTCCAGCAGCTGAAGTCGCTGGCCATGCCCGACCTCTGGATCGGTGCGGCCGTCGGCGTCGCCTTCATCGTCCTTGCCATCCGCCTGCGCAAGCGCGCCGGCGAAATCTGACCACGCCCTGGAGAGAAAGACCATGCGTACCCTGATTGCCTGCACCGCCCTGCTGCTCCTGCCGCTGTCGGCCCTGGCCGCCGATGCACCGAACTGCAAGTTCTCCGCCCCGCGCTCGCTGAGCCTGGATACCGCCGGCATCAGCAAGGTGGTGGTGGAAGTGAACCAGCACACGCTGAAGGTGGCCGCCAGCGGCACCGGCGGCAAGCTGGATGGGCGCGCCTGCGCCTCCAGCGAAGACGTGCTGAAGGACCTGGTGCTGGACCAGCGCCGCAGTGGCAATACCCTGCTGGTGAGCCTGCGCCGCGACGGCAAGCAGGGCAACTGGTCGGTGGGCAGCAACTACGCCTGGCTGGATATCCGCGGCAGCCTGCCGGCCAACCTGCCGCTGCAGCTGAAGGTGGGTTCGGGCGATGCCGAAATAGAAAACGCACAGTCACTGGACCTGGCCGTCGGCTCCGGTGATGCGCATGCCCGCCGCGTGCGTGGCGCGCTGGTCGCCACGGTCGGCTCGGGTGACATCGACATCGATGGTGCCGGCAGCCTGGACCTGGCATCGGTCGGCTCGGGCGACCTGAAGGCGCGCGGCATCGGCGGCAACGTGCGCATCGGCTCGGTCGGCTCGGGCGATGTGGAGATCAGCAACGTGCGCGGCAACCTGCGCCTGGAAACGCTGGGCTCGGGCGATGTCGACTTCCGCGATGTCAGCGGCAACGTCGATGTCGGCACCGTCGGCTCGGGCGAGGTCAAGCTGGGCAGCATCGGCGGCAGCGTCGATGTGCGCAGCCACAGCTCGGGCGACATCATCGTCAACGGCGCCGGCTCGCTCACCGTGGGCCACAGCGGCAGCGGCGACGTGCAGCACAGTGGCGTGCGCGGTGCGGTGAACCTGCCGCGCCGCCGCTGAGCCACCCAGCGACCGATCCAGACGCCATCCATCATCGAGGGGAATGACATGACCATGCTGCGCCTGCTGTTGCCGACCGCCCTGCTGTGCCTGCCGCTGATCGCCTGCGGCGGGCCGACCCCCACCACCAGCAACTCGCCGGGCAAGGCCGTGGCCGATGCCACCAGCGGCGTGGGCCGCACGGTGAAGGAGGCCATGGAGAAGGCCCACACGGAAATCATCAACGGCAACATCAGCGTGACCGCCACGGGCCAGCCCGGTGCGGCCATCACGCCGGACGGCCGCCTGCTGATCAATGGCAAGGAAGTGACCACCACCGAGGCCCAGCACCGGCTGCTGAAGGATTACCGTGGCCATGTCGAGTCGGTGGCGCTGTCCGGCCTGGAGATCGGCAAGGCCGGTGCCACGCTGGGCGTCAACGCGGCCGGTGATGCGCTCAAGAGCATCATCAACGGCGATACCGATGGGCTGGAAGCCCGTGTCAATGCGCAGGCCGGCGACATCGAACGCCAGGCCAAGCGCCTGTGCTCGCGCATGCCGGCAATGCTGGCCAGCCAGCAGGCGCTGGCCGCCGCCCTGCCCGCCTTCAAGCCGTACGCCACCATGGACCAGAGCGACGTGGACGACTGCGGCAAGAACAACGGCAAGGGCTACACCGTCAACCTGTAAGTGCGGCAAAACAGCGCACCCGGCCGGCAGCGCACCCGCGTTGCCGGCCCCGGGCGCGCCACGGGCTTACAATGGACGCCCCCGGAAACACCGTGCTGATGCCATGAACAAGCTGTACCTGCTGCTGGCCGCCCTGCTCTGCCTGGGCCTTGCCGGCTGCGACAAGGACTACCGCAACCATCGCGCCGAGCGCAGCAAGCCCAAGGTGTCGGTCAGCGAAGGGCTGGTGACCGTGCGCCGCCCGCCGGCACCGAACATCATCATCCTGCCCAACGGGCACATGAAGGTGGACGAGATCGAGATTCCGCTGGACACCAGGCAGCAGCAGGTGCTGCAGACCATGTTCGGCCAGCTGCAGGTCCTGCGCCAGAACACGCTGGTGGAAGCGCCGGCCGACCCGAACATGCAACCGGTGAAGATCGTGCCGCCCGCCGGCATGCAGCCGATCCCGGCCGATATCGCCCAGACCATTCCCGAATTCAAGGATTACACCGAGACCTTCGGCAACATCGTCGCCGACCGCCGCTGAACACAGAAACGCCGCCCCGAAGGGCGGCGTTTTCCGTTGCAGCGGCAGTGAGCAGGGCGCGGCCCTGCACGTGGGCGATCAGCCGCCGCCACCGCCGCCGGCCTGGATGCCACCGGCGGTCAGCGCGGTCGGGTCCAGCAGGCGGCGCAGCTCGGCCTCCGCCAGGCCGCTGTCTTCCAGTGCCACGTCCAGCACCGGGCGCTGTTCCTTGTAGGCACGCTTGGCGATCGCCGCGGCCTTTTCATACCCGATGATCGGGTTCAGCGCGGTCACCAGGATCGGGTTGCGCGCCAGCGCTTCGGCCACGCGGTCCTCGCGCACCCTCAGCCCGGCGATGGCGCTGTCGGCCAGCAGGGTCGAGACGTTGGACAGCAGGCCGATGCCGTCGAGCAGGTTCACCGCGATCAGCGGCAGGGTGACATTGAGCTGGAAATTGCCGGTCTGCCCGGCCACGGTGATCGCGGTGTGGTGGCCGATCACCTGCGCGCAGGCCATCACGGTGGCCTCGGGAATGACCGGGTTGACCTTGCCCGGCATGATCGAGCTGCCCGGCTGCAGCGCCGGCAGTTCGATCTCGCCCAGCCCGGCCAGTGGCCCGGCATTCATCCAGCGCAGGTCGTTGGCGATCTTGATCAGCGCCACGGCCAGCGCATTGAGCTGCCCGGACAGTTCCACCGCATCGTCCTGCGCGGCCAGGCCTTCGAACTTGTTCTTGGCGCTGTCGAACTTGACGCCGGTCTGCTGCTTGAGCGCCTTGGCCACCTGCGCACCGAAGCGCGGGTCGGCATTGATGCCGGTGCCGATGGCGGTGCCGCCCAGCGGCAGGCGACGCACGCGCTTGAGGCTGTCCTCGATGCGCTCCTGGGCCGAGGCCAGCTGCGCCGACCATGCACCGAACTCCTGCTCGAAGGTCAGCGGCATCGCATCCATCAGGTGGGTGCGGCCGGTCTTGACCACCTTGCGCAGGCTGCGACCCTTCTTGTCCAGGGTCTTGCGCAGGTGCACCAGCGCCGGCAGCAGCTGCTCGTGCACGGCCAGCACCGCCGACACGCGCAGGGCGGTCGGGATCACGTCGTTGGAGCTCTGGCTCTGGTTGACGTGGTCGTTGGGGTGCACGGCGGTCTTGCCGGCCTTGCCGACACGATTGGCCAGCGTGGCGATCACCTCGTTGGCATTCATGTTCGACGAGGTGCCCGAACCGGTCTGGTAGACATCAATCGGGAAATGCGCGTCCCAGTCACCGGCGGCCACTTCGGCGGCGGCAGCCTGCACGGCCTTGGCCAGGGCCTTGGGCAGGTGACCCAGCTCGGCATTCACGCCGGCGGCTGCGCCCTTGACCAGGCCCAGCGCACGGATGAACCCGCGCGGCATGCGCTGGCCCGAGACCGGGAAATTCTGCACCGCACGCTGGGTCTGTGCGCCCCACAGGGCGTCGGCAGGCACCTGCAGCTCGCCCATGCTGTCATGTTCGGTCCGGAAACCACGGGTGGCACCTTTGCTTGCAGCTTTGCTCATTGCATCGACTCCGCACTACTTCAGTTGGGGAAAGGGAAGCGGCGGCTGGCAGGGTGTCGCTTCCCGGGGCTGGCGGCTGCAACAACGATACTCCCTTGTTCACGGCATGGGACGCCGTCGATGGGTCGCACCGTCCGATCGGTAGCCCCGGGCCATGCCCGACGGGCGCGCAGCGCGGCGGCCCGCAGCGTCGTAGAATATGGCCCCGTCGCCTTCCCCAGCCCCGCCGACATGTCCGAATCCGCCCTGCTCGCCCTGTCCCCGCTCGATGGCCGCTATGCCGGCAAGGTCGATGCGCTGCGCCCGATCTTCTCCGAGTACGGCCTGATCAAGGCCCGCATCACGGTGGAAGTGGAGTGGCTGCTGGCACTGGCCGCCGAGCCGGGCATCGTCGAACTGGCCGCCTTCTCCGCGGCCGTCACCGCGCGCCTGCGCGCCCTGGCCAGCGGCTTCACCCCAGCCCAGGCCGCGCGCGTGAAAGAGATCGAGCGCACCACCAACCATGACGTCAAGGCGGTGGAGTACTTCATCAAGGAACAGCTGAAGGACGATGCCGAGCTGGCCCCGGCGCTGGAGTTCGTGCATTTCGCCTGCACCAGCGAAGACATCAACAACCTCAGCTACGGGCTGATGCTGGAGCAGGCGCGCCGCGAGGTGCTGCTGCCCTCGCTGGACGGCATCGCCGCCACGCTGCGCACGCTGGCCCACGCCCAGGCCGGCCAGCCGATGCTGTCGCGCACCCACGGCCAGACCGCCTCGCCCACCACGCTGGGCAAGGAAGTGGCCAACGTGGTGGCGCGCCTGGAGCGCCAGCGCGCACAGATTGCCGCCGTGGAGCTGACCGGCAAGATCAACGGTGCGGTGGGCAACTACAATGCGCACGTGGCCAGCTACCCGGACGTGGACTGGCCGGCCTTCGCCGAGCGCTTCGTGACCGGCCTGGGCCTGGTGTTCAACCCGTACACCACGCAGATCGAGCCGCACGACAACATCGCCGAGATCGGTGATGCCGCGCGCCGTGCCAACACGATCCTGATCGACCTGGCGCGCGATGTGTGGGGCTACATTTCGCTGGGTTACTTCAAGCAGCGCCTGAAGGAAGGCGAAGTTGGTTCGTCGACGATGCCGCACAAGGTGAACCCGATCGATTTCGAGAACGCTGAAGGCAACTTCGGCATCGCCAACGCGCTGTTCGAGCACTTCAGCGCGAAGCTGCCGATCAGCCGCTGGCAGCGCGACCTGACCGATTCGACGGTGCTGCGTGCGCTGGGCACGGCCTTCGGCCACACCCAGGTGGCGCTGGATTCGCTGGACAAGGGCGTGGGCAAGCTGGAAGTGAACCCGCAGCGCCTGGACTCGGATCTGGATGCGGCCTGGGAAGTGCTGGCCGAGGCGGTGCAGACGGTGATGCGCCGCCATGGCCTGTCGAACCCGTACGAGCAGCTGAAGGCGCTGACCCGCGGCCAGGGCATCACGGCCGAGTCGATGCGTGCGTTCGTGGAGGGCCTGGCGCTGCCGGAGGATGCCAAGCAGTCGCTGCGTGAGATGACCCCGGGCAGCTACACCGGCCTGGCCGAGGCGCTGGCGAAGAAGATCTGAGGGGGTTCGTTGCGGCGGCGGCCGCGGGCGCTGCCTGCGGCAGGCAAGGGCAACGGCTAACGTCAAAAGCGGCTCTGGGTTATGCCGTGCTTGGCGGGGCGGGTTGGGTTCGCGGGGGACGCCGTGAACCCATCCCTGGGGGCTTGGCCGCCGCATCCATGCGGCGGACACCCCCGCGAACCCAACCCGCCCCACCTCTGACAGAGTCCCGGTGACGGATCGAAGAGCTGGGTTGTCGGGACGGAATTTGAAAGAGGGACGCGGCTTCGCCGCGTCCCTCTTTGCGTTTGGGCGGGCCTGCGAATTCCGGTGGCGGAGGCCATGTAGATCCACGCCATGCGTGGATGATGTTGCTCGGGAAAGCGCCATCCACGCATGGCGTGGATCTACAGGCTTTTGATTTTCTTCTTCATTCCGTGGCGGGCCGCGCAGGAAACTGTCAGGGGCCGGGCGGGTTGGGTTCGCAGGACCGCAGGCGCCATGGATGGCGCCTACGGGCCCCCATGGATGGGTTTACGGCGTGTCCCGCGAACCCAACCCGCCCGGCCCAGCCCATGAAGCCAGCGTTTTTGCGCGACCCACCAAACCCGCCACGAGGGGCTCCGCCGTTGGCCGCAACCGCCTGTGACACACCCGCGCACGTGCGCAATCCCGGCGAACGGCGGACAATGGCAGCCCTGGCGGCCCGCCACGCCGCCCCTCCCGCTTTCCGCTGCAAGGAATTCCCCCATGGCCGCCCGCAAGTCCCCCGCGTATCCGATCGAAGTCCATGCCCGCCCGGGCCAGCCGCTGGGCATGTCCCCGGCCGTGTTCCTGCGCGACTATTGGCAGAAGCGCCCGCTGCTGATCCGCAACGCCTTCGCCGATTTCCAGACCCCCGTGCAGCCCGAAGACCTGGCCGGCCTGGCCTGCGAGGAAGGCGTGCTGGCACGGCTGATCCGCCACGACCGCGCCACCGACGGCTGGATCGTGCGCAGCGGCCCGTTCGCCGAAGACATGTTCCCCACCCTGCCCGACCACGACTGGACCCTGCTGGTGCAGGACGTGGACAAGTGGGACAAGGACGTGCGCGCACTGATCGAGCAGTTCAGCTTCCTGCCGCGCTGGCGCATGGACGATGTGATGATCAGCTTCGCCGCCACCGGCGGTTCGGTCGGCGCCCATGTCGACCAGTACGACGTGTTCCTGCTGCAGGCCCACGGCCACCGCCGCTGGCAGATCGACGCCAGCGAATCGACCAGGGGCAAGCGCCCGCCGCTGGGCTTCCGCCCCGACGTGGAGCTGAAGCTGCTGCAGGTGTTCAAGCCCAGCCACGACTGGGTGCTGGCACCGGGCGACATGCTGTACCTGCCGCCGAACGTGCCGCACAACGGCGTGGCCGAAGACCCCTGCCTGACGTTCTCCTTCGGCATGCGCGCGCCGTCCTCGGCCGAGCTGATCAGCGACTACCTGGACACCCTGATCGCCGATGCCGACGAGAATATCCGCTACCAGGACCCGGACCTGAAGCTGCCGGCCGACCCGAACGAAATCGATGCGGTGGCCATGGGTCGGGTCATCGCCGCGCTCAATGCGATCCGCATGAACGACCCGGACAAGCTGGGCGACTGGTTCGGCCGCTTCATCACCACCTACCGCGCCGCCGGTGAAGTGATGGCCCACCAGGCCGCGCCGCCGCAGGAGGAAGTGGCCGCCAGCCTGCAGACCGGCCTGCTGCTGCAGCGCCACCCGTGGGCACGCTTGGCCTGGCGCCGGGCCAAGCGCGGCGCCAGCCTGTATGTCAGCGGCCGCGATTTCACGCTGTCGGTGAAGGATGCCCAACGCCTGGCCGGTGCCGAGCAGCTGGACGAAGCCGCCTACCGTGGCCTGTCGGACAAGGGCCGCGCCGTGCTGCAGCAGCTGCTGGTCGGCGGTGTGTTCCAGCTGATCGACCCCAACGAGCGCTATGACGACGAGGACGAGGACGAGGACGAAGACGGCGTGCTCGGCGAAGTGGTCGAAGGCCACGACCAGGTGGCCGAACTCGACGACGAAGTGGTGTCCGACGACGTGCACACCGTGACCGTGCACGACGACGGGATCGAGGTCATCGTCAGCTTCGAGGACGAAGACGAAGACGACAGCGACGACCAGCGCGCCTGAGCCATGGGCACGATCCGGGTCCAGCAGGTCAGCCACGCCGAGGCTCACGTCGCCCTGCATGACGTGCGGCAGCGGGTGTTCGTGCAGGAACAGGGCATCGCGGCCGAGCTGGAACGCGATGCGCTGGACCCGCTCAGTGCCCACGTGCTGGCGCTGGACGCCGACGGCCAGCCGGTCGGTACCGGGCGGCTGGCCCCGGATGGCCGCATCGGCCGCATGGCGGTGCTGGCCAGCCATCGCAGCCAGGGCGTGGGCGAGGCCCTGCTGGCGGGCCTGGTCGAGGCCGGGCGCCAGCTCGGCCTGGCCGAGCTGCACCTGCACGCACAGCTGCCGGCACGCGATTTCTATGCCCGCCAGGGCTTCCTGCCCGAAGGCGCGGTGTTCGAGGAGGCCGGCATCGGCCGCCAGCAGATGCGCCGCCGGCTGGAGGGGCCAAGCGCCATCGACAGCCCGGCCCAGGCGCTGGCCATCACCACCGCCATCGTCCACCGCGCCCGCCGCCAGCTGTGGGTCCACAGCGCCCAGCTGGACCCGGGCCTGCTCGATGCCGCCCCCGTGCAGGCCGCGCTGCGCCGCTTCGCCAGCGCCCGCCACGACAAGCAGCTGCGGGTGATCGTGCACGATGCGGCGGCCCTGGCCCGTGCCGGCGCGCCGCTGCTGGCGCTGGCACAGCGTCTGCCCAGCGTCATCCAGTTCCGCCAGGTGCAGGATCCGGCCGATCAGGCCGTCGGTTCGGCCTGCCTGCTCAACGATGTGGGCGACTTCTACTTTCGTCTGATCGGCACGCGCGTGGAGGGCCAGGCCGGCATCGCGCTGCCGTCACGTTCGCAGCCGTTCGCGCTGCAATTGCAGCGCATCTGGGACCGTTCGCGCGATTGCAGCGAACTGCGTGCCCTCGGCCTCTGAGCCGGACAGCCCTGCCCGAACCTGTCTGCAAGCGACACCACAGGCCCTCACGCGTCCGTTGCGGTGCCCCTTCGCGGCCGGATGGGGGTAGAATTTGAGCGTTTGAACGTGCCCGTGCATGGCTATTCATCATTTCTGCCGGGTCCTTCTGAAGCCATACCCCACAAGCGAATAATCAGCCTCCATCGTGGACAATCTACTGAAGCAGTTTGCGCAGTCATCGCAGCTCGCCGGCGGCAACGCCTCCTATGTCGAGGATCTGTACGAGCAGTACCTCGTTTCTCCGGACAGTGTCGATCCCAAATGGAAGGCCTACTTCGACGGCTTCAAGGGCCCCGAAGCGGGTGACATTCCGCACTCGGCCGTGATCGCGCACATTGCCGATGCCGCCAGGGACGCACTCAAGGCCGGTACCGGCAACGGCGCGGGCGATGAGCGTGAACGCAATGTCGGTCGCCTGATCACCGCCTACCGCTCGCGCGGCCACCTCGGTGCCCGCCTGGACCCGCTGGGCCTGACCCCGCCGGTCAACCCGCCGGACCTGGGCCTGCCCTTCCACAGCCTGTCCGAGGGCGACCTCAACGCCGAATTCAGCACCGGCGGTGTCGGTGGCCAGCCGCGCATGAAGCTGCGCGACCTGCTGGCACGCCTGAAGGCGACCTACACCGGCTCGATCGGCGCAGAGTTCATGCACATGCCCGAAGCCGAGCAGCGCCAGTGGATCTACAAGAAGCTGGAACTGGCCGGTGGCAACTACCAGCTGGACGCCGATACCCAGCGACGCACGCTGGAGCGCCTGATCGCCGCCGAAGGCCTCGAGCGCTACCTGCACACCAAGTACGTCGGCCAGAAGCGCTTCTCGCTGGAAGGCGGCGACTCGCTGATCCCGATGATGGACACCATCATCCGCGACGCCGGCAAGGATGGCGTCAAGGACGTGGTGATCGGCATGGCCCACCGCGGCCGCCTGAACGTGCTGGTCAACACCCTGGGCAAGAACCCGCGCAAGCTGTTTGACGAGTTCGAAGGCAAGTTCGAGCACGACGAGCACGCCTCGGCCGGCGACGTGAAGTACCACATGGGCTTCTCGGCCGACGTGGCCACCGACGGTGGCCCGGTGCACCTGGCGCTGGCCTTCAACCCCTCGCACCTGGAAATCGCCGACCCGGTGGTCGCCGGTTCGGTGCGTTCGCGCCAGGAACGCCGCAAGGACACCGAGCGCAAGCAGGTCATGCCGATCCTGATCCACGGCGACGCGGCCTTCTCCGGCCAGGGCGTGGTCATGGAACTGTTCCAGATGTCCCAGGCCCGCGGCTTCGCCGTCGGTGGCACGGTGCACATCGTGGTCAACAACCAGGTCGGCTTCACCACCTCCAACCCGCTGGATACGCGCTCCACGCGCTATGCCACCGACGTGGCCAAGATGATTGCCGCCCCGGTGCTGCACGTGAACGGCGACGACCCGGAAGCGGTGGTGTTCGCCGCGCAGCTGGCCTTCGAGTTCCGCCAGAAGTTCGCCAAGGACGTGGTCATCGACCTGATGTGTTACCGCCGCTGGGGCCATAACGAGGCCGACGAGCCGGCGATCACCCAGCCGCTGATGTACCAGATCATCCGCAAGCACCAGACCACCCGCGAGCTCTACGCCGAGCAGCTGGAAAAGGCCGGTGTCATCGCCGCCGGTGCCGGCAAGGCGATGGTCGATGCCTACCGCGAGAAGCTGGACGGCGGCGAAGTGACCACCGAACTGGCCAAGGTCGAGAAGACCCCGCCGACCAGCCCGCTGTTCGTGGACTGGCCGAAGCTGCTGGAAGGCAAGCTGTCCGATGAGATCTCCACCAAAGTGGAGATGGGCAAGCTGGTCGAGCTGGCCAAGCTGATCAACAACGTGCCGGAAGAAGTGCAGCTGCACTCGCGCGTTTCGAAGGTCTACGACGACCGCCGCAAGATGGCCGCCGGCGAGATTCCGGGCGACTGGGGCTTTGCCGAGAACCTGGCCTACGCCACGCTGCTGGACGAGGGAAACACCCTGCGTCTGGTTGGCCAGGACGTGGGCCGCGGCACCTTCACCCATCGCCACGCGATCCTGCACGACCAGGCCACCGACAACTACTACCTGCCGCTGCGCCAGCTGGTGGATTCGCCGGAGAAGGCCGCCGTCATCGATTCGCTGCTGAGCGAAGAAGCAGTGATGGCCTACGAGTACGGCTTCTCCACCACCGACCCGAACACGCTGTGCATCTGGGAAGGCCAGTTCGGCGATTTCGCCAACGGCGCCCAGGTGGTCATCGACCAGTTCATCGCCGCCGGTGAAGCCAAGTGGGGCCGCATCACCAGCCTGACCCTGCTGCTGCCGCACGGTTACGAAGGGCAAGGCCCGGAACACAGCTCGGCGCGCCTGGAGCGCTTCCTGCAGCTGTGCGCGCTGGAGAACATGCTGGTCGTGGTTCCGTCCACCCCGGCACAGGCCTTCCACATGCTGCGCCGCCAGCAGCACCTGACCACCCGCAAGCCGCTGGTAGTGATGTCGCCCAAGTCGCTGCTGCGCCACAAGCTGGCCGTGTCGACCCTGGACGAGCTGGCCAACGGCGAGTTCCAGCACCTGATCGGCGACGCCAACGCGGATGCCAAGAAGGTCAAGCGCGTGGTGCTGTGCTCGGGCAAGGTCTACTACGACCTGCTGGAAGACCAGACCAAGCGTGGCCAGGACGACGTGGCGATCATCCGCGTGGAACAGCTGTACCCGTTCCCGCGTGCGCTGCTGGCCGCCGAACTGAAGAAGTACGGCAAGGCCACCGACGTGGTGTGGACGCAGGAAGAACCGCAGAACCAGGGTGCGTGGTACCAGATCCGCCACCACCTGCAGTTCTGCCTGGCCGATGGCCAGAACCTGCACTACGCCGGTCGCGCGCGTTCGGCTTCGCCGGCTGCCGGCCACATGGCTGACCACGTCCGCGAACAGCAGCAGCTGGTCGCCGATGCACTGGTCAACCCGTTCAACGACACGTTCGCTGAATAATCCTCCCCCTATTTAAAAGACAAACCCAGGAAGCTCCCGCAATGGCCACCGAAGTCAAAGCCCCGGTACTGCCCGAATCCGTCGCCGACGGCACCATCGCCACCTGGCACAAGAAGGTGGGCGACGCCGTCAAGCGTGATGAAAACCTGCTTGACCTGGAAACCGACAAGGTCGTCCTGGAAGTGCCGTCGCCGGTCGATGGCGTGATCAAGGAAATCAAGTTCAAGGAAGGCGACACGGTCACCTCCAGCCAGGTCGTGGCGATCATCGAGGAAGGCGCGGTTGCCGCCGCCCCGGCACCGGCCGCTGAAGAGAAGAAGGCTGACGCTGCTCCGGCCGCCGCCGCTCCGGCCGCTGCTGCCGCACCGGCACCAGTCGCCAAGTCGGCTGCCGACAGCCTGCCGCCGGGCGCCCGCTTCACCGCCATCACCGAAGGCGTGAACCCGGCCGACGTGGACGGCACCGGCCGCCGCGGCGCTGTCACCAAGGAAGACATCGTCAACTTCGCCCGCAACGGCGGCGCCGGCAAGGCCGGTGGCGCACGTCCGGAAGAACGCGTGCCGATGACCCGCATCCGCAAGCGCATTGCCGAGCGCCTGATGGAGTCGAAGAACTCCACCGCCATGCTGACCACCTTCAACGAAGTCGACCTGTCCAAGGTGTCGGCCGCGCGCAAGGACCTGCAGGACGAGTTCGTCAAGGCACACGGCATCAAGCTGGGCTTCATGAGCTTCTTCGTGAAGGTCGCTGCCAACGCCCTGCAGCGCTTCCCGCTGGTCAACGCCTCGATCTACGGCGACGACATCATCTACCACGGCTACTCGGACATCTCGATCGCCGTGTCCACCGAGAAGGGCCTGGTCACCCCGGTCCTGCGCAACGTCGAGCGCATGTCGTTCGCCGACATCGAAAAGACCATCGCCGACTACGCCAAGAAGGCGCGTGACGGCAAGCTGGGCCTGGACGAACTGCAGGGCGGCACCTTCACCGTGACCAACGGCGGCACCTTCGGTTCGCTGCTGTCCACCCCGATCATCAACCCGCCGCAGAGCGCCATCCTGGGCATGCACGCGATCAAGGAACGTCCGATCGCGCAGAACGGCCAGGTGGTGATCGCGCCGATGATGTACCTGGCCCTGTCCTACGACCACCGCATCATCGATGGCAAGGATTCGGTGCAGTTCCTGGTGGACATCAAGAACCAGCTGGAAAACCCGGGCCGCATGCTGTTCGGCCTGTAAGACCTGCAACCCCTCCGCGCCCGCGCGGAGGGGTTTGCGGTTCAAGGCCTGCGGCCACCCCGTATTTTTCCCCGGCGCATGCGCCACCGGCTTCATCGAAGCTCGGGAATGCAACAAGGACTCATCAAATGGCTGAACAATTCGACGTCGTCGTCATCGGTGCCGGCCCGGCCGGTTACCACGCTGCCATCCGCGCTGCCCAGCTGGGCCTGAAGACCGCCTGCATCGACGCAGCGCTGGGCAAGGACGGCAAGCCGGCCCTGGGTGGCACCTGCCTGCGCGTGGGCTGCGTCCCGTCCAAGGCGCTGCTGGATTCGTCGCGCCAGTTCTGGAACATGGGCCACATCTTTGGCGACCACGGCATCAGCTTCAAGGACGCCAAGATGGACGTCGAAGCGATGGTTGGCCGCAAGGACAAGATCGTCAAGCAGTTCACCGGCGGCATCGCCATGCTGTTCAAGGCAAACAAGGTCGCCACCTACTACGGTTTCGGCGAACTGCAGCCGGGCAACGTGGTCAAGGTGAAGCAGCATGACGGCTCGGAAGTGGAGCTGAAGGGCACCAACGTCATCATCGCGGCCGGTTCGGATTCGATCGAACTGCCGTTCGCCAAGTTCGACGGCGAGACCATCGTCGACAACGTCGGCGGCCTGGACTTCACCGAAGTGCCGGCACGCCTGGCTGTCATCGGCGCCGGTGTGATCGGCCTGGAACTGGGCAGCGTGTGGAAGCGCCTGGGTTCGGACGTGACCATCCTCGAAGCGCTGCCGGACTTCCTGGCCGCTGCCGATGCCGAAGTGGCCAAGGTCGCCGCCAAGGAATTCAAGAAGCAGGGTCTGGAGATCCGCCTGGGTGCCAAGGTGTCCAAGGCTGAAGTGACCGGCAAGGGCAAGAAGAAGGAAGTCGCCCTGACCTACACCGACAGCGAAGGCGAGAAGTCGCTGACCGTGGACAAGCTGCTGGTGGCCGTGGGCCGCCGCGCCGCGACCAAGGGCCTGCTGGCCGAAGGCACCGGCGTGAAGGTCAACGAGCGTGGCCAGATCGAAGTGGACGCACACTGCCACACCGGCGTGGCCGGCGTCTGGGCGATCGGTGACTGCGTGCGTGGCCCGATGCTGGCGCACAAGGGCTTCGAGGAAGGCATCGCCGTGGCCGAGCTGATCGCGGGCCTGCCGGGCCACGTCAACTTCGACACCATTCCGTGGGTGATCTACACCGAACCGGAGCTGGCCTGGGTCGGCAAGACCGAGCAGCAGCTGAAGGCCGAAGGCATTCCGTACAAGGCCGGCAGCTTCCCGTTCGCCGCCAACGGCCGTGCCGTGGCGATGGTGGAACCGGCGGGCTTCGTGAAGGTGCTGGCGCACGCCGAAACCGACCGCATCCTGGGCATGCACCTGGTCGGCGCCAACGTGTCCGAACTGGTGCACGAAGGTGTGCTGGCCATGGAGTTCAACGGCTCGGCCGACGACCTGGCGCGCATCTGCCACGCCCACCCGTCGCTGTCGGAAGTCGTGCATGACGCCGCGATGGCGGTCAGCAAGCGCGCGATCCACAAGGCCAATTGATCTGCATCCAGGTGGGTGCCGACCGTTGGTCGGCACACCTCTGCAACAAAAAACCCCGCCTCGGCGGGTTTTTTATTGGCGTTGACAGGTCAACTGCACTGCAGCGCCATCCACGTCTGCGACAGATCGCGCGCCGCCAGATCCTGGCGACGGGCCCAGAAGTACAGCATTCCCGAGTCCCCCCACATCGCGTCATCACCGTCAGAGTCAAGCTGCAGCAACAGCTGCCATTGGTCCTGGTCCCGCTCGAGCAGGTACCTGCGTGGGTCACTGTAGGCACTGCCGTCACCGCACGACAGGCCGTGGGTCACCAGCTGAGCTTCCAGCTGCATGTCGTTCTGGATGACATGTGCATGCCCACCCAGCACATGCAGCGGCCTGCCACTGCCCGCATGATGGGTCGCGACGGCATCGACCAGTTCAAGATACGCGTCTTCCTGCTGCTCTTCCCAGGCCAAGCCCTGTTCTTTCATCCGCTCGCCAATGCGCATGCCTTCGGCGGTGAACAACTGCGGCAGGCGCAGCCCGTGATGGAACGTCAGCGCCGACCGGACCAGCGCGAATGCTTCATCGGCCGCTGGCAAGCGCTGCACCACATCTTCGGCATTGAACAGGAAGACACGGTGGCCGGTGCGATGCGCCGGTTCGTAGCCCCAGGGCTGCTCGTCCGCATCGTAGAAGAAGGACAGTACGCCCTTGGGGGGGTAAATCCAGACCCTCCGGCAGGTCGGGAAGATCAGCCAGGTTGATCTGCAGCAGGAAATCCAGCGCACGCCCCTGGTGAACCGGCCAGTTGAAGCCCTCGGGGACATCGGGGCCACCCCCTTTCCGCGATGCCCCCAGTGCCGATGCGTCGGTTCCCAAGGCCCTCAACGCCAGGCACGGGCGCAGCAGGCCGGACAACACGTCGGCACCGGCCCACAGCCCATGCTGCAAACACAGTTCAGCGAACCAGGGTGCTGCCTTGCCCATATCCAACATCCTTGTCCTCCAGAGACCCCGAGTCTAGGCCCAGGTTCCTGCAGGCATCAACGCTGCGCCGCTGCCTCTACGGCCGGCGTGCCTGGTGCATCGGGCTTTGGCGCACCCTCACACTGGTCATGACGGACCACGATGCCGCTGATCGTCCACTGCCTGACCACCCGGCAACGTTCTTTGGCCTCTGCGGCCCCGGCGTCTGAAGACGTGGTCTGCGAAGGTCTCGCCGTCTTGGCTGTGGCTGCACCCGCTTCGTCGGCTGCAGCCACCTGCTGGCGCTCCAGGTAGGCGGCCGGAGGCGGCCCGGCAAACGCCGGTGCCGCCATCAGGGCCAGGAGCGCCAGTGCCGGCCGCCTCATGCGGTGGCCGGGCCGCCGCCCAGCAGGCGCGCAGGAAGCATCAGCAGCGCGCGCAGGAAGGCGAACAGCGCCGAGAAGGTGATGCCGATCAGGCGGAACGGCAGGCTGAGCAGCCACACCAACGGCCAGGCGATCAGCGCCAGCACGGCCAGCGGCCAGCACAGCACGAACAGCAGACACCACACGCCCAGCGCGAACAGAGTCTTCATGACGGTCTCCTTGCGGCGGCACCCTGCCGCCTGCGATCACCTTGGCGCCCTGCCCCGGCCGGCCGCAACCGGTTTGTGACGAAACCGGGCTGAGGGGCGATGGAAGCGGCGGTGGTCGTAGCGGGGATCGTGAGGTTGCCGGCCAGCGGCCGGCACTACCGAACGGATTCACACCGGGACTGCGCCCGGGCGGCCGTGGCTCACCTGGAAGCGCGCCGCGGTGCGCACGTCGGCATCCCGCCGCAGCTCGCTGTCGGCGAAGCGCAGTTCGGCATCCACGGTCTGCCGGTTCAACTGCAGTTTCCACCAGCCGCGGCGGTCGCCGTCGAAGTAGCGGATATGCGGGTTCTGCGGAATCGACGGGCCGTAATACGGGCCGTACGGGGTATCGTCGCCGCCGCTGCTGATGGCCGGGGCGATGAATTCGGTGGCGATCACCGGCGCATGCGGTGCATCGAAATCCAGCTTCTGGTCGTTGACGAAGCTGGAATGCCAGTCGCCGCCGAGCACGATGGCGTTGCCCTGCCCGCCGGCCTGCAGCGCCTGCAGCAGGCGCGTGCGGGCCGCAGGATAGCCATCCCAGGCATCGTTCCAGTAGCGTTCGCGCGGCGTGCCCGCATCCAGCCGCAGCTGCGCCATCAGCAGCTGCTGCACCACCACGTTCCAGCGCGTGCCCTGCGCGGCGGCCATCGACTGCGCGAACCAGGCCTCCTGCCCGGCACCCAGCATGCTCATGCGCGGGTCCAGCGCCGCCTCGCAGCGCGCTGATTCGCCCACGCCGCACGGGTTGGCCGGGCGGAATTGGCGGCAGTCCAGCAGGGTCAGCTGGGCCAGGTCGCCATAGCGCAGCCGCCGGTGCACGCGCAGGCCGCCGTTGTCGGTGGGCACGCTGCGCATCGGCTGGTGTTCGTAGAAGGCGCGGTAGGCTGCAGCCCGGCGCACGATGAACGCCTCCACCGGCACGTCGTTCTTTTCCGGGTGGATGCCGGAATAGTCGTTCTGCACTTCGTGGTCGTCCCAGATCACCGCGAAGGCGTGTGCGGCGTGCATCGCCTGCAGGTCCGGGTCCAGCTTGTACAGCGCGTACTGGTCGCGGTAGCGCTCCAGGCTGATGGTTTCGCCACTGAAGCGGCTGCTGTCCAGCGTCACGCCGCGTGCGTTCTGCAGCGGGCTGTACTCGTACAGGTAATCACCGGCGTGCAGCACCAGGTCGACATCACTCTGCGCGATGTCGCGCAGCACCGGGTAGAAGCCGCTGTTCCAGGCCTGGCAGGTGCACAGCGCCAGCCGCAGCTGCTGCAGGCGCGTGTCCAGCAGCGGCGCGGTGCGGAAGTGGCCGACCGCGCTTTCCTCGTCGCCATCGCAGGCGAAGCGGTAGTAGTAATCGCGGCCGGGCTGCAGGCCGTTGACCTCCACATGCACCGAATGGGCCAGCTCGGGCACCGCCGCCGCCACACCGCGCTGCACCACCCGGCGCATGCCCGCGTCCTCGGCCACGAACCAGCGCACCGGCACGGCGCGTGCCGGCATGCCACCGCCGTTGAGCGGGTCCAGGGCCAGCCGGGTCCACAGCACCGCCCCCTGCGGGTCCGGATCACCGGCGGCAATGCCGAGGGTGAACGGATCGCGGCCCAGGCGGGGGCGCGGACCCGCCGTCGCCAGCCCGGGCAGTGCGGCCAGGGCGATGGCGGTGCCTGTGCCCTGCCAGGCCAGGCGCAGCAGGCGACGGCGGGTTTCGCTGTCCGGCGTGCGGGTCATCGGCCGTGCGCCATCAGAAGCGCACGGTGGCGGTGGCCATCACCTGCCGCGGCGCGCCCACCTGCGTGGTGGCCAGGGTGCGGATCGGGTCGGCGGCATAGGTGCCGTTGGTATTGATGGCGGCCAGGTACTGCTTGTCGGCCAGGTTGGTCAGGTTCAGCGCCAGCGTCAGGTTCTGCGCCGGGCCGAGCTTGCCCACGTCGTAGGCCACCGAGGCATTGAGCAGCCAGTAGCTCGGCACCGAGACGTCATTGGTGTAGGTCACATAGCGCTTGCCCACGTGGTTGGCCGACAGGCGCAGGTCCCACGGGCCGGGCGTCCAGGCCAGGGTGCTGGCGAACATCCATTCGGGGTGTCCACGGTCTTCTTGCCGCGGGTGGGCACGATGCCGTTGTCGGTGTAGTCGCTGTCGTAGGTGCTGTCGTTGTAGGACAGCGAGTTGGATCAGCTCAGGTCCTGTATCGGCTTGAGCTGCAGGGTGGCTTCGGCACCGCGGCTGCTGACCGAGCCGACGTTGGAATACAGCGCCGGGCAGCCGAGGATGCCCACGCACTGGGCGATGGCCAGCAGGCGGTTCTCGAACTTCACGTCGTACACCGCCACCGAGGCTTCATAGCCCTGGCCGTAGCCACGCCAGCCCAGCTCGAAGGTCCGCGACTGTTCCGGCTTCAGCCCGCGCGTACTGGTATCGAACGCAGCCTGCGGCACGTTGAACGGGCTGCCCACGCCCAGTGCGAAGGCGGCGATGTTCTTGGCGAACGAACCGAAGATCTCGTTGCTGTCGTTGAGCTTGTAGTTGAAGCCGGCCTGCGGCAGCAGGGTCTTCTTCGCGGTCAGGCTGCTGTTGTTGGCATAGGTGCCCAGCGGCGTGCGCACGGTGGTGCGCGTGTTGGGCGACTTGGCGCCGACGTCGATGGTAAGGCGGTCATTGAACAGGCGGAAGCGGTCCTGTACGTAGAACTGGCGGGTGATGGTGCTGTAGTCCTGCAGCCACACGCGCTGGTCGGGGTTGCGCAGGAAGTAGTCGTCCTTCACCGGGCCATCGATGTAGTAGAAGTTGCGCTGCACGCTGTGGCTGTTGTCTTCGTACCACAGGCCCGCTTCCAGCTCGTGGCCACCCACCGCCCAGGTGAACGCGGAGGTCACGCCGGTGCGGTCGATCGCGTATTCGGTGGTGCGGATGGAGATCGGAATCTCGCGGCTGGTGCCCGGGTTGGAGGGGTTGGACGGGCTGAACCAGTGGCCCTGGCCGCGGTTGCTGTGGTGGTAGACGTTGGCCTTGAAGCGCATCGTCTCGTTCAGGCCGAAATCGCCGGCCAGGCTGTAGATGTCGTCGTTGCGCACGCCGTGGCCGGAGTAGTACGCATCCCACGGGCTGTTGACGCCGCCGCTGTACTGGCCGCGTGCAGCCGCCAGTGCGCGGTTCCAGTCCGGCGCGTAGTTGTCCCAGTTGCAGCCCAGGCGGTCGATCATTTCCAGCGAGAGATCCTGGTAGTCGGCCTCCACGCGGCGCGAGGTGTTCACCAGCGCGGTCAGCTTGCTGTCCACGCCGAAGCTGTAGGTGGCCTTGCCGTTGAACTGCTTCAGTTCGTGCGAACCGGCGCCCTTCCACTTGTCGCTTTCCGAGTAGACGCCGGACAGGTAGGCCGCGAAGCCCTGGTGGTCGCCGGTGTCCAGGCGCGCATAGCTGCGGCGCGCGTTGTCACTGCCGAAGCCCTGGGCAAGGGTGGCGCCGAATTCGGTGGACGGGTCGATCGAGTAGAACTGGAACACGCCACCGAGGTTGCTGGTGGACGGCGTGCCCAGCGCACCGATGCCGGTGGAGACTTCGGCGCCACCCAGGTTTTCGCTGATGACCGCACGGCTGATATGCAGGCCGTTGCTGTTGCCGTAGCTCATGTTGCCCAGCGGGATGCCGTCCAGCGTGTAGCCCAGGCGGTTCTGGTTGAAGCCGCGCAGGCTGATGCTGGTGGACCACTCGTAGGCGCCGGTGGCGTCGGCCGATTCGAAATGCACGCCCGGCTTGCTGGCCAGCAGCTTCAGCGGGTTGGCGCCCGGCGGCAGCACCTTCATGTCCTCGGCCGTCACGCGCTGCACCTGGCGGGCTTCGCCACGGCCGATCACCGATACCGAGTCCAGGGTGGTGGCAGGATCGCCGCCGGCCCCATCGGCAGACGGTGCTTCATCGGCCCAGGCAAACGACGGCAGGGCAGCGCAGACCAGCAGACCAGCAGGGCAAGCAGGGCAAGCAGGGCAAGCAGGGCAAGCAGGTTACGGCGGAGCGGAGCGTGGTACGGCATGTAGGGCAGATTCCTTGTGCGCGCAGGACGCCGGTCACTGGCGTCGGGAGGGGTATGCGGCGGCATCGTAGGAACTTCGCGTTACATGGCATTTACAACTGCGACATACGGAACAAGGGCGTACCGCATGGCGGGGCTGCGGCCCCCAAACGAAAAACGCCGGGCATCGGCCCGGCGTTGGCGTGTGCAGCGCGGCGGCGGCCTTACTCGAACGAGCCGACCGAATCGTGGGCCAGGTTGTCGAAGCGGGTGTATTCGCCGAAGAACTTCAGCTTGCACGAACCGGTGGGGCCACCACGGTGCTTGCCGATGATGATTTCGGCCAGGCCCTTGTCCGGCGAATTTTCCTTGTTGTAGTAATCATCGCGGTAGATGAACACGATCATGTCCGCGTCCTGCTCGATAGCGCCCGATTCGCGAAGGTCGGCCATCACCGGGCGCTTGTCGGTACGTGTTTCCAGCGAGCGGTTGAGCTGGGACAGCGCGATCACCGGCACGTTCAGTTCCTTGGCCAGGCCCTTCAGCGAACGCGAGATTTCCGAGATTTCCGTTGCACGGTTCTCGCTGTTGCCCGGCACGCTCATCAGCTGCAGGTAGTCGATCACGATCAGGCCCAGGTCGTGTTCGCGCTTCAGGCGGCGGCACTTGGAGCGCAGCACTTCCGGCGACACGCCCGGCGTATCGTCGATGAAGATCTTGGTTTCCTTCAGCATCTTGATCGCGCCGGTGACCCGGCTCCAGTCCTCGTCTTCCAGCTGGCCGGTACGCAGGCGCTGCGCGTTGATGCGGCCGTTGGAGGAGATCAGGCGCATGGCCAGCTGCGAGGCGGACATTTCCATCGAGAACACCGCCACGCCCTTCTTCGACTTGATCGCCGCGTACTCGGCGATGTTCAGCGCGAAGGTGGTCTTGCCCATCGCCGGGCGCGCGGCCAGGATGATCAGGTCGGTCGGCTGCAGGCCGGCGGTCATCGCATCGAAATCGTTGTAGCCGGTCGGCAGGCCGGTGATGTTGCCGCCGTTCTCGAAGCGGTTGCGCAGTTCCTCGAAGGCATCCTTCAACGCTCCGGGCATCGCCACGAAATCGGTGCGCCCGCGCGCGCCCTGCTCGGCAATGGCGAACACGCTCTTTTCCGCGGCCGACAACAGCTCGCTGCTGTCGCGGCCCTCGGGCTGGAAGCCGTCGTTGACGATGTCCGTGCCGACCTGGATCAGCTGGCGCAGCACCGCCTTGTCGCGCACGATCTCGGCATAGGCCACGATGTTGGCCGCCGACGGCGTGGTGCTGGCCAGTTCGATCAGGTAGGCGCCATCGCCCACCAGGTCCAGCTTGCCCTGCGATTCGAACCACTCGCCCAGCGTGACCGCATCGAACGGGCGCTCGCGCTCGGACAGCTCGCGGATCGCGCGGTAGATCATCTGGTGGTCGCGGCGGTAGAAATCGCCGTCGTTGAGCTGGTCGTTGACCAGGTCGTAGGCATCCGGCGCCAGCATCAGGCCGCCCAGCACCGCCTGCTCGGCCTCCACCGAATGCGGCGGCGCGCGCAGCTGGTCGATGCGGCTGTCATCGCGGTCACGGTCGAAGCGGTCACCGCGCTCTTTGCGGTCGGAACGGAAGCCGGAGCGAGCGGACATGGAGCAGTACTTCCTGGTAAGGGCCAGACGAGTGTAGGCATGCGCCGACCCGGGCGGCCATGGACAAGCCTGTGGATAAGCCGTGGACGAACAGGGGATATGCGCCGCTGGGCGACGCGCTTGTCCGGCCTATGGGTGCCCATTATCGCATGGGGTCGGGGTCAGAGCCCGCCGCTGGGCGCAGGGGTCGGATCCCTCTGCACGGCAGAGGGCCCTGCCCCCGAAGGCAGCGTCACTCACCCTTGGCGTGCAGCGCCGCCAGCGCCAGGAAGCGGTCCACATAGCCCTGCAGGAACGTCTGCGTGCCTTCGTTGTGGATCGTGCCGTCGGCATCGATCAGCCCGTCCTTGAACTGGATGAAGGCCTCCGGCTGGCCCAGCACCTGCATGTCCAGGAAGGCCAGGCTGTTGCGCAGGTGCTGCTGCGCCACCGCCGTGCCGATCTGCTCGATCGAGGCGCCGATGACCGCCGCCGGCTTGCCGGCAAACGCGCTGTCACCGTAGGGGCGCGAGCCGATGTCGATGGCGTTCTTCAACACGCCCGGTACCGAACGGTTGTATTCGGGGGTGACGAACAGCACCGCGTCGGCCGCACGCACCTGGTCCTTCAGGCGGGTGCCCTGCGCGGGGTAGCTGCCATCGAAATCCTGGTTGTACAGCGGCAGGTCGCCGATCTCCACGTACTGAAAGCGCGCCTTGCCGCCGGCCAGCTTCTCCAGCGCGAGGGCCAGGCGGCGGTTGCAGGATTCCCTGCGCAGGCTGCCGACGAAGACAGCGATGGTGGGCGAAGTCATCGGGGAAACTCCTGTGGGCGGAACCGGCAGCCTAGCCAGCCCCGCCTTCGGCGCCGGTGAAGGCTCAGCCGCTGCTGACAGCGGCGCGTACCTGCCGCCAGTGCGCCTGCCAGGCCTGGAACATCAGCACGTTCCACAGGTGCGTGTGCCACTTGCGCTGGCCGCCCAGGAACTGCTGCCACAACGGCTGCACCGCCGCGGCCGACAGCACGCCCTCGCGCTCCAGCCGTGCCGGCTGCAGCAGTTCGTCGGCCCAGGGCCGCAGGTCGCCCTTCAGCCAGTCACTGACCGGCGCACCGAAACCGCGCTTGGGCCGGTGCACCATTGCCGCCGGCACATAGCGCCCCAGCACGCGCTTGAGCAGCACCTTGCTGGTGTCTTCCGAACGCTTGAACGACAGCGGCAGCGACCAGGCAAACTCGGCCGCGCGCCAGTCCAGCAGCGGCGCACGCGCCTCCAGGCTGACCGCCATCGAGGTGCGGTCGACCTTGCACAGCAGGTCGTCGGGCAGGTAGGTCACGAAATCGGCCAGCATCATCGCGTCGGCCGGGGTGCCCGCGCCATGCAGCGGGTCGGCCAGGTCGTAGAAGCTGCCGGCCGCGCCGGCGCCGGGCACCGCACTCTGCGGGTCGCGCCAGCGGGAAATGCGGTTGCGGTAGACATCGCCGATGCCGCGCGCACCGGTCTCGGCCAGCAACGCGGCAATGCCGCCGGTACGCGAGGCCTCACCCTGCTGCTGCGAACGCGCGCCCATCCAGCGCCGCAGCGGGCCGGGCACGCGGGCCAGCATCTGCCAGTTGCGCAGCGCGCGCAGGTAACGGGTATAGCCGAAGAACAGTTCATCACCACCGTCACCGGACAGCGCCACGGTGACACCCTGGCGGGCCAGCCGGGCCACCAGCGCGGCGGGCACCTGTGAGGCATCGGCGAACGGTTCGTCGAACATCGCTGGCAGCTGCGGCACCACCGCCAGTGCATCGGCACCGCTGACGTACAGTTCGGTGTGGTCGCAGCCCAGGTGCGCGGCCAGTTCCCGGGCCAGCGGCGCCTCGTCGTGGCTGGAACCGCTGAAGCCGATGCTGAAGCTGTGCACCGGCTGCGGGCTCTGTGCCTGCATCAGCGCGGCCACCAGCGAAGAATCGGTGCCGCCGGAGAGGAACACACCCACCGGCACGTCGGCCACCATGCGCAGCGCCACCGCATCGCGCAGCAGGGTATCCAGCTGCTCCTCGGCCTCGTCGATGCTGCCCAGGAACGGCTCGGCCAGCGCCGCCTGCATGCGCGCCCGTGCGTCCCAGAACGGACGCTGGGCCTGCTCGGGGCGGTGCGCGCCAGCACCGGCGGCCACCGTGGCCGCATCCAGCCGCAGCACGCGGCCGGGCATCAGCTTGAAGCAGTCCTGGTGGATGCTGTGCGGGGCCGGGATGTAGTCCAGCCGCAGCAGCAGGGTCAACGCCTCGCGGTCGATGCCGTTGTCGAACTGCGGGTGCTGCCACAGCGCCTTCAGTTCCGAACCGAACACCAGGGTGTCACCGGCCCAGCCGTAATAGAGCGGCTTCTTGCCCACCCGGTCGCGGGCCAGCCACAGGCACTGCTGCTGGCGGTCCCACAGCGCGATGGCGAACATGCCGTTGCAGCGCTGCAGGGTGTCTTCCACGCCCCACTGCAGTACCGCGGCCAGCAGCACTTCGGTATCGGAATGGCCACGGAAGGCATGGCCCAGCGGCTCCAGTTCCGCGCGCAGCGCCGCGAAGTTGTAGACCTCGCCGTTGTAGGCCAGCACGTAGCGGCCATCGGCCGAGGCCATCGGCTGGTGGCCCAGCGGGGACAGGTCGAGGATGCTCAGCCGCCGGTGCGCCAGCGCGATTCCGGCCGCCGCGTCGACCCAGGTGCCGCCGTCATCCGGGCCGCGGTGCAGCAGCGCCTGCCCCATCGCCAGTGCCTGCGCCTGCAGCTGCTCGGCCGGGGCCTGCGCCGCCAGCAACAACATTCCCGCCAATCCACACATGCATCAGGGTTCCTGCGCCAGGTCGAGGGCGGCGCCTATCACCGCATTGTCGCTTGGAAGCCCGAACATTGCCGCCTCCGCCAGTGGCGTGTAGGTGTCGGCCCCGCAGACCCGGCGCAACGGCAGGTGGCCGAAGCCGGCCTCGACCAGTGCGGTGACCACGCCCTCGCCCACCCCGCCGCTGTGGCGGCCCTCATCCAGCACCAGCACCCGGCGCGCGGTGGCGGCCTGGGCCGCAATGAACGCCGCGTTCAATGGCACCAGCCAGCGCAGGTCGACCACCCGCACCTGCCAGCCCAGCTGCGCCTGGATCGCCCGCGCCACGCGCAGTGCCATCGGCACGCCGTTGCCATAGGTGACCACCACCAGGTCATCGGCATCGGGCGCATACACCCGGCCTTCGCCCAGCAGCAGCGCCTGGCCGGGTTCGGGGAAACCGAACAGCCACTGGCCATCGCCGGCGGCGTGCGGGTCCTTGGTCATGTACAGCGCAATGGGTTCCAGGAACACCGCCACCCGGCCATCCACCTGCGCCAGTGCCGCCAGCGTGCGCAGCATCATCACCGCGTCGTCGCCACGCGAGGGGCAGCCCACCACCAGCCCGGGAATGTCGCGCAGCGCGGTGATCGAGTTGTCGTTGTGGAAATGCCCGCCGAAGCCCTTCTGGTAGCCCAGCCCGGCCGCCCGCACCAGCATCGGGTTGCGGAACTGGTCGTTGGAGAAGAACTGCAGCGAACTGGCCTCGCCGCGCAGCTGGTCGATGGCGTTGTGCAGGTAGGCCAGGTACTGGATTTCCGGCACCGGCAGCATGCCCAGGTTGGCCAGGCCCTGGGCCATGCCCAGGATCATCGTTTCATCCAGCAGGGTGTTGAACACCCGACGCGGCCCGAAACGGCGCAGCAGGTCCTTGGTCACGGTATAGACGCCGCCCTTCTGCGCCACGTCCTCGCCGAACAGCAGCGCCTGCGGGTAGCGGCCCAGCAGCTCCTGCAGCCCCTGGTTGATCTGCACCGCCAGGTGGCGCGGCGGCTGGCGCTCGGGCAGGCTGTCCTCGCTGCCGTACTGGGCCAGGCGCTCGGCGGCAGGCGCCACCCGGCACGCTTCGGCCTGCACGGCAGCGGGTGTGTACGGTGCCAGCGGTGCCATCACCGCCTGCAGGGTCTGCAGCGTCGGGCGCTGTTCGGCCTCGGCGGCCGCGGCCATGCAGCGCGCGCATGCTTTCGTAGGCGGCCTCGATGCCGGCCGCATCCATCCAGCCCGATTCCAGTGCGATCTGCGCCGAGCGCAGCAGCGGGTCCTGCGCTTTGGCCGCACACAGTTCGGCCAGGGCACGCGACTCGATCTCGAAATCGGTACCGGCATGGCCCATCAGCCGCGTGGTGCGCAGGTGCAGGAAGGTCGGGCGCCGGCTGCGGCGGCAGTGCTCCACCGCTGCCTGCACCTGCGCGTGGCCGGTGGCAAGGTCCAGGCCATCGGCGAAGAAGTAGTCCAGCCCCGGCTGGCGGCTGAAGCGTTCGGCAATCCAGCCTGGCGGGGTCTTCACTGAAATGCCCAAGCCGTTGTCTTCGCAGACGAACAGCACCGGCGCTGGCAGCTTCTGGTAGGCGGCCCACATCGCCGTGTTGAATGCGGTCTGCGCGTTGGCATGGTTGGCCGAGGCATCGCCGAAGGAACACAGCACGATGCTGTCGGCGGGAATCGGCAGCGGCTGGCCCAGGCGCTTGCCGCTTTCGATCGCCAGCGCGGTGCCCAGTGCCTTGGGCAGGTGCGAGGCGATGGTGGAGGTCTGCGGCAGCACCCACAACGGGCGGCTGCCCCAGACCTTGTGGCGTCCGCCGCTGGCCGGATCGTCGGCACTGGCGGCAAAGGACGGCGCCGCATCGCGCACCGGGTCCATGCCCGGCAGCTGGCGCGCGCGTTCGGCCATGAACGCACCGGAGCGGTAATGCAGGAATGCCGGATCGGTATGCCGGCAGGCACGCGCCAGCAGCGCGTTGCCTTCATGGCCGGATGAGCCGATGGTGTAGAAGACCTTGTTCTGCACGCGCAGCTCGCGCGCCATCAGGTCCAGCTGGCGGCTGGCCAGCTGGGAATCGAACAGGTCAGCGAAGGCCGCAGCGCTCAGCGTGCTGCCCGGCAGGATCGGCGCGTCGGCGGCCGGGCGTGGGCGTGGGCTGCCGCGCCAGGTGCTCAGCATGTCCAGGAAATTGCTGTCGCAGACCTCGGCGCGGTTGAGGCCGCGCATGCTTGCCGGGATCGGATCGGGAACCACTGCGAACATCGAACACCCCTCCGTGTCGTTGCTGCGTACCGTCGTACCTGTCAAACAGCGTTGTGTCCTGCGGCATCACGCGGCGTCGAAACGCGCGCGCACCTCCGCGGTGACCGCCGGCATGGCCACGAAGCGCGACTGCGCCCTGACCCGCTGCAGCCAGCCCCGCACTTCCGGGAACGGCTGCAGGGTGACACCGCCATCGGCGGCCACGTCGGTGTAGGCGAACAGTGCGATATCGGCGATGCCATAGGCACTGCCGGTGAACCATGCCGCCTGCCGCAGGTGCTGCTCCATCACCGCCAGCGCGGCGGCCGAGCGCTCGCGCAGCCGCGGCAGTTCGGCACGCCGGGGCGAACCGGGCTCGCTCCAGCCGCAGATGAAGCGCGCCACCGCCAGGCAGGGCTCGTGGGTGTACTGCTCGAAGAACATCCAGCTCAACGCCTGCGCACGCTCCCAGCCGTCGCTGGGCAGGTAGGGCGTGCCTTCTGCCAGCCAGAACAGGATGGCGTTGAATTCGGTCAGCACGCGGCCATCGTCGCGCACGATCAACGGCACTTTCGCATTGGGGTTCAGTGCCAGGAATTCCGGCGAATGGGTCTGCCCATGCGCGCTGTCCACCTCCACCCAGCGGTAGCGGCTGCCGAGCTGCTCCAGCAGCAGCCGCACCTTGTGGCAGTTGCCGGACATCGACATGCCATGCACCGTCAACGGAACGCGTTCGTCCTGCATTGCCTGCTCCATCACCTCCGGCCGGCGGCCGGCTGGGTGCAGTCTGGCAAGCGCACCGGCGGCTGCCAAGCGCGGGCGCAGCAATGTGCGAGCTACGCCCTCAACGCCGGCGCTGCTGCCACTGGCTGCGCGACTGGCCCCAGATCTCCATCGGCGTGCCGTGGTGCGGTGGCGGCAGTTCGCCCATGCGCAGCAGCGTACTGCCCAGCTTGCGCGCCACCGCCTTAGAGTTGCTGTTGTCCGGCGCGATGGTGTGGATCACCTCCTCCCAGCCCAGCGCGTCGAAGGCCCAGTCGATCGCCGCAACGGCGGCCTCCGGCGCATAGCCCAGGCCCCAGCTGGCGCGGCGGATGCTCCAGCCCACTTCGGTGCCGGGCCAGCCCAGTGGCTGCCAGGGGCCCATGCGGCCCACCCAGTCGCCCGTGGCCTTCTCCACCACGCTGAACATCGAAAAGCCGAACAGCTGCCAGCCACCGGCCAGGCCGCAGAAGCTGCGCCACGCCACCGAGGGCGACTGCACGCCACCCAGGTGCGACATCACCGTCTCATCGGCGCAGAACGCCAGGTAGGGCTCCAGGTCCTCGCGCTGCGGCGGGCGCAGCAGCAGCCGTTCGGTTTCGATGCGCAGGTCGAAAATGCTCATGCAGACTCCGTGTCAGCGGGAAACCCCATCATTGCAGACCCGGCAGGTACGCACAAAAACAAACAGGCCGGCATGCGCCGGCCTGTTCGTAGGGTAAAGCGCGCTGCGCTTACTGGCGGTTCGGGGCCGCGTCGCTGGCGGCCGCGGTCTGGGTCACCAGCTGGCCATCCACCACCGGCAGGCGGTCGCTGGCCGGCTTGTTGTCCAGGCGCACGGTCTTTTCAGCACCGTCGTAGCGGTAGGTCACGTAGTAGCCCTTGACCACATCGTTGGTGCCCATCGGAATGCGGTTGCCCGGCTGGCTGGCCATGCGCATCGTGCCGGTGGTGCCGTCTTCGTTGCGGTAGGTCACGTTGTAGCCGGTGACACGGCTGGACTGCGAGCTGGCCGTTTCGGTGTGGCACTGGCGCTCGGTGCGGTTGACCACGCGGCCACCGACATGGCGCTTGTCGATCTGGTTGCCGAGCAGGCCGCCGACCACCGCACCGATCACGGTGCCGCCGACATTGCCGTCGCGCTCGGGCAGGCGCTCCTGCACCACCACGTCTTCGCAGACTTCATGCGGGGTCTGCGTGGTGGAGGTCTCGCGCACCGGCTCGGTGCCGATCACGGTGGCGTAGGCCTTTTCCTTCTGGGTGATGGGATCGACCTTCAGCACGTCGGCATATTCCAGCCCACGCTTGCCGTTGGCGTCGAGCTGGTCGGTACGGGCACCGTCGTCGGCGGTGTTGCCGGCCACCAGGCGCGAGGCGCCGTGATCGTTGGCCAGCGTGTCAGGCGACGAAGCGCCCCCCTTCATGAAGGCAGCCGTGGCGATACCACCGACCAGCAGCGCGCCCGCGGCGACCAGGACAGTTGTTGTTGTGCTTTTCATGACCTGCTCCTTGCGGACCATCCGCAACGTTCATGGCGCAGATTGCAGCATGCAGACCCTGAACGGAATCTCCACATTTCCTGCATATTTCAAACCCCCATTCAGCAAAGGGAAATGCAGGGCCCGTGGTAGCGTTTGCACTCCCCCGCAGGAGACCTCCCGCCATGGCCAACCCCCTGCTGTTGCCCGCACTGGGCTGGGCGCGCCGGCTGCGCTACCCCGCCCTGTTCAAGATCACCGCCGCACTGTTCGCCTTGACCCTGTTCATTCCCGACCCGATTCCGTTCGTGGACGAGCTGCTGCTGGGCATGGGCACCCTGCTGCTGGCCAACTGGAAGCAGCGCGGCACCCCGGCCCCGCCACCCCTGCCGCAGCGTTGAACGTGCTGATCGACAGCCATTGCCACCTGGATGCGGCCGCCTTCGACGACGACCGCCCGCAGGTGATCGCCCGTGCGCAGGCCGCCGGCGTGGCCATGCAGGTGGTCCCGGCCGTCACCGCCGCCCGCTGGCCGACGCTGCGCGCGGTCTGTCGGCAGGCCCCCGGGCTGTACCCCGCCTATGGGCTGCACCCGATGTTCCTGGCCGAGCACCGGCCCGAGCACCTGCCGCTGCTGGGTGAATGGATCGCGCGCGAGCGCCCCTGCGCGATCGGCGAATGCGGGCTGGATTTCTTCGTGGAGGGGCTGGATGCCGACGCGCAGCAGCAGTACTTCCTTGGGCAGCTGAAACTGGCCCGCGACCACGACCTGCCAGTGATCGTGCATGCACGGCGCGCCGTGGACGCGGTGATCGCCGCGATCAACCGCATCCGCGGCCTGCGCGGGGTGGTGCACAGCTTTTCCGGCAGCCCCGAACAGGCCGCGCAGCTGCACAAACGCGGCTTCCTGCTGGGGCTGGGCGGACCGGTGACCCATGAGCGCGCCCAGCGGCTGCAGCGGCTGGCACGCAGCATGCCGCTGGAGCAGCTGCTGCTGGAAACCGACGCCCCCGACCAGCCCGACGCCGGCATCCGCGGCCAGCGCAACGAACCGGCCCGTCTGGCCGACATCGCCGGGCATATCGCCGCCCTGCGTGGCATCGAGGTGGATGCGTTGGCCGCGGCGACCACACAGAACGCGCAACGGTTGTTCGGCCTGCCCGCAGCGTGAGGGGTGCGGGCAGGTGCCGCACCGCGGGTTGCCTGGATCGGGTTACCCGGGTTCTGGTCTCGATCGAGTTGCCCGGGTTCTGGTAGTGCCGGCCGCTGGCCGGCAACCTCGGTGTAGCCTGGTTTCATGCGGTTGCCGGCCAGCGGCCGGCACTACCACACGCCATGCCATGGCGGTGCGGGCACGCGCCCGCACCCCGCCTTGCCGCTCAGGCGGCGGCGTCGGCCTTTGCCTTCTTCGGTTCCAGCAGCATCTCCAGCGCTTTGCCGACGGCGGCAAAGGCGAAGGCACCGGTGATGTGCGTGGCGGCCCCCAGGCCGGCGCCGCAGTCCAGCTTCAGTGCGGCATCGGCACCCAGGTTCGGACGCAGGCCGCAGACGCTGCCGTCGGCCTGCGGGTACTTCACGTTTTCCAGCGAATACACTGCCGGCACACCGAAGTAGCGCTTGGCGTTCTTCGGGAAGTTGAACTCGCTGCGCAGCTTCTTGCGGATCAGCGCCAGCATGGCGTCATGCTCGGTGCGCGAGACATCACGGATGCGCACCAGGGTGGGATCGGTGCGGCCACCGGCGGCGCCGACCGTGAGCAGCGGCAGCTTGCGGCGGCGGCACCAGGCGATGGTCTCCACCTTTACCCAGAAGCTGTCGCAGGCATCGATGACCAGGTCGAAGCGGCGGTCCAGCAGCTCGGCCATGTTGGAGACGGTAAGGAAAGCCTGCACCGCGTCCACGTCGATGTCCGGGTTGATGGCGCGGCAGCGCTCGGACATCGCCTCGGCCTTGTTGCGCCCGTAGTTGCCTTCCATCGCCGGCAGCTGCCGGTTGGTGTTGGACACGCAGATATCGTCGGCGTCGATGAGGGTGAGGTGGCCCACGGCGGTGCGTGCCAGCGCCTCCACCACCCAGGAGCCGACGCCGCCCATGCCGACCACGGCAACCCGGCTGCCCTGCAGGCGCTCGAGCGCGCCCACGCCATACAGCCGTTCGATACCGGCGAAGCGTTGTTTGACCTGTTCGTTCATCCGGCTATTTTACCGTGCAGGGCCGGCGGCCACAGCACGCCGGTCCACCCCAGCCACGTTGCCTGCCAGGAGCGCCGCCATGTCTGCCCGCCCGCCGCCGTCCCCGCCTGCGTCCCCTGCCCGGCCCTCCAGCGCCCAGCGTTACCTGTTCGTGCTGGTGCTGGGCCTGCTGATCGGCCTGGTGGCCACGGTAATGGTCGGCCGCGCCCTGCAGGCACGCCAGGACCCGTTCCCGCCCAGCCTGATGCACGTGATGGAGCGGCAGGTGGCGCTGCTGCGCACGGCCCAGCAGCAGAACCGCTGCAGCCTGGCCGACAGCCAGCCGCGGCTGCAGACCCTGCGCCTGCTGTCCAACGACCTGGACCTGGCCTTTCCCGGGCTGAAGGCCAGCGCTGGCTTCCAGCAGCATGCCAGCCAGTACCGCGCCACGCTCAATGGCGCGCTGGCCCGCCCGCCGCTGGACTGCACCACCCTGGCCACCGTGGTGGAGCAGCTGGGCGAGGACTGCCGCGCCTGCCACCAGGATTTCCGTTGATTCATCTTCCAGCGGGGATGCGATGCCGCGATTGGCACCTCGTTCACGTGAAAGAGTGGAGGATTCAGCCACCGCTGCACGAAGCAGCGATCACCACCCACTGCCTCACGGCCAGGAGACGCCCCATGAAAATCCAGCTCATTGCTGCCAGCGCCGTTGCCACCCTGGCCCTGGCCGGCTGTGCCACCTCGCCCGGTTACGGCGGTGGCGGTTACAACAATGGCTACAACAACGGCGGCTACGGCAACAACGGTTACAACCAGGGCCGCTGCGCCGACTGCGGCATCGTGACCCGCATCAACACCATTCCGTCCGGGCGCACCGCCCCCAGCGCCACCGGCGCGATCCTCGGCGGCATCGTCGGCGCCGTTGCCGGCCATGAGATTTCCGACCACACCGGCGGCAGCCGCGGCAACAAGAACATCGCAGCGGCCGCAGGCGCAGTCGGTGGTGCCTTCGCCGGCAACCAGATCCAGAAGAACGTCACCAGCGATACCTACGACATCTCGGTGCGCATGGACGATGGCCGCACCATCGTGGTGAACCAGCGCGACCTGGCGGGCATCCGCGAAAACACCTACGTGCGCGTGGTCAACGGCCGCGTGGTGCTGCGCTGACCGTACCTGCGGGCGTGGCGCCGCAGCGCGCGCCTGCAACAGAAAAAGGCCCGCTTGCGCGGGACTTTTCATGGACACGAAGGTCGCTGCCGATCAGGTCGGCTGCACCTTGTCAGCCTGCAGGCCCTTCTGGCCCTGCACCACTTCAAAGCTGACGGTCTGGCCTTCCTTCAGGCTCTTGAAGCCCTGGGTCTCGATGGCGCGGAAGTGCACGAACACGTCCCTACCATTCTGGCGGCTGATGAAGCCGAAGCCCTTTGCATCGTTGAACCACTTGACGGTACCGGTCTCGCGATCAGACATCTCACTAACTCCCTGGTGACTCTTCTTATTGTAGGAAACGCCTTCTGGGCGGCTGACAGCAAGGGGGAAGCGAGGTGCATCGATGCAGCGGATCGCGAAGATCTAGCGTCATCAGGCCACGATCCACGGTGACCTTGCCAAGCTCAGCAACTGCAACTTAACCCGACCAAAACGAAAAAGCAACTGGCAAAATCTTTCACTGTCAACCCCAAATCCCAGACCATACGGACAGGCATGGACCATTCATTCATCTTGTATCTGCTAGCCATCCTGTATCTGCTAGCCATCCTGTATCTGCTAGCCATCCTGCTGGTGCTCACCGGCGTGGCCGGCATCGTGCTGCCCGCCCTTCCCGGCGTGCCGCTGGTGTTCGCCGGCCTGTTGCTGGCGGCCTGGGCTGATGGCTTTGTCCACGTCGGCTGGCCCACCCTGCTGGCACTGGGGCTGCTGACCGTGTTGTCGCTGCTGGTGGACGTGCTGTCCACGGTGGTCGGAGCGCAGCGGGTCGGGGCCAGCCGAAAGGCGCTGTGGGGCACCTTCATCGGCAGCATCGCCGACCTGTTCTTCATGCCCGTGGGCCTGCTGGCCGGCCCGCTGCTGGGCGCACTGGCCGGCAAGTACTGGCACACCCGCCAGCTGGGCCGCTCGGCCAAGGTGGGGCTGGCCACCTGGCTCGGCATCCTGCTGGGCGTGGCGCTGAAGCTGGCCCTGGCGGTGGCTATGCTGGGGCTGTTCGCGTTTGCCTGGTTCTTCTGACCTGCCGCCCTTCACACCCTGCGCACGCCCGGGGCGGGCATAAACCGCTCTGGGCTGTTCGCCAGCGCGCGCAACCGCCAAACTGTGCAATGTCCGTTTTTTTACCTGAAGGGCCTGCTGCAATGACCCTGGCTGTCACGCTTCCCCGCTTCGCGCCGCTGGCAACGGCGCTCCTGCTGGCATTGGCCAGTGCCCCGCTGGCCGCCCAGGAATTCGCACCCAGCGCCACGACCAACCCGTCCGGCTGCGCGGCCATCGACACCGACGCCGCGCGCCTGGCCTGCTACGACCGCATCTACGGCCGTACCCAGCAGGACACCGCGCAGGCCGATGCCGCCGCTGCGGCCGCCGCGCAGGCCATCCGCGAACAGCGCCAGGCCTCGCGCCTGAGCCAGGGCGAAGAGAAGCTGCGCAGCAAGGTAGGTGACCTGTTCCGCCCGGCCCCCGATGACAGCGCGCTGGCCAACGCCGGCCGCGGTTCGCTGCTGGACAGCCGCTGGGAACTGGCCGAGGACTCCAAGCTGGGCCCGTTCCAGCTGCGCGCCTACAAGCCGGTCTACCTGCTGCCGGCGTTCTGGAGCAGCGACAAGAACACCACGCCGCATTCGCCCAACCCGGCCAACACGGTCAGCACGCCGCAGGTGCTGGACAGCGCCGAGCTGAAGTTCCAGATCAGCTTCAAGACCAAGATCGCCGAGAACCTGTTCGGCGACAACGGCGCCGGCAAGACCACGCTGGTGAAGCTGCTGGCGCGGCTGTACGACCCCGATGAAGGGCGCATCCCGCTCGACGGCCACGACCTGCGCGACTACGACCTGGACGACCTGCGCGCCAACCTGGGGGTGATATTCCAGGACTTCGTGCGCTACAACCTGACCGCCGGCGAGAACATCGGCGTGGGCCAGGTGGACGCGCTGGAGGACACCGCACGCATCCACGAGGCGGCCCGCCGCGGCATGACCGACGAGGTGATCGACGCGCTGCCCGGTGGCTATGCGCAGCAGGTCGGGCGCCGCTTCGCGCAGGGCGTGGACCTGTCCGGCGGCCAGTGGCAGAAGATCGCCATCGCCCGGGCGTGGATGCGCAACGCGCAGGTGATGATCCTGGACGAACCGACCGCTGCGCTCGACGCGCGCGCCGAGTTCGAAGTGTTCCAGCGCTTCCGTGAACTGGCTGAACGGCGCACTGCCGTGCTGATCTCGCACCGGTTCTCGTCGGTGCGCATGGCCGACCGCATTCTGGTGCTGGCCGATGGCCGCATCGAGGCCAGCGGCACCCACGAAACCCTTATGGCGCAGGGCGGCCGCTATGCCGAGCTATTCGAGCTGCAGGCGGCCGGCTACCGCTGAGGCGCTGAGAACGCCTCTCGTTCCGCCCAATGAGAACTTCTCTCATTTGAGGTAGAATGGCGGGGACGAAACCCTAGCCTGAATGCCCCCATGTCCTCCGCTTTCGGCGCCGAAACGGTGCTTGAGGTCCGCCACTGGACCGATGCCTACTTCAGCTTCACCCTCACCCGTGACAGCGGTTTCCGCTTCGAGAACGGCCAGTTCGTGATGATCGGCCTGGAAACCGAGGCGCGGCCGCTGCTGCGCGCGTATTCCATCGCCAGCGCCAACTGGGAAGAGCACCTGGAGTTCTTCAGCATCAAGGTGCAGGACGGCCCGCTGACCTCGCGCCTGCAGCACATCAAGCCCGGCGACAAGGTGCTGGTCGGCAAGAAGCCCGCCGGCACGCTGCTGATCAGCGACCTGCACCCGGGCAAGAACCTGTACCTGCTGGGCACCGGCACCGGCATGGCGCCGTGGCTGTCGGTCATCAAGGACCCGGAAACCTACGAGCGCTTCGACAAGGTGATCCTGTGCCATGGCGTGCGCTACGAAAAGGACCTGGCCTACCGCGACTACTTCGAGAAGGAACTGCGCGAGCATGAGTTCCTCGGCGAACTGGTGGGCGACAAGCTGCTGTACTACCCGGCCGTCACCCGCGAGCCGTTCGCCAACCAGGGCCGCCTGACCTCGCTGATGGAAAGCGGCGAGATGCAGCGCAGCCTGGGCCTGCCCGAGCTGGACCCGGAAAACGACCGCGCGATGATCTGCGGCAGCCCGCAGATGCTGGCCGACCTGCGTGCCGTGCTGGATGCACGCGGCTTCCAGGTGTCCCCGCGCATCGGCCAGCCCGGCCACTACGTGTTCGAGCGCGCGTTCGTAGAGAAGTGATGCCCGGCCAGGCGACCGGCCACATGGCCGGCGCTACCGAAGGCCTGCGACTGTGCCTATAGTCCGCAGCGGCCCGGCCCGTCGCCGGGCACCTGCCAGGACGCATGCCGATGATCAGGATGATCCGCCCCACCCTCGCCGCCGCCGTGCTGCTGCTGGCCGCCGGGGCCAGCGCCGGGGCCGCGTCCCCACAGCCGGGCGAAATGCCGCCGCAGGCGCTGGGCAAAGACCGCCAGGGCGAACCGGTGGACCTGGCCGCCCAGCGCGGCAAGATCGTCATCGTCACCTTCTGGGCCTCCTGGTGCGGCCCGTGCCGCAAGGAACTGCCCATTCTGGCCCATCTGCAGAGCGTGATCGGCCACGACGCGCTGCAGGTCTACGCCATCAACTGGGGCGAACCGCGGGCGGATTTCAACCGGCTGGTGCGCCACCGCGACTGGCCGAAGCTGGACTACCTGCACGACGCCAAGGGAACGCTGGCCGAACAGTACGGCATCACCGCCGTGCCGCACATGTTCATCATCGGCAGCGACGGGCAGGTGGCGCATACCCACCGCGGTTACAGCGAAAAGAACCTGCCGGGCATCCTCGAGGAGATCATCGCGCTGCTGCCCGAAGAGGTCCAGAAACGCCCGCCGCAGAACGCCGCCGGCGGCAGAACCCGGCGCCGGTCACAGCAGTGCTTCGATCGCCCCGCGCAGCTGCTCGGGGCGGGTGGTGGGCGCGAAGCGGTCCGCCACCTGGCCGTTGCGGTCCACCAGGAACTTGCTGAAGTTCCACTTGATGCGGGCGCTGCCCAGCAGGCCGCGCTTTTCCTGCGACAGCCAGGCCCACAGCGGGTGCGCGCCCGGGCCATTGACCTCGATCTTCTCCAACAGCGGGAAGCTGACCGGGTAGTCCAGCGAACAGAACTGCTGGATCTGCGCCGCATCGCCCGGCTCCTGCCCGCCGAACTGGTTGCAGGGGAAGCCGACCACCTGCAGGCCGCGTTCGCGGTAGTCCTGCCACAGCTGCTCCAGGCCGGTGTACTGCGGGGTGAAGCCACAGCGGCTGGCCACGTTCACCAGCAGCAGCGGCTGCCCCTGGAAGCGGGACAGCGCCTGCGGCTGGCCGTCCAGGTCGCGGAAGCTGAAATCGTAGGCAGTGGGGATGGCGGCGGGCCGGTGCGGGAAGACCTGTATGGTACCCACACCGCACGCGTGCGGGCGAGGCCGCCATGCGCAACGGCGGCACCGGCAACATGCCTTTTGACACAAGTGGTGCCGCCGCCGGCCGGGTTACCCTCGGGCACTTGTCTGTCTTTCGGAGTATCTACCTTGACCACCCGCCTTGCCCTCGCCGTGGCCATGCCCCTGGGCCTTGCCCTGCCCGCCTACGCCGCCACCGCCGCCACCCCGGCCGCGACCGCCGCCCAGCAGGCCAACCCGTTCTTCGCTGACAGCCCGCTGCCGCTGCACTTCCCGCAGTTCGACAAGATTAAGGACAGCGACTTCGCCCCGGCCTTCGACGCCGGCATGGCGCAGCAGCTGAAGGAAGTGGACGCCATCGCCAACAACAAGGCGAAGCCGACCTTCGACAACACCATCATCGCCCTGGAAAAGAGCGGTGACATCCTGGACCGTGCGACCACCGTGTTCTTCAGCCTGGTCGGCGCCGACACCAACGATGCACGCAAGAAGCTGCAGGCCGACTACTCGGCGAAGTTCGCCGCGCACAGCGATGCGATCGCGCTGAACGGCAAGCTGTTCGCCCGCATCAAGGCGCTGTATGACACCCGCACCCAGCTGGGCCTGGACGCCGAAGGCGTGCGCCTGGTGGAGAAGTACCACGACAACTACGTGCGCGCCGGCGCCAAGCTGTCCGAGGCGGACAAGGCCAAGCTGAAGGCGATGAACGCCGAGATGGCCAACCTGGGCACCAAGTTCAGCCAGAACGTGCAGTCGGAAGTGAACGCCTCGGCGATCACCGTGGACGACGTCAAGCAGCTGGACGGCCTGTCGCAGGAGCAGATCGCCGCCGCCGCCGAAGCCGCCAAGGCCCGTGGCCTGGACGGCAAGTAGGTGATCACCCTGCTCAACACCACCGGCCAGCCGCCGCTGACCAACCTGGCCAACCGTGCGCTGCGCCAGAAGATCTACGAAGCATCGATCAGCCGTGGCAGCCGTGGCAGCCGTGGCGGTGAGTTCGACAACACCGCGCTGGTCTCGCGCATCATGCAGCTGCGCGCCGACAAGGCCGCGCTGATGGGCTTTGCCAACTTCGCCGCCTACAACCTGACCAACCAGACCGCCAAGAACCCCGAAGCGGTCAACGCGATGCTGGGCCAGCTGGCCCCGGCCGCGGTGGCCAACGCCAAGCGCGAAGCCGCCGACCTGCAGGCCATGATCGACCGCGAGCAGAAGGCTGCCGGCAAGCCGACCTTCAAGCTGGAAGCCTGGGACTGGGCCTTCTACAGCGAGAAGGTGCGCCAGGACGAGTACAACTTCGACGAATCCCAGCTCAAGCCGTACTTCGAAATGAAGAACGTGCTGGAAAACGGCGTGTTCCATGCCGCCCAGCTGGAATTCGGCCTGACCTTCAAGCAGCGCACCGACCTGCCAGTGTACCACGATGACGTCATCGTCTACGACGTGTTCGACGCCGACGGCAGCCAGCTGGCGATCTTCATCTTCGACCCGTACGCCCGCGCCTCCAAGCGTGGCGGTGCGTGGATGAACTCGTACGTTTCCCAGTCCAAGCTGACCGGCTTCAAGCCGGTGGTGGCCAACCACCTCAACATCCCCAAGCCGCCGGCCGGCCAGCCGACCCTGCTGACCTGGGATGAAGTGACCACCACCTTCCACGAGTTCGGCCATGCCCTGCACGGCATGTTCTCCAACGTGAAGTACCCCTACTTCTCCGGCACCGCCGTGCCGCGCGACTTCCTCGAGTTCCCCTCGCAGGTGAACGAGATGTGGGCCGACAACCCGGCAATCCTGAAGAACTACGCCAAGCACTACCAGAACGGTGGCGCCATGCCGCAGGCTCTGCTGGACAAGGTGATTGCCGCCTCCAAGTTCAACCAGGGCTTTGCCACCACCGAGTACCTGGGTGCCGCGATGCGGGACCAGAACTGGCACCAGCTGGCCGCCGACAAGGTGCCGGCCGCCAAAGACGTGATGGCCTTCGAGCGCGCCGCGCTGGAGAAGGACGGCATCTACTACGCGCCGGTGCCGCCGCGCTACAAGACCCCGTACTTCAGCCACATCATGGGCGGCTACTCAGCCGGTTACTACGCCTACATCTGGTCCGAAGTGCTCGACGCCAACACCCAGAAGTGGTTCAAGGACAACGGTGGCCTGAGCCGCAAGAACGGTGACCACTTCCGTGCCGCCCTGCTGTCCAAGGGCGGCAGCGTCGATGCAATGGAACTGTTCCAGAACTTCGCCGGGCACGCGCCGGAAATCGGCCCGCTGCTGGAAAAGCGCGGCCTGACCGGCGCTGAAGGCAGCAAGTAAGCCTCAGCCTGCAAGGTGCAAGCAGACCGCCCGGGAAACCGGGCGGTTTTTTCAGCGCGGCGCGATGTACCCGCCCGGTACGCCGTTCGGCGACAGCACCAGCTGCCACAGCTGCGCATGCCGGGTACGGAAGGTGGCCATCGAGCCGGCCAGGTAGAAGCGCCACATGCGCTTGAAGGTCTCGTCGTAGCGCTGCGCGTCCAGCGTGGGCCACGCCGCCTCGATGTTGCTGCGCCAGGCCTGCAGCGTGCGGTCGTAGTCGGTGCCGAAGTTGTGCCAGTCCTCCAGCACGAACAGGCCCTCGAAGGCACGGCTGATCTGCACCGCCGAGGGCAGCATCGAATTGGGGAAGATGTAGCGCGCGATCCACGGGTCGGTACGGTGGCGCGAGATGTTGGCGCCGATGCTGTGCAGCAGCAGCAGGCCCTGCGCGGACAGGCAGCGCCGCGCGACCTCGAAGAAGCTGCGGTAGTTCTTGTCGCCCACGTGCTCGAACATGCCGATGGAGAAGATGGCATCGAACGGCTCGTCCACCTCGCGGTAGTCCTGCAGCCGGATCTCGACCGGCAGGCCGGCGCACAGGCGGCGCGCATGCTCGGCCTGTTCCTGCGAAATGGTCACGCCCACGCCGCTGACGCCGTAGCGTTCGGCGGCGAATTTCAATGCCTCGCCCCAGCCGCAGCCGATGTCCAGCACGCGCTGCCCCGGCTGCAGGCCCAGCTTGCGGCAGACCAGGTCGAGCTTGGCTTCCTGCGCCGCATCCAGCGTATCGGCGTGGCGCCAGTAGCCGCAGCTGTAGACCATGCGCTGGCCCAGCATGGCCTGGTACAGGTCGTTGCCCAGGTCGTAGTGGCGGCGGCCCACTGCATAGCTGCCCTGCCCGGTCTGCAGGTTGAACAGGCGTGCCTTCAGCGCGTCGGCCACTTCGCGCCAGCCATGCACGCGCTCATCCAGGTGCGCCTGCATCAGATGCAGCAGGAACGCGTCCAGGGAGTGCGCGTCCCACAGGCCCTCCATGTAGCTCTCACCCAGCCCCAGCGAGCCCTGCCCCATCACCCGCGGAAAGAACCGTGGGTCATGCACCTGGATGTCCTGCGGCTGGTCACCGCCGAGGGTCACGCCGGCCTCGTGCAACAAGCCGGCCACCCGTGCCTGCAAACCTGCGTCCACACCACTCTCCGTTCAACGGGCCTAGCCCTGTGCGAACAGCCCCGTGTAGTCCTTGGCCACGTGCGGCAACAGCACCGCTGCCGGCACGTCGGCCGTCTGCGTACCGTCCGAATACGGGCCCGCCTGGTAGGGCGGGAACACGAAACGCACGGCGGTGATGTGGCCCTGTGCATCGGTCAGGGGCTGGAACTGGCTGAAATTCTCGGTACGCGCGCCGGTGCCGTCGGCAATCATGCGGCCGGCGCTGCGCAGCGTTTCCTGCATGTCGGCAGGCTCCATGCCTTCGCCACTGAGGCGCGTGGCCAGCCGCTCGCGCAGCTGTTCGGCCACGTAGGCACTGATCGCCTTCCAGCCACTGGCATCGGCCACCAGGCTGTCGGCGGTCAGCATCTGCTGGCGCTCAGGCAGCCACACAAAGCGCGCCACCAGCGGCTCACCGTGGGCGCCGCCGGTGTAACGGCTGCCATCGGCACTGATCACCACCAGCTGCGGGGTTTCCAGCACCGTTTCAAAGCTCAGCGAGAGTTCGTAGGGCATCGGTGGCTTGTCGTTGCCCAGCCCGTCCAGCGCCTGCTGCAGTTCACTGCGCGCTTCGGTGGCATAGGTCTGCAGCGCCTTGGCCAGGCCCGGGTAGCGGCTGGCGCCGGCCGGGTAGCTGATGCCCACCACCTCGCGGTCATTGGTCTCGATCACATCGCGCAGTTCGATGGGCGCATCCGCCGCCGGCAGCTCCGCCGGGGCCGCCGCCGCACCGTCACTGGCAACCGTGCCATCCGTGGCCGGCGCTGCCGTTTCGCGCTGGCAACCGGCCAGCAGGACAAGCGCCATCGTGCCCGCCATCGCGCTGATCCGCAGTGGCCGGTGGTTCCTCTTCTTCATTCCAATCCCCTGTTCATGTGCGTACATCATCGCTCTTGCAGGCTGAAGCGTCACCCGCTGGCACTAGCCCACCAGCAGGTCGTGGTATTCCTCGTGGCGCTGCAGGAACGCCTCGGCGTAGGCGCATGCGGGCACCACCTTGTACTTGTGCTCGCGCGCGTAACGCAGCGCGACGCGGGTCAGTTCCCCGGCCACCCCGCGCCCGGCGATCGGTTCGGGCACCTCGGTATGGGTGGTGACCATGCGCCTGCGCTTGAGCTGGTACTCCAGCAGGGCCACGTGCCCGCGCACGCGCGCGGTGAAACGATGACCGGCCTGGTCGTGTTCGACCTCGTAGGCCAGGCCTGGGGGAGTAACCGAAGCCATGGGACTGTCTCCTGCGGCAACTGCGTGGATGGTGCGCAGGTGGCCGCCACGGCCGCGTGAAGTCTGAACAGGGCAGTGACTGCCGTGCAGCGTCACTTCCTGCCCCTCAAGCCCGCAGCGCAGCGGCCGATAACCCGGTCAGGTGGCCTGCGCCTGCTGGCACACCCCTTGCGACTCCCTCCCCGTTCGAGCGTTCCAGGAGGCCATGATGACCCCCGACAACACCACCGCGCATTCCGATGCCGCCCTGCTGGAAGGCCTGCTGCAGCTGGCCGTGGAAGGCCAGACCGATGACGATGCGTTCCGCACCATCGGCGACGAAGTGTTCACCCGCCTGCTCGATACCTACGGCGCGGATACGCAGAAGGCGGCCTGAGCCGCCTTCGTTGCTGGAGGGCAGGCGGGACCGCCGTGACGGCGCGCCCCGCTGCCTGCCACCCTGCCCGGCTCAGCCGCCCATCCCGAAGCGCGGGTTGGAAAGCTCGGCCAGGAAGTGGTTGAAGATGCTCGGCTGCATGGCCAGCATGAACAGCACACCGAACGCGGCACCGGCCAGGTGCGCGCTGTGGTTGATTCGATCGCCACCGCGGCGGTCCATCCAGATGCTGTAACCCACGTAGAACACCGCATAGATGATGGCTGGTGCCGGAATGAAGAACACCAGGATGATCGTCCACGGGCTGAGCAGGATGAAGGCGAACAGCACCGCCGACACCGCACCGGACGCCCCCAGGCTGAGGTAGTTCGGGTTCTTCTGGTTCTTCAGGTAGCTGGGCAGGATCGAGACCAGCAACGCCCCCAGGTAGAACGCCGGGTAGGTCAGCCAGCTGCCGGTCAGCGCCAGCATCAGCTTCTCGATCTGCCCGCCGAAGAAGAACAGGGTGATCATGTTGAAGATCAGGTGCGACCAGTCGGCGTGCACGAACCCATAGGTGATCAGGCGGTCGTACTGGCGGTGGCGATCCACCGCCGGCGGCCACAGGATCAGGCGGTCGGCCAGTTTTCGGTTGTTGAACGCCATCCACGAGACGAGGGCGGTGATGACGATCAACAGCAGGTTGACGGGGGTCATGTCAGCTCAGGCTCAGGCGGTGCGGTAGTTGTCGACCATACGATAGCGTCGCGCATACCAACCGAAGGCAAACGCCGCCACGAACGCAAAGCCGGCGAAGAAGAACATCAGGAACGCCGCCTCGCTCAGGCCGGTACTGGCGATCTTGTCGGTCACCACGTGGTTGCGCACCGCCGCGTTGGACAGCAGCACCCACAGGTTGCCGATGGTGGTGGTCAGGTTCCAGAAGCTCATCACCACACCCTTCATCGCCTGCGGCGCCTGGCTGTAGGCGAACTCCAGGCCGGTGGCCGAGACCAGCACTTCGCCGAAGGTCAGCAGGGCGTAGGGCAGCATCTGCCAGAAGATCGACAGCGCGTTGCCACCGTCCATCACCACCTGGATGCCACCGACCACGATCCAGGCCAGGCCGCTGAAGGCGATGCCGGCGGTCATGCGGCGCAGTGCGGTCGGCTCGATGCCGAAACGGCGCAGCGCCGGGTACAGCACCAGGTTGTTGAAGGGAATCAGGATCATCACCAGCAGCGGGTTCAGCGCCTGCATCTGCGAGGCGGTGAACCACTCCGGCATCTGCATCTGCTGGCCATGCAGCACCCAGGTGGAGGCCTTCTGGTCGAACAGCGAGAAGAACGGCGTGGTCAGCGCGAAGATCACCAGCACGCGCAGCACCGCGCGCACGCCTTCCACCGCTTCGGCCGGGTGCTGGCCACGGGCGCGGTCCAGCTGCAGCCAGGTGCCGCCACCGATGCCGGCCAGGATGGCCACCAGTGCCAGGCACAGGCAGATGACGATGCCCAGCGAACCGACCAGCCCGAACGAGGCGGCCGCCAGCACCAGGCCGGCAATGGCCATCACCAGGCCCGGGCGGCCCTGGCCTGCCACGCGCGTGGTCAGCGCGGTGCGCGCCACGTTGGCGAACGAATGCGGGTCCTTCGGCGGCAGCGGCACCAGCACATAGCGGCGGCGGCCCAGCCAGAACACGAAGGTGGCGATGAACATCAGGATGCCCGGAATGCCGAACGCCCACTGCGGGCCCCAGTTCTTCAGCACCAGCGGGATCAGCAGCGAGGCGAACAGCGAGCCGAAGTTGATGATCCAGTAGAACGCGTCGAACACGAACTTGGCCAGGTGCTTGTTGCTCTGGTCGAACTGGTCACCCATGAACGAGGCCACCAGCGGCTTGATGCCACCGGCGCCCAGTGCGATCAGGCCCAGGCCGAGGAAGAAGCCCTCGCGGCTGTTCTCGAACAGCGCCAGGCACAGGTGGCCGGCGCAGTACACCAGGCTGAACCACAGGATGGTGTGGTACTTGCCGAAGAACTTGTCGGCCAGCCAGCCACCGAGCAGCGGGAAGAAATACACGCCGATCATGAAGCTGTGCATGATGTCCTTGGCTTCACCGGCCCGCCCTTCGGCGGTGATCTCCTGCAGCAGCAGGGAGGTGATCAGGAACTGCACCAGGATGTTGCGCATCCCGTAGAAACTGAACCGTTCGCAGGCCTCATTGCCGATGATGTACGGTATCTGGCGCGGCATGCTTCCATTGCCGGCGGCGGGTGCGGCTGCGTCGTGGCTCATCCTGTACGGGTTTCCTGCGAAAACAAAGGGGCCAAGAGTACCGGAAGCTCCCCCTGCAGCGCACGCTGCAGGGCTGCGTGACATTGTGCGTGCGACATGGCAGACCTTGGCGGATAGGCCAGAGGTCACGGCCCGTGCACGGTAAACGCGTAAACTTATCGTTATGCGCCCCCTCCCCTTCGCCCGCCCCCTGCTCAGCTGCCTCGGGTTGCTGGCGATGGTTCTTCCCGCGCATGCCACCCCGCAGGGCGCACTGCCGCGGCCGGGCAGCGGCGAACATCAGCTGACCGTGGCCGCGCTGGAACTACCCAGCCGCGACGACGCACAGTGGTCGCAGCGCCGCAACCAGGTGCTGCGGGTGCTGGGCGAACTGCAGCCGGAGGTGATCTCGGTACAGCAGGTGCAGCAGCAACAGGGCCGCAACCCGGCCTGCTGGCTGGCCAGCCGCCTGCGCTACAGCTGCGATTTCGTCACGACCGACCCGCCCAGCCAGGCGCTGCGCCACGGCAACGCCATGCTGACCCGGCTGCCGGTGGCCGAAGACGGGGTGACCCTGCTGCATCCACCGGGCACCTTCAGTGCCGCCGGCATGATGCGGGTGCGCGTGGGCGAGGTGCAGTTGAACGTCTACGTGGCGCGCCTGCGGCCCGAGCCGGACGACGCCGGCCCGCGCCAGCACCAGGCCAGCGACCTGATGACCTGGATCAGCGCCACCGCCGAAGGCCTGCCGAGCCTGATCGCCGGCGATTTCGCCGCCGGCACCAGCGAACTGGTGCGCAGCACGCCCGGCTTCTAGCCGGCGCGGCGCAACCCCGGCGGGCGCATGGAACCGGCCACCAGCGGCGGCAGCGTCAGCGGCCATGGCCTGGACGTGCTGTTCCAGGTGAAGCATTTCGGCGGCATCCGCCAGCAGGTCATCAGCCTGCCCGCCGAGGGCGACCTGCCCGGCCTGCGGCTGGGCGTGATGGCCACCCTGCGTCTGCAGGACGTGCCCGCCACCGAATAGACGGGCCGTTGGCCGGCAGCTGTTGCGCGCCGGGCGGAGGTCATGAGGTTGCCGTCCAGCGGCCGGCACTACCGGTCTTCCTGCCGTGCGGCGGGCGGGGTTCATGGGCTTGCCGGCCATCGGCCGGCACTACCGGTGCTGGCTGGCCGTGGTAGTGCCGGCCGTTGGCCGGCAAGTGCAATGCACCCACCGAAGGCCATGACGGTGCCTGGGCTACGCTCACACACAAAAAGGCCGGGGTTTCCCCCGGCCTCTTCAATCACGCCGCCGGGCATGGCCCGGCGCTACCGCACTCAGGCGATCGCTTCCTGGTAACGGCGCTCGACTTCGTTCCAGTCGATGACGTTGAAGAACGCGCCGATGTATTCCGGGCGGCGGTTCTGGTACTTCAGGTAGTACGCGTGTTCCCACACGTCCAGGGCGAGGATCGGGGTGTTGCCGTCCATCAGCGGGCTGTCCTGGTTGCCGCTGCTTTCAACGACCACCTTCTTGTCCGGGGTGACGCTCAGCCAGGCCCAGCCGCTGCCGAAACGGGTCAGCGCCGCCTTGGTGAAGGCGTCCTTGAACTTATCGAAGCCGCCCAGGTCCTTGTCGATGGCCTTGGCCACGTCGCCCACCGGGTTGCCACCGGCATTGGGGGCCATCACGGTCCAGAACAGCGAGTGGTTGGCATGGCCACCACCGTTGTTACGCACCGGGCCCTGCAGGTTTTCCGGCAGCGACTTGGTCTTCTTCAGCAGCTCTTCCACCGGCAGGTCAGCGTACTCGGTGCCTTCCAGCGCCGCGTTGACGTTGTTGATGTAGGTCTGGTGGTGCTTGGTGTGGTGGATTTCCATGGTCGCCGCATCGATATGCGGTTCCAGTGCGTCGTAGGCGTAGGGCAGCTTGGGCAGGGTATAGGCCATGGTGGATCTCCTGATGACGGGGCGCCGGCAATAACCGGGGTGCGCCGTGAATAATGGGGATAGACGCCCAGATTACCAAGGGGGATGTAAAGGAAACTTCGTCCCGCCCGTGATGCCGGTGGCAATTGTTACGCAGCAGTGACGCACGGCCACGCCTCATGCGCACTGCAGCGCGCAGACGCTACAGTGCGCGCACCACCCTGCACACCTGCACCCATGCGCAACCCACGGCTGCTGATCACCGCCATCGCCCTGCTGCTGCTCGGGCTGCTGGCCAACCACCTGCTGCAGCGGCCCGCGCCGCCACAGTTCGCGCCCACGCTGCAGGACAGCCGCGCAAGCGGCGCGCCGGCGGCGCCCGGCACGCGCAGCGCTGATGGCCTGCCCCCGTTCCTGCCGGCCGAAGCGCGCGCCACCATCGCGCTGATCCAGCGCGGCGGCCCCTACCCGCACCGCCAGGACGGCAGCGTGTTCGGCAACCGCGAACAGCGCCTGCCCGAACGCCCGCGCGGTAACTACCGCGAATACACCGTCGATACGCCCGGTGCGTCCACGCGTGGCACCCGCCGCATCGTCACCGGGGGCGATCCGCCCACGGCGTGGTACTACACCGACGACCACTACGACTCGTTCCGCAGCTTCACCGTTCCTGCCGCTGGAGGCACCCGATGAGCCACGATGATTTCGGCCTTGGCCTGCATGACATCAACAACGCCGGCGTGTACGCCATCGACACCGGCGATATCGGCGCGCTGGCCGCGGCCATGCGCGATGCCGGCGTACATATCAGCCGCATCGACCTGCAGGGGGTGGCCGACAAGCGCACGCTGCTGGCCCGACTGGCCGCGCAGCTGGATTTCCCCGCAGGCTTTGGTGGCAACTGGGATGCGCTGTCGGACAACCTGCGCGACCTGCGCTGGCTGCCCGGCCACGGCCACGCCGTGTTCCTGGCCGATGTGGATGCACTGCGTGCCGGTGCACCGAAGGACTTCGAGACCCTGCTGGACATCCTCGACGAAGCCAGCCGCGACTGGGTCGGCCGTGACATTCCGTTCTGGGTCTTCCTCTCGCAGAGCGAATAAGCCCACGGTAGCGCCGGGCCATGCCCGGCGGTGGTGGCTGCCGACCCTGCTCGGCAGAGAGGTGTCCACGCGCAAGGCATCCACGCATGGCGTGGATCTACACATGCGGCATCGGTGCGGCACAGTGCGCACGCCCCTGCGCGGGGAATGGCAGCCGCTAGCGGCTGCCGTTGTCGTCCTGCAGCGCTTTATTGAACGGAATGTCCGGCGGCGGGCGCGCCACGGCCGGCTGGCCCTGCATGTTCGGGTCGGTCAGGCCGCAGCCACCGCCGGCCTGCAGGATCGAGATCACGCAGGAAATCTTCGAGCTGGTACCCGGCAACGGAATCTCCATCGCCTTGATGCCCTTGCGCACCCACTCGGCCAGCAGCGATTCCTGCGGCACCCAGTACTTGTCGAACGAGGTGGGCGTGTAATCGTAGGGCGGGCGCTTGAGCCAGGTGCCGGACTGCGCGATGCGCTCCTTGGTCCAGCCATCGTTGTCGCCACCGGGGGCGCCGCGCTCGCTCGCGCCGGCGCCCTCCTGGCCGGGCACGCGCACGCTGCCATCGGCGTTGAACAGCCCCTTGCCCTGCCCTGCGCTGGACGCCTGTGCCGCACCGCTGCTGCCGGCGCGGTCATGGCTGGCCGCGCCCCAGTCATCGCCCCGTGCCGGCGTGGCCCAGTTGCCGGGCGTCGGCGTGGGCCGCGAACCGGCGTGCCCAGCCTGCGCTGCACTGGCCGCCGATGTGGCCGCCGCGGCCAAGGCCGAATGGCCGTTCGCCGCACTCGGCGTGGCAGTGGCGGTGCTGGCGGCAGCCGCCGGGGTCTCGGCGGCGACGGCACGCTCACGTGCCACCACGTTGCGCTCGCGCACCGCCACCTGCGGCTCAGGCGCACTGCGCACACCCGGTTCGCGCACCGGCACGCGGGCCATCTGCACGGCTTCGGTGGACACCACCTGCACTTCGCGCTCCTGCACCTGCATCTCGCGCTGCGGCGCGCGCACCGGCACGTCGGCCGGGCGCACCGCCTGCAGCGACGGCGCCGGATCGACCTGCACCACCTCGCGCTCGCGCACCTGGGCATCACGCACCTGCGGGGTCACCACGGGTACCGGTGTTGGCCGGGTGACGGTGGGCACCTGCGGCGCTTCAACGGTCTGCACGCTGCGCTCGCGCACCGCCGGCGCTTCGCTGGCGCGCGGCACCACGCGCACCTCGGTGCGGGCCACGCTCACCGGTGGCACCACGAAATCGGTGGTGGCCTGAGCCACCTCGGCGGCCTGCACCGGCGGCGCCGGCGTGGGTTCGGCGGCCACGGCCGGTTCGGCCGGCGATGGCGGCGCAGGTGTGGGCGGGGGCGGCACGGCGGCCTGCGCGGGCGAGGATGCAGGTGCTGCCGCCGGGCGCTGCGGCGCGGCCCAGCCATTGGCTTCGGCTTCGGCCTGCGCGGATGCCGCCGCAGCGGCCGCTGCGGCCGCGACCGCCTCGGCCGCACCGGGCTGGTCACCGCCGCCTTCCTGTGCGCCCTGGCCGATGAATTCAACCTGCACGCGCTCGCCTTCACCGCCCTGCTGCTGCTCGGCCGGCGGCCGGATCATCGCCACCCACTGCAACAGCAGGAAGAACAGCAGGTGCAGCAGCACGCTGATGGCCGAAGACACCCAGCGCATCCAGCGCTGGTCGCGTGGTGCAGGGTCCCAGCGTTGCCAGAATAGGCTGCGCAGCGCGTAGCCCAAGCCCAACGCCGGCAACCGCCCGGGCGCAGGCGGTACCGGCCGCGGCAGCAGCAGTGCGATGACATCGTGTGCATGGAACGGCCGCAGCAGCGGGGTCAGCGCGCGCAGCCGCAGGGCCCAGCCGTAAGGCAGGCCCGTGGTCTTTTCGAGGATGGGCGCCGGCTGCTGGCGCGCCAGCAGGGAGTCGATGAGTTCGTCAGCCCGGCGCAACGGCACGCGGCGGCGTCAGGCAGCGTTGCCGCGGGGAATGTAAGGCGCCTGCCCACTGTCGTGGTCGGTCGCATCGCGCACGGCGGTGATGCCCGGCACGCGGCCCATCAGCGTCTTCTCGATGCCCTGCTTGAGGGTGACGTCGGCCATGCCGCAGCCCTGGCAGCCACCGCCGAAGCGCAGCAGCACCACGCCCTCGGCCGAGACTTCCTGCACGGCCACCTTGCCGCCATGCGAGGCCAGCTGCGGGTTGATTTCATTTTCCACCACCCAGTGCACGCGCTCGACCAGCGAGGCCGCTTCGCCGGGCGCTTCGCCCTTGATGCGCGGCGCCTTGATGGTCAGCTGCTGGGCACCGGCGCTGCCGGCGACGATGTCGACCTCGGCACCGTCGAGCCAGCCCACGCTGGTCGCATCCACATAGAGGGTGAAGCCTTCGCAGTCCACCGCCCACTCATCGCCGAGCAGGTCGGCCGGTTCGGCGAACTCGAGGCGCGCATCGGCGCGCGGTGTGCCAGGATCGACCGCACTCAGGCGCACACCCATGCCGGGTACGCCTTCGCGTTCGATCAACGTGCGGAAATGCCGCTGGGCAGTGTCGGAGATCTGGATCATCGGGCTATTCTAGCCTTGTCTACGTTACGCGCTCATTCGGTTTATGCACCGTCCGGCGCATTGTTCATCAATACAAGTGGAGGAACCCCCATGGCCGACCTGATTCCGCTGGCGCAGACCCATTGCGTGCCGCGCCGCGGCAGCGACCATCGCCTGGGCGAGGCCCGGGTGGCCGAGCTGCTGGCACAGGTGCCGGGCTGGGAGCTGGCCGAGGCCGGCCAGGCGCTGGTGCGCACGTTCCGCTTCGACAACTACTACGGCACCATGGCCTTCGTGAACGCCCTGGCCTGGATTGCCCACCAGCAGGACCACCACCCCGACCTGGGCGTGCATTACGACCGCGCCGTGGTGCGCTTCTCCACCCACGACGTGGGCGGCCTGAGCGAGAACGACTTCATCTGTGCGGCCAAGGCCGCAGCCCTGACGGAGCACACCCCATGAACCTGCGCCTGCTGAGCCTGTCCCTGTTCACCGCTGCCAGCCTGGCCGCCTGTGGTGGCACCGCCGCGCCGCCGGCCCCGGCCACCCCGTCGACCGAAGTGGCGGCCGTGAAGACCCCGCCGCCGCAGTACCCGCTGGAACTGGCCTGCCTGGGCGTGGGCGGCACCAGCACCTACAAGGTGGTGATCGGCGTGGACGGCAAGCCCAGCGAGGTCACCCTGCTGACCAGCGCCGGCAACCCGCAGCTGGACGAACTGGCCAAGGCCGCAGTGCAGGGCTGGCAGTTCAAGGCCGCCACCCGCAACGGCCAGGCCGTGCCGGCCACCATCCAGGTGCCGCTGAGCTTCAACCCGCCGCAGCCGAAGCCGGACCAGTGCTTCGCCGTGGAAGAACGCGCCCGCCGCGGCGGCTGAGCCCCCACCGAGGCCAGCCCGCGCCACGCCTCGTCCCCTGCCCGCAACCCGGCCCCGCGCCGGGTTGCCTGCATACCCGAGTAAGGAACGCGCTGGCGCATGCTGCAGATTTCCCAGGAAAACGTCTGGATCGCCCTGGCGGTCACCCTTGCCGCTGGCCTGGCCACGGCCATCGGCAGCCTGCTGGTGCTGTTCTCGCGGCGGCCCAACCCGCGCCTGCTGGCGTTCGGGCTGGCCTTCGCCGGCGGCGCGATGGTCTACGTCTCCCTGTCGGAGATCCTCAACAAGTCCATTGAATCGTTCGGGCTGGCCTACGGCGCGAAAAGCGGCTTCACCTACGGCACGCTGGCCTTCCTGCTGGTCGTGGTGGTGATCGTGCTGATCGACCACTTCATTCCCAACCCGCACGACAGCCTGGACAAGCAGGACCCGGAGTTCCGCGACAACAGCCGCGCCTACCTCAAGCGCGTGGGCCTGCTGACCTCCATCGCGATCACCGCGCACAACTTCCCCGAAGGCCTGGCCACGTTCTTCGCCACGCTGGAAAGCCCGTCGGTGGGCATGCCGCTGGCGTTTGCCATCGCCATCCATAACATTCCCGAGGGCATCGCCATTGCGGTGCCGGTGTATTTCGCCACGCAGAACAAGTTCTACGCCTTCTCCGCCAGCCTGCTGTCCGGCCTGGCCGAACCGGTGGGCGCGGTGCTGGGCTATGTGCTGCTGAAGGGCGCGCTCTCCCACGCCATGTTCGGCTGGGTGTTCGGGCTGATCGCCGGGGTGATGGTGTTCCTGGCGCTGGACGAACTGCTGCCGGCCGCCAAGCGTTACGCCAAGGGCCACGAGACAGTCTACGGCCTGGTGGCGGGTATGGGCACGCTGGCCATCAGCCTGGTGCTGTTCAAGTGGTGAGGGGTTTCCGGCCAACGGGCTGAGCCCCCTCGCGGCTGGCACCTGAGCATTGCTGAAAGGGCCCGGGCGGGGCCAGTTCGCGGGGGACGCCGTGAATCCGTCCCTGGAGGCTTGTCCGCGGCATCCATGCCGCAGACACCCCTGCAAGCGGACCCCGCCCGTGCCCCGTCATTTTTCCGTGCGTGCCAGCCGCGCGATGAAAAGATTTTAAATAGCGAAGCGCGCGCTGCGCGCGTGAGTCGAGCGTGGCTCGACTCGGCACGGTGCTGCGTAGCGACACCCCGGTCCCCGCGGGAAAGCGACGGCACCGGCCAACCCGGCACCGCCGGCCCTTCAGCGGAGGCGATCCAGCGCTTCGACCAGCTCGTCGGCCAGCGGGGCGTTGAGCACGTACGGGGTCTTGCCGGCGTCGAGCGCGAACTCCAGCGACGCGGCATGCAGGAACAGACGCTTCAGCCCGATCTGCTCACGAAGCCGCTTGTTGACGGCCGGATCCCCGTATTTGTCGTCACCGGCCACCGGATGCCCCAGATGCTGGGCATGCACGCGGATCTGATGGGTGCGCCCGGTTTCGATCCGCACTTCGCAGTACGAATGGCCGCCCTTGCGCTCCAGCACCCGGAAGTGGCTGATCGATTCCTTGCCGATCGCATTGACCTGCACATGGCGCTCGCCGCCCTGGCGCAGGCCCACGTGCAGCGGCGCGTCCACGGTCATCACGCCGTCGAGCATGCGCCCGGCCAGCAGGGTCAGGTAGCGCTTGCGGATGCCGGCGCCGTGGTCTTCACGCAGCAGCGCCTGCAGTTCGCTCAGCGCCGAGCGCTTCTTGGCCACGATCAGCAGGCCCGAGGTGTCGCGGTCCAGCCGGTGCACCAGCTCCAGGGTCTGGCCCGGGCGCAGCGCGCGCAGGGTCTCGATGGCACCGAAACTGATGCCGCTGCCGCCATGGCTGGCCACGCCGGTGGGCTTGTTCAGGGCCAGCAGGCGCGCGTCCTCGAACACGATGGCCTGCTCCAGCCGGCGCATGAACGCCTCGGGCGGGCCGGCCCTGTCTCCTTCCTCGGCGAGACGGACCGGCGGCACACGCACCTCGTCACCGGCCTCCAGCTTGCGCTCGGCCTTGGCGCGGCCGCCGTTCACGCGCACCTGGCCGCTGCGCACCAGCTTGTAGACCAGGCTGCGCGGAGCGCCCTTGAGCTGGCCCAGCAGGAAATTGTCCAGGCGTTGGCCGGCGCGGTCGGCCGGGACGGTGATCATGCGCACGGAAGGCTTGTCGCCGGCCGGCTTGGTGGGGTCTGGGGCAGTCATCAGGCTGTTTATTCTGTTACACTCGGGGGGCGAGATAAAGGATTGATTTCGTTGGAAGTTACTCAGGGCCAGAAGCCCAGCTTCCGACGAATCCGGCACAGTGCGCGACCACCGCCCGCGGGGCGGCCATGTTAGCGGCTCACCGGCGTTCCCGGCCATCGCCGGTTGCCTGACACGCAATCGCGCTGAACATGTCCCGTGCGGCGCTCCAGCCTGGCTGACAGCTGCCGCCGGCCCTGCAACACCCAAAACCAGAAAATTGAAGCGCTCCCGCGGCCTGCCGTGGTGTCGTAGCGCTGGAAACCCAAGCCGCCCTCCCCGCGCTTGCGCGAATGGGCGGCGAGCCGTGTCCAGAGGCGAAACCCCATGGCGTTCCGCCCGGTAGCCGCTTGCGAGGAACGCAACAATGAAGCGAATGCTGATCAACGCCACGCAGGCTGAAGAGCTGCGTGTTGCCATCGTGGATGGCCAGTCGTTGTATGACATCGACATCGAACAGCCGTCCAAGGAACAGAAGAAGTCCAACATCTACAAGGGCCGGATCTTCCGCATCGAGCCCTCGCTGGAAGCGGCCTTCGTTGAATACGGTGGTGGCCGCCATGGCTTCCTGCCGCTGAAGGAAATCTCCCGCGACTACTTCCAGGCCGGGGTCGACCACAACAAGGCCGGCATCCGCGAGCTGCTCAAGGAAGGCCAGGAAGTCGTGGTCCAGGTCGACAAGGAAGAGCGTGGCAACAAGGGCGCCGCCCTGACCACGTTCATCTCCCTGGCCGGCCGCTACATGGTGCTGATGCCGAACTCGCCGAGCGCGGGCGGTGTCTCCCGTCGCATCGAAGGCGAAGACCGGGCCGCCCTGAAGGACGCCCTGGACAAGCTGAACATCCCCGACGAGATGGGCGTGATCATCCGCACCGCCGGCGTCGGCCGCGATGCCGAAGAGCTGCAGTGGGATCTGGACTACCTGCTGAGCGTCTGGCGCGCCATCGCCGAAGCTGCCCTGAGCAAGCCGGCCCCGTTCCTGATCTACCAGGAATCGCGCCTGATCGTGCGCGCCCTGCGTGACTACCTGCGCGCCGACATCGGCGAGATCCTGGTGGACACCGAGGAGATGTACGAGCACGCCAAGGAGTTCATGCAGCAGGTGATGCCGCAGACCCTGCGCAAGCTCAAGCATTACAAGGACGACATCCCGCTGTTCAACCGCTTCCAGATCGAATCGCAGATCGAAGGCGCCTACGAGCGCAACGTGCGCCTGCCGTCGGGCGGCTCGATCGTGGTCGACCAGACCGAAGCGCTGACCGCCGTGGACGTCAACTCCTCGCGCGCCACCAAGGGCAGCGACATCGAGGACACCGCCTTCCAGACCAACCTGGAAGCGGCCGAGGAAGTGGCCCGCCAGCTGCGCCTGCGCGACCTGGGCGGCCTGGTGGTCATCGATTTCATCGACATGGCCTCCAACAAGCACCAGCGCGAAGTCGAAAACCGCCTGGCGCATGCCCTGAAGTACGACCGCGCCCGCGTGCAGGTCGGCCGCATCTCGCGCTTCGGCCTGCTGGAAATGAGCCGCCAGCGCCTGCGCCCGAGCCTGGGCGAATCCAGCCAGATCGTCTGCCCGCGCTGTGACGGCCATGGCCGCATGCGCAGCGTCAAATCGCTGTCGCTGTCGATCATCCGCGTGGCCGAAGAGCACGCCATGAAGGAGAACACCGGGCAGGTGCTGGTGCAGGCCCCGGTGGAGATCGCCAATTACCTACTGAACGAAAAGCGCAGCGCGCTGCGTGAGATCGAGCAGCGCCACGAAGCGCCGATCGTGATCGTCGCCGACGAGCAGCTGCACACCCCGCACTACACCGTGACCCGCCTGCGCGATAACGAGCTGGGCGAGGAAAGCGGCAAGCCGAGCTACCAGCGTGGCACCCCGCGCAAGCTGCCGGTGCACGCCCTGACCAAGGGCCAGCTGAACATCCCGCCGCCGGCCGTGACCCAGGTCAAGCACGCCGCGCCGGCCCCGGTGCGCGAAGAAGCGGCGCCGGCACCCGTTCTCGCACCGGCTCCGATGGCGGCCCCCGCCCCGGTCGCCAGCGGCGGCATCGTCGGCTGGTTCAAGCGCGTGTTCGGTGGCGATGCCGCCCCGGCCGCCGCGCCGGCCCCGGCAGCCCGCCAGCCGCAGAACGACGGCGGCCGCAAGGACCGTAACAAGGATCGCAACAAGGACCGTAACAAGGACCGCCGCGACGACAACCGCAACGGCAACGCCCAGGGCAAGGACCAGGGGGGCCGCAAGGAGCGTGGCGAGCGCAAGGACCGCGACGAGCGCCGCCAGGGCCAGGGCAGCAACGGGAATACCGGTGCCAACCCGTCCCAGCCGCAGAACAAGGAACCGGGCAAGGACCAGCCGCCGCGTCAGCCGAAGGAACAGCAGCCGCAGCAGCAGAAGCGGCGCAACGAGCAGCCGCAGGGCCAGGCCCCGCAGCAGCCGAAGGTGAAGCAGCCGCGTCCGCCGCGCCAGGACGGCGACAAGCCGGCCGAAAAGCCGCAGCGCGCTGCTGCCGAGGCCCCGCTGGCCGACGCCGCCGCACTGCCGGTGGCCGCCGCTGCCGTGGCCGCGACCAGCGTGGTCACCCCGGCGCAGGACGCACCGGTGGCCGATACCGCTGTGGTCACCACGCCGGCCGCGCTGGACCTCACTGCTGATGCCGTGCAGGACGATGCCGTGGCCGACGCCACCGGCGAAAGCACTGCCGACGGTGCGGGCGTGGATGCCAATGGCGATGCCACCGGCGAAGGCGCGACCCGCCGCCGCCGTGGCCGCCGCGGTGGCCGCCGCCGCCGTGGTGGCGCCGAGAACGGCACCGGTACCGATGCGCTGAACGACGACCAGGACGACAGCGACGACGGTGACAAAGGCGATGTGATCGAGTCCGCCGGCGAACACGCCGCTGCGCGTTCGGTTGATGCCGCCGTCGCTGCCGCACAGCCGTCGCGTCCGCAGCCGGAGTTTGATTTCGATGACGAGATCGAACCGACCGCCAACGACACCGCCAAGCCGGCACGTGCCCCCGCTGCGGTTGCCGCCGCTGCGCCGGTGGTTGCCGTGAGCAGCGTCGTGGTTGAAGCGCCGAAGGCTGAGGCACCGGCGGCTGTTGAAGCACCGAAGGTCGAAGCCCCGGCCGGTGTCGAAGCACCGAAGGTTGAAGCTCCGGTTGCTGTCGAAGCGCCGAAGGTTGAAGCTCCAATTGCCTTCGAAGCGCCGAAGGTTGAAGCTCCGGTGGCTGTCGAGGCACCGAAGGTTGAAGCTCCAATTGCCTTCGAAGCGCCGAAGGTTGAAGCTCCAATTGCCTTCGAAGCGCCGAAGGTTGAAGCTCCGGTGGCTGTCGAGGCACCGAAGGCTGAAGCTCCGATTGCCGTCGAAGCGCCGAAGGTTGAAGCTCCGGTTGCTGTCGAAGCGCCGAAGGCAGACGCTCCGGTTGCGCCGGTGCAGACCAGCATGCTCGATGCCATCGACGCTGCCGCCCCGGCCCAGCCGGTCGTGGAGGCTGCCCCGGTCGTTGCCGGGGAAGCGCAGGACGCCGTGGCCGGTGGCACCGATGCCGCCGCTCAGGCTGCTGACGCCGTAGCGAAGAAGGACGAGGAAAAGCCGACCCCGCCGGCCGCCTGAGCGGTCCGGGGTTCGGCATGAAGCGGCGGGGATCGATGATCCCCGCCGTTTTTGTTTGTGGGCGCTGCTGCCCAGGTAGGTGCCGACCTTGGTCGGCACGAGCTTCCCGCGCACGTGGACACCATTGCCAGGCATGGCCTGGCACTACGGAAACAGCGCGCCGGCTACGGCGACGGGGTGAACTGCAGGCGCGTCCAGACGCCGTAATGGTCCGAGGTCCAGCGCCCGTCTTCGCCGGGCGTGTCGAACAGGATCTTCGCTTCGCGCGCCAGCATGGCGTCCTGCTGGAAGAAGATGTGGTCGATGCGCGAGGGTGCGTCGTAGTAGTGCCGGTTCAAGGTACTCACCTGCGCCAGCGCCGTGTTCACGTGCACGCTGCCGTAGCTGTCGCCGTAGCGGCTGCGCAGTTCGCTCAGGTCGCTGGCATCGACCAGTGCGTTGAAATCGCCGGCAATCACCACCGGTGCACCAGCCGAAGTGGTGCTGATGTAGCGCAGCAGGCCCTCCACCTGGGTGCGGCGGATGCGCTTGCCGGCCTCGTCATTGCGCTCGTTCAGATGCGTGGCATAGACGTTCACCGGCTGCCCGTCCACGTCGATGCGCAGGTGGGCGACGGTGCGGTAATCGTCAAGCGACAGCAGCAGGTGGTCACCCTGCGCCAGTACCGGGCGCCGGGTCAGCAGTGCGTTGCCGTAGCGCTTGGGCGCGCCGACCGGATCGGTGGAGACGAACACATAGCGGTAGCCCAGCTGGCTGGCCAGCCACTGCGCCTGGTTGCGCACGTTGCGCTTCTGGATCACTTCCTGCAGCGCGATGGCATCGGGCTGCAGGCGCTTGAGTTCGGCCAGGATGATCCGCCGGCGCGCCGGCCAGTCCTCGCGGTCGTGGTGCAGGTTGATGGTGGCCATGCCCATGCCGGGCGCCGCCTGCACGGCCGCTGCGCGGTCGGCGACGGGTGCCGGCGCGGCCTGCGCCACCGGCAGCACACCTGCCGCACAGACCAGCAGCGCGGCCACTGCCAGCGCTGCGCGCAGCTCCTTCTGCCTGCCCCACATCGGCCGCCTCCTTACTTGTCCTTGCGCTCACTGCGGCGCACCGCCGCCGGCACGTCGATCTCCACCCGCGCCGGCACCTGCAGCACGTGCAGTTCATTGCCGCTCCACTGTGCCGGTTCGCCGTTGATGGTAGCCGCACCGGGATCACCGGCATACGGCCACGGCAGCACCACGCCACCGGCCGGCACCGTCAGCCCGGCCTGCAGCTCCAGCACCAGCCGCTTGTCGCTGCGCTGCAGGCGGTAGTTCAGCTGGCCCTGCGGGGTACGCAGGCCCTGCACGCCCACGCCCTGCCCCTGCAGCCAGCCGGTGGGCACACCGGCGGCCAGCACCAGTGCGTCATCGCTGTCGCGGCTGTAGGCGAACATGTCCAGCGCCGAGCGCACGAAATCCGAAGCCACCCAGGCGTGCGGCAGGTCGCCGACGAAGAACGGCTTGCGCGGCGTGCGCGAGACCACTTCGGCCCACTGGTTCCAGGCCTGCGGCGCGCGGTCCTTAAAGAAGAATTCGGTGGCCTGCCAGGCGCGGTCACGCCAGCCCAGGCGCACGAACGCGGCAACGTTGCGCCACTCGTAGGGGGTGTAATCCTTCCAGTCGCGCTTGCCGTCGCGGCGCTGCACGAACTCGGTCCAGTAGCGCTCGAAGGTACTGTACAGCGCCTGCTGCGGCAGCAGGTTCTGTTCGCCGCCCGGGGCCAGCGCGATGGTGGTGGAGGTGGCATCGAAATCGCCGAGCTCTGCCGAGCCGGGCAGGTAGTCGATCCGATGCTGGTCCATCGCCGACAGCAGCGAGGCCTGCAGGTCGTCACGGAACAGGTTGCGCGATTCGGCAATCTGCATCGCCTCGACCTTGCCCAGCTGCGCCGACAGCTGGGCGGCGTCGGTGTAGCCGCGCAGCGCCCAGAAGTTGTCCCAGTACGAATGCATCGGCTTGGCCGAATAGCCTTCGTGGCTGATCGAGGCCGGCATCATCCCGTAGAAGGCAGGATTGCGCGCGCGGTTCTCCTCGGTGCGCTCGTTGCCACGCAGCTGCTCCATGTACTGGTAGGCGTCCAGCACATGCGGCCACATCTGTTCGACGAAGGCGGTGTCGCCGGTGTAGCGGCCGTACTCGGCAATGTTGTGGATCAGTTCGCCGTGGCTGTCGTTCTCCGGCACCGGGTCGCTGCCACGGCTGTCCACGCAGCACGGCACCTTGCCGTTGTCGAACTGGAACGGCGCATACCAGGCCACGTAGTCACGCACGGCATCGCTACGGCCCATGCGCAGCAGGCCTTCGGAAATCATCGCGCCATCGCGGATCCAGCTGCGCGCGTACGAACGCGTGGCCGGCTGCAGGCGCGGCCCCACGCGCGAGATCAGCATGTGCGCCAGCGCGGTGCGCAGGGTGTCGGCCAGCGGCTGGCCGGCGGCGGGCACCTGCAGCTTCACCACGTCCAGCTTCTGCCGCCACAGCGCTGCAACCTGCTGCTGGGCCTTGGCCACGTCCAGCGCCTGCGGCTTCCAGCCACCGGTCTGCGGCAGCACCACGGCCACCTCACGGCTCTGCCCCGGCTCCAGCCGGATGCGGCACAGCAGCGCGCCGGAGGCCATGCCGGTCACATCGTTCTTCACCTCGGTGGTGGCCGGCAGCTTGCCGCTGGCCAGGTGCATCACCTCCAGCTTGCCGTCGAACGGCGTGGCGAAGCGTGCATCCGGTGCCTGCAGCGGGTACAGGCGCGGCTCGCCGTTGACCCGCACCACCTGCTCGCCCACGTCCAGGCTGTCGATGCGGCTGAAGCCACCCACGGTGTTGAGGAACTGCGTGGGTGGGTTCACCTGCCACGGGCGGATGGCCAGGGCCAGGGTGTAGTCGTGGGCGACCTTGTCCGGGTTGCTCAGGCGGTAGCGGCCAATCAGCTGGGCGCGCTCGGGGCTGCCCTGCACGAAACTAGTCACCGACAGACCGACCTTCTCGTGCACCCAGTCCACGGTGGGAATGGGCAGGTAGTGGTCCTGCAGCGACTGGGTCATGGCCACGTCGGACCACGCCAGCACCTTGCCATCGAGCTGGATGAACGGCTCGATGCTGAAACTGCCCTTGCTCGGCTCCAGCGCGCCGTCTTCGCCCAGCAGCGCCTGTTCCTGCCCGCCGTCCAGGCCCAGCAGGGTCCAGTACGGCTGTTCGCCCACGTAGGCGCGCGGCAGTGAACCGCGCGGCAGATCGGCAGCCACCGAGGACAGGAAGGCGTTGGGCGTGGCGGCGAAGGCCAGCGGCTTCAGCGCGATCTCGCGGATGCCGTAGCGCCAGTTCGGGCCGTCCTGCAGGTCGAAGCGCACATAGCGCGCGTCGGTGTCCGGCATGGCCAGCCAGTCGCGGCCACCGCCACCGGCGGTGACTTCGCGCACGGTGCGCCAGTCACGGCCATCTTCGGAAGTACGGATGGTGTAGCGCGTGGCCTCCAGCCCGGGCAGCCAGTCGATGACCGCCCCGCCCAGCGCGCGCGTCGTGCGCAGGTCCAGGCTGATGGTCTGCTGCTTGACCCCGCCGCTGACCCAGAACGTGCTGTCCTTGCCATCCACCATGCGGTCCTGCAGCGCGGTGGCGGTATCGGCGATGACCGAGGACCGCAGCGGCGAATCATCTTCCGGCGGCAGGCCCTGCAGGGTCAGCTTGTCGAAGCACACCGTGCCGCGTCCGCCGACCTTGTTGTAGATGGTGAACTCCACTGCCGCGCTGCGGGTGAGCTGTTTTTCCGGTGAAGGCCCCCAGGCCTTGTCGATCTGCCGCTTGCGCAGCTGCACCGGCGTCCACGCCTTGGGGAAGGCATAGCCGCTCTGGTTGACCCACCAGACGTTGTCGCCACTGGCATCGATCAGCTTGAACTGCAGGTCGTTGCGCGGGGAATCACCGCGCAGCTGCAGGCCGAACTGGTAGTTGGGCGGGTAGTCGATGGCCAGCGCGCGGCGGATGCCCACGTAGCCGGAAACCTTGTGGAAGTCGTAGTCCACACACAGCGCGCGGCCACCGCCGGCGCCGTTGACCGGGCGCAGCGAGCCGCTGACCTGGTCGGACAGCACCAGCGACCACGCCGAGGGGTCGTCGAAATCGTCGATGACCTTCGGCGCGGGCAGCGCCGGGGGTGCGGCGATCACCGCGGACGTCCACAGCAGGGCGACACCCGCAGCGATCACTGACTTCATCCTTTGACGCTCCCCAGCAACAGGCCTTGAATGTAATACCGCTGCAGGACCAGGAACAGTGCCAGCACGGGCACCACGGTCACCACCGCACCGGCCATCATCATCTCAACATCCATGATGTGTTCGCGTGACAGCGTGGCCAGTGCCACCGGCAGCGTGTAGTGGCCCTGGTCGGTCAGCACGATCAGCGGCCACATGAAGTCGTTCCAGGCGCCCATGAAGGTGAAGATGGACAGGGTCACCAGCACCGGCTTGAGCATGGGCAGCACGATCTGGAAGAAGATGCGCAGCTCCCCTGCCCCGTCGATGCGCGCCGCTTCCAGCAGTTTGTCCGGAATGGAACGCGCGTACTGGCGCACCAGGAAGATGCCGAACACGGTGGCCAGCGCCGGCACGATCACGCCGCCGAAGGTGTTGACCAGGCCCAGCTGCTTCATCAGCAGGAACAGCGGCAGCATGGCCACCTGCGCCGGGATCACCAGCGCGGCCATCAGCAGCTGGAACAGGCGTTCGCGGCCGACGAACCGCAGCTTGGCGAAGGCGTAGCCGGCCATCGTGTTCAGCAGCACCGAACCGAGGGTGATCGACAACGACACCAGCAGGCTGTTGACGAAGTTGTTGGCCATGCCGGTGCGCGCGAACAGCTCATGGTAGTTCGCGGTGGTCACCTGCGAAGGCAGCAGCGGCGGCGGGAAGTGGCTGGCCTGCCCGGCCGGCATGAACGACACCGAGAGCATCCACAACAACGGGGCCAGGCTGACCAGGGCCAGCACCAGCAGGCCGCCATTGATCATCCACGGGTGCCAGCGCGACTGGCCGATTTCACGACTCATACCAACTGCCTCTTGCGGCCTAAACGCAGCATCACGGTGGTCACCGCCAGGATGATCAGGAACAGCAGGAACGCCACGGCCGAAGCCCGTCCCAGGTTCCACCACTTGAAGCCTTCCTCGAACATGAAATACAGCACGCTTACGGTGCTCTGCAGTGGGTCGCCGCGGGTCATCACGTAGGGTTCGGCGAACAGCTGGAAGTAGCCGGACACGGTAATGACCCCGACCACCAGCAGCACCGGGCCAAGCATCGGCAGGGTGATGTACAGGAACTGCTTCCAGCGCGAGGCGCCATCGATGCGCGCGGCCTCGTACAGGTCATGCGGAATGGCCTGCAGGCCCGCCAGGAAGATCACCATGTTGTAGCCGAAGTTCTTCCACACGGCGAACAGCATGATGGTGGGCATGGCCCAGTTGGGATCGCCCAGCCAGTCGATGGGGCCGATGCCGATGTGCGCCAGCCCGTAGTTCACCAGGCCATAGCTGGTGTGGAACAGGTAGCGCCAGATCACCGCAACCGCCACCAGGGTGGTCACCACCGGGGCGAACAGCGCGGTGCGGAACAGCGCCTTGAAGCGAGCCGCCGGTGCGTTGAGCAGCATGGCCGCACCCAGCGAGACGCCGATGGACAGCGGCACGCCGACGATGACGAAGTAGGTGGTGTTCCACAGCGACTTCCAGAACATCGGCGTCTGCAGCAGGTCCCAGTAGTTGCCCAGGCCCACGAAACGCAGGTTGTGACTGTCCGACAGCGCGTACAGGTCGAAGTCGGTGACGCTCAGCGCCAGCGCCGACAGCACCGGCAAGCCGAAGAACACGCCCAGCACGATCATCGCTGGCGCGGCGAAGATCCAGCCGGCAAGGCTCGTACGTTTCATCAGGGGGTCTCCGAAGCGGCGGTGCCGCTGGCCGGCGCACTGGCCGGTCCCTGCAGGCGTTGTTGTTCATGCATCCAGCGGCGCTTGGCCAGCACCTTGTCCACGCGCTGGTCCAGCTCGTTCACCGCCGCATCCTGCGGCATGCCACCGCGCACCACCTTCTCGGTGACGATGCGCATTTCCTGCACGATGCGCTCCCATTCCAGCACCTTCGGCGTGGGCTTCACGCGCTCGAGCTGGTCACGGAAGGCCGCTGCCAGCGGGTCACCGGCCAGCGACGGGGCCTGCCAGGCACTGCGGCGCGGCGGCAGGTCGCCGATGATGGCGTGGAAGCGGGCCTGGATCTGCGGGCGCGACAGGAACTCGATCAGCTTCCACGAGGCTTCCTTCTGCTGCGACTTGCGGAAGATCACCAGGCTGGTGCCACCGGCAATGCCGGCGCCCGGGCCATCCGGGCCCGGCAGCGGCGCGGTGCCCCACTGCCCTTCCAGTTCCTTCGGCTGCAGCTTCTTGAACTCGCGGATGTTCCAGGGGCCGGAGATGTAGAACACGTTGAAGCCACGGAAGAACTCGTCCCAGACGTTGGAGATCTGGGTTTCGGACATCTTCGGCGCCCAGCCCTGCTCGAACATGTTGGCGTAGAAGCCCAGCGTGCGGCGGAAGCCGGGGCTGGCGAAGTTGCCGCGCGTGTCATCGTCGCGCAGCAGCGGGTCCGGCTGCTGCAGGGCCAGCGACAGCTGCTGCTCGAATTCGTTGATCGGCATCAACACTGCGTAGCGGTTCGGGCCCTGCATCTTCTTGATCGCCGCCATCTGTTCGTTCCACTCCACCCAGGTGCGCGGCGGGTGGTCGAAGCCGGCCTTGGCCAGCAGGTCCTTGCGGTAGTAGATCAGGCGGGTGTCGACGTACCACGGCACGCCCACCAGTTCGCCGTGGATGACGTTGGTGTCCCAGATGCCCTGGAAGTAATCCTTCTCATCCACCACCCGGGAATGGTCCACGTAAGGCTGCAGCGGGGTCAGCGCGTTGAGCTCGGCGAACTCGGGCACCCAGGTGTTGCCCAGCTGGCAGACATCGGGTAGGCCATCGGCGGCGAAGGCGGTCAGCAGCTTCTCGTGGGCCGCAGTCCACGGGATGTTTTGCACCTGCACCTTGATGCCGGGGTTCTCGGCCTCGAATTCGTGGATCAGCTCGGCCGCCACTTCGGCCTCGCGGCCCATGGCCCAGAAGCGCACGGTGGTGGTGTCGTCCGTACGCGCGCAGCCGGCCACGGCCAGCATGGCCAGCAGTGGCAGGGCCCAGCGGCGCAGGCGGGTGGCCAGGGCTGGCACGGAATTACTTGCCCGGGGAGTTGTTGCGGTTGGCATTGTTCTTTTGTTCCTGCGCGGCAGCCGCGCGTGCGGCGGCGGCCTTTTCGTTCTTCTGCAGTTCCAGCGGCTGGAACGAGCCTTCCGGCGCCAGCCAGCCACCGGAGAAACCAGCCCGCTCCAGGCCCTTGCGGATGTACGGGTTCTTCTTCATGACTTCCCAGACGAAGTCATTGCGGTAGTTGGCGATCATCGTCAGGATCGGGCCCTGGTCGATGGCGATGTAGTCGCTGGCCACCCAGCCACGGTCGGGCACCATGCGCCCGGTCTTGATCGGGATGTCGTAGTTGAAGCTGGGGTTGAACGAATCCAGGAAGCCGTAGCTGGAGTAGATGTAATCGCCGAAGCGCTTGTGCATTTCCAGCGTGGCCGGGATTACCTGCTCGGGGGCGAACACGATCGAGGAGATCGCCGCGGTCGGGGCGATGGTGCCGTCATCGAAGTTCTCGCGCAGGCCGGCGCCGCGCGAGGAGTAATGGCGGAACTGGCGCTGCTCGCCACGGTAGTCCTGCGTGGTGTTCTGCGGGCCATCGCTGGCGGTCAGCCCCCACACGTTCTCGCCGTATTCCTTCCAGTTCATCGGGTTGGCAATGGCGTACTCGCGCTGGGCCAGCGCCGCCGAACGGCTGTTGAGGAAGTAAGTGCTGCCGCGCTCGCGCATGTACGCGTCCTGGATATCGCGGAAATCGATCCAGACGTGGCTGTACTGGTGGCCGAACAGCGGGCCGAAGGACAGGTATTCCTGGCCCTGGTAGACGCCCCAGTCGTTGTCGTAGGTGCGCGTCCACACCGTCCACGCATCCGGGCTGACCGGGTAGCTGGGCGAGCCCAGGGCGAGGATGTAGACCATCATCGCCTCGTTGTAGCCCATCCAGTCGTGGTCGATGAAGCCGCTTTCGGGGAACCAGCCCATCGAGATCAGCGGTGCGCGCTGCTGCAGCCACGGCCAGTCCACGCGCTTGTACAGCGTGTCGGCGATCTGGCGGATCTCCTTTTCGCGCGGGTCGTTGCCGTCGTAGTACGACTGGGCGAACAGCACGCCCATCATCAGCAGCGCGGTATCCACCGAGGACAGTTCCACCCAGCTGTCGTAGCGGTAGCCCTGCTGCATGTCCAGGAAGTGGTAGTAGAAGCCCTTGTAACCGGCCTTGCCGGTGCGCGGCGAGCCCATCTGCACATCACGGAAGAAGCGCAGCGTAGTCAGGGTGCGGTCCACGGCCTGGGTGCGGCTGACCCAGCCGTTCTCGATGCCGATCGGGTAGGCGGTGAGCGCGAAGCCGACCGAGGCGATGCTGGCGAACGGGCGCGAGGGGAAACGGTCGGGGGTGAGCCCGTTCACTTCATTGGTGGTGTCCCAGAAGAACTGGAAGGTGCGGCGCTCGATGTCATCGAACAGCGGCGGCAGTTCCGGCTTCATCGGGCGCGGCGGCGCGTCGGCTTCGATCAGGATGACCGGCGGGCGCGGCTTGGCCGGCTGCTGCGGGGCCTGCGGCTGGCAGGCCACCAGCAGCAGAGCCGTGCCCAGCCCCGTCAACAGACGGTGGGTCAACTGACGGGTGGTCGACAGGCGGAATGCCTTCATGGCCCTGCTCCTCTTCCGGACGGCGTGTAACGGGAAAGCATAACGTCCAATCGCATGAAAGCGTTTACACAGCGCTCGCAAAAAAAAACCACGGCAACCGTGGCACGGGGGCTGCAGGTCATGCCCAGGCCGATGCGCCCTGCCCTGCGGCAACACGCATCTGCCTGGACAATGCCCGGCCGCACAGGCCGGACATTGCCGCAGGGTGCCGGCACCGCCCGTGAAGGCGGCACCGGCGTCAAGCACAGGCCGGCTTAGAAGCGGAAGCCCACTTCGGCCTTGAACTGGCGCGGCGTACCGATGATGTCACCGGTTTCGTTGTAGCTCACCAGCAGGGTGCCATCCTGCTTGACGTAGTTCAGGTTGGAGAAATTGTCGAAGTTCAGCACGTTGATGATGTCGATACGTGCGTACAGTTCGGTATCCCCTGCCAGCTTGAAGGTCTTGGTGGCCTGCAGGTCCAGCGAGCGGTAGCCGAAGATCTTGCCGCCCAGCAGGAAGTGGCCATTGCCCGACGGGTAGCCGGCGGCCGGGGTCGGCAGGCAGTTCGGGTTGCCGGCCTGGGCCACGCAGGACCAGTCGTTGCCCGCCACCGGGGTGGCCAGGGTCAGCTTGCCGCCGAAGGTGATGCCCCAGAAGCCATCGTAGGAACCGGTGACCACCAGGCGGTGGCGCGGTGCGCCGCTGGACTTGATGTACGGGTATTCACCGATGGTGCCGCGGTCGAACGAGTAATGCTCGTCGATGTTGCGGTTGTGGCGCGCGGTGGTCCAGGTGTAGGCGATCGAGGTGCCCCAGCCGCTTTCCTTGGTGTACGGCTTCTGCGCCGACAGCAGGATCTGGGTGGCGCGGGTCTTGATGCCCTGCTGGCCGATGATCAGGCTGCCGAAGCCGGGGATGTTGCAGCCCCACGGCTGGCCGTAGGTCGGCTTGTCGGCACCGCACAGCATCTGGTTGTCGAAGAAGTTGCCGTTGCGGAAGCGGTTGCCCAGGGTGTAGGCGAAGCCGTCATAGGTCAGCGTGCGCGAGATGGTGGCGTCGGTCAGCCACTCGCCGATCTGGTTGCTCATGCCCAGGCTGAACTGGTCGGCGTAGGGCACCTTCAGGTTGTTGTTGAGCAGGTCCACTTCCAGGCCTTCGTTGCTGGTGCCACCCAGCAGGCCCTGCACGTTGCCGATGCCGTTAAGCAGGTTCGGGTTCCAGTCGAAGCACGGGTTCTGGCCGTACATGCAGGTGCCGGTGCGCGGGTCGCGGAAGAACACGGTCGGCTGCGGCAGCGCCAGCTTGGTGGTTTCCAGCGCCAGGTAGTCGAACAGGTCGCGGTCGTAGGAACGGCCGGCACCACCGTGGATCACGTGCTGCTCGTCGGCGTTGATGTCATACGAGAAGCCCAGGCGCGGCTGCCAGGCATCCTTGAATGCCTTGCGGTTGTGGCCGTTGCTGATGTAGTCGTTGATGTTCAGGCCGCTCAGCGCCAGCGACTGCGCGTAGCTCTGGCCAGCCGGGCCGTGCGGGTCCTGCGCGTTGAGCGCGTTGACCACTTCCGGCGGGGTCACGAAGTCCAGGTAGGTCGGGTTCTTTTCGTAATCCCAGCGCAGGCCCAGGTTCAGCCGCAGGTGGTCGTTGACCTGCCAGTCATCCTGGATGAACAAGCCGATCTGGGTGGTCTTCGAACGCACTTCCGAAGAGACACCGCTCACGCCGGTGATCGGCTTGGTGAACTGCGCCTCGTACGGCGTATCCACGCCGAATTCCGGGTTGCCCACAGTGTAGTAGAACTGCGGGTTGATCTGCTGTGCGTCGGAGGCGTACAGATTGATCTTCTTGTACTTGGCGCCCATCTTGATGGTGTGGTCGCCGGCCCACTGCAGGCCGTCCAGGGTCAGGTTGTCTTCGATCGACCAGCCCTTCTGGCCCTTCACCTGCGAGGCGAAGGCGTTGGCACCGCCGATTTCCACCACGGTGCGTTCCTGCGGGGTGTTGCCGTCGATGTCACGGCCGTCCGGCGCGGTGTACACGTAGCCGTTGCCCAGGGTCAGCGGCAGCGGGTTGTTGAACGACTTCTCGTGGGTGACCATCAGCTCGTTGTAGTAGCGCTCACCGCTGTGGTTCCAGCGCAGCGCGAAACGGCGATCGGTGTTGTCGGTGACCTTGCCGTGTTACTTCGAGGTCTGGTCGCTGAACTGCTGCTGGTTCTCGTCACGGTCCTGGACGGTCAACTCGATGCGGTCGTTGTCGGTCGGCTCGACGTCGATCTTGGCGAAGATCAGGTCCTGCTGGAACGGCTGGCTGGCCGGGCCCAGGCCGGCGGCGGCCACGGCCGGCAGCTGCGAGGCAGCATTGGTGACCGAGCCGCTCGGGGCGATGGTGACCGGCAGGTCGAAGCGCTTGGCTTCGTAGGTCACGAAGAAGTGGGCCTTGTCCTTGATGATCGGACCACCCAGCGCGAAACCGTATTCCTTCTCGGCCGAGTCTTCCTTCGACTTGCCCGGCTGGCGTTCGGCCGGGGTCATGGCGCGCATGTTGTCGTTGGTGTAACGGTAGAAGGTTTCACCCTTGAACTCGTTGGTACCGGACTTGGTCGCTGCGGTGATCGCCGCGCTGGAGACCTGGCCGTACTCGGCCTTGTAGTTGCCGCTGATGACCTTGTATTCGCCGATGGCCAGCTGCGGGAACGGGTTGCCGGCGCTGCCGGACTGGCCGGCCACGCCGCCGCCCTTCACGTAGCTCTTCTGGCCCACGCCGTCGATGTAGACGTTGGTGCCATCGGCATTGGTGGCGCCGCCGCGCAGCGAGGTGTTGCCCTTCGAATCACGGGTGAAGATCATGCCCGGCACCGCGTCGGCGAACTCCAGGAAGTTGCGCGACACCTGCGGGGTGGTCTGGATCTGCTGCAGGCTGACGGTCTTGCCCACTTCGGAGGTGCGCACTTCCTGCAGCAGGGTCGGCGCGACGACGGTCACGGTGTCCAGGTTGGTGGCCGCAGCGGTCGAACCGGTGCTGGACGCCGCGCCGGCGAAGTTCAGCGTCGCGGTGGAGGCCACGGTGACGGTGACCTTCTGGGTCTGGCCGTTGGCCACCACGTCATAGGTGCCCGGGTCCAGGCCCATCAGCGAGTAGCTGCCATCGGCACGCACGGTGCCGCGGCGCACGGTGCCGGTGGCCACGTTGGTGGCGGTCACTTCGGAACCGGCCTGGGCGTTGGAAACCTGGCCGCGCAGGCTGGCGTTGGCCGGCTGCGCCATCAGGTCCGGGGCAGCGCCCAGGGCAAGGCAGCTCAGCAGCGCACACGTCAGCAGCCGGCGTGCCGGCTTGCGGATCAGGTGGGTGGAATGAATCATGGGTTTCTCCGGGTGGTGGCAGCCGCGCGAGCGGCACCGTGTCTCAAATGAAGAAAAAGGAAACGTCTCCAGCTTCAGTGGCTGGATGACGTGTGTTGGGTTGAATCACGCACGACCAGACGCGGTACCAGCGTCTGCTTGTCACCGGCGACATCCGTGTTGTTGCCGTCCATCAACTGCATCAGGCGCGTCATCGCCCTATCGCCAAGCTCGGCGATACTGACCTGCATGGTCGTGAGCGAAGGGTGCACAAACCGCGCCAGCGGAATGTCATCGAAGCCCGCCAGGGCCACATCGGTGGGCACGTGGACGCCGGCCTGCGCGAAGGCATACAGGCAGCCCAGGGCCATCATGTCGTTGGCGGCGAATACGGCATCGGGCAGCGTGCCAGCTGCCAGCAACTCCTGACCGGCGCGATGGCCGGAAGCTTCATCGAAATCACCGGGCAGCTCGATGCCCTCGGCGCCACTGCCGAAAGCCGCCAGCGCATCACGGAAGCCGCGCAGGCGCTCGCGCGCGTCGAAGTTGAGGTCCGGGCCAGAAATGAACGCGATGCGGCGGTGGCCGGCATCGAGCAGGTGGCGGGTCATGGCCACCGCGCCGGCGTGGTCGTCAATGCTCAGCACCGGGTGGTCCTGCGTGGGCAGGTAGGTGTTGATCAGCACCGTCGGCAACGACTGCGGCAGGTTGTCGGTCAGGAAATCCGGGCTTTCGGCATACGGCGAGAGCACCAGCAGGCCGTCCACGCGGCCGCGCATGGCACGCAGCGCCGCACCCTGCTGTTCCTGGTCGCCGTGGTAGCTGGACACCAGCAGGTGCTGGCGGCGACCGCGGGCGACCTGGTCGATGCCGCGCATCAGCTCGGAGAAGAACTCGCCGTACAGGTCCGGCAGCACCACCCCGATGGTGTTGGTGCGCCGGCTGCTCAGGCTGCGCGCGGCCGCATGCGGAGTGTAGCGCAGGCGCACAGCTACCTCCAGCACCTGCTTGCGCACCGGCTCGGCAACGTTTTCGTGTCCGTTGAGCGCGCGCGAGACCGTGGCCACAGAGACCCGGGCTTCGCGTGCGACGTCTTTGATTGTAATGGCTGCCTTGTTCACGAAGCCGCCCTCCACGGCTTGGACCTACCAGCTTAGCGCGGAATGTAAGCGTTTCCACCGGCCGATGTAAACACTACGTTAGGCGAATGTCGCATTTCGGTAACCTCGCGATGTCCCGAACAGGCCTCGAAAAGACCCGCCAGGACAGGAAAAGACACGTATTCAGCCCTGTTCTGACGGCGTCAGGGCACGAATGCACACGGCATGGATATCGGTCTGCATCAGCCCGCCCAGCGCGGCATGGACCGCCCGGTGGCGCGCCAGCGGCGCCATGCCGGCGAACGCTTCGCTGACCACGTGGACGTTGAAATGGCCCCGGCCATCGCGCGCACCGGCATGGCCGGCGTGGCGGTGGCTGTCGTCCTCGATCTCCAGCGCGGCCGGGGCGAACGCCTGCTGCAGCGCAGCACGAATGGCGTCGATGCGGCCGGCCGCGTTCACGGCAGCACCTTGCGGAACGGGCGCACCTCGATGCGGGTGTAGACGCCGGCGGCCATGTACGGGTCGGCATCGGCCCATTCGCGGGCCTGCGCCAGCGAGTCGAACGCGGCAATCACCAGCGAGCCGCTGAAGCCGGCCGGGCCCGGGTCTTCGCTGTCGATGGCCGGGCACGGGCCGGCCAGCAGCAGGCGGCCTTCGGCCTGCAGCGCCTGCAGCCGGGCCAGATGCGGGGGGCGGGCCTGCATGCGCTGGGCCAGCACGTCCTGGCCGTCATACCCTTCAATCACGTACCACACGGGGTGCTCCTTGGAGATGGCGGAAAGCGCGCCGATTCTACCGGTGCCATGGCCGGGCCCGGCCATGGCTGGACACTGGCCAGGTGACACGCTACCCTAGCCTCCATTGCACGTGGCTGGATGCAGCGGCCCGTCGGCGAAGCGGCAAGCGCCCCCGACGATCGACCCGCAGCACCAAGACCGGCCCACGTATGACGACCTCCCTGTAGTTCCGTCGCCGCCGTGCCGCGGCGCTGATTGCTGTTTGATGTGTGGAACCGCCCCGATGCCGGCGTGTCATCGCCCCTTGGACGCCTGCCCGGCCTGGCCGCAGTGCGGTATCCAGGTCGTGACTGGTCCGTTGCAATGCCACTGCCCTAATAGATGACTGCCGAACCCGCGCACGACGCGAATACGCCAATACGGCCGCCCGCACCCCAGCAGCAGGAAATGCCGCTGGCCGTCGTGCATGGGCAGCCGGTGCTGCAGATTCCGCAGGATCTCTACATCCCGCCGGATGCGCTGGAAGTCATCCTGGATGCATTCGAAGGGCCGCTGGACCTGTTGCTGTACCTGATCCGCCGGCAGAACCTGGACGTGCTGGACATCCCCGTCGCCGAGATCACCCGGCAGTACGTGGAATACATCACCGTGATGCGTGAGCTGCGCTTTGAACTGGCGGCCGAGTACCTGGTGATGGCGGCGATCCTGGCCGAGGTGAAGTCGCGCATGCTGCTGCCGCGGCCGGTCAGCCAGGACGGCGACGAGGCCGACCCGCGTGCCGAGCTGGTGCGGCGCCTGCAGGAGTACGAACGTTTCAAGCAGGCTGCCGAGGACATCGACTCCCTGCCCCGCCAGGACCGCGACACCACCGTCGTGCATGCGTTCGTGCCCGAGCGCGCCGCGGTGAAGCTGCCGCCGCCGGTGGACCTGAAGGAGATGCTGCTGGCGCTGCACGATGTGATGCGCCGCGCCGAACTGTTCAGTGGCCATGCGATCAAGCGCGAGGCGCTGAGTGTCCGCCAGCGCATGGGCGAGATCCTGGGGCGCATGGAAGACGGCCGGTTCTACCGGTTTGAAAGCCTGTTCACCGCCGAGGAAGGCAAGCTCGGTGTCCTGGTCAGCTTCCTGGCCGTGCTGGAACTGGCCAAGGAACAACTGCTGGACATCGTCCAGGAAGCACCGCTGGCGGCGATCTACGTGAAGTCGCTGGCGTCCGGCAACACCAATGCCCCGCTGCATTTCAGCAGCGAGTTCGACGACAACGACGCCGCCAACGAGAACGAGTGAGTGCTGCCTGCCGATGGATCAACCGCTGATCAACCGCATAGTCGAAGGTGCCCTGCTGGCGTCCAGCCAGCCGCTGACGCTGGCGCAGCTGAAGGACCTGTTCCCCGAGGACGAGCCGGCACCGCCGGGCAGCGTCGAACGGGCACTGGAACTGCTGGGCGAGGCCTGTGTCGGGCGCGGCGTGGAACTGGTGGAGGTGGCTTCCGGCTTCCGCTACCAGGTGACCGGCGAAGTGCACACCCGGATCAGCCGGCTGTGGACCGAACGCAAGACCCGCTACACCCGCGCCACGCTGGAAACGCTGGCCCTGATCGCCTACCGCCAGCCGATCACCCGCGGCGAGATCGAACAGGTGCGCGGTGTGGCGGTCAGCAGCAACATCATCCAGGCGCTGGAAGAGCGCGAGTGGATCCGCGTGGTGGGCCGCCGCGACGTGCCCGGCAAGCCGGCACTGTTCGGCACCACCAAGGGCTTCCTGGATTATTTCGGGCTCAAGCGCCTGGACGAACTGCCGCCCCTGTCCGAACTGAAGGACCTGGGCGACCTGGACCCCCAGCTGCCGCTGGACCGTGATGCGCCGGCTGCCGCCAGCGCCGCCGGCCCGGATGTGGCAGCCAACGACGCCGGGGATGACACCCCGGCCGATGCACCGAACTCCTCCGCTGCCGGAGACGTAGCGGACCCCGATGAGCCAGCACCTTCGCCCATTGATGACGGGCACCCCGCAACCGCGCCGGGAACGCGCGCGGAACACCAGAACGAAAGCGAAGACAACGCCGTCGCGACGACGACCGTGGCTGTTGACCAAGCCGAGTCCGAACCAGAGGCCGACCCCGAAACCGTCGGCCGGAGCAAAGTAAATGAGTGACACCCCCCGCAAGCTGTCGTTGAACAAGCTCTCGCTCAAGCACGAAGCCACCTCCGAACAGTTCAAGTTGGAAGAACGCCTGCACAAGGTGCTGGCACAGGCCGGCCTGGGTTCGCGCCGTGCGCTGGAACAGCGCATCGCCGAAGGCCTGGTCAAGGTCAACGGTGAAGTCGCGCAGACCGGCATGTCGGTCAAGAGCGGCGACAGGATCGAGCTGGACGGCCGTGGCTTCGTCGCCACCGCCCTGGCCGAGCCGTCGCGCGTGCTGGTCTACAACAAGCCGGAAGGCGAAGTGACCACCCGCGAAGACCCCGAAGGCCGCCCGACGGTGTTCGAATCCCTGCTGGCGCTGAAGGGTGCCCGCTGGATCGCCATCGGCCGCCTGGACATCAACACCACCGGCCTGCTGCTGGCCACCACCGACGGTGAACTGGCCAACGCCATGATGCACCCGTCGTTCGAGGTCGAGCGCGAGTACGTGGTGCGCGTGCGCGCCCCGGAAGGCGAGGACAAGGTGGCCGACGCCATCGTCGACCGCCTCACCCGTGGCGTGGCGCTGGAAGACGGCCCGGCCAAGTTCGACGAGATCGAACGCATCGGCGGCACCGATTCGCACGACTGGTTCCGCGTGGTGGTCAAGGAAGGCCGCAACCGCGAAGTGCGCCGCCTGTGGGAATCGCAGGGCTGCCAGGTGAGCCGCCTCAAGCGCACCCGCTACGGCAAGGTCAGCCTGCCGCGTGAACTGGCCCGTGGCCAGTCGGTGGAACTGCCGGGCACCCAGGTCGAAGCGCTGCGCGCCCAGCTGAAGCTGGAAGAAGGCGCGCCGTCGGCGCTCACCCTGCAGCCGGTCATCGGCCAGCGCCGTGCCGCCAAGACCACCGTGCGCGTGCGCGAAGGTGGCCGCGGCAATGCCTACGTCAACGGCCACAACACCGCCGATGAAGGCCGTGAACTGCGCCGTTTCGACAACGTCCGTGAAGACCGCGGCCGTGGCCGTGGCGGCAAGCCGGGTGGCGGTTTCAAGGGCGGCCTGACCGTCAGCGGTGAAGCGGCGGCCAAGCAGTCGCAGAAGCCGTTCAAGCAGCGCGCCCCGAAGAATGACCGTTCGCTGCCGGAAGGCAACCCGGCCGCGTTCCGTACCTGGTACGTGCCGGATGGCGTCAGCACCGGCCCGAGCGGCCACCGCAACGCCGGCCCGGGCGCACGTGGCCCTGGTGCCCGTGGTGCGGGCGCTGGCGCGGGTGGCCAGGGCCGTACGTACGGCAAGCCGAAGGGTCCGGGCGCCGGTGCAGGTGGCGGCCAGGGTCGCGGCGGCTTCGGCGGTGAAGGCCGTGGTGGCGCCGGTGGCGGCCAGGGTCGTCCGGCCGGCGCGGGCAACCGCTCGCAGGGCCAGGGCAACAAGCACCCGTACGGCCATCCGGGCAACGCCCCGAGCTTCCCGTCCGACCATGCCAACCCGGGCTTCAACCCGTACGGCAGCGCGCGTCCGGCCGGCAACGGTCGTCCGGGCGGCAATCGCGGTCCGGGCGGCAACCGTGGCCCGGGGGGTCCCGGTGGCAACCGCGGCCCCGGCGGCAACCGTGGTCCGGGCGGCCCGCGCCGCAGCGGCCCGCGCGGCGGCTGATCGCCCCGTGCTGTCGTGAACGAAAAAACCCGGCCTCGGCCGGGTTTTTTGTGCGTGAACGCACGCATTGCAACTTTTACGAAAAGTCTCAAAACGAAGCGGGCGGCACATCACGACATCGTTGGCGCGGACACACTACCCCCCTTCCCCACCCGAACGCCTTCCCATGAATGCAGGCATCACCCCACAGCAGGCACGGCAACAGGCCGACGCCGCGCGCAGCAGCATCGATGCGCTGGTGCGGCACATCGATCAGCGCATCCACGCCCGCTCGCAGTCCGGCCAGCGCAGCATCGACGTCGGGCTGCCGCGCGAACAGGTCTCCGCCGCGGCCATGCAGGACATCCTGCGGCAGCTGCGCGAACGCGGCTACCAGGCCGAGCAGCGCCTGGTGACCGGGCAGGCATTCCAGGTCCACATCAGCTGGTGATCGCCGGTGAATACCGGCCCGGCCACCCGTTTCAGCGGCGCCGGATCACGAACGAAGAACCGTCCACGCCCAGGTCCCAGCCGCGGCCGGTACCGGCCAGTGCCAGCGAGACATCGCCCTTGGTCATCGCCACCGCACCACCGGAGCGGATCGCACCGGCATGCGCACCCAGCGCCACGTATTTGCCGAGCAGATCGTCCAGCGGATAGGCGCCGGTGAAGCGGCCCTTGCCATCGACGATCTTCGATTTGCCCACGGTCAGGCCGCCGCCGGTGACCTTGATGCGCACCGGAATGCGTGCCCCGTTGGCGCACTGGATGGTGCCGGTGCCCGAGGCGGTCTTGTAGAACAGCGACCAGCCGGACAGGTTGTAGTGCAGGTCGCAGTCGATGTTGCCGGCCGCCTGCGCGGCAGGCGTGGTCAGCGCGGTGGCAAGCAGGCCCAGGGCCAGCAGCAGGGGGAACTTCATGGTGTCATCCGGTAGCAAAGGACGGCGCGCTCAGGCGCGCTCGTCAAGGTGGAAGGCATCGGCATCGAGCATTGCCGGGAAGCGTGCGCGATGGGCGGCCAGCGCCTGCGCCGACAGCGTGGTGGTGACCACCTGCTCCTGCTCGCGGATCTCCACCTGCGGCTGGCCCAGGAAATCCAGCACCGCACTGTCGCCGGCGTAGTGCAGCTGGTTGCCGTCCACGCCCACGCGATTGACCGCGGCCACGAAGCACAGGTTCTCGATCGCCCGCGCGCGCAGCAGGGTCTTCCACGCATAGGCGCGCGCCGACGGCCAGTTGGCCACGAAGATCTGCAGGTCGAAATCCAGCTGCTCCGGCCGCTCCACGTTGTAGCGGTTGCGGCAGAACACCGGGAAACGCAGGTCGTAGCAGACCTGCGGATTGATCCGCCAGCCCTTCCATTCCACGCTCAGCCGCTCGCGGCCGGCGGCATAGCGCTCGTGTTCGCCGCCGTAACGGAACAGGTGGCGCTTGTCGTAGTACTGCAGCCCGCCCTCGGGCGTGGCGAACAGCAGGCGGTTGTATACGCCCTGCCCTTCGCGCAGCTGCACGCTGCCGATCACTGCCGCGCCCAGCGCCTTCGCCTGTTCGCGCACCCAGGCCACGGTCGGGCCGTCCATGCCTTCGGCCTGGGCGATGGCGTCGTTGGAGAAGCCACTGGTGAAGGTCTCCGGCAGGATCACCAGGTCGGTGGTGCCGGCCAGCGGTGCCAGCAGCGCGCCGTAGTAATCACGGTTGCCGGCCGGGTCGTGCCAGCGGGTATTGCCCTGGATCAGCGAAACGCGCAGGTCCTGCATGGGGGTCTCATCCTTCATCGCCGGCACGCTCACAGCAGGCGCAGGCGTTCGATCGCCGCGTCCAGGGTGGCCTCGTTCTTGGCAAAGCACAGGCGCACCAGGCGCTGGCCGGCCGGCGCGGTTTCGTAGAACGGCGACAGCGGGATGGCGGTGACGCCCTTCTCGATGGTCAGCCACTTCACGAATTCGTGGTCGGGCATATCACTGATGGCCGAGTAGTCGACCAGCTGGAAGTAACCGCCCGGCACCGGCAGTGGCTTCAGGCGGGTGCTGGCCAGCTGTTCGCGGAAGCGGTCGCGCTTGGCCTGGTAGAACGCGTCCAGCTCCTGGTGGTGCTCCGGTTCGTCGCGGATCATCGCGGCGAAGCCATACTGCGCCGGGCCGAAGCTGGTGAAGGTGTTGTACTGGTGCACCTTGCGGAATTCAGCGGTCAGCAGCGGCGGCGCCACCGCGTAGCCGATCTTCCAGCCGGTGCAGTGGTAGGTCTTGCCGAAGCTGGAGATGACGAAGGTGCGCTCGCGCAGTTCCGGGTAGCGCAGCGCCGATTCGTGGCGGCGGCCGTCGTAGATGATGTGTTCGTACACTTCATCGGAAATCAGGTAGATCTGGGTGCCGCGCAGCAGGTCGGCCAGCGCCTGCATGTCGGCGGCATCGAGCATCGCGCCGGACGGGTTGTGCGGGCTGTTGACCATCAGCAGGCGGGTGCGCGGGGTGATCGCCGCACGCACGCGGTCCCAGTCCACCGCGAAGGTCTGCGGGTCCAGCGGCACGTGCACGGCGGTGGCGCCGGCCAGGTCGATGGCCGGTTCGTAGCAGTCGTAGGCCGGGTCCAGCACGATCACTTCCTCGCCGGCACGCACCACGGCGTGGATGGCGTTGAAGATGGCTTCGGTGGCACCGCTGGTGACGGTGATCTCGGTGTCCGGATCGATCTGCGCGCCGTACAGGTCCAGCGACTTCTGCGCGATGGCCTGGCGCAGCGGTGCCACGCCGGTCATCGGCGGGTACTGGTTCAGGCCGGCGGCCATGGCCCGGGTGGTTTCATCGACCAGCCGCTGCGGCACGGAGAAATCCGGGAAGCCCTGCCCCAGGTTGACCGCGCCATGTTTGGCGGCGAGCTGGGACATCACGGTGAAGATGGTGGTGCCCACCTTGGGCAGCTTGGTATTCGGTTGCATCGGCCTGGCAGCAGTGGGCGGGGAGATTGGGCAGTGTACGCAATCCCGCGACCGGGTTTCACCGATACAATCGCCCCCTGTTCCCGGCTTGAAGACCTGCGTCCCTTGGATACCCCTCCGTTGCTGGCCGCCAGTGGCCTTGGTTACTCCCGCAATGACGAACCGGTGTTCGGTCCGCTCGATTTCCACGTGGACGCCGGCGAGGCGCTGCTGGTGCAGGGCGGCAACGGCGTGGGCAAGACCACCCTGCTGCGAGTGCTGGCCGGGCTGGCACGGGCGGGCACGGGCACGCTGAAGATCGACGGCAAGCTGGCCGGCAGCGCTGAACGCGCACGCTACGTGGCCTACCTGGGCCACCTGCCGGCGCTGAAGGCCGACCTGGACACGCTGGAGAACCTGCGCTTCCTGTGCGGCCTGCATGGCCGCCGCGCGCGCCAGATGCCCGGCAACGCACTGGCCATCGTCGGCCTGGCCGGCTACGAAGACACCCTGGTGCGCCAGCTGTCGGCCGGGCAGAAGCGCCGCCTGGCCCTGGCCCGCCTGTGGCTGTCGCCGGCCCCGTTGTGGCTGCTGGACGAGCCTTACGCCAACCTCGACCTGGAGGGCATCACCCTGGTCAACCGCATGATTTCCGCACACCTGCGCGATGGCGGCGCGGCGCTGGTCACCACCCATGGCGCCTACGCTGCGCCACCGGTGCGAACCCGCCTGCTGGAACTGCCGATGGCCGGCCAGGCCGCCGCCGTGCACGGCGGTGCCGCATGATCGCGCCGGGTACCGAACCGGGCCTGTGGCAGACCGCCCGCGCCCTGCTGGCGCGTGATCTGCGCCTGCTCTGGCGGCGCCGCGGCGATGCGCTGCAGCCGCTGCTGTTCGCGCTGCTGGTGGTGGTGCTGTTCGCCCTGGCCCAGGGCCGCGACCCGCAACGGCTTTCTTTCAGCGCGGCCGCCGTGCTGTGGCTGGCGGTGCTGCTGGCCGGCCAGCTGGCGCTGGATTCACTGTTCCGTTCCGATGCCGAAGACGGATCGCTGGAACAGTGGCTGCTGGCGCCGGTGCCGCTGTCCTGGCTGGTGCTGGTGCGGGTGCTGCTGCACTGGGCCACCACCGCACTGCCGCTGATCGTCCTGAGCCCGCTGCTGGCGGAAATGCTGCATCTGCCGCATGACCAGATACCGATGTTGCTGGCATCGTTGCTGCTGGGAACACCGGTGTTGAGCCTGATCGGTGGCGTGGTCGCTGCACTGACGGTGGGCATCTGGCGCTCTGGTATCCTCGTGGCGTTGCTGTCGTTGCCGCTGTACGTACCGGTGCTGGTATTCGGTGCGGGCAGCCTGTCGGCGGCCAGCCGCGGCCAGGATCCGGTCAGTGCGCTGCTGATGCTCGGCGCCGGGCTGGTGGTCGCGCTGGTGCTGGCACCGCTGGCCGCCGCGGCGGCGATCCGTATTTCCCTGAGCTGAGCCAATCCGCACCTACTGGATAGCCGCTACCGCATGAACCCGATCGTCCGCTGGTTCCACCAACTCGGTTCGCCGCCCACCTTCGACCGCTTCGCACAGCGCTGGTCGCGCGTGGCCTACCTGCTGGCGGTTCCGGTGCTGGCCATCGGCCTGTGGCAGGCGCTGTTCGCGGTACCGGCCGATTACCAGCAGGGCGACAGCTTCCGCATCCTGTTCGTGCACGTGCCCAGCGCGTGGATGAGCCTGTTCGTGTTCGCGCTGATGGCGCTGTACTCGGCCATCGCGCTGGTCTGGCGCATCAAGCTGTGCGAGATCCTGGCCATGGCCTGCGCGCCGCTGGGTGCCGGCTTCACGCTGATCACCCTGCTGACCGGCAGCATCTGGGGGCGCCCGATGTGGGGCGCCTGGTGGGACTGGGACCCGCGCCTGACCACCGAACTGCTGCTGCTGTTCCTCTATATCGGTGTCATCGGCCTGTACATGGCCATCGAAGACCGCCGCGCCGCCGCGCGCGCTGCCGGGCTGATGGCCATCGTCGGCGTGGCGCTGCTGCCGGTCATCCGCTATTCGGTGGACTGGTGGGGCAGCCTGCACCAGGGCCAGAGCATCCGCCTGTTCGGGCCCACCACGCTGGACGCCAGCATGATCGCCCCGCTGTGGTGGATGGTGATCGGCACCAAGCTGTGGTTCGCCGGTTCGCTGTTGGCCAAGGCGCGTGCGGACAACCTGCAGCGCGAAACCGGCAAGGACTGGGTGCGCCGCCACCTGGGGGAGGACGCATGAATTACCTGGGCTATGTCATCGCCGCCTACGCGGTGTTCGTGCTGGTGCTGGGCGCCGATGCACTGGGCTCGTGGCTGCGCCTGCGCTGGGCGCGCACCGCCGCGCAACGCCGCCTGCAGCGCCAGCGTGCGCGCAGCGAGGCCGGAAGTGCGCCGGCCGGCGAGTTGAGCCGATGAACCCGCAGCGTCGCCACCGCCTGCTGTGGGTGGTGCTGCTGCTGGCCGCCTCGAGCCTGGCCACCACGCTGGTGGCGCTAGCCCTGCAGTGCAACGTGGCCTACCTCTACACCCCGGCCGAAGTGCTGCGCGGCGATGCCGCCGGCGCCGAGCGCTTCCGCCTGGGCGGCATGGTGGAAAAGGGTTCGCTGCACCGCGAACCGGGCGCCCTGCGCGCGCGTTTCACCGTGACCGATGGCGATGCACAGCTGGTGGTGCGCAGCGACCAGATCCTGCCGGACCTGTTCCGCGAAGGCCAGGCGGTGGTGGTCACCGGTCGCCTGGACGCTGGCGAGTTCGTGGCCGAGGAAGTGCTGGCCAAGCACGATGAAACCTACATGCCGCGCGAAGTGGCCGACAAGATGGGCAAGGCGCACATCAAGCATGACGTGCCGGTGCCGGCGCCCGAGGTGCGCTGAGTGCTGCCCGAACTGGGACAGATCCTGCTGGCCTGCGCGCTACTGGCTTCGCTGCTGCTGGCCATCCTGCCGCTGGTCGGCGCGCAGCGCGGCAACGCGGCGTGGATGGCGGTAGCGCGCCCGGCGGCGTTTGCCCAACTGCTGCTGGTGGCCGCCGCGTTCGCGGTGCTCACCATGGCCTTCGTGCAGCAGGATTTCTCGGTGCGCTATGTGGCCGAGAATTCCAATTCGCTGCTGCCGCTGGTCTACCGCTATTCGGCGGTCTGGGGCGCGCACGAGGGCTCGCTGCTGATGTGGGCGCTGGTGCTGGCGCTGTGGACCGGCGCGGTGGCCTTGTTCTCGCGCCACCTGCCGGCGCAGGTGCAGGCGCGCGTGCTGGCGGTGATGGGCGTGGTCGGGGCGGGCTTCCTGGCCTTCCTGATCTTCACCTCCAACCCGTTCGCACGGCTGCTGCCGGCGCCGCTGGAAGGGCGTGACCTCAACCCGCTGCTGCAGGACCCGGGGCTGATCATCCACCCGCCGATGCTGTACCAGGGCTACGTCGGCTTCGCGGTGCCGTTCGCCTTCGCCGTGGCCGCGCTGCTGGAAGGCCGCGTGGATGCGCGCTGGCTGCGCTGGACGCGGCCGTGGACCAACGTGGCCTGGGCCTTCCTGACCCTGGGCATCGCGCTGGGCAGCTGGTGGGCGTACTACGAACTGGGCTGGGGCGGCTGGTGGTTCTGGGACCCGGTGGAGAACGCCAGCTTCATGCCCTGGCTGGTCGGCGCAGCGCTGATCCATTCGCAGGCGGTCACTGAAAAGCGCGGCACGTTCGGCAGCTGGACGCTGCTGCTGGCCATCGCCGCGTTCGCGCTGTCACTGCTGGGCACCTTCCTGGTGCGCTCGGGCGTGCTGACCAGCGTGCACTCGTTTGCCGCCGATCCCTCGCGCGGGCTGTTCATCCTGGTGTTCCTCGCCCTGCTGGTAGGTGGCAGCCTGCTGCTGTATGTACTGCGCGCCCCCCGCCTGGCCGTGGACGGCACCGACCCGCGCCGCGGCTTCACCGGCACCTCGCGCGAAACCCTGCTGCTGGCCAACAACCTGCTGCTGGCCACCGCCTGCGCGATGGTGCTGCTGGGCACGCTGTACCCGCTGCTGGCCGATGCGCTGGGGCTGGGCAAGATTTCGGTGGGCCCGCCCTACTTCGGCAGCCTGTTCCTGCTGCTGATGGCACCGCTGGTGCTGCTGCTGCCGTTCGGGCCGCTGGTGAAGTGGCAGCGCGACCAGCCCTCGCGCGCGCTGGCCCTGATGCTGCCGTGGCTGGGCCTGGGCGTGGCCCTGGGCGTGCTGGCGTGGTGGAAGGCCCCGCAGAACGGCTGGAAGGCCGGGCTGGGCGTGGCCGCAGCGGCCTGGGTGGCGCTGGGTACCGCGCGCTTTGTCTGGCAGCGCCTGCGCGGCAATGGCCGCTTCACCGGCGAAATGCTCGGCATGATCGTCGCCCACACCGGCATCGCGGTGTTCCTGGTCGGCGCGCTGCTGGTGGAAGCGCTGAACGTGCAGCGCGAAGTGGCGCTTGCGCCGGGCCAGAGCGTGGTGGTGGGCCGCTACGAAGTGCGCTTCGAAGGCCTGGACCACCGCGAAGGGCCCAATTTCAGTGCCGACCGTGGCCACCTGCGGGTGTTCCGCGATGGTCGCGAACGGGCGTTGCTCCACCCGGAGAAGCGCCAGTACGCCAGTGGCGGCCAGGTGATGACCGAAGCCGACATCGATGCGCGCGTGAACGGTGACGTATACGTGGCATTGGGCGAGCCGCTGGGCAACAATGCATGGGCGGTAGGGGTGCACATCAAGCCCTTCGTGCGCTGGATATGGCTGGGCGCACTGCTGATGGCACTGGGCGGCTTCATCACCGCCGCCGACCGCCGCTTCCGTCGCCCGTAGGAGTTCCAACCGTGTCCGAGTCCCCCGCCCCCCGCCCGTCCCGTCCGCTGCCCCCCGTGGCCATCGTGATCGGCGTGCTGTTCTTCTTCGGCCTGCTCGGGCTGATGGTCTACGGGGTGATGAAATCGGGTGACCCGCAGCGCGACGTGCTGCCCTCTGCGCTGATCGGCAAGCCGGCCCCGGCCTTCGCGCTGCCGGTGCTGCACGACCCGTCGATGACCATGCGCAGCGAAGAACTGCGCGGCGCGCCGTACCTGCTGAACGTGTGGGGCAGCTGGTGCGCGGCCTGCCGCGAGGAACACCCGGTGCTGACCCGCTTCGCCGAGACCAAGCGCGTGCGCGTGGTGGGCTACAACTGGAAGGACGACCCCAGCGATGCCCTGCACTGGCTGGAACAGCTGGGCAACCCGTTCATGGTGGTGCTGAGCGATGTCGAAGGCCGCACCGCCATCGACTGGGGCATGACCGCTGCGCCGGAAACCTTCCTGGTGGATGGCAGTGGCGTGGTGCGCTGGAAGTACAGCGGCGCGATGACCCAGGACGTGATCGATACCAGGCTGATTCCCGCGCTGCAGAAGATCGAGAAGGCACAGGCCAATGCCGATAATGGGCTGCACGGCGATCCCTGAGCGCGCGCCCTGGCGCCTGCTGCTGGTGCTGCTGGCACTGGCCTGGCCGTGGCTGGCCGCCGCGCAGCAGCCGCTGCATGACCCACGGCCGCTGGCCTTTGCCAGCGCCGCCGAGGAAACCCATTTCCACGACCTGGCCGCGCAGCTGCGCTGCGTGCAGTGCCAGAACCAGTCGCTGGCCGATTCCAACGCACAGATTGCCCAGGACCTGCGCCGCGAGGTGCTGCAGCTGATGCAGCAGGGCCTGGACGACGCACAGATCAAGCAGTTCCTGGTGGCCCGCTACGGCGACTTCGTGCTGTACCAGCCGCCGCTGCAGCCGGGCACCTGGCTGCTGTGGGGCGGGCCGCTGTTGGTGCTGCTGGGCGGCGCGCTGCTGGTCTGGCGCATCGTGCGCCGGCGCGCGCACAGCGTGCCGGTACAGGGTGATGCGGGGGATGGCTGGTGAGCGCCGTTGTGCTGCCCGCACTGCCCTGCCTGGTCTCCGCCCTGGTGGCGGCATGGGTCCTGTGGCCGCTGCGCCGGCAGGGCCGGCGCGGTTTCATTGCCGGCGTGCTGGCGCTGGACGTGGCCGGTGGCTGCCTGTACCAGCTGGTGGGCGAACCGCGCGCCGCATCGACGCCGGCCGCCACCTCCGTCGCCACGCTGCGCGACGGTGTACAGGCCCTGGAACAGGCGCTGCAGCGCGACCCGCAGCGTGCCGATGGCTGGGTGCTGCTGGGCCGCTCGCAGAGCGAACTAGGCAACCCGGCGGCCGCCGCCCAGGCATTTGCACGTGCCGCGGCCCTGGCGCCCGATGATGCCGGCGTGCTGGTGGAGGCCGCCCAGGCCCGCGCGCAGGCCGATGCACACAAGCAGTTCGATGACACGGCGGTGCAGTGGCTGCGGCATGCACACCAGGTCGAGCCCGATGCCGAACGCGCCAGCTGGCTGCTGGGCATTGCCCTGCGCCAACGCGGGCAGAACGCCGAGGCGGCGCAGTTGTGGAGCGACCTGCTGCCACGGCTGGATGCCGGCGCCGCGCGGGCATTGCAGGCACAGATCACGCTGGCCCGTGAGGCCGCCGGCCTGCCCGCCGCAGACGCCGATGCAGCAGCTGCACCGGCGGCCCTGCTGCGGGTGAACGTGCAGCTGCCTGCCGGCCTGCAGGCCGGCGACTGGCCGGCCGGCAGCCAGGTTTTCGTGCTCGCCCGTGCCATCGGCGGCCCGCCGATGCCGGTGGCCGTGCGTCGGCTGCCGCTGGCCGGCTTCAGCGGTGAGGTGGACCTGGGTGACGGCGACAGCCCGATGCCGACCGCGCCGCTGTCGGCGCACCGCGACGTGGAGGTGCTGGTGCGCATTTCGCGCAGCGGCAGCGCCAACCGTGGCGAGGGCGATCTGCAGAGCGAGGTGGTGCGGGTGACGCTGCCGCATGATGGCGTGGTGGCGGTGCGGTTCCCGTAATTCCCGCACCGCGCCGCTGCGCTCGCCGGGCATGGCCCGGCGCTACCGACAGCGCCGGGCCATGCCCGGCGGATGCATACGCCGCCAATGGAAACCAGCATGTCGCCTGCGTGCACAGCGGCCCCGCTAGAATGCCCGCATGACTGAATTCATTCCCGTCGGCACCCGCTTCCATGCCCTGCCCTCACCGTTCGCGTTCAAGCGCGGTGGTGCGCTGCTGGACGGCCGCGTGGCCTATGAAACCTGGGGCACGCTGGATGCGGCGCGCAGTAATGCGCTGCTGATCGTCACCGGCCTGTCGCCCGATGCGCATGCCGCGTCCAGCGCCGACAACCCCGCCGCGGGCTGGTGGGAAGCGATGGTCGGGCCGGGCAAACCGATCGATACCGACCGCTGGTACGTGATCTGCGTCAATTCGCTGGGCAGCTGCAAGGGCTCCACCGGCCCGGCCTCGTTGAACCCGGCCACCGGCGAACCCTACCGGCTTGATTTCCCCGAACTGTCCATCGAGGACGGCGCGCGCGCCGCGGTGGAGGTGGTGCGGGCGCTGGGCATCGAACAGCTGGCCTGCGTGGTGGGCAACTCGATGGGCGGCATGACCGCACTGGCGCTGCTGTTGCTGCACCCGGGCATCGCGCGCAGCCACGTCAATATTTCCGGAAGTGCGCAGGCGCTGCCGTTCTCGATCGCGATCCGCTCGCTGCAGCGCGAAGCGATCCGCCTGGACCCGCAGTGGAATGGCGGGCACTACGATGAAAGCGGCTATCCCGAATCGGGCATGCGCATGGCGCGCAAGCTGGGCGTGATCACCTACCGTTCCGCGCTGGAATGGGATGGCCGCTTCGGCCGCGTGCGGCTGGATTCGGACCAGGTGGACGACGACCCGTTCGGCCTGGAATTCCAGGTGGAAAGTTACCTGGAAGGCCACGCGCGCCGCTTCGTGCGCTTCTTCGACCCGAACTGCTACCTGTACCTGAGCCGTTCGATGGACTGGTTCGACCTGGCCGAGTATGCCGGCGGCGATGTCATGGCCGGGCTGGCGAAGATCCGCGTGGAAAAGGCGCTGGCCATCGGCGCCAACACCGACATCCTGTTCCCGGTGCAGCAACAGCAGCAGGTGGCCGATGGCCTGCGCGCCGGTGGTGCCGATGCGCGCTTCATCGGGCTGGACTCGCCGCAGGGGCACGACGCGTTCCTGGTCGATTTCGAGCGGTTCGGCCCGGCGGTGCGCGGCTTCCTCGACACGCTGTGACGCACGCGCGCCGCTATCTGGCGTTGCTGGTGGTGGGCGCCCTGGCGGCGGTGTCGATCACCGGCGCGCTGCCTGCGTGGCTGGCGCTGCTGTACGTGCTGGCCAGCGCCCTCGCCTTCGTGTTGTACGGGCACGACAAGCGCGCGGCCAAGCGTGGTAGCTGGCGCACGCCGGAACGCACCCTGCAGCTGCTGGCCTTCGCCGGCGGCTGGCCGGGCGTCCTGCTGGCGCAGGCGATCTTCCGTCACAAGCACCGCAAGGCCCCGTTCCAGCGCGTGTTCTGGCTGTGCGTGCTGGCCAACGTCGCCACCGTCGCCGTGCTGCTGCGCGAATTCGCGGCGTGAGGGCGGCCAGCCACGCATGGCGTGGCTCTACAACAGCGTGCGCAAGGCCCCAACGTTCGTTGATCCACGCCATGCGTTGATCGATCCACGCCGCGCGTGGGTGATTCCATCACCGCACGAACACCCGACGTTCGTGGATCCGCACCCCACATGGATCACTCCATCACCGCACGAAATCGCGCTTTTGTAGATCCACGCCATGCGTGGATGATGCCCTCACCACGCGAACACCCGAACGCGCCACCGGCGCACATCAGCCTTCCCGCAGCAGCCGCCCGTCACGCAACCGGTAATGCACATCCACCACGCCGTCCGGCAGCGCGTCGTGGGTGATCATCAGCAGGCTGCGCCCCTGCAGCAGGCCGGCCAGGTCCAGCAGCAGCGCGCGTGCGGTATCCACGTCCAGGCCTTCGGTGGGTTCGTCCAGCACCAGCACCGGCGCATCGCGCAGCAGCGCGCGTGCCAGCGCCAGGCGCCGCGCCTGCCCGGCGGACATCGTGGCGCCGTTCTCGCCCACCCAGGTCTGCAGCCCGGCGTTCTGTCGCGCCCAGTCCACCAGCCGCACCCGGTGTAGTACCTCCCACAGGCGCGCGTCGTCGGCCGCCGGGTCGCCCAGCCGCAGGTTGTCGGCCACGCTACCGGCGAACACCGGCGCGTTCTGCGGCAACCAGGCCAGCTGCGCATGCCAGTCCGCCACGGCGAAGCAGCGCAGGTCATGGCCGCCGTAGCTCAACCGCCCCTGCTGCGGATCCCACAGCCGCAGCAGCAGGCTGGACAGCGTGGTCTTGCCGCTGCCACTGTCACCGCCGATCGCGATGCGTTCGCCTGGTGCCAGCTGCAGGTCCAGCCCATCCAGTACCGGCCGTGCAGCACCGGGCCACTGGAAGCGCACGTGTTCCCAGCGCAGCGTGCCCTGTGCAGGCACCACCACCGGCTGCAGCGGGTCATCCACCGCCGCCGACTGTTCAACGATGTCCTGCAGGCGCGCGGCAGCGATCCGCCCGGACTGCAGCGACTGCCAGGCCAGGCCCAGCCCGCCCCACAGCTCGATCACCGCCACGGTGAGGAACACCAGGCCTGCGGCCATCGCCGCATCGATGCGCTGCTGTTCGGCCGCTGATAGCGCCAGTGCGATCATCGCCACCAGCCCCAGCCCGGCCAGCACACCCTGCAGGGTGGTGCCGGCCAGCAGCCGCCAGCGCCGCCGGCGGTCACGCGACACCACCTGCTTGGCGGCCACGCGCACGTTCAGCTGCCAGGCCTGGCCTGCGTGCAGTGCGGCCAGATCACCGGCCCCTTCCAGCCCCTCGAACGCTGCCGTGCGCAGCGCCGTACGGTGCGCGGCACGGTCGGCTTCCTCGCGGTCACGACCGCGCACCCCCAGCCATGGCACCGCCACCCCCACCAGCAGGGTCATCACCGCCAGCAATGCACCGGCCATCGGCAGGATCAGCGCCGCCGACAGCACCGCCACGGCGCTCAGGCCGGCCAGTGCCAGCAGCGGCCCGATGGCGCGTACCAGCAGGCCATCCACTTCGCCGATATCGCCGAGCAGGCGTGCCAGCAGATCGCCGGTGCGGGTACCGCCCAGCCGTGCCGGCGCCAGCGGCAATGCGCGGCGGAAGAACCAGACGCGCAGGTCGCGGGCGATGCGCAGCGTAGCATCGTGGCCCACCAGTTTCTCGAAGTAGCGCGAGGCGATGCGCGCCATGGTCAGGCCACGGATGCCGGCCGACGGCGAGAAGAAGTTGAAGCCGCTGCCCATGCCGGCCGCACCGGCCAGCGCAGCCGCGGTCAGGAAGCCACCGGACAGGCCCAGCAACGCGGTGCCGGCCAGCATCGTGGTCCACAGCAGCAGCACGGTCAGCAGCAGCTGCAGGCGGTGGCGGGCAAACACACCGCGCAGGGAATCGGAGGAACCGTTCATGGCGTGGTTCATGCGCTCACCGCCGGTGCCACACCGGGCGGCAGGTGCAGGCAGTGGTCGGCCCAGGCCATCACCGCCGGGCTGTGGGTGGCCACCACCACACAGCGGCTGCGTGCATAGGTGGCCAGGCTCTGCAGCAACGCGGACTCGGTGGCATCGTCGAGGAAGGCAGTCGGTTCGTCCAGCAGCAGGATCTGCGGGTCGCGCAGCAGCAGCCGCGCCAGGCCGATGCGCCGGGCCTCGCCACCGGACAGGCCAAAGCCACGCTCGCCGATGAGCGTGTCCAGGCCATCGGACAGGCGTTGCGCGAACTGCATCACCTGCGCCGCTTCGGCCACCGCGCGCAGGCAGGCATCGTTGGCCGCCGGATCGCCCAGGCGCAGGTTGTCGGCGAGGCTGCCATGGAACAGGTACGGGCGCTGGCTGGCATAGCCCACGCTCAGCCCGGGACGCCGTTCGATGCGGCCGGCCTGCGGTGGCAACCAGCCGGCCAGGGCTTCCAGCAGCGTGCTCTTGCCGCTGCCACTGGGGCCGACCACGGCCAGCCGCTGGCCGGGCTCCACGCGGAAGGAAAGATCCTGCACGACAGCGTGCTGCGCACCCAGCGGGCGCAGGCTCAGCTGCTGGACACGCAACGGCGGCGCGGCGGCTTCGGCCGGCTCCGACAGCACCGGCACGGCAGGCTTCACATCCTCGGCCTGCTCGCCGGGCAGCACCTGCAGCAGGCGCTCCACTTCGGCCGCGGCGGCCAGGGCGTTGGCACGGTCGTGGTAGTGCGCGGCCAACCGGCGCAGCGGTGCGTAGAACTCCGGTGCCAGCAGCAGGCAGAACAGGCCTGCGCCCAGGGTGGGAATCTGCGCGTGCAACGCCATCATGTCCAGGTAGCTCAGCCCCAGGTACAGCGCCACCATGGCCACGCTGACCGAGGCGAAGAACTCCAGCACGGTGGACGACAGGAAGGCGATGCGCAGCACCTTCATGGTGCGCGTGCGCACGCCCTCGGCGGCCGCTTCGATGCCAGCCAGTTCGGCCTGGCCACGGCCATACAGGCGCAGCAGCCCCAGCCCCTTCAGGCGGTCGGCGAAATGGCCGCTCATGCGGGCCAGCTCGCCAAGCTGCGCGCGGCCGGCAGCTTCGGCGCCCCAGCCCACCAGCATCATGAAGAACGGCACCAGCGGCGCGGTGAACAGCAGGATCAGCGCGACCACCCAGTCGACCCAAGCCACTGCGGCCAGGATCAGCAGCGGCACCACCACCACTTCGGTGCGCACCGGCAGGAAGCCGCTGTAATAGCTTTCGATGGCATCGGTGTGGTGCAGCATCATTTCGGCCAGTTCACCGGTACGGCGCTGGCGCAGCCACAACGGCCCGTGCCCCAGCAGCCGCGCGAACACGCGTTCACGCAGCGCCAGCCGCGCAGTGTCGGCCACATCACCGGCAGCGGCCTGCACCACGCTGCCCAGCAGCGTGCGCAGCACCAGCACCACCGCCAGCGCGGCCAGCACCGGCACGCCCTCGGCCAGCGGGCGGTGCTCGACCAGCACCGCCTGCACCAGCCATGCGATGGCCGCGGCCTGCCCGATCAGCAGGGCGCCGGAGAGGCTGGTGCAGAACCCCGCCAGCCGCTGCCGGCCGCGCGCAGCGTGGGCCAGGCTGGCCAGCCAGGCCGTACGCGCACGCCGCTGGTGGGGAGCGTCGACCGGGTCCGTAGCGGCGGCGGTGGTGGTCGGTTCGGGGGCGGCGGTCAAAGTGTCTTCACAGAAGGCTTCACGGGGGCCAAGGCCATTGTAGGGGCAGGCCGCAGCCTTCCCCTGCGTCATGCGGTCGCATGTGGCAGCAGGTTGGCCTACGATGCGGTGGCAAACGCGTTCATACATTGATCTGGATCAAGGCTGTTTGAAGTAGTCGGTCACATCATTCACGTCGTAGACCACCCTTCCCGCCACCTGCAACGGCACTATCCAACGAGGTAGCCAGGCCATGATTGATCAGACAGTCGTTGAACTGTCGCGGCTGCAATTCGCGCTGACCGCGATGTACCACTTCCTATTCGTTCCGCTCACGCTCGGCCTGTCCTTCATGGTGGCCATCATGGAGAGCGTGTACGTCATGACCCGCAAACAGGTCTGGCGGCAGATGACCCTGTTCTGGGGCACGCTGTTCGGCATCAACTTCGCCATCGGCGTGGCCACCGGCCTGGTGATGGAATTCCAGTTCGGCATGAACTGGTCGTACTACAGCCACTACGTGGGCGATATCTTCGGTGCGCCGCTGGCCATTGAAGGGCTGATGGCGTTCTTCCTGGAAGCCACCTTCATCGGCCTGTTCTTCTTCGGCTGGAAGCGGTTGAGCCCGGTCAAGCACCTCACCGTCACCTGGCTGATGGCGCTGGGCACCAACCTGTCGGCGGTGTGGATCCTGATCGCCAACGGCTGGATGCAGAACCCAACCGGTGCGGTGTTCAACCCGGAAACGATGCGCATGGAAGTGGTGGATTTCGCCGCCGTGCTGCTGAACCCGGTGGCACAGGCCAAGTTCGTGCACACCGTCAGCGCCGGCTACGTGACCGGTGCCATCTTCGTGATGTCCATCAGTGCCCTGTACCTGCTGCGCAACAAGCACAAGGACATGGCACGCCGCTCGTTCGCGGTGGCCGCGGCCTTCGGCCTGCTGTCCTCGCTGTCGGTGGTGGTGCTGGGTGACGAGAGCGGTTACGCCGCCAGCGAACACCAGAAGATGAAGCTGGCCGCGATTGAAGCCATGTGGGAAACCGAGCGCCCGCCGGCCGATTTCACCGCTTTCGGCATTCCCAACCAGAGCACCCACCAGAACGATTACGCGATCAAGATCCCGTACCTGATGGGCCTGATCGCCACCCGTTCGCTGGACCAGCCGATTCCCGGCATCCTGGAACTGGTGGACCGTGCCGAACACCGCATCCGCGGTGGCCAGATCGCCTATGGCGCGCTGGAGCGGGTGAAGAAGGACAAGAACGATGTGGCGGCACGCGAGATGTTCGACCGCCATTGGCAGGATCTGGGCCACGGCCTGCTGCTGAAGCGCTACCGCGAGGACATCCTCAATGCCACGCCGGAGGAAATCTCCAAGGCCGCGATGGATACCGTGCCGCGCGTGGCACCGCTGTTCTGGACCTTCCGCATCATGGCCGGCCTGGGCTTCTACCTGATCGCCTTCTTCGCCCTGGCGTTCTACTACTCGTGCCGCAACAGTTTCCAGGACAAGCGCTGGTTCCTGAAGCTGGCCGTGTGGAGCCTGCCAGCGCCGTGGATCGCCATCGAATGTGGCTGGTTCGTGGCCGAGTACGGCCGCCAGCCGTGGGCGGTGGATGGCGTGCTGCCCACCTTCTACGCGGCATCGGGCCTGGCCCTGCATGAAATCCTGACCACGTTGGCGGTGTTCACCGCGCTGTACACGGTGCTGCTGGTCATCGAGATCAAACTGATGCTGAAGGCGATCCGCACCGGTCCGGACGAGATCCTGCCCACGCTGCAGGCCGACATCCGCCCTGTTTCCCCCACTGCAACCGCTGCCGGACAGGCCTGAGGCAGGAGAATCCAGATGGAATTCATTGGACTTGATTACACCACGCTGCGCGTGATCTGGTGGCTGCTGCTGGGCATCCTGCTGATCGGCTGGGCGGTGATGGACGGCTTCGACCTGGGCGTCGGCACCCTGCTGCCGTTCGTGGCGAAAACCGATGAGGAACGCCGGCTGGTCATCAACACCGTCGGCCCGGTCTGGGAAGGCAATCAGGTGTGGCTGGTGCTGGGGGGCGGTGCGATCTTCGCCGCCTGGCCGCCGCTGTATGCGGTCAGCTTCTCCGGCTTCTACCTGGCGGTGTTTGCGATGCTGTTCGGCCTGATCCTGCGGCCGGTCGGTTTCAAGTACCGCAGCAAGCTGCCGTCCAAGCGCTGGCGCGACAACTGGGACCGCGTGCTGTTCGTCGGTGGCCTGCTGCCGGGCCTGATTGCCGGCGTGGCGGTGGGCAACGTCCTGCTGGGCGTGCCGTTCCACTTCGATGACACCCTACGCGTGACCTACACCGGTTCGTTCTTCGGCCTGCTCACCCCGTTCGCGCTGGTGGCCGGCCTGGTCAGCGTGGCCATGCTGGTCTCGCACGGTGCGGCCATGCTGGTGATCAAGACCGACGGCCCGGTGGCCGCGCGTGCCGCCCGCTATGGCAGCGTTGCAGCGCTCATCAGCTTCGTGCTTTTCGCCGCCGCCGGCGCCTGGGTGGCCTTCGGCCTGCCGGGCTACCAGATCACCTCGCAGGTGGTGACCGATGGCCCGACCAACCCGCTGCTGAAGACGGCCGAACTGGGCACCGCCGCCGGCGGCTGGCTGCGCAACTACAGCAGCATGCCGGCAACGATCGTGTTCCCGGTGCTGGGCCTGCTGGGTGCACTGGCCAGTGCGGTGCTGCTGCGTGCCCGCCGGGGCGGCCTGGCGTTCATCGCCTCGGGCGCCTCCATCGCCGGCATCATCCTCACCGTTGGTTTTGCGATCTTCCCGTTCCTGCTGCCCTCCTCCAGCCAGCCCACCTCCAGCCTGACGGTCTGGGACAGTTCGTCCAGCCACCTGACGCTGTGGATCATGCTGCTGGCCACGGCCATCTTCCTGCCGATCATCCTCGCCTACACCACCTGGGTGTACCGCGTGCTGAAGGGCAAGACGACGGCCGAGGAAATGGGCGACAACCCGAACGCGTATTGATGGGTTGCCCATGTGCCGACCAACGGTCGGCACCCACCAAGAGCAGGATGTACCGACCCACGGTAGGCACCTGCCTCCAAATGAAGGAGATACGAACATGTGGTACTTCGCTTGGATTCTCGGCGCCGGTCTGGCCTCCACGGTCGCCATCCTCAACGGCATGTGGTTCGAAGCGCGCGAGCAGAACCGCATCGAGAAAGAAAACCGTCGTTGAGCTGTAAAAAAGCTTGCCGCCTTGGCCTTCACACGGTACCTTAGGCGGCTCCTTCGGGGTGTAGCTCAGTCTGGTAGAGCGCTACGTTCGGGACGTAGAGGTCGCAGGTTCGAATCCCGTCTCCCCGACCACTTCGGTGGTCGCATTGAAGCCTGGTGAAGTCGTCCAGGCTTTTTTGTTCCCTGAGGGATTGCACGGCTCCGGCAGTGTGAAGAAACACCATTTACCCCTTGCCGCCATCGGGGTGAATGGATAGAATAGGGGGCTCCCTTCGGGGTGTAGCTCAGTCTGGTAGAGCGCTACGTTCGGGACGTAGAGGTCGCAGGTTCGAATCCTGTCTCCCCGACCACTTCGGTGGTCACAATCAAGCCTGGTGGACATCGTCCTCCGGGTTTTTTGTGCCTGTCGCCCGGCCCTGCGCGCCACGCCGCCGGGACCGGCATGCCCCGGCTGACAATCGCTCGCATACAATAACGATTCTCAGTACGCCCCACGGGCTTCCGATGCCGACGCTGTCCCATGCCGACGCTGCCGCCACGGCCGCCCTGTTCACCGAACACCAGCCCTGGCTGCTTGGCAGCCTGCGGCAACGCCTGCGCAACCGTGCCGAGGCCGAGGATGTGGCCTCGGAAACCTTCCTGCGGGTGATCGCCCGGCAGGGGCTGGATGCGATCGAAGAACCGCGTGCCTACCTGAGCACGGTGGCGCGCAACGTGCTGGCGCAGACCTGGCGCCGCCGCGAACTGGAACGCGTGTACCTGGAAGCCCTGGCCCAGGCCCCGCCGCCGGTGGCGCCCAGCGCCGAGGAACAGGCGCTGCTGCTGGAAGCGCTGGAGCGCATCGCCCACGCACTGGACGGGCTGAGCAGCAAGGCCCGGCGCGCGTTCCTGATGAGCCAGCTTGATGGCATGACCTATGCGCAGATTGCCGCGGCGGTCGGCGTGTCGGTCAGCATGGTGCGCCGTTACATGGCGCAGGGCCTGCGCCAGTGCCTGCTGGCAACGGGCGGCTGATTCCGATGCCCCCTCGCCCGGCGGCAGCCCCCGCACTGGACGCGTCCAGCGAAGCGGCAGTGCAGTGGCTGGTGGAACTGCGCGGCCACCCCGGCGACGCACAGACCGAACAGGCACTGCAGTGCTGGCTGCAGGCCGATACCCGGCATGCGGCGGCCTGGCAGCGGCTGCAGCAGGCGCTCGGCCAGACCTTCGACGGCGCCGCCGCACTACCTGCCGCATCCAGCGGCCGTGGCGCCGGCGTCGACACGCTGCTGCAGCGGATGGACCACCGCGCGAAGCGGCGCCGCCAGCTGCTGGGCGGGCTGTTGTCGGTGGCCGGCGCCGGCCTGGGCGGTGCCTGGCTGGGCCGGCAGATGGGGCTGCTGCCCGACCTGGCCGCCGACCTGCACACCGCCACCCGGCAGCGCCGCCACTGGGTGCTGGCGGACGGTGGCAGCGTGCTGCTGGACGCACGCTCGTCAGCCGACACGCGTTCCTACGGCAGCCACGTGCAGGTGCACCTGCGCGAAGGCCAGCTGATCGCCACACGGCCGGCGCAGGCCGGCCAGCTGCAGGTGCAGGGCCGGCATGGCAGCGTGCAGGCCAGCGCGCCCGGCGCCAGCCTGCTGCTGCGCCAGGACGCTGGGCGCAGCCTGGTGGTGGCCCTGCAGCACGGCGTGTGGCTGCAGGCCGGGGGCCATCGGCAGCCCCTGGCCGCCGGTGCCGGTGCCTGGCTGGCGGACAGCGGCATCACCCCGGTGCCGGCCGCACAGAGCGCGCTGGCCGCCGACTGGCGCGAGGGCATGCTCAGCGTGCTTGATGCCCCGCTGTCGGAGGTGATCGAAGGCCTGCGCCGCTACCACAACGGGTTGATCCGCTTCAGCAGCGAGGCCGGCGCGCTGCACGTGTCCGGGCGCTACCCGCTGGATGACACGGCCGCCGCGCTGCGGACCCTGGCGCAGACGCTGCCGATCGACCTGCAGGTGCTGTCCGGTGGCTGGCTGGTACGCATCGAACGCCGGCCCGGTTAGTCGCTGGCAGCGGCCGCCACAGCCACTGTTCGGCCACTGGAAAAAATCTGCGCAATGGGGTGTCACTTTTTCGCGCTCGCGACTCATACCCGGTGAGCGCCTGCACGCAGGCTGACCCCTACCCCTCTGGAGTGCCCATGTTTTCCATTGCGCATGGCCGCCGCCTCGGCCGCCTGCATGCCCTGCCCTTGTCCCTTGCCGTCGCCCTGGCCTGGCCGGTACTGCCCGCCATGGCCGCGCCCGCGCAGGCCTTCGACCTGCCGGCACAGCCGCTGGATGCCAGCCTGATGCGCATTGCCAGCCAGGCCGGCGTCGCGCTGTCGGTGGACAGCCGGTTGCTGCACGGCCTGCAGGCCGCGCCGGTGCACGGCCAGATGGATGCTGAAGCGGCCCTGCGCACGGCGCTGTCACCGCACGCGCTGGTGCTGGTGCGCACCCCCAGCGGCGCCTACAGCGTTGTGGCGGCCCCGCCCGTGGCGGCGCCGCCCGCCTCATCCTCCACTGCCGCCGCACCACGCCAGGCGATGCAGCTCGATACCGTGCGCGTGGAAGCCACCAGCCTGTTCGGCCAGTCCCGCCAGCAGGACGCGCAGACCTTCGCCGGTGCGCGCTCGGTCATCGATTCGCAGGCGCTGGCCAGCGGTGCGTTCCGCTCGCTGGACGATGCCCTGCAGCGGGTACCGGGTGTGCGCATCCTGGATGAAACCGGCACCGGCGTACTGCCGCAGATCATGCTGCGCGGCCTGTATGAAAGCCGCAGCGGGCGCGTGCAGGTGCTGCACGATGGCATTCCGCTGGCACTGGCACCCTATGGCCAGACCAGCCTGTCGCTGTTCCCGGTGAGCATGAACCAGATCGACCGCATCGACGTGGTACGCGGTGGTGCAGCCGTGCAATACGGGCCCAACAACGTGGGCGGTATGATCAACCTGGTCAGCAAGCCCATTCCGCAGCAATGGACCACCACGCTGTCCAGCCGCATCACCGCCGGTGGCGCTGGCCGTTTCCTGCGCGACACCGCCGTGACCACCGGTGGCTACCTGACCGAGACGTTCGGCCTGCAGCTGGACGCAGACTGGCTGAAGGGCCAGTACGGCCGCGAACACAGCGACACCGACGTCAAGAACGCCCGCCTGCGTGCGGAATGGGCACCGTCGGCGCGAACGCTGGTGAAGGCAGAGATCAGCCGCTACGTGGCCAACATGGACCTGGCCGGTGCACTGTCCGCGCAGGATTATGCCGCCGGCAGCCGCCGCTCCACGCGCACGCTGGATGAATTCTCCGGGCGCACCACACGCGCCTCGGTCACGCTGCTGCAGGACCTGGGCAGCTGGGGGCCGTTCGATGCCACACAGCTGGACTGGACCACGTTCAACGCCGACAGCACGCGCAACTTCGTGGTCGGCATGCGCCGCGCGGCCGCCGAAACCTGGGCACCGGACCTGCCGCCGCAGCTGCGCCAGAGTGCGCCACGCGGCTTCAGCATCTTCGGCTCCGAGCCGCGCCTGACGCTGAAGGCAGACAGTGCGCATTCCAGCCACACCATCACCGTCGGCGTGCGCGGCATGCGCGAGGACATCGATTTCATCGTCGGCAACACCGGCCTGGACAATGGCGTGCAGACAGTGGTGCGTGACTGGCGCTTCAAGGACCGTGCATGGGCCGGCTACATCAGCGATGCGATCGGCCTGTTCGACAAGCGCCTGACCCTCACCCCAGGCCTGCGCTTCGAGCATCTGGATTCGGCCTATTACAACCGCGCCACCGGCGCGAGCACCGACAACCCGATCCGCAACCTGCTGCCCGGGCTGACCGTGGGCTACCAGTTCGACCCGCGCTGGTACGGCTTCGTGGATGCCCAGCGTTCACTGCGTGCGCCGCAGGTGACGCAGATCATCTACGGCAACAACCTGGATTCGGAACTGGCCTGGAACTATGAAGCGGGCGTGCGCTTCAGCCCCTCGCAGGCGCTGCAGTTGAGCGCAGCGGCCTACCGCATCGATTTCGACAACCAGATCGAGCTGGACAACACCTCCCGCGCCTACGGCAACCTGGGCCGCACACGCCGCCAGGGCCTGGAGCTGGAAGCACGCTGGCAGCCCGCCGCCCTGCGTGACTGGACGCTCAACGCGGGCTACACCTACCTGGACGCGACCCTGCGCAGCGGCACCTACCGTGGCAACACGGTGCCCTATGCGGCGCGCAACCAGTTCAACCTCGGCGCCACCTGGCTGGGTGAAGGCGGCAGCGTGGCCGTGGACGGCTACTACTTCGGGTCCTCGTGGTCGGACAAGGGCAACACCGTGGACGAGAACGCCATCGGCTCGATCGGCCGCATGCCCGCTTACTGGGTGTGGAACGCCAAGGCAACCCGCGTACTCAGCCGCAGCGCGGGCGGCAACGTGCTGACCAGCTCGCTGATGGTGAACAACCTGTTCAACCGCAAGTACTTCTTCCGCGGCATCGACACCAGCCCCTGGGGCCGCCAGCCGGCACCGGCCGCCACCGTCAGCCTGGGGCTGGAATACACGTTCTGAGCCATGCAGGTGCCGGGCCCGCGCGGTGGCTGGCAACCACCCGCGGGCCATGGCCATGCAGCGCGCGCCAGCGGCAGGCCTACAGCTTGCCGCGGAAGAACGCTTCGTTCAGCGCTTTGCGTTGCCGGGCATCCTCGGCAATGAAGGCGGCGATCTGGGCGTCATCAACCGGCGCGATGGTGACCGACTGGACCAGGTCGCGCAGCATCGCGCGGCGCGGCGCCAGCCAGACCGGATCCTGCACGATCATCGTGCTGTAGCGGGCCGAGCGGCGCGGCAGGTAGCCGCCGGGCAATGCGTGTTCGTAGATCTCATTCCATTCACGCAACTGGCGGCTGCCCGCATCTGCCAACGTCGTTTCGTACAGCTCGAGCAGCCGATGCTCCCATCGCCTGCCGTTGATGGTTTCCTGCGTGCGCGACTGTTCGACTTTTTCCTGGCTTTTGCCAAAGCGCTGCAGGTTCTCGGCGCGGAGGCGTTCGACGTCCCGCCTTTTGGCCGCCTCCTCGGACAGCGTTCCCGGGCTGAGCAGTTCCCACGAATACGTAGAGGCCGCGAAGTAGCCCTGCCCGGTGTGATCCAGCGTCTGGGTCCGCAAGAAACTGTCCTTCTGCTGGACAGCCGGCGTCGTCAAGCCCGGCGGCCCCTTCGGGCAGCCTTTCATGGCGGGGCCCTTGCGCCGCTCGGCCATCACCCGCATGGGATCAGGCAGGCCCGCAGTGGAGATGCGCAGCTTGAGCGGCACGATGATCTCGCCACCGGTGAGCGCGTTGGCCTGGCAGATCGGGAAGTCCAGCGGGTAGCGCACCGGCGCGCCCTGCGGGTCCGGCGAGCCGAGCGCCTGGTAGCGGGCCTCGGTGGAACAGCCTGCCAATGCAACCACGATCACGGGCAACGACAACCAGGGGTTCATGACGCTACTCCATTTCGGCTCTTTCAAGTGAGTGCAGGTCAATGATCAGGCAGAGATCCGCCCGGGCGTTGGCAGGCAGGGTATCTGCTGGGAATCCCGCCTTCGCAGGTTCCGGTACAGCGATATTCCTTACCCACCATGCAGCGTTGGATCTGGCCAAATTTCTCGCCAGACAGCCTGGCAGTCTCAGTCCCGGCACTTCCTGGTACACACGCATAGCCGCCGTCGCCCATCCCGCCACACGCGATCCAGTCCTGCTGACGTTCGATTGGCAGCCGTGAGGAATGCAGCCATTTGTCCCTTGGAGGCGTTGGATGAAAGAGCCGTTGATAGGCGTCCCTATCGAAATAGACCATCGGCGTCTGCGGCCCACAGATTCGTCCATTGCCGATCAAGCAGCCCGAGACGCCAAGCGGCATCAACAGGATCGCGATTCTGACAAGAGCCTTCATCAGGGTGCCGCCGTGATGCACGGAGTGCTAGCGCTGCCAGGCGCCCGCAACCCGTGGCGCGCCGCGATTCGCAACAGCGATCCGGGGCGAGTCACATGCATGATTGAAGCGTAAAAACTGCAAACTGCGTACCGTAATTTCGCCCGTTGCCATGTAGGAAAAATCTGATCTAGTCGTTTTTTCGCCAGAAATCACCCGATTTCACGGTGCTGATGGGGTTAAAAGACGGGATTCATTCGCCGCGCGTTGGCAAACGTGCTGTCCGCCCGGATCCACCACTTCGCGCGCACGGGGACGACCGCACGGGCGCCGCCACGTACACTAGGCGGCGTTGCGCGCTTCCTGCCGCAGCCTTCTTCCCTCACCTGCCGCACCAGGACCCCTGCTGGTGCCGCCGCTGCATGCCCCGTGCGGGCATGTGTCACCTGCAAGGACATGCAATGACTGTTTCCTCCCACACCCCGACACCGCTGCTGCACGGCCGGGTACTGGCCTTCGTGGCCATCCTGCTGGCCGCGGTGAACCTGCGCACCGCCGTCACCTCGGTCACCCCGCTGCTGGACGTGCTCGGCGAGCAGTTCGGCTTCGGCACCACCATGACCGGCGTGCTGGGCATGCTGCCCACGGCCTCCTTCGCCCTGTTTGGCGTGCTGACCCCGGCCATCGCGCGGCGGCTGGGGCTGGAGCGCACCACGCTGCTGGCCATGGCGCTGGCCGCGCTGGGCCTGCTGCTGCGCTCCTCGGCGGTGGGCATCGGCAGCCTGCTGACCGGTTCGGTGGTGGCGCTGGCCGGCATGGGCATCGGCAACGTGGTGGTACCGCCGCTGGTGAAGCGCTACTTCGCCAACCGCGTGGGCACGCTCAGCACCTGCTACATCAGCGTGCTGCAGCTGGGCACGATGACCCCGGCGCTGCTGGCGGTGCCGCTGGCCAACAGCGTCGGCTGGCGGGTGTCGCTGGGCGTCTGGGCCCTGCTGGCACTGGCGGCTGCGCTGCCGTGGCTGCTGCTGTCGCTGCGCGCGCCGCGCCCGGAAGCGGCCACTGCGGCCACCGATCCGTCGCTGGCACCGCACGGCAAGGTGTGGCGCACTTCGCTGGGCTGGGGCATGACCCTGATGTTCGGCATGACCTCGCTGATGACCTATTCGATGTTCACCTGGCTGCCGCGCATCGTGGTCGAAGCCGGTGCCACGCCGGCCTTCGGTGGCGTGATGGTGGCGGTGTTCTCGGCACTGGGTCTGCTGCCGTCGCTGCTGATGCCCTCGCTGGCGGTGCGCCTGCAGAACCCGTTCCCGCTGGTGCTGGTCGGCTTCTGCGCGTTCCTGGTGGCCTTCGCCGGCCTGCACTGGGCGCCGATGCAGGCCCCGCTGTTGTGGGCCTGCCTGCTGGGCGTGGGCCCGTCCACCTTCCCGCTGGCGCTGACCCTGATCAACCTGCGCACGCGCACGCCCACCGGTTCGGCCGCGCTGTCGGGCTTCATGCAGGGCGTCGGTTACGGGCTGAGCTGCCTGGGCCCGTTCCTGGTCGGCTGGCTGCACACCGTCAGCGGCGGCTGGACGCTGCCCTTCGCCTTCCTGCTGGGCTGCGCACTTGTGATGCTGGGCGGGGCCTGGCTGGCCTGCAAGCCGCGCAAGCTGGAAGACATCTGGTAATAGCGCTGCAGCGGCACTGACGACCGGCCCCTGCACAGCGTCTCTACACAGAACGCGTGCAGGCCGTCACGTACGGTGAACCCCGCCGTCACCCCGGCCAGGTTGTCTGGCCAGCGGGTGGCGGGTGGAGGAGCGTGGGGCGCATGCAGCGCCGCCACGGCCTCCGTTACGACCGCAACGGGGAGCGCGATGGTCAGCAGAACCCGCAATACCGCCGCACAGGCACGCCCGCAGGGATCGCCGGGGCCAGTTGCCCCGAGCATCTGGATAACGTTAAAATGTGATGCGCGTCGCATTTTAACTCCATCCAGGTAAGGACACTCGGGGGTAACATGGCCGTACTTCGCCCACTGGCGCTTGGCGTCAGCCTGGCCTGCTGCAGTGCGCTGGCAGGCCCGGTGGCCGCCGCAGGCGCGGCATCTGGCATCACCCGCGCCGACCGGCTTGCCGAGATCGGCCAGTACCGCGACCAGGCCCGCTGGGTCGATGCCCTGGCCGCCATCGAGCGTGCCCAGCTGATCGAACCCGACGATGCCCTGCTGTACAAGCTGCAGGTCCTCACGCTGGGCGATATCGGCAATGCCAGCCGCGCCTGGCAGCTGTACCAGGCGCGCCCGGACCTGTTCGATGCCGAGCAGAAGGCACGGCTGGAATCGAACTACCTGGCCAAGCGCGTGAACTGGAGCCTGGCCTACGGCGAGACCGAGGACACCCGCCTGGACGAGGCCGAGGCCGCGCTGGCGGAAATGGACCGGCTGGCGGCCCGCGATGGCACCGCGCCCGCGCAGGCGCCGCTGCGCGTACGGCTGGACCGCCTGATCCTGCTCAACCGCCTTTCGCGCCATGCACAGGTGCGCGATGAAGCACGGGCGCTGCAGCACGAGGGCCAGGCGCTGCCCGACTACGTGCTGCCGGCCGTGGGCGATTCGATGTTGGCCGCCCAGCACCCCGAAGAAGCCATTCCGCTGCTGGAAGCGGCCGCGAAGAATGATCCGTCGCGCTTCCAGACGCGCTCCGAACTGGCCTACGCCTACCTGGAAACCGAACAGGCCGACAAGGCCATCGCCTACCTGCAGGCCTGGCAGAAGGACGAACCGACCTGGCGCTGGGGCGGCGGCAAGAGCCCGTATGCGAACTGGGCGCGCTACGAAGCCGACCTGAACCTGGCGATGATCCGCGCCTACAGCGGCGATCTGCCCACCGCGCAGCGGGAACTGGAAGCGCTGATCGACATCGGCCCGGGCAATGGTGGCCTGCAGACCGCGCTGGGCAGCGTCTGCCAGATGCGCGGCTGGCCACGCCGTGCCCTGCAGCGCCACCAGATGGCCTACACGCTGGACCCGCGTGATGTCTCCCCGCGCATCGGCATGCACGATGCCTACGTCCAGCTGCAGCGCGACGATCTGGCGCGCCCGCTGCATGACGACCTGCTGGCGCGCTACCCGACCCAGCCGTCGGTGCAGCGCATGGACCGCGAATGGCGCGCGCACCGCGGCTGGTAGCTGCAGGCCATGGCCGAGGGCGGGCGCAGCTCCGGCGGCGGCGGCACCTCGCCGCTGGGCAACAACGACCTGCACTACGGCATGGAAGTCGCCTCACCGGTCATCGATGACCGCTAGCGCCTGTTCGCGTTCTTCGACCGCCGTTCGGTCGATTTCCAGCAGCAGAAGATCACCCCGCTGTGGCTGGGTGCCGGCGCGCGCTACCGCTTTGACCGCCTCAACGGCGAACTGGCCGTGCTGCGCCCCAACGACGGCATCGGCGATACCGGCCTGCGCGGTGCGCTGGGCTGGCAGTTCAACGACCACTGGCATGCCGGCGTGACTGCCGCGCGCAACGATGCCGAGGCCTCCACCCAGGCGCGCGTGTCCGGCATCACCGCCGACAGCGTGGCCGTGGCCGTGGATTACACCCGCGACGAGCGCGCCCGCTGGAGCATCGGCGGCAGCCATTTCCGCTATGACGACGGCAACCGCCGCGACACCCTCAACAGCAGCATCGAGCAGCGCCTGCTGACCCGCCCGCGCGTGCTCGTCGATGGCCTGGGCAGTGTCTATACCAGCCGCGGCAGCCGTGACGATGTGCCCTACTTCAATCCCAGCCGCGACCGCTCGGTGGAAGTCGGCCTGCGCATCGACCAGCAGCTGTGGCGCCGTTACGACCGCTCTTTCCACTATCGCCTGACGGTATCGCTGGGCGATTACTGGCAGCAGGGGTTCGGCAGCGCACTGATTCCCACCGTGGCCTACCGCCACGAATGGCAGTTCGCACAGGGCCGGGTGTTCGAGTACGGAGTGAGCTGGTCGCGGCCGGTGTACGACGGCCAACGTGAACGACATATCGGCTTCGATGCCGTGCTGCGCTGGGGAGAGTGAGATGGAACGGATGATTCACGGCTGGATGACCGCCCCGCTGCTGGGCGCGCTGCTGCTGGCACCGCCGGCGCTGGCGCGGCCGGCCGCCGAACTGGACGCCACCGGCAACGGCCTGCTGGTGCTGAGCTACCACGACGTGCGCGACGACGTGCGCGAGAAATCCGATGCCGATGCCTATGCGGTCAGCACGCAGAACTTCGCTGCGCACCTGGACTGGCTGTCCACCCACGGCTACCACCCGGTCTCGCTGTCGCAGCTGATCAAGGCCTCGCGCGGCGAAGCCACGCTGCCGCCGCGTCCGGTGCTGCTGACCTTCGATGACGGCCTGCGCAGCGTCTACAGCCGCGTGTACCCCTTGCTGCGCGCGTACAACTACCCGGCGCTGGTGGCGGTGATCACCGACTACGTGGACATGGCCCCGGGCCGCACCATCGACTACGGCTACCGACCGTTCGGCCACGATGATTTCCTCACCTGGGACCAGCTGCGCGAAATGCAGCACAGCGGCCTGGTGGAACTGGCCAGCCACACCGACAACCTGCACCACGGCGTGCAGTCCAACCCGCAGGGCAACCATACCCCGGCGGTGATCACCCGCATCTACGACCGAAGGCGCAGCGCTACGAAACCGCCAGCGAGTACGAAACACGCCTGCGCGACGACCTTGGCCGCAGCGTGCAGCGCATCGAGAAGGAACTGGGCGTGCGCCCGCAGGCCATCGTCTGGCCGTATGCGGCCTACAACCAGCTGAGCAATGCGATCGCCGAGCAGCTGGGCATGCCGGTCTCTTTCGACCTGGAAGGCCGCAGCACCCCGGTCAGCGCCGACCTGCACGGCCTGGCCCGGCTGCTGGTGACCGGCAACCCGAACGTCACCGGCCTGGCCTTCGAACTGCGCCGCGACGTCAGCCTGGACGGAACCCGCGCCCTGCAGATCGACATGGACGCGGTGTACGACGCCGACCCGGCGCAGCAGGCGCACAACCTGGACAAGCTGATCGAACGGGTGAAGCGGATCGGGCCGACCCACGTCTACCTGCAGGCCTTCGCCGACCCGGACGGCAACAACACCGCCGACGCGCTGTACTTCCCCAACCGCCACCTGCCGATGCGCGCGGACCTGTTCAACCGCGTGGCCTGGCAGCTGAAGACCCGTGCGGACGTGAAGGTCTATGCGTGGCTGCCGGTGCTGGGCTATGAACTGCCCGACGCCACGCAGCGGGCCGCGCTGGGCATCCAAAGCCCGGAGGCCGATGGCATGTACCGGCTGGATTTCACCCGGCCGCAGGCGCGCCAGATCATCAAGGACATCTACGAAGACCTGGCCATCAATTCGTACTTCGAAGGCCTGCTGTTCCACGACGATGCCTACCTGCGCGACACCGAGCTGGCCCACCTTCCGCAGGAGGGCGCCGACGGCGGGCGCACCCAGGCGCTGATCGACTTCACCCTGGAGCTGCGTGACAGCGCACAGCGCTGGCGGCCGAAGCTGGCCACCGTGCGCAACCTGTACGCGCAGCCGGTGCTGCAGCCGCAGAGCGCGGCCTGGTTCGCCCAGCGCCTTGACCTGTTCAACCAGGCCTATGACCGCACCGCGCTGATGGCGATGCCGTGGATGGAAGGCAGCCGCCATCCCGAACGCTGGCTGGACCGCCTGGTGGAGGCCGTGCGCGCGCATGACCCGGCGCTGGAACAAACGATGTTCGAGCTGCAGACCGTGGACTGGCGAACGCAGACGCCGATTCCTGGCCCGCGCCTGCGCGAGCAGGTACGCCGCCTGCAGGCCCAGGGCGTGCGCCACCTGGCCTGGTACCCGGACGATTTCATCGCCGATCGCCCTTCCACCCAGGATGCACGCGCGGCCATGTCGGCGCGCAACTTCCCCTACCCGGAGAAGTAACGTGGGCATGAACCCGTGGCTGTACGCGCTGTTCCAGTTCGCCTTCTTCTACCCGATGGTGATGGCGTTCTTCTGGATGACCGGCGGGCTGTACTACTTCATGCGCCGCGAATGGAAGGGCCGCGCGCGCAACAACCCGCCCCCGATGCAGGAGTACCCGTTCGCCAGCCTGCTGATTCCCTGCCACAACGAATCGGACAACCTGGACGACACCATCGGCGCGGCGCTGGCACAGGCCTACCCCGATTACGAGGTCATCGCCATCAACGATGGCAGCCGCGACGACACCGGTGCGCGGCTGGATGCCATGGCCGCGCAGCACCCGCGCCTGCGCGTGGTGCACCTGGACCGCAACCTGGGCAAGGCCAACGCACTGCGCATGGGCGCGCTGGCGGCACGCTCGGAATACCTGGTGCGCATCGACGGCGATGCCATGCTGGAAGAGTTCGCCGTGCACTGGATGGTCTGGCACCTGACCAGCGGGCCGCGCGTGGGCGCGGTGACCGGCAACCCGCGCATCCGCAACCGCTCCACCCTGCTGGGCCGGCTGCAGGTGGCCGAGTTCTCCTCGATCATCGGCATGATCAAGCGCGCGCAGCGCGTGTACGGGCGTATCTTCACCATTTCCGGCGTGATCGCCGCCTTCCGGCGTACCGCGCTGCACCGCATCGGCTACTGGGCCGATGACATGGTGACCGAGGACATCGACATCAGCTGGCGGCTGCAGCTGGACCACTGGGACATCCGCTACGAGCCCAATGCACTGTGCTTCATCCTGATGCCGGAGACCCTGAAGGGGCTGTGGCGGCAGCGCCTGCGCTGGGCGCAGGGCGGCGTGGAAGTGCTGCTGCGGCATGGGCGTGCATTGTTCAGCTGGCGCCGCCGGCGCATGTGGGGCGTGCTGCTGGAATACATCTTCAGCGTGGCCTGGGCCTACACCATGCTGCTGATCATCCTGCTGTGGGTGCTGGGCAAGTTCGCCGCATTGCCGCCGTCGCTGTACATCGCCACGCTGCTGCCGCAGTGGCACGGGGTGATCCTGGCGCTGGTGTGCCTGCTGCAGTTCGCCAGCAGTCTGGTCATCGACCGCCGTTACGAAACACATATCGGCCGCAACTATTTCTGGGTCATCTGGTACCCGATGGCGTACTGGCTGATCAGCCTGTTCACCACGCTGGTGGCAGTGCCCAAGACGCTGTTCAAGCGCCGTGGCAAGCGTGCCACCTGGGTCAGCCCGGACCGGGGAATCCGATGAACACTGCACCGACAACGACCGGCAGCAAGGCCTCCGCGCGCTACGATTCGCGGCTGATCCAGAAGCCCTACCAGCAGCCCCGGCTGCACCGCACCGCGTGGGGCTTCATCACGCTGGCGTTCTGGGGGGTTCTACTTCTACCTGTGGGCGCCACTGGTAACGGTGCTGTCCTGGGTGCTGGGCGGCCACCTGGCCTGGCTGCAGCTGTATGAGCACAAGCAGCAGCTGGACCCGTTCCTGGTCATCGCCCTGCCGGTGATCCTGCTGTGCTGCGCGCTGCTGCTGATCGCCTGGGCCGAGTACAACCGGCTGCGCTTTGCCGGCAAGGAGCGCCGTGGTGCGCGCACCGACGCCACCCGCGCCGAGGTTGCGGCGGGACTGGGAGCGAGCATGGCGCTGGCCGAACAGCTGGCCAACGCCAAGGCCGTGACCCTGCATATGGACGACAACGCACGCCCGGTGGGCATGACCGAACAACGGTTGACGTGATGCGGGTGGTGCCGGTCGTTGGCCGGCAACCTCGCAATGTCCGTGATCGCACGCATCCATCCATGAACGGCACGCGTTCCCGGTAGTGCCGGCCGTTGGCCGGCAACCTCGCAATGCCCGTGATCGCACGCATCCACCCAAACATGGCGTGGATCTAAAAACCCAACACCCGTGAACGGCACGCGTTCCCGGTAGTGCCGGCCCTTGGCCGGCAACCTCGCAATGCACGTGATCGCACGCATCCATCCACGCATGGCGTGGATCTACAAAACCAACCGCACGTGCGGTGCATGCGATCGCACACACCGACCCACGCATCGCGTGGATCCACAAACGCCTTACCGCGTCTGCCCTTCCCCGCGCACCACGAACCGCTCCACCGTCAACGCTTCCAGCCCCATCGGGCCATACGCGTGCAGACGCGTGGTGGAAATGCCGATCTCGCTACCCAGCCCCAGCTGCCCGCCGTCGAAAAAACGCGAGGACGCATTGACCATCACCACCGCCGAGCGCAGCGCCCGCACGAAGCGCTCGGCCGCGGCCGGGTCCTCGCTGGCGATCACTTCGGTGTGGTCGGAAGTGTGCCGGCGGATGTGCGCGATGGCGGCCTCCAGATCATCGACCACGCCCACCGCCAGGACCAGATCGAGGAACTCGGCTGCGAAATCCTCCTCCGTCGCCGGCACGCTGCCGGGCAGGAACGGCTGTGCGCGCGCATCGGCACGCAGCTGCACGCCACGTTCGCCCAGGGCCTGCGCCGCGCGCGGCAGGAAGGCGGCCGCCACGTCCTGGTGCACCAGCAGGGTCTCCAGCGCATTGCACGCCGACGGCCGGCTGCACTTGCCGTCCACCAGCAGTGCCAGCGCCGTGTCCAGGTCTGCGGCGCGGTCCATGTACAAATGGCAGACGCCCTTGTAGTGCTTGATCACCGGCACGCGCGCATGCTCGGCCACGAACCGGATCAGACCTCCCCGCCGCGCGGAATCGCCAGGTCCACCAGTTCGTGCAGCTGCAGCAGTTCAAGCATGGCCTCGCGGCGCAGGTCGGTCAGCACCGTCACCGCCGCGGCCGGCACACCATTGGCCTGCAGCGCCGTGGCCAGCGCCTGCGCGATGGCGGTGTTGGAATGGATCGCCTCGGAACCACCGCGCAGCACCACCGCGTTGCCGGCCTTCAGGCACAGCGCGGCGGCTTCGGCGGTCACGTTCGGGCGCGCCTCGTAGATCATCGCGATCACGCCCAGCGGCACGCGCACCTTCTGCACGCGGATGCCGTTGGGGCGTACATCGTCACAGGTCACCTGCCCGACCGGGTCCGGCAGCGCAGCCACCTCCCGCACGGCATCGGCCATCGCCAGCAGGCGGCCCGGGTCCAGTGCCAGGCGGTCGAGCATGGCGGTGCCGATGCCCTTGTCGCGCGCGGCGGCCAGGTCGCGCGCGTTGGCGGCCAGGATCGATCCGGCGTTGCTCTCCAGCGCGCGCCATGGCCTGCAGCAGCGCCTCGCGTGCGGCAGTGTCCAGCCCGGCCACCACGCTGGCAGCATCGCGGCAGGCACGCACCTGGGTTTCAATCTCGCTCATGCAGGCTCCTTGCGGGGGTCAGGGCAGCACCAGGTCGTCGCGATGGACGACGGTGCCACCGTAGTTGTAGCCGAGCACGGCCTGGATGTCGCGCGTGTGGCGGCCGGCAATGCGGCGCACATCGTCGGCCGCGTACTGGCTGAACCCGCGCGCGATGCAGGCCAGGCCCTGCGGTGACGGCCAGCACACCTGCACCATGTCGCCACGGCGGAAGTCGCCGTCGGCGCCGGTGATGCCCCCGGGCAGCAGCGATGCGCCCTTTTCGCGCATGGCCTGCGCCGCGCCGGCGTCGACCAGGATGGCGCCGTTGGCCAGCGGCGCGTGCCGCAGCCAGTGCTTGCGTGCCGCCTCGCGGCTGCGCGCGACGTGGATGCGGGTGCCGAACAGGCGGTCCTGCGCCAGCGCGCGCATCACCTCGCCGCTGCGGCCGTTGAACAGGTAAGTGTCGATACCCACGCGCCCGGCCTTGGCGGCCGCTTCCAGCTTGGTGCGCATGCCGCCGGTGCCGGCGCGCGAACCGGCGCCACCGGCCATCGCCAGCACCGCGTCGGTCAGTTCCGGCACGTCATGCAGTGGCCGCGCGTCGGCGACGCTGCGCGGGTCGGCGGTGTAGAGGCCATCGATGTCGGTGGCGATGAACAGCGCATCGGCATCGACCAGTGCGGCCACGGTGGCAGCGAGATTATCGTTGTCGCCCAGCTTGATTTCGTCCACCGACACGGTGTCGTTCTCGTTCACCACCGGCAATGCGCCCACCCGCAGCAGTTCGTTGAGCGTGGCGCGGGCGTTAAGGTAGCGGCGGCGGTTGCGCAGGTCGTCGTGGGTCAGCAGCACCTGCGCGACCGGGCGTTCGAAGAAGCGTTGCCACAACCCGATCAGCTGTGCCTGGCCGAGCGCGGCCAGTGCCTGGCGTGCGGCCATGGCCGCGCCGGCTTCATCGATGCGCGGCAGGATCGCGCGGCCGGCGGCCACCGCGCCGGAGGACACGATGACCACCTCGCGACCGGCCAGCACGTTGGCCGAGACGAACTGGGCCAGGCCCAGCGCGTGGCGCGGCGACAGCCCGCCGCCATCGGCGGCCAGCAGGCTGCTGCCGACCTTGAGCACGGCACACCGCCACGACGGCAGCGCTTGTTCGGGGAAAGGCGATGCGGTCATGGCGTGTGGGGGCCCTGGGTCGAAGGTCAGCTCAGCGGGTGAGCCATTCGTGCACGGTCAGATCGGACGCCTGCATCGTCACCAGCGGATCGGTGGCGACGATGGCCTGTGCGTCGGCCAGACTGGCCACGTTACACAGCACGTACGCGCCGCCCGTGCCATCGCTGAAGCCACCGGTCAGCTGCAGCTGGCCCGCCGCGCGCAGGGCATCAAGAAAGTCCAGGTGCGGCTGCACGGCGGCGGCGTTGAAATCGGGCCGGCGCAGGGCCAGCACCAGATAGACGGTGCCGGCCATCAGGCCAGCGCCTGCCAGCGCGCGCGCAGTTCGTCCAGACGTAGGTCGGCGGCCGAACCGGGCGACACGCGCGCGGCCAGGCTGCCTTCCGGCGTACGCCCCTGCCCTGCACTGTCAGCGGCGGCGGCGGCGGCCTTGTAGGCCTCGCGGAACGGCAAACCGGCCAGGGCCGCTTCCACGGCCACGTCGGTGGCGTACATGCCCGAATCGATGGCGGCGCGCAGCTTGTCCTCGCGCCACTCCAGGTTGGCCAGCAGCGCGGGCAGTAGTTCCAGCGCGGCCAGGCCGCGGCCGAAACCATGGAAGATGGCGCCCTTGGACGACTGCAGGTCGCGGTGGTAGCCCGACGGCAGCGACAGCAGCTGTTCGATCTCGGTGCGTGCGGCGGCCACGCTGGCGTGGGTGGCGCGCATCAGTTCGATGACGTCCGGGTTGCGCTTGTTCGGCATGATCGAACTGCCGGTGGTGTACTGCGAGGGCAGCGCGACGAAACCGAACTCACCGCTGGTGAACAGCGACAGGTCCCAGGCCAGCCGGCGCAGGTCCAGGGTGGCGCCGCCCAGGGCTTCCAGCGCGGCCAGCTCGAACTTGCCGCGCGACAACTGCGCGTAGATCGGCGAGATCTGCATGCGCGCAAACCCCAGCGCGGCGGTGGTGTGTTCGCGGTCCAGCGCCAGGTTCACGCCGTAGCCGGCGGCGGTGCCGAGCGGGTTGGCATCCACCAGCGCGTGGGTATCGCGTGCACGGATCGCGTTGTCGATGAACGCCTCGGCCCAGCCGGCCCACCACATGCCCGCCGAAGACACCACGGCACGCTGGATATGGGTGTACCCCGGCACCGGCAGGTCCTTCTCGGCCTGCGCGCGGTCCAGCGCCACCTTGGCGATCTCGGCGCTGAGCTGGCCGACGCGCTGCAGCTTTTCCTTCAGCCACAGGCGCGTGGCCACCAGGATCTGGTCGTTGCGGCTGCGGCCGGTGTGGATGCGGCGGCCGGCGTCACCCAGGCGTTCGGTCAGGCGCGCTTCGATGGCCGAATGGCCATCCTCGTACTGCGCGTCCAGCACGAAGCGGCCCGCGCGGAAGTCCTGCGCCAGCACCTCCAGTTCGCGCAGCAGGCCATCGAGCTCATCGGCGCTGAGGATGCCGATGTGCTGCAGGCCCTGCGCGTGCGCGGCGCTGGCGGCGATGTCGTGCAGGAAGAATTCGCGATCGAGGATCACGTCATCGCCGGCGAGGAAGGTCTGGATCTGGGCGTCGACGGCGACGTCGGGCTTCTGCCAAAGAAGGTCTGCCATGGGGGCTCCGGGAAGGCGGTATCAGTGCGGGATCGACGTCAGTTCGTCGATGCCCAGCGCGAGGTTGAGGTTCTGCATGGCCTGGGTGGCCGCGCCCTTGAGCAGGTTGTCCAGCGTGGCCGCCACCACCACCCGCTTGTTGCCCGGGGCCAGGGTGAAGCCACCCACCTGGGCGCCATGGCGGCCGGCGATGCGGCTGACCCACGGCGCTTCGTCCACGATCTCCACCAGCGGCTCACCAGCGTAGGCCTGCTGGAAGCGCTCGACGATCTGCTCGCGGGTCTGCGCGCGGTTCAACCACAGGTTGGCGGTCAGGGTGATGCCACGGAAATGCAGTGCCACGTGCGGCATGAACTCGACCGGTACGCCCAGCTGCGCGGACACTTCGCGCTCGTGCATGTGGTTGGTCAGCGCGTACGGCATCAGGTTGTCGGCCAGCAGCTCGGGGTTGTTCTTGTCCGAGGGCGAGGTGCCGGCACCGGAGTAGCCGGACACACCGAAGCACTGCGGCGGGCCGGCCAGCAGGTCCAGCAGCGGGTGGATGGCCAGCTGCATGGCGGTGGCGTAGCAGCCCGGGTTGCTGATGTGTTTCTGGCCCTGGTAGCGCTCGCGGGTCAGCTCCGGCAGGCCGTAGTACCACTGGCTGTCGAAGCGGTAATCGGCCGACAGGTCGACGATGACGGTTTCCGGGCGGGCAGCCTGCAGGGCCGCCACGAACGGTTCGGCCAGGCCATTGGGCAGCGCCAGGATCACCGCGTCCACGCCCTTGGCGGCCACGGCAGCGGCATCGAGGTTTTCGTACTGCAGTTCACCCTGCACTTCCGGGTGGTGGTCGGCCAGGCGCTGCCCGGCGCGCTCGCGCGAGGAGACGAAGGTCAGCTGCAGGCGCGGGTGGGCGGCCACCAGCTTGATCAGCTCGGCGCCGGTATGGCCACGGGAACCGACGATGCCCAGGGTGAAGGTCGAATCATTCATGCGTTGCTGTCCAGGCGGAACCGCAGGTGACGTTTCACCCCGGCCCATTCGCTATCGATGATGGAGAAGATGACGGTATCGCGCGGCGTGCCATCGGCATGCCGGCGGTGGTTGCGCAGCACGCCGTCCTGCTTGGCGCCCAGGCGGGCGATGGCCGCGCGCGAGGTGTGGTTGAACCAGCTGGTTTCCAGCGCCACGCTGAGGCAGCCCAGGGTTTCGAAGGCGTGCTGCAGCAACAGCAGCTTGGCCTCGGTGTTCACCCCGGTGCGCTGCACGCGCGGCGCATACCAGGTGTAGCCCAGGCTGAGCGTGGGCACGCTGGGTTCCAGCGCGTAGAAGCGCGTGCTGCCGACGATCTCTCCGCTGGCATCGCGGATCACGAACGGCAGCACCTTGCCCTCGGCCTGCACGTCCAGCGCGGCCTGCACGTAATCGCCCACCTGCGGTGGCGCTGGCACCTGGGTGTACCAGAGCTTGTCCAGGCCGCTGCCTTCCAGCGCTGCGGCCAGGCCGGGCACGTGTTCGCGCTGCAGCGGTTCCAGCTGTACATGCTGGCCGCGCAGGGTGGGAACGGTGGTCCACGAAACACTCATGGTTCAGCCCTGCAGGCTGGGCGTACGCGCCCCGCAATGGTCGACATAGGTCTTCACCAGCTCGATGCCATCGGCGCCGTACCAGAACACCTTCCAGCTGCCCTGCTTGTAGCAGCCATCGGATTCGGCGTAGTAGAAATGGTTGATCGGGTTGCCGTTGCGCGAGCGCCAGAACAGCTGCGGGGTCTCCTCGCGCATCACGTTCCACACCGCGCGGCCCAGGCCTTCGCCCTGCGCATCGTCGAGCACGGCGAACTTGTCCAGGTACACGCCCTCGGCCTCGTCGGTGAGGATGACCGCGGTACGGTAGTTCTCGCTCACGTAGGCACGCAGCAGCGTGGTGCGCTCGAAGTAGTCCGGCACCAGGATGCGGCCGAAGCTGGATTCGATCAGGCCCTTCAGCCGCGGCAGGTCCAGCTCGCTCCAGGCGGTGGCGCGCAGCACCTTTTCGCCCTTGCGCACCAGCGTGCCCGACCCCTTGTGGGTGAACAGTTCCTTGGCCAGGTCGGCCGGGCGGGTTATCGACACCGACGATTCCAGCGGTAGCCGGTCCAGCAGATCCTTGATCTGCTCGATCTTCACCTTCATGCCACCGTGGATCCACGGCTGGGCGATCAGATGGTCGTATTCGGTGGACAGGTTGATCGAATCGATCACCTTGCCGGCTTCGTCCAGCAGGCCGCCGGTGCCGGTCAGGAAGATGATCTTGTAGGGCTGCAGTTCCTGCACCAGTTCGTTGGCGGCGAAATCGGCGTTGACGTTGAGGATCTGGCCGCCGGCGCTCTCGCCCAGGCTGGTGATGACCGGAATCGAACCGGCGCGCAGGCTGGCCTCGATCGGGGCCAGGTTGACCTTCTTCACATCGCCCACCAGACCGTAGGTCTGCACATCCAGGTACTCGGCTTCGAACACGCCGCCGGTGATGGACGTGGCGCGCGCCCCGTTCTGCTGCAGGGCCTGGACCAGGCGAAGGTTGGACTGCTGGAACACGCGGCGCACGATCGCCAGCGCTTCCGGCGAGGTCACGCGCAGGCCGTTGACGGTCTGCTTCTCGATGCCGGCCGCCGACAGTTCGGCATCCAGCTGCGGGCCGGCACCGTGCAGCACGATCGGGGTCAGGCCGACCTCCTGCAGGAACGACAGCGACGAGGTCAGCGCTTCAAGATCATCGCGCAGCACGGCGCCGCCGACCTTGACCACGGCAAAGCGCTTGGCGTCCAGCTGCGAGAAGCGCTTGAGGTACTGGCTGATCTCCTTCGCGCTGGCCATGCTGGAAAGCAGGCGCACGATGGTCTGGCGGGTCTGGCGGTGGGGCTGGAAGGCAGGAGACATTTCGGTTTCGTCACAGGCGGCGGTCGCCGCGTTGCAGTTCCGCCACGCCAGGGCGCGGCGGCGTTGTGGGGGCGATCAGGCGCCGGCGGCGATGATGCAGTGCACGGCGTCGGTGTAACGCTGCAGCTGCTCCAGCGTCACGAACTCATCGGCGGTGTGGGCCTGGGCGATGTCGCCCGGGCCGAACACCAGCGTGGTGTAGCCACCGGCCGAGAATAGCGAGGCCTCGGTCCAGAAATCCACGGCGTTGCCGATCGGCAGGTCCAGCGCATCGGCCACATCGCGCGCGGCCTGGCGGCGGTTTTCGGCTTCGGCGATGTCACCGGCCGGCAGGCTCGGGCCACGGAAGGTTTCGGTGAACAGTGCAGCGTCCGGTTCGGCGAAACCGGCGAAGGTTGCCAGCAGCGCATCGATGTCCATCGACGGCAGCGGGCGGAACCCAAAGCGCACTTCGGCGGCCGGGGCGATCATGTTGGCCTTGATGCCGCCTTCGACGCGGCCGATGTTGAAGCGCAGGCCGGCCAGGCCACCAAAGCGCGCCGAGGCCAGCGATTCGACGTGGTCCAGCGCGCGGTTGCCCCAGCGCATGGCCTGGTGCAGCGCGCTGGCGGCCGCATCCTGCTTGCCCGAGGCATGCCCGGCACGGCCGGCGAACTGCATCAGCACCGAGCTGATGCCACGGTGCGCCAGCACAGCCTCGCTCATGGTCGGCTCGGCCACCAGCACCGCCTCATACGGCAGGCCACGGGCCAGGAACGCGGCAATGCAGCGCGGGTCGTTGGCTTCCTCGTCGCTGGAAAACAGGAACGCGGCGTCGCCATCGCTGGCATTGGCCGCGGCCACCAGCGCCGCCGCCGCGCCCTTGATGTCACAAACGCCCAGGCCGACCACGCGGTCGTCCAGCCGGCGCATCACGTGCGGGTCGGCACTCCAGTGCGGCGAGTCGGGCACGGTATCCAGGTGCACGTTGAACAGGTACTTCGGCGTGCCACGCACGGCGTACAGGCTGACCGCGCCGGCACCGTGGTCGATCACCTCGACGTTGAACCCGGGCAGGTTCGCGCGCAGGTAATCGAAGATGCCGCCGGTGGTGATCGCACGCGGCGGGTTGCGGGTGTCGAAGGACACCAGGGCCTGCAGGTGATCGAGCGTCTGTTCAAGCATGAATCAAAGATCCTATGGAATTCCGCCGGGCATGGCGCGGGGGGGGGATATCGGGTTTCCAGCATCCGCCGGGCATGGCCCGGCGCTACCGGAATGCGCCTGCTGGAGAGCCCCCTTGGTGTTCAAGGGGGCGCGCCAGCGGCGCAGGTGGGTCAACCGCGGTTGACCTGCGCGTACAAGGTCGAGCTCATGCCGAACAGCTTGATGAAGCCTTCGGCCTCTTCCACGCCCCAGTCGGCCGACTGCGCGTAGGTGGCGCCCTTGGTGTTGAGCAGGTGCGGCGACTTCACCGCCACCGCGTCGACACGGCCGCCACGGGTTTCCAGCACCACTTCACCGTTCACCTTGGCCTGCGAGGACTTCAGGAAGGCCTCGATGTCGGTCTTCAGCGGGTCGTGGTAGAAGCCTTCGTACACCAGTTCCACCCACTTGCGCGCCACGTCCGGCTTGAGGCGGTTCTGCTGCTTGGTCAGCACGGCATCTTCCAGCGCGCGGTGCGCGGCCAGCAGCGAGACCAGGCCCGGGGCCTCGAACACGATGCGGCCCTTCAGGCCGATCACGGTGTCGCCGGTGTACACGCCACGGCCAACGCCGTACGGGGCGAACAGCTTGTTGAGCTGGGCCAGGATCTGGTCGCCCGGCAGCGCCTTGCCGTCCAGTTCGACGGCTTCGCCTTCGACGAACTTCAGCGTCACGTTCAGGGCCTGCTCCGGCCACTCGCTGCGCGGTGCGCACCAGCCGCGGGCACCCTCGCCCGGGGCTTCCCAACGGTCGATCTCGCCGCCGGACATGGTCAGGCCCAGCAGGTTCTCGTTGATGGTGTAGGCCTGCTGCTTGGCGCGCATACCGAAGCCGCGCTCTTCCAGGTACTTCTGCTCGTAGGCGCGGGTCTGGGTGTGTTCCTTCTGGATCTCGCGGATCGGCGCGATGATCTGGTAGTCGCCCAGCGCCTTCACGGCCAGGTCGAAACGCACCTGGTCGTTGCCCATGCCGGTGCAGCCGTGGGCGATGATGTTGGTGCCCAGCTCGGCGGCACGCTTCAGCGCGGCATCGACGATCAGGTAACGGTCGGAGACCAGCAGCGGGTACTGGCCCTGGTAGCCTTCGCCGGCCCAGACGAACGGCTTGACGAAGCCTTCCCAGATGGCTGGGCCGCCGTTGACGGTCTGGTGGCTGGCCACGCCCAGTTCGGCAGCGCGCTTTTCGATGAAGTCACGCTCTTCGTCATCCACGCCGCCGGTGTCGGCGAACACGGTGTGCACGTTGTAGCCGCGCTCCTGCAGGTACGGCACGCAGAAGCTGGTATCGAGGCCGCCGGAGAAGGCGAGGACGACGTCTTTGTTGCTCATGGGGGTAATGTCCTGGTAGCGCCGGGCCACGCCCGGCGGGGTTTCATGAAGGGGAAAGAATCAGCGCCCGGCAACCGCCGCCATGATCGCCTTCTGCACGTGCAGGCGGTTCTCGGCTTCGTTGATGGCAATGCACTGCGGCGAATCCATCACGCCGTCGGTGGCCTTCAGGTTGCGGCGCAGCGGCAGGCAGTGGCTGAACACACCGTTGTTGGTCAGCGCCATCTTGCGTTCGTCCACGATGAAGTGCTTGAACTGGTCGCGGATCGGCTTCTCCGGCTCCCAGTTGCCGAAGAACGGCAGCGCACCCCAGCTCTTGGCGTAGACCACGTCGGCGCCGGCGTACGCGCTGTCGATGTCATGGCTGATCTTCAGCGAACCGCCGCTCTCGGCCACGTTCTGCTCGGCCCAGCCCATGTAGCGGTCGTCGAGAATGTAGTCGGCGGTCGGGCACAGCAGGGTCACGTCCATGCCCATGCGCGTGGCGATGGTCAGCGCCGAGTTGGCCACGGCGGTGTTCAGCGGCTTGGGGTGGTAGGTCCAGGTCAGCACGTACTTCTTGCCGCGCAGATCCTGGGTGCCGAAGTGTTCCTGCAGCGCCATCACGTGGGCCAGTTCCTGGCACGGGTGGGTGATGGTTTCCATGTTGATCACCGGCACCGGCGAATACTTGGCAAAGCTGTTGAGCACGATGTCCTGGCGGTCGTAGGCCCAGTCCTGGAACTTGGGGAACGCGCGCACGGCGATGATGTCGCAGTAGCGGCCCAGCACCTTGGCCACTTCGGCGATGTGCTCCTCGGTGTCGCCGTCCATCACCGTGCCGAGGTTGAACTCGATCGGCCACGCATCCTTGCCCGGCTGCAGCACCACCGCGTGGGCACCGAGCTGGAAGGCGCCCAGCTCGAAGCTGGTGCGGGTGCGCATGGACGGGTTGAAGAACACCAGCGCGATCGACTTGCCCTTGAGCTGGTCGCCGAGCTTGTTGCGCTTGAACAGCGCGGCCTGGGTCAGCAGCGCGTCAAGTTCGCTGCGGCTCCAGTCCTGGGTGTTCAGGAAGTGCTTGAGGGACATCATCAATCCTTGCAGGGGCGGCGCCGGCGCCGTTCGGGCGGGGTCGGTGCGCGGTGGAAAGAAATGGGTGGATAGAAGAAAACGGGTGCAGGTGAAACCTTCATGACGCGGAAACGAAAAAACCCAGCCGGGGCTGGGTTTTTTTCGGACGAACAGCAGAAAGCTCCGGTTACCCAGCGGAAATGTGGGGTTCCGGTCGGCGGGCACACGACGTCATGCCAGTGGCCTGGCGGGCGGCGCTGCTGTCGTGCTGGAAGTCGGCGGCGTTCATATCCGCCCATCTTTGCATGCAGCCGGAGGCGGCGCAAGCGGGAATGAAGCCCGGCGCCTCAGGGGGTACCGGGGGTACCCTGCTCCGGGCCCAGCCAGGGGGTGATGGAGACGCGGATCTTCAGGCGGTTGCCGGGGTCTTCAGGCAGCCGCGAGCGGTACTTGGTGCCACGGTAGACGTAGTCCACGTCGTAGGCGATGGGCCGGCGGAACTCGCGGCCGACCGGCACGATGCGGCAGTCGCGGGTCAGCATCGGCGCGTTGGCGGCCTGGGCCGCAGCCGGTGCGGGGGGCGGGCTGCCCTCCTCGGCGCCGTCCTCGTCCCCACGGCGGAACATCGAGCGGACCGAATCCCAGAAGCGGCTCAGCCGCCCCTTGTCCTCCACCGGCTCTTCGCCGGTGACGTTGATCGGCGCCAGCGTGCGCGTGGACACCGGCTCGCAGTGTTCTTCGGTGCGGGTGGCGCGCAGGGTCTGGAACACGGGCTCGACGTTGAGCACCTGGGCGTAATCGAACTTCACGTTCTCCACGATCACCACCCGGTTGCGCGGTTCGCCATCCTGGGCGGCGGCCAGGCACGGGACGGCGGCCAGGCAGGCCAGCGCCAGCAGCGCGGTGGATTTCATTGGCAACGGGAGCGAAGGCACGACGATAGTGTAGGCAGTGGCGACCGTGAGGGGCTGAACATTACCCGTCCGCCGGGCTCCTGCCCACCCCACCTTGGGCGAAGGGTGCCGCGCCCCCTGTCCCCCGGCACCCCCCAAAAAGGGTCTGGCACGTTCTAAAATCACAGGCTTGTCCCCCGGCACCGCCCCCCATGACCCTGCGCCTGCACAACAACCTGACACGCCAGCTCGAACCGTTCAGCCCGCTCGATCCGACCTGTCCGACCCTGTATGTGTGCGGCCCCACGGTCTACAACTACGTGCATATCGGCAATGCGCGCGGGCCGGTGGTGTTCGGCGTGCTGGCCGATCTGCTGCGCCGCCGCTTCGGTGGCCTGCGCTATGCGCGCAACATCACCGACGTGGACGACAAGATCAACGCCGCCGCTCGCGAGCAGGGCGTGCCGATCAGCACCATCACCGACAGGTTCGCCGCCGCCTACCGTGAAGACATGGCCGCGCTGGGCGTGGTGCCGCCGGATATCGAGCCGGAAGTGACAGCCCACATGGCGCAGATCATCACCATGATCGAGCAGCTCATCGCCAATGGTCATGCCTACGCCGCCGAAGGCCACGTGCTGTTCGCGGTGGACACCTTCGACGGCTACGGCAAGCTTTCACGCCGCGACCCGGAGGAAATGCTGGCCGGGGCCCGTGTCGAGGTCGCACCGTACAAGCAGGCCGCCGGCGATTTCGTGCTGTGGAAGCCGTCCACCGACGACCTGCCCGGCTGGGAATCGCCGTGGGGCCGTGGCCGCCCGGGCTGGCACATCGAGTGCTCGGCGATGGCCGCCGCGCACCTGGGCGAGACCATCGACATCCATGCCGGTGGCGTGGACCTGCAATTCCCGCACCACGAGAACGAGATCGCGCAGAGCGAATGCGCCCATGGCGGCAAGATCTTCGCCCGCTACTGGCTGCACAACGGCATGCTCAACTTCGGCGGCGCCAAGATGAGCAAGTCGCTGGGCAACATCGAGCGCGTGCACGACCTGGTGCGCCAGCACCCGCCGGAAGCGCTGCGGCTGGCCCTGCTGTCGGCCCACTACCGGCAGCCGCTGGACTGGTCCGATGCGCTGATCGAGCAGTCGGTGCGCACCCTGGACCGCCTGTACGGCACCCTGCGCGACCTGGCAGCGGTGATGGCCGAAGCCGCCATCCCCGGCGTGGTGGAAGCAGCGCTGGACGATGACCTGAACACCCCGCAGGCGCTGGCCGAAGTGGCCCGCATCGCCGGCGAGGCACGCCGCAGCAGCGACCCGGCCGAACAGGCACGCCTGAAGGGCGAGCTACTCGGTGCCGGGCTGGCGCTGGGCCTGCTGCAGGCCGATCCGGCGCAGTGGTTCGGCACGGCCAATGGCGACAGCGACGACGACGCGCGCATCCAGGGCCTGATCGACGAGCGCATCGCCGCCAAGGCCGGCCGTGATTTCGCCCGGGCCGACGCCATCCGCGACCAGCTGGCCGCCGAAGGCATCGTGCTGGAAGACACCGCGCAGGGCGTGCGCTGGATGCGCAAGCGCGCCTGACCTGCCCTGCCCCGTGGCCGGTGCTGCCGGCCACGCCCCCACCGTAGAGACCGTTGTGACCGACTCCCCGTTCCCGCTTGAACCCACCGCTGCCGAGGCCCAGGCCGCCATCGCCGAGGAATTCGGATTCTTCGGCGACTGGTCCGAGCGCTACCAGTACCTGATCGACCTTGGCCGCAAGCTGCCGGTGTTCCCCGACGAGTGGAAGACCGAAGAGCACCGCCTGCTCGGCTGCCAGTCGATGGTCTGGATCGTGCCCGAAGGCAATGCCGGGCAGCTGCGCTTCCATGCCATCAGTGACTCGGCCATCGTGTCCGGGCTGATCTACCTGGCGCTGCGCGTCTACTCCGGCCGCCCGGCGCAGGAGATCCTCGACACCGAACCGAGCTACATCCAGGACATCGGCCTGGCCCGCCACCTCTCGCCCACCCGCAGCAACGGCGTAGCGGCGATGCTGGCCTTCATCCGCGAGACCGCGCAGGCCCAGCTGCAGCGCGCGCAGCCGTGAGCGAGCCCGCCCCTGCCGAAGAGACCGCGCTGGGCCTGCTGGCCCGGCCCGGGTTCGCCAAGCTGCTGGCCTACCGCATCTTCGCGATGCTGTCCTACCAGGTGGTGGCCGTCACCGTCGGCTGGCACATCTACGAAGTCACCCGCAATCCGTTTTCGCTGGGCCTGGTCGGTCTGGCCGAAGTGGTGCCGTTCTTCTGCGTGGCGCCGTTTGCCGGCTACCTGATCGACCACCTGCCGCGCCGCCGGCTGGGCATGGTCGCTGCCGCCGGGCTGGTCACCACCGCGCTGGTGCTGACCGGGGTGTCCAGTGGCTGGCTGCCGTTCAACGGGGTCTGGTCGATCTACGCTGCCATCGCGCTGACCGGCATGGTGCGCGCCTTCCTGTCGCCCATCTACAACGCGCTGTTCGCACGCGTGCTCGAGCGTGCGCAGTTCGCGCGCGGTGCGGGCCTGGGGGTGGTGGTGTTCCAGGCCGGCATGGTGGCCGGCCCGGCGCTGGGCGGCGTGCTGGTGGCCTGGGGCGGCAAGAGCGTGTCCTACAGCGTGGCCGCCGCCTTCGCGCTGGTGGCCGTGGGCTGCCTGGCCACGCTGAAGGTGAGCGAGCCGGTGCATGCGGGGCCGGCCGCACCCATCTTCAAGAGCATCGCCGAGGGCGCACGCTTCGTCATCGGCAACCGCATCATGGTCGGGGCGATGGCGCTGGACATGTTCTCGGTGCTGCTGGGCGGCGTGGTGGCGATGCTGCCTGCGTTCCTGCACGAGATCCTGCATTACGGCCCGGAGGGGCTGGCATCCTGCGCGCGGCACCGGCGCTGGGCTCGGTCTGCGTGGGCCTGTGGCTGGCGCGGCACCCGCTGCAGAAGCATGCCGGCCGGGTGCTGCTGTGCGCGGTGGCCGGGTTCGGGCTGTGCGTGATCGGCTTCGGGCTGTCCCAGCACTTCTGGCTGTCGGCGCTGGTGCTGCTGTTCTACGGCGCATTCGACGGGGTGTCGGTGGTGATCCGTTCGACCATCCTGCAGCTGGCCACGCCGGAAGAGATGCGGGGCCGCGTGTCATCCATCAACGGCATCTTCATCAGTTCCTCCAACGAGCTGGGCGCGTTCTACGCGGGCACGATGGCAAGGCTGCTGGGGCTGGTGCCGGCAGTGGTGCCGGGCGGGTTCGCGGTGCTGAGCGTGGCCGGCATCACGGCGTGGAAGAACCCGACGCTGCGGAAACTGAACCTGCGCGACCTGCAATGATTCTGTAGAGCCGAACCCATGCTCGGCTGCGCATTTCCGTGCGCCCACGCACCGGTAGCGCCGGGCCGCGCCCGGCGGACTCTTTCCGCGACCGCGGTGGGGTGTAACTTTCTTTGCTCGTGCAAAGAAAGTCACCAAAGAAACACGCCGCCATCCGCGAGCCGGCGCTGCGCGCCGGTGCCCTGCGCTCCTCAGCGAATCAGGGGACGGCGCGGAGAGCCAGCCGACTAGCAGTCGGCTCTACAGGATAGAGCCGTCTCTTCGCCCCTGATTCCCCTGCGATGCTCGGCTCGCTACAAGGCGGACCCAAGTCAACGGCCACAGCCGCCCGCCCCAGCCACGGTCGCGCACCACCAATCACCCAACAAAAAACCCGGCCAAGGCCGGGTTTTCTGCATGACCAGACAACGCGCTGGAATCAGTCGCCCTGCTGCTTCTGCAGGTGCTCCCAGCGTTCCTGGGCGTCGATGGTGCGTTCGGCGGTCAGGCGCGCTTCGAGGCGGTCCAGGCCGATTTCTTCACCCGTGTCCACGCAGTAGCCGTAGTCGCCGACTTCCAGGCGCTTGAGCGTGCTGTCGATCTTGCCGATCAGCTTGCGGTAGCGGTCACGGGTACGCAGTTCCAGCGAGTTCTCGGTCTCGCGGGTCGCGCGTTCGGCTTCATCGCCGATGTCACGCACTTCCTCGCGCAGGTTCTCGATGGTCTGCTTGGATTCCTCCACCAGGTCCGAACGCCAGGTCTGCAGGCGCTGGCGGAAGTATTCCTGCTGCAGCGTGCTCATGTACTCCTCGTCCGGGCCGGGCTTGTACCCGGCCGGCAGGATCGGGCGGCCGGTGGCTTCGTCGGTCTGGTACTCCACGACCTTGTACTTGCTGCGCGGGGCCGGTGCCGCCGAGCGGGCGGTGACGGCCACGGCGACCTTGCCGACAGGACGCGGCACGGTCTTCGGGGCGGATTCGGTTTTCACGGCGGTTTTGGCAGGCGATTTCGAAACGGGCACGGGATTCTTGGATTGCGGGGCGGTTGGCTTGGCGGCAGTCGCTTTGGCCGGCGCGGGCGCCGGTTTCGCAGCAGGTGCCGCCGCGGCCTTGGCCGGGACAGGCTTGGCCGGAGCCGGCGCGGGCGCCTTTTCCGGTGCGGACTTCACTACGGGGGCCTTGGCCGGCTTGCTGGCCGGTGCGGCGGTGTTCTTTTTCGGTGCAGCGGGCTTGGCGGCGGCCGCCTTGCTGGCCGGTGCGGCCTTGGCCGCCGGCTTCGCAGCAGGCTTCGCTGCCGGCTTGGCGACCGGCTTGGCCGGTACGGCCTTCTTCACCGGTGCCGCCTTGCGGGCGACGGGCGCCTTGGCCGCCGGCCTCTTCGCCACCGGTGCGGCCTTCTTGGCTGCCGGCTTGCTGGCTGCCGGCTTTGCCGCCTTGGCGACCTTCTTCGCCGGTGCCGGCTTGGCCTTGGTGGCCTTGGCCGGCGCCTTGCTGGCCGGGGTTTTGGTTGCGGTGGCCTTCCTGGCCGCCGGTTGCGCAGATGCAGCCTTCCCGGCGGCCTTGGGGGCGACCTTCTTGGCTACAGGCTTTTCCGCCAACTTCTTCACAACAGGCTTGGCGGTTTTCTTGGCGGCCTTGACGGCCTTCGTTGCAGTTTTTTTAGCAGCCACGAAACGCTCTTCCTTGGATTCCCCGGGGCCCGGGAAAGCGGGCCTTTATAGCCTACCCGTCCCGCAGCAGCAACCTTGGCGGCCTGCTCCATTCAGTCGTGGAGCAAGCAGCGCCAAGGGCAGTCCAATGAACGCGGACCGCCCTGCGCGGCACGGCACCTGGCCGGCACCCGGGTGGGGGCCGACACCGGCCGCAGGCCAACAACGACATGCGACCAACGCCCCATCCTGCACAAAAGCGGCCTTCATGCCAACTGGCATAAGATGACTGGGTGATCTCGCGCCTGCTCCTTGCCCTGCTGCGCTTCTACAAGCGCTTCATCAGCCCCTTGCTGGGGCCGCGCTGCCGTTTCTATCCCAGTTGCTCTGAATACGCGATGGAAGCCATCACCCGCCACGGCCCGCTGCGCGGCAGCTGGCTGGCCGCGCGCAGGCTGGGCCGTTGCCACCCCTTCCACCCCGGCGGCGTCGACCCGGTGCCCGAGCACCTGCACGCCCCTTCTTGCCGTTGCACAGGAAAACACTGACATGTCCTCCACGCTCATCACCAACGCCCGCATGGTCAACGAAGGCCGCACCTTCGACGGCGACCTGCGCATCGAGAACGGCCGCATTGCGCAGATCGGCAGCGGGCTGGCCCCGCGCGACGGCGAACAGGTGGTGGACGCGGCCGGGGGCTGGCTGCTGCCCGGGATGATCGACGACCAGGTGCACTTCCGCGAGCCGGGCCTGACCCGCAAGGGTGACATTGCCAGCGAATCGGCCGCGGCCGTGGCCGGTGGCCTGACCAGCTTCATGGATATGCCCAACACCAACCCGCCGACGCTGGATTCGACCATCCTGGAAGCCAAGTACGAACTCGCGCGCGGCCGCGCCTGGGCCAACTACGGCTTCTACCACGGCGCCAGCAACGACAACCTGGAAGCGATCCGGGTGCTGGACCCGAAGAAGGCACCGGGCGTGAAGGTGTTCATGGGCGCCTCCACCGGCAACATGCTGGTGGACAACCCGGAAACGCTGAACGCGATCTTCCGCGAATGCCCGACCCCGATCATCACGCACTGCGAAGACACGCCGATGATCGATGCCAATCTCAAGGCCTTCCAGGAGAAGTACGGCGACGCGCTGACCCCGGACATGCACCCGGACATCCGTTCGCGCGAGGCCTGCATCAAGTCCACCCGCCTGGCGATGTCGCTGGCGCGCAAGCACGGCACCCGCCTGCACGTGCTGCACATCTCCACCGCCGACGAACTGGCACTGTTCGAGAAGGGCCCGCTGATCCGCGCCGACGGCAGCCGCAAGCAGATCACCGCCGAAACCTGCGTGCACTTCCTGCACTTCGCGCGCCCGGATTACGCGACCAAGGGCAATCTGATCAAGTGCAACCCGGCCATCAAGGAGGTGGCCGACCGCGAGGCGATCACCGCCGCGCTGGCCGATGACGTGCTGGATGTGCTGGCCACCGACCATGCCCCGCACACCTGGGAAGAGAAGCAGAAGCCCTATGCGCAGGCGCCGTCCGGCCTGCCGCTGGTGCAGTACGCGCTGGTGGCCGCGCTGGAGCGCGTGCACGAAGGCAAGCTGACCCGCGAGCAGGTGGTGCAGAAGTTCGCCCACGCCCCGGCGCAGCTGTTCGATGTGGAAGAACGCGGCTTCCTGCGCGAAGGCTACTTCGCCGACCTTGTGCTGGTGGAGGACGTGCCATTCACCGTCAAGCGCGAGGACGTGCTGTCCAAGTGCGGCTGGTCGCCGTTTGAAGGCGCCACGTTCCGCTCGCGCGTGGCCTCCACCTGGGTCAACGGCCAGCTGGTGTGGGACGGCAGCAGGCTCGTCGGCGAACCTGCCGGCCAGCGCATGACCTACGACCGCTGATGCGTTCGGCACTTCTGTTCGGGGCGCTGCTGCTGGCCGTGCCCCTGTTCACTGCACCGGCCGCCCAGGCGCAGGATGGCATCGGCAGCCCGATCGACAGCCGTGTGGTATTCCCGGCCAGCGCGTCGCAGGGCGCGCTGGTGATCGGCAAGGTGCCCGCCGGCAGCCGCGTGCAGTACGCCGGCCGCCAGCTGCGGGTGAGTGGCTACGGCAGCGTGGTGTTCGGCATCGGCCGCGACGAGAAGGGCCCGCTGCGCATCCAGGTGCAGCGCCCTGGTGGTGGCAGCGAGACGGCGAAGATTGCGGTGACACCGCGCGACTGGCCGACCGAGCGGGTCAATGGCGTGCCGCCGAAGACGGTCAATCCGCCGCCGGCGATTGCCGAACGGATCAAGCGCGAACAGGCGCAGGTGACCGCCGCGCGTGCCCGCGATGATGACCGCACCGACTTCACCCAGACCTTCATCTGGCCGGTGCAGGGCCGCATCAGCGGCCGCTTCGGCAATGCGCGCGTGTACAACGGCCAGCCCGGCGCCGGTCATTCAGGCATGGACATCGCCGTGCCCACCGGCACCCCGGTGAAGGCACCAGCGGCCGGCATCGTCACCTTCGCCGGCCCGGACCTGTACCTGACCGGCGGCACCCTGCTGCTCGACCACGGCTACGGCGTCAGCTCGAACTTCCTGCACCTGTCGCGCATCGACGTGAAGGTGGGCGACCGCGTCGAGCAGGGCCAGGTGATCGCCGCCGTCGGCGCCACCGGGCGTGCCACCGGCCCGCACCTGCACTGGGGCATGAACTGGTTCGACACCCGCATCGACCCGTTGCTGGTGCTGGAACGCAAGTAAACGGCTTCACACCGAGCCGGGCCAGGCCCGGCACCCTGCCAGGAGGTTCCATGCCCAAGCTGGGCGACATCCACACCGCGCACAATGCGCGCTTTGATCGCTATTACGCGTTCCAGTTCACCCACTACGATGCCGATGAGGGGCACGCAGTGCTGCTGCTGGACTGGTGGGCACCGACGCCTCCCTGTGCCAACGCGCTGAAGGACCTGAAACCGGCATCGCTGGATTTCATGGACTGGAATGGCCAGCTGGAGCTGCACTGGGTCGGCCACGGCCTGCCACGTGACAGCGTCCATCTCGGCTGGCGCAGCCCGCTGGTGAAGGGCGAAGTGAACCGCGAGGGTGGGTGGCCCGACGGGGGCGGCCTGCAACGGCAACAGTGGTGGAACGCGCTCGATCCTGCCATCACCCGTGCGTACAAGGCGGAGCTGGCCGGCGACGACAGTGACGATACTCTCATTCTGGAAAGGGACGACTTCGTCGTGGAGCGCGGCGATTCTGCGCTGCAGGGTATCGCCATGGCGGCGGCCCCGTCACTGGCCCTGTTCGACCAGATGCCGGTGCTGATCTCGCTGGATGTCGACGTGCCCATCCCGGGCCTGCTGCCATGGCTGGAAACGCGCCCTCTCATCGATGAGTTGATACTGAGCGGCATACAGGAGCCGGTGCTGGATGTACGCCGTACCGCGCTGTCACGCCTGAGCGTGGACGTTACAGGCATGCGCGCGATACACCTCAACAGCCGGCTGGATACGCTCATCCTGCGTGGCACCGCCAGCCCCGAGCTGGTCATCCACGATCCGCACGAGGGCCGCTGGCTGGATGTCTACTGCACCGACCCGGACCTGCGCTGGTCGGGCCTGCCGCAACTGCAGCAGATCACGCTGCATGGCATGCGTCGCCTGGACGCGACCCGCATTGCCGAACGGCTGCCCGGCATCCGCGCACTCAGCGTGCAGGGCGCCCCCTGCAGACTGGACAATTCCGCGCAGCTGGGTGCACTGGCCCATCTTGAACACCTCTCGCTGGTGGATGTGTTTCCGCCCGCGGAGGCTCCGTTCCCCGCCCCGTCGTACTGGCCACAACTGTCCACCCTGTCACTTGACAGTGTTCCCGCCGAACTCGCCAAAGCGGTCAACGCATCCTTCGGCCCATGCGTGGCCGACGGCCTTGTGCTGGAGATACGGCAGCCCCGCAAGCCCGAATGGCTGGCAGCGAACATGGACAACCCGTTCCGCGACTGGGACGACGGCGCCGGCATCAGTGCAGCGCAGGCGAAGAAGGCCGCAGCGCTCTACCGCAACGCGCACAAGGAAGCCCTGAAAAGTGCATCCGCGCCCACCGCGCTGGCTGAAGCGCTGCAGCGCATGGCCACAACCTATGTTGAAGGATTCAATGCGCTGAACCGTCGCAGCGGCTTCATCGGAACCAGTGAATGCGAGCAGATTCTGCAGGCGCTGGATACCCTGCTCGACACCGCCGAGGCTGCGCAGCAGGTGAAGCCGGGCGGCAAGCACATGCCGCTGGATCGCCGGCCGGTCCTCGAACTTGTTGAAGCGCTTCGGGCGTTCTGAGCGCCATGGCGCGGATCGTCGCCTTGCAGCACGTTCGAGGAGCACGTTCGAGGAGATGGCCGGATGAGGGGCAATGCCGGCCCACCGATCAATTGCCGGATGCGGGGTCGTGCCGGCCATTGGCCGGCAGCTTCATGACCTTCGGAACGACTGCCGGGTTGCCGGCCAACGGCCGGCACTACCGGGGGTTGCCCGCGCGTCGGTTACATCAACCGCGCGCGGCCCACCACACGCGCAGCAACGTGCGCACTGAGGTCGCTTCGATCGGCTTGCCTGCGGCCTGTGCGGCCAGGCGGGCGCGGGCCAGGCTGGCCCAGATGCGGCGCGGACGCGGACCCGGGACGCGGACGGCCCAGCCCTTCAACAGCTGCTGCGCCCAACGCTGCGGAGCGGCGCTGACATCCTCGCCGGCCAGCAGCGCGCGCGGAATGCCGGCGACGCCTGCATCCTGCAGGCGCTGCGCCAGCGTCTGCAGCAGCACGGCGCGGCCGGCACCCTTGCGCGGGGTGCCCTGCCCTGCCGTTTCGGCAAACAGCACCGCCTCGACCGCGGCGATCGCCTCGGCGAACGCGGCCAGTGCACGTTCGGCAGCGGCGGCATCCACCGCCACGCCGCGCGCTTCCACCAGGTCCGGCAATGCATCGGCCAGCGGCGCCCACGGCGCACGCACCGGCTCCAGCACGCGGCCCAGCGGGTGGCGCGAGCGCTGCGCGGACCAGCTGCGCAGCTCCTCGCCCCACCACGCCAGCTTGGCATCGGCCGGCAGCGGATCGCCGTTGGTGTTGAGCATGTCGTCGAATTCCTGCACCAGCGCGAACCACGCCACGGTGCGTTCGCGCAGGGTTTCGGGCACGAACGGCTCGGCCACCGACCATTCCGGCCAGCGGGTACGCCACTTGTCGAGGAAACTGTCCAACGCACTGCTCACTGCGGAATCCTTGCTTACTTCGGTGCCGGAACGCCCGGCGGGGTCGGCCATGCACTGGCCTGCTGCAACGCGGCCGGCAGGTCCACCAGCACATCGGCCTGCCAGCTGAGCGGATCGTCCTGCTCCAGCCGGTAGCCCCACAATGCCGCCACCGACGGCATGCCGGCGGCACGTGCGGCCAGAATGTCGCGCTCGTCATCGCCCACGTACACGCAGGCCGCCGGCTCCACGCCGATGGCCTCGGCCGCATGCAGCAGCGGCAACGGGTGCGGCTTGCGCTCGGCCAGCGTATCGCCGCCGACCAGCACCGCGCAGCGCTGCTGCCAGCCCTGCTGCGGCACGATCAGCCGCGCCAGGTATTCGGGCTTGTTGGTGACGATGCCCCACACGGCGCCTGCGGCGTCCAGCGCATCGAGCATGCCGGCCACGCCGTCGAACAGCACCGCGTGCTGGCCGATCAGCGCTTCATAGCGCTGCAGGAACACGGGAATGAGCGCATCGCGTGCGGTCGCGTCCAGCGCCGGGAAGGCGGCGGTCAGCATCGCCCGCGAGCCCTTGGACACCACCGGCCGCAGCTGCGCAGGGTCGATCGAGCCCAGTCCGGCCTCGGCACGCATCGCGTCCAGCGTGGCGACGAAATCCGGCGCGCTGTGCAGCAGCGTGCCGTCCAGGTCGAACAGCACGCCACGCGGGAACCGCGCCGCGCTCACGCCGCGTCGCCCTGCGGCACGGCGGCGTGGGCCAGGTAGTTGATGTCGGTGCGGCTGCTCAGGCGCGCACGGTTGCGCCACGGCTCGTAGGCCATGCCGCTGACATCGTGCAGCTGCACATCAGCCTGCCGCAGCCAGCGCGCCAACTCGGCCGGCTTGATGAATTCCTGGTAGTGGTGGGTGCCCTTGGGCAGCAGCCGCGCCACGTACTCGGCGCCGACGATCGCCACGGCGAACGCGGCGGCGGTGCGGTTGATGGTGGACAGGAACAGATGGCCGCCCGGCTTCAGCAGGCGCTTGCAGGCGGCGATGATCGCCGCCGGGTCCGGCACGTGCTCCAGCATTTCCATGCAGGTCACCACGTCGAAACTACCCGGCTGTTCGGCGGCCAGGTCTTCGGCAGCCTGCACACGGTAATCGACCTTCACACCGCTTTCCAGCGCGTGCAGGCGGGCGACCTTCACCAGTTCCGGGGCCAGGTCGATGGCGGTGACGTCGGCACCGGCCTGGGCCAGCGCTTCGCTCAGTAGGCCGCCACCGCAGCCGATGTCCAGCACGCGTGCGCCACGCAGCGGCACACGCTCGGCCACGTACTGCAGGCGCACCGGGTTCAGGGCGTGCAGCGGCTTCTGCGGGCCGTCAGCGTCCCACCAGCGGTTGGCCAGCGCGGCGAACTTGTCCAGCTCGGCCTGATCGAAATTGGAGGAAGCGTGGGGAGCAGTCATGGGGGGGTCCTTGCGTCGGCCTGGGCGCAGGGCGCTCAGGCACGGATATGGCGGATGCGCTCGCGCCACTGGCGCGCGTTGGCGACGATGCTCGGCAGGTCCATGCCCACCAGCTCACGCCGCACCAGCTTGGGCTGGCCGGCAATCCAGACATCGCTGACCTGCTGGCGGCCGGTGGCGTACACCAGCTGCGACAGCACGTTGTGCAGCGGCTGGGTTTCCAGGGCGGACAGGTCCACGCAGACCAGGTCGGCCTGCTTGCCCGGCTCGATCGAGCCGATGCGGTCGCCGAAGCCCAGCGCGCGCGCGCCGCCCAGCGTGGCCGCACGCAGCGTGGTGGCCGCATCCAGGCCGGTGGCATCGTTGGCCACGGCCTTGGCCAGGATCGCCGCGGTGCGGTTCTCGCTGAACATGTCCAGGTCGTTGTTGCTGGCGCAGCCGTCGGTGCCGATGGCCAGGTTCACGCCGGCGCGCTGCAGGGCGCAGGCCGGGCAGAAACCGGAGGCCAGTTTCAGGTTCGATTCGGGGCAATGCACCACGCTGACGCCGCGCTCGGCGCACAGGTGGATTTCCGCGTCGGTCAGCTGGGTCATGTGCACCGCGATCAGGCAGTCGTTGACCAGGCCCAGGCGGTCCAGGCGTGCCAGCGGGCGCTGGCCATGCAGCTTGAGCGAATCGGTGATTTCCTGCGCGGTTTCATGCGTGTGCAGGTGCACCTGCATGCCCAGCTGGTCGGACAGCATGCGCACGCGCTCGAAGCTGGCATCGCTGACCGTATACGGCGCATGCGGGGCGAACGAGGTGCCGATCAGGCTGTCGTTGCGCCACTGGTCGTGCAGTTCACCGGCCTTGGCAAAGTACTCGTCATCGGTACGCGCCCAGGCGGTGGGGAAATCGATGATGACCGCACCCACCAGCGCGCGGAAACCGTGCTTCTTGTAGACCGCGGCCTGCACGTCGCTGAAGAAGTAGTTCTCGTTGGCGCAGGTGGTGCCACCGCGCAGCATCTCGGCGATGGCCAGGGTCACGCCATCGGCCACGAACTCCGGGCCGATCACCGCCGCTTCCACCGGCCAGATGTGCTGCTGCAGCCAGGTCACCAGCGGCAGGTCGTCGGCAACCCCGCGCAGCAGGGTCATCGGGTTGTGCGTGTGCGCGTTGACCAGGCCGGGCATCAGCGCCGCGTCCGGGCGGCTGACCACCTGGGCCGGGGCGAAGCGCTCGCGGGCCTGCGCACGCGGCAGCACGGCCACGATCTCGCTGCCGCGCACCGCCACGGCATGGTCTTCCAGCACCACGGCATGCGGCTCGATCGGCACCACATGACCGGCTTCGATGAGCAGGTCGCAGGGTTCGGGGGTGTGCGGACTATCGCTCATGCGGGCTCACTGGCTATTCGGGAAGGGCCTGGCTGGAGGCGGTAGCGCCGGGCCATGCCCGGCGGCTGTCCGTTGCGGCGCCATGCGCGCCGGCAACGGGTTCCGGGCGGTGCCCGGAAAGCCGAGCATGGCTCGGCTCTACAGGTAATCCGGCTGCGCCGGATTACTTCACGCGCGCCGAGTACTCGCCCGAGCGGGTGTCGACCTTGACGATTTCGTCCTGGTTGACGAACAGCGGCACGCGGACCACGGCGCCGGTTTCCAGGGTGGCCGGCTTGCCGCCGCCGCCCGAGGTGTCACCACGGACGCCCGGATCGGTTTCGGTGATCTTCAGCTCGACGAAGTTAGGCGGCTGCACGAAGATCGGCGCGCCGTTGAACAGGGTCACGATGCAGGACTCTTCGCCCTTCAGCCACTTCTCGGCGCCGCCCATGCCGGCCTTGTCGGCCTGCACCTGCTCGAAGGTTTCCGGGTCCATGAAGTGCCAGTACTCGCCGTCGCTGTACATGTAGTTCATGCTGGTGTCGACCACGTCGGCCACTTCCACGTCGTCGGTGGCCTTCATGGTCATTTCCACGGTGCGGCCCGACTTGATGAAGCGGTAGCGCACGCGGGTGAAGGCCTGGCCCTTGCCCGGCTTGATGAACTCGGTCTCGGAGATGACGGCCGGTTCATTGTTGACCAGGATCTTCATCCCGTTCTCGACATCGTTCATGCCCGCAGTGGCCATGCTCAAGCTCCTCAAATGGCGAAACCGCCGCGCGTGCGGCGAGCCGGTAGAATGGAAAACCCACCGGAACGCCGGTGGGCAACTGTTTATGCCCCCATGATAACCGCAGGCCCCCTCTCCATGCAGCTTTCCGCCTCCCCACAGCCTGATTTCACGCGCCTGCCGGCGCGCTGGCAGCAGCTCTGGCGGCAGGCCATCCGCGACCCGCGGGAGCTGCTGGCCCGGCTGGGGCTGGACCCCTCGGCACTGCCGGTGTCGCAGGCCGCGCTGGCCCAGTTCGCGCTGCGCGTGCCGGAGGGCTTCGTGGCCCGCATGCGCCCGGGCGACCCCAGCGACCCCCTGCTGCGCCAGGTGCTGCCGGTGGACGATGAGATGCAGCACGTTCCGGGGTTCAGCTTCGACGCGGTGGGCGACGGTGCCGCCAAGAAGGCCGCCGGGGTCATCCAGAAGTACCGCGGGCGGGCCCTGCTGGTGGCCACCGGCAGCTGCGCGATCAACTGCCGCTACTGCTTCCGCCGCCACTTCGACTACGGCGCCGAGAACGCGGCCAAGGGCGGCTGGCAGGAGGCGGTGCAGGCCATCGCCGAGGACGCCGACATCGACGAGGTGATCCTCTCCGGTGGTGACCCGCTGGCACTGGCCACCCACAAGCTGGTGGAACTGACCGACGCGCTGCGCCGCATCCCGCATATCCGCCGCCTGCGCATCCACAGCCGCCTGCCGGTGGTGCTGCCCGAGCGCGTGGATGATGAGCTGCTGGCCTGGCTGGGCAGCCTGCCCTGGCCGCTGGCGGTGGTGGTGCACGCCAACCATGCCAATGAATTCGATGCCAGCGTGGACGCCGCCATGGCGCGCCTGCGCGGGGCGGGCGCGCAGCTGCTGAACCAGGCCGTGCTGCTGCGCGGGGTGAACGACAGCGTGCAGGCGCTGCAGAACCTGAGCGAACGCAGCTTCGCCGCCGGTGTGCCGCCCTATTACCTGCACCAGCTGGACCGGGTGGAGGGCGTGGCCCATTTCGAAGTGGACGACGCCCAGGCCAAGGCGCTGGTGGCCGGCCTGACCGCGCGCCTGTCCGGCTACCTGGTCCCGAAGCTGGTGCGCGAGCTGCCCGGCGACAGCAGCAAACGGCCCTTGTAACGGCCCTGCCGGGTCTCTACCGGGGTCAGATCCCTTTTCCTGCGGAAAAGGGATCTGACCCCGCGCCGTTCAGCGCCCGGCTTCGATCAGCGCCACCACGTCGGTGGCACTGATCGGGCGGCTCAGCCAGTAGCCCTGGCCCAGGTCGCAGCCGCGCTGGGCCAGCAGCTCGAACTGGGCCTGCTGCTCGATGCCCTCGGCCACCACCGTGATGCCCAGCGCATGCGCCATGGCGATGATCGCCGTGGTCAGCGCCAGGTCGTCGGCATCGCGCTGCATGTCGGCCACGAAACTCTTGTCGATCTTCACCCCGTCCACCGGCACCTGGCGCAGGTGGCTCAGGCCGGAGAAGCCGGTACCGAAGTCGTCCAGCCAGACCTTCACCCCGGTGCGGTGCAGCCTGTCCAGCAGCTGCGCGGCCACCATCTCATCGCCGATCACCGCCGTCTCGGTCAGCTCCAGGTGCAGGCGCGAGGCAGGCAGGCCGGATTCCTCCAGGCACTGCGCCACCAGCGCCGGCAGTTCGCCGCCACGCAGCTGGCGCGGGGAGACGTTCACCGACACGAACAGTTCATCGCCGGCCACGCCACGCGGCCACTGCACGGCCTCCATGCACGCCGCGCGCAGCACCTTCGGCCCGATCACCTCGATCAGCCCGCTCTGCTCGGCCACATCGATGAACACCGACGGAGGGATGGTGCCCATGGCCGGGTGCTGCCAGCGCAGCAGCACTTCCACGCCTACCAGTCGGCGGTCGCGGGTGCGGAAGATGGGCTGGTAGGCCAGCCGCAGCTCGCCGCGCTCCCAGGCCCCGCGCAGCTCCTGCTCCATGTGCACGCGGCGCTCGACGGCGTGGTCCATGGCCTTGCTGTAGTAGCGATAGCAGTTCTTGCCGGCCATCTTGGCCTGGTACATGGCGATGTCGCCGTTCTTCAGCAGCGCGGTGGCATCGGCGGCATCGTCGGGGAACAGCGTCACGCCGATCGAGGTACCCAGGAACAGCTCCCTGCCCTGCACCACCAGCGGCTTGCCGAGTTCGCGTACCAGCACCTCGGCCAGCAGCCGCGCGGTGGACGCCACATCGCCGTCGCCCACCAAAATCAGGAATTCGTCGCCACCGAAGCGCGCCAGCAGCGCCTCGTCACCACCGGCCTCGGCCACTGCCGCGCTGATGCGCTGCGCGAACTGCAGCAGCGCTTCATCACCGGCCTCATGACCAAGCGTGTCGTTGACCCGCTTGAAATCATCGATATCGGCAAACAGCAGCCCCAGCCGGCGGTTGGCCGCGCGCGCGGCCATCAGGCGGTGGTCGAGGGCTTCGCGGAACGCCAGCCGGTTGGTCAGCCCGGTCAGGGCATCGGTGTAGGCCATGCGCCGCACTTCGCGGTCATGCCGTGCGATGGCATCGCGCATGCGCGCAAACCCGCGCACCAGCTCGCCCACCTCGTCGTCGCGGTGGCTTTCATGCAGCGGCGCGCTGTAATCGCCGGCCTCGATCTGCCGGGCGGCCACCGCCAGCCCGCGGATCGGCGCCACCAGCGTGCGCTGCACATACAGGATGACCACCACGCCGATCACCACCAGCAGGCCCAGCATCATCAGCAGCCAGCCCAGGTGGCGGCTGCCGACCAGCCGCAGGCGCTCGCCCAGGGTCTGGTTGGCGGCATCCTCCATGGCCTGCACTTCATCCAGCGCCATGCCCACGCGCACCCCGCCCACGCGCTGGTTGCCGACCATGATCGGCATGGTGTTGTCGAGCACCTTCGGCGACTGCTGCACCAGCAAGGCGCGCGCGGCCACCGACCTGGCAGCCAGCGGATCGTTCATCGGCTTGCCGAACCCGGCCACCATCACCGAGCCGTCGTGCACCAGCCGCCCGCGGGCGTCGAACACCAGCACATAGCGCACCACCTGCTGGCGGGCGGTGTTGCGTGCCAGCGCCCCGACCTGTTCCAGGTCGTTGTAGTACAGCGGGTTGGCCAGCGCATCGGACAGCTCACGCGCCAGCGCCTCGCCGCGGCTGCGCACGCTGCGGTCGAACAGCTCATGGATGACGCCGCCACTGAGGCCGCGCACCTCCTGCTGCATGGCCGCCTGGCGGCCCAGCAGCACCGCCAGGATCGCCACCACCACCAGCATGGCGCCGCCCATGGCCAGCAGGAACCGTGCCTGCATACCTGCACCCAGCCACTTCATTCCACTTCCATCCGCACGCGCGTCAATCCCAGTTTGAGTTCTTCCAGCCGCTGCCGTGCCGTGGCATCAACGCGGTGGAAACCAGACGTACCAAAAAACCGTTGCAGCGCCGCCTGCGCCTGCGGATCGTCCGCCGCCCCCAGCAGCACCTGCTGCAGGCGGTCGCGCACACGCGGGTCGAGGTCGGCACGCACCACTTCCACCGCGCGCGGGTAAGGCGCGGTGCGCAGCAGCACGCGCAGGTCGCGCTTGAATGCCGTCGGCACCCGCCGCTCGTCGTCCCAGTCCACGCTGCTGACCGCACCGGCCTCGACCACCCCCTTCTGCACGAAGGTGGCGATGTTCAGTTCACTGCGGGCGAACAGGTAGCCCACCGTGTCCGGGCCGGGATCGTCATTGGCGTCGAGCAGGATGCGCGGCTGCAGCCCCTGCGCCAGCAGGGTCATTGCCGGCACCAGGTAGGCGCTGGTGGACGAAGGGTTCTGCAGCGCCAGCCGGTGCCCGCGCAGGTCATGCAGCTGGCGCAGCGGGCTGTCGCGGCGCACGAAGAACACCGTGTGGTACTCGCGCACGCCGTTGCGTTCGGTCAGCAGCAGCGGCGGGGCGCCACTGCGCTGGCCGAGCGAGACCGCCGCGCCCGCCGTTTCTGTGACCCAGTCGACCCGACCCCGCCGCAGGTAGCTGGCCATCTGCTGCGGGTCACGGGCCATCAGGATGCGGCCTTCACGGATGCCCAGGTCGTGCATGTGGCTGACCACATAGTCCAGCAGCGGCTGCAGCTGGGCGTAGTGGGCCTGCGGGTCATCGCTGATCCGGCCCAGCACCAGCACGCGCCCGGGCGCAGCCTGCGCCGCGCCGGCCGACAGCATCATGAGCAGGCCCAGCAGTCCCCGCTGCAACGCCTTCCGCACCCCCGTAGCCACCATCATTCCCCCTGGATATCGCGACAGACTACCCGAAAAAATGAGACGTACGTCAGCTCTTGTCGTCCTTTTCGCCGGCCAGGCGGGCCATGCGCTGGGTATCGGCCAGGATGCCGCGCAGCAGGCGCACCTCCTTCTCGCTCGGCTCGGCACGCAGGAACAGGCGGCGCAGCTTTCGCATGGCCGATTCCGGAACGCGGCCCTTGTGGAAATCGATCTCGTCCAGGGTCTGTCCCAGCTGACCGAAGAAGCTCTCCAGCTGGTCGTGGCTGGCCGACTGCTCGCGCAGGCCGGGCTCAGCCGCCGCCGGCGCCGCCAGCGTCTGCACCTGGGCGCCGAGCAGGCGCATGCGCACCTCGTAGGCCAGCACCTGCACCGCCGCGGCCAGGTTGAGCGAGCTGAAGGCCGGGTCGGAGGGAATGTGCACGGCCGCGTGGCACAGCTGCAGTTCCTCATTGGTCAGCCCGGTGCGTTCACGGCCGAACACCACCGCCACCTCGGCGCCGGCGTCGGCACGCTCCACCACCCGCCCGGCCGCCGCCACCGGCAGCAGTTCCTCCAGCTGCACCCGGCGCGCGCGGGCCGTGCAGCCCAGCACCAGGTGGCAGTCGGCCACCGCGTCGGCCAGGGTGGCCACCACCGGGGCGTCGCCCAGCACATCCTCGGCACCGGCCGAGCGGCGGAAGGCCTCTTCGTCCAGCGGCTTTTCCGGTGCCACCAGCACCAGGCGGGCCAGGCCCATGGTCTTCATCGCACGGGCGGCAGCGCCCATGTTGCCGGGGTGCTGGGTGCCGACCAGGACGAATCGGATGCGGGGAATGGCGGGAAACTGGGACATGAACAGGAAAATGGTCGAGCTGGACGAAGACCAATGGTAAACTGTGAAGCCGGCCCCTGCGCCGGACCCGCTCTTTTCCCCCGCCAATTCCATCCTTCTGCCTTCACGGGAGCCCACGCCATGCAGAAACCCGCCGTCACCGTCATGGTCAAGGCCGCCCGCCTCGCCGGCAACGTCCTGTTGCGCAACATCAACAAGCTCGAGGCGCTCAATGTGGTGCAGAAGGGCCGCATGGATTACGCCAGCGAAGTGGATGCGGACGCGGAAAAGGTCATCGTCAAGGAACTCAAGCGCGCTTACCCCGATTACGGCATCTTCGGTGAAGAAGGTGGCGTCCAGGGTGGCAACCGCTACATGTGGGTGATCGACCCGCTCGATGGCACCAGCAACTACCTGCGCGGCTTCCCGCACTACTGCGTGTCCATCGCGCTGGTGGAGAACGGCGAGCCGATCGACGCGGTCATCTTCGATCCGCTGCGCAATGAACTGTTCACCGCCAGCCGCGGTGCCGGCGCGGTGTTCAACGACCGCCGCATCCGCGTAGCCGACCGCAAGAACCTGGGCGGCACGATGATCCACACCGGTTTCGCCCCGCGCGAGCGTGCCCGTGCCAGCAGCCAGCTGAAGACGGTCGATGCGCTGCTGGTGCAGGTCGAGGACATCCGCCGCACCGGTTCGGCGGCGCTGGACCTGGCCTACGTGGCCTGCGGCCGTGCCGACGCCTACTTCGAGGCCGGCGTGAAGGCGTGGGACATCACCGCCGGCGTGCTGCTGGTGCGCGAAGCCGGCGGCAAGGTCAGCGATTTCAAGGGTGCCGCCCCGGCACGCATGGACAACCGCGGCCCGGACACCCAGCAGATCGTGGCCGGCAACCTGAAGGTGGCCGAGGCGCTGCAGAAGGTGCTGGTGAACACCGGCTACGCCGCCGAGTTCGACGCGAAGTTCTGAGGTTCCGCGTAACGCGGTTCACTGAAACGGCACCTGCGAGGGTGCCGTTTTCGTTTGTGCAGCTGGAGATTCCGTTTCCGCGAATGCGGAGGGGTGTCACTTTCTTTGCGCGCAAAGAAAGTGACACCCCTCCGCATTCGCGAAAGATGGCCGCCGGGCATGGCCCGGCGCTACCCGCGCGTTGGCGCCGCAGACAAAAACGCCCGGCACAGGGCCGGGCGTTCGTGTTTCCAGGTCCAGCCCGACACTTACGCGGCGGTCGAAGCCCGCAGCGCGGCGATGCGCTCTTCCAGCGGCGGGTGGCTCATGAACAGCTTCTTCGCGGTCGAACCGGCAATGCCAAAGGCGGCGATCTGGGTCGGCAGCGTGCTCTGGCCGTGGTTGAGCTGCAGGCGCTGCATCGCGGCGATCATCTTCTGGCGGCCGGCCAGCGACGCACCGCCGGCATCGGCGCGGAATTCGCGGTGGCGCGAGAACCACATGGTGATCATGGTGGCGAAGATGCCGAACACCATCTCCAGCACGAACACGATGATGTAATACGCAAAGCCACGGCCACCGCCACCGCGGTTACCCGACATCGCGTTGTCGATGATGCCGCCGACCATGCGCGCCAGCACGATGACGAAGGTGTTCAGCACACCCTGCAGCAGCGCCATGGTGATCATGTCACCGTTGGCCACGTGAGCGATCTCATGACCCAGCACCGCTTCGGCTTCATCCTGGCTCATGTTGTGCAGCAGGCCGGTGGACACCGCCACCAGCGCGTTGTTGCGGTTGGCGCCGGTGGCGAAGGCGTTGATCTCCGGGCCGTCATACACTGCCACTTCCGGCATGCCGATGCCGGCCTGGCGGGCCTGGCGTTCAACGGTGGCCAGCAGCCAGCGCTCGGTCTCGTTGCGCGGCTCGGTGATGACCACCGCGCCGGTGGAGCGCTTGGCCATCCACTTGGACAGCAGCAGCGAAATGAAGGAGCCGCCGAAGCCGAAGATGGCCGCCATGACCAGCAGGCCGCTCATCCTGCTCGGGTCGACCCCCAGGATCGACATGACGATGCCGGCCAGGACCAGCACCGCGAGGTTGGTCATCAGGAACAGGGCGATACGACTGAACATGGGAAAATCCGGCAGGAAAAAGGACGATATGCGCCAATCTGCGGTGACTTCAGCTTGAATTCAAGCGCCAACCTGACTCACGATTCAGCCTGCATGACTGCTTCCCTTCCCTGCGGCCGTTTCGCGCCCTCACCCACCGGCCTGCTGCACGCCGGTTCCCTGCTCGCCGCGTTCGGCAGCTGGCTGCTGGCTCGCCGCCACGGCGGGCACTGGCGGCTGCGCATCGAGGACGTGGACCCGCCGCGCACCGTGGCCGGCGCCGCTGAGGCCCAGCTGCAGGCGCTGGCCGCCTTCGGCCTGCACGACGACGGCCCGGTGCTGTGGCAGGGCCAGCGCGGCGCTGCCTACCAGCAGGCCCTGGATGCGCTGCTGGCGAGCGGCGACGCCTTCATCTGCCACTGCAGCCGCAGCGAACTGGCCGCCAGCGGCGGCATCCACCACCGCTGGGTGGCGCGGCAGCCGCGGCCGGACCCGGCGGTGCGCTTCCGGGTGCCGCCCGGCAGCGTGGTCACCTTCTGCGATGGCCTGCGCGGGCCGCAGCGGCAGGACGTGCATGCCGAGGTGGGCGATTTCGTGCTGCGCCGTGCCGATGGCTGCTGGGCCTACCAGCTGGCCGTGGTGGTGGACGATGCGGCACAGGGCGTGACCGAGGTGGTGCGCGGGGCCGACCTGCTCGATTCCACCGCCCGCCAGATTCTGCTGCAGCGCGAGCTCGGCCTGGCCACGCCGGCCTACTGGCACCTGCCGCTGCTGCTGGATGCACCGGGCCACAAGCTGTCCAAATCGCTGGCGGCGCAGCCGGTGGATGGCGCCCAGCCGCTGCCGCTGCTACGCCAGCTGTGGGCCTGGCTGGGGCAGGCACCTGAGGCGCTGGAGGGCATCAACGACCGCGACGCAGTGCTGGCCGCCGCGCGGCGCGCCTTGGACCCGGCACGCCTGCCGCACCAGGACATCCTGCTGCCGCCCACTCCTGTGGCAACGGGCGCACTTTCCGCGCCGATGTTGCAGAATCCCCCTTCCCCCACCTGATTCCCGGACACACTCCATGACATCTCGCGTCGCACTGGTCACCGGCGGAACCGGCGGCATCGGTACCGCCATCTGCCAGCGCCTGGCCGAGCAGGGCCGCCGGGTCGCCACCAACTACCGCGATGAGGCCAAGGCCCGCGCCTGGCAGCAGGCCATGGCCGAACGTGGCTACAGCATCGGCATCTTCCCCGGCGATGTGTCCGACCCGGCCAGCGCCGAAGCACTGATCGGCGCGGTCGAGGCCGCGCTGGGGCCGGTGGAGATTCTGGTCAACAACGCCGGCATCACCCGCGATACCACCTTCCACCGCATGCGCGCCGAGCAGTGGCACGATGTGATCAACACCAACCTCAATTCGGTGTTCAACGTCACCCGCCCGGTCATCGAAGGCATGCGCCGCCGCGGCTGGGGCCGGGTCATCCAGATCAGTTCGATCAACGGCCTGAAGGGCCAGTACGGCCAGGCCAACTACGCGGCGGCCAAGGCCGGCATGCACGGCTTCACCATTTCGCTGGCGCGTGAGAATGCCGGCTTCGGCATCACCGTGAACACCATTTCGCCCGGCTACGTGGCCACCGACATGGTGATGGCCGTGCCGGAGGAAGTGCGCGCCAAGATCATCGCCGACATCCCGACCGGGCGTCTGGGCAAGCCGGAGGAAATCGCCTACGGCGTCTCCTTCCTGGTGGCCGACGAAGCGGCCTGGATCACCGGCAGCAACCTGGACATCAACGGCGGCCACCACATGGGCTGGTAAGCCCGGCGGCAGCCTGCAGCGCCCTGTTCAGCCGCCCCTGCCGTTGGTCATGCTGCGCAGCATGGAACCCTTGCTGCGCAACATGATGGCCACTGAAAACCAAGCCCGGCGGGGGGCTGAGGCGGTTGCAACCACTGCTGCGCTGCGCCATGCTGCGCCTCTACTGTGACGAGTGACCGCTTCATGGCTGCGACCCGCATCATCAAGAAGTATCCGAACCGCCGTCTCTACGACACCGAAATTTCCAGCTACATCACCATCGAAGACGTGCGCCAGCTGATCCTGGACGGCGAGGACTTCGAGGTACGCGACGCCAAGAGCGGCGACGACCTGACCCGCTCGGTCCTGCTGCAGATCATCGCCGACCAGGAGCAGGACGGCGAGCCGATGCTGTCCGCCCAGCTGCTGAGCCAGCTGATCCGCTTCTACGGCGATTCGCTGCAGGGCTTCATGGGCAACTACCTGGAGCGCAGCATGCAGGTCTTCCTGGACCAGCAGCAGCAGTTCCGCCAGCAGATGGGCAACCTGCTGGGCCAGACCCCTTGGGCGATGATGAACCAGCTGACCGAGCGCAACCTGGAGCTGTGGCAGGAATTCCAGCGCAGCATGGGCGCCGGCTGGGGCGGCCCGCGCGGCGGTACCGGCACCGGTACCAGCAGTGGCGGCGGCAGCACCGGCAAGCCGGGTGAACCGACCGGCACCCCGGGCAGCAAGCCGCGCCGCTGAGGCCGACGGTACCGCTGCAACGAAAACGGCGCGCCCTGTGGCGCGCCGTTTTGTTTTGCATTACGGAGGCCGGTCAAGTCGGCCAATCAATTCAACCGGTGGATTCGACTGATGGATTCGACCGGCGGATTCGCCTGGTGATGGTCGCCTGGTGATGGTCGACTGGTAGAGTCGACTGTTAGTCGACTATCGCGCGAAGCGCGCGCATTTTCGCCACCTGACCGGAAAGCAGTCGACCAACGGTCGACTCTACCCAACGCCATTGCGCGAAGCACGGGCACTCGCCGCCTGACCGGAAAGCACCCGACCAACGGTCAACGCTACCCACCGTCATCGCTTCAGCTTGCAGCCCGTACACACGCGCTCGACCTTGTAGCCCTTGGCGCGCAGCTTTTCCACCACGCCATCGCTGCCCAGCAGGTGCAGGGTGCCCACCACCACCAGCGTGCTGCCCTGCCCGGCCTGCAGGTACGGCACCAGCTTGGGCACCCATGCCTCGTTGCGCCCGGTGTTGATGCGCTGGTACAGCTGCGGGTACTGCTGCTTCATCTGCACCGCCATGGTGTTCCACAGGAAGCGGTCGTCGCCACGGCGCCAGGCCTCGTGCAGGCCGCGCGCCTGGTCATCGCCCTTGTCGGCCTGCTCCAGCGCTTCGGCCACCATCTGCCGCTGCTCGCTGGCACCCATGCCGGCCAGGGTGCCGATCTGGGTGTCGATGTCTTCCAGCCCACTGGCCGGCTTGCCGGCCTTCGCCGCGGCCTCCATGAAATGGCGATCCAGGCCGAGTGCCGGGTCCAGGCCCATCTTCTGCATCTGCGATACGGAAATGCTCAGGCCCACGAACCAGGCCTGCATGCCCTGCAGCTGTTCCAGCGGCAGCCGGTTGGCGGTGGCGTAGGCCTGCAGCTTCTGCCAGATGGGCGCGTCCAGGTCGCGGCGCAGTTCGCTGCCGTCGGTGCGCACGGCGGCCTGCACCATGCGGCTGGCCAGCTGCGGCGACTGCATGTCTTCCGGCGACAGTTCGAACACCACGCGCCGGGCGGCCTCGAAGGCCTGCTCGGCATCGGGCGACAGCGGGTAGTCCTTCGGCGTCAGCAGGTGGAACGAGCCCAGCAGGTACACGCGCGAATCGCCCGGGCCGGTCACTTTCCACAGCGGCGGGAGCGGTGCAACGGCGGTTGCCGGCGCAGTGGCGGCGGCCGGTGGTGCATTGCGCGCGGTGGCCAGCGGTGCCAGCGCGCAGGCGGCGAGCAGCACGGCACTGCACGCCAGGATCTTCATCGACATGGTCAGCCCTTTCCTTCAGGCAGGTGGTAGGTTTTCTCGCCCGCTTCCACGCGCAGATCCAGGCGGTTTTCCGGCGGCGACAGCGGGCAGGTGGCAAAGGCGGTGAACGCGCACGGCGGGTTGTAGGCGTGGTTGAAATCCACGGCGACGAAGCCGTCGGCGCCGGGGGCGTCGGTGTCCAGGTAGCGCCCGGCCGGGTAGCTGCCGTGGCCACTGGTGCGGTCGGCAAAGATCAGGAACAGCGAACGGCCGGGCTCGCCGATCGCTTCCAGGCGCAGCGTGCGCCCGTCATGCTCGAACTCCGCCGCACCGGCATTGGGCATGGCCGTGCTCAGCCCGGTGATGTCCACGATCGGCAGCGTGGTGCCTGCCGGGTGCGGAATGAAGCGGGCACGCACCTGCCAGGCCGGGCCGCCGGGCCAGTACTCCAGGCCGGCGAAGTCGCGCCGCGCCGCCGCGTCGGCGTGCTTGACCCGCAGCGCATCGCGGTTGCCGCGGTGGATCAGGCTCAGCTGGCCCTTGCCGCCGTCGAAACCGAGCACGGTGGGCTGCGGGTCCTTGTCGGTCTGCAGGCGCACGCGCCCCTTCACCGGCACATCGCCCACGGTAACCGCCACGCCGGCTTCGAGCGTGAACCACCACTGGCCCTGGTCTCGGCGCAGCATGCCCAGCCGCGCCGGCCCCACCGCCAGGCGGATGCCGCTGCCGGCCCCGCTGCCGATGAAATGCGCCGGCAGCTCCAGCCAGTGCAGGCCGACCAGTGCGGTCCAGCCGTCGGCGGCGGTCAGTTCCTCATAGCGCTGCACGCGCCACTGCTGTTGTGCGACCTCGAAACCCGGATCGGCAACGGCCTCCGGCGCTGCCGCCGGCGGCGCGCTGCAGCCGGCCAGTGCCGCCAGGCCCAGCAGCAGGCCACGCATTCTCCACTTGCCCATCGGATGTGTCCTCAACGCGGTGCGCTTAACGACCGCGCAGGAACCAGCGGTCGATCTCCGCCAGCGAAAAGCGTGCCCAGGTCGGCCGGCCATGGTTGCACTGGCCGGACCGCTCGGTGATTTCCATGTCACGCAGCAGCGCGTTCATTTCCGGCACGGTCAGGCGCCGGTTGGCACGCACCGCACCGTGGTATGCCATGGTCGACAGCAGTTCGTCACGCGCACTGGCCACCCGCCGGCTCTGCCCGTGTTCGCGCAGGTCACCCAGCACATCGCGCAGCAGCGCTTCGGGTTCGGCATTGGCCAGCAGCGCCGGAATGCTGCGCACATGCAGCGAACCTGGGCCGGAACGGGTGATCTCGAAGCCCAGCGCAGCCAGCGTTGCCGCCTCGGTTTCGGCGGTGTCGGCCTCGCGCTCGCCCACCGCCAGGGTGATCGGCACCAGCAGCGGCTGCGCGTGCAGGCCGATGCCATCGTGCGCATTCTTCAGGCGCTCATAGCCGATGCGTTCGTGCGCGGCATGCATGTCCACCACGATCAGCCCTTCGGCATTTTCGGCCAAGATGTAGATGCCATGCAGCTGCGCGATGGCATAGCCCAGCGGCGGCACACCGGCCTCGGCACTGGTGACCGGCAACCCGTTTTCCATCGGCATCGGCGGCAGCGCGGCACTGCGCTCGGCCGTACCGGGCGCACCGTACAGTGCGGCATAGGCCGCGGGCGCATCGGCCACCTGCAGGCCCAGCGGCTGCTGCGGGCGCCAGCCACTGAAACCGCCGCCACCACTGCCGCCGCCCGATGCGGTGCTGCCGCCGGCACCCCGTGCCAGCCCGAAGCCGGAGGCACCGGCGCTGGACGGCAACGCGCCGTCGGCCGGCAGCTGCGCCGCACCGGCACCGATCTCCTGTGCCGACATGCCGGCGCGGGTATCGGCCAGCGCATCCTTCAGCGTGCGGTAGACGAAATCGTGCACCAGCCGCGCGTCACGGAAGCGCACCTCGTGCTTGGCCGGGTGCACGTTGACGTCCACGCGGGTCGGGTCCAGTTCCAGGAACAGCACATAGGCCGGCTGCCGCCCGTGGTAGAGCACATCGCCGTAGGCCATCTTCACGCCATGGGCGACGCTGCGGTCGCGCACCGACCGGCCGTTGACGTACAGGTACTGCTGGTCGGCGCTGGCCCGCGAATAGTGCGGCTGCGCGATCCAGCCATGCAGGCGCAGGCCGGCGCCGCTGTGGTCCACGCGCACCGCCTGGCTGGCGAAATCCTCGCCCAGCGTTTCGCTCAGGCGCACGTCCGAATACAGGTCGCCCGGCTTGTAGCGGCGCGAGGCCTTGCCGTTGTGTGAGACGCGCAGTTCCACGTCCGGGCGGGCCAGCGCCAGCGAGCGCAGCCATTCTTCGATATGGCCCAGCTCGGTGCGCTCGGCACGCAGGAACTTGCGCCGTGCCGGCACGTTGTAGAAAAGCTCGCGCACTTCCACGGTGGTACCCGGCGCATGCGCGCGCGGGGTCACTTCGCCCAGCTTGCCGCCTTCGATCTGCAGCGCCGAACCGTGCTCATCGCTGGCCCGGCGCGAGGCCAGGGTGAAGCGGCTGACCGAGGCGATCGACGGCAGCGCTTCGTCACGGAAACCGAGCGTGGCCACGATTCGAGGTCATCCAGTTTGGCGATCTTGCTGGTGGCATGCCGCGACACTGCCAGCGGCAGCTGCTCCGGGGCGATGCCGCTGCCGTTGTCGCTGATGCGGATCAACCGCACGCCGCCCTCTTCCAGGTCGATGTCCACGCGGCTGGCGCCGGCATCGATGGCGTTCTCCACCAGTTCCTTGACCACCGACGCAGGCCGCTCGACCACTTCACCGGCGGCAATCTGGTTGATTAGGATTTCCGGCAACGGGCGGATCGGCGCGCTCATGCGTGCCCCCCCCCGCAGGCGGCGGCACGGACGGGGAAGCACGGCAGGGAAAAGAGAACGGACGTCATGCCCCCGATGATAACGGAGGCTGCGCCGGCTGCCAGCGGCGGCCGGTTACTTGCTGCCGCCGACGACGGTGCTAGCCGCGTCAATTTCCGCCTGCGCGCGCGGCATACAGCGTGCCCGGGGGCGGCTGGCGGGTGAAGAAGGTGGTCACGCCATCGAGCATCGCGCCGGCGATGCGCCGCTGGTAGGCGGGATCGATCAGGCGGCGCTCTTCGTCCGGGTTGGAGATGAACGCGGTTTCCACCAGCATCGCCGGCATGTCCGAGGTGCGCAGCACCGCGAAGTTGGCGCGTTCGATGTTCGGCTTGTGGTTGTTGCCGATGCGCTTGAGGCCGCCCAGCACGTGGCCGGCCGCATCTTCGGAGGCCTTCATGTAGCCGCTCTGCGCCAGGTCCAGCAGCACGTTGGCCAGGGTGCCTTCGGTCTGCTGCAGGCGTACGCCACCGACCAGGTCGGCCGCGTTTTCCTTGTCCGCCAGCCAGCGCGCACGCTGCGAGGACGCGCCCTTGGTGGACAGCACGTAGACCGAGGAGCCGGTGGCCGAACGGTTTTCAGCGGCGTCGGCGTGGATCGAGATGAAGATGTCCGCCTTGTTCGCGCGCGCCTTCTGCGCACGCATCGGCAACGGGATGAACACGTCGCTATCGCGGGTCAGGTAGGCCTTCAGGCCCGGCGTGGCATTGACCTGGCGGGCCAGTTCGCGTGCCACGGCCAGGGTGACATCCTTTTCGCGCTTGCCGGTCGGCCCGATCGCGCCGGGGTCCTGGCCGCCGTGGCCCGGATCGATGGCCACCACCAGGTGGCGCATGCCGGGCTGCATGCGGATGCGCGAGGCATCGCCGGGCAGGGTCGGACGCGGCGGAGGCGGTGCGACTGCCACCGGTGCCGGCGCCGGGGCGGGCGTGGCCGTGGTCACTGCCGCTTCGCTGGACGCGCGCCCCGCCAGGATCGCGGCGGGCGACGGCGAGGCGCTGCCGCTGGCTGCGGTGGTGCCGGCAGCAGCGATGTTGGCGGCCGCCGTCGCGGGGGCGGGGGCGGGATTGACCAGTGTGGCCGCACTGGTGCTGGCCTGCTGCTGCACCTGCGCGGTCAGCAGCGCGGTGGCACGCGCGGCATCGCTGCGCGACTGCACGGACGGCGGCGGCGCGGACGCTGCCGGAGCCGTGGACGGTGCCGCGGTGGACGGTGCCGGGCTGGCGTGGCTGGCGGCCGTGGGCGGCGCATCGCCAGGCCATTCGATCACCAGCCGTGACTGGTTGCCATCGCGCACCATCTGCGGGCGGAACGGCGCCACCGATTCAGCCAGGTCGAACACAACGCGGAAGGTGCCGGGCACCGGCTGTCCGGTGCGCACGGCGGTCACCACGCCCTGTGCGGGCGGCAGCTTGATGCCGTGGACGGCTTCGGAATCCGGGAAATCGAACACCAGCCGGTTCGGACCAGACAGGCTCAGGGTCTTGTAGCCGCCACTGCCGACCAGCGCGATCTCCGCACGGGTGCCGGTGGGGCCGGTATTGAGCAGCACCTGGCGTACTTCGCCCGCCCATGCAGCCGCGCTCGCCAGAGCGAGTCCGACGGTGGCACAGATGGCGATGAGACGGTTCCCCGGGCGCATGGCTCAGGATTCAATCACCGCGCTGAACGAAATGCAACAGCTTTTTCCTTAATAATCCGTAACCTGCCGCTGTTTGTTCTCGTCAGCTGGCAGAAATCGCCTGCAAGTCGCCCCTTTCGGCCACCCGGGCGAGCCATTCACGACCGGCCTCGCTGGAGCCCTGCAGGCGCGCCAGACGCCCGTGTCCTTCGATGGACAGCGCAACCACCAGGTCGGTGGGCGGCAACGCGCCGGCCCCGCGCTCAGGCCATTCCACCAGCCACAGCACGGCACTGCCCTCGTCCAGGCCGAGGAAATCCAGCTCGCCGGCCTGGCCGATGCGGTACAGGTCCAGGTGCCAGGCCTCGCCGCCGGCGGCCAGCGGGTAGCGCTCGACCAGAGTGTAGGTCGGGCTGCGGATCGGCCCCTGCACACCCAGTGCGCGCAGCAGCGCACGGGCGGTGGTGGATTTGCCGGCGCCCAGGTCACCCTGCAGCTCCACCAGCGCCTGCGCCGGGCGGGTCGCTGCCAGCACCTGCCCCAGGCGCTCGGTCTGGTCGGCGTCGGCAAGGAAGTAATCGGTCATGTCACAGGTCCGGGTTGGCCAGCCGCCGCAGGGGCGCCAGCAGATCAGTGGGAAGCAGGCCGCGCGGGCCATCGGCGGCGGCATCATCACCGGCCAGCGCATGCAGCAGTGCGCCGGCCGCGGCCGCATCGAAGGCCGCCAGGCCCTGCGCGCGCAGGCTGGCGATGATGCCGGTGAGCAGATCGCCCATGCCGCCGACCGCCATGCCGGGGTTGCCGGCAGCGATCAGGCGCGGGCACTGCCCCGGTGCAGCCACCACGGTGCCGGCCCCCTTCAGCACCACCACCGCCTGGTAGCGCTCGGCCAGCGCCTGGGCGCTGCCGTAGCGGTCGGCCTGGATGGCGGCGGTGCGGGTGCCCAGCAGGCGGGCGGCCTCACCGGGGTGCGGGGTCAGGATGGCGTCGGGCATGGGCTCGGGCGCGGCCGCCAGCAGGTTCAGCGCATCGGCATCGACTACCAGCGGCTTGCCGCAGGTGCGCACCTGCGCCCACAGCGCGCGCGCCCAGTCGTCCTGGCCCAGGCCAGGGCCGACGGCCAGCACTCGCGCCTTGTCCAGCAGCGCTGGCGGCACGCTGTCGCTCTCCAGCGCATGCACCATCGCCTCAGGCAGTCGCGCCAGCAGCGGCGCCACGTGGCCCGGGCGGGTGGCGATGCTGAGCAGGCCGGCGCCCGCACGCAGTGCCGCTTCGGCGGCCAGCGCGATCGCACCACCGCTGCCATGGTTGCCGCCCACGCACAGCACGTGGCCGGACTCGCCCTTGTGGGTATTGGCGCGGCGCGGCGGCAGCAGCGCGCGCAGCGCTTCGCCGTGCCAGGCCTGGGCGCTGGGCGCAACGTCCTGCCAGGCCGCCTCGTGCAGTTGCAGCGGCGCCAGTGCGCGCACGCCCACATGTTCCAGCGCGTCGCCGGTGAACAGCCCACGGTGGGGCGCGATGAACTGCAGCGTCCGCGTGGCGCGCACGGCCACGCCCGGTACGCGGCCCAGGTCGGCGTCCACGCCACTGGGTACGTCCAGCGCCAGCACCGGTGCACCGTGGCGGTTGACCGCTTCAACCAGCGCTTCGGCCGCACCTTCCGGCGCACGCGCCAGGCCCAGCCCGAACAGCGCATCGACCAGCACGTCGGCAGCGGGCAACATGCTGCTGAAGGCGGTGACCTCGCCACCGGCCGCGGTGAAACCGTCGGCGGCGCGCTGCGCCAGCGGGGTGGACGGGCCCTTGCCCGGCAGCGCGATGACCTGCACCGTCCGCCCGGCCCGCAGGGCGTGGGTGGCCAGCACGTAGCCATCGCCACCGTTGTTGCCGGCGCCCACCAGCACGCAGATGCGCCCGGCCTGCGGCCAGTGCTGCAGCAGGCAGTGCCAGGCGGCCAGACCGGCCTGGGCCATCAGGCTCCAGGCGCCGTCGCTGGCCAGTACCGAGGCGCGGGCGTCGAGCGTGCGCGCGGCGGCGGTGTCGAACAGGAGCGAGGGATCGGGCATGCCGGGATTTTATACTGGTGGCATGTCCCCCGCTCCCTCCCCGTCCGACCCGACCCGGGCCGTTGCCCGCATCCGCGAACTGGCACGTGCCCACGGCTTCCAGCGCTGCGGCATTACCGGCGTGGACCTGCGCGAGGATGAAGCGCACCTGGCCGACTGGCTGGGCCAGGGCCTGTACGGCACGATGGACTGGATGGCCCGCCATGGCACCCTGCGCGCACGCCCGGCCGAACTGCTGCCTGGCACCGTGCGGGTGATCTCGCTGGGCATGGACTACAGCCACAAGGACGACACCGAGGCCTGGGCCACGCTGGCCGACCCCGGCCGCGCCTACGTGGCGCGCTACGCGCTGGGCCGCGATTATCACAAGCTGATGCGCAACCGGCTGCAGAAGCTGGCCGCGCAGATCTACGACGAGGTCGCGCCGCTGGGCTACCGCGTGTTCGTCGATTCGGCGCCGGTGCTGGAGCGCGCGCTCGGCCGCAACGCCGGGCTGGGCTGGATCGGCAAGCACACCTGCCTGATCGACCGGCACGGCGGCTCCTGGTTCTTCATCGGCGAGATCTACATCGACCTGCCCCTGCCGGTGGACATGCCGGCCGCCGCGCACTGCGGCACCTGCACGCGCTGCATCGATGTCTGCCCCACCCAGGCCATCACCGCACCGCAGCGGCTGGACGCGCGGCGCTGCATTTCCTACCTCACCATCGAACACGACGGCGCAATTCCCGAAGACATGCGCCCGCTGATCGGCAACCGCATCTACGGCTGCGACGACTGCCAGCTTGTCTGCCCCTGGAACAAATTCGCCAAGCGCACCGACGAAGCGGATTTCCGGGCACGCAACAACCTCGACACCGCGCGCCTGGACCAGCTGTTCGCCTGGGACGAGGCCGAATTCCTGCGCCGTACCGAGGGCAGCCCGATCCGCCGCAGCGGCCACCAGCGCTGGCTGCGCAACATCGCCGTGGCGCTGGGCAATGCGCCAGCCTCGGCCGATGCCGTGGCCGCCCTGCACACACGCATCGACGATCCGTCGCCGCTGGTGCGCGAACACGTGCAGTGGGCGCTGGCCCAGCACGCGGGCCGCGCGCCGGCGGGGTGAACCGCCCGCGCCGACGTGCGATCCTGAGCCCCCTGCTCCACCGGTCCGTGCCGTACCCATGCAGCCTCGCAGCAACGATGTGTTCACCCCCAGCCAGCTCAACACGCTGGCGCGCGACTTGCTGGAAGGCAGCTTCCCGGCCATCTGGGTGGAGGCCGAACTGGGCAGCGTGGCACGCCCGGCCTCGGGCCACCTGTACTTCACGCTGAAGGATGCGCGCGCGCAGCTGCGTGCGGCGATGTTCCGGATGAAGGCGCAGTACCTGAAGTTCGTGCCGCGCGAAGGCATGCGCGTGCTGGTGCGTGGCAAGGTGACCCTGTACGACGCCCGTGGCGAGTACCAGATGGTGCTGGAGCACATGGAGGAAGCCGGCGAAGGCGCGCTGCGGCGTGCGTTCGAGGAACTGAAGGCGCGGCTGGAGGCCGAGGGCCTGTTCGCCGCCGAGCGCAAGCGCGAACTGCCGCGCCACGTGCGCCGCCTGGCGGTGATCACCTCGCCCACCGGCGCTGCCGTGCGCGATGTGCTGAGCGTGCTGGGCCGCCGTTTCCCGCTGCTGGAGGTGGACCTGCTGCCGACGCTGGTGCAGGGCAACAGCGCCGCGCCGCAGATCACCCGGCTGCTGCAGGCCGCCGATGCCAGCGCCCGCTACGACGTGATCCTGCTGACCCGTGGCGGTGGTTCGCTGGAAGACCTGTGGGCCTTCAATGACGAGGCGCTGGCGCGTGCGATCGCCGCCAGCCGCACGCCGGTGGTCTCGGCGGTGGGCCACGAGACCGACTTCAGCCTGAGCGACTTCGCCGCCGACCTGCGAGCACCGACGCCGTCGGTGGCCGCCGAACTGCTGGTGCTCGACCAGCGCGACCTGGCACTGCGGCTGCGCCGCGATGCTGCGCGCATGGTGCAGCTACACCGCCATGCCATGAGCAAGGCCATGCAGCGCGCCGACAGGGCGCTGCTGCGGCTGAACGCGCAGAGCCCGCTAGCGCGGCTGGATGCGCTGCGCCAGCGCCAGCTGGAGCTGGGCCGGCGGCTGCAGGCCGCGCACACGCAGCGGCATGAACGCCGTGCCGCGCGCGTGCGCCACGCCGCGGCGGTACTGCGCGGACACCACCCGCACCGGCAGCTGGAGACCTTGCAGCGCCGCCTGGCGGCACTGGCCGGCCGGCCGCAGGCTGCACTGCAGCGCCTGATGCAACGCGATGCACTGCGCCTGCGCGGGCTGGCACGGTCACTGGAAGCGGTCAGCCCGCTGGCCACCGTGGCCCGCGGTTACAGCATCCTGACCCGCAGCGATGATGGCGCGCTGGTGCGCCGTGTCGACCAGGTCCGCCCCGGCGACGCCCTGCGGGCGCGCGTGGGTGATGGCGTGGTGGACGTGCAGGTGGTCGCTACCCCAGCGACGCTGTTGTAGATCCACGCCATGCGTGGATGGCTCTCCCCGGGAATCCCGAGGTTGCCGGCCAACGGCCGGCACTACCTCAGCCGGGCGATGTGCAGAATTTCTGCCGGTATTCCATCGCCTTGGGCATCAACGCCTGCAGGTTCTGGATGCGGGTTCCGGGGTTCGGGTGGGTGGACGAGAACTCCGGTGCGGCGCGGCCACCGCTGGACTGCTCCATGCGCTGCCACAGCGGAATCGCTTCGCGCGGGTCGAAGCAGGCGGCCGCTGCCAGCATCAGCCCCACTTCGTCGGCCTGGGTTTCATGGCTGCGTGCATACGGCAGCAGGTAGCCGTAGCCCATCGCCGACATCATCATCTGTTGCTGCTGCGCATCCATGCCACTGGCCGCACCGGCGGCCTGGCCGATCTGGGTCAGCTTCTGCTGGGCCATGCGCTGTGCGCCGTGGCACAGCAGCGCGTGGGCAATCTCATGGCCCATCACCACCGCCATCGCGTCCTGGCTGCGCGCTACCGGTACCAGCCCGGTATAGACGGCCATCTTGCCGCCGGGCAGGCAGAACGCGTTGGCCTGGTCGGACTGGATCACGTTGACTTCCCAGTCGAAGCCGCGCGAAAAGTGCCCCCGGCTGCAGGCCGTGCTCCTGCGCCAATGCGGTTTCCACCACGTCCACCTTGGCAATCAGCCGCTGCGCGATGGCACGCACCTCGCGTGATACCGGTGCATCCAGATCCAGCGGCCGCTCCTGCGCCAGGATCTGCTGGTAGGCCTGCAGCCCCAGTGCCTTTTCCTGCTGGGCATCCAGCGAGGCGTCGATCAGCACCTTCTGCCCGGTGTACGGGTCCACCGCGCGGTTTGAAAACCAGTAGAACGCGGCGTAGCCGGCGAAAGCCAGCAGCACCCACCAGCGGATGTTGCCGAACAGGCCACGGCGCGCGGGGCGCTGGCCGGGTGGGCGGGAACGCGGATCGTTGGACATGGCGCGGCAATCCCTGCGGATCCCGCCGGTGGCGGGCACGGCGCCATCCTAGAATGCCCGGGGCGGCGGCCGGGTGAAGCTGCGGTGCCGGTTCAGATGCCGCGCACCAGGCGGAAACCGATGCGGGCCGAGGTGGTATCCGAATCCTGCGACTGCCGCCACGCGGCGCGGCTCTGCTCCGGCGCGTTGGCCCAGTTCCCGCCACGGATCACCCGCGCGCGGCAGCCCGGGTTGTACCAGGACGCGCCGTCGGACGGCGCCCGCCGGTAGCTGGCATGCCAGCAGTCGGACACCCACTCGCTCAGGTTGCCGGCCATGTCGTGCAGGCCCCAGGCATTGGGGTCGAACGTGGCCACCGGTGCCGGCCCCCCACCAGCCATCGCCGTAACCGATGAAGGCGTTGTGCCAGTGCCGCCCGGACGGCGACACGTCGCGGCCCCCGGTGAAGTTGCCGGCCCCTTCCGGCGGCGTGCCGGCATCGCCCCACGGGTAGCGGCCACTGCTGCCGGCACGCAGCGCATACTCGAATTCTGCCTCGCTGGGCAGGCGGTAGGAACGCCCGGTCTGCTCGCTCAACCAGTTGGCGTAGTTTTCCGCATCGCGCACGCTCACGTGCATCACCGGCTGGTTGCCCATCGCACGCGCGCCGTCGTAATCCGAACGCCAGTCCACACCGCTGCGGCGGATGAAGTTGCCGCTGCGCTCGTCGTACACCACCGAATGGCCGCGCCGGGTGGCACGCGGGCGCGTATTGGTGGCCTTCACGAAGCGCTCGAAATCGGCCACGGTCACTTCGGTGATGGCCATGGCGAAGCCACGCTCGAAGCGCACGTAATGCGCCGGGCACTCGGCATCGGTGGCGCCGGGTTCGGTGTCTCCGGCGCCCATCTGGAAGCCGCCATGCGGCACCACCACCATCTGCGGGCCACGGCCGCCATCGCGCAGCGCATCGCTGAACACCTGGCCGGGCCGGAAGCTACCGTAATGGGTGGCCAGGTCGATGCGCTCGCGCAGCTGGGCCACCACCGTATCGCCGGGCAGCGCGATGCGCAACGCCTCGGCCAGTTTTTCGCGGGCCGGCTTCAGGCCCTGCGGCGTGGCCAGGTCGCGCAGGCCACTGTCGCGCAGCTGCACCAGCGTGGCCGCGCGGATCGCTTCGATGCGCTCGAACGCATCGGCGATGGTCGGTGAGGAATCGCGCACCTTGCTGGCCTCGGCCAGCCAGGCACCGGCGCTGGCGAAGTCGCGCGCGCGCGGCCTCTTCGGCACGGCAGATCAGCCCGCTCTCGGCGGCGGCCAGGCCCTGCCGGGCACGCCCGTTGTCCGGGTCCAGCTGCAGCGCCTCACGGAAACTGGGCAGCGCGCCATCGCCGTCTTCGCCGATACGGCCGGCGCGCAGGTCGTCCTCGCCGGCGCGGTTGTAGGCCACCACGCGCTGGGCCAGTTCCACCCGCCCCTGCAGCGCGCGCACCTTGTCGTCGCAGGGGGCCAGCGTCAGCAGCACCAGTCCCATCTGCCCGGCCTCCAGCAGCGCCTCCCGCTGCTTCAGCGGCCGCACCAGCAGCGCGTCGGCCTGCTGCTGAAGGCGCTGGCGCGCCCGTTGCAGCCCGGCGCGGGCCTGGCGGTCGTCGGGTTGCTCTTCCTGCACCGCCAGCCACAGCGGGATGGCCGAGGCCTCGGTGGCATACAGGTCATCCTCGTTGAAGGCCTGCTGCGCGGCACGCCGCAGCTGGGCCAGGCTGCGCCCCTGGCGTTCCACGCGCGGCGGCGTCCAGCGCTGCACGTCTTCGGCCGCGTCTTCACCGCCAATGGTCACCTTGCCCGTACGGTCGGCCACGGCCGCGGCCTGTGCCGGGCCATCGGCATCGGCCTCGGTCACCACTGCCGGTGCCGCCTGTGGCGCAGGCGAGCAGCCCGGCGCAGCGGCAGCCAGCAGCAGGGCGGCACAGAGCACGGATGACAGCGGAAAACGCAAGGGAGGGCTCCTTCTGCACGGGCGCGGACCGACGTTAGGCTATTCTCCCCTGCCTGAGCAAACACGAGTAGTAGAGCCGACCCACGTGGCCATCTGGATCACCACCCCCGACGAACTGCATGCGCGCTACCAGCAGCGCCCGACCCGCATCGGCCTGGATACCGAATTCATCCGCGAACGTACCTACTGGCCACAGCTGGCCCTGGTACAGATGGCGGTGAACGGTGAAATCCTTCTGATCGACCCCTTGATTCCCGGCATGACCGAGGCGCTCAAGCCCTGGCTGTCCGATACCGGCATCACCAAGGTGATGCACAGCGCCAGCGAAGACCTGGTGGCGTTCAAATCCGCCTGCGGCGTGATGCTGCGCCCGCTGTTCGACACCCAGATCGGCGCCGCGCTGGCCGGCATCGGTGCCGGCATGGGCTACCAGAGACTGGTGGCGGAGATCACCGGGGTCACCCTGGCCAAGGGCGAAACCCGCTCGGACTGGATGCGCCGGCCGCTGTCCGAGGCGCAGCTGCAGTACGCCGCCGACGATGTCGAGCACCTGTTCGCGCTGCACGATGCCATCACCGCGCGGCTGGAGCAGCTCGGCCGCCTGCAGTGGCTGCAGGACGACGGCGAGCGCCTGCTGGCCAGTGTGGCCAACGATGAGGAACGCTGGCCGCACCTGGGCATGCGTGCGGCGCAGCTCCTGGACACTCCGGCCCAGCACCGCCTGCTGCGCCTGCTGCGCTGGCGCGATGTGCAGGCACGCAGCAGCGACCGCCCGCGCAGCTGGATCCTGGACAACGAACTGGCTGCCACGCTGGCGCGCACCCCGCCCGCCGACGAGGCCGCCTTGGCCAAACTGTTCGAACAGTTCCCGAAGGCGCCGCGCAAGCTGACCGGTGCGGTCTGGCAGGCATTGACCACGCCGCTGGGCGATGAAGCCGACGCGCCGCTGGCGCTGCAGGCCAGTGATGCCAACAAGCAGGCACTGAAGAAGCTGCAGGACGCGGTGGCACAGCGCAGCCGCGAACTGGAACTGGCCGACGGCGTGCTGGCTTCGCGCAAGCATCTGGAGGCCTACCTGGAAAGCCGGCAGTGGCCGGCGGCGCTGACCGGCTGGCGCCAGCGCGAACTGGAAGCGCAGCTGCAGCCCCTGCTGCCGGCGCGTTGATGACCCGGCGCCGGTTCGTTCCGGCGCCATTTGCACCGCAGCCCCGCTGGGTAGAGTCGACTGTCAGTCGACTATCGCGCGCAGCGCGGGGGTAGAACCGCATCGCGCAAAGCAGTCGACTGACAGTCGACTCTACCCAGCGCGTCCATCCGCTCGCGGAAACGACAACGCCCCGCAGAGGCGGGGCGTTGCCGGGTGCTGCATGAAGCCGGTGCTTACCAGTTCAGGTTCAGCGAAACACCCGCGGTATGCGGTTCGTTGTAGACCGCCGCCATGTAGTTCTCGATCACGCCCTTCAGGTTCTTCTCGTTGGTGATGTTGCGCGCGAACAGCGCCACTTCGTAGGCACCGTAGTTGCCCGAATAACCGACCTTCAGGCCACCTTCGAAATCACCCTTGGAATTGAACTCGGCGCTGTCGTACAGCACGAAGCTGGTGTAGCCCTGCTTGTTCCAGTCGGTGGACACGAACATGGTGGCCGCATCGCTGACCGGGAAGTCGTAGCGGGCGGCCAGGTTCACCGTGTACTTCGGCGCGTTCGGCAGCGGGTTGCCGTCGATCTGCGCGAAGGTGTTGGCACCGACCTTGATGGTCGGGTCGTTCACGGTGCACACCACCACGCCGTTGAGGCCACAGACCTGCGCATAGACGCGCTTGTCCTTGATCTCGCTGTGCAGCAGGCTCAGGCCGGCGCTCAGGGTCAGGTTCGGAATCGGGCGCAGTTCCAGATCGGCTTCCAGGCCGTAGGCCTTGGCCTTGTCGGCGTTGAACAGCACGCCGTTGCCGTCCGAATCATTGCCGTTGAGCTGGATGTCCTTGACCGTGTAGGCGAACGCGGTGGCGTTCAGGCGCAGGCGGTTGTCCCACAGGCTGCTCTTCACGCCGGTTTCCCAGGACAGGATCTTTTCCGAGTTGGCGGTGGTGAAGTCGGCGTTGAACACCACCGAACGGCCCTGGATGGTCGGGCCGCGGAAGCCGCTGGCGACCTTGGCGTACACGCTCACGTTCTGGGTGAGCTGGTACATCGCGCTCAGGTCCCAGCTCGGGGTGGTGTCGGACATCTTGACGTCGGTGCGGCCCTTGTAGGTCACCACGCCGGCGGCGGTGTCGGCAGTCTTCAGCAGGCGCGTGTGCTTCTCATCGTTGGTCTGGCGCACGCCGGCGGTCAGGGTCAGCTTGTCGTTGACCGCGTAGGTGACCTGGCCGAAACCGGCCCACGAGGTGTTCTTGTTGCGCAGGCGCACCCAGTTGTTCGGGTTGCGCGCAGTGCCCTGCAGGAACCAGGCGCGCTGGTAGAAATCGGTGGTGTCGGCGCCGTTGAAGTAGAATAGGCCAGCCTGCCACTGCAGCGGGCTGTCGGTGTGGCTGGCCAGGCGGAATTCCTGGGTCCACTGGTCCAGATCACGGATCTGGCCCATCGACTGGCCGTAACCGTTGGGCACGCCGTTGACCGGGAAGTTGACCGCCGCGCAGCCGTCGGTGTCGCCACGGCTGTAGCCGGAGGTGGTTTCGTAGGCGGTGATCGAGGTCAGGTCGATGGCGCCGAAGTCATAGCGCGCCTTCACCGAACCGCCGTAGGTCTTGTAGGCCTGCGTGTTGTTGCCGGCTTCGTCGTAGGCCACCTGGTCGCGCGGCACGTCGGTCTTGTTGGAGCCCTTGGTCAGCGCACCGCGCAGGAACAGGGTCGAGGTGCCGCTGTAGTCGCGGGCGTGCGCCGAAGCCAGGATCGAGAACTGGTCGCTGGGCTTGAGCAGCAGCTGCGCGCACGTTGCGGTCGTCGAAGCCGCCCATGGCGTTCTTCTTCGGGCTGACGGTGCCGTCGGCGCTGGGGCCGGTGTAGGTGTTGTCGACGTAGTCGTCGCGGTGCTGGTACAGGGTCGACACGCGGAACGAGGCGATGTCGTTGATCGGCCCGCCGAAGCCACCGTCGATGGACACGCTGTTGTAGGTGGCGTAGCTGGCGCTGACGCGACCGGTGTACTCATCGCTCGGCTTGATGCTGTCGAACTTGATGATGCCGGCGGTGCTGTTGCGGCCGAACAGCGAACCCTGCGGGCCGCGCAGCACTTCCACCTGGTCCACGTCGTAGACCGGGTTGGACTTCAGCACCACGTGCTCGAGCACCACGTCGTCCTGGATGATCGACACCGGCTGCGAGGCGCCAAGGTAGAAGTCGATGTTGCCCAGGCCGCGGATGTAGAAGCGCAGGAAGATGCGGCCGGTGGTGGTTTCGGCATACAGGCTCGGCACGCGGCCGGACAGCGCCAGCAGGGTGTCGTCGTCGCCAGCGGTGTAATCGCGCATGCGCTCGCCCTGCACCACGCCCACCGACACCGGCAATTCCTGCAGGTTCTGCTCGCGGTGCTCGGCGGTCACGGTGATGGTGTCCAGACCGGTCGGGGTCGGAGCAGCGTCCTGTGCGGCGGCGGCGAAGCTGCCCACCAGGGCCAGGCCGGCACAGGCCAGGGCCAGCGGATGGTGGCGGAAGGAAATGACCGAAGACGACACGCCCGACGAACGATGGGAATGGGATTGGGAAGACATTGGGAGCTCTTGAGGAGGCGTCCGTGCGGCCTGCGCGAGCCGGGCGGTAAAAAGGGTGGAGTAACTGCGCAGGCTCAATTATCGCCCAAATTGTTACGATTTCGTTGCACGCGAAATCATCGTCACGAATGCCGCCGGTTCCGGCACAGTTGCCGGCAGCGGCCGCCTCCAGCGCGTGCACAGGGCGACAACGTGGGCCGCGCCCGGGCCGGGTTGGCAAGCGCGGAAGGCTTGGCTACACTGGCTTCGCCGTGGGGCCATAGCTCAGCTGGGAGAGCGCGTCGTTCGCAATGACGAGGTCAGGAGTTCGATCCTCCTTGGCTCCACCACTCAGATTCACGCAGAAAGCCCCGGGTTTCCCGGGGCTTTTTGTTTGCACGCGATCCTGTATCACGCCGTCCTGTAGCAGGCCGCACGCCTCACGCAGGCTCCTGCCCGCCGTCCTTGCGCGCCGGCTTGCGGCTGTGGGCATCGTGCACCTGCTGGTCATGCTGCCCCGGCCGCAGCCTGGCCACCTCATCCTGCCTGCGGTCCTGGCGGCTCTCCTGGACGCCTTCACGCGTGTCCGTGGATGCCGTATCCGGGGTCTGTCCATGCTGCTGGTTCATGACGTCTCGTCCTCGCCCGACGCGGTGCCGGGTGCATGCCACCACGCTAGTGCGCCACAGGTGATGTGCCGGTCGGCCCACCGCGAACGGGGCGTGCAGGCACGCTTGCGGCGGTCATCGCGCACCGCCCACAATCGGCGCCACGATCTTCACAAGGAGGTGCCATGATCCGTCTGCCGTTGCTGCTGCCTGCCCTGCTGCTGGCCGTTGGCTGCGCCCATCGCCCTGCCATCCAGCCACTGCCGGCAGGCGCCATCAGCACGACCGCAGCGGTGCGGGCGGCGCAGGATGATCCCCGGCGCGGCATCACCGGCACGTTCGCGCTGACCGTTCAGGCCGTCGGCCAGGGCCAGGGACACATCTACCTCAACAGCGAGCGCGACTACCGGCACCCGTTGAATGTCACGGTCGTGCTGGACGCTGCACTGCGGCCCGACGTGCTGGCCGCTTTCGGCCAGCCCCCGGAGCTGCTGTACAACCACACGCTGCTGGTCCGCGGTACGGCACGGCGGGTGCGCATCGATTTCGTCAACGATGGCGTGCCGAGCGGCAAGTATTACTACCAGACGCAGATCCAGGTCAGTCGCATCACGCAACTGCAGCCAGCGCCGTGACGACCCGAACGGCACTGCCGCTGCAGCTGGATGCCGCCGACGGCTCCATCGCGGTCGGCGCCATGCCCCAGCGCATCCAGCCCACGCTGACCCCGGCGCAGGCCGCTGAAGCCTTCGCCGACCTGCTGCGCGCGCCGCGCGACCTCGGCAACGGCTACCACTGGCTGCACCTGCAGGGCGTTTCGCTGCAGGGCGTGCCGGCCGGCGTCGGCCTCTGTTTCCAGGACCACTCGCTGCAGCTGGTTACCCTCGGCGTCAGCCTGCCCGGCGCACCACTGCAGGACGGCTGGCCAACCCAGACGGCCATCGATGCCGAAGTGGCATTCATGCGGCGCGTACTGGGCGCGGCGCTGGGCCGCCGGTTGACCGGCGGCCACGCACGTTTCAGCTGGGGCCAGGCGTGGGCACGTTTCGACCCCAAGGGCTTCATGGCCTCCAGCGGGCTCCGCTACGGACGCGACTGACCCGCGTTACGCCCTGCAGCACCGGCAGACGGCACCGGCACCGGCACCGGCACGGCGAAGGCTCAGTCCAGCGCCACCACCAGCTTGCCGAAGTTGCGCCCCTGCAGCAGGCCGAAGAACGCCTCTGGCGCATTGGCCAGCCCCTGCACCACATCTTCGCGGTACTGGATGCGCCCATCGTGCAGCCACTGCGCCATCTCCTGCTCGAACGCCGGGAACAGCGCGCTGAAGTCGGTGATGATGAAGCCGCGTACCGTCAGCCGCTGGCGCAGGATCTGCGCGAACAACGGCGGCAGGCGGTCCAGGCCGGGCTGCGCCACGCCGTGCGCGTTGTAGGTGGCGATGGTGCCGCAGACCGGAATGCGTGCGAAATCGTTCAGCAGCGGCAGCACGGCATCCAGCACATGGCCACCGACATTCTCGAAGTACACATCGATGCCCTGCGGCGCGGCCGCGCGCAGCTGTTCGGCGAAATCGGCGGCGCGGTGGTCCAGGGCCACATCCACGCCCAGCGTTTCCAGGTACGCACGCTTGGCCTCGCCGCCGGCGATGACCGCCACCCGCGCGCCCTGCAGCTTGCCCAGCTGCGCCACCGTGGCACCGACCGGACCGCTGGCGGTGGTCACCACCAGCGTTTCGCCCGGCTGCACCTTGCCGATCTCGTGCAGGCCCGCGTAGGCTGTGAAACTCGGCATGCCGTACACGCCCAGCGCCAGGCTGGGCGACAGCCCCTGCGGCTGCAGGCGACGGCTGATGCTGGTAGCGTCGGCCACCGCGTGGGTCTGCCAGCCACCGCTGGCCAGCACCAGGTCACCGGCGGCCAGGCCATCGGCACGCGACTGCAGCACTTCGGACACGGTGGCCCCCACCATCACCTCGCCCAGCGCCACGGCAGGCGCATACGAGGGGCGGTCATCCATGCGTCCGCGCATGTAGGGATCAAGCGAAAGATAGCGGTTGCGCAGCAGCACCTGGCCGTCAGCCAATGCAGGCAGCGCCGCCTGCTCCAGGCGGAAGTCCGCAGCGGTGGGTGCGCCCTGCGGGCGCGAGGCCAGCACGATGTGGGTGGTGGTCGTGGTTTCGGACATGTCCAATGACTCTGCTGTTGCCAGCACGGGGTAAGGAAGGCCGACGATACGCCTCGGCAACGGCGCCGGGCGGCGACGAAAACAGCGTTTCATCACGCGCCGCAATCTGCGTGGTCGCCTCGCCTTGTCGCAGCGTGTTTGCCGACAGCGGCAGCCTGCTGATTTCCGCCAGCGGCGATGCTGCGTCCTGTGCCAGCCGGTCGTGGATCAGCCGGCGTGCAGATGAACTGCCGTTCATTCCGGCAGCGGCCTCGCGCGCCCCTGCTCCGCTACGCAGGATCAAGCACTTGCACCGCTCTCCTCGCCACGCAGACGGCAATGTGAAGGTTTTTTGCCAAAACGCTTGCCGAACCTGTCCCACGTCCGTAATATGCGCGTCCTTGGCAGCGACATCGCTGCAACGAAACACGTGGCCGAGTAGCTCAGTTGGTAGAGCAGGGGATTGAAAATCCCCGTGTCGGCGGTTCGATTCCGTCCTCGGCCACCAGTTTGAAGACCTGCAGATTGCGGGTCTTTTTTTTGCGCGCTTTTACTCGTTGCATGTGTAGTACGGTCACTGGCTGACCGCATCGAGCGACGATGAATGGACGCCACCCCTTCCCTGCCCCAGCTGCAGCGTTCGCTGAACCGCCTGCGCTGGATGGTCGTTGGCCTGGCCGTGCTGGTGGCGGCCCTTGCTGCCGCCACCAGCTGGCTGGCCCTGCAGCGCCATGCTCCGATGCATGTGGACGCACTGACCACACACAGGCTGCAGGTGCTGGATGACCGCGGCGTGGTACGCGTGGAAATCACCCAGGACGGCGCCGCTGATGGGCGGCGCAGCCGTGCCGCCGGCCTTACCGTGTTTGACCGCACCGGCGCCGAGCGCGGCGGTTTTACCACCTACGACGATGGCGGCGTCGGCATTGCCCTGGATGCCCCTCTGGGCAAAGGTGAAGATCATCTGCGCGACCGCCTGGGCCTGACGGTCAACGCTGAAGGTTCATCCCAGCTGCTGCTGAGCGACAATCTGACCCGCGGCGTGGTGCGCCTGCGTGCAGAGGGGGACGGAGGCGGCGGCCTGGATACCTTCAAATGGGATATGCAGAGCAACCTGTTGCAAACACGCACCATCACCTTCGACGGCGACCAGCGCACCCGACAGCCGATAGGCGAGCCGCAGTAAACCGGCAGACGACACGCCACCGCGCCGCCGCTGATGGAAGTTTTACACGCTGCCCCGCGCATCGCCCTAAGCTCGCTGCTCCTGCCTGGAATCTGCCGATGCTCCTGCGCCCTGCCCTGCTTGCCGGCCTGCTGCTGGCCACTGCGCCACTGCTGGCGGCCGAGCCGGTGCGCGCGGTACCGGCGTTGGACATCGACCGCTATGCCGGCCAGTGGCACGAGATCGCCCACCTGCCGGTCTCGTTCCAGAAGAAATGCGTGGGCGAGGTCACCGCCACCTACAGTCTGCGCCGCGACGGCCGCATCAGCGTCTACAACGCCTGCCGCACCGCTGCGGGCGAGCGCATCGCCGCCGAAGGTGTCGCCCGCGCGGTCGAGGGCCGCCCCGGCCAGCTGCAGGTGCGCTTCGTGCCGGACTGGCTCAGCTGGGTGCCGCTGGTGTGGGCCGACTACTGGGTGATCGCCCTGGACCCGGACTACCAGTGGGCCGTGGTGGGCGAGCCCGGCCGCCGCTACCTGTGGATCCTCTCACGGACCGCGCAGATGGACCCGGCCCTGTTCGATCAGCTGCGCCACTGCGCCGAGGCCATGGGCTACGACCTGGCCCCGCTGCGGATGATGGCCCCGCTGTCGGCCGCTTCCGGCCCCTGAGCCCGGCACGTCGCGGGTTCGCCTGTCACCCTGCCGGTGCAGCATGCCGCTGCCGCAGAGCAGCATCACAAACCACCATACGCCGTAGTATCCTTCCTTCAACGCACCCCCTACCGAGGACTTGCGCCCATGCTCCGCCGCTTCCGAACCGCCCTGATCGCCGTGTCCCTCCTGGCCCTGGCCGCCTGCAACAACGGCGTGGTCAAGCGTGTTTCCGAACCGGCCGCCAGCCTGCAGCAGCTGACCGTGAACGCCGACGGCAACTGGAGCGTGGCGCTGCGCCTGCAGAACTTCAGCTCGATGCCGATGCGCTTTGACGATGTGGCGCTGGCACTGACCGTGGGCGAAGCAGAGGCCGGCACGCTGAAGGCCACGCCGGGCATTTCCATTGGCGGCGTTTCGGCCGATGTGATCACCCTGGACCTGCAGCCCAGCTCCGCCGCCCGCCTGGTGGTGGCCGACGCGCTGGCCGGCAACCGCACCCTGGCCTACGGCCTGAAGGGTTCGGTGTCGGCCACCCCGGAAGAAAAGAAGCAGCGCACCTTCAACATCAGCAGCCGCAGCACGCTGAACCAGGCCCCCGGCCTGCCCGGCGTGCTGCGCTGACGCCACGCGCATTCCCCTACCCGCCACTGATCGAAACGTACCCGATGAGCAGCTACGCCGCACCGCTTTCCGACCTCCGTTTCGCCCTGCACGACGTGCTGAAGGTGGAACCGCTGTTTGCCCGCCTGGGCTTCACCGACGCCACCGCCGACGTTGTCGACGCCGTGCTGGAAGAAGCCGCACGCTTCAGCGGCCGCGTGCTGGCACCGCTGAACAGCGTAGGCGACGAGATCGGCTGCGTGCTGGACCAGGCCAGCGGCGAGGTGACCACCCCGCCCGGCTTCAAGCAGGCCTATGACCAGTTCGTGGAAGGCGGCTGGACCGGCCTGACCGCGGCCCCGGAACTGGGCGGCCAGGGCCTGCCGCACACCCTGGGCGTGCCGCTGAACGAGATGATCAACGCCGCCAACCTGGCCTGGGGCAACTTCCCGCTGCTCTCCCACGGCGCCATCGAAGCGCTGAAGCAGCACGGCGAGGCGTGGCAGCACGACGCCTTCCTGAAGCCGCTGATCGAAGGCCGCTGGACCGGCACCATGTGCCTGACCGAACCGCACTGCGGCACCGACCTGGGCCTGCTCAAAACCAAGGCCGAGCCGAATGCCGATGGCAGCTACGCGATCACCGGCACCAAGATCTTCATCACCGCCGGCGAGCACGACCTGACCGGAAACATCGTGCACCTGGTGCTGGCCAAGCTGCCCGACGCACCGGCTGGTGCCAAGGGCATCTCGCTGTTCGTCACCCCCAAGTTCAAGGTCGACCGCGACGGCAACGTCGGCGAGCGCAACGCACTGCGCTGCGGCTCGATCGAGCACAAGATGGGCATCAAGGGCTCGGTCACCTGCGTGATGAACTTCGACGGTGCGCAGGGCTACCTGGTCGGCCAGCCGCACAAGGGCCTGCAGGCGATGTTCACCATGATGAACACTGCACGCCTGGGCGTGGGCCTGCAGGGCATCGGCCTGTCCGAACGCGCCTACCAGAACGCGCTGGCGTACAGCCGTGAGCGCCTGCAGTCGCGCGCCCTGAGCGGCGCTAAGTTCCCGGACAAGCCGGCCGACCCGATCCTGGTGCACCCGGACGTGCGGCGCATGCTGCTGACCATCAAATCGCTGGTCGAAGGCAGCCGCCTGCTGGCGCTGCATGCGGCCACCCTCATCGATGTGGCACACAGCGCCGACGATGCCGCCGAGCGTGAGCGCGCCGACACCCTGGTCAGCTTCCTCACCCCCATTTCCAAGGCCTGCCAGACCGAATGGGGCATCGAGAACACCTACAACGCCCTGCAGTGCTTCGGTGGCCACGGCTACATCCGCGAGCACGGCATGGAGCAGCTGGCCCGCGATGCGCGCATCACCACGCTGTATGAAGGCACCACCGGCATCCAGGCGCTGGACCTGATCGGCCGCAAGACCGCCGCCAGCCAGGGCGCCGGCCTGAAGCTGATGCTGGCCGAGATCGAAGCCTTCGCCAAGGCGCATGAAGGCGACGACACGCTGGCCGAGTTCATCGCGCCGCTGCGCGCCAAGGCCGGCGAGTGGGGCACGCTGACGATGGACGTGCTCAAGCGCGCGGCCAGCAACCCGGACGAACTGGGCGCGGCCAGCTACGACTACCTGTTCTACTCCGGCTACGTGGTGCTGGCCTACTGGTGGGCCCGCAGCGCGGCCGCCGCCGATGCCAGCGGCCAGAGCGAAGCGTTCAAGCAGGCCAAGCGCGAGACCGCCCGCTTCTACTTCGCCCGCGTGCTGCCGCGCACCCTCGGCCACGCCGCCGCGATGCAGGCCGGCGCCGCCCCGCTGATGGCCATGGACGACGCCTGCTTCGGCGCCTGAGCCGGGCCGCGCCCGGCACCCGCAGAGGCCAAGGCTGGAGCAACAGCAACAGCTGGCCTCCTGCGGGATGGCGGGGCAGGCCCAATTGCGGGGCCCCGCCTCCGACACGTTCCCGCGCCGTCCACGCCACGCGGAAACGGGGGGTCAGATCCCTTTCCTGCGGGAAGGGATCTGACCCTCACACTCTTTCTGGAGAAAAGCCCTCTTTTGTTAAAGGGGGCGCGTCGACAGGCGCGGGGAATAGGTGGAATGCGTGGACCTGAATCATTGCGATTTGGATATCACCCGCCGGGTGATATCCAAATCGCAATGATTCAGGTATAAGCTGTTTTCCCGATGGGGACAGACACTACACGCTTGGGTCTGATCGAAGCCGGAGCGCCGCTCGTTGCTCCGGAGGTCGGCGTATCGCCCAACGCCACGACGCTGCATCGCCCCGGCTCGGTCCGGCTCCTGTCACTGGATGCCCACGGACGCGTACTGGACTGGATCACCTGGCAGGACGCGGCATGCCTCTATGCCCGCGAAGCGGTGGCCTGGACCCTGGGCGATCCCTGTCTGCATATCCACGGCGGCACCAACCGCCTCAGCGGCCTGCCCAGCGGCATGGACCTGCACCCCATCATCGCCGCCCGCGGCCATGCGCGCTCGCGGGCGCTGGACCCCGCCCCCAACCTCACCAACCAGGCACTGTTCGCGCGCGACGCGCACCTGTGCCTGTACTGCGGCCAGCAGTTCAACCGCCCCGCCCTCACCCGCGACCACGTCATGCCGCTGTCCAAGGGCGGGCTGGACTGCTGGGAAAACGTGGTCACCGCCTGCTTCCACTGCAACTCGCGCAAGAGTGACCGCACCCCGCAGCAGGCCAACATGCCGCTGCTGGCGGTGCCCTACCGGCCCAGCTGGATCGAGCACCTGATCCTGTCCAACCGCAACATCCTGGCCGATCAGATGGCCTTCCTGAAGGCGCAGCTGCCCAAGCGTTCCAAGCTGTTCGCGTGAACGCGCGCACCGGCAACCCTCACCGTCCTGTCACGGACGGCGGCGTTTGCTTGCCCCGCCCCCGATTGAGGGCGAAAATGGGCGTTCAGAACAAGTGCGAACATGATGATCGACTCTGCCCGCTATCCCCGCCTCGCGCGCATCCAGACCCCGGATGACATGCGCACGTTCGACGAATCCGAACTGAGGGCGGTCGCCGACGAACTGCGCGCCTACCTGATCGAATCGGTCGGCAAGAGCGGTGGCCACTTCGCCGCTGGCCTGGGCGTGATCGAACTGACCGTGGCCCTGCACTACCTGTACCAGACCCCGACCGACCAGCTGGTGTGGGACGTGGGCCACCAGACCTACCCGCACAAGATCCTCACCGGGCGCCGCGACGAGATCCACACCGTCAAGCAGAAGGATGGCGTGGCGCCGTTCCCCAAGCGCGAGGAAAGCGACTACGACACCTTCGGCGTCGGCCATTCGTCCACGTCCATCTCCGCGGCGCTGGGCATGGCCATCGCGCGCCAGGCCGAAGACGATGACCGCAAGATCGTGGCAGTCATCGGTGACGGCGCGATGACCGCCGGCATGGCCTTCGAGGCACTGATGCACGCCGGCGGCATGGACCCGGAGCCGAACCTGCTGGTGATCCTCAACGACAACAACATGTCGATTTCCGAGGCCGTCGGCGGGCTGACCAAGATGCTCGGCCGTGCCACCGGCAGCCGCACGCTCAACGCGCTGCGCGAAGGCGGCAAGAAGATCCTCGGCGACAAGAAGAACAACCCGGCGCGCTTCGTCAAGCGCTGGGAAGAACACTGGAAGGGCATGTTCGTGCCGTCCACGATGTTCGAGGAAATGGGCTTCCACTACACCGGCCCGATCGACGGTCACGACATGCCGGCGCTGCTGTCCACGCTGAAGACGCTGCGCGCCTCCAAGGGCCCGAAGCTGCTGCACGTGATGACCACCAAGGGCAAGGGCTACGAGCCGGCCGAGGGCGACCAGATCGGTTACCACGCGGTGGGCCCGTTCGACCCGGACAAGGGCCTGGTGGCCAAGCCCGGCGCGAAGAAGCCGACCTACACCGACGTGTTCGGCGAGTGGCTGTGCGATGCCGCCGCCGCCGAGCCGCGCCTGTATGCCATCACCCCGGCCATGCGCGAAGGCTCCGGCCTGGTGCGCTTCAGCCGCGAATACCCGCAGCGCTACTTCGATGTGGCCATCGCCGAACAGCATGCCGTGACCCTGGCCGCCGGCATGGCCACCCAGGGTGCCAAGCCGGTGGTGGCGATCTATTCCACCTTCCTGCAGCGCGCCTATGACCAGCTGGTGCATGACGTGGCCATCCAGGACCTGGACGTGCTGTTCGCGATCGATCGCGCCGGCGTGGTCGGGCCCGACGGTGCCACCCATGCCGGCAACCTCGACCTGAGCTTCCTGCGCTGCGTGCCGAACATGGTGGTGATGGCGCCGTCCAACGAAGCCGAGTGCCGGCAGATGCTCAGCACCGGCCTGCAGTACGCCGGCCCGGCCGCGGTGCGCTACCCGCGCGGCAGCGGCACCGGCGTGGCGGCCGGCAGCGACCTGTCCACCCTGCCGATCGGCAAGGGCGAGATCCGCCTGGAGGGCAGCCGCGTGGCGCTGCTGGCCTTCGGCAGCACGCTGGCCGCCGCCGAACAGGTCGGCCGCGAGCTGGGCCTGAGCGTGGTCAACATGCGCTTCATCAAGCCGCTGGACCGTGCGCTGATGCTGGACATCGCCGCCCGCCATGCAGCGCTGGTCACCATTGAAGACAACGTGGTGGCCGGTGGTGCCGGCTCCGGGGTGGCCGAGCTGCTCAATGCCGAGGACGTGCTGCGGCCGTTCCTGCACCTGGGCCTGCCCGACGGCTACCAGCACCACGCCAGCCGCGAGGACCTGCTGGCCGAAGCCGGTATCGACGCCGCCGGCATCCGCGCCGCCGTGCTCAAGCGCTGGCCGGACCTGGCAGTGGGTACGCCGCCGCTCAGCGCCGCCGGCTGACCACGCCGCGCCGGGCGTGATCGCGTGGGGCGGCGCATCCGCCTGCCCCACCCGCGCCACCACCCTGCTCAACCGTAGCTGATCGCCTCGACGAAGGCGCCGCTGGCCTCCACTCGCACCGCCGCACGCTGGCCGGTATCGGCAAAGTGCAGGCGTGCCAGCCTATCGGCGAAATCGAAGGCGCGCGCGCCGTCATGGAAGTCGACCGGCTCGGGCCGGTCCGGGTGCAGCACGCGCCATTGGCGCTGCTCGCATTGCAGGCGGATCAACATGCAGGCTCACTCCGTTGGGTAGCATGGCAGTGGGGCGCGACCGCAGGCCATGAACGGCACATGCGGTCACGGCTGCCACGATAATCAACGGCGAGCTGATTCAGTATCAGATTTCCCTGATTTACGACTCAGGACGCGCCGCGCGGTTCAGCGCACCTGGAACTGCCCGCGGCAGCCCCCGTCCACCCAGATGCCGCGGCTGTCCCAGCCCCAGGTCTGGCCTTCCACGCACGCCGTGCGCGATTCCTGGCGCACCAGCCGTGCATCGCGGCGGATGTTGGCGCGGCACTGGTTCCAGCGGTTGCTGTTGGAGTGGCAGCTGATCACCTGCGCCTCCTCCTGCCAGCCACCACGCACGCGGCGGTAGTCACCGATGAACTCGGCGCGGCAGCCCTGGGTCACCCACACGCCACGGCGGGAGCCGCCCCAGTTTTCGCCTTCCACGCAGGGGTGTTGGACAGCTGGCGGATCAGCCGCGGGCGCCCTTCCAGCGCACATTCGGTGCTGCGGCCGCCGTTGGATTCACAGCGCACGATGCCGCTGCCTTCGCCATTGCCTGCGCCATAGCCGTCACGATAGCGGTCGTAGTAGCCATCACCACCGTAGTACTGCGCCTGCGCGGTGCCTGCCACCGCCAGCAGCGGCAGCAGTGCGCACACCATGTAACGCCCCGCCGTTGCCTTGCCCATCGCCTGCTCCCGAATCATGAATGGGGCAAGCATCAGCGATTGCGCGGTCCTCGCACAGAGGGTGTCGCACTTTGCAGTTTCCCCGCATTCAACTTGCCGACGCGAGGCTGACCACGTCATCGGTAGATGCAGGCGACACGGGACTTCCGGCACTGACCAGCCGCAGCACGTCCACGCTGCTGCCCAGCGCGGCCACCCGCACCACGGCGTTGCCACCACGGCGGTGGTGGGCCTGGGCCAGCGCGACGGCGGCGTCATAGGCATCGGCGCCACGGGCCCAGGGGCCCCCGCCGCCGGCGGGGGGAGGCGTAACGAACCAGCCGTCGGCGGCCTGGGTAACGGTGACGATCATGGGGGACCTCATCTACATGCATGGGGATGCCCGATCACCGTATCGGCCCAGACCCAGCAGGCCTATCGGAAATATCCGAAAACAACCCCCCTCACCTTGCTAACCCTGTTCATTGCGTGACCCTTGTCACGTTGTCGACATGAGTTCACACTACCTTCACCAACAGGGGCCCCTTCCACGATGCGCACCTATCTCACCGCGCAGTGCTCGACGCTGCTCAAGCTGTACTTTGCTGGCTGCTATATCGTCCTGATCGAAGAGCTGATCCGCGCCACGCTCAGCTGAGCGCGCGTGCTACGCCGCGCGGCCGACAGCGAACTGGCATTGAGGCAACGCCTGGCCAATACTGCCGGGCCGTGGCGCGGTCGTGCGCCATCGCCCTCTTCCGCGAGAACCTGCATGAGTGACCTGACCCCGCTGCCAGCCCTGGCCCGCGGCCGCTACCGCCATTTCAAGGGCGGTCTCTACGACGCGATCGACGTGGTCCGCAGCAGCGAGACCCTGCAGCCGATGGTGCTGTACCGCGCGCTGTACGGCGAAGGTGGCCTGTGGGTGCGGCCCTACGCCATGTTCGTGGAGCAGGTGCCCGGCGCCGACGGCCCGCAGCCGCGCTTCGCGCCGTTGCCCGACTGAAATGTGCTGTCCCGGCGGCGCGGTGTCGCCGGGGCGCATCGCATGCGCTAGAATCATACCGTCCAGTCGGTTTCTTTCTGCATGCCCACGCCCCCCTCTCCCCACCATCGCCCCAAGGCGCCCGACGCCGTGCGCCAGGCGCTGCTGCAATCGGCCTCCGATGTCATCAGCCAGCGCGGTCTGGCCGGATTCACCGTGCAGGATGTCGCGCGCGGCGCCGGTGTCAGCAAGGGCGCGCTGTTCCATCATTTCGCCAGCAAGCAGGCCCTGCTCGATGCCGCCCTGCAGGCCGTGCTCGGCCAGTTCTGGGACCAGGTGCAGGCGCTGATGCAGGCCGACCCCGAACCGTGGGGGCGCTTCAGCCGTGCCTATGTGCGCGCCACCTTCGACAACCTGCTCGACCCGGCCTGCGACAGCCCGGGTTTCAGCCTGGGCACCTGCTTCGATTCGGCCCTGATGACGCCGTGGCGGGCCTGGCTGCGCGCGCGCCTGGCCGAACACCCCGCCGAAACCAGCATGCCGCGCCTGCTGGCCGCACGCTGCGTGGCCGATGGCTACTGGCTGCAGGCCTACGGCACGCCCCTGCACGGGCAGCAGCGCGATGAGGCCATCGCGCTGTCGCGCGAAGCGCTGCGCCTGTGTACCCCGGACTGAGCCAGGAGCGCCTGATGAATCCCTATGTGTATCTCGCCGTTGCGATCGTGCTGGAGGTGATTGCCACCTCGCTGCTGAAGGCGTCCGACGGCATGAGCCGGCTGTGGCCGACCGTGGGCGCACTGGCCGGTTACGGCGTGTGCTTCTATCTGCTGGCGATGACCATGAAGTCGATTCCCACCGGCATCGCCTATGCGATCTGGTCGGGCGTGGGCATCGTGTTGATCTCGTTGATCGGCCTGCTGGTGTTCAAGCAGAAACTGGACCTGCCGGCGCTGCTGGGCATCGGCCTGATCCTGGCCGGCGTGCTGGTCATCAACCTGTTCTCGCGCAGCGGCGCGCACTGAGCACGCCGCTGTCCGCACGGCGTGCTAGGCGACTTTCTTGGCCAGGGTCATGCCCAGCAGGAACAGCACCACCGCAATGATGATGCCCGCCCAGAACAGGAACTTGGCGATACCCACGGCGGCGCCGGCAATGCCGCCAAAGCCGAGCGCACCGGCAATCAGCCCGATCATGGCGAAGATGATGGCCCACTTGATCATGTCGATCCTTCCCCTGTTGGGTATACATTTGGAACCCACAGGCTAGGCAGCCGCCGATGCCGGAACCGTGAACACGCCGCGCGCGCGACGTGAACATCGGCACCGGCCGTTTCAGCGCGGCCGGAAGCGCAGCAGCACCACCGCCAAGGCGAGGAAGATGCTGCCGGTAAGCCGGTCGAACAGCGTCTTCATCGCCGGCCGCGCCAGCGCACGCCGCAGCTTGTGGCCACCCAGTGCGTACACCGCGTACCAGAACAGTTCGCAGGCGGCGAAGGTGCCCACCAGCACGCTGTACTGCACTGCCAGCGAGCGCGCGGGATCGACGAACTGCGGCAGGAAGGCAGCAGCGAACAGCAGCAGCTTGGGGTTGCTCAGGCCGACGAAGAAGCCACCGCGGAACACACGCCAGGGGCGGTCGACCGACGCGGCCAGCACCGGCTCGCCAGGCGCCACCGCCGCCGGCACGCGGCTCTCGCGCCAGGCCTTGATGCCCAGCCAGGCCAGGTAGGCCACGCCCAGGTAGCGCAGCACTTCAAACAGCACCGGCGATGACAGCAGCAGCGCGCTCAGCCCTGCCGCCGATGCGGCCAGCACCAGCACCAGCGCCAACAGGCACCCGAGCATGGCCGCGGTGCTGCGGCGGAAGCCCAGCCCGACACTGCGGCTGAGGATGTGCAGCATGTTCGGGCCGGGCGTGCCGCACAGCACGAACACCGTCACCGTGAACAGCCACCAGGTATGCAGGGCCACGCGATGCTCCAGGACAGACGAACCAGGTGGCCAGCATACGGCGCGCGCCTGTGCCTGCCCACGCACAGCCGGGTGCGGTGTTGATGGGTACAGCCCCCTGCCCCGCCTGTGCTTCAATCAGCCCTTGCCCGCAGCGTGGACACACATGAAGACCCTGGGACTGATCGGCGGCATGAGCTGGGAAAGCTCGGCGCAGTACTACCGCATCCTCAACGAAGAAGTGCGCCGGCGCCTGGGCGGCACCCACTCGGCGCAGGTGCTGCTGTGGTCGGTGGATTTCCAGCGCATCGAGCAGCTGCAGCACGCCGGTGACTGGGATGCGCTGGCGCGGGAGATGGCCGATGCCGGCCGCCGCCTCCACGCCGGCGGCGCCGAGCTGCTGCTGATCTGCACCAACACCATGCACCGCCTGGCCGACGCGGTGACCGACGCCGTGCCGGTGCCGCTGCTGCACATCGCCGACCCGAACGCTGCGCGCATCAAGGCCGACGGCCTGCAGCGCATCGGCCTGCTCGGCACCGCGTTCACCATGGAACAGGCGTTCTACCGCGGCCGCCTCGAACAGACGCATGGCCTGCAGGTGCTGGTGCCGGCGCAGGACGACCGCCAGACCGTACACCGCATCATCTACGACGAGCTGATCAACGGTGTGGTCAGCGATGCCTCGCGCCAGGCCTATGTGCAGGTCATCCAGCGGCTGGTGGCGGACGGCGCGCAGGGCATCATCCTGGGCTGCACCGAGATCATGCTGCTGGTCGGCCAGCAGGACAGCCCGGTGCCGCTGTATGACACCACCACCCTGCATGCACTGGCCGCCATCGATGCGGCGTTGTCCGGTTGAGGCGGGCCCGCGCTGCGCTCAGCCGCGCAGCACAGTGATTTCCGGGTGGCCGTCGAAGATCTCCAGCACGATGTCGAAATAGGTCGGCCCGTCCGCTTCCAGCGCCTCCAGCTGGCGCTGGATCGCCTCGGCATTGAAGTGCCCGGGCTGTGCCAGCTTCTGCTGCAGCCAGTGCCGTGTGGCGGCCACGCCCAGCGCTTCGCGGCTGCCTTCGAAGCCACGCCAGAGCAGCTGCACGGCTTGGGCGTCCTTCGCTGCCCCGTAACCGCCGTACAGCAGGTCATCGAGGGCATCCAGGCTCGGGCCCAGCTGCCAGTCCTCGCCGGCCATGAACACGCGGTTGATCTCGGCGTAGAAGCCGGCGATGTCGTCGAAACGGGTGCCGTCCAGCGTCAACTGCAACGGCAAGGGCGCAGGCAGGGTATGCATGCGCCATGGTAACCGCTCAGCCGGCGCGGATCTCCAGCGCAGCCACCACCCACTCCAGCACCTCCTGCGAATCACACAGGAAGAACACAGCATCGCCCGGGGCGGCCGCGCTGAGCATGGTGTAGACGCTGATGGCCGCGGCGGTCTGGTTGGCCACGAACACATCGCGCAGGTGCGGTTCGCTGCTGTGGCCGGACAGCTTGGCCAGTGCCTTGCGCGCGGCCTTGGTGGGTGCCGGCTCGGCCGCGCGGCGCAGCTCGGGGCCACGCACGCCCCAGGAAACAAACAGATGCGTGTCCTTGAAGACGGTGTCCGTAACCGGCGCGGCGGCCATCGATCCGTGGATGACGGTACTGCTGATCAACACAACCCCCTGTGGTGGGTTTTGAGGGGCAGTGTCCCACCGACGATGGGCGTGCGACAGTGCCGTGACGGACCTCACGTTTTCGTGGGCCCGCCTTCATGGACGGCAGCGACGGCGGAAACTTTAGCGTCATCCACGCAGGGCGTGGCGCTGCGCACGCAGGGATGCAGCGTCAATCTGGTCGCACGGCTGCCGCCGGCAGCAGCGGCGTGACCCGCGCATCGAGAAGCGCCATCAGAGCCGGATCCATGCAACGGTAGTCGTCGGGAACATCCAGCCAGTGCAGCGGCTTGTGCTGGAGCAGGCGCGCGAACGCGGCCTGCAAACGGTGCTGGTGCTTGGCTTCCATGACGAAGATGACATCGGCCCAGCGTATGTCCGCCGGGCTGATGGGATGGCGCGCATGTGGGCTGGTGCCAGCCGACCGCGCTGCAAAGCCAGGCCGCCGTCGCCACATGGCTTCGGCGGTCGGGCTCCGCAACTGGTTGCGACTGCAGACGAACAGCAGGTTGATCATCCCTGGTCCAGTAGTTTTGCCGTGCTGAGGATCGGATAGATGAATCCCAACTGGCGCGCACGGTTCAGCTTCTCGCTGCGCATATACAGCAACTTCCAGTTTTTTACCGGCTTGACGGCCTGCATCGGGGCAGCGTGGTTGCAGCCGTAATGGCGCGCCCTGGCTCGACGCCAGGCGCGGGTTCTTGCAGTGTCCATGGTTTGTTCTCGTGGGTACCGGGTTCAGCAGCCGCGGTAACTACGAAGGTATGCAGAATATATCAACGCAACAAAAAAGCCCACGCATTGCTGCGCAGGCTTGATTGATTCATCACAGTGGTCGGGACGGCCGGATTCGAACCGACGACCCTCTGCCCCCCAGGCAGATGCGCTACCAGGCTGCGCTACGCCCCGACTGATGCTGCGATGTTCCCGCCATCGCGGCGGGCTGTGAAGTATAGCGGATTACGCGGAAAAATGAATCAGCGCCGCAGTAATTGCAGCACTTCTTCCAGCTCCATGCGCACCTGCTTGATGATCTGGTTGCTCAGCGCCGATTCCTCGCGGGCATCGGGGCCATCCAACCGCAGGCGCGCACCACCGATGGTGTAGCCCTGTTCGTACAGCAGGCTGCGGATCTGCCGCACCATCAGCACGTCGTGGCGCTGGTAGTAGCGGCGGTTGCCACGGCGCTTAGCCGGTTCGAGGCTGGGAAATTCGGTTTCCCAGTAGCGCAGCACGTGCGGCTTGACGTCGCACAGCTCGCTCACCTCACCGATGGTGAAGTAGCGCTTGGCCGGTATCGGCGGAAGTTCGCGGTTACTGCCCGGATCCAGCATAAGCCTCAACCCTCTCCTTGAGCTTCTGGCCCGGACGGAAGGTAACCACCGTACGGGCGGAAATCGGAATTTCCGCACCGGTCTTGGGGTTGCGACCCGGGCGCTGGTTCTTGCGCCGCAGGTCGAAATTACCGAAGCCGGACAGCTTCACCTGACGTCCCTGTTCCAATGCTTCACGCAGCACATCGAAGAACGCGTCGACGAATTCCTTGGCTTCCCGCTTGTTCAGACCGACTTCGTCGAACAGCTTTTCCGCCATCTCCGCCTTGGTCAATGCCATTGCCTGCTTACCCCCGAGTGCTACCCGCTCAGCCGCGGATCCGGGCGTGGTGTTCACGCTCGATGGCAGTGACCGCCTCGGCCACCACCGCTTCCACGTCGCGATCCCTCAGAGTGCGCGACTTGTCCTGCAAAATCAAGCCCATAGCGAGACTCTTGAAACCCGGCTCCACGCCCTGGCCGACGTAGCGGTCGAACAGGTTCAGCTCGCGCAGCAGCGGCCCGGCGGCCTGGCGAACGGTGGCCGACAGGTCGGCCCAGCTGACCTGTTCAGGGACCAGGAAGGCCAGGTCGCGGCGCACCGCCGGGAAGCGCGACAGCTCGCTGGCGCGCGGCAGCTGGCGGGCCGACAGCGCATGCAGGTCCAGCTCGAAGGCATAGACGTCGGCATCCATGTCCATGGCCTTGGCCAGGCGCGGGTGGATCTGGCCGATCCAGCCGATCACCACGCCATCGCGCAGCACCTCGGCCGAGCGGGCCGGGTGGCCGTAGCTGCGGGTGGAAGGCTGAAACACCAGCTCGGCACCACTGGCGGCGGCCAGCGATTCCAGGTCACCCTTCAGGTCATGGAAATCGACCTTGCGGGTCGGCAGGCCCCACTGCACGGCCTGCGCATCGCCACAGACGGCGGCGGCCACACGCGGGGTTTCCAGCGGCGCTGGTTGGCCTTCGCCTTGCTGCTGGGCGAACACCCGGCCGATCTCGAACAGGCGCACGCGCGCCTGCTGACGGGCGGCATTGCGGCCCAGGGTAGCGACCAGGCCCGGCAGCAGCGCCGGGCGCATCACCGCCAGCTCGGCCGACAGCGGGTTGGCCAGCGGCACCAGCGCGTCGCGCAGCTGCCACTGGGTCAGCAGCGCATCGTCGACGAAGGCGAAGTTCAGGGTTTCCTGCAGGTCGCGGGCAACCAGCTGGCGGCGCACGCTCAGCACGTCCAGCTGGGTCTCGGTCGGCATCGCCACGCGCGCCGCGCCACCCGGCAGGGTGGTCGGAATCTGCTCGTAGCCGTGGATGCGGGCCAGTTCCTCGATCAGGTCTTCTTCAATGGCGATGTCGAAACGGCGGCTCGGTGCGGTCACCTGCCAGCCGTCGCCGGCCGCGGTCACGCCCATGCCCAGCGCGCGCAGGATGCGCTCGACTTCGGCGTCTTCAATGGTGATGCCCAGCACGCGGGTGATGCGGGCGCGGCGCAGGGTGATCGTCGCTGCCTGCGGCAGATCAGCCTCACGCACGGCCTCGGTGACCGGCGCCGGCGTGCCGCCGGCCAGGTCCAGCACCAGGCGGGTGGCGTATTCGATGGCGGTGCGCGGCAGCGCCGGGTCGACGCCACGCTCGAAGCGGTGGCCGGCATCGGTGTGCAGGCCCAGCTTGCGGCCACGGCCCATGATGGCGGCCGGGGCGAAGTGCGCGGCCTCCAGGAACACGGCGGTGGTGCCGTCGGTGACGCGGGTATCGAAGCTGCCCATCAGGCCGGCCAGGCCGACCGCACGGTCGGCGTCGGTCACCACCAGGAAGCTTTCGTCCAGCACCGCATCGCGGCCGTCCAGCAGCTTGATCGCCTCACCGGCACGCGAATGGCGCACGCCGATGCTGCCCTGCAGGGTGCCCAGGTCGTAGGCGTGCATCGGCTGGCCCAGCTCCAGCATCACGTACTGGGTGATGTCGACCAGCAGCGACACCGGGCGCACGCCACTGCGGCGCAGGCGCTCGGCCATCCACAGCGGGGTCTTCGCCGCCGCGTTGACGCCTTCGATGACGCGACCCAGGTAACGCGGCGCTTCGGCGCCGGCGTCGAGCTGGATGGACAGCTCGCGGCTGCCGACCGCCGCAATGGCGTCGGCGGCGAAATCCAGCACTTCGCTGCGGGTGGCCGCGGCCACGTCATAGGCGATGCCACGCACGCTGAAGCAGTCGGCGCGGTTGGGGGTCAGCTTGATCTCGATGCTGGCGTCGGGCAGGCTCAGGTACTCCACCAGGGTCTGGCCGACCGGTGCGTCATCGGCCAGTTCCAGCAGGCCGGACGCATCGGCATCCAGGCCCAGCTCCTTGGCCGAGCACAGCATGCCGTTGGATTCGACGCCGCGCAGCTTGGCCGGCTTGATCTTCAGCTCGCCGATCTGCGCGCCGACCATGGCCAGCGGCGCGACCAGTCCCGGGCGCGCGTTGGGCGCACCGCAGACGATCTGCAGCAGCTCGCCCTGCCCGGCATCGACCGTGCACACCTGCAGGCGATCGGCTTCGGGGTGGCGCACGGCCTCGACGATGCGGGCCACGACCACGTGCTGCAGGCCATCGCCCAGCGCGGTCACCTCTTCCACTTCCAGGCCGATCGCGGTCAGCACCGCGCTCAGTTCCTCGCGCGAAGCGGTGGTCGGGACGTGGCTGCGCAGCCAGTTTTCGGAGAATTTCATGCTGTCACCCTGGTGGGCCCGGCGCATGCGCCTGGGCCTGCGTTGTTGAGTCCGCCGGGCATGGCCCGGCACTGCCTGATGCGTTACGCGAACTGCTTGAGGAACCGCACGTCGTTCTCAAAGAACGCGCGCAGGTCATTGACGCCGTAGCGCAGCATCGCAAAGCGCTCCACGCCCAGGCCGAAGGCGAAGCCGGTGTAACGCTCCGGATCGATGCCGACGTTGCGCAGCACGTTCGGGTGCACCATGCCGCAGCCCAGCACTTCCAGCCAGCGGGTGCTGCCGTCGGGCTGCTGCCAGGCGATGTCCACTTCCGCACCGGGTTCAACGAACGGGAAGTAGCTGGGGCGGAAGCGCATCTCGAAATCGCGCTCGAAGAACGCGCGCACGAACTCGGCCAGCGTGCCCTTCAGGTCGGCGAAGGTGGAATGCTCGTCCACCAGCAGGCCTTCCACCTGGTGGAACATCGGCGAATGGGTCTGGTCGCTGTCGCTGCGGTACACCTTGCCGGCGGCGATCATGCGCAGCGGCGGCGCGTGCTCGCCCATGTAGCGCACCTGCACACCGGAGGTATGCGTGCGCAGCAGGCGGCCGTCGCCGAAGTAGAAGGTGTCGTGCATGGCGCGCGCCGGGTGGTGCGGCGGGAAGTTCAGCGCCTCGAAGTTGTGCCAGTCGTCCTCGATCTCCGGGCCCTCGGACAGCTCGTAGCCCAGCCGGCCGAAGATGCCGGTGATGCGCTCCAGGGTGCGGGTGATCGGGTGCAGGCCGCCGCGGTCGCCATGGCGGCCCGGCAGGGTGATGTCGATCGCTTCGGCGGCCAGGCACGCGTCCGGCGCAGCGTCTTCCAGCACGGCCTTGCGGGTGCCCAGCGCGCTGTTGAGCGCGTCACGGGCCTGGTTGATCGCTTCGCCGGCAGCCTTGCGCTCGTCGGCCGGCAGGGTGCCAAGCTGCTTGAGCTGGGCGGTGATGCTGCCGTTCTTGCCCAGCAGGGCCACGCGCAGCTGCTCCAGCACGTCCGGGCTCTGCGCAGCGGCCACGTCGGCCAGTGCCTGGGTGGTCAGGGATTGGATGTCACTCATGGGTCACCGGAACTCCCGTCGGTATGCCATCGCGGCACGCGAAGGGCCGACCCCCGTCGCCACCGCTGCCCGGCCGCTGCGCCTGTACCGGCTGCGCCCGGGACAAAAAAGAATGGGGAAGGACTTGCGCCCTTCCCCATGCATTGCCTCTACCTGACACCGTTCCGGATGAACGGCAACGGCATCGGGAAGGACTTATGCCGCCAGTGCGCCCTTGGCCTTTTCGGCCAGTGCAGCAAAACCGGCTGCGTCGTGCACGGCGATATCAGCCAGGACCTTGCGGTCCAGGGTGATGCCAGCCTTCAGCAGGCCGTTCATGAAGCGGCTGTAGCTCAGACCGTTGATGCGGGCAGCCGCATTGATACGGGTGATCCACAGCGAACGGAAGTTGCGCTTCTTCTGCTTACGGCCGATGTAGGCGTACTGCTGTGCCTTGATGACGGCCTGCTTGGCAACGCGGAAGACCTTGCGACGGGCATTGTAGTAGCCCTTCGCCAGATCAAGGATTTTCTTGTGGCGGCGACGCGCCTGTACGCCACGCTTAACTCGTGCCATTTTTCAGTTCCTCAGAGGTAAGGGAGCATGCGGTCCAGACGGCCTGCGTCTTCTGCGCGGACGTGGTTCGTCTGACGCAGGTTACGCTTCCGCTTGGTCGCTTTCTTCGTGAGGATGTGGCTACGGTTGGCGTGGCCGCACTTGTACTTGCCCGAGGCGGTCTTGCGGAAACGCTTGGCCGCTGCCCGGTTGGTCTTGATCTTGGGCATTGCAATGTCCTTGATGGGGGTGACCCTGGTTTCTGACTGATCTGGCGGTGGCCTGGGCCACTCTTTCCGTCCTGCCATGATCGGCGTACGACCCGTCCTGGGCGGGTCGAGCCGGGTATGATACAGGCAAAACCGCCGCCCGACCAGCCCCCGGGTGCATCTGCCGCTGCGAAGCCCCGCCCGCGCCCACCCTGAACGCAGAAAGGCGCCCGCAAGGGCGCCCTTCCACCGCGATGTGAACCTGCCAGGCGCCCCATGGGGCAGCCTGCCAGCGGTTACATCTTCTTCTTCGGCGCGATCATCATCACCATCTGGCGGCCTTCCAGGCGCGGACGGGATTCAATCACGATGTCCTCGCCCAGATCGGTCTCGATCCGGTTGGCCATCTCGCGGCCCAGTTCCTGGTGGCTCATTTCACGGCCACGGAAACGGATGTTGACCTTGATCTTGTCACCATCTTCGAGGAACCCGCGCATCTTGCGCAGCTTGATCTGGTAGTCGCCCTCGTCCGTGACCGGACGGAACTTCACTTCCTTGATCTCGACCTGCTTGGTCTTCTTCTTGGCCTCGCTGGCCTTCTTCTGCGCTTCGAACTTGAACTTGCCGAAGTCCATGATCTTGCACACCGGCGGATCAGCCTGCGGCTGGATCTCGACCAGGTCCAGGCCTTCATCTTCGGCCATGGACAGCGCTTCGTCGCGCGACAACACGCCGATCAATTCTCCGTCGCTGCCGATCACGCGGACGCGCGGCACACGGATTTCCTGATTCTTGCGGTTCTGTTTGTTGTCAGGGGTGCTGATATTACGTTCTCCCAAGGGTATCGAACCGGTCCGGGCTTCTTGTTCGCCCGGACCGGACCTTTGCTTACGCGCCCTCAGCCTGGAGCCGCTCGATGAAGGCCTGCGGGCTCATGCTGCCCAGGTCTTCGCCAGAACGCGTACGCACCGCCACAGCTCCATTTTCCTTCTCGCGGTCACCGATGACCAGCAGATAAGGCACGCGCTGCAATGTATGCTCGCGGATTTTATAGCCGATCTTCTCGTTACGCAAATCCGAGCTGACGCGGAAGCCTTGCTCCGCAAGGGTTTTGGTCACGCCTGCCACGTATTCAGCCTGCGCATCGGTGATATTGGCCACCACCACCTGGGTCGGGGCCAGCCAGGCAGGGAACTGGCCGGCATGGTGCTCGATCAGGATGCCCAGGAAACGCTCCATCGAACCGACGATGGCCCGGTGCAGCATGACCGGGTGCTTCTTCTGGCTGTTCTCGTCCACGTACTCGGCGCCGAGGCGGCCGGGCATCATGAAGTCCACCTGCATGGTGCCCAGCTGCCAGGTGCGGCCGATGGCGTCCTTCAGGTGGTACTCGATCTTCGGGCCATAGAAGGCGCCCTCGCCCGGCAGCTCCTGCCATTCCACGCCGCAGCTGGACAGCGCCGAGCGCAGCGCGCCTTCGGCCTTGTCCCAGGTGGCGTCGTCACCCAGGCGCGATTCCGGGCGCAGCGCGATCTTGATCTGGATCTCCTCGAAACCGAAGTGCTGGTAGACCGCCAGCGCCTGCTGGTGGAAGGCGGTCACTTCCGCTTCGATCTGGCTCTCGGTGCAGAAGATGTGCCCGTCGTCCTGGGTGAAGCCACGCACGCGCAGGATGCCGTGCAGAGCGCCGGACGGCTCGTTGCGGTGGCAGGAGCCGAATTCACCGTAGCGGATCGGCAGGTCGCGGTAGCTGTGCAGGCCCTGGTTGAACACCTGCACATGGCCGGGGCAGTTCATCGGCTTGACCGCGTAGGTGCGCTTCTCCGATTCGGTGAAGAACATGTTGTCCTGGTAGTTGTCCCAGTGGCCGGACTTCTTCCACAGGCTCACGTCCAGGATCTGCGGGCAGCGCACTTCGCCGTAGCCGCTGCTGCGGTAGACCTTGCGCATGTACTGCTCCACCACCTGCCACAGCGCCCAGCCCTTGGGGTGCCAGAACACCAGGCCCGGCGCCTCTTCCTGCAGGTGGAACAGGTCCTGCTGCTTGCCGATGCGGCGGTGGTCGCGCATTTCGGCTTCTTCGATGCGCTTGATGTACGCCTCGAGCTGCTTCTTGTCAGCCCAGGCGGTGCCGTAGATGCGCTGCAGCCGTTCGTTCTGCGCATCGCCACGCCAGTAGGCGCCGGAAATGCGGGTCAGCTTGAAGGCCTTCAGGAAGCGCGTGTTCGGCACGTGCGGGCCACGGCACATGTCCACGTATTCCTGGTGGTAGTACATGCCCATGGCCTGGATGTCATCGGACATGTCCTCGATCAGGCGCAGCTTGTAGTCCTCGCCACGGGCCTTGAAGATCTCGATCACCTCGGCGCGCGGGGTCACCTTCTTGACCACGTCGTAGTCCTGCGCGATCAGCTCGCCCATGCGCTTTTCGATGGCGGCCATGTCGTCCGGCGTGAACGGGCGCTCGGAATAGATGTCGTAGTAAAAGCCTTCGGCGATGACTGGGCCGATGACCATCTTCACGTCCGGGTACAGCTGCTTGACCGCGTGGCCGACCAGGTGGGCGCAGGAGTGGCGGATGATCTCCACGCCCTCCTCATCCTTGGCGGTGATGATGCGCAGGCTGGCATCGTGGTCGATGACATCGCTGGCATCGACCAGCACGCCATCGACCGAACCGGCGATGGTGGCCTTGGCCAGGCCGGCACCGATGGACTGGGCGAGGTCCATGACGCTGACGGGATTTTCGAATTCGCGGCGGCTGCCGTCGGGGAGGGTAATGGCGATCATCACAATGGCTTCGTGCAGGGCCCGCGCGGGCGGGCTGGAATGCGCACCCGGGCGGATGCCGGGCAACAAAAAAGCGCCACGAGGGCGCCTGCGGATCAGGGCCTTCGGGGGCAGGTCAACAGTGGGCGGTGGTAGTGCTCATGTCGCACGCTCGGCCGGCGCACAGCGCGGGCCACCTTGTTCCAGCAGGGGGATGGTCCTGATCTTAAACCAGCCCGCGACAAAGCCCAAGGGCCGCAGGGAAAACGCCTGAATGAGCCTGCGCTGGCTTGGCCAAAAGCCAATGATTACCATGTGCGCGCACCGCCGGTGCACCGCCCCCGCTACAGGATTCCCGCGCATGCCCCTGCCCCGACGGACCGCCGCCGGCTTGTCCGATGCTCCCCGCCTGGCCGTCCCGCGGGCGCCGGCCGCCGGCGCGCGGTGGCGGCGATGATTTCCGTCGGCCTCTCCAGCCTGGGCTTCTGCAGCCTGGCGGTGTCGGCGTCGGCATTCTCAGCCGTGGCGTTCTACGCCGCCTCCCCGCACTGCCGCTGGCCGCGCCTGCGCCGCGCCGGCCGGCTGGGCCGGCAGATCGGCCTGGTGGCCGCCGCGGCAAGCCTGTGGTTATGGATGGCCGAGCTCGGCTTCGCCGCTGGCAGCGTGGCCATGCTGGGCAACTGGATGCTGGTGGCCGTCAGCCTGCCGTGGCTGGCCGCCTGGCACCGCCCGCAGGCGGAGGCGCGCTGATGTGGTCACGCGCCCTGGCCGGCATCGTCGCCGGCTTCCTGCTGGCCGCCGCGCTGACCGGGCTGGTGGCCTGGCTGCCACCGGGCCCGTGGCAGCGGGCGCTGGTGCCGAGCCTGATCGCCTTCATCCCGCTGTGGATGCTGGCCGCACTGTGGGCCTTCAGCTTCCGCAGCGGCGCCCACGCCTGGAACGCACTGGGGCTGGCCACGGTGGCCGCCTTCGGCCTGCTCTGGCTGCTGCGCCTGACCGGCGCCGTGCAATGAGGGTTTCCGCATGAAGTTCAGTTCGCAGACCCTGCGCACCTTCACCACCCTGCATACCTGGGTGGGCCTGGTGGCCGGCTTCGGCCTGTTCGTGGCCTTCTACGCCGGCGCGCTGACCCTGTTCCACCACGACCTGCCGCTGTGGCAGAACCCGCGCAGCGCCGAAGCGCCCGCAGCCACGCTGCAGGACATGCAGCAGGTGCTGGACGGCGTGCTGGCCCGTCACCCCGAGGCGCGCGCGCACGTGGGCATGACCTTCCCCGGCCCCGACCACCCCGAGCCGCTGGCCTACTGGCAGGGTGCCGGTGGCCGCTGGCAATACGCCTGGCGCGGGCACTACGACGGCAGCCCCACCCCGCCCCAGACCGGCCTGGCCGAACTGGTGAACGAGCTGCATTACAGCCTGGGCTTGCCGGTGGCCGGCATCTACCTGATGGGCATCGTCTCGCTGCTGTATGGCATGGCACTGCTGAGCGGGCTGGTGATCCACCTGCCGAAGCTGGCCGGCGACCTGTTCGCGCTGCGCCCGGGCCGCAACCTGAAGCAGATGTGGCAGGACGCGCACAACGTGATCGGCGTGCTGAGCCTGCCCTTCCACCTCATGTTTGCTGTCACCGGTGCGCTGCTGTGCCTGGTGTTCCTGCAGATGGCCGCGCTGAACCCGCTGGTGTTCCAGGGCCAGCTGCTGAAGGCGGTAGGCCCGGCGATGGATACCGCCCCGGTGCGCCTGGCGGCACAGGAACCGGCAGCACCCGGCAGCCTGGCCGAGCTGCACGCGCGCGCCATCAGCGTGGCGCAGGACCAGGGTGTGCGCGATTTCCACCCGGCCTACCTGAAGCTGGCCAATGCCGGTGATGCCCACGCCACCATCGAGATCACCGGCGAGTCCGGCGGCACCCTGGGGCCGCTAGGCGCAGTGGCGCTGGATGTGGCCAGCGGCGACGTGCTGGCCAGCCAGCTGCCCGGCCAGCGCGATGCCAACCACGCCACCCTCAGCGCCGCCTACGCGCTGCATTTCGGCGAGTTCGGCAACGGTGTGGTGGTCTGGCTGTACTTCCTGCTGGGGCTGGGCGGTGCCTTCCTGTTCTATTCGGGCAACCTGCTGTGGATCGAATCGCGGCGCAAGCGCCGGCAGCAGCTGCAGGGGCGCGCGCAGGTGAACATGGCGCGGGCCACCGTCGGCGTCTGCATCGGCCTGTGCGTGGCGGTGTCGGTCGCGTTCGTGGCCGCACCGGTGCTGGAACACACCGCGCCGGCGTGGGTCGACCCGGGCATCCGCTGGGCCTGCTTCGGCAGCTGGGCGCTGTGCGCGCTGTGGGCTGCGCTGCGCCACCCCGCGCGTGCGGCCGTGGAGCTGCTGTCGGCCGCCGCGCTGGCCACCGCGCTGGTGCCGCTGGTACACGGCGCACTGACCGGCTACTGGCCGTGGCTGGCGGCGGCGCGCGGCCTGTGGCCGCTGTTCTGGGTGGACACCGTCGCGCTGGCCATGGCGGTCGGCTTCGCCGTCCTCGCCCGTGCCGCCCACCGCCGCGCGCGGCGGCGACCCCAACAGCGTCTGGGCGTACTGAACCGCAACGCCCGGCTTCAATCGCCGGGCAGCTTGTCCTCGTAGGGCGAGAGCATCGCGCGCAGCAGGCTGGCCTGGTCGTCGTCGCCAGTCAGTTCCCACATGAACAAACCACGCAGCCCTTCGCTGCGGGCGAAGCGCGAGCGCAGGGCGATCGAGCGCGGGTCTTCGTAGCTGATGAAGACCTTCTCGGCCGCGTTGTACAGCCACGGGCTCTGTGCCTGCGCCTGCCAGTGCTGGGTCCAGCCAGGCTGGCCCAGATAGCGCGCCTTGAGCGTGCGCCAGTCGCCAGCCTCGGCCGGTGCGCTGTACGGCTGGTACAGGCCATCGGGCGCGTCACCGGTCACCTTGAAGCCGCGGCCGTAGAACGGCACGCCCAGCACCAGCTTGTCGGCCGGCACGCCGTGCTCGCGGTAGTACTGCACCGCGCCGGCCACGTTGTTCCAGCGCTTCAACGCCGGGTCCAGCGGGTCCGCATCGACCGCGTGCAGCGGCGCGTTGAAGGTGGACACCGCCGAGAAACCGGTGCCCATGTCATAGCTCATCAGGTTGATGAAATCGAACACCGCGGCTAGCGCCGGCAGGTCATAGCTGGCCGCCGGGTCGTACGGGCCATCGGTCTGCAGGCGGCCGGCGGCGAGCGCAGCGGTCAGCAGGCGCGGCTGCCCGGCCTTGGCTCCCTGCGCGTCCAGCGCCGTGCGGAAGGCGCGCGCCAGCAAAGTGAAGTTGCTGCGGTCCTGCGGCCGGTGGGCGATCTCGCTGGGCCCACCGCTGACCGGGAACTCCCAGTCCAGGTCGACGCCGTCGAAGCTGCCGGCATGGCGTTCGAAGAACAGGGCCATGCACGAGTCGACGAAGCGCTTGCGGCTGGCAGCCGTCAGCGCCGCATCGGAAAAGCCACCCGCGTTCCAGCCACCGATGGAGATCAGCGTGCGCAGGTGCGGGTGCGCGCGCTTGAGCTCGGCCAGCGCGGCGAAGTTGGCCGGCACTTCATCGCCCACCACGCAGCGCCCGTCCTTGATGGTGGAGAACGCATAGAACAGGTGGGTGAGGCGGTCGGCGGGAATGGCCGAGACCGGGTAGCGGCTGGCCGAACCGCCGGGGTAGTACGCGCCGAATATCGGCGGCGTCGTCGAGGCCGGCGCCTCCGGCTCATGGGCAGCCGCAGGCACGGCAACGAACAGTGTGCTGGAAAGCAGCACGGCGAGTACAGCCGCAGTCTGGCGCAACATGGGATCTCCCCGGTCGAAGGCGCAGCCACGGTAGCAAACCGATGCGGCCGAAAGGGCGTTGCAGCACCGATGTCCGTGCAAGTCGTCCTGCGGACAGCCGGCCGCGCAGCCGGTGCGACATCGGCATGACAGCATGGCCCGCGCGCAGGCGTCCGGCAGGACATCGCGCGCACGCCGGCGGTCACCAGCGCAGCGGACAACCCCGTTGTGGCACAGGGCCTTCAGAATTCTTCAGCCGGCCTGCGCACACTTCAGCCACGCACCTCGGCATACAGGGCACCCATTCCAGAGGAGTCTGACCATGCGCCTGTCGCCCTGGCCCGCCGTGCTGCTGTCGTGCAGCGTTGCCCTGCATTCTGCTGACGCGGCAGCCGCCGCGCCGCCCACGCAGCTGCAGCTGCCCGCACTGGAGCAGGCCATCGCCCGCGATGAACTCAAGCAGGTGCGCAGCGTGCTGCTGCAGGTCGATGGCCACGTGGTCTACGAGGGCTACTTCAACGGCGCCGATGCGGACACGCTGCATGATGTGCGCTCGGCCTCCAAGAGCATCACCGCACTGCTGGTGGGCGCGGCGATCCAGCAGGGCGCACTTCCCGGCGTGCAGGCCCGGGTCTATGACTACTTCCCGGAGTTCACCGCCAGCCATCCTGTTGATTCCCGGTTGCGCGCCACCACGCTGCAGGACCTGCTGACCATGAGCAGCCTGTGGGAATGCGATGACGAGAATGCGTTCTCGGTCGGCCACGAAGAACGCATGTACGTGAGCGAGCGCTGGCTGCCGTTCGCACTGGCACTGCCGGTGAAGGGCTTCGCACCGTGGATGCAGCGGCCACAGGACAGCCCGCACGGACGCGCGTTCGCCTACTGCACGGCCGGCAGCTTCGTGCTGGGTGCCGTGCTGGAACGGGCGACCGGGCAGCCGCTGGCCGACTATGCCGCGCAGGTTCTGGAACAGCCCCTGGGCATCACCCGCCGCCAGTGGGACCGTTCGCCGGAAGGCATCGGCATGGGCGGGGGTGGTACGCGCTACCGTACCCGCGACCTGGCCGCGCTGGGCCAGCTGGTGCTCGATGGCGGGCGCTGGCAGTCGCAGCAGCGGGTGCCGCGCGACTACATCGCCGCCATGGTTTCCGCGCAGGCCCAGGCGGCCGATGGCAGCGACTACGGCTACCTGTGGTGGGGCCTGAAGCTGGAGTACCGCGGCCAGACCTGCACCGTGTAGGCGATGTCCGGCAACGGTGGCAACTACGTGTTCCTGCTGCCCCACGAACGGGCTGTCGTGGTGGTCACCACCCAGGCCTACAACCGCAGCTTCGCGCACCCGCAGTCGCGCCGCATCCTCACCGGCTACCTGCTGCCGGCGGTGGATGCAGGGCCTGCAGTTCCGCTGGCCGCCAACGCGCTGCCAGCACCTGCGCCCGCTGCGCGCTGACATCGGCCTCGATACGGGCCAGCAACAACGGCCAGCCCGGCGTGGCACGCAGGGCACCGAACAGCGGGGTGGCCTGCAGCCACGCCGCATCACGGAAGCCGGCATCCACCGCACGCTGCAACGCATCGCAGGCCGGGCCCATGTGGCCCTGCGCCTGCAGCAGCAGGGCCTGCTCCAGCGCTGCATCGGACCAGCCATCGGCGCCCTGCCGGCGCACGTCCTGCAGGCGCTGCTCGATGGCGCTGGCCTCAGGCGGCGCCAGGCCATGCAGCAGCGCCAGCGTCTGCCCCAGCGATTGCTGCGGCCGCAGCCGGTAGGCCTGCGCGAAGGCTGCGCTGGCGCCCGCACGGTCGCCCTCGAGCAGTGCCAGCTCACCCTGCAAGCGCCACAGCTGGGGGTGCGGCGTACCGCGCTGCTGTGCCAGCGCGAGTGCCTGGCGCGCAGCGGTCGCATCACCTGCTGCCAGCAGGCTGCGTGGCCAGGCGATGTTGGCAAAGACATTGTCCGGGTACAGCTGGAAGTTGCGCGCATGCTGTTGCGCGGCCAGCTGGCTGAAACCCAGCAACTCCAGTTCGCGCGCCACCTGCACGTCGCGGAAGCGGACACGCTCGGGCGCCTTCAGCGCCAGGTTGTCGCGCAGTGCCCGCGCCAGCTGACCCTGCTCCTGGTACAGGTAGGCCAGCGATGCGAGGGTGCGCTCGTCATCCGGGTCGCGCGCAAGCGCGCGCTGGTAGTCGGCAATCGCCTGCGGCATCTGCCCCAGGCAGTCGTAGGCATAGCCGCGCAGGGCCAGTGCGGCGCCGTCTGAAGGCGCGCGTCGCGCCGCCTGTGCCGCCATGGCCAGCGCCTGGCGGGCCGGCGCCGGGCCACCGTTGTAGAGGCAGGTTTCCGCTGCCAGGCTGCGGATAAGCCCATGCTGGGCAGCGTTGGAATCCGGATCAACCTGCAACGCCTGCCGGTACAGGGCAAGCGTACGCCGGTTGTTTTCGGCCCCCCATCTCGGCGTAATGCGCGGCGCGCTGCAGCAGCGGCTGCGCGGGGCTGCCCGGGCGCGCACGCGGCCACAGCAGCACCGTGCCCAGCAGGGCGACCACAGCGATGCCGCCCGCCAGCACCCCTGCCCGGCCACGCCGCAGATGCAGCGCCCCGGTGGCAGGCGGCATCGGCTTGGGTGCCGCGCACAGCTGGTAGCCGCGCCCGCGCACCGAGCGGATGTAGCGCGGCTGCCGGCTGTCATCACCCAGCGCCTGGCGCAGCAGCTTGACGCGTTGGCTGACGGCATCTTCACCGACCACAGCGGGCGCCCAGACCTGCGCCGCCAGCGTGTCGAACTCCACGACATCGGTGCCATGCGCCAGCAGCACCTCCAGCAGGGTCCAGCTCAGGCCGTTGACCGGTAACGGCTGCCCGTCGCGGCAGAACCGGCGGGCCGGGCGGTCAATCTCCAGGTCGAGCAGGCGCAGGGTGTCCATAGGCCGCAGCATAGCGGCAAGGCCGCGCCGGAAGGCGGGCAAAGAAAAAGCGGGCCGAAGCCCGCTTTTTCATTTTCGAAGGTGTGAGGACCAACGGTCCTCACCTACCGTAATCGACCAGAGGTCGATTACTCGGCGCTGACGGCGTCGCCTTCTTCCACGGCCTTCATCGACAGGCGGATACGGCCCTGCTTGTCGACTTCCAGCACCTTGACCTTGACCACATCGCCTTCCTTCAGCACGTCGCCGACCTTCTCGACGCGGTCGCTGGAGATCTGCGACACGTGCACCAGGCCGTCCTTGCCCGGCAGGATCGTGACGAACGCACCGAAGTCCATGATCTTGGCGACCTTGCCTTCGTAGATGCGGCCCGGCTCGACGTCCGAGGTGATCTGCTCGATGCGGGCCTTGGCGGCCTGGGCAGCGATGGCGTTGACCGACGCGATGACGATGGTGCCGTCATCCTGGATGTCGATCTGGGTGCCGGTTTCCTTGGTGATGGCCTGGATGGTCGAGCCACCCTTGCCGATCACTTCGCGGATCTTGTCCGGGTGGATCTTGATGGTCAGCAGGCGCGGCGCGTAGTCCGACAGCTCTTCACGCGGCGCGGTCAGGCCGTGGGTCATTTCGCCCAGGATGTGCAGACGGCCAGCCTTGGCCTGCTGCAGAGCCTGCTTCATGATCTCTTCGGTGATGCCTTCGATCTTGATGTCCATCTGCAGGGCGGAGATGCCCTCAGCGGTACCGGCCACCTTGAAGTCCATGTCGCCCAGGTGATCTTCGTCACCCAGGATGTCGGACAGGACGACGAAGCGATCGCCTTCCTTGACCAGACCCATGGCGATACCGGCCACCGGGGCCTTCACCGGCACGCCGGCGTCCATCAGGGCCAGCGACGAACCGCAGACCGAGGCCATCGACGAGGAACCGTTCGACTCGGTGATTTCCGAGACGACGCGGATGGTGTACGGGAAGGATTCCAGCGACGGCATGACAGCCAGCACGCCGCGCTTGGCCAGACGACCGTGGCCGATTTCGCGGCGCTTCGGACCCATCATGCGGCCGGTCTCACCCACCGAGTACGGGGGGAAGTTGTAGTGGAACAGGAAGTTTTCCTTGTACTCACCGGAGACGGCATCGATGACCTGGCCATCACGGGCGGTGCCCAGGGTGATGGTCACGATGGCCTGCGTTTCACCGCGGGTGAACAACGAGGAACCGTGGGTACGCGGCAGGATGCCGGTCTGCACGGCGATCGGGCGGACGGTGTCCAGCGCACGGCCGTCGATGCGGACCTTGGTGTCCAGCACCGAGTTGCGCATGGTGCTGTATTCCAGCTCGCCGAATTCCTTCGACAGCTCGGCCGGGTTCCAGCCGTCGGCGGCCACACGGCCTGCCAGCGACTCGGTCACGTCCTTCTTGATCGCCGAGATGGCGTCACGGCGCTGCAGCTTGTCACGCACCTGGAAGGCTTCGCCCAGGCGCGGGCCGATGGCTTCCTTCAGCGCGCTGATCAGCACGTCGTTCTTGGCCGGGGCTTCCCAGGTCGACGGCTTGGTGCCGGCTTCCACGGTCAGCTCGTTGATGGCGTTGATGACCTTCTGCATTTCGCGGTGACCGAAGGTCACGGCGCCCAGCATCACGTCTTCGGACAGCAGCGCGGCTTCGGATTCAACCATCAGCACGGCGTTGGCGGTACCGGCAACAACCAGCTCCAGCTCCGACTCTTTCAGTTCGGACACGGTCGGGTTGAGGATGTACTCACCGTTCTTGTAACCGACCTTGGCGGCGGCGATCGGACCCTTGAACGGGGTGCCAGCCAGCGACAGGGCAGCCGAGGCACCGATCAGGGCCGAGATGTCACCGTCGATTTCCGGGTTCAGCGACATGACCGTGGCGATGATCTGCACTTCGTTCTTGTAGTCTTCCGGGAACAGCGGACGAATCGGACGGTCGATCAGACGCGAGATCAGGGTTTCCTTCTCGGTCGCGCGGCCTTCGCGCTTGAAGAAGCCACCCGGGATACGGCCACCTGCGTAGAACTTCTCCTGATAGTCACAGGTCAGGGGGAAGAAATCCTGGCCTTCGCGCGCGCTCTTGGCGGCAACGGCGGAGACCAGCAGCACGGTGTCGTCGAACTTGACGATGACGGCGCCACCGGCCTGACGGGCGATTTCGCCGGTTTCAAGCGTGACGGTGTGCTTGCCGTACTGGAAGGTTTTGGTGATTTTTGCCACGGAGGGTGTCCTTGGGGATGCTGTCTGCGAATTTGGACCGTCAGCGACCCTTGCCGCCGTCGGGTGACCGGTCGTCCCGGCCCATGAAAAGGTATTGCGGTACTGCAAAAACAAAACCGCGGCGCATCGCTGCGCCGCGGGGGATTCTTTGCTTAGCGACGCAGGCCAAGCTTCTCGATCAGGGCCTTGTAACGCTCGACGTCCTTCTTCTTCAGGTAGTCGAGCAGGCTGCGGCGGCGGTTGACCATCTGAAGCAGGCCGCGGCGGCTGTGGTGGTCCTTCTTGTGGGTCTTGAAGTGGCCGGTCAGCAGCTCGATGCGGGCGGTCAGCAGAGCGACCTGGACTTCCGGGGAGCCGGTGTCAGCCGAGCTGCGCTTGTTGTCTTCAATGACTTTCTGGGTGTCGATCGACATGGTGCTTTTTCTCTTGGATGCGGGGCTGGCAGGAACGTGTTGACGTACCGCCATGCTCGCCGGTTACGGAAATGATGAACCCGCATCACGCAGGCTGCCGAAAAACGGCCGCGAAATTGTAACGGTCCAGGGGGTCCGGGGACAAGGTCCGGGGCTGAACCGCCCTGCCCCGGTCAGAGGTTGAACCGGCGCTGCGGCGCCAGCAGACCGCTGTCATCGACCTGGCCCAGGCCCTGCACGGCCTGCTCCGGGCCATACACCACGGCCAGCCCGGGGGCCCACGACGGGTCACGCAGGCGCTGGCCCATGCAGAAGCGGGCGGTCTGTGCCGCATCCAGCTCGACCCGGGGGAAATGCGCCAGACCAGCCGACAGCGGCAGCAGCAGCGCCTCCAGCCCGGCTTCGTCACCGGCCTCGGACAGGGCACACAGCTGCTCCAGGGTGACCATCGCCGGGGCATGGAACGGTTCCACCCACAGCCGGCGCAGGGCACTGATATGGGCGCCACAGCCCAGCGCCTCGCCCAGGTCGCGGGCCAGGCTGCGGATATAGGTGCCCGACCCGCAGGTCACGCGCAGGCCGATGCGCTCGGGCAACTGTTCGAGCACCTCGATGGACTGCACGTGGACATCGCGTTCGGGCGCTTCGATGGCGTCGCCACGGCGCGCCTTCACATACAGCGGTTCGCCGCCCTGCTTCAGTGCCGAATAGATCGGGGCGCGCTGGCGGATATGGCCGGTCAGTGGCGCCAGCGCGGCCTGCAGCGCTTCGGCGCTGAGCACCGGGACCGGGCGCTGCAGCAGCACCTGGCCTTCGGCATCGTCGGTGTCGGTGGTCTGGCCCAGCACGATCTCGGCGTCATAGGCCTTGGTCGAGCCCAGCAGCAGGCCGGCAATCTTGGTGGCCTCGCCGAAGCACAGCGGCAGCAGGCCGGTGGCCAGCGGGTCGAGGCTGCCGGTATGGCCGCCCTTCTCGGCCCGGAACAGGCGCCGGGCGACCTGCAGGGCGGTGTTGGAGCTCAGCCCGGTGGGCTTGTCCAACAACAGGATGCCGTCCAGGCGGCGGAACTGAATTCGGGTCATGACAGGTACGGGTAGCGCCGGGCCCTGCCCGGCGAGCGCGCAGCGCGGTCTGCATCAGACATCGCGCAGCCGGAATGCAACAACGCCGGGCATGCCCGGCGTCGCGCGGTTATTCTTCGTCGCTCTCGCGACGCTTCTCCGCGGCCAGCGTATCGGGCAGGTCGCGCAGGATGTTGTCGATGTGCTCACCACGGTCGACCGAATCGTCGTAGTGGAAATGCAGCTCCGGCACATGGCGCGGCTTCATTGCACGGGCCAGGTCCATGCGCAGGCGATAGCCCAGCTCCTTCAGGCCGGCCACGGCTTCGGCCGAACGCTCGGGCATCAGGGCGGTGACGAACACCTTGGCATGGGCCATGTCGCGGGTGATTTCCACGTCGGACACGCTCACCGAGGGCAACCCGTGCTCGCGCACGGCGTTGTGCACCAGGGTGCCGAGTTCACGGCGCAGCTGGGCGGAGACACGGTCGGTTCGATGGAAAGTCTTGGGCACGCGTCAGGCTCGTATGGGTTGCGTTTTGCAGTTTACGGGATGAAACAGGACCGGCCCGTGAGGGCCGGTCCGATGCAGCATTACAGGGTACGCGGCACTTCGATGCGCTCGAAGCACTCGATCTGGTCGCCCGGCTTCACGTCGTTGTAGGCCTTCACGCCGATACCGCACTCGGTACCGTTGCGGACCTCGTCCACGTTTTCCTTGAAGCGGCGCAGCGATTCCAGTTCGCCTTCGAAGATCACCACGCTGTCGCGCAGCACGCGGATCGGCTTGTTCCGCTTCACCACGCCTTCGATGATCATGCAGCCTGCGATGGCACCCAGCTTGGAGCTGCGGAACACGTCGCGGACGTCGGCGATACCGATGATCTCTTCGCGGATCTCCACGCCCAGCAGGCCGGAGGCCACCTGCTTCACCTGATCGATCACGTCATAGATGATCGAGAAGTAACGCAGGTCGATGCCATTGGATTCGATGATGCGACGCGCGGAGGCGTCGGCACGCACGTTGAAGCCGATGACGGTGGCCTTGGAGGCAACGGCGGAGTTGGCGTCCGACTCGGTGATGCCGCCCACGCCGGAGTGGATCACGTTGATGCGGATCTCGTCGTTGGACAGGCCCACCAGCGACTGGCTCAGCGCCTGCACCGAACCCTGCACGTCGGCCTTGATGACCAGGTTGAGGACCTGCTGGCCCTCGCCCTTGCCCAGCGTGGCCATGATGTCTTCCATGCGCCTGCCGGCAGTGGCCACCAGGCGCGATTCACGGCGCTTGGTTTCGCGCTGCTGCGCCACGTCCTTGGCCAGGCGCTCGTCCTCGACGACCACGAAGTCATCGCCGGCTTCCGGCACGCCGGACAGGCCCAGCACCTGCACCGGGATGGACGGGCCGGCCTGGTCAGGCTGCTTGCCGGTCTCATCGAACAGTGCACGCACGCGGCCGTACTGCACGCCGCAGACCAGGTAGTCGCCCTTCTTCAGCGAACCCTGCTGCACCAGCACGGTGGCGATCGGGCCGCGGCCCTTGTCCAGCGAGGATTCGATGACCACGCCGCTGGCGCGGCCGTCGGCCACGGCCTTCAGTTCCAGCAGTTCAGCCTGCACGGAAATGGCGTCCAGCAGGTCGTCGATGCCCAGGCCAGCCTTGGCCGAGATCTCCACCATCTGGATGTCACCACCGAAGTCTTCGGCCACGACCTGCTCGCCGAGCAGTTCGTTCTTGACCCGCATCGGGTCGGCACCGGACTTGTCGATCTTGTTGATGGCCACGATCAGCGGCACACCCGCCGAACGGGCGTGCTGGATCGCTTCCTTGGTCTGCGGCATGACGCCGTCATCGGCTGCAACCACCAGCACCACGATGTCGGTCAGCTTGGCACCGCGGGCACGCATCGAGGTGAACGCGGCGTGGCCCGGGGTATCCAGGAAGCTGATGACGCCCTTGGGCGTATCGACGTGGTACGCACCGATGTGCTGGGTGATGCCGCCGGCTTCGCCGGTGGCGACCTTGGTGCGGCGGATGTAATCCAGCAGCGAGGTCTTGCCGTGGTCGACGTGGCCCATGATGGTGACCACCGGCGGACGCTGCACGGCATCGCCCTGCGCATCACCGATGGAAGCCAGCAGTGCGTCTTCGGCATCGTTGTCGTTGGCACGCACGGCCTTGTGGCCGAGTTCTTCGGTCACCAGCGCGGCGGTGTCGTGGTCGATGGACTGGGTGATGGTGGCCATCACGCCCATCTTGAACAGCGCCTTCACCACCTCGCCGCCCTTCAGCGCGAGCTTCTGCGCCAGGTCGGCCACGGTGATGGTTTCGCCGATCGCCACTTCACGCACGACCGGTGCGGTCGGACGCTCGAACGCGTGCGGACCAGCGTTGTTGCCACCACGCGACATGTCGCGACGGCCACCGCTCTGGTTGCGGCCACCGGGGCGGCCACGGGCGTTGCTGTTGTTGCTGTTGCCACGACGCGCACGGTCGGCCGCCGACAGATGCATCTGCCCGGCGAAACGATCGCCCGGGCCACGCTCGTTGCGCGGCGCACTGCGGTTGTTGCGGTCGTCGCTGCGCGGCGGCGCCGGCGGTGCACCACGCGGCGCAGCCGGGGCGGCAGCCGGGGCACGCGGCGGACGCGGCGCGGTTTCGTCGATCGGGGCACGCACCTTGGGCTTGCTGGCCGCCAGCGCCTCGGCCGCCTTGGCGGCAACCGCAGCTTCCTCGGCAGCCTTCTTCTCGGCCTCGGCACGTTCCTTGGCGGCGACTTCTTCCTCGCGCGCACGGACGATCGCCTCGTCACGCAGGCGGTCCTTTTCGGCCAGCGCCTTCTGCTCGGCCAGGTTGCGCTGGCGGGATTCCTCCAGCTTGCGCAGGATGTCGGCGCGCTCCTCATCCGGGGTCATGCGCGTGGCCGCCTTGTCGTAGGTGCGCTTCTGGCGCACTTCCACGTTCACGGTGGTCTTGCTGCGACCCGCATTCACCGTCACTTCCTGGTGCTTGCGGCGGTTCAGGGTGATTTTCTTGGAAGCGGCTTCTGCTTCCTCGACGGCCTGCTCGGGCTTGCCATGCGCACGGCGAAGGAAGCCCAGAAGCTTCACCTTCTCGGTGCTGGTCACGACCTGGTCGGGGCCACTGAACTTCATGCCGGCACCGGCCAGCTGTTCCAGCAGTTTTTCAACCGGTGTGTTGACCAGTTCGGCAAGCTTACGGATGGTGGTTTGCTGCGACATTCGGATCCTAGGCTCTTGTGAGCGCCCCTCGCCGTAGGAGGTGACGCGAATTCTACGCCCTGATCGGCTCAGGGCCCTGTTCATTGCCGGCTCAATCGCCGCGTTCCAACCGGGCGATCTCCTCGGCGCGGGCCGCCAGGATCAGCGCCGCGGCGCGCTCCTGGTCCAGGCCTTCAATGCCGAACTCCACCACCTCATCTGCGGTTAGGTCCGACAGGTCCTCACCGGTACGCACGCCGTGGCCGGCCAGGGTGTAGGCGGTAGCCTCGTCCATGCCGTCCAGGGCGAGCAGGTCATCGGCCGGCTGGCCGTCTTCCAGGCCTTCTTCCACCGCCAGCGCATCGTTGAGCAGCGCATCGCGGGCGCGGGCACGCAGTTCCTCGACGATGTCTTCGTCGAAGCCTTCCACGGCTAGCAGTTCGCCCACCGGCACGTACGCGATTTCCTCGACGGTGCCGAAACCTTCGGTCACCAGGATGCCGGCGATTTCCTCGTCCACTTCCAGCTTGCCCATGAACAGCTGGCGCGCCGAGGCCTGTTCGGCTTCGGACTTGGCGGTCACCTGGTCCTGGGTCATCACGTTGAGCTGCCAGCCGGTCAGGCGGCTGGCCAGGCGCACGTTCTGGCCGCCCTTGCCGATGGCCTGGGCCAGGCGGTCTTCCGCCACGGCCAGATCCATCGAGTGCTTGTCTTCATCGACGATGATCGACTGCACTTCGGCCGGTGCCATCGCGTTGATCACGAAGTTGGCCGGGTTCTCGTTCCACAGCACGATGTCCACGCGCTCGCCATTGAGCTCGTTGGACACGGCCTGCACGCGCGAACCGCGCATGCCGATGCACGCGCCGATCGGATCGGTGCGGGTGTCGTGGGCCAGCACGGCGATCTTGGCGCGGTCGCCCGGGTCACGCGCACAGGCCATGATTTCCACCAGGCCCTGGCCGACTTCCGGCACTTCCAGCTTGAACAGCTCGATCATGAATTCCGGGGCGGCGCGGCTGATGAACAGCTGCGGGCCGCGGGGCTCGGAACGCACTTCGGCCAGGTAACCGCGCACGCGGTCGCCGGCGCGCAGCACGTCGCGCGGAATGCCCTTGTCCTTCGGAATGAAGCCTTCGGCGTTGCCGCCGAGGTCGACATAGATGTTGCCGCGCTCGGCACGCTTGACCACACCGGTGATCAGCTCGCCCACGCGGTCCTTCCAGGCATCGACCACCTGCTGGCGCTCGGCTTCGCGCACGCGCTGCACGATGACCTGCTTGGCAGCCTGGGCGGCGATACGGCCGAAATCGGGGTTCTCGATCTGCTCTTCGATGTAGTCACCGATGTCCACGCCATCGGCTTCATCGACGGCGTCCATCAGGCGGATCTGGCGATCGGGCGATTCCATCACCACGTCGTCGGCCACCACTTCCCAGCGGCGGTAGGTTTCGTAGGTGCCATCCTTGTGGTCGATCGACACGCGGGTCAGCACTTCCTCATCGGGATAGCGCTTCTTGGCGGCCGAGGCCAGCGCGGCTTCGATCGCATCGAAGATGACCTCACGCGGCACGCCCTTTTCATTGGCGACTGCGTCAACTACCAGCAACAGTTCCTTGCTCATTGGCTCACTCCGCGCGCGGCTTCTTTGCCGCCGGCTCGTTGGAAGAAGAATGCGTGTTCGGCTTCGAACGCTTCGGTGCCGGACCGGTCGGCTTGCTCGGGGCCAGGCCCAGGGCAACCCAGTCGGGCATGATGCGCGCCTTGTCGACGTTGTCGGCCGACACGACCACGGTGGCCTTGTCGACGGTGAAGGTGATGGTGCCCTGCTCCGCATCAACCGCTTCGATGCGGCCCTGCAGGCGGCGGCGGTTGTCCTGCGGCAGCTTCAGCTGCACCTTGGCGTTCTGGCCCAGGTGCTGGCCGAACTGCTGCAGGTTGAACAGCGGGCGGTCCACGCCCGGCGAGGACACTTCCAGCGTGTAGTTGCCGCTGATCGGGTCTTCGACGTCCAGCTGCGCGGAGACTTCGCGGCTCACGCGTTCGCAGTCTTCAACATTGATGACACGCTCGTCCTGCTCGGCGATCAGCACGTCGATGTACAGGCGCAGGGTCGCGCCACCCGGGGCGGGCAGATATTCCACGCCCAGCAGCTCCAGGCCCAGCGCATCGACGGTGGGGCCGAGCAGAGTCGCGATTTCGGTTGCCTTGTCGCTCACAGCCTGCCTTGTTCTTGAATGAGGAAAATGACCGGGCCAGCGGTGGGCCCGTTCCGGAAACGATAAAGGGCCCGCTGGGCCCCTTGTCCGGTAGAAATCCGGTCACTGGATTCCGGCCGCAGGGCGCGCTGACGCGGTCCCCTGCGAAGCCCAGCCGGCCAGCCTGTCCATGCATGACGCAGGGGGACCGACCCGGGGCGCTGGTGGCGGGATTGTCGCCCTCCCCGTGGGGAGCCGACCATCAGGTATACCGCCAGCCCGTGGATGATAGCCCTTGCACCGTGCTGGTGCAAGGCTACAGCCGCCTCCGCCCCCTGCCCCGGGGCGCCGCCACACAGGGGGGGGGCGGACAGCCTCGCGCCGCAGCCGGCGGCACAAAGAAAAAAGCCTTCGAAGCAGAACTTCGAAGGCGCATTCTTTACTTGGTAGCGGGGGCAGGATTTGAACCTGCGACCTTCGGGTTATGAGCCCGACGAGCTGCCAGACTGCTCCACCCCGCATCAAAAGCGGAATTATGAGTGATTGCTTCAGAAGATGCAAGCTTTCCCTCATTCATCAAACCGGTTGGCGCCGTTTCGATGTTTGGTAGCGGGGGCAGGATTTGAACCTGCGACCTTCGGGTTATGAGCCCGACAAGCTGCCAGACTGCTCCGCCCCGCACCGGAAGTGTTTGAACTGCTGCCCTGCTCTTTCGAGGAGGGCTACCGCAACGATGTTCTGGCTGAACCGCTGCAGTGACAACTCAGGCTGCGCATATTACACGAATCGCGCAGCTTTGTGTCAACTTTTATGCAAGATGCGCAAAAGCCTGCTGGCACCAGACCATGATCGGGTTCCAGGACACGCCCAGCGCCAGCAGCGCCAGGGCATTCACGCCCAGCACCACGCCCAGCACGCGGTCGTTGTTGCGCGGCAGGGCCTCGCCCACCGGCTCATCGAAGTACATGACCTTGATGACGCGCAGGTAGTAGAAGGCACCGATCACCGCGCACAGCACGCCGACCAGGGCCAGCCACAGCAGGCCGCCGTTGACGGCAGCGCCCAGCACGGCCAGCTTGGTCCAGAAGCCCAGGAACGGCGGGATGCCGGCCAGCGAGGCCATGATGCACAGCACCGGGCCCGCCATCCACGGGTTGCGCGCGTTGAGGCCCTTGAAGTCCTCGATGTTCTCCGCCTCGAAGCCGTTGCGCGACAGCGCGATGATGGCGCCGAAGGCCGCAGTGGACATGATGGCGTAGGCCACAGCGTAGAACAGTGCGGCGGCATAGCCCTGCCCGCCGCCACCGGCGATGCCCATCAGCAGGAAGCCGATGTGCGAGACCGTGGAGAAGGCGAGCATGCGCTTGAGGTTGCTCTGCGCGATGGCCATCAGGTTGCCGATGACCAGCGACAGCGCGGCCAGGCCTGCGATCAGCATCTGCAGCTGGGTCGACAGCGGGCCAACGCCCATTTCCAGCAGGCGGTAGGCCATGCCGAAGGCGGCCAGCTTCGGTGCCGAGCTGATGAACAGCGCGATCGGTGCCGGGGCACCTTGGTAGACATCCGGCAGCCACATGTGGAACGGGGCCGCGCCCAGCTTGAAGGCCACGCCGGCGATCATGAACACCGCACCGGTGACCAGCAGCACGCGCTCTTCCGAGTGCGGGATGGCTTCGCGGATGACGTCCAAGTGCAGGCTGCCGGTGGCGCCGTAGACCAGCGACATGCCGTACAGCAGCAGGCCCGAAGCCAGCGAGCCGAGCACGATGTACTTCATCGCCGCTTCGGAGGCCAGGCCGCTGTCACGGTTGCTGGCAACCAGTGCGTAGGAGCACAGCGCCAGCAGTTCCAGGCCCAGGTAGACCATCAGCAGGCTGCCGGCGGAGACCAGGATCATCATGCCGGCGGTACCGAACAGCATCAGTACCGGAATCTCGCCCTGGTACAGGTTGCGCTCGCGCAGGTAGCTCCAGCCGTAGACCAGGCTGAGGCCGCTGAGCAGCACGATCACGGTCTTCATCACGTCGGCGGCGGTGTCGCGCACGAACATGCCGTGGAACACCTCGCCCTGCCTGCCCACACCGGTGGCCAGCATGAACAGCACCACGGCCAGTGCGGCAATGGAGAACAGGTGGGTGACGATCTTGTTCCGGTTGCTGATGAACAGATCAAGGATCATCAGGGCGAACGCGGCGCCTACCAGCACCAGCTCGGGGGCGAGCGGCGGCAGGTCGGCGGCGGTCAATGGCATCAGCGGCGAGGTGGTCATTATCAAATCCTGGAATCAGTTCGCTTCACGGCCCGATCAGAGCAGCTTGCTGGAGGCGATCTGCATCGCCAGCTTGGCGATCGAGGGCTCCATCAGGTCGGTCAAGGGCTTCGGGTAGAGGCCCAGGGCCAGCACGCCAATGGCGAACACGCCCAGCACCAGCCACTCACGGCCGTTGATGTCCTTGAGCTCGGCAACGTGGCTGTTGGCCACCTCGCCGAAGAAGATGCGCTTGTACAGCCACAGGGTGTAGGCCGCGCCGATGATGAGCGTGGTGGCTGCGCCCAGGGCGATCCACGGATTGCGCTGGAACGAGGCCAGGATGACCATGAACTCGCCAACGAAACCGCTGGTGCCCGGCAGGCCGGCATTGGCCATGAAGAACAGCATGGCGAAGGTGGCAAACCACGGCATCATGTTGACCACGCCGCCGTAATCGGCGATGCGGCGGCTGTGCATGCGGTCATACAGCACGCCCACGCAGGAGAACATCGCGCCGGACACGAAGCCGTGCGAGATCATCTGCACCATCGCACCCTGCAGGCCCAGGCGTGCGGCGTCGGCATTGCCGGCCTCACGCACCAGCCACAGGGCGATGAAGGTGCCCAGGGTGACAAAGCCCATGTGCGCGATCGACGAATAGGCGATCAGCTTCTTCATGTCGTCCTGCACCAGGGCGACCAGGCCGACGTAGATCACGGCGATCAGCGACAGCGCGATGACCAGCCAGGCCCGCTCGTGCGAAGCATCGGGCACGATCGGCAGGTTGAAGCGCAGGAAGCCGTAGCCACCGATCTTCAGCGCGATGGCGGCCAGGATGACCGAACCGGCGGTCGGCGCTTCCACGTGGGCGTCCGGCAGCCAGGTGTGCACCGGGAACATCGGCACCTTCACCGCGAAGGCGATGAGGAAGGCGAAGAAGATCCAGGTCTGTTCGCGGGCGCTCAGCGACAGTGCGTACAGATCGGCCAGCTGGAAGCTGCCGCCCTTCAGGTACAGGTAGATCAGCGCCACCAGCATCAGCACCGAGCCGAGGAAGGTGTACAGGAAGAACTTCAGTGCGGCGTAGATGCGACGCGGACCACCCCAGACACCGATGATCAGGAACATCGGGATCAGCATGGCCTCGAAGAACACGTAGAACAGCATCGCGTCGGTGGCCGAGAAGATGCCGACGGTGACGCCTTCCAGGATCAGGAAGGCGGCCACGTACTGGTTCACGCGCTTGTCGATGGCGCTCCAGGCACCGATCAGGGCCAGCACGCCGACCAGGGTGGTCAGCAGGATCAGGGCGACGGCGATACCGTCCACGCCGAGGTTGTAGCCGATGCTGTACGCCGGGATCCACGCATGGGTCTCGACGAACTGCAGGCCTTCGGCCGCCGCGTTGTAGCCGCTGAGCAGCGACAGGCTGGCGACGAAGGTCAGCACGGCGACGCCCAGCGACGCCCAGCGGGCGGTCTGTGCGTCACGGATGGCAAGGATCAGGGCACTGCCGATGATCGGCAGCCAGATGAGGACACTGAGTAGGGGCCAGTTCGACACGTCTTCTTATTCCGTACAGGTCATCAACGCAGGTAATGCATCAGTGCGCCCAGCAGGGCAATCAGGCCGATGATCATCGCGAAGGCGTAGTGATAGAGGAAACCGGATTGGGCACGACGCAGCACGCCGGCTGCAACGTCCACAACACGTGCCGAGAGATTGACCACACCGTCGACGATGTTGCTGTCGATCCAGCGCGAGACCCTGCCCAGCTTGACGCTGCCGCCGGCAAAGCCATCGATCCACAGCTTGTCGAAGCCGTACTTGTTTTCCAGCACCGACACCAGCGGGGCAAAGGTCTTGCGGGCCTTGCCAGCCAGGTCCGGCTTCCACAGGTAGAACAGCGCCGCCAGCAGGAAGCCTGCAACGGTCAGCCAGAAGGCCGGTGCCATCATGCCGTGGATCGCGAAGGCGACCGGGCCATGGAACTCTTCGCCCAGGAAGCCGACCGTGTTCCTCGCCGGATCGTAGAAATCAACGATGCCGGTGAAGAAGGTGTGCGCCTGGCCCTTGATCGCGTCGTGGGCGTGGTGGCCGGCCCAGTCGGTGCCGTACAGCATCGGACCGACGCTGAAGAAGCCGATGGCGATCGAGGGGATGGCCAGCAGGATCAGCGGCAGGGTCACCACCCACGGGGTTTCGTGCGGCTCATGCGGACCGTGGCCATGGCCGTGGTCGTCATGCGCGTCGCCATGGCGGGCATCGGCGTGGTGCGCGTCAGCGGCATGGTGATCGTCATGGCCGTGGCTGTCGTGGCCGTGGTCATCGTGGTGCGCGTCGCGGAAGCGTTCCGGACCATGGAAGGTCATGAACAGCAGGCGGAAGCTGTAGAAGCTGGTGACGATGACGCCGCCCAGCACCGCCCAGTAGCCATAGGTGGCCGCCCAGCTGTTGGACAGGTGCGCGTGCACCTCGGCCGCCTCGATGATGGCGTCCTTCGAGTAGAAGCCGGAGAAGAACGGCGTACCGACCAGGGCCAGCGTACCGATCCACATGGTGATGAAGGTGATCGGCATGTACTTGCGCAGGCCGCCCATCTTGCGCATGTCCTGCTCGTGGTGCATGGCGATGATGACCAAGCCGGCACCCAGGAACAGCAGCGCCTTGAAGAAGGCGTGGGTCATCAGGTGGAACACTGCGGCCGAATAGGCCGACACGCCCAGCGCCACGGTCATGTAGCCCAGCTGCGAGAGCGTGGAGTACGCGACGACGCGCTTGATGTCGTTCTGCACGATGCCGATCAGGCCGGTGAAGAACGCCGTGGTGGCACCGATGAACAGCACGAAGTTCAGCGCGGTCTGCGACAGCTCGAACAGCGGCGACATGCGGGTGACCATGAAGATGCCCGCGGTGACCATGGTCGCGGCGTGGATCAGCGCCGAGATCGGGGTCGGGCCTTCCATCGAGTCCGGCAGCCACACGTGCAGCGGCACCTGGGCCGACTTGCCCATGGCACCGATGAACAGGCAGATGCAGATCAGCGTGGCGATCGACCAGACCACCGGCTCGCTCATGAACTGGTAGCCGAACAGGCTGCCGTCCCAGATCTGCAGCTGCGCGCGCGGGTCACCCAGGATGGTGGCGTGCGAGAACACTTCGGAGTAGTCCAAGGTGCCGAACACCCACAGCACGCCGGCGATGCCCACCAGGAAGCCGAAGTCACCGACGCGGTTGACCAGGAACGCCTTCATGTTGGCGAAGATCGCGGTCGGGCGCTTGAACCAGAAGCCGATCAGCAGGTACGACACCAGGCCCACAGCTTCCCAGCCGAAGAACAGCTGCAGGAAGTTGTTGCTCATCACCAGGGTGAGCATGGAGAAGGTGAACAGCGAGATGTAGCTGAAGAAGCGCTGGTAGCCCGGGTCTTCTTCCATGTAGCCGATGGTGTAGATGTGCACCAGCAGCGACACGAAGGTGACCACCGCCATCATCATCGCGGTCAACTTGTCGACCATGAAGCCGACGTGGGCCGAGTACTGGCCGACCTCGAAGAAGGTGTAGATGTTCTGGTTGAACGGCTGTGCGCCACCCCAGAGCAGCTGGTACAGCGTGTACATCGACAGCGCGCAGCTGACCGCCACGCCGAGGATGGTGACGGTCTGCGCGCCGAAGCGCTTGACCTGGCGACCGAACAGGCCGGCGATGATGCTGCCGAACAGCGGTGCAAACACCGCTGCGATCAACAGACTCTTGGAGAGAGTGATTTCCATCTGTGGATCAGCCCTTCAACGAATCGACTTCGCCGACATTGATCGTGCGGCGTGTGCGGAACAGGGTCACCAGGATCGCCAGGCCGATGGCGGCCTCGGCAGCGGCGACAGTCAGGATGAAGAACACGAACAGCTGACCGGACGGGTCCCCCAGCTCGCGCGAGAACCCGACGAAGTTGATGTTCACCGACAGCAGCATCAACTCGATGGACATCAGCAGGACGATGATGTTCTTGCGGTTGAGGAAGATGCCGGCAAGGCTGATGCAGAACAGCACCGCGCCCAATGCCAGGATGTGGCCCAGAGTGATCATGCCTTGGTCTCCTCGTCGCCCGCGGCCGGCTTGGTGGTGCAGTGAACCAGCGGCGTCTCGACGTCCATCTTGACCACGCGCAGGCGGTCATGGGCCTTGACCATGGTCTGATCGCCCGGGTTCTGGGTCTTCAGGCCGGTGCGGCGGCGCAGGGTCAGCATGACGGCGGCCACCACGGCCACGGTCAGGATGACGGCGGCGAACTCGAACGGCAGCAGGTATTCGGTGAACAGGCTGCGTGCCAGCCAGGTGATGTTCGAGCTGTCAGCGGCCAGCGCTGCGGCGTTGTCGGCCGGGAACGGGTTGACCGCCCTGCCCTTCACACCGATCAGCATCAGCATCTGCACCAGCATGGCCACGGCCACGATCAGGCCCACCGGCAGGTAGCGCACCCAGCCTTCGCGCAGGTTCGCCGGGTCGATGTCGAGCATCATCACCACGAACAGGAACAGCACCATCACCGCACCCACGTAGACCAGCACCAGTGCCACGCCGAGGAACTCGGCGCCCACCAGCAGCCACACGCAGGCGATGGAGAAGAAGGTCAGCACCAGGCAGAGCACGGCGTGCACGGGGTTGCGCACGCTGATCACCGCACCGGCCGAAACCGTTGCCGCGATGGCGAACACCCAGAAAGCGATATTTACCCAATCCATCTCTCGACCTCAGCGGTAAGCGGCATCAGCGGCACGACGCTCGGCGATCTCGGTTTCGAGACGGTCGCCCAGGGCCAGCAGCTGCGGCTTGGTAGCGATGTTTTCGCCACGATTCTCGAAGTGGTACTCGAGGATGTGGGTCTCGACGATCGAGTCCACCGGGCAGCTTTCTTCACAGAAGCCGCAGAAGATGCACTTGAACAGATCGATGTCGTAGCGGGTGGTACGGCGGGTGCCGTCTTCACGCTTGGCCGAGTCGATGGTGATGGCCAGCGCCGGGCACACCGCTTCGCACAGCTTGCAGGCGATGCAGCGCTCTTCACCGTTGGGGTAACGGCGCAGGGCGTGCAGGCCACGGAAGCGCGGCGACTGCGGGAACTTCTCCATCGGGTACATCATCGTGTACTTGGGCTTGAAGCTGTACTTCAGCGTCAGCCACAGGCCGGCCAGCAGTTCGAGCAGCAGCAGGCTCTTGAAGTAATGGGTAATCCTGTTCATCACTTAGACGCCCTTTTGAATCACGCCGAAGAACACCATGACGGCGGTAACCGCGATCCACAGAATGGCCAGCGGGATGAAGACCTTCCAGCCCAAGCGCATGATCTGGTCATAGCGGAAGCGCGGGAAGCTGGCACGGAACCAGATGTAGGCACTGGCGAAGAAGAACACCTTGACGAACAGCCACGGTGCACCGCCCTTCCAGATCCAGTCGACCAGCGACGAGACATCGCCAAGGTTGACCCAGCCCTGGATCGGGCTCAGCCATCCGCCGAGGAAGAAGATCGAGATCAGGAAGCTGATCAGGATCATGTTCGCGTATTCGGCCAGGAAGAACAGCGCGAAGGCGCCGCCGGAGTACTCGACCATGTGGCCGGCCACGATTTCCGATTCGCCTTCCACCACGTCGAACGGCGCGCGGTTGGTTTCAGCCACGCCCGACACCCAGTAGATGACGAACAGCGGGAACAGCGGGATCAGGAACCAGTCGAAGAAGCCGGAGCTGCCGGCCTGGGCCATCACGATGTTGCTCAGGTTCAGGCTGCCCGCCGCGATCATCACGCCGACCAGCGCAAAGCCCATGGCGATTTCGTAGCTGATCATCTGTGCCGAGGCGCGCATGGCACCCAGGAACGCGTACTTCGAGTTGGACGCCCAACCGGCCAGGATGATGCCGTAGATGCCCAGCGAGGTCATCGCCAGCAGGTACAGCAGGCCGGCGTTGGCGTTGGAGAGCACGATCTGCGAGTCGAACGGCACCACCGACCAGGCCGCGAAGGCCGGGGCCAGGGTGATCAGCGGCGCCAGCAGGAAGATCGCCTTGTTGGCGCTGCTGGGCTGCAGGACTTCCTTGAACAGCAGCTTGAAGACGTCGGCGAAGGCCTGGAAGATGCCCATGCCCACGTACATCGGACCATGGCGGACATGCATCCAGCCGATCAGCTTGCGCTCCCAGACCACGTAGAAGGCCACCGAGACGATCACCGGCACGGTGATCACCAGGATCTTCAGGATGATCCAGAGCAGCGCACCGATGTCACCGAGGACGAGCAGCCACTGGTGCAGCGGGTCGACTGCGTTAATCAGCAATTCGTTCATGCTGCCACCACCGTTACACGTGCGGCACCCAGCGGTGCGGTTGCACCGTGGCCCGATTCAATCCAGACCGAACCCGCGGCGACGCGGGCGTCGACCACCACCGGCAGGGTGGCACGGCCAGCGTCGGTGCCGACCTTGGCCATCTGCCCTTCCTGCAGCTGCAGGCGTGCGGCGTCATCGGCATTGAGCACGATGCGCGGCGCGCTGTTCAGCGGGTGCGACTGCAGCGCCGGCGCGCGGCGGACCACGGCGTCGGTGCGGTAGATCGCGGCGGTGGACGCCACTTCCAGGCCTTCGCCGGCAACCACCGGCTGGGCCGAGGTGGCCACGTTGACCGACACCGGTGCCAGGCTGGCACGCAGGCCGGCCAGGTCGGTGAATTCGAAACCGGCCACGGCCAGTTCGCCGCCCAGCGCACGCAGCACGCGCCAGCCTTCACGGGCCTCGCCCGGCAGCTTGCCGCCGGCACGCGCCGACTGCTCGCGACCATCGAGGTTGGTCAGGGTGGCGTCCACTTCCGGCAGTACACCGATCGGCAGGATCACGTCGGCGACATCGCGGGTCGAGGCGCAGGCGAAGTGGCTGAAGGCCACGACCTGGGCACCGGCCAACGCCTTGCGCGCGGCGGGGGCATCGGCGAAGTCCAGGCCCGGTTCCAGGCCATAGACCACGTAGGCCTTGCGCGGGTCGGCAAGCATGGCAGCCACGTCCTTGCCGGCCGGCAGCACGCCGGCGCGGGACAGGCCCACGGCATTGGCGCCCTGCGGGATGCGGCACAGCTTGGCACCGGTAGCGGCAGCGAAATCACGCGCGGCAGCGCGGATGGCGGCGGCCTGCGGGTGGTTTTCGGCAATGCCGCCGACGATCAGCACGGTGTTGGCACCGCCCTGCACCGCCGAACGCAGCGCTTCGCTGGCCAGCGCGTCGACGAACTTCGACGGGGCGACGATCTGCTTGCCGGCGATGCCGAAGGCGAAGTCGAAGTCCACCGGGTTGACACCGTGGATCTTCGCGCCCTTGGTGGTCTGCGCCTTGCGCAGGCGGGCGTGCAGCAGCGGCAGTTCGTGGCGGATGTTGCTGCCCAGAACGACGATGCGGTCGGCGGCTTCGATCTCGGCCAGCGGCAGGCCGAACACTTCGGCGGTGGCGGCGTCGGAGAAGTCGCGGTTGTTGATGCGGTGGTCGATGTTGCTCGAGCCCAGGCCCTTGGCCAGACGGGCCAGCAGCGCGCCTTCCTCGTTGGAGGTGGACGGGTGCACCAGCACGCCGAGGCTGTCGCCCTGGTTGGCCTTCAGGATCTCGGCGGCAGCGGCCAGGCCTTCGGCCCAGGTCACTTCCTTCCATTCGCCATTGACCTTGCGCAGCGGCTTGACCGCACGGTCTTCGCTGTACAGGCCCTGGTGCGAATAGCGGTCACGGTCGGACAGCCAGCACTCGTTCACCGCTTCGTTGTCGCGCGGCACGGTGCGCAGCACTTCGCCGCGGCGCACGTGCAGGAACAGGTTCGAACCCATCGCATCGTGGTAGCCCAGCGATTCGCGCGCGGTCAGTTCCCACGGGCGGGCGCGGAACTGGAACACCTTGTTGGTCAGCGCGCCGACCGGGCAGACGTCCACCACGTTGCCCGAAAGCTCGGTGGTCAGCGGCTTGCCGTCGTAGGTGCCGATCTGCAGGTTCTCGCCGCGGTACATGCCACCCAGTTCATAGGTGCCTGCCACGTCGGCGGTGAAGCGCACGCAGCGGGTGCACTGGATGCAGCGGGTCATCTCGGCGGCAACCAGCGGGCCCATGTCTTCGTCGGGCACCACGCGCTTGCGTTCGTTGAAGCGGCTGACCGAACGGCCATAGCCCAGCGAGACGTCCTGCAGTTCGCATTCGCCGCCCTGGTCGCAGATCGGGCAGTCCAGCGGGTGGTTGATGAGCAGGAACTCCATCACCGAACGCTGGAACTTGAGCGCCTTTTCACTGCGGGTGGCGACCTTCATGCCGTCCATCACCGGAGTGGCGCAGGCCGGCGCCGGCTTCGGCGACTTCTCCACGTCCACCAGGCACATGCGGCAGTTGGCGGCGATCGGCAGCTTCTCGTGGTAGCAGAAGCGCGGGATCGAGATGCCGGCCTTGTCGGCCGCCTGGATGATCATCGAGCCCTTGGGCACGACCAGGGAACGGCCGTCGATCTCGACGGTGACGTGCCCTTCCGGCACGACCGCCGGGGTCACGCCCGGGTTGTTGGGTTGCGCGCTCATGCGGCGGCTGCCTCCACCTTCTTGCCGTCAACCATCGAATGACCGTTGACGATGTAGTACTCGAATTCGTCCCAGAACTGGCGCAGGAAGCCCTGGATGGGCCATGCCGCCGCTTCGCCGAACGCACAGATGGTGTGGCCTTCGATCTGGCCGGCCACGGCCTTCAGCTGGTGCAGGTCTTCCATCGTGGCCTTGCCGGCAACGATGCGCTCCAGCACGCGGTGCATCCAGCCGGTGCCTTCGCGGCACGGGGTGCACTGGCCACAGGATTCCTTGTGGAAGAACTGGCTGATGCGGCAGGCGAACTTCACGCAGCAGACGCTGTCATCCAGCACCACGACAGCGCCCGAACCCAGGCCGGAGCCCAGTGCACGGATGGTGTCGTAGTCCATCGGCAGGCCCTTCAGCTCGGCCGCGGTCAGCACCGGCATGGACACGCCACCCGGAATCGCGCCCTTCAGGGTGCGGCCCGGACGCAGGCCACCGGCCATTTCCAGCAGGTCGTCGAAGGTGGTACCCAGCGGTACTTCGAAGTTGCCGCCGTTCTGCACGCAGCCGGACACGGAGAAGCACTTCGGGCCGCCATTGGCGGTCAGGCTCAGGCCCTTGAACCACTCCGGACCGTTGCGGATGATCGCCGGCACCGAACCGTAGGTCTCGGTGTTGTTGATCGTCGACGGCTTGCCGTACAGGCCGAAGTTGGCCGGGAACGGTGGCTTGTAGCGCGGCTGGCCCTTCTTGCCTTCCAGCGATTCCATCAGCGCGGTTTCTTCGCCGCAGATGTAGGCGCCGGCGCCGAGCGCGCCGTAGATGTCGATGTCCACGCCCGAACCCAGCACGTTCTTGCCCAGCCAGCCGTTGGCATAGGCATCGGCCAGGGCCTGTTCGAAGTTCTCGAACGGCTCGTGGTGGAATTCACCGCGCAGGTAGTTGTAGCCCACGGTCGAGCCGGTGGCGTAGCAGGCGATCGCCATGCCTTCCACGACCGAATGCGGGTTGTAGCGCAGGATGTCGCGGTCCTTGCAGGTGCCCGGCTCGGATTCGTCCGAGTTGCAGAGGATGTACTTCTGCATGGTGCCCTTGGGCATGAAGGACCACTTCAGGCCGGTCGGGAAGCCCGCGCCACCGCGCCCGCGCAGGCCGGAGGCCTTGACCATCTCGATGACCTGCTCCGGCGGGATCTTCTCTTCGAGGATCTTGCGCAGGGCAGCGTAGCCACCGGTCTTGAGGTAGCTTTCGTACGACCACGGGGTGTCGTAATGCAGGGTGGTGTAGACCACCTGGTGCGGCAGCGGCGCGGGGCCGACCGGACCCTTGGATTCGTGGTGATGTGCCATGCCCTTACTCCAGCCCGTCCAGCAGCTCGTCGACCTTTTCCAGGGTCAGACGCTCATGGTAATGACCGTTGATGACCATCATCGGTGCACCGCCGCAACCTGCCAGGCACTCTTCCTCGCGCTTGAGGTAGACGCGGCCGTCCGGGGTGGACTGGCCGTGCTTGATGCCCAGCTTGTTCTCGCAATGGCGCACGATGTCCTCGGCGCCATTGAGCCAGCAGCTGATGTTGGTGCAGATGGCCGCGTTGTTGCGGCCCACCTTCTCGGTCTCGAACATCGAGTAGAAGCTGGCCACTTCATAGGCCCACACCGGCGGCAGGTCCAGGTACTTGGCCACGCCGGCGATCAGCTCGTCGGTCAGCCAGCCCTGGTTCTGCTCCTGGGCAGCGTGCAGGCCCTGCAGCACCGCCGAACGCTTGCGGTCCGGCGGGAACTTGGACAGCCAGTGATCGATGTGAGCGCGGGTCTTGTCGCTCAGCACCACCATCGGGTCGACGTCGCGCGCCGCCTCGAAATTACCTGTCGCCTTCATCGGCCGACCTCAGCGAAATGCATAACGTGAAATTCCAAGGACTGCAGCGCCGGCTTGCGCCGGCTGCCAGCAGCAGGCGTTGGCGTGGCGGCCGGCATTACCGGTCAACCTCGCCGAACACCAGATCGTAGGTACCGATCATCGCCACCACGTCGGCCAGCATGTGGCCGCGCACGATCGAATCGATCGAGGAGAGGTGGGCGAAGCCCGGGGCGCGCAGGTGGACGCGGAACGGCTTGTTGGCGCCGTCGGACACCAGGTAGCAGCCGAATTCACCCTTCGGGGCTTCCACGGCCGCGTAGGTTTCACCGGCCGGCACGCAGTAGCCTTCGCTGAACAGCTTGAAGTGGTGGATCAGCGCTTCCATGTCGTCCTTCATGTCCTCGCGGCTGGGCGGCGCGACCTTGAAGTTCTTGACCATCACCGGGCCCGGGTTGGCCTTCAGCCACGCCACGCACTGCTTGATGATGCGGTTGGACTCGCGCATTTCGGCCACGCGGCACAGGTAGCGGTCGTAGCAGTCGCCTTCCTTGCCCAGCGGGATGTCGAAATCGACGGCATCGTACTTGGCATACGGGCGCTTCTTGCGCAGATCCCAGGCAATGCCCGAGCCACGCAGCATCACGCCGGTCATGCCCCAGGCGTTGGCCAGTTCGGGGGTGACCACGCCGATGCCGACGGTACGCTGCTTCCAGATGCGGTTGTCGGTCAGCAGGGTTTCGTATTCGTCGACGCGCTTGGGGAACTCGGCGGTGAAGTTCTCCAGGAAGTCCAGCAGCGAACCTTGGCGCGCGGCGTTGAGGTTCTTCAGGGCCTTGCCCTTGTGCCAGCGCGATTCCTTGTACTTCGGCATCTGGTCCGGCAGGTCGCGGTAGACGCCGCCCGGACGGTAATAAGCCGCATGCATGCGCGCGCCGGAGACGGCTTCGTAGCAGTCCATCAGCTCTTCGCGCTCACGGAAGGCGTACAGCATCACCGCCATCGCACCCAGGTCGAGCGCGTTGGAGCCCAGCCACATCAGGTGGTTCAGGATGCGGGTGATCTCGTCGAACATGGTGCGGATGTACTGCGCACGCTCCGGCGCCTCGATGCCCATCAGGGTCTCGATCGAGCGCACGTAGGCGTGCTCGTTGCACATCATCGACACGTAGTCGAGGCGGTCCATGTAACCGATGGACTGGTTGAACGGCTTGGACTCGGCCAGCTTTTCGGTACCACGGTGCAGCAGGCCCACGTGCGGGTCTGCGCGCATGATGGTCTCGCCGTCCATTTCCAGGATCAGGCGCAGCACACCGTGCGCGGCCGGATGCTGGGGACCGAAGTTCATCGTGTAGTTGCGGATTTCCTGACGCAGTTCGGCAGGATTGCTGGCGAACGCTTCGCCGGCCTGGTGTACGTGACTCACTTCACTGCCTCCTGCGAACGCTCGCCTTCTGCGGTCTGCAGGCGCGGGTCGTCACGGATCACGCGGGGAACGTTGACGCGCGGCTCGACCGAGGTCACCGGCTCATACACCACACGCTTCTTTTCTTCGTCGTAGCGCACTTCCACGTTGCCGATCAGCGGGAAGTCCTTGCGGAATGGGTGGCCGACGAAACCATAGTCGGTCAGGATCCGGCGCAGGTCCGGGTGGCCTTCGAAGATCACGCCGTACAGGTCGAACGCTTCGCGCTCGAACCAGTTCAGACCCGGCCAGATGTCGGTCAGCGAGGCGACCACCGGCAGTGATTCGTCAGGGGCGAAGCAGCGCAGGTGGATCATCAGGTTGTGCTGCATCGAACGCAGCTGCGCGACCACGGCGAAACGCTGGGTCGGCATGTGCTGGGCGCTGACGCCGCCGGCGCCGTTTTCCTCGGTGGGGAACTCGCCCCACGCGAAACGGCCCTGGGCCTTGCCTTCGACGCCACGGCTGAAGCCCTGCGAGGACACATCGGCGGTGTCCCACTCGTCGGAACCGTAGCCGAGGTAGTCCACGCCGCAGAGGTCCACGGCCTGTTCGAACGCGAATTCGTCACGCAGCGCCAGGGCGACGGCATGCCACTCGGCGGCAGGCACTTCCAGCGTCACTTCGCCGCGGGGTTCGACCACGATGACCTTCGCACCAGCGAAACGCGCGGAAAGTCGGTCGATGAAGGATGCTTGCTCTGCCATGGGGGCTTGGCGCGCTCTTGTAAGGTGGAAAGGTCAGCGGACGATGGTCTGTGTACGCCAGATCTTCTTCTGCAGCTGCAGGATCCCGTACACCAGCGCCTCGGCGGTCGGCGGGCAGCCGGGGACATACACGTCCACCGGCACCACGCGGTCACAGCCGCGCACGACCGAATACGAATAATGGTAGTAGCCGCCGCCATTGGCGCAGCTGCCCATCGAGATGACCCACTTCGGGTCCGGCATCTGGTCATAGACCTTGCGCAGCGCCGGGGCCATCTTGTTGACCAGGGTGCCGGCGACGATCATGACGTCGGACTGGCGCGGCGACGGGCGGAACACCACGCCGTAGCGGTCCAGATCCAGGCGCGCCGCACCGGCGTGCATCATTTCGACCGCGCAGCAGGCCAGACCGAAGGTCATCGGCCACATCGAACCGGTACGTGCCCAGTTCAGCAGCGCATCGACGCTGGTGGTGACGTAACCCTTCTCCAGCAGCGGGTTGTCGCCCTGGGGCCGCAGGATGTCATCAACCCGCCCTTCCGGGGTCGGATTGTTCATCAGGCCATCGAGAGTCTGAATCACTCCCATTCCAGCGCTCCCTTCTTCCAGACGTAAATGAAACCGAGGAACAGCATGCCGATGAACAGGCCCATGGTGACCAGCGAACGGGCGCCGATTTCCATGAACACCTGGGTCCAGGGCACGATGAAGATGATTTCCAGGTCGAAGACGATGAATTGGATCGCGATCAGGTAGTAGCGCACATCGAACTTCATGCGCGCGTCCTCGAAAGCCTCGAAGCCGCACTCGTACGGCGAGAGCTTTTCCAGATCGGGGCGGCGGGGACCGAGGAATCGGCCTACCAGCATCAGCGTCACGCCAATACCGGTGGCAACAATCAGAAACAGCAGGGACGGCAAATATTCGGCCAGCACAGCGATTCTCTCTTGCCTCTGCCGCCGCGCCTGCAGGCGCTTTGGCATGGGGGAGTGGACGGGAAACGGCCTGGAGCATTGCGCGCCAGGCGAACCCGCTTTACTTACAAATGGTGCCCAAGAGGGGATTCGAACCCCTACGACCTAAGTCGCTACCACCTCAAGGTAGTGCGTCTACCAATTCCGCCACCTGGGCAAACGATCACATCACACTATGGAGTCGCGATGCGCCGCATATTGTAACCGGCTTCAGGGTTTCTGGGAGCCTTCCGACGGCTTTTCTTCACCAGAAACCGAAGATTCCTTCTTGGCCGGCTCGGCAGCGGCCGGAACGGCCTGCTGGGCCGGGGCCGGAGCGGCCTGCGGCACCTCGTTGGCGGGGGCAACCACGGCCGGGGCGGACATCAGGCCCAGGTCCTGGGTGGCCGCCGGACGGCTGCCGTGGCCGGCGTACCAGGCCATGAACAGGCTGATGCCGAAGAACACCACTGCCAGCCACTTGGTCGACTTGGACAGGAAGTTGGAAGTACCACGCGCACCGAACACGGTCCCCGAGGCGCCGGCGCCGAAGCCCAAGCCCGCCGCCGCACCCGAGCCACGCTGCATCAGGATGAGCGCGATCATGGCCACAGCGACCAGCACGTAGACGACATTGAGGATCAACATCAGCATTTCGAATCCGCCCTCGGACAGGTAGTGCCGGCCATCAGCCGGCGATAGTGCTAATTAGGCGCCGCCGCATCGACGATGGCGAGGAAATCGGCGGCCACCAGCGAGGCGCCACCAACCAGCCCGCCATCGACATCCGGCTGCGCGAACAGTTCCCGGGCATTGTCCGGCTTCACGCTACCGCCGTAAAGAATGGGCAGTAAATCGGCAATTTTAGCATCGAACTTCGCCACTTCGCCACGGATGAAGGCGTGCACGGCCTGCGCCTGCTCCTTGCTGGCGGTGCGCCCGGTGCCGATGGCCCAGACCGGTTCGTAGGCCGCCACGGCCGCGGCAAAGCCCTGCGCGCCGACCCGTTCCAGCACCGGCTGCAGCTGGCTGGCGATGACCGCTTCGGTCTGCCCGGCCTCGCGCTGTTCCAGGGTCTCGCCGATGCACAGCACCGGCACCAGGCCGGCATGCACGGCGGCGGCGAACTTGCGGGCAACCAGCTCGCTGCTTTCGTTGTGGTACTGGCGGCGCTCGGAATGACCGACCAGGCCGTAGCGCGCACCGACGTCATGCAGCATGGCCGCGCAGACCTCGCCGGTGTAGGCGCCCTTCTCGTTGCTGCTGACATCCTGGGCACCGAAGGCCAGGCCGCGCTCGCCGAACTCTTCGACCAGTTCCCCCAGGTAGGGCAGCGGCGGCATCACGACCACCTCCACCCCGGCCTTGGGCAGCCCGGCGGCCACCTCGTCCAGCAGGGCGGTGGCGAAATGGCGGCTGCCGTGCAGTTTCCAGTTTCCGGCGACGATCTTGCGGCGCATGGGCATTGGTTCCCTTTGAAATCAACGGACCATGATACCCGGATCGGCAAAAACCCGTTTACCTGTAAGCGGTTACATGTTTTTCAGCCAACGGCGGGGCCCTTGCGGCGGGGGTTTGGGTCGCGAAGAACCCGGTTGGGGCTGGAAGGCCTGGCCGGGGGTGTCGCCGGGGTCAGATCCCTTTTCCGCAGGAAAAGGGATCTGACCCCTCCTCTGCCAACCCACACCACCCCGCCCAACCAGCAGAAACCCACAGCCGTTTTGGGCTTGGGCTTTGGCGTCTGCGGGTGCAGGGCGCAGCCCTGCCGAACACCTCCGCTGCGCTCGCCGGGCATGGCCCGGCGCTACCCGTAATGAAAAAGCCGCCTTCCGGCGGCTTCTTCATTATTTCAGCTTGATCTCGCGCAGGCGTTCTTCGAGGAACCCGTGGGCCGTGATCGGCTCCGGGTAGCGGCTCGGCTTCTCCGCCGTGATGCACGAGGGCAGCACGTCGATCAGGTAATCCGGGTTCGGGTGCAAGAAGAACGGCACCGAGTAACGCGGCTGGCGCGCCAGCTCGCCCGGGGGGTTGACCACGCGGTGGATGGTCGACGGGTACACGTGGTTGGTCAGGCGCTGCAGCATGTCGCCGATGTTGACCACGATCGTGTCAGCGTCGGAGGTGAACGGCACCCACTGGCCATCGTGCGCCTGCACTTCCAGGCCCGCCGCACTGGCGCCGACCAGCAGCGTGATGAAGTTGATGTCGCCATGCGCACCGGCGCGCACATTGGGGATGTCGTCGGTGGTGATCGGCGGGTAATGGATCGGGCGCAGGATCGAGTTGCCGAAGTTGGTCTTGTCGGCGAAGAAGGTTTCCGACAGGCCGATGTGTAGGGCCAGCGCCGACAGCACGCGCGAACCGAGGTGGTCCAGCGCCTGGTACAGGCCGTAGCCGCGCTCACGGAAGCCCTCGACCTCGGTCGGCCACAGGTTCGGCGGCATCACCTCGCGGTACTTGGAGTCGTCGGCGATCTCGCGGCCGATGTGCCAGAACTCCTTCAGGTCGAAGTGCTTGGAGCCCTTGGCGGTCTCCACGCCGAACGGCGTGTAGCCGCGCGCGCCACCGCCGCCGGCCACGTGGTACTGGCGCTTGACCTCGTCCGGCAGGGCGAAGAAGGCCTTGAACACGTCATAGGCACCGTCAATGTCGGCCTGCGGAATGCCGTGGTTGCGGATGCCGGCGAAGCCCCACTGGCGGTACGCCGCGCCCAGCTCGGCCACGAAGGCCTCGCGGTCGCTGTCGAAACGGGTGATGTCGAGGGTGGGGATCTGGCTCACAGCATGTCCTGGCTTGTCGTTGGGGCGGCCCGCTGCGCGCTGGCGCGACGGGCTGAACATTGTGACAGAACCGTCAGGGGACGCCACCGACACCAGTGATACAAGTAGATACAATGCGCAACCCGCGCGTGCTTAACGATTCGTTGACGTCGCGACAGACCACCTGCTCCACCGACGCCCCGCTCCGTGATGCCGCCCATTCCCATGCCCACCGCTGCCGCTGCCCCCCGCCCGACCGGCGCCGCCGGCCGCTGGCCTCGGCTGGGCTGGTGGAGCCTGTTCATCGGCGCCAACCTGCTGCTGGCGCTGGTCATCACGGTGGGCAACATTCCGCTGGCCGACAACCCCGGTGGCCGCCTCGGCACGGCCTATCTGGCCGTTGCCCTGCCCGGCCACCTGCTGGCACTGGGCGCAGTAGCTGGTCTGCTGCCGCTAGTGGTGGGGCTCTGGGCCCGCAGCACGCGCCCGCTGACCGTGGGCACGGCGCTGTTCCAGGGGCTGTGGCTGTGCCTGCTGCTGGTCGATGCCAAGGTCTTCGCGCTGTATCGCTTCCACCTCAATGCGATGGTGGCCAACATGGTGTTCGGCGGCGCGCTGGGCGACCAGGTCAGCCTGGCCTGGAGCACCTGGCTGCAGGCCACGGCGGTGGGCGCGGCGGTGTTCGCCGCCGAGGCGCTGCTGGCATGGGCGTGCTGGGCGCTGCTGTCCGCGCATGGCCTGCGCCGCCGGCTGGGCCTGGGCTGGGCGGCGGTGCTGCTGCTGATGGCGGGCGGCCAGCTGGCCACGGCCTATTACGATGCGCGCGGCGAACGTGCGCCCACGGCACAGTGGAACTACCTGCCGTGGGCGCAGCCAATCACCGCCAGCTCCTTCATGCGCCGGCTGGGCGTGGTGGGCGATGCCCGCGCCGCCCTGCCCGATGCGCGCCTGAGCCAGCTGCGCTACCCGCTGGCGCCGCTGCGCTGCCAGAGCACCACCCGCCCCAACGTGCTGATGGTGGTGATGGAATCGCTGCGGCAGGACATGCTGCAGCCGCAGGTGATGCCGAATGCCTCAGCACTGGCGGCGCGCGCACGCGTGCAGGAGCAGCGCCTCAGAACCGGCAACGCGACCCGCTATGGCCTGTTCGGCCTGCTGTACGGCCTGCCTGGCGGCTACTGGCCCAGCATGCTGGCCGAGCAGCGCGGCTCGGTGCTGTTCGAGGTCCTGAAGCAGCAGGGCTACGACCTGCACCTGTACGGCAGCGCGCCGCTGTACAGCCCGGAGTTCGATCGCACCGCCTTCGCCGATGTGCGCCCCCTGCTGCACCAGGGGGCGCCGGCGCTGCCGGTTGACCAGCGCGATGCCGGCATCGTGCGCGAGCTGCAGGCCGGCATCCGCCGCAGCCAGGCCAGCGCCACGCCGTGGTTCGGCTTCGTGTTCCTCGATTCCACCCACGCGCCCTACCACATGCCCGCCGGCTACCCGCCCCTGGCCACGCCGATGGCCGAGCGGATCGATTTCCTGTCGCTGGGCCCCGGCCACGACCCGGCGCCGGAGCGCAACCGCTACCGCACCGCCGTGCACTACGCCGACAGCCTGCTGGGCCAGCTGCTGGATGACCTGCAGGCGCAGGGCCTGGACGAGAACACGATCGTGCTGGTGACCGGCGACCACGCCGAGGAATTCAACGACCTGCAGCTGAATTACTGGGGCCACAACGGCAACTTCTCCGACTACCAGCTGCAGGTGCCGTTCGTGCTGCGCTGGCCCGGCCAGCCCACCGGCCCCGACGCACGCGTGAGTTCGCACGAGGACTGGGTGCCCACCCTGCTGCGCCACGGCCTGGGCTGCGAGAACGCGCTGGACGACTTCAGCACCGGGCGCGACCTGCTGGCCCCCGCGCCCGACGGCCCGCGCGCCCTGATGGTGGAGAGCTGGTCGCAGCGCGCGGACCGCCGTGGCGATGCCATCTACGTATTCGACAAGTTCGGCAACGCCACCGCGCTGGACCGCAACTATCTTCCCCTGCCACAGCAGACGCCGGACGCGGCTGCCGTGCAGGGCGCATGGGAAGCGCTGACCCGCTTCCGCAACCGATGAGCGCGACCTGCGCACGCCACCTTCAAGGACAGCCGCCACGATGAGCCGCCCGCTGCGAATCCTGCATACCGAAGCCGCCAAGGGCATGGGTGGGCAGGAGATCTACATCTTCCGCCACATGCAGGCCATGCGCGCGCGGGGCCACCAGATCGAGCTGCTGTGCCAGCCCGAGGCACGGCTGGGCGCGCTGGCGCGCGAACACGGCTTCACCGTGCACACGCTGAAGATGGGCGGGCTGGCGCGACTGCTGCGCGGCATCGTCTCGGTGGCGCGGCTGGTCCGCCGCGGGCGCTACGACGTGGTCAACACCACCAGCCGCCGTGATGCGCTGATCGCCGCCGCCGGTGCGCGACTGGGCGGCACCCCGCTGGTGGTGCGCTCGCGGCACCTGATGAGCCCGGTCAACTCGGTGCTGACCTACACCGGCCTGCCCCACCGCATCATCACCGTCAGCAGCTTCGTCAAGCAGCTGCTGGTGGACCGCGGCATCGATGCGGCGCGCATCGGCATCGTGCCGCCGATCACCGCCGTGCCGGAATGGAACGCCAGCCCGACCGGCGATTCATGGGCGGCCCTGCAGCAGGTGCGTGCGCAGGTGCGCAGCGAGCTGGGCTTCACCGAGGCCGATACCGTGGTGGGCTGCGTGGCGGTGCTGCGCGAGCCCAAGGGCCACATGGACCTGCTGCGCGCGATGGTGCCGCTGTGCCGGGCCAACCCAGCACTGCACCTGGTGATCGTCGGCGACGGCGAACCCGTGATGTCGCGGCTGAAGGCGCTGCGCGATGAAACCGGCCTGCAGCAGCAGGTGCACCTGCTCGGCTACCGCTGTGATGCCGGGCGCCTGGTGGCCGGCTTCGATGTCTTCGCGCTGGCTACCCACAAGGAAGCAGCGGGCACCGTGTTCCTGGAAGCGGCGCAGGCCGGCGTGCCGATCGTGGCCACGCGCGTGGGCGGCGTACCGGAAATGGTGGTGGAAGGCAGCAACGCCATCCTCACTCCGTTGGGCGACAATGACGCCCTGGGCGGCGCCCTGCGCCTGCTGGCCGATGACCCGCAGCGCCGCCGCCTGATGGGCCGCGCGGGCTGGGACTGGATGCGTGCTGCGCACCGTTTCACCGCCGACGGCCACGCAGAAGCGGCCGAACACTATTATCACCAGTGGTTGAAGGAGCTGGGCCATGGCTGATGCCAGGACCGTACCGGTGCTCATGCACCACCATGTCAGTCCCTCGCCGGGAATGATCACCGTTTCGCCGGAAAACTTCGAAAGCCAGATCGCCTGGCTGGCCAACGACGGCTGGACCTCACTGACGCTTGATCAGTACGCCGGCTTCCTCGCCGGCAAGCCGGTGCCGCACAAGTCGATCGTGATCACCTTCGACGACGGCTACCTGGACAACTGGGTGTATGCGCACCCGATCCTGCAGAAGTACGGCATGCACGCCGTGGTGTTCGTGGTGACCGGCTGGATGGGCGAAGGTCCGCTGCGGCCGCACGCCGGCCAGCCCGGCGCGGTGCTGCCGGCCACGCCCGACCACCGCGGCTGCGAGGCGGCCATCTACGAGCAGGACCGCGCTGACGATGTGATGATGCACTGGAGCGAAGCGCGCGCGGCGATTGAGGCCGGCACCTTCGAAGTGCATTGCCACACCCACACCCATACCCGCTGGCTGCGCATGGACATCACCCGTGAAGCCCGCCGCGAAGGCATCACCCGTGACCTGTCGATGGCGCGCCAGGTGCTGCAGGACAAGCTGGGCGACTGCTCGGACACGCTGTGCTGGCCCTATGGCGATTTCAACCAGGACTACATCGAGGTCGCGCGCGCGCAAGGCTTCCGTTACCTGCACACCACGCACCCGTTCGGGCGCAACGTGGTGGGCGGCAACCCGGAGCACATCTACCGTTTCGCGATCCGCGACCGCCCGGCCGCGTGGCTGCGCAAGCGGATCCGGCTGAGTTACAACCCGCTCATCGGGCCGCTGTTCAACGGCTTCAAGGCGCGCCAGAAGAAGATGGTGCCCGGACCCTGAGCCGGCACGCAGGCGCAGCCCCGCAGGAAGAAAAACGCCCCGGTTGTCCGGGGCGTTTGCGTGTGGGCCTCAGGCGGCGGCCCTGACCGCGGCAGACAGCCGGTCGAGCGTGTCCTGCATCAAGCCATCCTCGTCGGCCTCCACTGTCACCCGCACCACCGGCTCGGTGCCGGACGGGCGCAGAAATGCACGGCCACGGCCGGCCACGGCCTGCTGCGCGTCGGCCAGTGCGGCCTGCACGCCGTCGGACTGCACGATGGCCTTGGCCGACACATCGCCCAGCCGCACGTTGACGGTCTTCTGCGGAACGCGCGTGAGCGGCTGCAGCGCCTGGCGCAGGGTCTGGCCACTGCGGCGCAGCGCCACCAGCACCTGCAGGGCGCTGACGATCCCATCGCCGGTGGTCGCCCGGTCCAGGCACAGCAGGTGGCCGGAGGCTTCGCCGCCAAGCACCCCGCCGCCTTCCATCAGTGCCTGGTGCACGTAGCGGTCACCGACGTTGCTGCGCACGAACGGAATCTGCAGCGCGGCCATGGCCTGCTCCAGGCCGTAGTTGCTCATCAGCGTCCCCGCTACCGGGCCGCGCAGGCGGCCTTCGGCCTGCCAGGAACGCGCCAGGATGTAGACCAGGTCATCGCCGTCGACCGGGTTGCCCTGGTCGTCGGCCATCAGCACGCGGTCGCCATCGCCATCGAAGGCGATGCCCAGCTCGGCACCGGTCTCGCGCACCTTGGCGGCGAGGTTGTCGATGTGGGTCGAGCCGACGCCATCGTTGATGTTCAGCCCGTCGGGCGCAGCGCCGATGGTGATGACATCGGCGCCCAGTTCGCGGAACAGCAGCGGCGCGATGTGGTACGTGGCGCCATGCGCGCAGTCCAGCACCATGCGCACGCCACGCAGGTCGAAGCTGCGCGGCACGCTGGACTTGCAGAACTCGATGTAGCGGCCGATCGCTTCGCGCGCACGCGCGGCCTTGCCCAGCCGCTCCGACTCGACCGTGCTGAAGGGCACGTCCAGCGCCGCTTCCAGCGCCAGCTCGGTGGCATCGTCGAGCTTCTCGCCCTGGGCGGAGAAGAACTTGATGCCGTTGTCGTAGTGCGGGTTGTGCGAGGCGCTGATGACCACGCCGGCATCCACGCCCAGCGAACGGGTAAGGAAGGCCACCGCCGGGGTCGGCATCGGCCCCAGCAGCTGCACGTCGGCGCCGGCGGCAACCAGGCCGGCTTCCAGCGCCGCTTCGAACATGTAGCCGGAAATGCGGGTGTCCTTGCCGATCACCACCACCGGCCGACGGCCCTGCCCCTGCTGCCGCTCGACCAGCACGCGACCCAGCGCGTTGCCCAGCCGCAGCACGAAATCAGCCGAGATCACGCCCTGGCCGACGCGGCCGCGGATGCCGTCGGTGCCGAAGTAGCGGCGCCCCATCAAGCAACCTCGTCGTGGGCAGGCTCGCGGCGCAGCAGGGCCAGCAGCTCGGCCAGGCGGTCGCGCATCTCGCGGCGGTCGCAGATCTGGTCGATGGCGCCGTGCTCGAGCAGGAACTCCGAACGCTGGAAGCCTTCCGGCAGCTTCTCGCGCACGGTCTGTTCGATCACGCGCGGGCCGGCGAAGCCGATCAGCGCCTGCGGTTCGGCGATGTTGATGTCGCCCAGCATCGCGAACGAGGCCGACACGCCACCGGTGGTGGGGTGGGTCAGCACCGAGATGAACGGCAGGCCGGCGGCGCGCAGCTTGCCCAGCGCGGCAGAGGTCTTGGCCATCTGCATCAGCGAGAACAGGCCTTCCTGCATGCGCGCGCCGCCGCTGGCGGAGAAGCACACGTAAGGCGCGCCGATTTCCAGCGCGGTTTCGGCGGCCAGCGCGAAGCGCTCACCCACCACCGACCCCATCGAACCGCCCATGAAGGCGAAATCGAACGAAGACGCCACCAGCGGACGGCCCTTGAGCAGGCCGCGCATGGCGATCAGCGCGTCGTACTCCCCGGTGTTCTTCTGCGCAGCCTTGATGCGCTCGCTGTACTTCTTCTGGTCCTTGAACTTCAGCAGATCGGTCGGCCCCAGGCGGGCCGCGATCTCGGTGGTGCTGTCGGTATCGAACAGGGCCGCCAGGCGCGCACGCGCGCGGATGACCATGTGGTGGCCGCATTTCGGGCAGACCTCGAGGTTCTCCTCCAGCTCGGGGCGGTACAGCGCGCTGCCGCAGCGGCTGCACTTTTCCCACAGGCCCTCGGGGACGCTGCGCTTCTTGCTGGGGGTGTTGTCGGTGCGGATGCCGGACGGCATCAACTTGCTGAGCCAACTCATGCGGGACGAAACTTCCGTTCAGGGCGGCCCGAGGGCCGCAAAGGCCGACAGTATAGCTCCGCTTCGGCCGCCCGTGCACCCCTTGCCGGGCCCGGGCCGGCAGAAAAACCGTGCTGGGACGTACGTTTAGCGCGGCAACGCCGCGCGGGCAGCGCCTGCCGCAGCGGGGCCAGGAAGGCACCGGCACGCTGGGCCGCCTCGTCGGCCGAGCCGGCATCGGCCAGCGCCGCCACCAGCGCACTGCCCACCACCACGCCGTCGGCCTGGGTGGCCATCGCTGCAGCGCTCGCGGCGTCCTTGATGCCGAAACCGGCCGCCACCGGCACCGTGGCCCGCTGGCGCAGGGCCTGCAGGCGGGCGTTGGCGGCATCGCTGTCCAGCCGCTCGGACGCACCGGTGACGCCGGCGAAGCTGACGTAGTAGAGGTAGCCACGGGCCAGCGCCAGCAGCTTGTCGGCACGCGCCTCGCTGGTGGTCGGCGAGGCCAGCAGCACCAGCGCCAGGCCGGCTTCATCGAAGGCCTGCTGGGCTTCGCCTGCCTCTTCCGGCGGCAGGTCGACCAGCAGCACGCCGTCCACGCCGGCGGCGACGGCCGCCTTGGCGAAGGCCGCATAACCGTGGATCTCCACCGGGTTGAGGTAGCCCATCAGCACCACCGGGGTGCTGCTGTCGCGCTCGCGGAAGCTGGCCACGGTCTGCAGCACGTAGCGCAGGCCGGCACCGCGGGCCAGCGCCCTTTCGGAGCTGCGCTGGATGGTGGGGCCATCGGCCATCGGGTCGGAGAACGGCACCCCCAGTTCCAGCACGTCGGCGCCGGCGTCGACCAGCGCATGCAGCACCGGCACGGTGGCCTCCAGCGAGGGATCACCGGCGGTGACGAAGGGGATCAGCGCCTTGCGGCCAGCGGCGCGCAGGCGGGCAAAACAGGCATCGATACGGTCAACGGACATTTCAGGCACACCCTTCACTCGATTCAATGGCGCCACTGGCGCCTCAGTACATCCTCGAAACCACGCCGTCGACGATCTCCACGCGGATCGCCAGATCCGAACCGGGGTCCTGCCAGAGCAGGGTCTCACCGGCCTCCGGATCGTCACCATAGGGCTGCGACGTGGTACCGCGCGGCAGGCGCTTGAGGGCCTGCGCACGCGGCATGTCCAGGCGCAGGCCGAACGGCCCGGGCTGGACCACGACCTGCCCCGAATCGTCGATGGGCGCCAGGTCGAACCGCACCACGTGGTCGTCCTGCACCATCATCGACACGCCTTCGGGCAGCGTGCCGCGCTCGTAGTAGTCGCAGCGGCCGGCGGTGGCCGCCTGCAGGCCGGCCGAATGCCATTCGCCCTCGGCGGCCAGTTCGTTGAAGCGCTGGCCGATCAGCACGTCGCCGGCATGGTCCAGCGCTACCGACACCACCGCCGGCGCATCGCCTGCCGCATCGGCGTCGGCGGCGGTTTCCGCGCGGGCCGCGGCATCGGGCGGCGTGCCCTCGGGCGGCATGTCCTCGGGCGCGTCTTCGATGGGCCGGTTGGCCACGTCGTCATCGTTGCTGGCCGGGCGCTGCGCCGGCGCGATCGCGGCCGGCGCGGCCGGCGCCGGCGGCAGCAGCGGCGGGTCTGGTGGCTTGCAGCCGCCCAGCCCCGCCGCCAACACCAGCGCGCCGCCGTGGCGCAGCACGGTGTTCACAGCACCAGGCCTTCGCGCGCGGCAATGGTGTGCACGTCCTTGTCGCCACGGCCGGACAGGTTGCACAGCACGATCTGGTCGCGCGGGCGCTCACGTGCCAGCTTGATGGCCTGAGCCAGCGCGTGGCTGGATTCCAGCGCCGGCAGGATGCCTTCGGAGTGCGCCAGCAGGTGGAAGGCCTGCAGGGCTTCGTCGTCGGTGATGCCCAGGTAACGCGCGCGGCCGCTGTCGGCCAGGAACGCATGCTCCGGCCCGACGCCGGGGTAATCCAGGCCGGCCGACACCGAGTGGGTTTCGATGATCTGGCCGTCGTCATCGCACAGCACGTAGGTGCGGTTGCCGTGCAGCACGCCGGGGCGGCCGGCGGCAATGGAGGCGGCATGGCGGCCGGTATGCATGCCGTCACCGGCCGCTTCGGCGCCGACGATCTCGACCTGGCGGTCGTTGAGGAAGGCATGGAACAGGCCGATGGCGTTGCTGCCACCGCCGACGCAGGCGGTGATCGCATCGGGCAGGCGGCCGTATTCGGCCAGCATCTGCTCGCGTGCCTCGCGGCCGACGATCGCGTTGAAGTCTCGCACCATGCGCGGGTACGGGTCCGGGCCGGCCACGGTGCCGATGATGTAGAAGGTGTCCTGCACGTTGGTGACCCAGTCGCGCATCGCTTCGTTGAGCGCGTCCTTCAGGGTGGCCGAGCCGGAGGTGACCGGTACCACGGTGGCCCCCAGCAGCTTCATCCGGTAGACGTTGATCTTCTGCCGCTCGATATCGGTGGCGCCCATGTACACCACGCATTCCAGGCCCAGCCGCGCGGCCACGGTGGCGCTGGCCACGCCATGCTGGCCGGCGCCGGTCTCGGCGATGATGCGCTTCTTGCCCATGCGCGCGGCCAGCAGGGCCTGGCCGATGGTGTTGTTGATCTTGTGCGCGCCGGTGTGGTTCAGGTCTTCGCGCTTGAGCAGGATCTGCGCACCACCGACGTGGTCGCTCAGGCGCTGGGCGTGGTAGATCGGGCTGGGCCGGCCGACGTAATGGGCCAGGTCCTTGTCGTAGGCCGCCTGGAAGGCCGGGTCCTGGCGAGCCTGGTCGTAGGCCTGGGCCAGTTCCTGCAGCGGGCCGACCAGGGTTTCGGCAACGAAGCTGCCGCCGTAGCGGCCGAAGTGGCCCTGAGCATCGGGGTAGGCGTGGAAATCGGCGATGGGCGATGCGGACATGGGGGCGAGCCGGTGTTTCGGGACAGAACGCTACTCTAGCGCACGGGTCCGTACCGGAAAATCGATATTATCTGGCAATTCCCGTCAGGAAAACTCACATGACCGAGCCGCTGCTGCCACCGCTGAACGCCCTGCGCGCGTTCGAGGCCACTGCCCAGCTGGGCGGCGTCGGGCGTGCTGCCCAGGCACTGCACGTGACCCATGGCGTGATCAGCCGGCAGCTGAAGCTGCTGGAGGAGAATCTGGGCCTGCCGCTGTTCCAGCGCGCGGGACGCGGCCTGCGCCTGACCGAAGCCGGGCAGCGGCTGCAGCAGGCCTGTGCCGAGGGCTTTGCGGTCATCGACACCGCCGTGCGGGCACTGACCCGCCCGGGGCGCACCCCGGCACTGGTGCTGGGCTGCAGCGGCAGCGTGCTGGCGCGCTGGATGATTCCGCGCCTGCCGGCCCTGCAGCAGGCGCTGCCGGGGGTGCCACTGCAGTGGTCGGCGCTGGATGGCAGCTTCACCGATGTCCAGGCCGGGCTGGACGCGGTGCCGCTGCTGGCGCAGGGACCGTGGCCACGCGGCTGGCAGGTGCGCGAACTGGCGCCGGAACGGGCGGGCGTGGTGGTGGCCCCGGGCCATCCGGCGGCGGCCCGCCTGCGCCACGCGCCACCGGCGGCCCTGCTGCAGGAGCCGGTGCTGCACACCGCATCACGGCCGCAGGCCTGGCCGGCGTGGGCGCAGGCGCACGGGCTGGCCACGGCGCAGCTGCAGATGGGCACCGCCTTCGAGCACCTGTACTACCTGCTGGAGGCGGCAGTGGCCGGCCTGGGCCCGGCCATCGCGCCGGAACCGCTGGTGGCCGAAGACCTGGCCAACGGCCGGCTGCTGGCGCCATGGGGCTTTGCCGCCACCGGCGGCATGTGGGTGCTGGCCTGGCCGGAGGGCCGCGACGACCCGCGCGTGGAAGCCCTGGCCCGCTGGCTGGCCTTGCAGCTGCAGTAAGCGGGCGCCGGGCACGGCGCGCAGGGTTCAGCCGTTGCTGGCCACCGTCGGCGCGGCCAGCCGCTGCTGCACGTCATCGCGCAGGCGGGCCAGTTCCACTTCGGCCTGCTGGCGCTGCTGCATGCCCTCACGGTGGATGCTGCGCACTTCTTCCACCGTGGCGATCAGCTGCTCGTGCACGTGGCGCAGGGTGGCCACATCGATCACCCCGCGCTGGTTGCTGCGCGCGGTCGCCACGGCCGTCTGCCGCATCAGGTCGGCATTGCGCCGCATCAGTTCGTTGGTCGCATCGTAGATGGCGCTGGCCAGTTCGGCAGCGTTCTTCTGCTCGCCCAGCGAGAGCTGGATGGCGAACTGGCGCTTCCACGACGGGATGGTGATGTCGCGGACGGTGTTGAACTTTTCGATCAGCTGCAGCGCATTGGCCTGGATCAGGCGGATCATCGGCAGCGACTGGTCGGCGGCGTGCTGCATCAGCACCAGGTCGGACACGCGCTTTTCGATCAGCCGGATGCCATTGTCGATTTCCGACTGGCGGATGCGCTGCTGCGGATCTTTACTGCCCTGCCCGGCCAGCTGCTCGGCCTGCAGTTCGGCCAGGCGCTGCTTGCCGGCGGCGGCGTATAGGCCCAGCGCGTGGCGCTCCTCGCGGACGATGTCGTGCATGCGGTCGAAATCGCCCACGCGCTTTCCCATCAGCGCCTGCTGCGTGCCGACGTCGGCCATCAGCTGCTCGATCTGCGCGTTGGTGTCGCTGAATTTCTGCACCAGCTCGCCCTTGGACGCGCGGAAGCGATCGATCAGCCCGCCGATGATCGGCACCTTGGAGCGCTCGGAGAAACCGTCCAGCTTCAGGCTGCGGGCAATACGCACCACTTCGCCCAGCTTCTCGCCACTGGCGTCCAGGTCGACGTTGCGCACCTGGTCCAGCAGCTGGCCGGAGAACGCAGCGGTGCGGGTGGCGGCTTCGCGCCCGAACACCTGCAGTCTGCCCGGGCGCAGGTCCTGCAGCTCACGGCCGATTTCGGCGATGCGCGGCAGGTCGTCGCGGGCAAGACCAAGGGCCTGCAGCGCCCCGTCGTCAAGCGCTGAGGCAGTGGTGGTAACGAGGGTGCCGGGGCTCTGGCTGTCCTTGGTCATCGAGCGGATTCCTTGCGGTTGGGAGGCCGCTGATGAGAGCCGGCTCGGCGAAGTCTAGCCTGAGCGGCATCGACCTCGTCATCGATCTGTGCCTGCAGCGCAGCGGCCTGCCCGGCCAACGCTGCCTGGGTGCGTGCACGCTGGGCCAGCGCCGCCTGCCGCCAGGCGGGCAGCAGCACATCATGGATGCGCGTGAAGCGTTGCAGCAATACCTCGTCCTGCGCCTGCAACAGCTGCCATTGGTCTGCCTGAAGCGTGCGCAGTGCCGCCAGCCGCTGCAGATGCTCCACCCGCGCGGCCAGCATGGGCTGCGTGTGCGCCGGCAGGGTTGGCAGCTGCGCGCGCGCATGGTCGGCCCAGTGCTGCAGGGCATCGGCCGCGGCCTGCAGCCAGACGATCGTGCCGGCACGCTGCTGAAGCTGCCGCCGCAGCGCATGGGCCTGCTCGGTGGCCTGCAGCGCAAGCACGCCCAGCTGCGCCTGCAGCTGCGTCGCCTCGGCCTGGCGGGTGACATCCCGCCCGAGCAGGCGCCCCCGCCACCCTGCCTGCCGGCGCAGCCGGGCCGGATCACTCCCCTGCACGGCAAGCGCGATGCGTTCCAGCGCGATGATCAGCGCCTGGCATCCGTCGGTGATGATCGCAGGCTCTCCGGCAGCCAGGGCCTGCAACAACGGCGTGCCATAGCCGGCCGGATCATCGGCGTCGAGCTGCGGCAGCGGCAGGGGCGCCGCCGGCATCATGTGGTCGGTACGCCCAGGGTCGCGCCATCTTCGCTGTCCGAGGCTGCCGAGGTGCCATAGAAGTGGCGCATCAGGGCTTCATCCAGCGCGCGTTCCTGCGGCGTGGAGGCACGGCGCACGCGCGGCGGCGATTCACGCGTGCTGCCCCCGGATTCGATCTGCTGGCGGGCCCATCCCGCGACGATGGCCAGTGACTGCACCACCTGCGCCTGCTGATCCTGGGAGGCCGCCAGCTGCTGCAGCAGCGGCGCGAGTCCCGCGTGCAGATCATCAGCCAGCGGCGCGGCCTGCACGATGGCCGGTGCCTCCGCCGGCGGCGGCTGTGACGTATGGGCATCGGCCAGGCGCTGCAGGGCCGCCAGCACGGCCGGCCAGGGCGCAGGATCGGGGCGTTGGCCTGTACCGGTGGCGGCAGCTGCAGTGCGCTGGCGATGTCGGCCAGCTGCGCGACCACACGCCCCCCACGTCCCCGTCATCGGCCCCCATGGCCTTGTTGCACAGGAAGTCGCGCTTGATCTGCGCCCAGCGCTGCGCCTGCACCTCATCCAGCACGCCGCGCAGTTCGGCCAGCTTCAGCAGGTTCTCTTCGGCACCGGTGGTCAACAGCTGCGCTTCCCCAAGGTAGTGGTCGGCAATCAGCTGCTGCAGCTCGGCATCGTTCATCACCGGCGAGATCTTCTCGGCTAGCTTGTTCATGTTGCGGTAGCTGCCCTGCAAGCGGAACGGCGGCTCGGTGCGGTAGCGGTCGTCCTGCGCGGCACTGGCGATGTACTGCTGGTTGACCCGGTAGACCACGTCGCGCACGCGCAGCATGCGCTGCAGCGTCGCGGTGATTTCATTGATTTCCGCACCGCTGTAGGCATGGCTGAGGCCGTTGGTGGACACCTCCTTGCCCATCGCCCGCTCCACCAGCAGGTACAGGTCAGCCATGTCGCGCGTGGCCAGCGGGGCCAGCACGGCGTTGGAGGTCAGGCTGTTCTCGATGTAGCTCAGGGTGAACGCCGCCTCCATGCTGCCCAGCACATCGCCGAGGTTGTAGATGTCGGCGCGGTTGGCCAGCATGTCCGGAATCTTGAACACCTCGCCCGACTCGGTGTACGGGTTGCCGGCCATGACCACGCAGAACTTCTTGCCGCGCATGTCGTAGGTGCGTGTCTTTCCGCGCCAGACGCCTTCGATACGGCGGGTACCGTCGCACAGCGAGATGAACTTCTGCAGGAACTCGGGATGGGTGTGCTGGATGTCATCGACATACAGCATGGTGTTGTTGCCCATTTCCAAGGCCAGGTTGAGCTTTTCCAGCTCCTGCCGCGAGGTCGCGTCGGGCGCCTGTTCCGGATCCAGCGAGCGCACTTCGTGGCCCAGCGCCGGGCCGTTGATCTTCATGAAGACCAGGCCAAGCCGGTGCGCCACGTATTCCATCAGCGTGGTCTTACCGTAGCCCGGCGGCGAAATCATCATCAGCAGCCCCATCAGGTCGCTGCGCTTGTTCTCGCCGACCGTGCCCATCTGCTTGGCCAGGTTGTCGCCGATCACGCCCAGGTAGACATCGTTGATGAGCTTGTTGCGCACGAACGAGGACAGCGGCCGCGCCTTGAATTCGGACAGGCGCAGGGTCTGCCGTTCGCGGTTGATGATGCCCTGGCGTACCGCCTGGTAGGCATGGAAGTCGGGCACGAAGCGCTTCAGGTGGTGCTGCAGGCGTGCCAGGAAATCATCCAGTGACAGCGACAGCGTGCCGCCGTGGATGCGCGGGTGTTCGCCCAGCAGGCCCGCCACGTCGACACGCAAAGGTGCATCGCTGCCGCGCGTGCGCAGCTGGCGCTGCACCAGCAGCAGCGCCGCGGCCTCGTCGGCATACCCGGCGTGCGCGGCCTGCGCAGGCAGGCTGGTCAGCGCGCGCAGCCACTGCCCTGCCAGCGCCCAGCGCGCGGCCAGCGGGTCCTGCGCACGCTGCAGGGCGCGTTCCAGCGCCTCGCGCTGTCCGGCCTGTTCCAGCTGCTGGGCCAGCGCCTCCAGCAGCGCCTGCGCATGCTTGCTGGTACTGAACACCGGCTCGCCGCCGATCAGTTCTTCCCGCAGGTAGGCGGCCGCCGCCTCGGCGGCTTCAGCGTCGAAGGGCAACGCTTCCGCCTGCGCGTACGCGGCGATGGCCGCCGCCATTTCCGTGCGCAGGGCGCTGCGTCCTTCGTCGGAGCCGAACAGACGGGCGATGGTCTCCGCACCGGCCTGGCGGCTGGGCCACTGCAACGCCGCCTCCTCGCGCTGCTGCGCGGCCCAGAACAGCAGGGCCAGTGCGCGCACGCGCGGTGCGTGCCGCAGTGCGCCTGCCGTCTGCTGCAGCGGCAGCAGCGCGCGCAGGATCAGCGCGGCATCATGGTCGTGGATGCCACATTCGTAGCCTTCCCGGTAACGCGGTGCGGCGAACGTGCGCACGCGCTGATCCAGCGCCTCGGGGCTGGCGACGTCCTGCTGCAGCTGGGCCAGGTCCAGGCCGTCGCTGCCGGCCTGCGCGGCCAGCAGCAGGCTGCCGGCCAGGTACTCGCCGCGGTAGACCGCATCGGACTCCGAATCCAGGGTCACCGGCCAGAACGGCTTCAGCGCATCCAGTTCCGGATCGTGCAGGGTTTCCAGGAAGTCGGTGCCGGTGAGGTGGATGGCCAGCGTGTCGCCACGCGGCAGCAGGGTCAGGTCCAGCGCCTGGGTGTTGACGCTGAAACGGTGGTGCGGACCGAGCCGGACCACGTTGCCACCGGCCTCGTACAGGTCACTGCGGTCGCGCAGCTGGCGCACCGCCTGGTCGCGCACGCCCTTCAGGCGCGCCTCGATGTCATCGGCCTTGACGTTGTCACGCAGCGCACGCAGGCGCTCGGCCAGTTCGCGCAGCTTGAGGATCAGCGGATCGCCGGCGAAGAACGCGTTGAGCTCATCGGCCGTGGCGAAGCGCTCGGTGCGCTTGGCCAGGCCATCGAGAATGCGGTTGGCCGCGTCGAGCACCGAGCGCGCCTTGCGCTGGCGATCATCCAGCAGCGCCTGCTTGTGCGTCTCGAAAGCCTCGACCAGCTCCTCGCGCTTGCTGAGGATGTCGCCGAGAAACTGCTCATGCTCGCCGAACTGGCTTTCCAGTTCTTCCAGCTGCACCAGCAGGCGCGACAGCTGCTCGTCGGCCTTTTCCGGGTCGCTGGCCATCGCCAGCGCGCTGGTGATGGATTGCGAGAACAGGGCGAACTGCGCGGCGAACTGGGCCACGGCCTCGGCCGAACCGAGGGTGCGGCGTCGCTGATCGGCACGCGTGCGCGCCTGGTTCAGGCGGCCGTACAGCGCGGAAATCGATTCGACCACGCGGGTACGCGCAGTCGCATCGTCCACCTTCAACCCGGCCATCAGTTCGGACAGCATGTCCAGGTCGCCGGCCATGCCACGCATGCCGTCCAGCTGCTCGTCCAGCTGGCGCGCGCTGCCGGCCTGCTGCGCAGCCTCATCCAGCACCTGCAGGCGGCTGCCCAGCGGCGCCAGCGCGGCATCGCCGGCGAGGAATTCGCCGGTGGCGGCACCGACGCGGTCCTGTGCCTGCACCAGTTCGGCGGCAATCGCCTCGATGCGCGCGGTATCGATGTAGCGCAGCTCGCGGATGGTCAGCAGGCGCCCGCGCAGCGCGGTGATCTCGTTCAGTGCCTCGACGAAGGCCTGCACCTCGTTCCAGTTCTGCGGCTGCAGCCGACCCAGCAGGGCCTTGTAGGTGGTCTCCGCCTCGACCATCGCCTGCGCCGACTGCTCGCGGATGGACTGGACCTTCTCGTATTCGTCCAGCACCGATTCGCCGGTGGCGCTGATCTGCCGCAGCAGCGCTTCGGCGCCGTCGCAGGTGTCGTCACCCAGCCAGTGGTGGGTGTCAAACAGGCGGCGGGTATCGGCCACCAGGCGCTGGTAGCGCTGCACCGAGACATCCTGGCCGTCGATCTCCCGGGCGAAGTTGAACAGATTGGAGATGCCGCGCACCAGCTCGGCATTGCCGATGCGGCCCATGAAGGTATTGCCGGGCGGACGACTGGCGGCGAACTCGTCGCTGCTGAACGGCGTCTGCCAGACCTGCATCGGGTGGATGCGCGTGGGCTCGGTGCCCTCGGCATGGAACAGCACCATGCGCCCATCCTGCATGAACGCGTAGCCATGGCCGAACACCGGGTTCTGCAGCACGCGCTGGATGGTGTTGTAGACGAACAGCGCCGAGCGCCCACCTTCGCGCTCGTAGAAGATGTACAGCACGTCTTCGCCATTGGGCGAACGGATGCTGCGCTTGAACTGCATGCCGGCCATCGAGGCATCGAAGGCCTTGTGCTCGCCGCCCTGCAGGTAATAGCCACCGGGGAAGATGACGCCATGGTCTTCGGGCAGCTGCACGCAGGCCTGGACGATGGCGTCGTTGCGCACGATATCGCCGGTGAGCGTGTTGTAGATCAGCCCGCGCCAGACGGTTTCGCGGTACGGCAGCACCTTCAGCAGCAGCAGCGAGCCGACACGGGCGAACTCGAACTGCGCGTCGTCCAGCGACTGCGTGCTGTCCTCCACCGGTTCGCTGTAGATGCCCTGCCCGGTCTCGGTGTTGTTCTCGACCTTGATGGTCAGGTCGCCACCGGTGGTCTCAACGAACAGGGTGTCGAGGATGTTCAAGTGCGAGTGGCGGCCGTTGACCGCCAGGTCGCGGGTGGCCTTGGTCCATTCGAAGTCGAACGGCGGCGGCAGCGCGATATCGCGTTCGCCGCGTGCATCGAGGTAGGTCAGCTCGCCGTCGCGCGACAGCGCCCAGCGGAACACGCGCACGTCGCTGCTGCGCTCGCCGATCTGGAACGAGGCCAGCAGCTTGTCGCCGACCACGATCAGCTGCAGCAGGCGCGCATGCTTGTAGTAGGCGTACAGCTCGTTGAAGTCGTGCACGAAGCCGGGCTGGTCGAGGAAGCTGCCCTTCAGCTCCAGCGAAGCGACGTCGTAGCCATCCTTGCCCTGAACCAGCCGGTACAGGCCGAATACATCCTCGATGCGGGTCTGGGTCTTCAGCCCGATGTAGACGTTGTAGCCGAACAGCAGGCGGTCGGGCTCGACCTGGACGATGTCACGGCCGACGCAGTTGTTCTCGCTGCGGATGCGGAAGCGACCGACCACCTCCAGCCGGCTGTCGCCGAACTCGGCCAGGCGCTGGCGGTTGAGTGCTTCGGCCAGCGCCTGCAGGCGCTGACCCTGCTCGCTGAGGCGGCGGCGCAGGACTTCGTAGGCACCGCCCTGGGCGACGGCCTGGTCAACAGTGTCGCCGGAGGGCTCCAGGGCCGCGCCATCGGCGGTGGGATTCGATTCGGACATCAGCAGGCTTCCAGCTCACGGGCGGACGGCCGCAGGTGCAGCCGCCCCGGGCAGGCGATGGCCCCTACGGCCACCGCCCGGTGCATCAGCGGACGCTGTCGACCACGGTGGCCGACACGGTCTGCACTGCATCGGTGTCGTCGCTGATCTCCCGCGGTGCCGGCTCGGACACGGCCACGCCCAGGTAGCGCTGCATCAGCTCCTGCACGATCGGGCTCTTGCCGGCGAAGCCTTCGATCGACTTGCCCAGCGAGACCGCCTTGACCAGGTTCTCGAACATGCCGCCATCGCCGCCCACCAGATCGATGTCGGCGTTGCGCAGCGCGCTGGCGATGACGTTGGCGTTCTCGCGCGAGACTTCCTTGCCAGCCTCGATGGAGGCCAGTGCCTGCTTGAGGCTGGTGTCCAGCATCATGCGGAACTCTTCGTGGCCGCGTGCCTGGTCGCTCAGCGAGGCGATGGCTTCGAACTTGCACACCAGGCCTTCGGCTTCGGCCAGCAGCTTCTTCTGCACCACGCCGGCTTTGGCGTTGCCCAGCGATTCGGTGGCGGTGGCGCGGGCCAGGCCCATCTTCTCTTCACTCTGGGCCTGGGCCTGCAGGGTTTCGGCCAGCACGCGGGCCTCGTTGCTGCCCTGCTTCAGGTTGGCTTCGGCCTTGGCTTCGATCACGCGGGCTTCGGCGATACCGACCTTCTCGATGGCCAGTGCGGAGGCTTCACTCACCTGCGCTTCGGCCAAGCCCGGTGCCGCCTGTTCGGCACGGAAGGCGTCGGCCAGCAGGCGTTTGGCTTCGGCCTGCTTGCCGGCCGCTTCGTGCTAGGCCTGGGCCAGGGTGGTCAGTTCCACCGCGCGGTGCTTGGAGGCGGTCTCGCGGGCCTGCGCTTCCTTCACTTCGCGCACCAGCGATTCCTGCGCCTTGGCTTTGGCTTCCAGGATCAGCACCTGCTTCTGGCGGTCGGCCTCGGAGACCTCGCGCACTTCCTTGATGCGCTCTTCTTCCTGGGCCACGGTCTTGTCGATGGAAATGCGTTCGCGGGTGATGTTGGCCACGTCCATCTTGCCCTGCTCGACCACCTTGTCACGCTCCACGCCCTGCAGCTGCACTTCGCGGTCGGTGGTGACCTGTTCCAGCTGGCGCGCGCTCCACGCGCTCGGCTTCGATGGCCACCGCACGCTGGCGGTTCTGTTCGGCCACTTCCACTTCGCGCAGGCGGTTCTGGTCGCGGATGTCGATCAGCTGCTGTGCTTCGATGCGCGCGTTTTCGGACAGCTGGCGCTGCTCTTCCTGCACCTTGGCGGTCTCGGCTTCCTCGCGCGCGCGGATGGTTTCGATCTCGCGCTTCTGCCGCGCCTCGGCCTCGGCCTGCTGGCGTTCCAGCGCCAGCAACGCTTCACGCGCCTGCACGTTCTTCTTGGTGATGGCCAGCTTTTCGTTCTGTTCCAGTTCGTTGGTCACCACGTTCTGCGCGGCGGTCAGCTCGGTGATCTTGCGGATGCCCTGCGCATCCAGGATGTTGAACTGGTCCAGCAGCGATTTCGGGGTCTGCTCCAGGTAGTCGATGGCCACGTCTTCCAGCACATAGCCGTTCAGATCGTTGCCGATCACCGCGATGATCTCGTCGTGGAACTCCTGGCGCTTCTCGAACAGCTCGGTGAAATCGAACTTCTTGCCGACCGTCTTCAGCGCCTCGGAGAACTTGGCGTTGAACAGTTCATCGACCGCGTGCTTGTCCGAGGCACGGTCGGCGCCGATGGCCTTGGCCACGCGCAGCACGTCGGCCTGGGTCTCATTCACGCGCAGGTAGAACGCCACGGCGATGTCGGCGCGCATGTTGTCACGGCAGATCAGGCCTTCCTTGCCCCGGCGGTCGATCTGCAGGGTGATCAGGCTGATGCGCATCAATTCGGCGCGGTACAGCACCGGGATGATCAGCGCGCCGGTGAAATGCACCTTGGGCGTGGCGCTCATGTCGTTGACGATCAGGGCCACGCCCTGGTCCACCTTGCGGTAGAACGCTTTGAACAGCCCGGCCAGCCCCAGCATCAGGACCAGCAGGATGGCCACGCCGATCAGGAACGGCGCCATGGTTGCCAATGTCATCGGTGATTCTCCTTTGTTGCCCGGAAGCAGGTTGTCCTGGAAATCGAGGGCGACCGCATCGGCGCGGACGACCCGGTAGCAATGCTGTGCGGCCAGGTGTTCGACCAGCACGATGCACTCGCCGCGCTGCAGTTCGGTGTCACTGCGTACTTGCAGCACCAGCCCCGCGCCGCCGTCATCGACGTTGGCGTGCCCGCTGCGGGCGTTGACCGTCGGCGAGGCCACCACACCGACACGACCGAGCAGCGACGCCTGGGGTACCGGGCGCAGGTGCAGCAGGAGACGGCGGATGGGGCGCAGCAGCGCGGCGGTCAACGGGATGGCCGGCAGGGGTGCCAGCAGCAGCACGGCCACGCCTATTCCCCAGCGCAGCAGCGCCGGCAGTGGCAGCAGCACGAACAGGTGCACGAAGTAGGTCAGGGTCCAGGCGAAAAACGCCAGCAGTGCCGTCACCAGCATCACCGGAACGCCGCCCAGCCCCCAACGGGCCAGCAGGCCGGACAGGCCCGGCAGATCCACGGCATCCGCCACGGCGGGATCGAGGCCACTGGCCTCGGCAATGCCGTCGTCGACCAGGCCGAAGGCCGCCAGCAGCCAATAGATCACCGACACTGCCAGTACGATGCTGTAGGGCAACGTCGGGAATGCAAAGACGACGGCGAAGAATTCCTGCAAGGCGTCCCTTCCTGGGCTGTGGACGCCGGGCGTCCTCCGGGGCAGCAGGGCTGCACACCGCTATCCTGTAACGGTCATCCGCGACCGGTACCCGTGGAATCATCCTACGTGAAGAGGGTGTAGATGCTCAAATAACAAGCCCTTCACGAAAAACGGTGTCGCATTCAACCATCAGTCCAGCGTGGCGCAGTCGGCCCTGCGCACTTCCTCGACGAAGGTGCGCATCTTGTTGCCGTCCTTGATGCCCGGCTCGGCTTCGATGCCGCTGGACACATCCACGCCCCACGGCAGGGTCGCCAGCGCGGCCTCGTAGACGTTCTCCGGGGTCAGCCCGCCGGCCAGCAGGAACGGCCGGTGCAGGCCGCTGGGAATGAGGGTCCAGTCGAAGGCCACGCCGGTACCACCGCCGCCACCGGGCGCATGGCTGTCGAACAGGAAGCCGGCGGCACTGGGGTAGCGCAGCTGCAGCGTGCGCGCGTTGATGTCCTCGCGCCCGCCCATGGCGATGGCCTTCAGGTAGGGCATGTTGAAGCTGCGGCAGAAGGTCTCGTCCTCCTCGCCATGGAACTGCAGCAGGGTCGGGCGCACCGTGCGCAGCACCTCGCGCACCTCTTCCTTGCTGTTGTTGCGGAACAGGGCCACCACGTCGACCATCGGCGCGATGGCCTGGCGCATGGCGCGTGCCTCGGCCGGGGCAACCCGGCGCTTGCTCTCGCGGGCGAAGATGAAGCCCACTGCGTCCACGCCCAGTTCACCGGCCAGGCGCACATCGCCGGCGCGGGTCATGCCACAGAACTTGATGCGCGTGCGGTAGTAGGAACGACTCATAACGTGACCTCGGCAGGCAGGTGCCAGTTGTCGGGGTACAGCGGGCCAAGGAACACCAATCCCTGGGGCGGCGCAGTCGGGCCGGCAAGGGTGCGGTCGCGTCCGGCCAGCAGTTCGGCCATCCAGTCCGCCGGCCGCTCCCCACTGCCGACCATGATCAACGAACCCACGATATTGCGGATCATGTGATGAAGGAATGCATTGGCCTGCACGGCCACCTCGATCACCTCGCCGTGGCGGCTGACCTGCAGCGACTGCATCTCGCGGCGGGCATGCAGGGCCTGGCACTGGATGGAGCGGAACGCATTGAAATCGTTCTCGCCCAGCAACGCCTGCCCGGCCTCGTGCATGCGTGCAGCGTCCAGCGGCCGCCGCTCCCAGCTCAGGCTCTGGCGGTACAGCGCCGGGCGCACCTGGCGGTTGAGCAGGCGGTACACGTAGCGGCGCGCGCGCGCGGAAAACCGTGCGTGGAAATCGTCGGCCACCGGCACGCACCAGCGCACGGCAATGGAGCGCGGCAGGCGCGCGGTGGTGCCCAGCACCCAGCCGCGCGGGTCGCGCCCGGCATCGCTGTCGAAGTGCACCACCTGGCAGGCACCGTGCACGCCGGCATCGGTACGCCCGGCGCACACCACCTGGGCCGGGCTGTTGCCGACCGAGGACAGCGCCTGTTCCAGGCTGGCCTGCACGCTGGGGCCGCCCTCGCCCAGGTTCTGCCAGCCTTTGAAATCAGTGCCGTCGTACTCGACGCCGAGCGCGTAACGCATGGGGGACCTCGATGCTGCGGGAGGGTGGCTCAGGCCGGGTCGCGTTCGGACCACACGGCCAGTTCATTGCCACCCGGTTCGATGAACTGGAATCGGCTGCCACCGGGAAAGGAGAAGACGGACCGGGCGATCTCGCCACCGGCCGCCTGCACGGCCGCTTCGACCGGTGCCAGCAGGTCGGCGTACAGCACCAGCAGTAGGGCGCCCTCGCCGGCCAGCCGTGGCTCGCCGCGGAAGAAGCCACCCTGCAGGCGGCCATCGTCGAAGGCGGTGTAGTCCGCGCCGTAGTCCACGAAGGACCAGCCGAACACCGTTTCAAAAAAGCGGCGGCTGGCAGCGGGATCGCGCGAGGCGAACTCCACGTAGTCGATGCGTCGTTCCCTGTGCATGTGCGGACTCTCCGGTAGTGCGGTGTTCACGGCAGGCGCGCGAGCAGCTCGCGGGCCTGGGCCTGGCAATGGGCATCGCCGCCTTCGGCGACTTCGTGCAGCAGCAGGCGCGCGGTGTCCGCATCGCCCAGGTCCAGGTAGGCAATGGCCAGTTCCAGCCGTTCCTGCCCGGCGCGTGCCAGCGGCAGCGGTGCATCGGCAGCCGTGGCGGTTGGCTCGGCGTCGGCGCTCGCATGTGCATCTGCATCTGCGTCGACGTGCGGCATCGCGTTGCGATCGTCCGTTGCCTGCGGCGGCAGGGATACGTCGCTGGCCTCGATCTCCGCCTCCTGGCTGGCCGGCAGTTCGAACACACCCCGGTACTCGGGCTGCTGCTGCGCGTGCAGCGCATAGGCCGGCACGTCGGGGCCGTCAGCGGCGCTCGGGCCCGGTGCCGGCTCGGGTGCCGGTTCGGGTTCGGCTTCTGACAGAGGTTCGGAGTGCGGCAGCGGCTCGTCCCACTGCGGTGCGGCGGTCACCGGCGCAGGCAGATCGACGTCCTCGGCGTGGGTCTGTTCCTTGTCGGTGCTGTCGGCCACGCCCAGCCCGCTGTCCGGCGTCCAGTCGTGCACGAGCACCTCGTCGGTCGTGGCATCCACCGCGTCGGCATCGGCGTGCGCCCCCGCCCAGGCGGGCATCGACGGTTCCTGACGGACGCTGGAAGTGGGGGCCGAGGCCGGCGCCCAGCCGTCCTGCTCGGCCAGCACGTCCAGCCCCGCGCCGGCCGGTACGGCGGCTGCCAGGCCCGCGGCATCGCTGCTGTCACGCGGCAGCGGTGGCAGCGGCGACGGCTTGCGCCGGCGCATCCGCCAGGCGCCCAGCGCGGCCAGCAGCAGCACCGGCAGGCCCAGCCAGTACCAGGGCGTGCCCGCATCACGGACACCCGGTGCCTGCGCCAGACGCTGCTGCGCTGCGGCCAGGTCGTTGTCCTTCATAGCGATCAGCGACTGCTGCTGCTTCTGCAGCTTTTCCAGATCGGCCACGCGCTGCTTGAGCTCGTCGATCTCCGCATCACGCGTGGCCACGTCTTCCCTGGCCTGCCGGAGTTGCTCGTTGCCCTGCATGTCACCCTCGCTGCCGGCAGCGGTGCCGGTGGTCATGCCCGCATGCGCGGCGTCTGCCGCCAGCGCCGGGGCGATTTCCAGTCGTGCGCCCGCTGCGGGCGCGCTTGCCGCTGCCGCGGCGGTGGTGGCCGACGGCGGCACGCCCACCGGTTGCGGGAGGGTGCGCGCCTGCCGCCATTGGGCGGTGTGTTCGCGCACCAGCGCGGCCGCCTCGGCGGCATCCACGGCCGCCAGGGCGTCCGCGCCGGGCACGCGCAGCACGGCCCCCTGCTTGAGCAGGTTCACGTTGCCGCGGATGAAGGCTTCGGGATTGGCGCGCAGCAGGGCGATCATCGCGCGGTCGCGGCTGACCTGGTGCTCACGGGCCACGCCGGCAGCCAGCGCCGACAGGGTCTGCCCACGCTGCACGGTGAGGCTGCCATCGGCGGCAGCCGCCGCGGCCGGTGCACGGCGCGGCGCGCTGGCGGCGCTGGCAGCATTGGCCGGAGCGGCTGCAGCAGCCGGTGCCGCTGCAGGCGCCGGCGTGCGCACGATGGTATTGGACGGCGCACCGGCCGGCGCGATAATCTCCGGCTCGGCCACGGCCAGCGCGCTGGAGGGCGCATCGACCAGGGCCGAGTACTCACGCACCAGCCGGCCCTGGCCCCAGTCCGCTTCAACCAGGAAGCTGAGCGAGGCGGTCTGCACCGGGGCATGCGAGGTCACCCGTACCACTGCCCGGCCCTGTGCGTTGCGGGTCAGTTCGAACTGCAGTTCGCCCACCACGCCGCTGGGGGCGGCCAGGCCAACGCGCGCGAACGTGTCCGGCGAGGCCAAGCTGACGCGCAGGTTCTGCAGCTCGGAAGGGTCGGCGGAAATGACCGGGATTTCGGCCAGCAGCGGCTGCCCGGGCTGCGACAGTACGCGGATGTCGCCCAGCCCCAGCGCCATGGCCGAGCTGCTGGCCAGTGCCAGCACCACGGCGGAAACAAGTGAAAGCGGGCGCTTGGCGCCCCTGGCCCGTGTATTCATGGGCGACACTATAAAGCGTGCGGACCACCGTCCGCACCCACGGCATGCCGGGACCACGCCACAAAAAAAGGCCGGGCATTGCCCGGCCTTCTGCTCAGCGCGTTTCGGCGGCGACCAGTTCGGCCACCTGCACCGCGTTCAGCGCGGCGCCCTTGCGGATGTTGTCCGAGACGATCCACAGGTTCAGGCCGCGCGGGTGCGACAGGTCTTCGCGGATACGGCCGACGTACACCGCATCGCTGCCCGAGGCATGGGTCACCGGGGTCGGGTAGCCGCCGGCTTCGTGGCGGTCCACCACTTCCACGCCCGGCGACTGCGCCAGCAGTTCACGCGCGGCGTCCGGGGTGACCTTCTCGCGGGTCTCGATGGCCACCGCTTCGGAGTGCCCGTAGAACACCGGCACGCGCACGGCGGTCGGGTTCACCAGGATGCTGTCGTCGCCGAGGATCTTGCGGGTCTCCCAGACCAGCTTCATTTCTTCCTTGGTGAAGCCGTTGTCCTGGAAATCATCGATGTGCGGGATCAGGTTGAAGGCGATCTGCACCGGGAAGCGCTGCGGATCGATGTCCTGGAAGCTCAGCAGCTGGCCGGTCTGCTTGCCCAGTTCCTTCAGCGCCGAACGGCCACCGCCGGACACCGACTGGTAGGTGGCCACGTTGATGCGCTCGATGCCGTACTTGCGGTGCAGCGGCGCCAGCGCCACCAGCATCTGCATGGTCGAGCAGTTCGGATTGGCGATGATGCCGCGCGGGCGGTTGGCCACCTGCTCCGAGTTGACTTCGGACACCACCAGCGGCACGTCATCGTCGTAACGGAAGGCCGAGGAATTGTCGATCACCACCGCACCGGCGGCGGCGAACTTCGGCGCGAATTCCTTGGACACGCTGCCACCGGCGGAGAACAGCGCGATATCCACGCCGGCCGGGTCGAACGTGGCCAGGTCCTGCACCTTGACCTTCTGCCCGTTGAATTCGACCTCGCCACCGGCCGAACGCTCGGAGGCCAGCAGGCTCAGGGTGCCGACCGGGAAATCGCGCTCGGCCAGGATCGACAGCATGGTCTCGCCAACCGCGCCGGTGGCACCGACGACGGCGACGTGGAAGGAACGTTGTGCATTGCTCATTGGGGGGCTCGTAATTGGGTGGAACTGCGAAGACAGGGAAAACACTGACGCACTACGGCTGGGTTCGGGGAACCGTCCGGGGCGGGCGCTCGGCGGTCCCCTATCGTTTCACGCCTTTTTTGCCCACGGTGGCACGTGCGGCCAGCGCCGCATCGGCGTTGATCGCGCTCGGCATGGCCGCGTCCGCACCGGCCAGGCCGAGGCCGGCCAGCAGGTTCTGAACGGCCAGCTGCACCATGGCCGTGCGCGTGCCCAGCGAGGCGCTGCCGATGTGCGGGGTCAGCACCACGTTGCGCAGCGCCAGCAGTTCCGGGCGCACCGTCAGTTCGCCTTCGTAGACATCCAGACCGGCTGCGGCCAGGCGGCCGTTGGCCAGCGCATCGGCCAGCGCCAGTTCGTCGACGATGCCGCCGCGGGCGATGTTCACCAGCGTGGCAGTGGGCTTCATCTTCGCCAGCGCGGCCGCATCGATGATGTGGTGCGAGGCCGGGGTATAGGGCAGCACCAGCACCAGGTGGTCGGCCTGTGCCAGCAGCGTATCGAGTTCAGCGTAGGTGGCACCGACCGCTGCCTCGGTCCCGGACGGCAGCCGCGAACGGTTGTGGTACAGCACGTTCATGCCGAAGCCATGCGCGCCACGGCGGGCGATGCCCTGGCCGATGCGGCCCATGCCCAGGATGCCCAGCGTGCTGCCGTGGATATCGGCGCCGAGCATGGTCTGGAACGACCACTGGCCCCAGTGCCCCTCACGCAGCCAGCGTTCGGATTTGGTGATGCGGCGCGCGGTGGCCATCAGCAGCGCAAAGCCCAGGTCGGCCGTGGTCTCGGTGAGCACGTCCGGGGTATTGCTGGCGAGGATGCCGGCCGCGCTCAGCGCGTCGATATCCAGATTGTTGTAGCCGACGCCAACGTTGGCGATCACCTGCAGCTGCGCGGCGCCGGCCACCTGGGCTGCGCCGATTCGCTCGTTGAGGGTGATGATGGCGCCGTCGACCGACGCCAGGCGCTCGGCGATCTGCGGCGGCGTCCACGCGGTGACGGCGTCGGTGGTCAGCAGCTGCACGCGATCGCGCAGCGGCGCGATGGCCGCGTCGATCAGCGGCTGGCTCACCCACACCACCGGGCGCGCATCAGCCATCGAGCTGGCCCGGAATGCGCGGGGTGATGGTTCCGACATCGCCGCACTGCGCGCGGTGGCGCAGCGCCTGGTCCATCAGCACCAGCGCCATCATCGCCTCGGCGATGGGCGTGGCACGGATGCCGACGCAGGGATCGTGGCGGCCGGTGGTGACCACCTCGACCACGTTGCCTTCGGTGTCCAGCGACGGGCCCGGCAGGCGCAGGCTGGAGGTCGGCTTGAGCACGATGGACGCGGTGACCGGCTGGCCGGTGGAAATGCCGCCGAGAATGCCGCCGGCATGGTTGCTGGCGAAACCCTGCGGGGTCAGCAGGTCGCGGTGCTCGGTGCCGAGCTGTGCCGCGCTGGCAAAGCCATCGCCGATCTCCACGCCCTTCACCGCGTTGATGCTCATCAGTGCGGCGGCCAAATCGCCGTCCAGCTTGCCGTAGATCGGCTCGCCCCAGCCCGGCGGCACGTTGTCGGCCACCACGTTGACGCGCGCGCCGACCGAATCACCGGACTTGCGCAGCGCATCCATGTACGCCTCCAGTTCCGGCACCTGGTCGGCCTGCGGCCAGAAGAACGGGTTGTCTTCCACCGCGGCCCAGTCGAAACCGGTCGGGGTGATGCTGCCCAGCTGGGACAGGTAACCGCGCACGGTCACGCCGAAGCGCTCGGCCAGCCACTTCTTGGCGACCACGCCGGCGGCCACGCGCATGGTGGTCTCGCGCGCGGAAGAACGGCCACCGCCACGCGGGTCGCGGATGCCGTACTTGTGCCAGTAGCTGTAATCGGCATGGCCGGGCCGGAACTGCTGGCCGATGTTCGCGTAATCCTTGCTGCGCTGGTCGGTGTTGCGGATCAGCAGCGCGATCGGGGTGCCGGTGGTCAGGCCCTCGTACACGCCGGACAGGATCTCCACCTCGTCGGCCTCGCGGCGCGCCGAGGTGTGCCGGCTCTTGCCGGTGGTGCGGCGCTGCAGGTCGTGGGCGAATTCGGCCGCGTCCAGCGCCAGCCCCGGGGGGCAGCCGTCGATCACGCAGCCGATGGCCGGCCCGTGCGATTCGCCGAACGTGGTGACGGTGAACAGCTTGCCGAACGAATTGGAGCTCACGGGCGCTGCGCCGCCAGTTCGGTGATGCGGGCGCTGTGGGCGATCAGCTCGCGGCATTCCACCGCGAAGATGCCCATCTGGCCGACCTTGAACTCGACCCAGGCGAAATCGACTTCCGGCAGCAGCTTGATCAGGTGCTGTTCGGAGTCACCCACTTCGCAGATCAGCAGGCCGTCCTGGCTGAGGTGCAGCGGGGCGTCGCGCAGGATCTTCAGCACCAGGTCCAGGCCGTCGTCGCCGGCGCGCAGGCCCATTTCCGGCTCGTAGGCGTATTCCTGCGGCAGGGCATCGGTCTCGTCGTTGGTGACGTAGGGCGGATTGGTGACGATGAGGTCGTAGTGGCGGCCGGTCAGGCCGTTGAACAGGTCCGACTTCAGCAGGGTCACGTTGTGCGCCTGCAGGCGTTCCTTGTTCTCTTCGGCCAGCGACAGCGCGTCATCGCTCAGGTCCACGCCGTCCACTTCCCAGTTCGGGTAGTAGTGGCCCATGGCGATGGCGATGCAGCCCGAACCGGTGCACAGGTCCAGCGCGCGGCTGACATCGCGGCCGGCCAGCCACGGCTCGAAGCCACACTCGATCAGTTCGGCGATGGGCGAGCGCGGCACCAGGGCGCGCGAGTCGCTCTTGAAGCTGAGGCCGGCAAACCAGGCTTCACCGGTCAGGTAGGCGGCCGGGATGCGTTCGTCGATGCGGCGCTGGAACAGCTCCAGCACGCGCAGCTTCTCGGCCTGCAGCAGGCGCGCCTGGCCGTAGGCCGGGCCGAGGTCGTGCGGCAGGTGCAGGCTGTGCAGCACCAGCTGGGTGGCCTCGTCCAGGGCGTTGTCGTAGCTATGCCCGAAGGTCAGCCCGGCTTCGTTGAAACGGCTGGTGCCGTAGCGGATCAGGTCGATGATCGTGTGGAGTTCGGCGGCCGTTTCAGCGGTCATGGCGGTACTGCGAGCAAAGTGGCCTGATTATAGGCGTTGCCGGCCGCGGCGGCATCCGTTGCAGGGGTAACGACTGTTCCGCAGACGGTATGATGGCCCCCACTTTCCGCAGTGGATCCCCATGTTCAATCGCAACGTAGGCATCATCCTGCTCATCGCCCTGGCCGCCGGGCTGGGCCTGCTGGCCGCCCAGCAGGTGTTCGCGCCCAAGCCGCCGGCCGGACAGCCGGCCACCGAGGCGATCGCCCTGTACCCGCAGCCGCGCGCCCTGCCCGACTTCAACCTGGCCCAGACCGACGGCACGCGGCTGATTCCCGGCGAGCTGAACGGCCATTGGACGCTGGTGTTCCTGGGCTTCACCTTCTGCCCGGATGTCTGCCCCACCACCCTGGCCGAGCTGGCCGGCGCGCAGAAGCAGTGGGAAGCCATTCCCGAGGCGATGCGCCCGCGCGTGCTGTTCATTTCGGTGGACCCGGAGCGCGATTCGGCCACCCGCCTGGGCGAATACGTGCACGGCTTCCACAAGGACACCCTGGCCGCCACCGGCGATGTGCCGTCACTGGAACGCTTCGCCACCGCGCTCGGCTTCGTGTTCCAGAAGGTGCCGGGCAAGCATTTCGATGAAAACCCCGAGGACTACAGCGTCGAGCATTCAGCCAGCCTGGCCGTGCTTGACCCGCAGGGCCGCCTTGCCGGCCTGGTCCGTCCCCCGTTCAACGCGCCGGCCATTGCCCGCGACCTGCAGAAGCTGACCGAGAAATCCGCCCCATGAGCCTGATGACCACCCTGAGCTACGTCCTGCCGCACCGCCTGCTGTCCTCGATGGCGCGCTCGCTGGCGTACTCGGAAAACCCCCGCGTGTCGCAATGGCTCATCGACACGGTCACCCGCAGGTTCAACGTCAACCTGGACGAAGCGGCCAACCCGGACCCGCGCAGCTACCCCACCTTCAACCGCTTCTTCACCCGTGCGCTGAAGCCCGGCGCACGCGTGGCCGACGCCGACCCGCGCAGCCTGGTGATGCCCGCCGACGGCCGTATCAGCCAGCTGGGGAAGATCGAGGCCGGGCGCATCTTCCAGGCCAAGGGCCAGTCGTTCACCGCCGCCGAACTGCTGGGCAGCGCCGAGGACGCCAAGCCGTTCAACGACGGTCTGTTTGCCACCGTGTACCTGTCCCCGCGCGACTACCACCGCGTGCACATGCCCTGGACCGGCACCCTGCGCGAAACCGTGCACGTGCCGGGGCGGCTGTTCAGCGTCGGCCCGGCCGCAGTGAACACGGTGCCGGGGCTGTTCGCGCGCAACGAGCGTCTGGTCTGCCACTTCGACACCAGCTTCGGCCCGATGGTGAGCGTGATGGTCGGCGCGCTGCTGGTGTCCGGCGTGGAAACGGTGTGGAGCGGCGAAGAGATTCCGCACTACGGCGACCGCATCACCCGCAAGGATTACCGCGGCCAGGGCATCACCTTGGAGCGCTTCGCCGAAATGGCACGTTTCAACTACGGCTCCACCGTGATCGTGCTGCTCCCGCCGGGCGTGGCCGATTTCGCAGCGCACCTGGACGCCGAGCACCCGGTGCAGCTGGGCCAGGCGCTGGCGACGCTGCGCTGAGGCAGATGGCGGGGCGTGTTGTGCGTGGGAGGGCATGGAGCCGGCCAACGGCCGGCACTACCAGAACTGTAGAGCCACGGCCTGCGGCGGGGTTTGAGCCCCGCCACTGTAGAGCCACGCCGTGCGTGGCTGGGGTTCAACGTGGAGCCGGCCAACGGCCGGCACTACCCGGGCGGTAAAGCCACGGCCTGCGGCGGGGTTTGAGCCCCGCAACGGTAGAGCCACGCCATGCGTGGCTGGAGTTCAACGCGGAGCCGGCCAACGGCCGGCACTACCCGGGCGATAGAACCACGGCCTGCGGCGGGGTTCTGCCTCCGCAACGGTAGAGCCACGCCATGCGTGGCTGGAGTTCAACGCGGAGCCGGCCAACGGCCGGCACTACCCGGACGGTGGAGCCACGGCCTGCGGCATCGCCGTTACTGCAGCGTCGGCCCGGGGGCGACATCCACGCCGTCGTAGTCTTCCACGCCCATCTGTGCGGCCAGCGCGGCCAGTTCCTGGTTGCGCAGGTCCAGCGAGGTCTCGTCATGCACCTCCACGCGCTCGACATGCAACACGTGGAACGGCGCGTCGCCGTCGTCGGGTTCCTGTTCGAACTGCTCCACCACCGTGTAGCCCTGCGCAGCCAGGCTGGCTGCCAGTGCCTGCAGGCGCTCGGGGGTGGAATGCACGAAGTAGTAGCCCCACAGCAGCGGCGCGGTCAGGTCCCAGTCGGTGTTTTCGCGGATGTTGGCGAACAGGTCGCGGGTAGCATCAAGGTCCATGCAGTCGGTCTCGTAAAGGTTACTTGTCGCAGCCCTGCAGCTTCAGGGTCTGGCCCTGGCGCAGGCTGTAGCCGGGGGCCTTGAGGCCGTTGGCGCGGGCCAGGGCCGGCACATCGCACTGGAATTTCGCGGCAATGCGGCCCAGGGTCTCCCCCTTGCCCACTTTGTAGCTGCGCGCGGCGCGGGCCTTCGCGGCCGGCTTCGGGGCCACCACCGGGGCACTGGGCGCACTGTCCACATCGGTGGCGGCAGCAGCGCCAACCGGCACCACGCCCCTCACCGCCACGCTGCCGGTGTAGGCCGATGCAGCCGGGCGCACGATGGCGGCGTTGACGTCGGCGGTGATCAGGGTGCGCGCCAGGTCCGCGCGCGGGCCGCTGACGCAGTTGCGCGTGTACAGCCCGGCGATGCGCGTGGTCGCGTTGATCAGCGTGCCGGCCGGAATCCAGCCGTCGGCCTCGTAACGCGGGTTGAGGTTGCGCAGCGCGCGCATGTAGCCATCACGGGTGCCGTGGCTGCCCAGACAGATGGTCAGTTCGTAGATGGTGGTGGACTTGGCCAGGCGGATCGTCGCCGGCTGCACGTTCATCTTCGGGAACTCCACGCCGTACTGCTGCGGGTGCAGGAAGATCCACGCCGCGGCAATCACCATCGGCACATAGTCCTTGGTTTCACCGGGGAACTGGTTGTAGACGCTGTCCACCCAGAAGCTCTGGCCCGGGTTCTGCCGTGACACGCGCCCGGCACGGCCTTCGCCGCCGTTGTAGCCGGCCAGCGACAACTCCACGTTGTTGTTGAGCTCGCGCATGCGCTCGTTGAGGTAGGTGGCACTGGCCTCGGCAGCACTGCGCGCATCGAAGCGGGTGTCGAAGCCGGTGCCGTCCGGGCCCAGCCCGAAGCGGCGGCCGGTGGCCGGCATGAACTGCATCAGCCCGGCAGCGCCCGCACGCGAGGAGGCATGCACGCGGCCATTGGATTCCTTGGCCATGATGCCGAACAGCAGCGCCTCGGGCAGGCCACGCTTCTCCCACTCCGGCCACATCACCGCACGCAGGTTCTGGTAGTTCTCGTAGGTGGTCATCAGCGCCGGCCGCATGTCGGTCAGCCAGCGGCGGATGCCGGCCTGCACGGCAGGGTTGTACTCGACCATGCTGTCGAAGGCATGCCGCTTGTCGTTGAGCAGGGCCGCCGCACGCGCCGCCTCGGGCACATCGGCCGACAGCGGGCCGGTATGGTAGGGGTCGGCCTCCAGGCGGTCGCCACCGTCATCGGCGCCGCCCTCGTCGGTGGCCGCAGCGTCAGCGTCGTGCTTGAGCAGGCGCTTGTAGGTGGCCAGCATGTCGCTCATCTGGCAGCCCTTCTGCTTCACGCACTCGCTGATGACATCTTCCATGTCCTCCAGCGCCGCATCGGCTTCGTTGCGGCCTTTGGGGTCGGCGTTGCCGACCAGCACCAGCGCATCGGTATAGCGCTTCTCGGCGGCAGCCATGCGCTGCTGCAGCGCGTCCACCCTGGCCTTGTCGCTCGCCGAGACCCGCTGGGCATGCGCATCGGGGGTGATGTAGAGCAGGCTGGCCAGGGCCAGCAGGGGCCACGCGCGGGAAAGCAGGACAGGAACGGGCATTTTTGGCACTGTGTGCGGAACTGGCAGGCAGAGTAGCGGCGCGGCCAAGGTCGGGGCAACCCGCCATGGGCACGCCCCCTGCCTTGGTTAACATTGTGCGCATTCACCACAAGGGCTGGACCATGGACCCGATTCTGCTCGGCAAAGGCACCACCGACGACATTCCTGTCACCCTGCAGCCACGGCTGGGCAACCGCCACGGTCTGGTGGCCGGCGCCACCGGCACCGGCAAGACCGTCACCCTGATGACGCTGGCCGAAGGGTTCTCGCGGATCGGCGTGCCGGTGTTCCTGGCCGATGTGAAGGGCGATGTCTCCGGGCTGGCGGTGGCCGGTGCCGGCGGCGATGCGCTGCTGCAGCGCGCCGCACAGATCGGCGTGGCCGACTACGCGCCGGCGGCCAGCCCCGCCATCTTCTGGGATCTGTACGGCAAGCTGGGCCGCCCGGTGCGCACCACCATCAGCGAGATGGGCCCGACCCTGCTGGCACGCATCCTGGAATTGAACGACACCCAGGCCGGCGTGCTGGACATCGTGTTCAAGCTGGCCGACGACCGTGGCCTGCTGCTGCTGGACATGGACGACCTGCGCGCCCTGCTGGGCCTGGTGGCCGAGGAACGCAAGGACATCTCCACCGAGTACGGACTGGTCAGCGCGCCGTCGGTGGCGGCCATCCAGCGTGCGGTGCTGCGCCTGGCCCAGGGCGGTGGCGAACAGTTCTTCGGCGAACCGGCACTGGAGCTGGCCGACCTGATGCGGGTCGACGCCCAGGGCCGCGGCGTCATCGGCATCCTGGCCGCCGACCAGCTGGTGCTCAAGCCAAAGCTCTATTCCACCTTCCTGCTGTGGCTGCTGTCGGAGCTGTTCGAGACGCTGCCGGAAGTGGGCGACCTGGACAAGCCCAAGCTGGTATTCATCTTCGACGAGGCGCACCTGCTGTTCAACGACGCACCGGCCGCGCTGGTGCAGCGCATTGAGCAGGTGGTGCGGCTGATCCGCTCCAAGGGCGTGGGCGTGTACTTCTGCTCGCAGTTCCCCGACGACGTGCCGGCCAACATCCTGGGCCAGCTGGGCAACCGCGTGCAGCACGCGCTGCGCGCCTTCACCCCGCGCGACCAGAAGGCAGTGAAGACCGCCGCGGAAACCTTCGTGCCGAACCCGAAGCTGGACGTGGCCAAGGTGCTGGCGCAGCTCGGCACCGGCGAGGCGCTGGTGTCCACGCTGCAGGACAAGGGCATTCCGATGCCGGTGCAGCAGACGCTGATCGCCCCGCCGCGCTGCCGGATGGGGCCGGTGACCGAGGCCGAACGCGCGCAGGTACGTGCCGGCAGCCCGGTCGGCACCCGCTATGACACCGCCATCAACCGCGAATCGGCCGCCGAACTGCTGGCCCAGCGCGCGCAGAAGGCCACCGAGAAGGCCGAGGCCCCGCCCGCCCGCAGCCGCGCGCAGGACGAAGCGCAGGAAGGCTGCTTCGGCCAGGCGATCAAGGATGCGATCTTCGGCACCAGGCGCCGCCAGGGCATGATCGAAACCATGGCCAAGCAGACCACGCGCACGGTCGGCACCAAGCTGGGCAACCAGATCGTGCGCGGCATCCTCGGCGGCATTTTCGGCGGCAAGCGCTGAGCTGTTCCTGCCGTGGTCAGCGCCCCTTCCGCCAGGGAGGGCTCCGACCCTACCCACTTCATCGTTCTCCCCCTCGAAAAGAAGTCGTACTGCATGTCCCGTTGGCGTCCCCCCGCAGAAAAAAGCACCGCATTGATCACCGCCGCCGGTCATGCCCGGTTGAAAGCCGAACTGGATGAGCTGTGGCGCGTGCGCCGCCCCGAGGTGGTGAAGGCGCTGGCCGCCGCGGCCGCCGAGGGCGACCGTTCGGAGAACGCCGAATACACCTACCGCAAGAAGCAGCTGGGCGAGATCGACCGCCGCGTGCGCTACCTGACCAAGCGCCTGGAAGCACTGCGCGTGGTGGACACCACGCCAACCGATCCGCAGGCGGTGTTCTTCGGCGCCTGGGTGGAGCTGGAGAACGTGGACAGCGGCGAGACCAGCCGTTACCGCATTGTCGGCCCGGACGAGACCGACGCCGGCCTGGGCTGGATCAGCATCGATTCGCCGCTGGCGCGGGCGCTGCTGAAGAAGCGCATCGATGACGAGTTCGCAGTGGAGCTGCCGGGTGGGCAGTTCACGTTCGCGGTGATCAGGGTGGAGTACGCACCGCTGTAGAGTCGACTGTTAGTCGACTCTCTGTCAGTCGACTATCGCGCGCAGCGCGGGTTGCGGGAAGAGCAGAGCAGAGGAGCAGTCGACTAACAGTCGACTCTACCCACAGCCGACTCTACCGAAGCAGCGTCAGAGGCAGCGGCAGTGGGTACTGGCGCCCGGGGCGCCGGGGGCGGAAATAGGCGTTGTTGGCGTAGAAGTCGGCATCCTGCTGCCCGTGCCAGCCGGGGATGCCGGCCAACGGCAGCGGCCGCAACTCCAAAGGATCGGTCAGCACCCTGCCCTCGTTGATGGCGGCCGCCACGACATCGATGCAGCCTGCATCGTCCGCGCCCTGCACCACCACGCACTTGCCCACCAGCAGCCGGCCCGGCAGCAACGCCTGCTCCAGCAGCGCATGGCCGAACACCGTCACCACGCCCATGCTGCCGCTGCGCCAATGCAGCGGATCGAACAGCGTGCGCCAGTCATACGCATCCCACGCGGCCAGTACGGCCGGATCGCGCACGCGCACGATCACGCCGGTCTCATCGAACTGGGTCAGCGCGGCCTGTGCGCGGTTGCGCTGGCCAGCCCCGATCACGTCGACATGCCGGCACTGCTGGGCATTGAGCGCCCGCTTCAGCGCGGGATGGCATGCCCACACCAGCGCGTTGAACAGGTCGTGCCAGTTGTCCGCGCGGGTGGCGATGCGGCCCTCGGCAATGCGGGCTTCGTAGTGCAGGCCATCGGCCAGCAGGGCCGCGTCCTGCTCGACCAGATGCAGCCCGGGCAGGCCAAGGCGTGCATCCAGCGCAGCCACCGGCGGCCAGTCAGCCGCAGCCAGCAGATCGTCAAACGCCTGCACACCGGCAAACACAGGGTGCGCAAACACCCGCGCATCGACCGCCGCACGCGGCGGCGGGATGAAGCGACGAGGGCCGCCCGCGTCGCCGCCGGCGGCCGTCGCTGCGGTCACAGCATCTTCAGGTCGAACGCCGGGCGCGCAGCGCTGGGCAGCGCGTCACCGTACAGGTCGTGCTCGTCGCTCTCGGTGATCTCCACGTCGACGAACTCGCCCACGCGCAGCGCCGCCTGGTCGGCGTTCTGGATGTGCACCAGGCCGTCGATCTCCGGCGCATCGGCCTTGGAACGGGCCACGGCGATGTCACCTTCGATGGCATCGACCAGGCACTGCTGCACGGTGCCGATCTTGGCCTCCAGGAGCGCGGCGGAAATCTGCGCCTGCTTTTCCATGAAGCGGGCCAGGCGCTCCTGCTTCACTTCTTCCGGCACCGCGTCGGGCAGGTCGTTGGCGGTGGCGCCCTCGACCGGCGAATAGGCGAAGGCACCCACGCGGTCCAGCTGCGCTTCGTCCAGGAACGACAGCAGCTCTTCGAACTCGGCCTCGGTCTCCCCCGGGAAGCCGACGATGAAGGTCGAACGCACGGTGATGTCCGGGGCGATGCGGCGCCAGTTCTGCACGCGCTCCAGGGTCTTCTCGACCGCGCCGGGGCGCTTCATCAGGCGCAGGATGCGCGGGCTGGCGTGCTGGAACGGAATGTCCAGGTACGGCAGGATGCGGTTTTCCGCGATCAGCGGCACCACTTCGTCCACGTGCGGGTACGGGTAGACGTAGTGCATGCGCACCCAGGCATCGAGTTCGGACAGGCCTTCGCACAGCGCCTTCAGGCGGGTCTGGTAGGCCTTGTCGCGCCACATCTTCTCGGCGTACTTCACGTCCACGCCGTAGGCCGAGGTGTCCTGCGAAACCACCAGCAGCTCGCGCACGCCGCCGCGCACCAGGCGCTCGGCTTCGCGCAGCACCTCATCCACCGGGCGCGAGACCAACTTGCCGCGCATCGACGGGATGATGCAGAAGCTGCACTTGTGGTTGCAGCCTTCAGAAATCTTCAGGTAGGCGTAGTGGCGCGGGGTCAGCTTGATGCCGTAGTCCGGCACCAGGTCCACGAACGGGTCGTGCTTGGGCGGCAGCGCGGCGTGCACCGCTTCCATCACGCTCTGGTAGTCCTGCGGGCCGGACACCGCCAGCACGTTCGGGTACGCCTCGCGGATCTGTTCCGGGCGCTTGCCCAGGCAGCCGGTGACGATGACCTTGCCGTTCTGGTTCATCGCCTCGCCGATGGCGTCCAGCGATTCGGTCACCGCCGAATCGATGAAGCCGCAGGTGTTGACCACCACCACGTCGGCCGAATCGTAGGACGGGACGATGTCATAACCTTCCGAGCGCAGCTGGGTGAGGATGCGCTCGGAATCGACGAGGGCCTTCGGGCAGCCAAGGCTGACGAAGCCGACTTTGGGGTTCAGCTGGGACATGGAAATCGCGGGACTCTGGGGCCTGGGACCCTGCCGCGATGGCAGGGCGCCTGGGGGCCCGGGCCTGAAAGGGCGCCAGTATACCGGGCTTGGCCGCCATGCCCTGAACTGCCGGCCGCCACAGCCGGCACAGCTGCTGACATGGCGCTAACCGGCGCCGACCCGATAATGCGGCTTCGTCTTTGCAACGAGGTATGCCGCAATGGCCGAATGGATCACCCTTGACACGCACTTTGGCCCGGTCCGCGCCTGGCAGGCCCTGCCGGAGGGCAAGCCGCGCGCCGGCCTGGTGGTCATCCAGGAGATCTTCGGCCCCAACGCCCATATCCGCGGGGTGGCCGAGCGCTTCGCCGCACAGGGCTACGCCGTGCTGGCCCCGGCATTCTTCGACCTGCTAGACGGTACCGCCTCGGACACCGACGCCCTGCCCTACGACAGCGACGGCGTGCAGCAGGGGCTGGCGCGGGTGAACGAACTGGGCGTGGAACGCGCCCTGGACGTGGTGCGTGCCGCCGCCACCCGCCTGGCCCCGGCCGGCAAGGTCGGCACGGTCGGCTACTGCTGGGGCGGCTCGATCGCGCTGCTGGCGGCCCTGCGCCAGGGCCTGCCGTCGGTCAGCTACTACGGCGCACGCAACGTGCAGTTCCTCGACGAGACCCCCAAGGCACCGGTCATGTTCCACTTCGGCGCCCAGGACAAGAGCATCCCGCCGGAGGCCGTGCAGGCCCACCGCGAGAAGCTGCCGCAGATGGCCAGTTTCGTCTACCCGGCCGACCACGCCTTCAACCGGGAGGTCGGACATGCGTATGATCCAGACAGCGCCGCCCTGGCGCTGCAACGCACCCTGGACTTCTTCTCGGAGCATCTTGGATGAGCGACTTTGAACTGGATTCACGCCTGGCCGCCGACAGCGTACTGGTAGCCGAAGGCCCGTTGTCGCAAGTGCGGCTGATGAACGACGAACGCTTCCCGTGGCTGGTACTGGTGCCGCGGCTGGCCGGCATCACCGAATGGATCGAGCTGGACGGTGAGCAGCAGGACAAGCTGCGCACCGAATTGAACCGCGCCTGCAAGGCCCTCAAGGGCAGCGACGGCGTGGAGAAGATCAACATCGGCGCGCTGGGCAACATCGTGCGCCAGCTGCATTTCCACGTGATCGGCCGCCATGACGGCGACCCGGCATGGCCCGGGCCGGTCTGGGGCAGCGGCCAGGCCCACCGCTACGAGCCCGACGCGCTGGCCCAGCATGTCGCCTACTGGAAGGACAGGCTAGGATATCCGGCCCTGACCTGAGCCCTGGCCGAACCCGATGCGTTTCAACCTCGTCGCCGCCGTCCTGCTGATCCTCATCGGCCTGTTCATGCTTGCCAGCAACCTGGGCTGGACCCACCTGAACCTGTCACGACTGCTGCTGACCTGGTGGCCGGTGGCACTGGTGGGTGTCGGCATCGCGATGCTGTTCGGCCGCGGCAAATAAGGTAGCGCCGGGCCACGCCCGGCGAATCTGTCCAACGCCGGGCATGGCCCGGCGCTACCGATAGTTTGCTCAGGTACGCGGCAGGGTCACGCCGGTCTGGCCCTGGTACTTGCCGCCGCGGTCGCGGTAGGACGTCTCGCAGACGTCATCGGCCGCGGCCTGGAAGAACAGCATCTGCGCCACGCCTTCGTTGGCGTAGATGCGCGCCGGCAGCGGCGTGGTGTTGCTGAATTCCAGGGTCACGTGCCCTTCCCACTCCGGCTCCAGCGGCGTCACGTTGACGATGATGCCGCACCGCGCGTACGTGCTCTTGCCCAGGCATACCACCAGGGTGTCGCGCGGAATGCGGAAATACTCCACCGTGCGCGCCAGCGCGAAGCTGTTGGGCGGAATGATGCATTCATCGGCGGTGATGTCCACGAAGCTGCCCGAATCGAAGTGCTTCGGGTCCACGATGGTGGAATTGATGTTGGTGAACACCTTGAACTCGCGCGAGCAGCGCACGTCGTAGCCATAGCTGGACGTGCCGTAGCTGACGATGCGCTGGCCGTTGGCCTGCTTGACCTGCCCGGCTTCGAACGGCTCGATCATCCCGTGCTGTTCGGCCATGCGGCGGATCCAACGGTCACTCTTGATGCTCATGCTCTGTCCTGGGTACAAGGGGCGCACGGATTCTAGCAGGGGGCCGGGCAAGCACGCCGCAGTCCCCCCGGCAGCGGCCGCCTTACAGCAGCGAGGAAAGAATCGGGATGGAGGCGCGCGGGCGCTTGCCCAGCTCTTCCAGCAGCCGCTGGGCCGCATGGCGGTAGGCCTGGCCCACGACCGAATCCGGCTGCGCGGCGGTGATCGGCGTTCCGGCATCCCCCTGCTCGCGGATGTCGATCTGCAGCGGCAGCGCCCCCAGCAGCGGCACACCGTACTGCGCGGCCATGCGCTCACCGCCGCCTTCGCCGAACAGGTGCTCGACGTGGCCGCAGTGGCTGCAGGTATGCACCGCCATGTTCTCGACGATGCCCAGCACCGGCACCTCGACCTTCTCGAACATCTTCAGCGCCTTCTTCGCATCCAGCGTGGCGATGTCCTGCGGCGTGGTCACGATCACCGCACCGGCCAGCGGCACCTTCTGCACCAGGGTCAGCTGGATGTCACCGGTTCCCGGCGGCAGGTCGATCAGCAGCACGTCCAGGTCGTCCCAGAGGGTGTCTTCGAACAGCTGGGTCAGCGCTGCGGTCGCGCGCGGGGCGCGCATGATCAGCGGCGTCTCGTCCTCGATCAGGTAGCCGATGGACATGGTGTCCACGCCGAACGCGCGCATCGGCTCGATGTTCTTGTTGTCCGGGCTTTCCGGGCGGCCGGACAGGCCCAGCATCGCCGGCACGCTGGGGCCGTAGATATCGGCGTCAAGCACGCCGACCCGGGCACCGAGCTGCTGCAGTGCCACGGCCAGGTTCACCGAGGTGGTCGACTTGCCCACCCCGCCCTTGCCCGACCCGACGGCGACCACGTTGCGGATGCGGGGATGCAGGTTGAGGCCCTTCTGTACCTGGCTGGCATGGGGGCGGCGGCTGGAACTGTTCACTGCATGACTCCGGCGGGGCAGAACGGGGGAAGGGAACAGAACATCATACAAGCTGCATGCTGGCTGACTGGGAAAAAACGTTTCCAGCAAATTTTTGTTAAGGCCGTGTTACGGTCGATCCGCACTGTATCGATCGTAAACGACACGTTTGCATTGCATGGCCGAATGGCGCAGTGCCGCATTTGTTTTTGCCTTATTCATGATCCATGGAACATTGATGAAAGACTCTCGCACCACCGCTCGTCGCAGCACGCTCGCCGTCGCCCTGCTCTCCGCCCTGGTTGCCGCCTCGCCGGCCCTCGCCCAGGACAAGGCCACCAACCTCGACAAGATCACCGTCACCGGGTCGCTGATCCCGCAGACCCAGGTCGAGACCCAGACTCCGGTCATGACCATTTCCGCCGAGGCCATCCAGGCCCGCGGTTTCAACAGCGTCGCCGAAGTGCTGCAGCAGTCGTCGATGACGACCGGCGGCATCCAGGGTGGCCAGACCTCGGCTTCGTTCACCCAGGGTGCTGAAGCCGCCGGCATGTTCGGCCTGAACCCGGGCTACACCAAGTACCTGATCAACGGCCGCCCGATGATGTCCTATCTGGCGCTGTACAACGGTGGTGATGCCTTCAACAACATCAGCGGCATTCCGATCGACATCGTCGACCGCATCGAAGTCCTGCCGGGCGGCCAGTCCTCGCTGTACGGCTCGGACGCGATCGCCGGCGTGGTCAACATCATCCTGAAGGAACGCATGGACGGCGGCTCGCTGACCGTGCGTGGTGGCGCCTACACCGAAGGTGGTGGCAGCAACGTGCGCATCAGCGCAGCCAACGGCTTCCGCGCCCTGGATGACCGCTTCAACGCCCTGGTCAACGTGCAGCTGGAAAGCAGCAACCCGATCTGGGGCTACCAGCGCGACCTGACCGAGCAGAACAACCTGCACGGTTACACCGCGCAGCTGCCGGCCAACGATTTCGCCGTCATCGCCGCCGCTGACAACAAGCTGCTGATGATTGACCCGAGCAAGTGCGCCAACGTCACCGGCCAGTTCGGCGGCACCACCGTGCTGGGCAACCGCCCGACCGGCCAGTCCTGCGGCTCGGTCTACAGCGCCGGCTACAAGACCCTGAAGAACGGCAAGGACAGCGACCAGTTCTACACGTCGATGACCTTCGACGCCACCGACAACCTGCAGCTGTTCGCCGACGTGCTGTACAGCAAGGAAAAGACCGAGTACACCTCCGGCTCGAACTACCTGTGGTGGGGCACCAAGAGCACCATGGGCGGCTTCTACGACCAGGGCTCCAAGCAGGTGGTGAACCTGCAGCGCGCCTTCGCACCGGAAGACATCGGCGGCCAGGGCTACAAGGGCATCCTGAACAATGACAAGAGCCGTGCCTACCAGGTCACCCTGGGCGGCAAGGGCGCTGTCGGCAACTGGGACTACAGCCTGAGCTTCACCCGTGACGAATACCGCCTGGACGAGAGCAAGTTCCAGCGCTTCGGCGATGAGATCAACGCCTACTTCACCGACAAGGTGCTGGGCCAGCGCCTGGGCGATTACACCGACAAGACCGGCACCTTCGGCATCTACAACCCGAACTGGGCTGCGTTCTACTCGCCGATCTCGCCGGAAGACTTCGCCGGCTTCACCGGCTACACCACCAACCACGCACGTACCTGGCAGAACCTGGCCCGTGCGCAGGTCACCAACGGCTCGCTGTTCGCGCTGCCCGGTGGTGATGCCGGCATCGCCGTGGTGGTTGAAGGTGGCAGCGAAGGCTGGGACTACAGCCCGGACCAGCGCCTGCTCGACGGCAAGGTGTGGGGCAGCTCGGCCGTGGCCGGCAATGGCCACCGCAGCAACTACGCCGTGACCAGCGAGCTGCGCATGCCGCTGCTGGAATCGCTGACCGTGACCGCCTCGGGCCGCTACGACGCCTTCAAGATCGCCGATAACACCGTTGACAAGGCGACCTACAGCCTGGGCATCGAGTTCCGTCCGCTGGAAAGGATCCTGCTGCGCGGCAAGTAAGGCACGGCCTTCCGTGCACCGACCCTGCCGGACGCCTTCCAGGGCCGCAGCGGCTACTACGCCGCCAACTCGACCGACTACTACCGTTGCAGCCAGATGGGCTTCACCCCGGGCAACACCGATGCCTGCACCTTCGGCAACAGTGTTTCGGCCTACTCCGAGCGTTCGGGCAACCCGGACCTGCAGCCGATCACCGCCGATGTGTGGAACGCCGGCATCGTCTGGGCGCCGATGGCGACCCTGTCGATCTCCGCCGACTACTACAACTGGAAGATCAAGAACGAAGTCGACACCGCCAGCACCGACCAGCTGCTGCTGGCCGAGTACTACTGCCGCAACGGCCTGCCGAACGGTTCGTCGGCCACCTGCCAGAACGCTGCCGACTGGATCGTGCGTGACAACGCCGGCAACCTGAAGGAGCTGTACACGCCGAAGATGAACGTGGCGCGCCAGAACCTGCAGGCCGTCACCGTGGGCGTGAAGTACCTGCAGGACATCGGCCGCTTCGGCGCGCTGCAGTTCTCGGGCAACTACACCAACATGCTGAAGCGTGAAGTGCAGGCGCAGCCGGGCGAAACCTTCCAGGACCCGCTGGGCAACCCGAAGGCGATGTGGAACTACGACAGCTTCGCCAAGGTCCGCTCGGACGTGTCGGTGGCCTGGTCGCTGGACAAGTTCACCACCACCCTGTACGCCAACTACATCGGCCACACCCCGGATTACTTGGCTGGCCTGAACGGCTACGGCTACGTGCACAAGGCCTCGGGCCAGGCGGCCGGCAAGTGGGGTTCGTACACCACGTACAACCTGAGCGCGAACTACCGCGCCCAGGATGACCTGACCTTCTCGCTGATGGTCAACAACGTGTTCAACAAGATGCCCGACAACCAGGCGCACAGCTACCAGGGCACCTCGGGTACGCCGTTCAACAACTACCTGTACAACGTCTACGGCCGCGCCGTGTACGTGCAGGCGAAGTACGACTTCGGCAAGTAATCGCCGCAGCAGATCCTGATGATCTGGAAGCCCCGCGCAAGCGGGGCTTTTCTGTTGTGAGTGTCCTCGAAGAGGATGACGGCGTGCGAACCGTAAGAAACCTTCCGGCGAGCCCTCACGCAAGGGCCCCTCCAAGGCGCAGGCGTGGCAAGGGCTGGCCGTCATTTCGGCATCAGTCGCCAGGCGTTCCATCAAGCTGGGCACCGGCATCCACGGCGGCTCGGGACGCGCAAGGTACATCACGTGATCGAGCCGGAAACGCGGATTTCTCCTTCATCAGAGATCTCCAACGCGGGGCGCCCCACGCTCCGGCCCGTTTCCTCCATCCAGCGGACCTTTCCCGCAGCGCAACATCGTTGACCGGTGCCGGCCAGGCCCCAACATCCGCGCGGTACGCAGCCGAAAGGCTTTGCCGATTCAGCCCATCTGCAGGAAATCGGGCTCAATTCACGAAATGTTGACGAACGAACGAACTTGATTCATCTTCGGGTCATATTGGTACCATCCGAACTGTCAAGGACGCTTTTCCATGGACCACCCCAGCAAGCCCATTCGACTGGGCATTGCCGCCGCCGTGCTCGGCCTGATCTGCGGCCCCGTTACCGCCGCTCCCCTTCCCGCTGACGACTTCGCCAAGATTCCCGCCATCCAGTCGGTCTCGATGAGCGCTGACGGCAAGCAGCTCGTCGCGATCATCGCCGCGCCGGGCAGTAACAACGGCGACACCGCGCTTGCGAACTGGAACCTGGAAAACCTGAAGGGCGGGCCTGTCGCGATCACGCCCTCCGGCGATCGCATGAAATTCATCGCCGCCAGCGCACTCAAGGCGGGGCGCAACCTGGTCATCGGCCGCCAGGAATGGACCGGCAAGCTGGGCGGTTGCGGCGAAGGCAACAGCGCCGGCGCCACCAAGACCTTCCTGACAAAGGCCTACCTGACCGACACCAGCCAGACCAAGTTCGACGAAGCCTTCGCCAACAATACCCGCTCACTGGGCATCAGCCCCGACACGCTGCGCTGCCTGGAACTGGCTGGCACCGCATCGCTCGTCCACCTGCTTCCGCTGGACCCGGACCGGGTCATCATCAACCAGCTCAATGAAGCAACCCTGCAGGCCAACTACTACCGGTTCAACCTGCGCACCGGGCAGACCGAGCTGCTGTTCAAGGGCAGCTCGCGCACCACGCCGGGCCTGTTCCATCCGCGCACCGGCGAGGTGATGACCCAGACCCAGATCGAGCCGGCCGGCTCGGATGAGTACGAGTAGCGCGTGCTGATAAAGAACAGCGCCGGTCAGTTCGAGGTGCACGCCCCGCTGACCACCAAACTCAGCGACCGCTACTCGGTGGACGTGGTCGGCATCGACGACGAAACGGGGAAGCTGTACGTGCTGACCGACCAGTTCTCCGACCTGGTGCAGGCGCGCCTCTATGACCCGGCCAAGCGCGAATTCGACAAGGAGCCGCTGGCGGCACATCCCCCCACCTTCTCGATCGGCGGTCTGATCCTGGGTACGCGCAAGAGCAACTTCAACAAGGTGCTGGGCTTCTACGTCGATGGCCCCAAGCGCGAGGCGGTCTACGTGGACCCGCAGATGAAAGCCCTGCAGGACGGCCTCAAGCAGGCGTACCCGGACCTGTCCGTCGCCATCACCGGCTACAACGACGACCTCTCGCGCGTGCTGTTCACCACCGAGAGCAACCGCACGCCCAAGAGTTATTACATCCTGGCCGACCGCAGCAACGTCGTCCCCCTTGGCAGCGAGCGGCCCTGGGTGGACAGCAAGCAGATCGGCGAGCAGCGCTGGGTGACCTATGCAGCCCGCGACGGGCAGCAGATTCCTGCCATTCTGGATCTGCCCGCCGGCTGGAAACAGGGCGATGGCCCGCTGCCGACGCTGATCCATCCGCATGGCGGCCCATGGGCACGCGACTACACCGGCTGGGACGTGTCCGGCTGGGTGCCGTTCTTCACCTCGCGCGGCTATGCCGTGCTTCGTCCCCAGTACCGCGGCAGCTCCGGCCTGGGCCGGAAGCTGTGGCTCGCCGGTGATGGGCAGTGAGGCCTGAAGATGCAGGACGACAAGGACGACGGCGCCGCGTGGCTCGTGTCGCAAGGTATCGCCGACAAGAACCGCATAGCCATCTTCGGCTACTCCTACGGTGGCTTCGCCGCCGCCGCAACCGTGCGCAGCCCCTCTCCGTACCAGTGCGCCATTGCCGGTGCGCCGGTTACCGACCTGGGCCGCCTCGGCACGTCATGGAGCCAGAACCGGCTGCAGCGCATCCTGCAGGGCCGCACGGTCAAGGGCATGGACCCGATGCAGAACACCGCAAAGGCCACGATCCCGCTGCTGACCTTCGTCGGCGATCGCGACGTCCGCACACCTTCTTTCCATGCGCGTGGCTTCTACAACGCCGTGCAGGGCAAGGTGCCCGCGCGCTTCGAGCTCATCCCGGACATGCCGCACAGCATGCCGTGGTACCCGCGCCACTTCGAGGTGACGCTGAACCTGATGGCCGACTACCTGGCCAAGGATTGCGGCCCCAACGGTCTTTGAGGCCCGCAACCAGCGCGTCGGCCATGGCCGACGCCTCACGAGCGAGAGAGCTGAAGGAATGCGTAACAGCGTATCGTTTCTTTTACACGCAGTTAATGTTGCATTTACTTTACGCCGCTCATAGACTCCATTAACCGAAGCATAACAAGCGGGGATCCAACCGAAATGCGCAACGCCAACCACCACATCAAGCCAAGCCGTATTCCGCTAACTCTCGCTGTGCTGGCCTGCCTGCAGGTCGCACCGGCACTGGCCCAGGAATCCACCCAGCAGGAAGCTAAGGCGTCAAGCAGCACTTCCTCCACCCAGCGTGCCACCGATCTTGACAAGGTGACCGTGACCGGCTCCCTGATCCGCCGTGCGGATTACGAGACCACCTCGCCGGTGTTCACCATCAATGCCGAAACCAATGCCAAGCAGGGCCAGGTCAACGTGGCCGAGTTCCTGCAGAAGTCGGCCATCGGCGCGGCCGAAACCCAGATCACCCGCCAGTTCGGCGGCTTCGTCGTCGAAGGTGGTACCGGCGTGCAGACCATCTCGCTGCGCAGCCTGGGCGCCAACCGTACGCTGGTCCTGCTCGATGGCCAGCGCCCGGGTCCGGCAGGCACCCGCGGCGCCGTAGGCGCCTTCGACCTGAACGTCATCCCCACCGCTGTGCTGCAGCGCGCCGAAATCGTGAAGGATGGTTCGTCCTCGATCTATGGTTCCGACGCTGTGGCCGGCGTGGTCAACCTGATCACCAAGAAGCACTTCGATCGCCCGGAACTGACCGTGATCGGCCGTGTGCCGACCGAAGGTGGCGGTGAAGTCTTCTCCGCCTCGCTGGCCAACGGCTGGAACTTCGAGAAGGGCAGCGTCGTGGCCGCCGCCGAGTGGTACCGCCACAACGCGCTGACCCGTGGCGACCGCGACTTCCTGAACTGCGGCAACGACCTGGTCTACGATGCCAACGGCAACCGGATCGACCGCGAAGACCGCTCGATCAACCGTGGCACCAACCTCGCCAACTGCAACAACATGCTGCACAACCTCATCGACGTTGGCTCCACCCGCTATGTGCCGTCCGGCGACGGCTCGACCACCGGCCCGTTCCCCGGCTACCGTCCGCGCACCACCCAGACCTATGCCCGCGGCCAGGCGTTCTACGACGAGCCGCTCAACTTCGCACGCTGGGGCCAGGGCCAGATCATCAACCAGCAGGAGCGCAAGACGCTTTACCTTGCCACCGACTGCGGCTTTGATTCGGTCAACTGGAAGACCCAGCTGCTGTTCAACCGTCGCGAAACCAACACCTTCTCCTGGCGCCAGTTCTTCCCGTACGTGCTGATTCCGGGCACGCAGACCGAAGCCAACCCGGTGCTGCCGTTCAAGTCGCAGCAGGACGTGACGGTTGATTACTTCTACGTCGCCAGCAAGCTCGACGGCCTGTTCAAGGGCACCGACACCTGGTCGTGGGAAGTCAACACCAACTTCAGCCACTCCAAGGGCAAGTACGGCAACCTGGCCATCCAGGCATCCAAGAGCGGCGACCTCGATTACACCAATACCCCGCCGAGCGTGAACTACTTCGATCCGGGCTATCTCAGCGGCACCAAGGTCGATGAGCTGGTCGATAAGATCGGCATCTGGGACTGGGGCAAGGCCATCTACAAGCAGGCGACCGTCAACGCCGTGGTCAGCGGCGACCTGTTCGAGATGCCTGGCAACGCCGGCGCCGTGGGCGTCGCTGCGGGCCTGGAATACCGCTACTACTCGCTGAACGACCAGCCCAGCGAACTGTCCCGTAACGGCGACATCTGGGGCTCGTCCTCGGCTGACGTGACCAAGGGCAGCGAGAAGGTCAAGGAAGCCTTCGTCGAACTGGACGTGCCGCTGCTGAAGGGCCTGCCGGCAATCGAATCGCTGAGCCTGAACACCTCCGGCCGCGTGTTCAAGTACGACAGCGTCTCCGGCTCGGACAACGTCTGGAAGGTCGGCCTGAACTGGCAGATCATCCCGGCGTTGCGCCTGCGTGGTTCGGTGGGCACGTCCTACCGTGCGCCGGGCCTGTATGAAACCTACCTGGGCAACCAGACCGGCTTCTTCTCCCAGGCCAACGATCCGTGCGTGCGCTGGGGCGAGAGCTCCAACACCAACTTCCAGAAGAACTGCGCCGCCGCGGGCATCCCGGCCGACTACGCAGGCGGTGGCAGCAGCGGCACCGTGTACGGCCAGGGCGGCGGTACCAGCCTGGTGCCGGAAACCTCGCGCGCCAAGACCGCCGGCATCGTGTTCACCCCGACGTTCGCCAACCTGAGCGTCGCGATCGATTACTTCGATTACCAGGTGAACAACGAAATCGCGCAGCTGGGCAGCAACAACGTCATGCGCGGCTGCTACGGCGGCTCGGTCTACCCGAACAGCTACTGCGACCTGCTGACCCGCAACGGCGCCACGGGCAACAACCAGCCGTACGCGATCACCCAGATCCAGAACAAGTTCATCAACATCAACAGCTAGCGGACCCGTGGTTACGACCTGACTGCGAACTTCGATCACGATTTCTCGTTCGGTAAGTTCTCGGCCGAAACCCAGGTCACCTACACCATCGAAGACACCCAGCAGGTGTTCTCCAGCGCGGCGGCCAGCGGCCTGACCTCGTCGGAACTGCTCGGCGACATCGGTCGTCCGAAGGTGGTAGGCAACCTGGCCCTCAGCCTGACCCGCGGTGACTGGAGCTACAACTGGCTGACCACCTATGTGGGCAAGACCAAGGATATCGACCTGGATCCGGTGTTCACCTACCAGGGCCGTCCGAACTCCTATCGTGACATCGTGGCCGAGAAGCGGGTCTATCACACCGCATCGATCAGCTACTCGCAGGCGGACTGGGAGATCCTGGCGGGCGTGAGCAACATCTTCAACACCACGCCTCCCTCGGTCTCCACCGGCGTTGCCGATTCCCGTTACGGCAACGTCCCGGCCTTCGCTACCCAGTACGACTACTACGGCCGCACCCCGTTCGTGCGTCTGAAGTACAAGTTCTGATCGTAGATCCAGGCAGTTCAGGGAGGGCGGCGAAAGCCGCCCTCTTTTTTGGTTCCGACCCGCCCTGAACCGGGTTGACACCTTTTCCCCCAGGAAAAGGAATGTCCAATCACATCAACAATCAGGCGCAGCCCACGGAGTTACTCGCCGGCCCTCACGCTACCGGTGGTCGACGAGGCCGAGCGCGGGGAGCCGAGCTGGAAAACGGCCCGGGAACGGCATGGGGTGCAGGCGCGCAGCGCAGCGCGGCGCCGTCCTGGCTTCGCCGGCCTCGCGACGCTGGCGGCGGGGCAGCGGGCACGCCCCGAAAGGCGCCAGAAATTGACCTGAACCGGTCCCTCAGAGCGCGGTTTCTTGTCCCGTGTCGACGAGTTTCCATTGGCCGCTGGACAGCGATCTGCGCAGTACCGATCATGAATGCGCGTTCAGCTCCAGGTCATCACGCCAGACTGCGCAAACATAAGCGAGACCTAACCCACTGTGTCAGTTGCATTTGTGCGACAACCGCACGACAAATCCGTGTCGTCGAGTGAAGAAATTGTGCAAATGCCGTTAACACCATGTTAGGTTCGAATCGTGTCAGGAAGACACATGAACTCACACAAAACAAAGGCAGGAGGCCCGCCCACCATCCACTCAGGGGATCCACCGCATGACCCACCACCGCACGCCCGGCCGCCACCCGCTGACCTGCGCCCTGCTGGCCGGCCTGATGGCCGCCGCGACCGCTCCGGCCTTCGCCCAGGAAGCCGCCTCGGGCAACAACCCGATCGATCTGGACCGCGTCAGCGTCACCGGTTCGCGCATCGCGCGTACCGGCTTCGTCACGCCGTCGCCGGTCACCGCCATTACTGCGGAAGAAATCCGCTCCACCGGCGCCAACAACATCGGCGACCTGATGGCTCGCCTGCCCGCCCTGTCGCCGACCTACACGCTGGGTAACTCCACCCGCTTCATCGGCACTGCCGGCGTCGGCCTGCTCGATCTGCGCGGCATGGGTACTTCGCGTACGCTGGTGCTGGTCAACGGCCGCCGCCATGTCGGCGCGACCTCCGGCTCGACCGCCGTGGACGTGAACACCATTCCGGTGGAATGGATCGAGCGCGTCGAAGTGATCACCGGTGGTGCATCGGCCGTTTACGGTGCCGACGCCGTGGCCGGCGTGGTCAACTTCATCATGAAGAAGTCCTTCGATGGCGCGGAAGTCCGTGGCCAGACCGGCATGGCCAACGAAGGCGGTTTCAGCCGTTCCTTCATCAGCGCCTCGGCCGGCACCGACTTCGCCGGTGGCCGTGGTAACGCCGCCATCGCGCTGGAATACAGCAAACAGGACCGCTTCACCCGTACCGACCGCGCCATCGGCAACGAATTCCTGGTCTCGGTGCGCAACCCGAACTTCGACCGCAGCAAGCTGGCAATCGAAAGCAATCCGGAAACCGTGCTGGCCGGCCCGGGCGGCAACCACTCCATCTCCTTCGGTGGCACCTTCACGCTCGGAGCGTTCACCCCGGGCGTGCCGTCGACGTACCGCAACCGCTACCAGTTCAACCCGGATGACACCTTCCGCCCGCAGCGCTATGACGGCACGGTGGTGAGCAACTCGAGCTGCGTCGACTGCGACTTCGCCAACCTGAACTCGGTGGCCGACCTGCAGCCCGGCTTCGACCGCAAGAGTGTCAACACGGTCGTCAACTTCGACCTGACCGACAACCACCGCCTGTACTTCGAAGGCAAGTACACCGAAACCGTGTCGGACTTCCTGGCGCAGCCGTCGTTCGACCAGTCGCTGCGCATCCGTCGCGACAATCCGTACATCACCCCGCAGCTGCGCACGATGATGGATGCCGCCGGCCAGACCCAGCTGACCCTGTCGCGCTTCAATGTCGACGCCGGCCAGCGTGGTGAGCACGTCGAACGCAACACCAAGCGCATCGTTCTGGGCGTGGAAGGCAACCTGACCGACAACTGGACCTACGACGCCTACGGCAACTGGGGCCAGAGCGAAGTCAAGCGCTGGAACCTCAACAACCGCATCAACGAGCGCTGGCAGGCAGGCCTGGACACCGCCATCGACCCGGCCGCCGGCCAGATCGTCTGCCGTACCACGCTGAACCCGCTGGCCACCAACGCCAACAACGGCAACCGCGTATACTCGCAGTTCGCCCGTGAAGGCTGCGTACCGTTCTCGGTGTTCGGCAACGGCGCTGTCACCCAGGCCGCACGCGACTGGATGAACGTCAAGTCGTACAACTTCTCGCGTCTGGAGCAGGCCGTGTTCAGCGCCTCGCTGGCCAACAGCTCACTGTTTAGCCTGCCGGCCGGCGACGTCGGCGTGGCCGGCGGTGTCGAGTACCGTCGCGAGAAGAGCATCGAGCAGACCGATCCGCTGGCGGCACAGGGCCTGACCTTCCTCAATGCCATCCCCAACCGCGCCGGCAAGTACGACGTGCGCGAGGCGTTCGTGGAAACCACCGTGCCGCTGCTGGCCGACATTCCGGGCATCTACAACTTGACGATGGACGCCGCCGGCCGCTGGTCCGACTACAGCAGCATCGGCAAGACCACCACCTGGAAGGTCGGCCTGGACTGGACCATCATCCTGTCCCTGCGCGCCCGTGGCACGCTGTCGCAGGCTGTGCGTGCGCCGAGCATCGGCGAACTGTACAACCCGCAGAGCGAGAACTTCGCCGCCATCAACGATCCCTGCAACTACCTCCCGACCAACCCCAACCGTCCTGGTACGGCGGCTGACCTGGTGTTGCGCCAGGCCAACTGCTCGACCCTGGGCGTGCCGGTCGGCTGGGTGGACACCTACAGCGCCAACCGCCCCGGCGTGAGCGGCGGCAACCCGAACCTGAAGCCGGAACGTGCACGCAGCTTCACCTACGGCCTGGTCTGGCAGCCGGACTTCATCCAGGGCTTCGGCATGTCCATCGACTACTGGTGGATCAGCCTGGAGGATGCCATCGGCGCGGTTACCGCCGAAACCAACGCCACCCGTTGCGTTGATTCCCCGGCGGCATCAACAACTCGTTCTGCAACTTCATCCAGCGCGCCGGTGCCGGCGGCCTGACCGATGCCGGCGGCCGTACCTTCCCCGAGCATTCGATCAGCCGCTGGGTTGCCCTGAACGAGAACCTGGCCCGCTCGCGCCGCGTCGGCGTCGATCTGGAAATGGACTACCGCTTCAAGATTGCCGAGGGTGACACCGTCATCCGCCTGGTGGGTACCCGCCTGCTGCAGTCCCGCGAGTGGGCGTTCCAGGACTTCCCGACCGAGTACGACGAGAACCTGACCTACGTGACCGATCCGCGCTGGCGCGGCCAGTTGCAGACCAAGTACTCGCTGGGCCAGTGGCGTGCCTCGTGGGACATGACCTACGTCGGCAAGAACCTGCGCGTGCTGCCCAAGAGCTACCAGGCCAACCCGGGTTCGCAGAGCCCGATCCGCAACCCGTCGTTCGTCTACCACAACATGCAGGTCGGCTATCGCTTCCCGGGCGACAAGATCGATGTCTACCTGGGCGTCGACAACGTGTTCGACAAGGATCCGCCGGTGAACTACTTCGGCGCGGACGTGGGCTCGGCGCAGTACGACAACATCGGCCGCTACATGTACATAGGCACCACCTACAAGTTCTGATCGCTGCTTCCAGAACCGTGTGAATGAACGGGCCCGGCCACCGCCGGGCCCGTTTCTTTTGGGGGCCGTCGCAGGTGTGCCGATGTTGTCCGGTGCCACCCCACTTGCGCCATCGCATGACTTTCGACACCCTTGCAGGCCGGGCCGGCGGCGTATCGTTCGGCCAAGGTCCCCCTGCGGGACCCCTTTCCGATGCATCCCAGGCCTGGAGGCCCACCAACGTGATCCGTAATCCCAAGATCGTCCTGCTGACCCTGGCCGTTTCGGCCGCCCTGGTCGGCTGCGGCAAGACCGAAACCCCGGCCACGGAAGGCGCCGCCTCCGCCCCGGCCGCCGCCACCCCGACCAGCTACAGCCTGGATGACACCAAGCTGCCGGCCTACAACGCCTTCCAGGCCAGCGACCTGGACGCCAGCAAGGACGCCTGCAGCGCCTTCGGCGACTGCGTCAACAGCAAGTGGCTGGCCGCCAACGAGATTCCGGGCGACCGCACCAGCTGGGGCGCCTTCACCATCCTCGACGAGCGCTCGGTCTCGGTGCAGCACCAGCTGGCCGAACAGGTGGCCAAGGTTGAGAAGCCCGACCACATCGAGAAGATCGTCGGTGACCTGTGGTCCACCGGCATGGACGAAGCCAAGATCAATGCCCAGGGCATCGAGCCGCTGAAGGCCGACCTGGCCGCCATCGACGGCCTGAAGGACACCGCCGGCATCGCCGACTTCCTGCGCACCAGCGCGGCCAAGGGCGAAAACCAGCTGTTCGGCTTCGGCGCTGAAGCCGATTTCAAGAACTCGGCCATGAACATGGCCTACGCCAGCCAGGGCGGCCTGGGCCTGCCGGACACCACCTATTACACCGACGCCAAGAACGCCGACAAGCTCAAGGCCTACCAGGCCCACGTGGCCAAGGTGCTGGAGCTGTCCGGCGTTGCCGTCGCCGATGCGGCCAAGCAGGCCGAGGACGTGGTGAAGTTCGAAACCCGCCTGGCCAAGGCCTCCAAGTCGCGCGTGGAACTGTCGCGTGACGTAGCCCTGTTCTACAACCCGGTCACCCTGGCCGACGCCGACAAGCTGACCCCGAACTTCAGCTGGACCGAATTCTTCAAGGCCCAGGGCGTTGCCGCGCCGGAGAAGTTCTCGCTGGCCATGCCCAGCTTCCACCAGGAAGTGAGCAAGGCACTGGCCGACACCGATCCGTCGGTGTGGCGCGCCTACCTGCGTTTCCACACCGTGGACAGCGCCTCGCCGTACCTGAGCGACGCCTTCGTCGATGAGAACTATGCCTTCTACGGCAAGACCCTCAACGGCCAGAAGGAGCAGAAGCCACGTTGGAAGCGCGTGCTGGGCACCATCGAAAGCGACGCCGGTGAAGCCTTCGGCCAGCTGTACGTGAAGGTGGCCTTCTCGCCGGAAGCCAAGGAAAAAATGGAGCAGCTGGTGAAGAACCTGGCCGCTTCGCTGAAGGAACGCATCCAGGGCCTGAGCTGGATGAGCGATGAAACCAAGGCCAAGGCCATCGCCAAGTGGGAAACCTTCACCCCGAAGATCGGCTACCCGGACAAGTGGCGCGACTGGTCGGGCCTGGACACCCAGCGTGACAGCTACCTGGGCAACGTGCGCGCGGCCAACGCGTTCAACTACAAGTTCAACCTGTCCAAGATCGGCCAGCCGGTGGACAAGACCGAGTGGGGCATGACCCCGCAGACGGTCAACGCCTACTACAACCCGCTGCAGAACGAAATCGTGTTCCCGGCCGCCATCCTGCAGCCGCCGTTCTTCGACCCGAAGGCCGACGACGCGCTGAACTACGGCGGCATCGGTGCGGTGATCGGCCACGAAATGACCCATGGCTACGATGACCAGGGCGCACGCTTCGGGCCGACCGGCAACATGGAAAACTGGTGGACCGCCGCGGACACGAAGAACTTCGAAGGCCTGACCGGCAAGCTGGTCAAGCAGTTCGACCAGTACAAGGTCGACGGCCAGGCGGTGAACGGCCACCTGACCCTGGGCGAGAACATCGCCGACCTGGGTGGCCTGGCCACCGCCTACGATGCCCTGCAGAAGGCCACCGCCGGCAAGGAAGACGCCAAGGTCGACGGCTTCACCCGCGACCAGCGCTTCTTCTTCAACTGGGCCACCATGTGGCGCACCAAGTACACCCCGGAAAACGCCAAGGTCCGCCTGGCCACCGACCCGCACGCACCGGCGCAGTTCCGCGCGATCGGCGCACCGTCGAACCTGCCGGCCTTCGCCGCCGCGTTCCAGTGCAAGGCCGGTTCGCCGATGGCCCGCACCGGCGAGCAGCAGGTGGTGATCTGGTAAGACCCGGCTGAGGCCGAGCGATACCTGCAAGGGCCCGGGGTTTTCCCCGGGCCCTTTTTCGTGGTGTCCGGCGCTGCGTGCGCCCTGACCCCCGCAGCCGCCAGCGGCGTGCATGCTGCGCCCATGCGCGGCTAGCTATAGTTCGCCCGCCCTCAATCCATCATGGATTCGCTCTACATGCCCAATTTCCGTCCGCTTGCCATCGCCCTGGGCATCAGCCTGGCGACCCTCGCCCCGACCCACGTTGCGTTCGCCGCCAAGAAGAAGGCCGCCGCCGCCCCGTCCGTCAGCGCGCAGTGCAGCGACTTCTACGACACCACCAATGCCGGCTGGCTGAAGGCCAACCCGGTGCCGCAGACCGGCGCGACCACCGCGCTGGGCCAGCTGGTGGACCGCAGCCGTGCCAAGCAGCGTGAACTGCTGGATGCGGCCATGAACAGCCCGCAGGGTAACGTGCAGAAGCTGTTGGGTGATTTCTGGGCCAGCGGCCTGGACGAAGCCGCCGTGGAAGCCGATGCCTCCAACCCGATCGCCCCGCTGCTGACCCGCATCAACGCCATCAAGAAGGCCAAGGACATCCCGGCGTCGATCGCCGCGCTGCACCAGGTCGGCATCCCGGTGGCCTTCAACTTCGGCCCGGACGTGGACCTGAAGGCGCTGGACCGCCACATCGGCTACTTCATGCAGGGCGGCATGGGCCTGCCCGACCCGGCGTTCTACACCCGCACCGACGCCGACACCGTCGCGCTGATGGGCCGCTACCGCACCTATGTGAAGCAGATCCTGGCGCTGACCGGCACCCCGGCCGCCAAGCTGGACGCCGAAGCCGAGTCGGTCATCGCGCTGGAAACCGAGCTGGCGCGCAACGCGCAGTCGCTGGCCGGCATCAACAACCAGTTCAACAACTACGCCCCGATCTCCACCAAGGAGCTCAACAGCCGCTACCGCAACCTGCAGCTGGACGCATTCCTCAAGGTGCAGGGCGTGAACGACGACCTGGTCTCGCTGTCCGATCCCAACCTGTTCAAGCAGCTGGACAGCATGGTCAGCAAGAACAAGCCTGACCAGTGGAAGGCCTATCTGCGCTGGCGCGTGGACGATGCGATGGCGCCGTACCTGACCAAGGCCTACCGCGACGCCGAGTTCGAATTCCGTGGCCGCGTGCTGCGCGATGAAACCCTGCCGCCGGCGCGCTGGGAAGACGTGCTGGATGCCATCAACGTGGCCGCCGGCCCGATGCTGGGCCGCGAGTACGCCGCGCGCTTCCTATCTGCCGAAGACCGCCGCCAGGCGGCGTGGATCGTCGACAAGGTGCGCGAAGTGCAGATCGATGCGGTGAAGAACAGCAGCTGGCTGAGCGCGGAGGCCAAGGCCGAAGCCCAGGCCAAGCTGGCCGCCCTGAAGATCGAGATCGGCACCCCGCTGCGCGACCTGGACTACAGCGTGCAGCCGATGGGCCGTGGTTCGTTCGGCGGCAACATGCTGATCGCCTCGACCTGGCGCCACCGCGAAGAGATGAAGCGCATCGGCAAGGGCAACGCCGACCGCCGCTGGGACGTGCTGCCGCAGCAGCCGTCGCTGGCCTACGACCTGGCGCAGAACCGCCTGATCGTGACCGCCGCCATCCTGCAGGGCCCGGTGTTCAACGCCAAGGCCGACGCCGCCGACAAGTTCGGCAGCTTCGGTGCGCTGGTCGGCCACGAGCTGACCCGTGCCATCGATGCCAAGGGTGCGCTGGTGGACGCCAAGGGTGAACTGCGCAGCTGGTGGACTCCGGCCGACAAGACCGCCTGGACCCTGCTCGGCAGCCGCGTCGCCGTGCAGTACGGCAGCTACGATTTCCCCGGCGTGAAGGGCGGCAAGGTCAACGGTGCGCTCACCCAGGAAGAAAACCTGGCCGACATCGCCGGCCTGGAACTGGCCTGGGCGGCCTACAACGCACAGGAACCGAAGGCCAAGCCGGCACAGCAGCAGGGCTTCTTCCGCGCCTGGGCCGCCCTGTGGCCGCAGCAGCTGGCACCGAACGAAGCCGCCCGCCGCCTGACCGCGGACATCCGCGCACCGGGCCGCTGGCGCACCAACGGCGCGCTGTCCAACCTGCCCGCCTTCGGCGCCACCTTCAGCTGCAAGCCGGGCCAGCCGATGCAGCGCGTGGAGGCTGACCAGGTCAAGGTCTGGCGTTGACGCAGTGGTTGCACCGCCGGTAACGGGAAAGGCGCCTTCGGGCGCCTTTTTCGTGGTGCGTGAACTGCGGCCCGCGCTTGGGCACTTCGAACTGAGCATTCACGAAACGCCTCGGTCGGGCGCGGGAGAAGAGTGTCTGCGCGTTGCGGTCAGACAGCCTGCCGATCGCGGTGCGCGGCCCCCGCATTGCAGCACGATCCGGCATTAACACCCGGCGTGCTATCGCTGCGGTCTCGCCCGCTGCGGAGCCGCTCATGGCCGTCAGGAACCTCATCTGCGCGTGGTACGACAAGGACGCGCTGGATGCCGCCACCTTCTACGCCAACACCTTCCCCGACAGCGCGGTGACCGCCGTGCACCACGCGCCGGGCGATTACCCGGCTGGCCAGGAGGGCGCCGTGCTCACCGTTGAATTCACCGTCTGCGGCGTGGCCTGCGTCGGCCTCAATGGCGGCCCGGCGTTCAAGCACAACGAAGCGTTTTCGTTCCAGATCCAGACCGGCGACCAGGCCGAGACCGACCGGCTGTGGAACGCCATCGTCGGCAACGGCGGCCAGGAGAGCGACTGCGGCTGGTGCAAGAACCGCTGGGGCGTATCCTGGCAGATCAGCCCGCGCGTGCTGATCGAAGCGGTAACTAGCACGGACAAGGCGCTGGCCAAGCGCGCCTTCAACGCGATGATGCCGATGAAGAAGATCGACATCGGCATCATCGAAGCGGCGATTGCCGCCGCATGAGCCACTGGGACGCGATCATCGTCGGCGGCGGTCACAACGGACTGGTGTGCGCCACCTACCTGGCGCGTGCGGGAAAGAAGATCGTGGTGCTGGAACGGCGTGGCGTGCTCGGCGGCGCGGCGGTGACCGAGGAATTCCATCCCGGCTTCCGCAACTCGGCGGCCTCCTACACGGTGTCGCTGCTGCAGTCGAAGGTGATCGACGACCTGCAGCTGCACGCGCATGGGCTGCGCATCATCAACCGGCCGGCCAACAACTTCCTGCCGCTGGACGACGGCCGCTACCTGCTGTCGGCACCGGGCCGCACCCAGGCCGAGGTGGCGAAATTCTCCGAGCGCGATGCGCAGCGGCTGCCCGAATACGAGGCGCGGCTGGAGATCTTCGCCGATGCACTGCGCGCGTGGGCGCTGCGTGCGCCACCGGACCTGGGCGTGGCCGGCGGCTGGCGTGCCCTGCCCGCGCTGTGGCAGATGGGGCGCCTCGGCCGCGAACTGGCCACGCTGGACGCTTCGCTGCGGCAGGAACTGCTGGACCTGTTCACCCTGTCGGCGGCCGAGTACCTGGACCGCTGGTTCGAAAGCGAACCGATCAAGGCGCTGTTCGGCTTCGATGGCATCGTCGGCAACTTCGCCAGCCCGTGCACGCCTGGCAGCGCATACGTGCTGCTGCACCACGTGTTCGGCCAGTGCAACGGGGTGAAGGGGGCCTGGGGCCATGCGATCGGCGGCATGGGTGCGATCAGCCAGGCCATCGCTGCGGCGGCGCGCGAAGCCGGTGCGACGCTGCGCGTGGATGCGGGCGTGCAGCGCATGCTGATCGAGCAGGGGCGCGTGGCCGGCGCGGTGCTTGCCAGCGGCGAGACGCTGCGTGCACGCGCCGTAATCGCCAACGTCAATCCGAAGCTGCTCTACGAACAGCTGCTGGAACCGGCGCAGGTGCCGCAGGCCACGCGGGAACGGATGGCGCAGTGGCGCTGCGGCTCCGGCACGTTCCGGATGAATGTGGCGTTGGACCGCCTGCCGGACTTCCGCGCCCTGCCCGGCCCCGGCGACCACCTCAGCGCCGGCATCATCCTCGCGCCCAGCCTGGACTACATGGACCGCGCGTGGCTGGATGCGCGGCGTGATGGGTGGTCGCGCGAACCGATCGTGGAGATGCTGATTCCCAGCACGCTGGACGATTCGCTGGCACCACCCGGGCAGCATGTGGCCAGCCTGTTCTGCCAGCACGTGGCGCCAGTGCTGCCCGGCGGGCGGCAGTGGGACGCTCATCGCGATGAAGTGGCCGACCTGATGATCGCCACCGTCGAGCGCCACGCGCCGGGCTTCGCTGCCAGCGTACTGGGCCGGCAGGCGCTGTCACCGCTGGACCTGGAACGCACCTTCGGGTTGATCGGTGGCGATATCTTCCATGGCGCGCTCAGTGCCAACCAGCTGTTTTCCGCACGTCCGATGGTCGGCCAGGCGGGCTATCGGGGGGGCGCTGCCGGGGCTGTATCTGTGTGGCTCGGGAACGCATCCCGGCGGTGGTGTGAGCGGAGCGCCGGGGCACAATGCCGCACAGGTGGTGTTGCAGGATCTGTAGATCCACGCCTTGCGTGGGTGCGCGCGCGGCGTGCCGACCAACGGTCGGCACCCGCAGCGTCAAATGATCCTTTGGATCATTTGACGCTGCGCAGATGGTTCGGGCGCTTGGGCGGGCCGGGCGGGCGGCGCTTGTTGAACGGTGGCTGCCCGCGCCAGTAGCGGATCAGCAGCCAGCCGAACAGCATGCCGCCCAGGTGCGCGAAGTGGGCCACGCCCGGCTGCCAGCCGGTGGCGCCAAGCACCAGTTCGCCAACGCCGAACAGGATCACGAAGGTGCGCGCCTTCATCGGAATGGGCGGGAACAGCAGCATCACGCGCTGGTTCGGGAACAGCATGCCGTAGGCCAGCAGCAGGCCGAACACCCCGCCGGACGCGCCCAGCACCGTGGCCGGGTTGTCCAGCAGCGAACCCACCAGCAGCTGGCACAGGCCGGCACCGGCCACGCAGACCAGGTAATAGAGCAGGAAGCGCTTTTCGCCCCAGGTCTGTTCCAGCGGCGCGCCGAACATGAAAACGGCCAGCATGTTGAAGAACAGATGGCCGAAGCTGCCGTGCAGGAAACCATAGGTCAGCAGCTGCCACGGCTGGAAGTTGCCGCCGGGCGAGAACGCATCGAAGCCGTGCTGCAGCGGCTGCAGCATGAACGGCTCGAAGGTCTGCATGCCCAGCAGGAACGGCTGCTGCAGCAGGAACAGGATCGCGTTGGCGATCAACAGGGCCTTGGTGACAGGGGGCAGTCGCGCGAACATGGGAGCACCGGCAGGTATCAACCTGCATGATAGCCGCAGTGCAGCAGGCCGTCGTGCGCGCGCGGGGCCGCCCTGTTCAGCTGCCGCTGGCGCTCAGCCCGGCCCCCACACCGCAGCGTCCAGCGCCGCGACCGGATCGACGGCCGGCATGCGCACGCGCCCGTTCTGCACCACCACGCCTTCCGCGCGCAGCCGCTGCGACTGCTCGCGCCAGCCGGCCGAGCCTTCGGGCATGGCAATGCGGCCGTCCGAGCGCAGCACGCGGTGCCAGGGCAGGTCAGGATCATCATTCTGGCCGAGCACGCGCGCGGTCAGCCGCGCACGCCCGGGCAGCCCGGCGCGCATCGCCACCTGGCCGTAGCCCAGCACCTGCCCGGGCGGAATCGCACGGATCACCACCAGGATGCGCGCGCGATTGTTCCGGCGTCAGCGGCGCAGCCGCGTCACCAGCAGTACGCCGAGCAGGACCAGCACGGTGCCGGCGATCTGCGCCGGCCCCATCGGTTCGTCGAGCACCCATAGGCTCATCACGATGGTGGAAACCGGGCCCAGCATACCGACCTGCGCGGGCAGCGACGAGCCGACGCGCTGCACCGCCAGCATGATCGCCAGCACCGGCAGCACGGTGCACACGGTGGCATTGACCAGCGACAGCCACTGCACCGGTGCCGGCGCCTGCCACAGCAGCGGCAGCGGATGGGTGATGGCGAAATGCAGCAGCACCAGCACACCGGCCACGCAGCTGGCATAGGCGGTCAGGCGCACCGCACCGATACGCGCCACCACCTGGCCGCTGCCGAACAGGTACAGCGCATAGCTGAGCCCACTGCCCAGCACCAGCAGGCTGCCGACGATGATCTGCCCGCCTTCGCGCTGCAGGTCATGGCCGAAGGCCAGCAGCACGCCGAGGTAGCTCAGCACCAGCGCCGCGATCTGCCAGCGGCCCGGGCGCTGGCGTGCAAGCAGCACGTTGATCAGCAGCACCAGGGTGGGGTTCAAGTACAGGATCAGCCGTTCCAGCGTCACGCTGATGTACTGCAACCCCTGGAAATCCAGCAGGCTGGACAGGTAGTAATCGGTTAAGCCCAGCCACAGCACGCGGGCGCGGTCGGCCTAGGACAGCGGCGTGGCGCGGCGCGCCGACCACAGCGCCATCAGCACGAACAGCGGCAGCGCCATCAGCATGCGCAATGCCAGCAGCGTGGTGGCATCCACACCGTGGCGCAGGCCAAGCTTGACGATGATGGCCTTGCCCCACGCGGCAATGGCACCGATGGCGGCCAGGCCGATGCCCCCGAGTGCGATACGCGGGGACGCGGTGGCAATGCGCGGAACAGGACGGGACATCAGCAGGACGGCGGGCCGCACAGGGGCGGCCGTGAATGCAGGGGGTACCCATTGTCGCATGGGCGTGCGGGCCACCGGCCCGGCAGCGCCGGGCGTAACGACGCGCCCCCGGCTCCGGCTCAGCGCATCAGCACCACTTCCTCGGCCGAGGTCGGGTGGATCGCCACGGTATCGTCGAACTGCGCCTTGGTCGCGCCCATCTTCAGGGCCACGGCAAAGCCCTGCAGGATCTCGTCGGCCGCCTCGCCCAGCAGGTGGATGCCCACCACGCGTTCCTCCGCACCGGCACAGACCATCTTGAACAGGCTGCGCTGGGTGCCGTTGGCCAGCCCCTGCAGCATCGGCCGGAAGCGGCTGTAGTACACGCTCACCTGCTCGAAGCGCGCGCGCCTCCTCCTCGCTGATGCCGACCTGGCCCAGCGGCGGATGCGAGAACACCACGCTGGGCACGTTCTCATAATCCATCTTCGTCTGCGGCTGGCCACCGAACAGGCGGTCCATCATCCGCCGCGCGGCGGCCACGGCCACCGGCGTCAGCCCCACCTTGCCTGCGATATCCCCCACCGCGTGCACGCTGGGCACTGCGGTGGTCTGCCACGCGTCCACCTCCACCTGCTGGTGTTCGCCGATGCCGATGCCCAGCGCTTCCAGCCCCAGCCCCTGGCTGTTGCCGCGCCGGCCGGTGGCAAAGAACAGCGCGTCATACACGCTGTCCTGCGGCCCATCGTGGCCAAACGCACGTACACCCTCGCCCTCGCGCTGCAGTTCACGCAGGCGGTAGTTGAAGTGGATGCGCACGCCCTGCTGGCGCAGGTTGTCGGCCAGCCGGTCGGTCAGTTCGTAGTCGAAGCGTTCCAGCAACCGATCGCCGCGCACCAGCAGCTCCACGCAGCTGCCGAGTGCCTGCAGCAGCCCTGCCAGTTCCACCGCGATGTAGCCGCCGCCCACGATGGCCACGCGCGCCGGCGCAGCGCGCAGGTCGAAGAAATCGTCGGACACCCGGCCCAGTTCCGCGCCGGGAAGCGACGGACGCTGCGGGTGCGCGCCGGTGGCCAGCAGGATGTGCGCCGCGCTGTAGTGCACGCCATCGCTGCAGGCCACGGTGTGTGCGTCCAGCAGGTGGCCGCGCGCCGGAATGCGCACCACGCCGGTTTCATCCAGCCGGTTGCGGTAGCTGCTGTGGATGTTGCTGATATAGGCCTGGCGATGGATCACCAGTTCCTTCCACGACAACGCCGGTCGCTCGGGCACGTCGAAGCCCAGCGCGCTGGCCAGCGCGATGCGCTCGGCCAGGTCGGCCGCCAGCCACATCGCCTTCTTCGGCACGCAGCCCACGTTCACGCAGGTGCCACCCAGCTCGCCGGGCTCCAGCAGGGCCACGCGCTTTCCGTGCTGCGCGGCACGGATGGCGCCGGCCAGGCCGGCGGAACCGCCCCCCCAGGACGATCAGGTCGTAATCGAAGGAAGCACGGCTCATGTAAATCGCTCGGGTCGGTACGGATGGGGATCGATGGAGGGCGCATGGCCACAGACCATGTCGGCCACCATCTGGCCGGTGCCGGCGCTCATGCTGATACCGAGCATGCCATGCCCGGCCGCGAGCCAGACGTGAGGATGCACGGGTGCGCGGCCGATCAACGGCACATCGTCCACGCTCATCGGCCGCCAGCCACACCACTGTTCCTGCAGCACATCACCACGTGGCGCACGCAGATAACGATCGGCTGCCTGCTGCAGTGCCTGCAGGCGCGCGTGGCGCAACTGCGGGTCCTGCCCGGAAAATTCCATGGTGCCGCCCAGCCGCAGGCTGTCCTGCCAGGCGATGGCGAACACGGAATGGTCCTTCAGCACCACCGGCCGCTGCGGGACCTGTGCAGGGCGTGACCAGGTCAGCGAGTAGCCCTTCCCGGCCTGGATCGGCACCCGCAGGCCCAGCGCGCGCGCCCACGCCGGTGACCACGGGCCGGTGGCCAGCACCAGCGCGCGGACCTGCAGGCGCCGCGCGGCGGCATGCACGCACACCCCATCGGCCGTCGATACGAAACCCTCGATGGCGGTGTTTTCTTCAATCACCACGCCACGCGCGCGCAGCACCCGCGCCAGTTCGGCGGTGTAGTGGTCCGGGCGCAGCTGCGCATCGCCAGGGAAATGGATCGCGCCCACCACGCGGTCGTGGAAGGCGGGGTTTTCGCGCACGTAGCGCGCACCGTCCACGGGCTGTGCAGCAATGCCCAGCGCGTGCAGCGCCTCGCATTCGCGCAGGTGGTGTGCGTAGTTGCGTTCATCGCCGAACACATAGTCCAGCCCACGTGCATCGAACTCGCACTGCAACGCCTGCGTCTGCACCCAGCTGGCCAGCCGTGCGCGCGAATCATCCAGCAGCGCCGCGCGGGCACGGGTGGCGTGCAGCCAGTCATCGGCGTTGCAGCGCGCGGCGAACTGCAGCAGCCAGCGCCACAGTGCCGGATCCAGCCGGGTGCGCACATACAGCGGCGCGCGCGGGTCCAGCATCCAGCGCAGCGCGCGCCAGGGAACGCCCGGTGCAGCCAGCGGCGGCGCGTGGCTGGGGGTGATGGTGCCGCAGTTGCCGTGCGAGGTGGCCGCGCCGACGCGGCCGCGTTCCAGCACACGCACCTGCCGGCCATGCAGGCTCAGGGCCAGCGCGCAGGCCAGGCCGATGGCGCCGCCACCGACCACAAGCACCTCATCGCGCGGCGCCACCGAGACTCAGCCGCGGGAGGGCGCGCGGCGCAGGGGCGGCCACTTCAGGTAGGTCAGCGCCCGCCACAACCACTCCATCGGACCGAAGCGGAAATGCCGCAGCCAGGCGTGGCTGAGCAGCAGCTGCAGCGCGAACAGCACCACCGCGAACTCCAGCTGCCACGCGCGCGGCAGCCATTCGAACAGGCCCGCGCCATAACCGTAGAACAGCAGCGTGCACACCACCGACTGCATCAGGTAGTTGGTCAGCGCCATGCGCCCGGCCGGCGCCAGCCACTGCAAGTGTTCACGCGCCCGCATGAACCAGCCCAGGTAGCCCAGGCACAGCAGCACGCCGGCAAGGGCATTGAGCCCGGTAGCCGCCGCGCCCACGGCATCGAACCGCCCCGGCGCGATGTACGGCACCCACACCGCCCCGGCCACCGCCAGCAGCAGCCCCACCGGCAGTGCGATCCAGCGCAGTCGCGCATACAGGCGTTCGAAGCGCGCCGGTGCGGACAGGGCGCCGCTGCGCGCGAACCAGCTGCCGAGCAGGAACATGCCCAGCACTTCCGGCCCGGACACGAAGACCGCGCCCATCGTCGAACCGAAATCACGCAGCCGCTGCACGTTGGCCTCGGCCCAGCTGCCGTGGCCATAGGCCTGGCGCTGCTGCTCGATGGACGCCAGCGCGCTGCCGGCCATCTTGTCCAGCTCATCCGGTGCGTGCACGGCCATCGCGCTGACCATCATGCCCAGCAGCAGCGTGAGCGCCACGCCGCACAGGTAGACCGCCATGCCCATCCATGGCAGCCAGCGTTGCGGCGCCTCGCGGCAGGCCAGCAGCACCAGCGAAGCCAGCGCGTACAGCACCAGGATGTCGCCCGACCAGACCAGCAGCGCATGGCACAGGCCGATCAGCAGCAGTGCCGCGCTGCGCCGCAGGTAGAACGGAGTGAACGCACGCCCGGCGGCGTCGGCGCGCTGCGCCATCACCGCGAAACCGGCACCGAACAGCAGCGAGAACAGCGGGAAGAACTTGCCCTGCACCAGCACGTAGACCAACGCGTCGGCCCAGCGGTCGATGCCCTGCCAATGCACGTCGATACCGGTGAAGGCCAGGTCCATCGGCCCGGTGAAGGCTTCGATGTTCATCAGCAGGATGCCCAGCAGCGCGAAGCCGCGCAGGCTGTCGATGACGGTGATGCGCTCGGCCGAAGCAACCGGCTGCAGCGAGGGGGAAGCGGCGTTCACAGGGCATCCATTGGCCAGACCCGCACCATTATGGGCCGGCAGGCGTGTGCGTGAATGGGCCATCGGCCATGAACGCAGACGGCCCGCCGAAGCGGGCCGTCAAAGCAGGCAATGGGCGGGCAACCCTCAGGCAGCCCGCCCGGCACACTCAGTGCTGGTGGCCGCCGTCGCCGTGCACGTGGCCGTGCTCGATCTCTTCCTTGCCGGCTTCGCGCACATCGACGATTTCCACGTCGAAGTGCAGGTCCTTGCCGGCCATCGGGTGGTTCAGGTCCACGTCCACCACGCTCATGCCGACCTTCTGCACGGTGACCGCACGCGGGCCGAAGTTGGTCTGCAGCACGACCTGCTGGCCCGGGACCAGCTTGGCGGTACCAAAGTGCTTCTTCGGCACGCGCTGGGACAGGCCGTCACGGCGCTCGCCGTAGGCATCGGCCGAAGCCACGTCGACGCTGAAGGTCGCGCCGGCTTCCTTGTCCATCATGGCGTTTTCCAGGCCCGGAATGATGTTGCCGTGGCCGATCAGGATGGCCAGCGGCTCACCACGGTCCTTGGACGACTCGATCGGCGCCTGGCCGGCTTCGGCAACGGTGTAGTGGAAACGGACAACGCGGTCTTTTTCGATCTTCATGCGCAACTCTGTCTGGGTCTGCCCGCGGGCAGAGGGTTGGGGCGGGTTGTCGCCCGACGGGGACACGGCCATCATGTCGGCATCCCAAGGTGGCGCATTATCCGGAGATCATGCTCAACACGCCAGTTCTGCCCGGCCTGCGCCGCGCCTGTTCCGCTGCCGTCCTGCTGGTGCTGACCGGGGTGCTGGCCGCCTGCGGCGGTGGCAAGGCCACCCGCCCGGCAGCGCCGCCGCCCACCACCACGGTCTGGCCGAGCACCGTTCCGGAGAACCCGCAGGCCGCCAACGCGGTGCTGATGCGCGCCATCAGCCTGGTCGGCACGCCCTACCGTTACGGCGGCAACACGCCCGATTCCGGATTCGACTGCAGCGGACTGGTGGCCTACGTCTATCGCGAAATGCTCGATCTGCGCCTGCCCCGCACCTCGCGCGACCTGGCGGCGGTACAGGGGCCGAAGATCGACCCGAAGCGGCTGGCCACCGGTGACCTGGTGTTCTTCGGCAGCCGTGGCAACGTCACCCACGTGGGCATCTACGTTGGCGAAGGCCGCTTCGTGCGCGCCCCGAGCACCGGCGGCACCGTGCGCCTGGATTCACTCAGCGGCCCCTACTGGAAGGACCACTACACGGGAGCGAAACGCGTCCTTCGCTAAGCTGAACAGGGTCAATGTCCAAAAATGTGACGCGAATCACATTGCATATAACGGATTGCTAACGGAATTTTTAACTTATGCCCTTCTTTACAAGGCATGATGGCCCATCGTTTTTTGACCTGTGACCACCGCGTGACGACTGACGACCTGACGTGTGAAGGCCAGACCGCCGCTCCTCCGCGTAGGGCCCGCCCCCTGCTCCTTGGCGTGGCGCTGTTCCTGACCAGCCTGCCGGCGTGGTCGCAGACCGTTCTCCGCACCGCTGACGCACCGGCCACGCCGGTGGCCGATGCCCAGGCTGCCGGCACCGCCGCCAAGCCGGTAGCCAAGGCCGAAGCACCGCAGCGCAGCCGTGTTGATGCCGCCGCCAGCGCCACGCTAGCTGCTCTGCTGCCGCACCTGGCCTCGAACGACAGCATTCCGCTGATGGACCGCTCGGCCATGGTGGCCGGCGACCTGAACCGCCTGCTGGCCAACTACGACACGAGCGCTGCGGCAACCGGCGCCGTGGTCGGCGATGCCGCCGACAACGGCAAGGTGCAGTCGCTGCTGCGCCGTGCCATGGCCCTGCTGGGCACCCCGTACCGCTGGGGTGGCACCAACCCGGACAACGGGTTCGACTGCAGCGGCCTGGTCAGCTACGTGTTCCGCACCGCCTTGGGCATCGAACTGCCGCGCGTCTCGCGCGAAATGGCCCACGACGGCAACGCCGAACTGATCAACGACCGCAATGCCCTGGCCGCTGGCGATCTGGTCTTCTTCGGCCGCAAGGGCCGCGTGGACCACGTCGGCATCTATGTGGGCGAAGGCCGCTTCCTGCACGCACCGAGCAGCGGCAAGGATGTCCGTGTGGACACCCTGCTGACTGGCTACTGGGGCAACAAGTTCATGCAGGCCCGCCGCATCGACCTCTGAAGAACACCGGGCGCGGGGCAACCCGCCGCACCGTCACGAAAGCCGCTGCCCTGCAGCGGCTTTTTTGTTGCCTGTAGGCCGGCAGGACGGCGGCTGACGAGCCCGGGCATATGCCCGCCGCGCCGGCGCCGGGGCAACATGCCCTCCCTCTACCTGCCAACGAGGGGCGGGCAGCGCGCTGCCGTCCGGGGGATGCCTAGCCACACGGCCGCCCCCCGCCCAGGTACCGGGATGTGCAGCGACAGCGGTAGCACCCCGCCCCACCTGTGAAAACGGCCCGCCAGGACTGGCGGGCCGTTGCAGACAGCGCGCAGCGGCATCAGCCGCGCGGCGGGCTCGGGTCCGGGTCGTCCACGCCGAGGTTGGTGGCCGGGTTGTCGTAGACCTTCTGGTCCAGCAGCCCGGTTTCCTTGGCCACCAGTACCGGCACCACCATCTGGCCGGTCACGTTGGTCATGGTGCGCATCATGTCCGGGATGCGGTCGATCGCGTAAAGGTAGCCGATGGTTTCCAGCGGCAGGTTGGCTGCGCTCAGCATCACCGTGGCCATGATCACCGCCGTGCCCGGCACGCCGGCGGTGTCGAAGCTGCCCAGCACCGAGGCGATCAGCACCACCACGTACTGTTCCGGGCTCATCGGCACGCCGCTGTACTGTGAAATGAACACCGCACACAGCGCCGGGTAGATCGCGCCGCAGCCGTCCATCTTGATGCTCGCCCCCAGCGGCGCGGCGAACGAGGCATAGTCCTTGTTCACGCCCAGGTTGTGGGTGATCGAACGCAGCGCCACCGGCATGGCGGCGAAGCTGGAGGAACTGACGAAGGCCACCTGCATGCCCGGCGCAGCGCCATGGAAGAACTTCAGCGGGTTCAGGCCGTGCGACAGCAGCAGCGCGCTGTAGACCACCACGATGTGCAGGGCGCAGGCCACGTACAGGGCCAGCACGAAGTTGCCCAGCGGCAGCAGTTTCTCGAAGCCGTAGCTGCCCGCCAGCCCGGCGATCAGGCCGAAGGTGCCGATCGGGGTGACTTCCAGCACGAAGCGGGTCACCTGGATCATGATATCGCTCATCTGGCCGACCAGCTTGCGCGCTTCGGTCACCTTCTCGCCCAGCTTGACGATGGCAAAGCCGACCAGACCGGCGAAGAAGATCACCGGCAGGATCGACCCGCGCCCGGCCGCCAGCACGTGCTCGCCGGCCGCATTGACCTTGGTGCCGATGCCCGACAGCGCGTAGAAGACGTTGGCCGGCACCACGTCCAGCAGCACTTGCACCACGCTGGGCACTTGGCGCGGCACGTAGGTGCTGGACATCGACAACTGCAGGCCACCTGCACCAGGCTGCAGCACGGTGCCCACGCCCAGGCCGATGCAGACCGCCAGCGCCGCGGTGATGATGAACCACAGGAAGGTGCGCCCGGTCAGGGCCGCCACGGACTTCTGCCCGTGCAGCGAGGAAATCGGGTTGATGACCGCGAAGAACACCAGCGGTACCGCGATCATCTTGATCAGGGTGACGTAGAGGTCACCGAGCGGACCGAACCAGGTTTCCGCGGCCGGGCCGAGCGCCCAACCGGCAAGCGCACCAAGCACGAAGCCGCCAACGACGCGTTTCCAGAACGGAATCCGCAGCCAGGCTGAGACCAGGGTCATGAGCCATCCAGGGGAGTTGCAGGAGATGCAGGCACCTTAGCCCATGCCCGGCACCGGAACGACCACCGGTGGAACAAAACTGTGTGTCATCGGCGTGCCTTGCTGGGATTGGCATAATGAACGCCCCGTTTTGCTTTGTGAGAACCCGACGACCATGCGCCGTTCCGTCTCTCTGCTGGCCGCCTGCGCCACGACCCTGCTGCTGGGCGCCTGCGCCAACACATCCACCCCTGCCGCCGCACCGGCCGGCCTGAAGGTCGCGGTCGACCCGGTCGCGCACCCGGCCGGCGAGACCCCGCAGTGGTGGTACCGCAGCGGTGCCGCCCAGGCGGCGGCCAACGGCGCGATGGCCGGCAAGGCCAAGAACGTCATCCTGTTCCTGGGTGACGGCATGAGCCTGACCACCGTGGCTGCCGCGCGCATCTACGAAGGCCAGCAGAAGGGCAGCGCCGGCGAAGAGAACCTGCTGTCGTGGGAGCGCTTCCCGGCCACCGCCTTCAGCAAGACCTACAACACCGATTCGCAGACGCCCGATTCGGCCGGCACGATGACCGCCATCACCACCGGTGTGAAGACCCACATGGGGGCCATCGGCGTCAGCGCCGGCACCCACAGCAACTGCGCCGACAGCTTGAACAAGGGCCTGCTGACCTGGCTGCAGCTGGCCGACAGCGCCGGCATGGCCGCCGGCATCGTGTCGACCGCGCGCCTGACCCACGCCACCCCGGCGGCGACCTACGCGCATTCGCCGGAGCGCAATTGGGAAAACTACTCCGACCTGCCCGAGGCCGCCAAGGCCGCCGGCTGCCAGGACATCGCCCAGCAGCTGCTGTCCACCTCGCGCTACGGCCGTGGCCCGCTGGTCGCCCTCGGCGGCGGCCGCGCCCAGTTCACCACCGTGGAAGAGCGTGACCCGGAATACGACGACAAGGTCGGCCAGCGCCTGGACGGCCGCAGCCTGGTGCAGGAATGGCAGCAGGCGCACCCGCAGGGCGCCTACGTCTGGAACGCCCGGCAACTGCAGGCCGCCGCAGGCGCGCCGGCCCTGCTGGGCCTGTTCGAGCCGGACCACATGCAGTACGAACATGACCGGGCCCAGGATCCGGCCGGTGAGCCGAGCCTGGCCGAGCTGACCCGCGCGGCCATCACCACCCTGTCCAAGGGCAAGGACGGCTTCGTGCTGATGGTGGAAGGCGCCCGCCTCGACCACGCCAACCACAGCGGCAATGCCTTCCGCGCACTGACCGATATCGTGGCGATGTCCGACGCGGTGCGTACCGCCGCTGAAATGACCTCGGCCGAGGACACCCTGATCATCGTCACCGCAGACCACTCGCACACGCTGAACTTCGTCGGCTACCCGGCGCGTGGCAACCCGATCCTGGGCAAGGTGAAGGACAAGGGTGGTGAAGACGGCACCGGCGCGCTGGACCTGGCCCGTGACGGCCTGGGCCTGCCCTACACCACGCTGAGCTACGCCAACGGCCCCGGCTACACCGGTGCCACCAACCAGCAGCCGGCCGGTGCCAAGCACTACCCGCATGGCCCGAGCAGCTTCGACCCGGTGGCCGGCCGCCCCGACCTGACCCACGTGGACACCGAGAACCCGGACTACATGCAGGAAGCGCTGGTGCCGATGAAGGGCGAATCGCACGGCGGCGAAGACGTGGGCATCTGGGCACGCGGCCCGGGCAGCAAGGCGATCCGCGGCACGCTGGAACAGAACGCGATCTACCACATGGTGGTGCAGGCCACCCCGCGCCTGCGCGAGCGCCTGTGCCAGGCCGGTACCTGCGATGCCAACGGCGTGCCGGTGGAACTGCCGGCACCGGCCCGCTTCGAACGCAAGGCCGAATGACCGGCGCAGCCCTGGGCTGCACTGGAGCATGACGACGACGGCGGCCATACTGGTCGCCGTTTTTCGTTGCCGTGCCCGCATGCCGATGGTTCCGCCCTTCCCCGCCCCCGCCGCGCTCGATGCTCCATTGCTGGTCGGCTACAGCGGTGGCCTGGATTCGAGCGTGCTGCTGCACTGGCTGTGGCAGGCGGCGCAGGCCACGGGTACCCGCGTGCGCGCCGTGCATGTCCACCACGGCCTGCAGCCCGGTGCCGAAGCCTGGGTCGCGCATTGCCAGCAGCAGTGCGATGCCCTCGGCGTGGCGCTGGCCGTGCACCGGGTGCAGGTCGACCCGGGCAACGGGCTGGGCCTGGAAGGCGCCGCACGCCAGGCCCGCCGTGCCGCGTTCGCCACTGAACTGCGGCCCGGCGAAACCCTGGTGCTGGCACAGCACCAGGACGACCAGGCCGAGACCTTCCTGCTGCATGCGCTGCGCGGCTCCGGCGTGGATGGCCTGGCCGCCATGCCGGCCGAAGGCACGCTGCACGGCCACCGGCTGTGGCGCCCGCTGCTGGCAACCCCGCGCAGCGCGCTCCAGGCCTACGCCAGCGCGCACGGCCTGGACTGGATCGAAGACCCCAGCAATGCCGAGGAAGGCGCCGACCGCAACTTCCTGCGCCTGCAGGTGCTGCCGCTGCTGCGCCAGCGCTGGCCGCACGCCGCCGCTGCACTGGCCAGCAGCGCCGGCCACTGCACCACCACGCGCGCGTTGCTGGACGAGGAAGACCGCGAACTGCTGGCGCACGTGGAGGCCGCACCACGAGTGCTTTCACTGGAGCTGCTCGGCCAGATCGCACCGGCGCGTGCCGCACGCGTGTTGCGCGCCTGGGTGGCCGGGCATGGCGCTGCACCGCTGCCTGCACGCGTGCTGCAGCAGCTGCAGCAGGAAGTGCTGCTGGCCGACCCCGACCGCCAGGCGCAGGTGCGCTGGCAGGCCCACGCCATCCGCCGCTGGCGCAGCCACGCCTACCTGCTGCCTGCGGCCCTGCCCGCGTTGCCGGCCGGCTGGGAGGCCCGCTGGGATGGCCGCACGCCGTTGCCGCTGCCCGATGGCGGCCAGCTGTGGCTGCAGGGCGCCGATGCGCTTGCGCAGCCGGTGCAGGTGCGCGCGCGCCGCGGTGGCGAGCGCATCCAGCTGCCCGGCCGCACGCACGCGCATGCCCTGAAGGATTGCCTGCAGCGCGAACACCTGGCGCCGTGGCGGCGTGCGCAGCTGCCGTTGCTGTTCGATGCCGGCCAGCTGCTGGCCGCCGGCGACGTGGTCATCGGCGCGGCGCTGCAGGCCTGGCTCGATGCCCACGGTGCGCAGCTGCACTGGCGCCCGGGCGGCTGGTGAATTGACCCCTGCGCGCGCGCCGTCCACACTTGCCGCATGGCCAAGAAGTCCCCTGAAAACGCCTTGCCGGTGGCCCAGTTCGAGCAGTCGCTCGAATCGCTGGAGCAGCTGGTCGAGCAGATGGAAACCGGTGAGCTGAGCCTGGAAGCTTCGCTCAGTGCATACGAACGCGGTGTCGGTCTGTACCGGCAGTGCCAGCAGGCCCTGGAACAGGCCGAGCTGCGCGTGCGCCTGCTCAGCGACCCGGCACGGCCGGACACCGCCGAGCCGTTCGACGCGCCCGGCCATGACGGCTGAAGGCACGTTCGCCCGCTGGCGCGACCGAATCGAAAGCCAGCTCGACGCCGCCCTGCCATCCCCTGCCGAAACGCCGCTGAAGCTGCACCAGGCCATGCGCTATTCGGTGCTGGACGGTGGCAAGCGCATGCGCCCGCTGCTGGTCTACGCCAGTGGCCAGCTGTTTGGCGCCGACATGGCACAGCTGGACGCACCGGCCATGGCGGTGGAGCTGATCCACGCCTATTCGCTGGTGCATGACGACCTGCCGGCGATGGACGACGACGCCCTGCGCCGTGGCAAGCCCACCACCCATGTGGCCTTCGACGAGGCCACGGCGATCCTCGCTGGCGATGCGCTGCAGTCGCGCGCGTTTGGCCTGCTGGCCGATGCGGCACTGCCGGCCACCCTGCGCGCGGCCTGCCTGCAGACGCTGGCACAGGCGGCCGGCGCGGCCGGCATGTGCGGCGGCCAGGCGCTGGACAACGACGCTACCGGGCAGCAGCAGTCGCTGCAGGCCCTGACCCGGATGCACGCATTGAAGACCGGCGCGCTGATCCGTGCGGCGGTACGCATGGGCGCACTGTGTGGCCAGGCGCCCGAGCCGGTGCTGGCCGAACTGGACGCGTTCGCCGATGCGCTGGGCCTGGCCTTCCAGGTGCGCGATGACATCCTCGACGTGGAAGCCAGTTCCGAACAGCTCGGCAAGACCGCCGGCAAGGACCAGGCGCAGGACAAGTCCACTTTCCCCGCCCTGCTCGGCATGGACGGCGCCAAGGCGCACCTGCAGGCATTGTCGGCACGCATGCAGCAGGCGCTGGCCGGCTACGGCGAAGAAGCCGATGCACTGCGGGCGCTGGCACGGATGGCGGTGGAGCGCGACCACTGAGCGCTGCCGTGGCGGCCGCCGCCGGCCGCTGAACGCAGATGCAGAAACGCCCGGCATGACCGGGCGTTCTGCTGTTGCGCGCTGCTGGCCGGGTTACTTCACCAGCCGCAGGTTGAACGGGTAACGGTAGGGCTCGCCAGCATTGGTTTTCACCGCCGCCAGGATGCACAGCACCAGCACGGCGATGCCGATGATGATGCTCAGCGGCAGCGTGACGAAGATACCGAGACCGAAGGTGACCACCGTCAGCACGGTCAGCACGGTCAGCACCAGGAAGATGATCGAGATCAGGATGCCGAAGTTCAGCGCTTCCTTGGCCTGGTCGGCCGCGTAGGGCATCGTGTCCTTCTTCACCAGCCAGATGATCAGCGGGCCGATGAAGTAGCCCCAGGCGCCAAACATCGAGGTCAGCACGCCCCCGAGCAGGATCGACAGGTGGGCCAGCAGCGCCCACTGGCGCTCGTCGGCCGAGGGACCCGCCGGAACCTGCGGCGGCGGAGGGGTGACGGTGTCGAATTCGCTCACGGTGGAACTCCTTGTTCGTAGTGGGTGGTCTGGGCGGCCGGCTCCCCGCCGGGTCCGCCAGGCCCGTGCAGCTTACGTCATTGAAGGTTTCAATCGCGCGCCCGGCACCGGCGCCCTCACTCGCCGGCCACCGTCATGCGCCCGACCAGGATCGAGCCGACCCGGATGTGCGAGCGCGGGTCGACGTCATTGCCGATGGCCTCGATGCCGGTGAACATCTGCCGCAGGTTGCCGGCGATGATGATGCCGTCCACCGGGTACTGGATCTCGCCGTTCTCCACGCGGAAGCCGCCGGCCCCGCGCGAGTAATCGCCGGTCACCCCGTTCACGCCCTGGCCCATCAGCTCGGTCACCAGCAGGCCCTGGCCCATCTGGCGGGCGATGCCGTGCAGGTCCAGCGCGGCGCTGGCCGCCACCTGCAGGTTGTGCACGCCGCCGGCATTGGCGGTGGTCTGCAGGCCCAGCTTGCGCGCCGAATAGCTGCCCAGCACATAGCGCTGCAGCACGCCGTCGCTGACCAGCGCCGAGGCGCGGGTGGCCACGCCGTCGCCATCGAAGGCAGCCGAACGCAGGCCACGACGCAGGTGCGGCAGTTCTTCGATCTGCATCCACTCCGGGAACAGGCGCTGGCCGACGCTGTCCAGCAGGAAGCTGGCCTGGCGGTACAGCGCACCGCCGGACACCGCCGACAGCAGGTGGCCAATCAGGCTGCGTGCCACTTCCGGGGCGAACAGCACCGGCATGCTGCCGGTGGCCATCGACCGCGGCTGCAGGCGTGCCACGGTGCGTTCGGCGGCGCGCCGGCCCACCGCCGCCGGGTCCTGCAGGTCCTCGCGGGCCAGTGCGCTGGTGTACCAGCCATCGCGCTGCATGCCATCGCCCTGGCCGCCGATCAGCGCGCAGCCGATCGAGTGGTGGGTGCCGCGCTCGCGGCCGATGAACCCATGCGAGTTCGCATACACCGACAGGCTCTGCGACGTACCCACCGAGGCGCCGTCGGAATTGCTGATCCGCGCATCGGCCTCGCGCCCGGCCGCTTCGCAGGCCAGGGCCAGGTCCACCGCCTGCTCGGACTGCAGCGCCCACGGGTGCCAGCCGTCCAGCTCCGGGAAGTCCTGCGCCATCAGGGCCGCGTCGGCCAGGCCGGCGGCCGGGTCGTCCTCGGTGTGGCGGGCGATGGCGCAGGCCTGCTCGACCGTGGCGGCCAGGCTGGCCTCGTGCAGGTCGGCGGTGCTGGCACTGCCCTTGCGCTGGCCGAAGTAGACGGTCACGGCAATGCCGCGGTCGCGGGTGGATTCCACCGTTTTCACCTCGCCCAGGCGGACGTTCACGTCCAGGCCGCGCTCTTCGCTGCAGCTGACCTCGGCCTGGGTGGCCCCCAGCGCACGGGCGCGGTCGAGCAGTTGCTGGGAGAGGCCGGCCAGGCGTTCCAGCCGGGCCAGGCTGTCGTCGCCGGTGGCGACTTCAGGGGCGATCACGTTCAATGCTTTATCCTATAGGGGTTGGGCCCGGCATCACGCCGGGCGACGTTTTTATGAAGCAGGAAATGGACGATGCGCGGACGCGACGAAGAAACCGGTGAATTCCACGACAAGAGCCGCAAGCAGAAACGCGGCGAAGCGCTGGAGGTACTGGCCCTGGGTGAAAAACTGGTGTCGCTGACCCCGGCGCAGCTGGCGCGCCTGCCGGTGCCGGAGGACCTGCTGCCGCACATCGCCGAGTGCAAGCGCATCACCGCGCATATCGCCCACAAGCGGCAGCTGGCGTTCCTGGCCAAGCACATGCGCCGCGAGGACGACGCCACCCTGGACGCGATCCGCGATGCGCTGGACGCCAACAGCGAAACCGGCCGCCGCGAAGTGGCGATGATGCACCGCGTGGAGGACTGGCGCGAACGCCTGCTGTCCGACGGTGACAAGGCGCTGGCCGCGCTGCTGGACGACTACCCGCAGGCCGACCGCCAGCAGCTGCGCACACTGGTACGCAACACGCAGGCCGAAAAGGCCAGGAACAAGCCGCCGCGTGCCTACCGCGAGATCTTCCAGGTGCTGCGCACGCTGATGCTGCCGGCCGCGCTGGGCCTGAAGACCGCCGCCGACGAAACACTCGACGACGACGTGGACGAGGACGGCGAGGACTGAGTCCCCGCCCCCTGGGGCGGCCCGGGCAGGCATCACGCTCAGGCCTGGGTACCGCCGACGGTCAGGCCCTCGATCAACAGCGAGGGCTGGCCCACGCCGACCGGCACGCTCTGCCCGTCCTTGCCGCAGATGCCCACGCCTTCATCCAGTGCCAGGTCGTTGCCGATTATGCGCACCTTCTGCATGGTCTCCGGGCCGTTGCCGATCAGCGTGGCGCCCTTCACCGGCGTGGTGATGCGGCCATCCTCGATCAGGTAGGCCTCGGTGGCCGAGAACACGTACTTGCCGCTGGTGATGTCGACCTGGCCGCCACCGAAGTTGACCGCATACAGGCCCTTCTTCACCGAACGGATCATTTCTTCCGGGTCGTGCTGGCCGGCCCGCATGTAGGTATTGGTCATGCGCGGCATGGTCAGGTGCGCGAACGATTCACGGCGGCCGTTGCCGGTCGGCGCCACGCCCATCAGGCGGGCATTGAGGCTGTCCTGCATGTAGCCGACCAGGATGCCGTCCTCGATCAGCGTGGTGCACTGGGTCGGGTGGCCTTCGTCGTCGATGTTCAGCGAACCGCGGCGGCCGTCCAGCGTGCCGTCGTCGACGATGGTCACGCCCGGGGCGGCCACGCGCTCGCCGATGCGGCCGGCGTAGACGCTGGTGCCCTTGCGGTTGAAATCGCCTTCCAGGCCGTGGCCGACCGCTTCATGCAGCAGCACGCCCGGCCAGCCCGGCCCCAGCACCACCGGCATCACCCCGGCCGGTGCCGGCACCGCTTCCAGGTTCGCCAGCGCCTGGCGCAGCGCTTCGCGCGCGAAGGCTTCCGGGCGGCCGCTGGCGAACAGCTCGGCGTAGTCGTAGCGGCCACCGCCGCCGGCATAGCCGGATTCGCGGCGCCCGCCCTGCTCGACGATCACCCGCACGTTCAGCCGCACCAGCGGGCGGATGTCGGCACCCAGCACCCCGTCGCTGCGCGCCACCAGCACGGTGTCCACGCCGCCGGACAGGCTCACCATCACCTGCTTCACCCGCGGGTCGGCCGCCCGCAGGAAGCCGTCCACGCGCTTGAGGACTTCCACCTTGGCTTCATTGCCCAGGCTGTCCACCGGGTCGATGGCCGGGTACAGCGCGCGCGGTGCCACGCACCAGCGAGCGGCCCTGCTGGGCCCCACCCTCGCGCGAGATCGCGCGTGCCGACTGCGCAGCGGCCAGCAGCGCATCGGCGTGGATGTCGTCGGAATAGGCGAAACCGGTTTTCTCGCCGGCGATGGCGCGCACGCCCACGCCCTGTTCGATGGAATGCGCACCGTCCTTGACGATGCCGTCCTCCACGCTCCAGCTTTCGCGGCGGGAGTGCTGGAAGTACAGATCGCCGAAGTCGATGCCGGGGCCGAGCAGCTGGCCGAAGGCGCGTTCCAGGCCGGTGGTATCAAGGCCCGACGGGCGCAGCAGGCGGTCGTGGGCAAGGGTCAGGGCGTTGTCGTTCATGGGTCCAATCTGGGGGGCGCGGCGCGGCAAGGCAAGCCCTGCCGGCACCAAGGGGTTCAGCGCCGGCCGGCCGGGGCCGGCGGCGGGGCCGCAGGCGGCGTTGAAGGCGGGGCCGGCGCGGGCGACGGCGTGCGCTCGCGTTCGATCACTTCCGCCTTGGGCTCCTTCCACGGGCCGGTGACCCGGTAGGTCTTGGCACCGATCTCGCCCAGCGGCTTGGACAGCACCGCATTGGTGGCCGCGCCCAGCGCCGCGCCGACCGGGCCGACGGCCACCGCGCCGACCACGGTCAGCAGGTTGCCCGCGCGCGGGTTCACGTCGATGGTCTGGTCGAACTGCTGGTTGCGCAGGTCGGCCTGCCCGCGGATGGTGATGTTGGCGGCCGGGCCCTCGATGCGCACCTTGTCGGTACGCGCCAGCCCGTTGCCGAACTGGACGGTGCCTTCCACCTGGTTGAAGGCAAAGCCCTTGGAGAAGAAATCGCGGAAATCGAACATCAGGCGGCGCGGCAGCTGGGCCACGCTGAGCAGGCCCAGCACGCGGCCGGCGCCCGGTTCCAGTTCCAGCAGCTGGCCGTTGCGCGCATCCAGCTGAAGGGTGCCCTGCAGGTTGCCCAGCTGGAAGTCGGACGGGCCACCGCTCCAGGCGGCCTTCAGCGTCGCTTCGCCGGCGCCGCCGCGCAGCTGGCCGCCGTAGTCGAGGTTCTTCATCAGGCTGCCGAGGTCTTCGCTGGCCACCTTGGCGTCCAGCTCGGTGCGTGAGCCGGCGCCCTTGCCCAGCCAGCGCCCGCTGACATCGATCTGCTGCCGGGGCGAGCGGAAGCTAAGCTGGTCCACGCCCATGCCGTTGGGCAACGGGCGGGTGCGCAGCACGGCCTGGCCGAGCAGCACCTTGCCGAACTGCAGGTCGTCGATGTCCAGCGCCAGCGCCGGCAGCTTGGTCGGGTCGGTGTCGTTGGCACCGGCCTGTACGCGCGCGGCCATCGCCGTGCCGTCCGGCAGGGTGATCGGGCCGCCATCACCGGGCGGCTTCACCGGGGTCGGCAGCGACTGCCAGTGCACCCGCGCGAACTGGCCGCTGATGGTGCCGCCCTCGGCATTGGGCACGCTCAGCCGGCCGACCAGCGAGGGACCGTCCATGCGCACATCCAGCGCCTGCGGGCCGGGCCGCAGCTGCAGCCGGGTCTGTTCGAACACGCCGCCAATCAGCATCAGCTGGCCGACCTGCACGTCCACCGCCCGCAGCGGCATGCTGTCGTTGGCATCATCACCGGAGCCACGGGCCAGGCTGATCCATTCCAGCGCGTCCAGGGTTCCGCTGTGGCCGTTGACGTTCAGCCCGCTGGTGGGCGGCGCGCGGTCCACGCTGCCGCTGCCCAGAGTGACCTGCACGCCGGTCTGCCCGGCATGGCTGCGCGCGGCCAGGGCCAGGCGCTGGCCGAAGGCCACATCGATGCGGCCCTCGCCCATCGGCAGCTGCGCGGCCACGGTGGTGGCCAGCGGTTCGGCGGCAGGCTTGTCCAGCGGCGCCGGCAGGTCCAGGCGGGTGCCGACCAGGTCCGAGCGCAGGCGCAGTTCACTGGGCGGCGGCGGCGTGCCCTGCGCCACCTTCGGCAGGTTCACCGCCACCGTCCAGCGCGAGGTGCCGTTGACGTAGGGCTTGAGCCAGGCCAGTTCCGGCGCCCGGTCCATCAGCACCCCGGCATCCAGGCGTGCGCTCAGTTCCGATTCGAATGCCAGCTTGGGGTCATGGGTGGAGCCACCGGCGCGCAGGCTCAGCTGGCCGTCCTGCCCCAGGTGCCGCACCGACAGCGCCTCGGCCCCGAAACCGCCGCTGTCGTAGCGGGCCTGGCCGCGCACGTTGTCGAATTTCAGCTGGTAGGCCTTGTCCACCAGCTTCACCCCGGCCAGGTCGACCGTGCCCTGCAGGTGGCCGCCGCCTTCGTCATGGTGCAGCGGCAACGACAGGTCGAACCCCACAGTGGCCGGCCCGCGCGCGCTCAGGCTGTCCAGCGTGTCGCCGTAGTCGGCCTGCAGCGGGCTCTGACGCAGCATGGCCAGCAGCCGGCTGGCATCGCTGGGCGCGGTGGCGCGGACATACAGCGGCGTAGCACCGAAGTCCTCGATGCCGGCCTCAACGTGCTGCACGCTCACCCCGGCCAGATCGCCACGGCCGTCCATGTGGAAGCCCGGGCCGATGAAGGCGATATCCGCATCCACCTGGCTCATCGCCGGCCAGTCGTGCTGGAAGCGGATGCTGCCGTTGTCGATATGTCCGCCGGCCTCGAAACGGCCGTTGTTGGCGTCGAACGGCCAGTCGTCCAGGTCGCCGGTAACCAGGCCGATGCCGTTGCGCAGGTGCCCGGAGACCAGCGCCATGTCCAGCCAGTCGGTGGCGGCGGTGCTCATCTTCGAATGGATCCAGAAGCGCTTGGCCGCGGTGATCGGGGTGTCGTCCAGCTTGGCCGCCAGCTGCAGCCAGGGCCGCGTGCCGTCGCCCTGGAACCACACCGTGCCGCGCACGTCGGCACCGTAGTCGGTGCCCTGCACGCGCAGCGCCGGGGTACCGATACGCCAGCCGCCGGCCTCGTCACGCCAGCCCACCACATCGCCGGCCAGGTGCAGGTCATGGCGCACGCCAAAACCGGTGGGCCAGTCGAACTGCAGCTGCTGCGAGGGCTGCAGCTGCAGGCGGAAGCCCTCGGCATCGCCATCGAAGTGCCCGGCCAGGCCGCGCAGGCCCGGCGCGTCGCCGATGCTGGCGAAGGCCAGCTGCTGCAGTTCGCCCTGCGCCCACAGCGGGCCATCACGGCTGCCATTCAGCTGGAATTGGCGCACCTGCACGCTGGGCCGGGCCTGGTACAGCCAGTGGCGCAGGCCGGTATCCAGCCGGTCGCTCAGCGCCAGCGCGCGCAGGGCGATGGCCGCGCTGAGCTGCGGTGCGGCAACCTGCACCTGGCGGCCCACGACCAGCTGCAGGCCATCCAGCTGTTCGGTGCCATTGGCATCCTGCAGACGCAGGCGCGGGGCCTGCACCGCCCAGCCATCGGCCTGCTGCTGCCAGCGCACGCGCGCCTGCAGGCGCTGCAGCTGCAGCTGCGGCACGGCCACGTCCGGCAGCGGCGCGCCATCGATGCGCACATCGCGCAGGTTCGAATCGGTGGTTACCGCCACCGGGCGGAAATCCCGCAGGCGGGCCCAGACATTCAATTCGCCCTTGCCCTCGCGCAGGCGCATGCCGCCCGCGCCCAGCAACGACGACCACGCCTGGAAATCGACCGGGTCACCGCCCAGCCAGGCCTCGCCGCTGCCATCCCGGCGGTCCAGGTCGAGCACGCCGGTCAGCGGCAGAGTGCCGGTACTGGCCCAGGCGCGCACGCCCACGCGCAGGCGGTCGCCGTTCACCCGCAGGCGCAGGTCCAGCCGCGGCAGGGTGGTCTGCAGGCCCAGCGCCGGCGCCTGGATGCCCAGCCGGCCATCGATCACCTGCAGCTCGCCCAGCCGCCGCAGCGTGTCCAGCGGGTCGCCGCCGGGGGTCTTCGGTTGCGGCAGGCCCTGCACGGCCCAGCGGCCATCCGCGTCCTGCTGCAGGGTCAGCGCCAGGCCGCGCAGGCGCAGCTCGGTCAGTGAATTACCCGGCAGCAGGCCGGCATACATCGACACCAGCACCTCGGCCTCGCCGACCGCCACGCCCTGGCCATCGCCGATGCGCAGCCCCTTGAGCTGCAGCAGCGGGCCACGCCGCGTCCAGGCGGTGCGCAGCTGGTCGAACTGCACCGGCTGGCCGGCGCGAGCGCTCAGCCAGGCGGCAATCTGTTCCGGGTGGCGCTCGGCCAGCGGAAGCAGCTGGCTCAGCGTGCCCACGGCAAGGGCGACCACCACCAGCACGATGGCGGACGCGTAGACGGCATGACGGCGGATCCTTCGCAGTCGCAGGCGCGGCGGCGCGCTCATCGGCCCCGGCCGGCGGCACAGCGCCGCCGCAGGTCAGAGCAGGACCACATCGAACTGCTCCTGCAGGTACTGCTCATCGGCCTGGAAGCAGATGCTCTTACCGAGGAATTCCTCCAGCTCGGCCACCGCCGCCGATTCCTCATCGGTAATGCGTGCCACCACCTTGGTGGAGGCGATCACCAGCAATCGCGCCGCATCGAACTGGCGCACCGCGCGGGTGATTTCGCGGAAGATCTCGTAGGTCACCGTTTCGGTAGTCTTGATGCTGCCGCGCCCGCTGCACTGCGGGCAGGTTTCCGAGAGCTGGCGCTCCAGGCTTTCCACGGTGCGCTTGCGGGTCATCTCCACCAGGCCCAGCGGCGAGAAGTCGTACACCGTGGTCTTGGCATGGTCGCGCGCCAGCGCCTTTTCCAGCGTGCGCAGCACCTGGCGGCGGTGTTCGGCATCGCTCATGTCGATGAAGTCGATGATGATGATGCCGCCCAGGTTGCGCAGGCGCAGCTGCCGGGCCACGGTCTGGGCCGCTTCCAGGTTGGTGCGGAACACGGTTTCTTCCAGGTTGCGCTGGCCCAGGAACGAACCGGTGTTCACATCGATGGTGGTCATCGCCTCGGTCTGGTCGATGACCAGGTAGCCGCCGGACTTGAGCGGCACCTGCTTGTCCAGCGCGCGGCCGATCTCGTCCTCCACCCCGAACATGTCGAAGATCGGCCGGTCGCCCGAATACAGCTCCAGCTTCTCGGCCAGCACCGGCATGTACTTGGCCACGAAGGCCTGCAGCTGGGCGAAGGTTTCCTTGGAATCGACCTTCACCTTGTCCACGTCCTTGCGGATCAGGTCGCGCGCCGAGCGCAGCGGCAGGCTCAGGTCCTCATAGATGATGCTGTACGGGGCCGCCTCGCGGCCGCGGCGCTCGACCACGTTCCAGACCCGCGACAGGTAGGCCACGTCCTCGGCGATGGCTTCGGCCGGCTGGCCTTCGGCATTGGTGCGCACGATGTAGCCGTAGCCACCATGCTGGGCCGACAGCTCGGTCACCAGCGCCTTCAGCCGCGCGCGCTCGCCTTCGTCCTCGATGCGCGCCGACACGCCCACCACCTTGGACTGCGGCAGCAGCACCATGTAGCGCGAGGGAATGCTGATCTGCGTGGTCAGGCGGGCGCCCTTGGTGCCGATCGGGTCCTTCACCACCTGCACCACGATGTCCTGGCCGTCGCGCAGCAGCTCGACGATGGGCACGCTGAAGGGCGGCGGCAGGGTGGTGTTCTCGGTATCGGCACTGGCCACCGGCGCCGGGCGCACCACGTCGTTGGCATGCAGGAACGCGGCGCGCTCCAGCCCCACTTCGACGAAGGCGGCCTGCATGCCCGGCATGACCCGCTGCACCTTGCCCTTGTAGATGTTGCCGACCACGCCCCGGCGCCAGCCGCGCTCGATGTGCAGTTCCTGCAGCATGCCGTTTTCGATCACCGCCACCCGCGTTTCGCGGGGCGTGACGTTGACCAGGATTTCTTCAGACATGGGCAGCCTCCCTGCCGGCATCGTGTGCAGTGGCCGGCACGCCCGCGTGCGCCAGCAGTTGGTCGGTGTGGTACAGCGGCAACCCCATCACGCCGGAATAGCTGCCCGCCAGGTGTTCGATCCAGCGCTCGGCCCCGCCCTGGATGGCGTAGGCACCGGCCTTGTCCAGCGGCTCCCCGGTGGCCACGTAGGCGGCGATGGCCTCGGCATCGATGGGCGCAAAGCGCACCTGTGATACCACCAGCACGTGTTCGTGCAGCTGCGCGCCGACCACCACCACCGCGGTCATCACCTCATGCGTGCGCCCTGCCAGACGCGACAGCATCGCGCACGCATGGGCCGCATCGTTGGGCTTGCCGAAGACCTCGCCGTCCAGCACCACTTCGGTGTCCGAGCCCAGCACGCGCGCCTGCGAGTCGGCAGCCAGCACCTGGGCCAGCCCGGCACGGGCCTTGTCGGCGGCCACCCGCTGCACGTAATCGGCCGCGCTTTCGCCGGCCGCGCGCACTTCGGCCACCTCCAGGTCCAGGGCCTGGAAGGGGCGTCCGAGTCGGGCCAGCAATTGGTTGCGTCGGGGGGAGCGGGAGGCAAGGTAGAGCATCGGCACAGCATAACCCGCCGCCGGCGCCTGAATCGTTGGCAACACGTTACCGGTTACCCTCAACCCCGAACGGACTCACAGCGCGTTCATCGCTACGACACCACCCTCGCTGGCAACCCAAGGAGACACCCGATGCGCCGCTTTACCACCGCCCCGCTGCTGCTTGCCCTGTCCCTCGTCCTCGGAGCCTCGATGAGCGCCCATGCCGATACCCCGACCGCGGCCATCGCCCCGGTGCAGGGCACCCTGCTGAACATTTCCGCCAACGCCGAAGCCACCCGCGTGCCGGACGTGGCCAGCCTGTCGGCCGGTGTGGTCACCCAGGCCGCCGACGGCAACAGCGCCATGCGCCAGAACGCCCAGCAGATGGACAAGGTGCTGGCCGCGGTGAAGGCCGCCGGCATCGCCGAGCGCGATGTGCAGACCAGCGGCATCAGCCTCAACCCGCAGTACCGCTACGCCGAAAACGAGGCACCGAAGATCACCGGCTACCAGGCCAGCAACAACGTCAGCGTGAAGGTGCGTGACATCACCAAGCTCGGCAAGGTGCTCGACGCTCTGGCCGCGCAGGGTGCCAACCAGATCAATGGCCCAAGCTTCGAGATCGACAAGCCCGAGCCGGTGTATGACGAAGCCCGCCTGGCGGCGCTGAAGAAGGCCCAGGAACGCGCACAGACCTACGCGAAGTCGCTGGGCCTGCAGGTGCGCCGCATCGTCAGCATTTCCGAGAACAGCAACGGCGGCTTCCGCCCGATGCCGATGATGCGGGCGATGGCCGCCAGCGCCGCGATGGACAAGGCCACCCCGGTCGCCCCGGGTGAGTCGACCGTGTCGGTGAACCTGGACGTGGTGTTCGAACTGGGCCGCTGACCGCGCGCCCACGCCGCAACGCTGCAAGGGCGGATCCCGCAGGGGGTCCGCCCTTTTTCATGCCCACCGGTCAGGATCCGCCCGGCCTGGGCCCCCACTCCGGTCGCCCGCGCAGATGAAGTCCAGCACAACGCCCGCCCCCCTGCCATCGGTCACCCCGCCTGATGGCATACCATCGTGGAATTGCCCACCGCGTGCGGCAACCCCGCTTGCGGCCCTGGTGCGTTGAGGATGTTCAACAACTGGCATGGAGGTGGAACATGGTTCGTACGTACCCCGTTGTACCGCTGCGCTTCGACCCCGCCCGCGTCGCCGCCTGGAGCGCGGCCTTGGCACTGCACCTGCTGGCCCTGCTCCTGCTGCTGATCCCGGCCACCTACCAGGCCGTGTCGGTACCGCGCGAGAAGACCCAGGTACGGCTGATCGCCAAGGCCGACCCGCCGCCGCTCCTGCCGCCCACGCAGGTCACCGAGCCCACGCCCGTACCCACCACGCCGGCGCCACGCACGCAGGCGGTGCCGACGCCCCTGCCCGCCCCGACCGCCACGCTGGAACACGCGCCCGCAATCCTGCTGCCGGCGGCCGAACCGGCACCCGAGGCCGCCGTGCCGTCTCTGGCGCCGGCCACGCCGCAGACCGGTGCCGAGCTGCATTACCGCAACGCGCCGCCGCCGGCCTACCCGGTGGCCGCCCTGCGCGCCAACCAGCAGGGCACGGTGCTGCTGCGGGTGGAGGTGGACAGCAGCGGCCGCCCGGTGGCGGTGGACATCGCGCGCAGCAGCGGCTCGCGGGCCCTGGACCTGGCCGCCCGCAGCCAGGTACTGAAGCGCTGGACCTTCGAGCCGGCCCGGCGTGAAGGCGTGGCCGTGCCGGCCATCGGCCTGGTCCCGATCGACTTCAGCCTGCCGCAGTAGGCTTTCACGCCCCTCCCTCCCCGCGGCAGCGCCCGCCGGGGAGGGCCCGGGGGCGGACTGTGACCCCCGTCGAGTTAAGGAATTTTTCACGACTTCATCACCCGCCAGAAACCTATATTGGCCCGTCCCGGGACACAGAACGTTACGTACCGGGCATTTCCCTAGATCCAGGTTTTCTAGTTAGGAGAGAAGCTGTGAAACACCCGAACCAACGACCCGCCAGCCGCCGTACCCCCCTGGCACTGTCCATTACCCAACTGCTCACCGGCGGCGCCCTGCTGCTGGCCGGCGCCGTGGTTTCCTCCTCCGCCTTTGCACAGGAGCGGGCCACCAACCTTGACCGGATCACGGTCACCGGTTCGAACATTCCGCGCACCAACACCGAAACGCCCTCGCCGGTGCAGGTGGTGTCGCGCCAGGAAATCGACCGCACCGGCAAGACCTCGCTGTCGGAATATCTGCAGACCCTGACCGCTGACGGTGCCGGTTCGATTCCCAAGTCGTTTGGCAGCGGCTTCGCTGGCGGCGGCGCCGGCATCTCGCTGCGCGGCCTCGGTGCCGGCTCGACGCTGGTGCTGTTGAACGGCCGCCGCATGGCCAGCTACGGCCTGGCCGATGACGGCCAGAAGGTCTTCACCGACCTGAGCACCATCCCGCTCGACGCCGTCGAGCGCGTGGAAGTGCTGAAGGACGGCGCGTCGGCCATCTACGGCTCCGACGCCATTGCCGGCGTGGTCAACATCATCCTGCGCAGTGATTTCCAGGGTGCCATCCTGCGTGCCTCCTACGGCACCTCCGGCGACGGTGACGGCAACCAGAAGAAGGCGACCCTGACCGCCGGTACCGGCGACCTGGCCAGCAACGGCTGGAACGCGTTCTTCAGCCTGGACGTGGGCAAGTCCGACGCGATCAAGAACGGCGACCGCAAGAACCGCAAGTGGATCGGCACCGGTGATACCCGCCAGTGGGGCTACGGCAACAATGCCCAGTTCCTGGGTGGCGCGTACACCAACAACGGCGCCAGCGGCGGCGTGGGCCCGAACGGTTCTGTCTACAACGCTGACGGCAAGCTGGTACCGCTGCCCGGCTGCGCTGGCCTGAGCACCATCGGCGGCCAGACAGATGCGTCGATCGCCGCACAGGGCTGCCTGTGGGATCCGAACCAGCAGTACCATGACCTGAGCCCGGAAGAGAAGTACGCCAACGTGTTCGGCCGTGCCGCCTTCGCCTTCGGCGAGGGCGGAGAGCTGTACACCGAGATCGGCTACTCGAAGAAGGAAACCACCTTCAGCAGCACCCCGTCCAGCGTGTCCGGCGGCTGGGGCTACCCGGAAGGCCCGCGCAACGCCAACAGCGGCGACGGTGCGACCCGTCTCGGCCCGGGCCATCTCGACCTGCCCCCGGGCTTCCCCGGCGGCGCACGCGTGCGTTACAGCGCACGGGACGTGGGCCCGCGCGTGACCGAGAACACCAACGAGTTCAACCGTTTCCTGGTCGGCGCGAAGGGCAACTGGGGTGACTGGAGCTACGACACCGCCTACCTGCACTCGGGCACCGACCTGACCAGCGACCGTACCGGCTTCCTGCGTTACAGCGCCGTGCTGTGTGCACTGGGCAACGTCAACTGCCCGGGCGGCGTGTGGCGCATCGGCGACAATGCGAACCTCAACTCGCAGGCCCTGTACGACTACATCTCCCCGCGCATCAGCGCACGCGCCAAGTCGAGCCTGGACTCGTTCAACGCCGCCGTCTCGCGCAGCCTGGCTGACCTGAAGGGCGGCCCGCTGGGCCTGGCGATCGGTACAGAATGGCGCCGCACCAGCAACAGCCTGACCCCGCAGACCTACACCGACCAGGGTGACATCATCGGCCTGGGCTACTCGGCGTACAACGGCACCCAGAACGTCTACGCCGCTTACGTGGAACTGTCGGCACCGGTGCTGGAACAGCTGGAACTGTCCGGCGCCGTCCGCTACGACAAGTACGACGGCGGCGAAGGCAAGGCCACGCCGAAGCTGGGCATCAAGTGGACCCCGGCCGACTGGATCGCCCTGCGCGCCAGCTACGCCGAAGGCTTCCGCGCCCCGAACCCGGCTGAAAATGGGACCGGCGGCCTGGCAGCGTTCTCCAACGCCGAAGATCCGGTGCGTTGCGCTGCGCAGAACAACGAGACCAACTGCAGCGCCCGCTTGGTGGCCATCATCACCACGCCGAACCCGGCGCTGAAGCCGGAAGAGTCCAAGAACTACTCGGTCGGCATCGTGCTGCAGCCGACCCGCAGCACCTCGCTGACGGTCGACGCCTGGGAAATCAAGCACACCAACGAGATCGCTGCCAGCGATACCGATGATGCGATCCGCCAGGGCAACGTGCTGCGCGACACCGACCTGATCAACGGCATCCCGGGCACCGGCTCCATCCTGGCCGTCAACACCGCCTACGTGAATGCCGCTTCGTCGCGCGTGGGTGGTATAGACACCGACATCCGCCAGACCTTCGACATCGGTCCGGGCCAGCTGGAAGTCGACCTGCAGTGGAGCCATCTGCTGAAGTTCGAACGCACCAGCGGCGGCAGCACCTCGGACTTCCTGGGCACCCACGGCAACTGCAATGTGACCAACTGCATCGGCACGCCGAAGGACAAGGTCAACTTCGGCACCACCTGGAAGCAGGGCCCGTGGAGCATCAGCGGCGTGGCCAACTACATCTCCAAGATGGACAACATCGGCCAGCGCGGCGGCGACTACCTGTTCCGCTACGCCGATGGCACGCCGGTGAAGAAGATCTCCTCGTTCACCACCTTCGACCTGTCCGGTCGCTGGGCGGTCACCAACGAGTTCGAGCTGAACCTGTCGGTGCAGAACCTGTTCGACCGCATCGCACCGCTGGATCCGACCACCTACGGCGCCATCAACTACAACCCGATGCACTTCAGCGGCGCCGTTGGCCGCTACTTCACCGTCGGCGCCAAGTACACCTTCCGCTGATCACCGCGGACACTGCAGCATGACGACGGCCCGGGCTTGCCCGGGCCGTTTTCTTTCATGCAGCGCGCAGGCACAGCAGGTAACGTAGCGGCAGGCACGCACGGAAGAGGGATCGCATGGCCGCGGCATCGCAACGACTGGGACTGGCGGCGCTGACCGCCCTGGTGGTCGGCTCGATGGTGGGGGCCGGCATCTTCTCGCTGCCGCAGAACATCGCCCGCAGCGCGGGCCGGGCCGCCGCGCTGCTCGGCTGGGCGATCAGCGGCGTGGGCATGCTGATGCTGGCCTTCGTGTTCCAGGCGCTGGCCAACCGCCGCCCCGACCTGGACACCGGCATCTACGCCTATGCACGTGCCGGCTTCGGCGATTACGTCGGCTTCTCGTCGGCCTGGGGTTACTGGGTCGCCTCGGTGCTGGGCAACACCAGCTTCTTCGTGCTGATCTTCAGCGGTCTGGGCCATTTCTTCCCGGTGTTCGGCGATGGCAACACGCCGGCGGCCATAGCGGCCTCCTCGCTGCTGCTGTGGACCGTGCACCTGCTGGTGCTGCGCGGCCTGTAGACTGCCGCGCTGGTCAACACGCTGGTCACCGTGGCCAAGCTGGTGCCGATCGCCCTGTTCCTGGTGCTGGCCGCCGCCGCTTTCCGTGCCGATGTCTTCCGCGAAGGCTTCTTCGGCACGCCGGCACTGGGCGATGTCGGCCAGCAGCTGCGCGGCATGATGCTGGTCACCGTGCGGGTGTTCATCGGCATCGAAGGTGCCAGCGTGTATTCCCGGCTCGCCGCGCGCCGTGCCGATGTGGGCCGCGCCACGGTCATCGGCTTTGTCGGCGTGTGGGCCCTGCTGGTGCTGGTCAGCCTGCTGTCGATGGGCGTGCTTGCGCAGGCCGAACTGGCCGCGCTGCCGAACCCATCGATGGCCTATGTGCTGCAGGCCATCGTGGGCGAATGGGGGGGGCGCGGCTGATCATCGCCGGTTCGATCATTTCCGTGCTCGGCGCGCTGCTGGCGTGGGTGCTGCTGTGCGCCGAGGTGCTGTATGCGGCCGCCGGCGATGGCACCATGCCCGCCTTCCTGGCCCGCGAGAGTGCGCGCCATGTGCCGGCCAATGCGCTGTGGCTGAGCAATGGGCTGATCCAGCTGTTCCTGCTGGTGCTGCTGTTCAACAGCGGCACCTACACCAGCCTGGTGCTGCTGGCCGCGTCGATGAGCCTGGTGCCCTACTTCCTGTCCAGCGCCTTCGGCGTGCAGCTGGCCTGGCGTGGGCAGGCCTATGCCGGCGAACCGGCGGCGCGCTGGCGCGACCTGGCCGCCGCCGCGCTGTCCAGCCTGTATGCGCTGTGGCTGGTGTATGCCGGCGGCCTGGACCACCTGCTGCTGTCGGTGCTGCTGTATGTGCCGGGCGTGGCGTTGTTCGCGCTGGCCCGGCGCCAGCGTGGCCTGCCGGTGTTCACGCGCTGGGAAGGCGTGCTGTTCGGCGCGATCGTGACGGTGGCGATCGCCACGCTGGTGGCGTTCCAGCGTGGCCACCTTGCCCTGTAGCGCGCAGCGTGCGCGGCGCTACGGCGTGCGTGCCGGCAGCATGCCGATGTCCTCCATCCATCGCTCGGCCAGCTGCGTCCACTGCGCCACTGGCGCCTGCTTCTGGCGCAGCCCGAAGGCATGCCCGCCGCGGGCGAACAGGTGCATTTTCACTGGCACGCCGGCGTCCAGCAGCGCGCGGTAATAGGTCAGCGATTCGCGCACGTCATCGGTGGCGTCATCGGTGGCCTGCGCGATGAACGTCGGCGGCACCGCAGCGTCCACCACGATGTCCTTCTCCAGCGAATCATCGGCCTGCACCCACAGGTGGCCGGGGTACATCACCAGCGCGAAATCCGGGCGGTTGGGCAGCGCATCGGCGGCGTCACGCACGGCGTAGCTGCGCTGCGGATGCGTGCTCAACCCGGCCACCACGTGGCCACCGGCGGAAAACCCGATCACCCCCACGCGCGCCGGGTCGATCTTCCAGCGCGCGGCCTGCGCGCGCAGCAGGCCCATCGCACGCTGCGCATCCTGCAGCGCCATCGGCACGGCCGGAATATCGCGGCAGTTGCAGTCGCGGTTCCAGTTCGAGCCGGCTCCCGGAACGCGGTACTTCAGCAGCGCACAGGTGATGCCCTGCGCGTTCAACCAGCCACAGATCTCGCTGCCTTCCGGGTCCATGGCCAGCACGTTGTAGCCGCCGCCGGGCACGACCATCACCGCCGTGCCAGTGGCCGCAACAGTGGGCGGGAAGATCGTCAGCGTGGGGATGGCCACGTCCTGCAGCATCGCCCAGCGTTCGCCACTGGCCTCGGAGGTGGCCGTCTGCACGTGCTCGGGGCCTTTCAGCCGCGGCGGCGCCATCACCGTGCCTTCGGCCCACAGTGGCAGTTCGACAGCGCCCTGCGGTGGGTGCCAGGTGGGTGCTGGCGCAGCCCCGGCCGCAAAGCACGACAACGCGCCCAACAACGCAACCGCCAGGGCAGACCCGCGCATGTCCAATCTCCAGTGCAATGACACTGGAGTGTAGAGCCGGACATGCCCGGCACGACATGGGGACACAACATGGAAAAGCGCAGACGAAAAAAAACCGCATCTCGCGATGCGGGTTTCTCAAGGTGGCGCCCGAAGTTGGACTCGAACCAACGACCCCCTGATTAACAGTCAAGTGCTCTAACCGGCTGAGCTATTCGGGCAAACGAACATTATAACGACTCTTCACGCGCGATGGTAGGGGTGGTTGGCGATCATCGCCGCCGCGCGGTACAGCTGCACGGCCACCACCAGCCGCACCAGCATGTGCGGCAACGTCAACGGGCCGATCGACCACGTTTCATCGGCCAGCGCCGATACCTCCGGCGAGTGCCCTTCCGGGCCGCCGATCAGGAACGCCAGGTCCCTGCCCTGCCCGCGCCAGTGCTCCAGACGCTGCGACAGCTGTTCGGAACTGAGCGGGCGGCCGGGCACATCCAGCGCCACCACGTAGGCATTCTTCGGCAACGCCGCGATCACCCGCTTGCCTTCGTCCTCGGTGGCGCGGCGCGGATCGCGGCCCTTGCCGCGCAGGCCGGGCTCGATCTCGACCAGGTCGAACGGCAGCCAGTGCGAGAGCCGTTTCTGGTACTCGGCAAACCCCTGTGCCACCCAGCTGGGGGCGCGTTCGCCGGCGGCGATCAGGCGGGCTTTCATCAGCGTTCCTCCATAACGTCGACGGCGCCATCGGCGCCGTCGGGGGACTGCACATCGGGTGGCTCAGGCCACGTCGTGCTCGTCGCTGGACGGCGGCTGGTCGCCGACGGTCCACAGACGCTCGAGCGCGTAGAACTCGCGCACGCGCGGCAGCATCACATGCACGATCACATCGCCCAGGTCGACCAGCACCCATTCGGCTTCGCGCTCGCCTTCCACGCCCAGCGGCATCACGTCGATGTTCTTGGCAAAACGCACCACTTCATCGGCAATCGACTTGACGTGGCGGGTGGAAGTGCCCGAGACGACGATCATGTAGTCGGCGACGCTGGAGCGGCCGCGCACGTCGATCTCGACCAGGTCCCTGGCCTTCAGGTCTTCGGTGGCTTGGCGGACGGAATCCAGCAGTTCCGGCACGGACGGCGGCGGGCTGGGCAGGTCGACCTTGATGGTCTGGGGCTGGGTCTGGTTGCTCAAAGCGGATTGACTCGATAAACGTGGGGGCGATTATACGGGCAAGCCGGCGCGAGGGCATTCACGGCTGGCGGGCGCCATACAGGCCGTGGGCGGCCACGTAGTCGGCCACTGGCGGCGGGAGCAGCGCGCACCAGGCCCCGCCACCGGCAATCTGGGCACGCACGGCCGAGGCCGATTCGCTGCGCAGCGGGTGGTGCAGGCGCAGCACGCAGCCGGCCGGGGCGGCAAACAGCGCCTGCTCGTTGCGTGCCCAGCGGCCGTCCAGCCACTGCCCCAGCTCGCCGTCCCCGGCCTGCTCCAGCGGGCTGCCGGGGCGCTCGGCCACAATGAAATGGGCCAGTTCGAACAGTTCCTGCCACTGGTGCCACTGCGGCAGGCCCAGCAGGCTGTCGGCGCCGACCAGCCAGGCCAGCGACCGGGTCGGGCCCAGCTCGGCGCGCAGTTCACGCAGTGTGTCCACGGTGTAGGACGGGCGCCCCGGCTGCTGCGCGGCGCGGTCGAGTTCACGCCGGTCCAGCAGCAGGCCAGGTTCTTCGCCGATGGCCAGCGCCAGCATGTGGCAGCGCTGTTCGGCACTGGCACCGGGCGGCGCGCGGTGTGGCGGGTCGGCGGCGGGCAGCATGCGCACCGCCACCTGCAGTTCGTCGCGCGCGGCGCGGGCAATGGCCAGGTGGCCCAGGTGCACCGGATCGAAGGTGCCCCCGTAATAGATGCGCAGCGGCATGGTCAGGCGCGGGCGAGCAGGCGCACGGCGCGCGCCTCGGCCACCGCCACCAGCAGCCGCTCCAGTGCCAGCCAGGCATCGCCGTCGGCGCGCCCCTTGGCGATGCGGTCCACCAGCCCGGCCTCGGCCACGAAACGCTCCCAGCGCTTGGCTTCGGGGTGGCGCTGCAGCGCGCGCTTGTACGGCGCCTGGCGCGATTCCCAGATGCCGCGCGCCTTCATTTCACCGGCCAGGTTGCCGCCACGGGCCTGCACCCGCGCCAGCCCGGCACCGGCCAGCAGCTCGCGGATCACCATCGGCATCAGTGCGGCCACCGCCTCGCCCTCGCCGCGCAGCCCGGCCAGCATGCGCAGCACGGCCGGCGGCTGGCCGGAGAAGGTCGCTTCCAGCAGGCGGAACACGTCGTAGCGGGCGGCATCGGCCACTAGCGACTCCATCCGCTCCACGTCCAGCGGCTGGCCGTCGGCCAGCAGCGCCAGCTTGTCGATTTCCTGTGCGGCTGCCAGCAGGTTGCCTTCCACGCGCTCGGCCAGGCGCTGCACCGCGGCCGGGTCGGCACGCAGGCCCTTGCCGCGCAGGCGGCGCTCGATCCAGTCGCCCAGCTCATGCGGCTTGATCGCCCAGGCCACCGACAGCACGCCGACACGGCTCACCGCCTCAGCCCACTTGCCCTGATGGGCCTTGCTCCATTCGTTGGCGGTGATCAGCAGCACCACGTCCGGCGCCGGGTTGGCGCAGAACTGGCTGATCACCTCGGCGCCGTCCTTGCCCGGCTTGCCGCTGGGCAGGCGCACTTCCACCAGTCGGCGCGCAGTGAACAGGCTGGGCGCGTTGAAGCTGGCGTCGAGCTGGTTCCAGTCGAAGTCGCGGCCGTCGGCGTCGAATACTTCACGTTCGCTGATGCCATCGGCGCGCGCACGCGCACGCACCGCGTCGGCCGCCTCCAGAACACGCAGGGTTTCCGGGCCGGCGATCAGGTAGACCGGCGCCAGCGGGGTGCTGTCTGCCTGGCTGGCCAGCTGCTCCGGGCGCAGTTCCATGCGCGGGCGCGGCTCAGCGCTGGGCCGGCGTGGCCGCCGGCGGAGTCGCGTCCTGGTCGGCGTTGCGCTTGGGCACCAGGGTGCCGCGCTCCACTTCGGCACGCACCACGCTGTCGATGCGGCGGATGATCGAGGCGGACATTTCCCGGCGCAGTTCGTCGGCCAGGATTTCACGTTCGGTGGTGGTACCGGTGGCATCGGTCGGCGGCGACACGTAATCGCGCGACAGCTCGATCACCTGCTGCGGCACCAGTTCGGTGCCATCTTCGCGGCGGAAGATGAAGATCACCGCGTAGCGCAGGCTGTATTCCTGTGCACGGCCCTGCGAATCGATGGCGATGGGCAGGTCGCCCCAGCGCTCGGAAAGCACCTGCAGCTGTGCGGCCGGGCCCGTGGTGTCTTCATCGGCGATGCTGGCACCGGAGGCGATCAGGCTGCGGCGCAGCAGCTTGACCAGTTCGCTGTACGGCGCGGTGGAGACCACGCGCACGGCGGCGGTGTCGGCCGGCAGCATCAGCTTGTTGCGCAGATGGAAGCCACACCCGGTCAGGCCGAGGGCAAGGAGCAGAACGAGCAGGAATCGGGTCATGGATACAGTCTGGATGAGCCGGACGGTGGCGGCAACAGGCAGGCATCGTGCCCGAAGGCGCGTGAACGGGGGTTGAGATCGCCCACTGCGGCGCGCCCGGAGGCGGCCGCAGTGGGCGCGGGCAGCCCTCAGGCCGCCACGATGTTCACGATCTTGCCCGGCACGATGATGATCTTGCGCACGGTCAGGCCTTCCATGAACTTGGCCGCGTTCGGTTCGGCCAGGGCCAGCGCTTCGGCCTGCTCGCGGGCCGCGTCGGCGGCCACCTCGATGGTGCCGCGCAGCTTGCCGTTGACCTGCACCGCCAGGGTGACCGCATCGCGCACCAGCGCAGCGGCGTCGGCCTGCGGGAACAGCTGGTCTTCCAGCAGGGCTTCGCCCAGGCCCAGCACCTGCCACAGCGCGTGGCTGGCATGCGGGGTGATCGGGTTCAGCAGCAGCACCACCGCGCGCAGCGCTTCCTGGCGCACCGCACGGCCCTGCGCACTGGCGTCGTCGAACTTGGCCAGCGCGTTCATCAGCTCCATCACCGCGGCAATGGCGGTGTTGAAGCTGTGGCGGCGGCCGTAATCGTCGCCCACCTTCTCGATGGTCTCGTGGGTCTTGCGGCGCAGTGCCTTCTGCGCGGCATCCAGCGCGTCCACGTCCAGCGCCGGTGCGGCGCCGTCGGCGGCATGCTTCTGCACCTGTGCCCACAGGCGGCGCAGGAAGCGGGCCATGCCGTCCACGCCGGCCTCGTTCCACTCCAGCGACTGTTCCGGCGGCGCGGCGAACATCGAGAACAGGCGCACGGTGTCGGCGCCGTACTTGCCGACCATCGCCTGCGGGTCCACGCCGTTGTTCTTCGACTTGGACATCTTCTCGGTGCCACCGACCACCACCGGCTGGCCGTCGGCCACCAGCGTGGCGCCGGTGATGCGGCCGCGCTCGTCGCGCTGCACGTCCACATCGGCCGGGTTGATCCAGTCCTTCGAACCGTCCGGGTTCGGGCGGTAGTAGGTCTCGGCGATCACCATGCCCTGGCACAGCAGGTTCTGCGCCGGTTCGTTGCTGTCCACCATGCGCGCGTCACGCAGCAGCTTGTGGTAGAAGCGGAAATACATCAGGTGCAGGATCGCGTGCTCGATGCCACCGATGTACTGGTCCACCGGCAGCCAGTAGTTGCCGCGCTTGTCGACCGCGTCACGCGCGCCCGGCGAGGTGTAGCGGGCGTAGTACCAGCTCGATTCCATGAAGGTATCGAAGGTGTCGGTCTCGCGCTCGGCGGCGCCGCCACACTGCGGGCAGGTGGTCTTGCGCCATTCCGGGTCGGTCTTGATCGGGGAACCGGTGCCGGCGAAGGCCACGTCCTCCGGCAGCACCACCGGCAGCTGTTCTTCCGGCACCGGCACCGCGCCACAGCTGGCGCAGTAGATCACCGGAATCGGGCAGCCCCAGTAGCGCTGGCGGCTCACGCCCCAGTCGCGCAGGCGGTAGTTCACGCGGCGCTGGCCTTGGGCCTTGCGCTCGAAGCGTTCGGCCAAGGCTTCGAAAGCGCCCTGGAAATCCAGGCCATCGAATTCGGCCGAGTTGACCAGTTCGGTCTGGCGGCTCTTGTCGCTGTACCAGTCCTGCCAGCGGGTCGCGTCCCAGCTGCGCTCGTCGTCGTTGCGCGGGTCCTTCAGCGCGATCACCTGCACGATCGGCAGGCCGTACTTGTTGGCCACCTCGTTGTCGCGCTGGTCGTGGCCGGGAACGGCCATCACCGCGCCGGTGCCGTAGCCCATCAGCACGAAGTTGGCCACCCACACCGGTACCTGTTCGCCGGTGACGGGGTGCACGGCGCGCAGGCCGGTGTCCATGCCACGCTTTTCCTGGGTTTCCAGTTCGGCTTCGGACACGCCGCCCTGCTTCAGGTCGGCCAGCAGTGCCGCCAGTTCCGGGTTGCTCTTCGCCGCGTGCAGCGCCAGCGGGTGTTCGGCGGCGATGGAGACGAAGGTCACGCCCATCACCGTGTCCGGGCGGGTGGTGAACACGCGCAGCGGGTCCAGCACGCCGCCATCGACGTCACGCACGTCGAACTGGATCTCCAGGCCTTCGGAACGGCCGATCCAGTTTCGCTGCATGGTCTTGACCGACTCCGGCCAGCCCGGCAGCTCGTCCAGGCCGTCCAGCAGTTCCTGGGCGTAATCGGTGATGCGCAGGAACCACTGCGGAATCTCGCGCTTTTCCACCAGTGCGCCGGAACGCCAGCCACGGCCGTCGATGACCTGCTCGTTGGCCAGCACGGTCTGGTCCACCGGGTCCCAGTTCACCACCGCGTTGCGGCGGTAGGCCAGGCCCTTGCGCATCAGGCGGGTGAACATGCGCTGCTCGTGGACGTAGTAGTCCGGGCGGCAGGTGGCGAATTCGCGCGACCAGTCGATGGCGTAGCCCAGCGACTTCAGCTGGCTGCGCATGTGGTCGATGTTCTTGTACGTCCACGCCGCCGGCGCGGTCTTGTTCTTGATCGCCGCGTTCTCCGCCGGCAGGCCGAACGCATCCCAGCCCATCGGTTGCAGCACGTTGTGGCCGGTCATGCGCTTGTAGCGGCTGATAACGTCGCCAATGGTGTAGTTGCGCACATGACCCATGTGCAGCGCGCCGGACGGGTACGGAAGCATCGACAGGCAGTAGTACTTCGGCTTGTCCGAGGTCTCGTCGACTTCGAAGGCGCGGGTGGCATCCCAGAAGGTCTGGGCGGCGGATTCAACCTGCTGCGGGTCGTAAACGTTGGGTTCGGCGCTGGTCATGTAACACGCGGTTGCGGCGGCAAAGCAGTACAGCGTACCGCAGTGCGGCAAATGGCTCCAATCCTGCCCCGCGAGGGCACGCCACTGTCGCAGCCAGCCTGGCCGGAGGGCCGCCCATTGCGCCACTCCCGGCCGGGCGCACGCCCTGTGGTGGCACTGCGTCGCCCAGCAAGCGCGACGCAGGTCACCGCAGCGCGCAGCCACGGCATCGGCCTACCCCACCGGCGGATTTCCCCTCTGCCCGACGCCCCCGGCCCGACCGAGCCTGAACCTGCGGGCCAGCCAACTCCCTGCCCCGCCGGCCGCTGGCCGTCACCCGGAGCCCGCCACTGGAGACCCACCATGAAACTGCTGCAACAGGCCGCCCTGGCCATTGCCCTGGCCCTGGGCACCGCGGCCACGGCACAGGCCGCCACTTTCAACTGCGCCTACATCATCACCAGTGAACCCGGCAGTTCCGGCTTCCACAGCGTGGAGGCCGGCACCCAGCAGGACGTGATCAACCAGGCCATCGCCTGGATCCAGGACACCTTCGGCCCCGTCGGGTTCCAGGTGAAGTGCTACCAGCAGCCCTGACCCGCCCCGGGCGCGGCAACCGCCGCGCCCTCAGCGGCGCAGCGCCAGCGGCAGGGCCGCCGCCAGCCACAGCGCCCAGCAGGCGAAGGCCAGGCGCCGCCGCACCGGCGCAGGCCAGCGCCAGGATGCCCAGCGCACGCCCGCCGGGCGCACGCAGGCGCTCCACGCCCAGCATCACGCCGCCGGCGATGAAGCCCAGCGCCCACACCATCCAGGCGCTGGCGTGCAGCTGGCTGGCCGGGCCATCCAGATCGTCGATATCCAGCGGCAGCAACCCCATCAGCGCAAAGGCCAATGCCGCCAGCAGCAGCACCTGGCTGCCCACCCGCGCCGCCCAGCCGGCCCCGGCGGGCAACTGCCGGCGCAGCAGCTCGGCCACCACCAGGGCCAGCAGCCCGGGCACCACCAGGCCCAGCAGGTTGAAGGCCAACGCATGCGGCACGCCCTGCGCCCCCAGCAGCGCCACCGGGTGGCGCACCTGCGAATAGCCTTCCAGGCCGGCACCGAAGCCGGCCACGGCCAACACGAACAGCAGAGCGGCAGACGCACCGATCAGGCGCGGCAGGCGGGACGGCAACGACATTCGAACTCCGGCACAGCAGGAAAAGACCGCCGGCATTGTCAGTCAATTCCGCGCTGCCGGGTTGAGTCCGTCATCGTCTGCCGCCATAGAATCAGTCTCCAGATGCCAGACGATGCCCCCCGATGACCGAGACGACCTACGTATTCGACGCCACCACCGAGACCTTCGAGGCCGACGTGCTGCAGAAATCGCTGCAGACCCCGGTGCTAGTCGATTTCTGGGCCACCTGGTGCGGGCCGTGCAAGACCCTGGGGCCGATGCTGGAAAAGCTGGCTGCCGAGTACAACGGCGCCTTCGAACTGGCCAAGGTGGACGTGGACAAGGAGCAGCAGATCGCTGCGGCCTTCCAGATCCGCTCGGTGCCGACCGTGTTCCTGGTGAAGGGTGGCCAGCTGATGGACGGCTTCCCCGGCGCCATTCCCGAAGGCCAGCTGCGTGAATTCCTCGCCCAGCACGGCATCGTGCCGGCAGAAGCCGCCGAGGCCGCCCCGGCCGAGGTCGAGCAGCCGCTGGACCCGCAGGCGCAGGTGGACGTGCTGCGTGCGCAGATCGCCGCCGAACCGGACAAGGACGAGCTGAAGCTGGACCTGGCGCTGGCGCTGCTGCAGATCGGCGGCGTGGACGAAGCCGGCCGCCTGATCGACGCCCTGCCGGCCAACCTGGCCACCGACGACCGTGCCGTGCGCGGCCGTGCGCGGCTGGCCTTCGCCACCGCGCTGAAGGACGCACCGCCGGCCGAGACCCTGCAGGCCCGCATCGCCGTCGATGGCAACGACCTGCAGGCCTGCCACCAGCGGGGCGTGCAGCTGCTGCTGGCCGGCGACGACGAAGCCGCGCTGGAGCAGTTCATCGAGATGCTGCGGATCGACCGCAGCTTCCAGGACGGCCTGCCGCGCAAGGCGCTGATCGATGCCTTCAACGTCATCGGTGACGAAGACCTGGTCGGCCGCTACCGCCGCCGCATGACCTCCCTGCTGTTCTGAGGTCCGGCCGCGCCGTTCAGTTTTTCTGCACTGCGGGCGGGCAATAATGTGACGTTGTCAGCATTTTCGCTGCCAACGTCCATTCCAGGGGGAATGAGCGTCAGGGCCATGGGGTCTGTGTGGCGGCCTCTCCTGCATTGCCGGGACCGCATGCTGTGACCACAGGCCAACGCTCCACCCTTCTTCGCTGCTGGACCGCCGCCCTGCTCTGGCTGGGCCTGCTGCTGGCCGGCCCGGCGCTGGCCGAGGACTGGAACTACCGGGTCCGCCCCGGCGACACCCTGTGGGACCTGGGCAGCGCCTACCTGAAGCCGACGGTGCCGTGGCAGCAGCTGCAGCAGCACAACCGCATCGACAACCCCTACCGGTTGCCGCCCGGCCAGCGCCTGCGCTTTCCGATCGCGTGGCTGCGCGTGGAACCGGCCCCGGCACGGGTGCTGGCGGTACGTGGCCATGCCACGCTGGTGCCGGCCGACGGCGCCAGCACCCGCGACCTGCGTGCCGGCGAACAGCTGCACATCGGCGATGTGGTGCAGACCGGCGCCTTCGCCAGTGTCACCCTCGAATTCGCCGACGCCTCGCGCCTGCAGCTGCGCGAATCCTCGCGGCTGCAGCTGGACCAGCTCAGCCGCTATGGCCGCACCGGCATGGTCGACACCCGCATGCGCCTGCAGCAGGGCCGTGCCAGCAACCACGTGACGCCCGCGCGCGGGCCTGCTTCGCGCTACATCATCGATGCGCCCACGGCCGCCAGCAGCGTGCGCGGCACGGTGTTCCGCGTCAGCGCCGGCGACGGCGCCCACCTGGCGGCGACTGAAGTGCTGCAGGGCAAGGTGCAGGTCGGCAACCGCCATGGCCAGCAGCTGGTGCAGCCGGGGCAGGCCAGCCGCAGCCCCAGCGCCGGCGCGGCGCCGGACGCGGTGGCGCCGTTGCTGCCGGCACCGGTGCTGATGGCGCAGGAGCTGCGCCTGGAGCCATTGCCCGCCCTGCTGGCCTGGGAACCGGTGGCCGGGGCACAGGCCTACCGCGTGGAAGTGGTGCAGGCGGCCCTGCCGGAGGTGCTGCTGTTCGCCCAGACCACCACCGATACCCGTCTGGCCATCGGCGATCTGCCGGCCGGCCAGCTGCGCCTGCTGCTGCGTGCGGTGGATGCCACCGGCGTGGAAGGGCTGGATACCGAACGCGATTTCAGCGTCAACGACCAGCCGCCACCGCCGCTGACGGTGTCCCCGCTGCACGGGCAATCGCTCAACAGCGATCGCCCGCGCTTCCGCTGGAGCCGTGCCCCCGGTGCGGCCAGCAGCGTGCTGCAGGTGGCCGATGAGCCCAGCTTCCGCGCGCCCCTGTACGAACAGACCATCGCCGCCACCGAACTGCGCGTGGCCACGCCGCTGCCGCCGGGCCACTACTACTGGCGCGTGGCCTCGCGCAGTGCCGAAGGCCAGCAGGGCCGGTTTGGCCAGCCGTTGCCGCTGCAGCTGACCGACGTACCGGTGGACCCGGCGCTGCAGCCGCCCGAGCTCGGCCACGGCGAACTGACGCTGCGCTGGCAGGCCGGCAGCGAAGGCCAGCGCTACCGCGTGCAGGTGGACCGCCGCGGTGATTTCGCCCATCCGCTGCTGGACCGCCAGACCGACACGCCACAGGTCAGCCTCAAGCGCCCCTGGCATGGCCCACTGCACGTGCGCGTGCAGTACATCGATGATGACGGCCATGCCGGTCCGTTCTCGCCGGCGCAGCGGGTCGACCTGCGCTGCCGCGTCTGCATCGGTGCCGGCGGCGGTGCCGTGCTGCTCTGGCTGCTGCTGTGATCCGATCACGCATGCCGTGGCGGCGGCGCGTGCTGCTGGCACTGCTGGCCGGCCTGCTGACCGGCCTGCTCTGCCATGGGCAGCTGCTGTGGCGGCAGGACGAGGCCGTGTATGACAGCCTGGTCGGCCACTGGGACTACCCCCCCCGACCCCAGCCTGCTGCTGGTGGCCATCGACGAAACCAGCCTGCAGCGCATCGGCCAATGGCCGTGGCCCCGTGGCGTGCATGCACGCCTGCTGGACCGCCTGACCGACGCCGGCGCGGCGCGCGTGGCGCTCGACCTGCTGCTGTCAGAACCCGACCAGCGCGACCCACGGCAGGACAGCCTACTGGCCGCGGCCATCGCGCGCAACGGGCGCGTGGTGCTACCGGTACTGGCAGCGCAGGCCGCCGGCGACCGCATGGCCGAAGAGCTGCTGCCGGTGCCGCAGATCGCCGCCCCTGCGGCGGCACTGGGCCACACCGATATCGAAGTGGACGCCGATGGCGTCACCCGTGCCCTGTACCTGCACGCCGGAATCGGGCACGCGCGCTGGCCGGCGCTGGGCCTGGCGCTGGCCGAAGGCGCGGCGGGCGCCGGGAAGGGGCTCGCCGACCCGCAGCCGGAACTGGACTCGCCCTACCAGTGGCGGCGCGATGACTACGTGCGGGTGCGCTATGCCGGCCCGCCCGAGCGCCTGCCCCAGGTCTCCTACGCCGATGTGCTCGATGGCCGCGTCGATGCCGCCCTGCTGCGCGGACGGCGCATCCTGGTCGGCATGACCGCCAGCGGCATCGCACCGCGGCTGCTCACGCCCACCACCCGCGAGTACTGGGTGAGCGCCAGCGAGTACCAGGGCAACGTCGCCTCGATGCTGCTGCAGCAGCGCCAGATCAACGTGATGCCGGCCGTGGCGCACAGCGTTCTGGCCAGCCTGCTGGCAGCGCTGTGCGTGCTGGCGCTGGGGCTGCGCCGGCCGTGGCTGACCGCGTTGCTGGCATTGCCGGTGCCGTTGCTGCTGTCGGCGCTGCTGCTGCGTAGCGGCAGCCTGTGGTGGCCGCCCGCAGCGGCGCTGGCCGGCATCGCTGCGGTGCTGCTGGTGTGGCTGGTCCGTCGGGTCAGCGCCTGGCACCACCAGGCCAACCGCGATGCACTGACCGGCCTGCTCAACCGCATGCGTTTCGAGCACAGCCTGCAGCAGGAAGTGGATGCGGCGCGCCGCAGCGGGCGCCCGCTGACCGTCGTGCTGGTGGACGTTGACCACTTCAAGCAGCACAACGACCGCCACGGCCACCACGCCGGTGACCGGGTGCTGCGCGATGTCGCACGGGTGCTCGCCCGGCACGCGCGGCGCCCCCGCGACGTGGCCGCACGCTACGGTGGCGACGAATTCGCCCTGGTGCTGCCGGACACGCCCGCCGACGGTGCGCGCGCGGTGATGGAAGCGGTGATCACCGACATCCGGGCGGCGGCCGTGGCGCAGCACCCGGGCCAGCAGCCCATCACCCTGACCCTCGGTGTCTACACCCGCGTACCCGACGCCGACCTGCGCCCCCGCGATTTCATCGAAGGCGCCGACGCCGCGCTGTACCGCGCCAAGCACAACGGCCGCGACGGCTACTTCATGGACGCCTGACCCCGGCCCTGCCCGGCCCGCACGCCCAGGCCGGGTGCAACATACGCATGCGAATGGTTAAGATGGAGACGTCACCCGCGCCTGGAGCCGCATGAACGCCAGCACCTTCCGCCTCGGCATCAACCTGTGGCCGCCGTTCCTGTTCACCGGCATCCATGTCACCCGCATCACGCCTGATTACCGGCAGATCGACGTGGAGCTACGCCTGCGGCCATGGAACCGCAACTACGTGGGCACCCACTTCGGCGGCAGCCTGTTCGCCATGACCGATCCGTTCTGGATGCTGGGCCTGATGCATACGCTGGGCCGCGACTACTACGTGTGGGACCGCGCCGGGGCGATCGAATTCCTCAAGCCCGGCCGTGGCACGGTGCGCACCTCGTTCCATATCGACACGGCGCTGCTGGACGAACTGCGCGCCGAAGCGGCCGGCGGTGACAAGGTGCTGCGCTGGTTCAGCAACGATGTCATCGACGCCCAGGGCGAGGTAGTGGCGCGGGTGCGCAAGCAGGTCTACCTGCGCCTGAAACCGCAGGCCCGGCAGCCGGCCGGTCAGTCGGCCGGCAGCGGCACCACCAGCGTCGGGCCCGGCGTGCCGTAACGCTCCTGGCGCCGGCGCGGCACCTACAGCGACAGGCCGTCGGGCCCCAGCTCGGGCACCCGCGTGGCCGAGCGCATTTCTGCCGGCAGGTGTGACAGCGCCTGCGCGCGCGGTCCGGGCTGCTGCCGCAGCCAGCACTGGGCCGCCACCAGCCGCAGCATCGCGGCAGCGTCCTGGCTGCGCGCTGCGTACGGCTGAATCGCCGGGAACGCGATCGCGGCCAGGCGGCAGCCGAGTATGTTCGACAGGCATTCGATACCCTGCGGCGGCGCCGGCGGCACCTCCAGCGGGCGATCCTCCGCCAGCGCCTGGCGGGCGGCACTGCCACAGGCCCACGCATAGTGCGGCGCCATGCACAGCCGGGTGGCCTGCACATCGAACACCAGCCCGTTCCAGGGCAGCCGCGCGCTCTCCGCATCCAGCGCCGGCGTGGACAGCGCGAATTCGCCGCGCAGCGCCGGGCACAGATCCTGCTCGTCCACGCCCATCGGCTGCAGTGCGGCGTGGCAGGCCGGTGGCAACGGCTGGCCGGCCGGCAGCTCGGCCAGCATCTCCGACAGCAGGCGCGCCTGGGTTTCCACCAGCGCCGCGCCCAGCACGCTGGTCACCAGCGCATCACTGCCGTGCACCAGCCGGCGCCCGGCCAGCAGGGTTGCGCAGATGCCGGCCAGGCCGGCGGCGTGGTCGCCCTGCACGAAGGCCAGCGCATGTGCCGAGCCGGGGTCCATCAACGGCAGCAGGGCCGGCAGCGGAACGCAGACATCCCTCGGCGCCAGTACGAACGGGCTGCGGAAGTGCCCGTAGCCGGCCAGGTCCGCCACCCGAGCATGCAGGGCAGCGTGGCCCTGGTGCACCCTGGCGAAACGCTGCGGCTCGGCACGCACCTGCGCCAGGCAATCGATGCCGCGGGTACCGCAGCGGCTGCCGGCGCCCAGCGGCACGGCGTGCAGCCGCTCGGCCGCCACAGACACCCCGGCACGCTGGCCCGGCAAACCGCCCTGCCAGCGTGCGACATCCTCGGCTAGCAGGCGCTCGCGGCCGGCGGCGTCCGGGCCGTCATAGGCCAGCAGCCAGAGCTGGGCGAAGCCGTTGCGGCCTGACGCGTGCACCGGGCTGTCCAGCTGCGCCAGCGCCTGCCGCTGTGCCGCCGGTACCGGCCAGCACCGCGAGACCAGCCACACCGCCAGCGCCAACAGCAGCACGGCCAGCACACCCATCCCCACCCTGCGCATCCACGTCAACACAGCATCCCCTTGCCATGGCGTATTTCCTTGATCCCCCAGCGTAAACGGAGGGAGCGCGCCGCTACAATGCGCACATGTCGCACGATGCCCCCCAACTCGTTCCGCGCCCCTCTCTGCAGCGCCTGCTGATCACCGGCCTGCTGACCCTGCTGCCGATCTGGCTGACCTGGGTGGTGGTCAAATTCGTCTTCGTGCTGCTGTCGGGCATTTCCAGCCCGGTGGTGGTGCCCCTGTCCGAGCAGATCGCCGCCTCCTTCCCGCACTACCTGGGCTGGGTGAAGGTGGAATGGATGCAGAACGTGATCGGCCTGGCCGCCACGCTGCTGGTCATCCTCAGCGTGGGCGTGCTCAGCCGCCGCGTCATCGGCCAGCGCCTGCTGCGCTGGTTCGGCGCAGTGATCCGCCGCATTCCGCTGGCCAGCGTCATCTATGACAGCGCCAAGAAGCTGCTGGACATGCTGCAGACCGAACCGGGCAGCACCCAGCGCGTGGTGCTGATCGATTTCCCGCACCGTGACATGAAATCGGTTGGCCTGGTCACCCGGGTCATCAAGGAACACGGCACCGGGCGTGAGCTGGCGGCGGTGTACGTGCCCACCACGCCGAACCCGACCTCCGGCTACCTGGAAATCGTGCCGGTGGAACTGCTGACCCCGACCGACTGGACCGTGGACCAGGCGATGAGCTTCATCATTTCCGGTGGTGCGGTCGCACCGGAAACCGTGCCGTTCACCCGCGCCGGCGATCGCTGAAATGGGCCGCCGTCCGCTGCAGGACCGCGCCGTCCTGCTGTTCATCGTGCTGGCGGCGTTCTTCTGCGCCAATGCGGTGATGGCCGAACTGATCGGGGTGAAGATCTTCGCACTGGAAGACACGCTGTGCATCGCACCGCTGAACTGGAACCTGTTCGGCCAGACCGGCTCGCTCAGCTTCACCGCCGGCACGCTGCTGTGGCCGGTGGTGTTCATCATGACCGACACCATCAACGAGTTCTTCGGCAAGCGCGGCGTGCGCTTCATCTCGTGGCTGGCCTGCGGCCTGATCGGTTATGGCTTCCTGTTCGCCTTCGCGGCCATTTCGCTGGTGCCGGCCGGCTGGTGGGTGACCTCGATGGCTGCCCACGGCGTGCCGGATTACCAGGCCGCGTTCGCGGCGGTGTTCGGCCAGGGCATGTGGACCATCGCCGGCTCGCTGGTGGCGTTCATGGTCGGCCAGCTGATCGACGTGGCCGTGTTCCACCGCATCCGCCGCATGACCGGCGAAGGCCATGTGTGGCTGCGCGCCACCGGCTCGACCGCGATCTCGCAGCTGATCGACAGCTTCGTAGTGATCTGGATCGCCTTCGTGCTGGGCCCGCAGAAGTGGCCGACCTCGCTGTTCCTGGCCGTCAGCAGCGTGAACTACCTGTACAAGATGGGCTTTGCGATCGTGCTCATCCCGTTGCTGTACCTGATGCGCCGTGCGATCACCCGCTACCTGGGCGAAGAACGTGCCGCGCAGCTGCGCGCCGATGCGGCGACTGACTGACAGCGATACCGCTGCTGGCTGACTGCGCACTGCTGGCTGGCCGTACGCGCCAGGATCGTGCAAGCTCCACGGTCTGTGTTCCACGGAAACAACCGATGCCCCAGCCTGTACGCGCCCTGGCGCTCGCCATCGCCTCGTTGATGCTGTTCAGCGCCGTTCCCTCGGCCGAGGCGGTGAAGAAGAAGGCCGCCCGCCCCGCCGCCGCGCAGACCCGCCAGGCGGCCAAGCCCAAGGCCAAGCCACGCGCCGCCCCGGCCCCGCGCCGCGCCAGCACGCCGGCCCGCCGTGCCGCACCGGCCGCCGTGCGCGCCCCCACCAAGGCCGTGCAGCTCGAGCGCCTGTACGAGGAATACTGGGACGCCTCGATGCGGCTGAACCCGCTGCAGGCCACCTTCCAGGGCGACAGCCGCTACAACGACCAGCTGCCCAACTTCCTGTCCGCCGCCTGGCGCCAGCAATCGCACGACTTCACCACCGAATGGCTGGGCAAGGTCGAGGCGATCGGCAGCGACGGCCTGCAGGGCCAGGACCTGCTCAGCTATCAGATGTTCGTGCGCGACGCGCGCGCCTCGCTGGCCGCCGAACGCTTCCCGTCGTGGATGCAGCCGATCAGCCAGTACTACAACCTGGGCAGCATCATGGCCATCCTCGGCGCCGGTGCCGGGGCCCAGCCGTTCAACACGGTGAAGGATTACGACGACTGGTCGCGCCGCTCGCTGGGCATCGCGCCGCTGTTCGAGCAGGCCGTGGACAACATGCGCCAGGGCATGAAGGCCGGCGTGGTGCAGCCGCGCGACCTGATGGAAAAGGTGCTGCCGCAGCTGGATGCGGTGATCAAGCCGACCGCCGAGGAAAGCATCTTCTGGTCGCCCATCCGCACCATGCCCGAATCGATTTCCGCCGAGGACAAGGCGCGCATCAGCGCTGAGTACAAGCGCATGATCGAGTACCGCCTCATGCCCGCCTACCGCGCGCTGCGCGGCTTCATCGCCACCGAATACCTGCCGGCCACGCGCCGCAGCGACGGCATGGATGCGCTGCCCGACGGCCAGGCCTGGTACGCCAACCTGATCGTGCAGGCCACCGCCACCGACCAGACCCCGGCCCAGCTGCACGCCCTGGGCGAACAGCGCGTGCAGGAACTACAGGCCGACATCACCGCGGTGATGAAGGACAACCGCCTGCGCGGTTCGCAGGCCAAGCTGCTACGCAGCATGCGCAGCGACCGACAGTTCCAGTACAGCGACGCCAACGCCCTGCTGGCCCGCTACCGTGCCGTGCAGCAGCAGGTCGGCACACGCCTGGGCAGCGTGCTCGGTACGCTGCCGAAGGCACCGCTGGACATCCGCGCGGTGGAACCCGAGCGCACCCTGACCGCTGCGGCCGCCAGTTACCAGCAGGCCCTGCCGGGCCAGCCCGCGCTGCTGTACGTCAACACCCGCGACCTGCCCAGCCGCAAGCGCTGGGGCATTCCCGCGCAGTACCTGCACGAAGGCATTCCCGGCCGCCACGTGCAGCTGGGCCTGCAGCAGGAACTGGACAAGCTGCCGCGCTTCCGCCGCCAGGGCGGCGACCTGGCCTTCATCGAAGGCTGGGGCCTGTACGCCGAAACCCTGGGCGACGAACTGGGCGTCTACACCGATCCCTACGACCGCATCGGCTACCTGTACTCGCGCCTGCTGCGCGCCGCGCGCGTGGTGGCCGACACCGGCCTGCACGCCCAGGGCTGGAGCAAGCAGCAGGCCGTGGCCTACCTGCAGAAATCGGCCGAACTGGGCAGCGATGACGCCACCGCCGAAGTCGAACGGATGATGGCCCAGCCCGGCCAGGCCTTGTCCAACGTGCTTGGCCTGCTGGCCATCACCCGCCTGCGCGACCGCGCCAAGGCGGTCCAGGGTGCCGCGTTCGACGAACGCCGCTTCCATGCCGAACTGCTGAAGGACGGCTCGATGCCGCTGGACGTGCTGCAGCACAAGATGGAACGCTGGCTGGCACAGCCCGCCGCACCGGCGGCGCCGGCCACCCCGGCGGCAACGCCGTGAGCGGGCCCGACGCGGCCCTGCTGGGCATCCACCATGCCGCGTTGATCTGCAGCGACTACGCGCGCTCCAAAGCGTTCTACGTGGGCGTGCTCGGCCTGCGCGTGCTGGCGGAAAACCACCGCCCCGCACGCGATTCCTGGAAGCTGGACCTGGCCCTGCCCGACGGCGGCCAGCTGGAACTATTCTCCTTCCCCTCGCCCCCGCCGCGGCCCAGCCGCCCGGAGGCACAGGGCCTGCGCCACCTGGCCTTCCGGGTGGCAGCGCTGGAGCCGTTCATCGCCCACCTCGCCGCCCATGGCGTGGCCTGCGAACCGATCCGCGTGGACGAATACACCGGCCGCCGCTTCACCTTCTTCGCCGACCCCGACGACCTGCCGCTGGAGCTGTACGAAACCGGTTGAGGCAGGCGTTTCGGGTTTTCATCCATGATGCCGTGGATTCATAGAAGCCCGCTCCGTCAGGCGTTCATCCACGCATGGCGTGGATCTACAAAAGCCTTCCCCGTCAGGCGTTTGTCGACGCATGGCGTGGACCCACACAGCCCCGGACAACGGTCGGAGGCGGGGTGGGTCCGGTGGCAGGGGCGTGAGCGCCATGGATGGCGCGACCGAGGCTACAGGGACGTACTTGCGCCGTCCCCTGCCACCGGACCCGCCCCGCCATGCCCGGGAACCCTGCTGTTGCCTTTGCTTCGGCCGTTGCGGTTGCCGTGGCTTGAAGCAGGTGACGGGCGCAGCCCGGCCGCCCCCCCCTTCCCCATACCCCGCCGAATGGGTATACAGTCGGGCTGTGCCGGGTTGCCCGGCCCCATCGAACACCCTGGGAGGGGACCATGCGCAAGACCTTCAAGACCCTGCTGCTGGCGCTGCCGCTGTGCCTGGCCGCCCTGTCGGCACAGGCCGCCGACGGCGCCGCCGGCCGCTGGAAGACCATCGACGACAAGACCGGCAAGGTGAAGTCCATCGTCGAGATCAGCCAGGCCGCCAACGGCACCCTGTCCGGCAAGGTGGTCGAGATCCTGCATTCGGACAAGGGCCCCAACCCGGTCTGCGACGGCTGCGATGGCGCCAACAAGAACAAGCCGGTGAAGGGCATGGCCATCCTGTGGAACCTGTCCCAGGACAAGGGCAGCACCAGCAAGTGGTCCGGCGGCACCATCCTCGACCCGGGCAACGGCAAGACCTACAAGTCCAAGCTGGAACTGCAGCCCGGAGGCGGCAAGCTGGACGTGGCCGGCTGCATCGCCTTCATCTGCCGCTCGCAGACCTGGGTGCGCGAATAACCCGCGCCCCGCCTGCAGCGCCCTGGTGACCCGGCTCCGGCCGGGTCACTGCGTTGCGGCCGTGCGATAATCCCTGGTTCCCCCGGCTGAACCCGTGACCATGACCCGTACCGCGCTCGTCACCACCGCCCTGCCCTACGCCAATGGCCTGCTGCACCTGGGCCACCTGGTCGGCTACATCCAGGCTGACATCTGGGTGCGCGCGCGTCGAATGAGCGGCGGCAAGGCCTGGTTCGTGTGCGCCGACGACACCCACGGCACGCCGATCATGCTGGCGGCCGAGAAGGCCGGGGTCCCCCCGGAAACCTTCATCGCCAGCATCCAGGCCAGCCACGAGCGCGATTTCGCCGCGTTCGGCGTGGCCTTCGATCACTACGATTCGACCAACTCGGCGGCCAACAAGGCGCTGACCGAACAGTTCTACCTGAAGCTGGAAGCGGCCGGCCACATCAGCCGCCGCTCGGTGGCACAGTTCTACGACCCGGCCAAGGGCATGTTCCTGCCCGACCGCTACGTCAAGGGCATCTGCCCGAACTGCGGGAGCCCCGACCAGTACGGTGACAACTGCGAAGTCTGCGGCGCCACCTACGCACCGACCGACCTGAAGGAACCGCGTTCGGTCATTTCCGGTGCCACGCCGGAAATGCGCGACTCGGAACACTTCTTCTTCGAGGTCGGCCACTTCGACGGCTTCCTGCGCGAATGGCTGGCCGGCGATGTCGCGCTGCCGGGCGTGAAGGCCAAGCTGGGCGAGTGGCTCAATGCCGAAGGCGGCCTGCGCGCATGGGACATCTCGCGCGATGCGCCATATTTCGGCTTCGAGATTCCCGGCCAGCCGGGCAAGTATTTCTACGTCTGGCTGGATGCGCCGATCGGGTACCTGTCCAGCTTCCAGATGCTGTGCCAGCGCACCGGCGAAGATTTCGAAGCGCACCTGCGCGCCGGCACCAGCACCGAACTGCACCACTTCATCGGCAAGGACATCGTCAACTTCCACGGCCTGTTCTGGCCGGCGGTGCTGCACGGCAGCGGCCACCGCGCGCCGACCCGCCTGCACGTCAACGGCTACCTGACCGTGGACGGCGCCAAGATGAGCAAGTCGCGCGGCACCTTCGTGATGGCCCGCACCTTCCTCGATGCCGGGCTGGAGCCGGAGGCGCTGCGCTACTACTACGCGGCCAAGTCCGGCGGCGGCGTGGACGATCTGGACCTGAACCTGGGCGACTTCATCGCCCGCGTCAACGCCGACCTGGTCAACAAGTTCGTCAACCTGGCCAGCCGCTGCGCCGGCTTCATCAGCAAGCGCTTCGACGGCCAGCTGGCCGCGCAGCTGCCTGATGCGGCGCAGTACCAGCGCTTCGTCGAAGGCCTGGCGCCGATCCGTGAAGCGTACGAGCGCAACGACCCGGCCGCGGCGATCCGCCTGACCATGGCGCTGGCCGACGAAGCCAACCGCTACATCGATGACGTCAAGCCGTGGGTTGTATCCAGTGCCGTTGAGTCTCAACTCGTCGAAGAGCTTCTAGCCTCCCATTTTGAAGGTGATGGCTGGACGGTTACCTACCCCGCAGCAAATAGCCACGACTACGACTTGCTCATCACCAAGCATGATGCAAAGACTGCAGTCGAATACAAGCATCGCAAGGCTTCCGTCGCTGATGCTAAGAAGCTTCTCGCATCGCTGGATTACGGCCTTTTCCATAAGGCAATGCTTATCGTGAACTCTCCGGTAAGCACGAGCGTCGAACTTGAGGAGCTTCTGGCGGAGAACAGCAATCTGAAAATCATTTATAGGCCCGATATTGAGCGCATTCTCGGCCCTGACTTTGATAAGCCTCATGCAGATCGGTCAATTTCCGAAAAGGAAGCCGAACTCCAAGCCACGTGTACTCAGGGCCTGAACCTGTTCCGCGTGCTGGTGACTGCGCTGAAGCCGGTGCTGCCGGCCACCGCTGCGCAGGCCGAAGCCTTCCTGGCCGCGCCGGTGAACGACTGGACCGACCTGGTGCAGCCACTGCTGGGCCACCGCATCACTGAATACACCCCGCTGTTCACCCGTATCGACCCGAAGAAGATTGACGCCATGATCGACGCCTCCAAGGACACCCTGCAGCCGGCCGCCGCTGCCGCCCCCGCCGCCAAGACCGAAGCCGTGAAGCCGGCTGCCCCGGCCCCGGCCAAGGACGAAGCGAAGAGCGCCGACGCACCGGCCACCATCGGCATCGACGATTTCGCCAAGCTCGACCTGCGCATCGGCAAGGTGCTGGTGTGCGAGTTCGTGGAAGGCTCGGACAAGCTGCTGCGCTTCGAACTGGATGCCGGCGACCTGGGCAAGCGCCAGATCTTCTCCGGCATCCGCGGCAGCTACGCCGAACCGGAAAAGCTGGTGGGCCGCAGCGTGGTGTTCATCGCCAACCTGGCCCCGCGCAAGATGCGCTTCGGCCTGAGCGAAGGCATGATCCTGTCGGCCGGTTTCGACGGCGGCGCGCTGGCGCTGCTGGACGCCGACAGCGGCGCGCAGCCTGGCATGCCGGTGCGCTGATGCCCCCGGGCGCGGCCATCGCCGCGCCCTCCGGCAGCGCAACCCGCGCCGCATGATGGGAGACCCCGCGATGGAGCTGGCGCTGTTCGATTTCGATCACACCATCACCACCTGCGATACCTACGGGCGTTTCCTGCGCCGCGTGGCCACGCCCGAGCAGCTGGCGCGTGCCTGGTGGAAGGTTGGCCCCTGGGTGCTGGCCTACCGGCTGAAACTGATCTCCGCCGAGCGCATCCGTGCCCGCGTCACCCGCCTCACCTTCAGCGAACGCCACGCCGATGACATCGCCACGCTGGCCGACGGCTTCGCCCGTGACCTGCTGCCCGAGGTGGTGCGCCCGGAAATGCTGGAGCAGATCCGCTGGCACAAGGACCAGCAGCACACGGTGGTGATCGTGTCCGGTTCGCTGGACCTGTACCTGCGGCCGTGGTGCGAAGCGCTGGGCCTGCAGCTGATCTGCAACCGGCTGGAAAGCGAGGGCAACCGCCTGACCGGCCGCTATGCGGGCGACGACTGCGGGCCGTGCAAGGTCGAGCACATCCGCCGCCAGTTCGATCTGTCGCGCTACACGCGCATCCACGCCTACGGTGACAGCCGCGAGGACAGGCCGATGCTGGCACTGGCCCACGACCGCTGGTTCCGCGGCAGACCCCTGACCTGATGTCCCCGCGCAGCCTTCGCCACGCATGAGCCTGATTCCGCCCCTGACCGAACGCCTGGACCGCCTGCTGCCGCAGACCCAATGCGGCCAATGCGGCTACGACGGCTGCCGCCCGTATGCGCAGGCGATGGCACGCGGCGAGGTCGGCGTGGACCGCTGCCCGCCCGGCGGAGATGCCGGTGCACGCGCGCTGGCGCAGGTGCTGGGCGTGCCGGCGCTGCCGTTTGATCGCACGCGCGGCGAGCACAAGCTTCCACAGGTGGCAGTAATCGTGGAGGCCGACTGCATCGGCTGCACCAAGTGCATCCAGGAGTGCCCGGTGGATGCGATCGTGGGCGGTGCCAAGTACATGCACACGGTGATTGCCGATCTGTGCACCGGCTGCGAGCTGTGCATTCCGCCGTGCCCGGTGGACTGCATCGATCTGGTGGCGGTGTAGGTTTCGTTGCGACGCGGCGGCGTCGCGCTTCGCTTTTTGAAGCTGGAGCTACGGCTACGGCAACGGCAACGGCAACAGCGTCGGCTGTTTTTGTTTCATGGATTGGGTGGGTGGGAGGGGGCAAGCGGGACACGCCGTGAACCCATCCCTGGGGCTCGTAGGCGCCATCCATGGCGCCTGCGGTCCCGCTTGCCCCCTCCCACCCACCCCCGACAGATCCCATCGGCGGATGGCTTTGCCAAGGCAATGGCCAAAAACAAAGCCAGTGCCAATGCCAATGCCAATGCCAAAGCAGGATCAAAGGCGGGTTCGGGGGATTGATTGGGTTCTGGAACAGGAAAGGCACGCGGGCTTCGCTCGCGTGCCTTTCCTGTTCTGCGTTCAATGATCTGCTTCCAGCCGCTGTGCCCTGCAGCCGTTGACTGCATGTCCGTCACCGGCCAACTGTCGAGGCTGGGGCGATTGCCCTGCCGGGACCGTCCACGACAGGGATGTCGTGGACGGTCCCCCAGCGATGGGTTTACGGCGTGTCCCGGCAGGGCAACCGCCCCCGCCACGCCCGTATACCGCCAGAGCCCGGAAATTGCTGTTGCTGTTGCTGTTGCTGGTGATCCCAACCGCTTACGGTACGGCCGCGGTCACCACGATCTCGACCTTCCAGTCCGGGTGCGCAAGCTTGGCCTCGAAGGTGGCACGGGCCGGCGTGGCGCCCTCGACGATCCATTCGTCCCAGGCCTTGTTCATGCCCTCGAAATCGGCGATGTCGGCTAGGAACACTTCCGCGCGCAGCACGTGCTGGCGGTCGCTGGCCACCAGCGCCAGCAGCTTGTCGATCTCTTCCAGCACCTGCCGGGTCTGCCCGGTGATGTCCTGGCTGGTGTCTTCCGGAATCTGGCCGGACAGATAGGCGACCTTGTTGTGCACCGTCATTTCAGACATGCGCGGGCCAACATCGAAACGCTCCAACATGGGCAGTACTCCTGCGGGTGAACAACCTGCATTCTCGCCCAGCGCGCGCCTTGTCTGTGCCCATCGCAGCCACCGGCGCGACGGGCTGTTCAAATGCCCCGGACAGGCGCACGATGCGCCACGCAGTTTTTGACACCGCCCTCGCCCCCGCTGACGCACCCTTGCGCCGATGACCGAACCCGAACCCTTGCCACGCCCCGCCACGCCAACCTGGAAACGGGTGGTCGCTGTAGTCTTCCCGCTGCTGATCCTGGCACTGGCCCTGCGCGGGCTGGCCGGCGAGTTCGACGAGCACGGCTACCGCGCCATCCGCCATGCCTTCCATGACCTGAGCGGGGCGCAGATCGCGCTGACGGTGCTGCTGGGCCTGGCCAGCTATGCCTGCCTGGTCGGCTTCGATGCCATCGGCCTGCGCCGCAGTGGCAAGCGGGTGCACCCGGCGCGCGTCGGCATCACTGCCTTCCTGGCGCACACGCTGGGCCAGACCGTGGGGTTCGCGGCGCTGACCGGTGGCGCGGTGCGCCTGCGCGGCTATGGTAACGCTGGCCTGGACCTGGCCCAGATCGGCCAGGTGGTGCTGATGAGCACGCTGGGCTTCATCTTCGGCGCGTGGCTGCTGATCGGCACCGCGCTGTGCCTGGAACCGGCGGCGGCGGCACTGGCCCTGCCGCTGGACCCGGCCGTGGTGCGCGTGGTCGGCATCGTTTCGCTGCTGGCCTACGCGGCCACCCTGGTCGTCGTCGGTGCGCAGGGCCGCACCTTCACTGTCTTCGGCCACGGCCTGTGGCTGCCCGACCGCCGCACCATGCTCGGCGTCACCGCCCTGAGCGTGGTGGAGCTGGTGCTGGCCAGCGCCGCGTTCTACGTGCTGCTACCCGATTCCACCCCGACCGGCCTGCCCGGCTTTGTCGGCCTGTACCTGGTGGCAGTACTGGCCGGCCTGGTCTCCACCGTGCCGGCAGGGCTGGGCGTGTTCGAATGGAGCCTGCTCAAGCTGCTGCCGCAGGTGGCACCGGGCGCGGTGCTGGCCGCCGCGCTGATCTACCGGGTCACCTATTACGTGCTGCCGCTGCTGCTGGCCACGCTGCTGGCGTTGACGCCGGCGCTGCGTAAGCCGCTGCGGGTCAGTGCCGGTGCCACCCGTGCCGGCTGGGCCGCGCTGCGCCCGTGGCTGCCGCAGATCATCGCGCTGGCCGCCTTCAGCGTGGGCGCGGCGCTGGTGATCGATGGCACCCTGCCCACGCCCAAGCGCAACCTGGTGAACGCCTCGCTGCCGATCCTGGAAACCTCGCACCTGCTGGGCAGCCTGGGCGGCGTGGCGCTGCTGCTGATCGGCCAGGGCCTGGCGCAGCGCAGCCATGCGGCCTGGGCGCTGGCCCTGATCTTCTGCGTGGCCGCCCCGCTGCCGATCTGGCTGCGCGGCGGCCAGGAACTGATCGCGCTGTCGGCGCTGCTGGTGGCCGGCGCGCTGTGGGCCGCGCGCCGCGAGTTCTACCGCCAGGGCGCCCTGCTGGACGAAGCCTGGTCGTGGCCGTGGATCCGCAACCTGGGCCTGGTGCTGGTGGCGGTCATCTGGCTGCTGTTCTTCACTTACAGCCACGTGGAATACCAGAACGAGCTGTGGTGGCAGTTCGCGGTGTCGGGCAACGCCCCGCGCGCGCTGCGTGCGCTGCTGGTGGTGGCGCTGGCGCTGGTGATGTTCGGCCTGGCGCGCCTGCTGCACAGCACCCGCAGCCCGTTGCCGGCGGCCGACGAAGGCACGCTGCAGGCGCTGGCCCCGGTGCTGGCCGCCGCGGCCGACACCCAGGCCTGCCTGGTGCTGACCGCCGACAAGGCGGTGCTGCGCGACGAGAGTGGCCAGGGCTTTGTGATGATGCAGCGCTACGGCGGCTCGCTGATCGCCATGGGCGACCCGGTCGGGCCACCGCAGGTGGTGCGCGCATTGATCTGGCGCTTCCGCGAAGAAGCCGACCGGCTGGGCCTGCGCCCGGTGTTCTACCAGGTCAGCGAAACCTACTGGCAGACCTATCTGGACCTCGGGCTGGGGCTGGTCAAGCTGGGCGAAGAAGCGATGGTGCCGCTGCAGGGCCTCACCCTGGAGGGCCGCGAACGCGCCGACCTGCGCCAGGCCTGGAACCGTGGCAAACGCAGCGGGCTGAGCTTCCGCGTGGTGCCACCGGAAGAGGTACCGGCGATCCTGCCGCAGCTGCAGGCCATTTCCGATGCGTGGCTGGAAGACAAGGCCGGTGACGAGAAGGGCTTCTCGCTGGGCAGCTTCGATGCCGCCTACCTGGCCCGCTTCCCGGTGGCCGTGGTGGACGCCGACGGCCAGCCGGTGGCCTTCGCCAACCTGTGGCAGGCGCCGGCGGCCGCCGAACTGTCGGTGGACCTGATGCGGCACCTGGCCTATGCACCCAAGGGCACGATGGATTTCCTGTTCATCGAGCTGTTCCTGTGGGGCCGCGACCACGGCTACACGCGGTTCTCGCTGGGCATGGCGCCGCTGTCGGGGCTGGCCGAACACCGCCTGGCCGGGCGCTGGAACCGCCTGGCCGGCCTGCTGGCCCGCCACGGTGAACGCTTCTACGGCTTCAGCGGCCTGCGCCGCTTCAAGTCCAAGTTCGCCCCGCAGTGGCGGCCGCGCTACCTGGCCGCCCCGGGCGGCATGCACCTGCCGGCGGCCCTGCTGGATGCCACGCGGCTGATCTCGCTGGACCCCAAGCGCTGAGACGGGGCCAATGCGCTGCCGCCTGCAATGGGCGGCAGCGCAGATGACGGCGGCTTACTGGCCGTCCTTGATGATCACTTCGGCCAGGCGGTCATAGTCGCCGTTGAAGTGATGGTCACCGGGCAGCTTCACCACGTGGATGCCATCAGCCGGCGACAACGTCGGGCACAGCGCATCGCCGTCCTTCTCGCCGTACACGCACAGCGTCTTCACCGCCGGCAGCTTGGCCATTTCCGGTGCGATCGGCTGGCCACCGCCACCGCCGCCCAGCCAGTTGGTCACGTGGAATTCGAAGTCGGCCTTCTTGCCCACCGACAGCAGCGCGATGCGTTCCACCTGCGCGCGCACCGCCGGGCTGAGCTGGTTGATGCTGGCCGGCAGCACGTCGGCGCCCTGCGAGAAGCCCACCAGCATCACCTTGTCGCGCTGCCATTGCTGGCGGTAGTGGCCGATGATGCGTTCCAGGTCGCGGGCAAAGCCCTGCGGGGTGCATGCGGTCCAGAAGTAGCGCAGCGAATCCACGCCCACCACCGAAATGCCTTCGGCGGCCAGCGCGGATGCCACGTCCTTGTCCAGCCCGGCCCAGCCACCATCGCCGGACACGAACACGGCCAGCGTGTCGCCGAGCTTGGCGGCAGGCACTTCCACCACCGGCAGGCCCTTGAGCGCATCCGGCGGCGGCGCCAGGCTGACCCCGGCCTGCGCGCCGAGCGTGCGCGCGGCGGCCACCAGCCCCGGCGTGGCATCGCCGGCACCGGTGCGCTGGAAGGTGCGTGCCATCGCCACGCGGAGCACGAACTGCGCCGAATCGCCGATCGAGCAGCGGTGGTCACCGGCCGCGTTCAACCACGGGAAATTCAGCTCGGTGGCCTGCAGGCGGCCAGCGCTGACACCGGCCCCGCAGACCATGCGCTCACGCACGTGGTCGGGGCAGAAGTTCTCGGTCAGCAGCCCGGCGAAAATCTGCTTGTCGGCCTGCGCGGCCAGTGCGTAGGCCAGCTCGGCACCTTCGCCATCGCCGCCCACCAGCGGCAGGTGGTAGCCGGGCATGTGCAGGTAGGCCTGCATCCAGCGCGAGAAGTTCTCCACGTCGCCCGGGCCGAATGCACAGTTGCTGTTGCCCTCGCGCTTGAGCGCGCCGCGCAGCTTGGCCACGTCCACCGCAGCCACCAGGGCACCGTCGGCGCGCAGCGCCTCGATCGGCGGCCGCGTGGCGTCATCGCGGCGGTCTTCATGGAACCAGATGACCACGCGCTTGGGCGCACCGGTCGGCAGGTGCACCGGCACCTGCTGGAAACGCCCATGGCTGACATCCTGCACACTGCTGGCCACCGTCGCCATCGCCGTGGCTGGCAGCGCCGCCATCGCCAGCATTACCCCCATCGCCCTTCCCAGGCCTGCTCGCATCAGTTCGGATCCTTGTTGGAATGCGCACACGATACGCCGTGGCAGGTGTGTGCTGCATGTACGGCAACGGGCTGTTGGCTGCGGCGCCACAGGCCCCACGCCAGGCACAGCAGCCAGCCGGCGATGACCACGATGACCAGCTTCTGCCCGGCCCCGCGCGGCGGCCCGCGCCAGAGCACATGCAGCCACAGCAGCACGAACGCCAGCCAGGCCCAGCCCCACAGCTGGCCGGCCAGCCCGGCCCAGCCCGGCTCGCGGCGCAGGTACCAGGCCTGCAGCAGCATGCCGGTGCTGGCACACAGGAAGGCGGTGTTGGCGGCCAGGCCGTGGATGAACGGTGCCAGCAGCGGTGTCCACTGCGGCAGCCAGCTGTCACCGATGGCCACCGTCGCCAGCCCCAGCGCCGAGAGCACGAACAGCAGCGGCGCGGCAGCACTGCGGCGCGGGCCGTGGCTGCTGCGGTACAGCGCCAGGCCCAGCACGGCGATGGCCAGCGCCAGCAGGCAGTAAGCGGTGCGCAGGGCCAGGCCCCACGGGCCGTGCAGGTACAGGCTGAGGGTGGCCTGCACCCAGTCCAGGTCGGTACGCACGAACTGGGTGGCCAGGGCCAGCGCCATGAACAGCAGCAGCGCTGCGATGGCCAGGCCGGCGGCGGCGCGCGACAGCGCCGTGGCGGCGCTCACGGTCACGGTCACGGCGTGGCCTCCGGGTGGCGCTGCAGCCATGCGGCCAGCTCGCGGCGGTAGCGCTGCAGCTCATCGGCATACAGGTCGAGCACGCACAGCGGGCAGCCACTGCCACAGCACTCGTTGGGGCCCGGTTCCTCGGGCGGCAGCGGGCGCGGATCGCGGTCGGCAGCAGCATCAGGGGGGAAGTCAGTCACGGTCACGCCGGGGCACAGCCATCAGGGCGTGCAGTTTACGGCCAGCGCAGCACGATCCTGTCGCCGCCCGGGGTCAGGCGCCCAGGCGGCGGCGCAGGTTGTCCCGTGCGGCGGCATCGCAGCGCGCATGGAACCAGTCGCTGAGGAAGATGCGTGGCCGGCCCAGCAGGGCCTTCAGGAAGCGCTTGCGCCCGGCGCGGTACAGGAAGCCCGGCACCACCCCGGCGTATTCCTCGGCCACGCCCTGGTCGTAGGCATCGAACACCGCCGTCGGTGCGGCCAGGATCGCCATGTCGCAGTCCAGGAACAGGGCGGCTTCGGCATCGACATCGTCCACGCCCAGCTCGCCGTGGCGGGCGGTGAGCGCGATCAGCTGCACCACCCGCTCCACGTCGATGCCGGCCTCGGGCAGCCAGCGCGCCACCGCCAGCCTGGCCAGTTCGGCCGAGCGCGCCTCGTTGTCCTTGCGCCCGGCCTCGTACACCGCATCGTGGTACAGCGCGGCCAGGTAGACCTCGGCCGGCTGCTGCCAGCCCGGCCCCTGCGCCACCTGCTGGCAGTGCTGCAGCACCGCGCGCGCGTGGCCGAAGTGGTGGTAGGCGCGCGGCGGCGTGGCATAGGCCGACTGCACGGCCTGCAGCTGCGCTTCGGGCAGGTCCAGGGGAGCGAATTCCATGCGCCGATCATCCCGCCTGCGCCGGCTGCCGGCAAGCACTGGCCATTTTTTTTAACCACACCTTCGCGATGCCCACCGGGCAAGGGCTGGCAGCGGTTGTCCACAGCTTTGCCCGGCGCCGGTCCACACCGGCTGTGGATGAGCCCGCCAGCGGCCCGGCGCTGCTGCACGCGGGCACGCGCGGGTCTACACTGCGGCCAGGTGGCCTGCCGGCTGCCCTTGCGGAGAGCTGCCATGCGCCTGCCAACCGCTGTATACCTGCTGTGCTGCCTCACCCTCACCAGCCTGGCCGCGCACGCGCAGGACACCGCGCCCGCACTGCCGCCGCCCCCCCGCCCTCGCCGGTGCCCACGCCCGCCGAGGTGCTGGCGCTGCCGCCACCGCTGCGCGCACTGCTGCAGCAGCAGGTGATCGACCGCGGGCATTCGCGCGAGCAGCGCCTGCAGGCGCTGGTGGAGATGATCTTCAGCCGGCAGGGGCTGGACCTGCAGTACGACGCCGATGCCACGCTGACCCTGGCGGAAATCTGGCAGCAGCGCCGCGCCAACTGCCTGTCCTTCACCCTGCTGTTTGTCACCCTCGCCCGCAAGGCCGGCATCGATGCGCGCGTGCAGGAGGTGGGCGAAGTGGTGTCGTGGTACCAGGACGCCGACCAGGGCGTGGTGTTCAACGTGGGCCACGTCAATGCCGGGGTGGAGATTGCCGGCGGCAGCGCGACGGTCGACCTGGACCGCAACGTGCTCTACGACCGCCATGGCCCGCACGCGATCAGCGATACGCGCGCGCTGGCGCACTTCTATAACAACCGCGGTGCCGGGCGGCTGGTGGCCGGCGATGCCGACGGCGCACGCCAGCTGTTCGCCGCGGCACTGCAGCAGGTCGCCGGTTTCAGCCAGGCCTGGAACAATCTCGGGGTGCTGGCCCACCGCCAGGGCGATGACCTGGCGGCGCGGCGGGCCTTCGAAACGGTGCTGCGCGATGAGCCGGACAACACCGCGGCGCTGTCCAATGCCAGCGTGCTGTACCAGGCCGCCGGCCTGCAGGCACAGGCCGCACGGCTGCAGCAGCGGCTGCGCCGGGCCCAGCTGCAGGACCCGTTCGCGCAGTACATGCAGGGCGCGCAGGCCGAGCGGGCTGGCCGCCTGGACGAGGCCATCGCCCATTACCGGCGGGCGGTGCGGCTGTACGATACCGCACACCAGTTACATTTCGGGCTCGCCCGCGCCTACTTCCTGCGCGGGCAGCTGCGCCGCGCCAATGCAGAACTGACCCGAGCCCAGCAGCTGGGCGGTGCGCCGTTGCAGGCGCGCTACCAGGCCAAGCTGGACAGCCTGGCGCGCTGGCGGGCGCAGCAGCGCACGGGGCGCTGACGCGCGCCCGGCCTCAGGCCTTTTTCAGGAAGCAGGTCTTCAGCACCAGGCCCTTGATCTTGTCCGAGTTGCCTTCGATGTGCTCGGCATCGTCTTCCACCAGGCGGATGTTGCGGATGACGGTGCCCTGCTTCAGCGGAATCGAAGAGCCCTTCACCTTCAGGTCCTTGATGACCGTGACCGTATCGCCGGACTGCAGCACATTGCCGTTGCTGTCGCGCACGATCTGTTCGCTGCCGGTGCCTTCCTCAGCGGTCCATTCGAAGCCGCAGTCGGCGCAGATCCACAGCGCGCCATCGGCGTAGGTGTTTTCCAGGGTGCATTGCGGGCAGGCAGGTACTGCGGACATCAGGCATCTCGATACGGGCGACAGGCTGCAGTGTAACCGCTGGGCCCATCGGCCCCCTCGGCGGGGCCACCATGCATCCGCGCAACGGGCAGGCACGCGGCCCGCACTTGCAGTGGCGGCCGAAACCGCGCAGAGTGCGCGCGCCCCCCGCTTTCTGGAACGTCCCCCCATGCGCCTGGGCATCGATTTCGGCACCAGCAACTCGGCCGCAGCCGTCGTCGTCGACGGCCGGGTGCAGCCGATCCACTTCGGCGACGCGCAGCAGTTCCGCACCAGCGTGTACTTCCCCGGCGCGGTGCAGGACCCGGACGACTTCCGGCCGGATGAAAGCCAGGAACACGAGCTGCAGCGGCTGATCGACAGCGCGGCGCGGCAGGCGCGCGCGGCCGGGTTGGAGCGGACGCCGCAAGCGCTGCGCCGCGAAGCCCTGCGTGCACTGCGCCGGGACTGGATGGAAACGCGCATGCGCGAGCCGCGCAGTTCCAGCGAGCTGCTGCAGAACGCGGTCTACGGTGATGCGGCGCTGGAAGCCTATTTCCTGGAGCAGGAAGGCAACTTGGTGCAGAGCCCCAAGTCGATGCTCGGCTACAACCTGCACCCGCGTGCGCGCCAGACCATCACCGGCATCGCCAGCCACATCCTCGAACACATCCGGCTGACCGCCAGCGCCCAGCTGGGCGCGCCGGTGCGCGAAGCCCTGCTCGGCCGTCCGGTGCAGTTCCGCAGTTCCATCGGCGCGGCCGGCAACGACCAGGCGCTGGAGATCCTGCGCGAAGCGGCGACGCAGGCCGGTTTCGACGCCGTGGATTTCCTGGAGGAACCGGCTGCGGCGGCCATGCATTACCACGCCGGCAGCGATGCGCGGCACGACGCGATCATCGTCGACATCGGCGGCGGTACCACCGATATCGCCCACGCCGAGGTCGGCGGCAACGCGACACCGGTGATCCACCGCGCCTGGGGTATCGCACGTGGCGGTACCGATATCGATCTGGCGCTGAGCCTGGCGCGGTACATGCCGCTGTTCGGCCGTGGCGTCAGCCGCGTGCCCACCCACCACTTCGTGGAAGCGGCCACCGTGCAGGACATGCCGCGCCAGCGTGAATTCCGCCTGCACCGCTACGAGCACGTCGACAGCCCGTGGGGACCGCGCCTGCAGGCGCTGCAGGAACCGGGCAACACCGCCCGGCTGTACCGCGACGTGGAACAGGCCAAGATCGCGCTGAGCAGCAGCGACAGCCGCCGCAGCACGCTGGATTACATCGGCCGCGACCTGCACGTGGACACCCCGGCCGATGGCCTGGCCGAGGCCGCCCATGGCTACATCGGGCAGATGCAGGAGCTGCTGGCCGAGGTCCGCGCTGCGATCGGCGGCGACCCCAAGGCGGTGTTCATCACCGGCGGCATGTCGCGCGCCGGGTACCTGCGCCAGGCCATTGCGGCGGCCTTCCCGGGCGCGCGGCCGGTCCACGGCGACCCGTCATTCGGTGTGGTGCAGGGCCTGGCACTGGCGGCGGCCAGCCGGGATTAACAATTCGTTACGCGCCCCGCGCTATGATCACGGGGCTTGACATCCGCCCGCATTCCATTGGGGCTTCCACCACTGGGGCTTCCAGTGTGCCTTCCCCGCGCGAGACCCGCCCTGCGGGCAGTTTCGGCCGTGTTTCCTGGCTCTTCCACGGCACGCGTACTACCCGAGCCGCCATCGAGACCCGCTTTGGGCACCCGCCAGGCCCCCGTGGCCGCACAACCTGTCGCAGCACCCGCACCCATCGACTGCCGCCGTTGTGAGGCCGTCTGCTGCCGGTTGCCGGTGCATGTGCTTCCCGGCGACAACGTGCCCGCGTACCTGCAGGCGGTGGACGAGCATGGCTGCACGGTGATGGCGCGCAACGAGGAAGGCTGGTGCGCGGCCATCGACCCCTATCACCTGCGCTGCACCATCTACACGCAGCGTCCCGCGATCTGCCGCCAGTTTCCGATGGGCGGCGATGACTGCCGCAGCGTGCGGCAGGACTACCGGCAGCAGGCCGCCGCCTGCCTGCCTCTTTCCCCTTCCACCTGATAGGAGCCCCCATGCCCCGCAAGGCAAAAACCCCCGCGAAGGCAAGCAACAGCATCCGCAGTGACCGCAAGGGTGCCAGCAGTGCCGTCATCAGCAGCAGCAGCATCGCCGCCGACGTGGCCGCGTTCCGCAAGGCCGGCGGCAAGATCGAAGTCCTGGGCACCACCTGGGCCCTGAAGAAGGCCGGCTGAGGCCGGTGCTGGCCGCGGCGGCACTGCCGCCGCGGCCCAAACCCTCCCACTCAATATCACCGGCGCCCGCGTTGCTCAGCGGTCCAGCCGCACCCGCACGCTGCCCGAATGGGACTGGATGCGGATGTCGCCATCACCGCCGGCAAGGCGCGTGTCCAAGCGGCTGCCTGGGCCATAGCGCGGCCGCTCGACGCTGCCGGCATCACTGTCGATCGAACCACTGAAGCTGTTCACCGACAACTGCGCAGAGACCGTGCGCGGCAGCCGCAGCAGTACCGAGGCACTGACCGACTGCGCGCTGATGCGCCCACCCGGTGCCAGCGCGCCGGCCGACACGTCGATGTTGCCGGACACCGTCTCCACCGCCAGCCGCTGGACACGGCCGGTTTCCACCTCGACCCGGCCCGATACCGTCTGCGTGTTGACCTCCCCGCTCAGGCCACCAGCGGCCTGGATGCGGCCACTGACCGTGCGTGCTTCCAGCCGCGGCGTCTGCAGGTTGGCCTGGATGCTGCCGCTGACCGTGTTGAGCGTTCCCTCGCCACTGCGGCCGGAGGCATACAGCTCGCCACTGACCGTGTTGGCCTGCAGGCGGCGCAGGTCGATGCCGCTGATATCCATGTTGGCGCTGACCGTGGTCAGCTGCACTTCCATCGCCCGCGGCACGTTGAGGGTGAGCGTGGCACCGCCGCTGTTGCTGCGCTGCGGGTATTCAACTTCCCAGCGGACGCGGTTCGCGCTTTTTTCGCGGCGCAGCTCCAGGCCGTCGGCCAGGGTGCCGGTCAGCTGCACATCATTGCGGTCCCAGCCGCGCACGCTCACCTTGCCGGCGATGTTGCTCAGCTCGATGCGGCCACCGGCGGCCAACGTCACGCGCTCGTCCACGCGGGTATCAGCCCAGGCCAGCGACGGTGCAAGCAGTGCGGCGGCCATGCACAGGGAATGGATCATTCGCATCAGGGCTCTCCTCAGGTAGCCATGCCGGCAGCGGACTGCGCGGCCTGGCGGGTCAGTTCAAGACGCAGCGCATAGGTGCGCTGCAGTTGTTCAAGCAGCAACCGCGACCGCGGGTCCTGCGCCAGCGCGGCACGGATCTGCCGCGCGCTGTGGTCCAGTTCGGCCAGCGCCGGCTGCCACTCGCCGGTATCGGCGTCGGTGGGCAGCGAGGCGGCCACCGCCTGCTGGTACTGGTCGGTCATGGCATCGGCCTGTGCCTGCATCAGCGTCGGCGCCGCCGGGGCAGCGGCCTCGTGCCGCGTCAGCGGCGACACCCAGTACAGGGCCAGGCTGGCCGCCAGCGCTGTACCCAATGGCCAGCCCCAGCGCGAACGCGGGCGGCGCGGCAGGGCTACCACCGTGGCCGGTGCCTGCGTCTCAGGCGTCGGCAGTTCGCGCGGTGGCAGGCGCATCGCCAGCCGCTCCCAGCTGCCCTCGGGCAGCGAGCGCTCATCTGGCAGGGCACGCAGGCGGGCCTGCAGTTCGGGGTCGAAATCGGATTCAGGGGTGTTCATGCGGTATCTCCCAACCGTTCCCGCAGCAGGCCGCGGGCGCGATGAAGCTGAGCCTTGGAACTGCCGACGGCCATCTGCAGTTGTTCGGCGATTTCCTGGTGTTTCCAGCCTTCTATATCGTGCAGCACGAGCACGGCGCGTGCACGGGGTGGCAGCGTGGCCAGCGCGCGTTCCAGATCGCGGCGGGTACCGGCGCAGCTGTCATGCACCGCCAGTTCCGGCAGCGAACCATCGGCATCGTCCAGGCTGTCATGGTCGTTGCCGCCGGCACGGCCGCGCAGTTCCATCAGCGCGGCATTGACGCCCAGCCGGTGCAGCCAGGTGCCGATGTTGCTTACAAAGCGGAACCCCGGCAGTGCCTTCCAGGCCTGCAGGAAGGCTTCCTGCAGGGCATCTTCGGCACGTGCCTGCTGGCCGCCACACAGCCGCCAGAGCACGGCGTACACCCGTGGGGCGTGCCGCCGGTACAGCAGTTCATAGGCCGACATGTCACCGCCGGCCGCCGCCCGCACCAGGGCGGGTTCATCGGCGGCGGCATCATTGGCGGCGGTCGGCGCGGGCACGGTGGTGTCGAGCATATCCCTTCGATGCGGGGGGCTTCGAAAAGGTTTAAGCGGCGTGGCGAAATTGTTTCCGGCATTGCCCGGCACGGCACGACGGGGCCCGGTTCCCGGCCAGCCCGGTACGGGGGAACGAAGCGTTTAAACCTTTCCGAGCCCCGGGGCATCCAACCCCGTGTCCATGCATGGCCGTTCGTGGCCGGGAGTGTTCCATGTCCAGTACCGCCTGCGCCGCCGCCCTTGCCATCGCAGCCTGCGCCCTGCTGCAGGGGTTCAACCTGTCGCTGCACGTACAGGCCGAGGTTGGCCGTGCCTGCCTGCAGCAACGCGAGCAGCAGGTGGCCTGCGTGGCGTGGCCGGTCACACCGGTCGGATCACTGCGGCGCGCCGGGTAACATCGGGGTCTGTTTCCGCTACCCGTTGTCGTTGCCCGCATGACGCTGTCGATCAAGGACCACCTGCCCGGCTGGACCCACCCCTGGCTGCACCAGGCCGAAGTTGCCCTGTCCATCCTGCTGGTACTGCTGGCGGCGTGGCTGCTGCGGTTCATCGCGCAGCGGCTGATCCAGCGCTTCTCGCAGCACTACACGCTGCCGCCGGAAATGGCGATGGGCACGCGCCGGGTCATCGCATCGATCATCAACATCAGCGCGCTGATGTGCATCCTGGCATTCCTGGGCGCTTCGCCGCAGGTCCTGTGGACGGCATTCACCGGCTTTGCCGCGGTCGGTGCCGTCGCGTTCTTCGCGGCATGGAGCGTGCTGTCCAACATCTTCTGCACGCTGCTGATCTTCACCACGCGGCCGTTCCGCCTGCACGACTACATCGAGGTGCTGGAGAACGGCGAGAAGCCGGGGCTGAAGGGCCGGGTGATCGACATCAACCTGATCTACACCACGCTGCAGGAAAGCGGTGACCACGAGGGTACCGTGCTGCAGCTGCCGAACAACCTGTTCTTCCAGCGCACCGTGCGCCGCTGGCGCGATCCGTCGCAGGCCCCGGGTGGCATCCAGGGCGACGGCTGAGGGGTGTTGGCCGGCAGGGCTGCGCCCTGCACCCGCAGAAGCCCGGAGCCGGAGCCGAAGCAACAGCAACAGCAACCGCAACGGCAACGGCAACGGCAACGGCGTGCATTCCGTGGGATGACGGGGCGGGTCCGGTAGAGGGGGACGCCGTAAACCCGTCCATGGGGGCTTGGTCGCGCCATTCATGGCGCTCACACCCCCTCAACCGGACCCACTCCGCCTTCGACAGTTTTCCTCGAGCTGTTGGACATGCCGATGGGGTTGCTCTTGGGGTCAGATCCGTTTTCCTTCGGAAAACGGATCTGACCCCATTTGGTGTATCGATATCTGAGAGATTTCATCCACGCATGGCGTGGATCTACAAAAGCCGCGTGAACCTTTCAGAGGTGGGGCGGTGTGGGTTGGCAGGACCGCAGGCGCCATGGATGGCGCCTACGAGCCCCCATGGACGGGTTTACGGCGTGTCCTACCAACCCACACCGCCCCGCCATCCAACGGAATGCCGCTCTTGCTGTTGCCTTTGACGTCGCTCTGGCTTGAAGCAGGTGCAGGGCGCAGCTCTGCAATAACCCCCGCCCTCACCTCAGCTGGCTATCCTTGCTGCCGCGCCGGTTATAGCCGCTCTGCGCCTGCGCGTCGTCATCGTGGGCCTGCTGGCACGCCACGCACAGCCGCACCCCGGGCACGGCCTGGCGCCGCGCCAACGGAATCGGCGCATCGCATTCTTCACAGTGTTCCAGCCCCGGCCCGTCGCGCAGCTGGCGCCGGGCACGGGCGATGGCGTCGTCAACGGTGGCGTCGATCTGGTCCTGGACCGCGCCGTCTCCCGCCCAACCAGTGGCCATGGCAGTGCTCCGCAGGGTGTGTCACCTGATATGGGGACAGTACCCGCGCACCCCAGCGCCGTCACCGGGCGCCGGCTGAACGGCTCAGGCCCGCGCGGCGGGCCGCGGCCTTACCAGACCAGGTCGTCCGGCACCTGGAACTGCGCGTAGTAGGCATCGTCCTCGGCATTGCCGGTGGAGATCTCCGCGCTGGAACCCGGCGTGCCGTGGTCGACGATGATCGCCTCCGGCGCGCGTTCACGCACCTTTTCCGCCGCCGCACGCGACAGCAGCGCATAACCCTCGCCCTGCGCCACGATGACCAGCACGCCCACCGACAGCGCCTTGCGCAGCTTGGGGTCGATCAACAGCGTGCGGATCGCCGCGCCATCGCTGAAACGGTATTCATCCTCGCCCATGTGGGCCACCGCATGCGCGCTGATGATCTGCCGCGCCTGGGCCTTGTGCTCGGCCTGGCGCGCCTGCGCATTGCGCTCGGCGGCCAGCGCGCGGTCACGTTCGGCCTTTTCGGCGCGGGCGCGCTCGGCCTCGCGCTGGACCTCGGCCGACGCGGGCTCGGCCTTGCCCTGGCGCGCCTTGGCCTGCTCGCGCGCGGCGGCGCTGGCCTGCGACTTCTTGGCCAACCCGGCCTTGAGCAATTGTTCCTGCAGCGCGTTCGGCTTTGCCATGGTCCTGCTTGCCACATGTCGTATCGTAGGACCCCCATTCTAGCGATGCCCTTCCCTGGTTGCATGGCGGTCCTGAAATACCTCACCGGCTACCCCGAGCCACTGCTCGCCCAGGTCAGCGAACTGCTGGCGCAGGGCCGGCTTGGCCCCTGGCTGCAGCAGCGCTACCCCGAACCCCACGAGGTGCGCAGCGACCGGCAGCTGTACGACTACACCCAGCAGCTGAAGGACCGCTACCTGCGCAAGTCGGTGCCGCTGAACAAGGTCTGCTACGACAACACGCTGGAAGTGATCAAGCACGCGCTGGGCACCCATACCGCCATTTCGCGCGTGCACGGCAGCCGCCTGAAGGCCAGCCGCGAGATCCGCATCGCCACCGTGTTCCGCCAGGCGCCGGCGGCCTTCCTGCGCATGATCGTGGTGCATGAACTGGCGCACCTGAAGGAAGCCGAGCACAACAAGGCCTTCTACCAGCTGTGCCAGCACATGGAGCCGGATTACCTGCAGCTGGAGTTCGATGCGCGCCTGTACCTGACCGAGCTGGCCAACCGCGGCCAGCGCTGAACCGGCGCAGCGGCTACACTGCGCGCCCCCCGCCCTGCCCAGCCCAAGCCCGCCCATGGAACCGATCCGCCTCGACAAACGCCTGTCCGCCCAGCTCGGCATTCCGCGCGGTGAAGCCCGGCGTTACATCGAAGGCGGCTGGGTCAGCGTGAACGGTGAGGTGGTCGAGCAGCCGCAGCGGCCGGTTGACGAGCAGGACGTGGTGACCGTGGCCGAGCAGGCCGAGGACAGCAAGGCCGAGCGGGTCAGCATGCTGCTGCACAAGCCGGCCGGGGTTGCCGCCGAAACGCTGTGCGCGCTGGTCAGCAGCGCCACCCGCAGCCCGCTGGACGCCAGTACGATCCGCCCGCTGCAGCGGCATTTCCATGGCCTGCAGCTGGCCTCCTCGCTGCCGGTCGCCGACAGCGAGCTGGTGGTGGTCAGCCAGGACCCGGCCACGCTGGCCCACCTGCAGCGCAACCTGGGCCGCACCGAACAGGAATACCTGGTGGATGTGGCCAACGGCGGGCCCGAGCGCGGGCCGTGGCTGATGGCACGCCTGCAGCAGGAAGCCGGGGGCTCCAAGGTCAGCTGGCAGAGCGAGCTGCGCCTGCGCTTCGCCGGCGAGGGCCTGACCGCCAAGGGTCTGCGTGTTGCCGTTGCAACGGCCGGCCTGCAGGTACAGGCGGTGCGCCGCCTGCGCATCGGCCGCGTTGCACTGGGCCCGCTGACGCCGGGCCAGTGGCGCTATCTGGGCAGCGACGAGCGCTTCTGAGCCGCCGCCCCGCGCAGGCTACGGCAGCGCCGCAGCGCCGGCCGGCGCATCGTGTTCGGCAAGGGTTTCCACGCTGCGCCCGTGCAGCCGGCGCCAGCTCCAGTGCAGCGCATGCAGCGGCACGCCGGGCAACTGTTCCAGCACCGCCAGCATCTGACCCTGGGTAGCCCGCCCGTGCCGGCACAGCAAGCTGGCGGCCGCCGCCGCGCAGCCGAACTGCAGGCTGTCGGCCAGCGCCCCGCGTGCATGCGCATGCAGCACCGGCTGCACCGGGCCGGGCAGCTCCCAGGCTGCCGCCACGCGCTGCGCCACCGGCAGTGACCACTGCTGCAGCAGCCGCAGCACCATGGCCGGCGCCATGTCCTGGCCACGCGGCCGCGCCAGCTGGCAGAGCTGGCGCATCACCAGCGCCGTGCCCAGGCCCTAGGTCAGCCCCAGCCACTGCGCGGCGAAGGCGTCGCCGCCACTGACCGCGCGGGCGTGATCGGCCGCCGCACGCGAGGCCAGCAGCGCGTGTTCCCAGACAATGGCGCTGAACTGCGGGAACTGCGCGCAGTCCACCTTCATGACCGGCTGCACCAGCACCGCGCTGATGATCTGCCGCACGCCCTCGGTCCCCACCAGCGTGACCGCGCGCTGCAGGCTCTCCACCGGCCGCTCGTTCACCTTGAAGGCCGGGCTGTTGGCGATGCGCAGCAGGTTGCCGGTCAGCACCGGGTCCTGGCCGATGATGGTCGCCATCACCCGCGCCGAACCGGCATCGTCGTTGACGGTCTGGATCAGCTGCGGCAGCAGCTGCGGGCGCCGCGGCAGGTGCCGGCTGGCCCAGTCCTGCGCCTGCAGCGCCTGCGCCACCTCGCGTTCCAGCTCGGCGCTGCCGGCAGGCTCGGGCTCGCTGGCCAGCCGTGGCGCCAGCGCCAGCGCGTGCAGGCCGAACTGCAGCTGGGCGTGCACCTGCGCCGTCGGCGGGCCGTCATCGGCCGGCGCAGCCGTTGTCGCGGCCTGCAGCGGTGGCTCCCGCGCCGGCACCGCGGCGGGGTACGCAGCCCGCCTGCCGTACAGCCACGCCCACAGCCGCGCCCAGCGCGATGTCGCTGCCTGCCCGCTCATCCCTGTCCGCCCTGCCGCTGCCGCCGTGTCGCCACTGCCACTGCCTGCACCTCGCCGTCCGGCCCTCCGCCGTGGTGGCTGCATCGGCCGCGCCTTCATCTTCTTTAACCGTACGGGTGTGCCGGGCCATGGCCCGGCACACGCTGGTCGAATGGACTAGAATGGCGCCGCGCGACCCGTCCCGATTGCTGACGACGTCGCTTTTTTTGTTTTTGGACCCTACCGTTTGCTGGCACGTTCACCGTTGATCGCGGACGTTCATGCCATCGGAGACGCCATGCTTTTTGAAACCCTCGCCAGCACCGGCCATGAGCAAGTGGTGTTCTGCCACAACCACGACGCCGGCCTGCGCGCCATCATCGCCATCCACAACACCGCCCTGGGCCCGGCCCTGGGCGGCGTGCGCATGCGCCCCTACGCCAGTACCGACGACGCGCTGGCCGACGTGCTGCGCCTGAGCCGGACGATGACCTACAAGAACGCCCTGGCCGGGCTGAATGTCGGCGGCGGCAAGGCCGTGATCATCGGCGACCCGAAGGCGGACAAGAGCGAGGTGCTGTTCCGCGCGTTCGGCCGCTATGTCGATTCGCTGGGCGGCCGTTACATCACCGCCGAGGACGTCGGCACCGACGTCAACGACATGGAAAACATCTACCTGGAAAGCCAGTACGTCACCGGCGTGCACCAGGTCCATGGTGGCTCGGGCGACCCGGCACCGTTCACCGCCTACGGGGCGCTGCAGGCGCTGATGGCCTCGATGCGGGTCAAGCTCGGCCACGAGGAAGTGGGCAAGATCAGCATCGCCGTGCAGGGTCTGGGCCACATCGGCATGGAACTGGTGAAGCTGCTGCGCGACCGCGGCGCCAAACTGTACGTGACCGACCTGGACCTGGCGCTGGTCGACCGCGCGGTGACCGATTACGGCGCCGAGGCGGTCAAGCCCGACGAGATCCACGAAGTGAACGCCGACGTGTTCGCGCCGTGCGCGCTGGAAGGCGCGATCAACCTGCAGACGCTGCCGCGTTTGAAGTGCAGGATCATCTGCGGCACCGCCAACAACCAGCTGTCCAGCCTGGAAGTGGGCGATGAACTGCACGCGCGCGGCATCCTGTATGCGCCCGATTACGCGGTCAACGCCGGTGGCGTGATGAACGTGTCGCTGGAGATCGACGGCTACAACCGTGAGCGCGCCATGCGCCTGATCCGCAGCATCTACCACAACCTCACGCGCATCTTCGACCTGTCCCAGCGCGAGAACATCTCGCCGCAGCGCGCGGCCGACCGCATTGCCGAAAGCCGCATCCTGTCCATCGGCAAGCTGAAGATGCCGCTGGGCCGCAGCACCCCGCGCCTGGGCAACCTGCGCGGCGGCTGAAACGCGAAGGCCCGTGCCTGGCACGGGCCCGCACATCGAGGATGCTGCTCAGCCCGGTCCACGCACGGGCTGCCGCATCAGAAACCGGCGTTGTAGCGCAGCGCCACCTGGTGCAGGTCCTGGCCACCGCCAATGCGCTGGTCCACGCCGAACGACAGCCGCGCCGCCGGCCCCGCCCAGGCATCCAGAGCCAGGCCGAACAGGCCGCTGCCGTTGGCGCGGTAGGCACCGATCAACGGCACCCAGGCATCGACGCCCACGAAACTGGCCTGCAGCCCCTGCCCGCTCTGGGCCAGCGTCTGCTTCCATTCGGCGTAGCCGCGCAGGGTCCAGCGGCGCCACTGGCGCTCACTGCGCACGCCGGTCAGGGCCTGGCTGCGGCTGGCGACACTGCTGCCGGCGCGCAGGCCGAAACCTGCCCCGCCCTGCTCACTTAACCCATCGCTGTCCAGGCGCATGTAGCTGGCACCGACGTACGGCGTCAGCGACGCGCGTGCGCCGCCCAGCCGCAGCCCGGTTTCCAGGCTGGCGGTGCTGAAGGTGCCGCCGTAGCGCGAGGAGGCGCCCAGCGCACTGGCGCCCAGCAGCAGCTGCCGGTCGAGCTGGCGCTGGAACTGGCCCGAGCCTACCTGCGCCAGCGCATAGCCGCGGCCGAAGCCCCAGCCGGCATACAGCTGCGCCTGCGCCTGGCGGTCACGGCCCTGGTCACCACCGAAGCCGTGGCTGCCCTGGTTGCGGGTTTCACCGAAGGCCACGCCGAACACGCCATTGCGCCCCATCGGCATGTCCTGGCCGACCATCCAGCCGCGCGTCTCCGCCGCATTGCCGGCGAAACTGCCCTGCCCGGCCTCACCCAGCGCGGCCCGCCAGCTGCCACCCAACAGCGGCCGCCCCTGCACCTGGCCGAAGCGGGTGGCCAGCGCGCGCCGCGACATGTCGATGCTGTCGAAGGTCAGCCCGTTGGCCAGTGCATGCGAGCGCCCCGACAGACTGTCCAGTGTCGCTGCCAGCCCGGCGTTGCCGCCGCCCACCTGCTGCACGCTGGCGGCGGCACCGAACGCCGAGCCGCGCAGCGTGGCGTCGGTATCGAGCACAGCAAACGCCTGCTGCACGCGCTGGGCAGCGGCGAAACCGGCCGCATCCACCTGCGCCGACGCCGCCGCGGCCGTCACGCTGACCTGGTCCAGCACCAGCCACGCGTTGGTGGCGTCATAACCGAAATGGCTGTTCAGCAGCGACAACCCGCTGTTGCCGGTGGTGCTGGCACCGGTGCCGGCAAACACGCCGCTCACGCCGCCCGCCGTATGCAGCAGGTCCTGGCGGCTGCCGTTGGCCAGCACGTAGCCGCTGATGACGCCGTTGACCACCACCTCGCCCGCCAGCTGCGCGCTGCCCGAAATCTGCAGTGCATTCACGCCCAGCGCGATCATCAGCCGCGCACTGGCCTGCTGCACGTAATTGCCTTCGATACTGGGCGAGGTGTTGGCGGTGGTCAGCGCCACGGTGCCGCCATTGTCGACCGTGCCGACCACGCGCGCCGCGCCGCTGGCGAACTGCAGCGTAGCGCCCGGCAGCGTGCTGGCGCCGGAGCGCAGAGTGGCACCGCGCAGGCTCAGCGTGCCTTGTTCAACGCGCGTGCCGCCGCTGTAGCTGTTGTCGGCAGACAGCGCCAGCAGGCCACCGCCGAGCTTGACCAGGCCGCCGCTGCCGCTGATCGGGTTGCTCCACAGCGACCCACTGCTGGCCGTGTCCACCGTGGCGGTGACATCGCCCCAGTCGAAACGGCCGGGGCCGTTGATGGCCCTGGCCACATTGAGCAGCCCGTAGCCGAAGACCGGGTCCACGCCCGGCGCACCGATGTCGGTGGCGGTGCCCAGCAGCACCTGCCGTACCTGGTCGTTGCTCATGTAGGGGTACTTCTGCCAGACCAGGGCGGCCGCGCCGGACACCAGCGGTGCGGCGAAGGAGGTGCCGTAGTTCCAGACCAGGGTGGGATTGCTGTCCGGCGAGGCCGGATCGGGGAACACCGCCGAACCCGGCGCTGCCAGGCAGTAACGGGCCGCCACGCCGCAGGCATTGGCGTAGGCAGCGCGCTGGTTGGGATTGACCGAATCCACGGCGGTCACCGCCAGCCAGCCGCGCTCCAGGTCGGCCGCCGGCCGCGAGCCCGCGCTGCCGGGCTGGCTGGGCAGCGCCGCCAGGCTGGAGGGATCGGCGCGCCCTTCGTTGCCGGTGGCGAACACCACCAGGCCACCGTTGCTGGTGATGAAGGGGCGGTATTCGGCGGCGATCTGTGCGGTGGCCCCCAGGTTGGTCCAGTACAGGCCGCCCCAGGAATTGTTCATCACCTTCACGCCGTTGTTGATCAGGTCCTGGTGCACCTGCGCCACGCCGATCGGGCCGTTCACCGCATTGCCCTGCCCCGAGCCGTCATCGCTGGGCCGGGTGTCGCCGATGATGCGCGCGGACACCAGTTCGGCGCCCTTGGCCACACCGCCCGGCCAGGCGCCTACCGCGGCACCGGCCGCCAGGCTGGCCACGGCGGTGCCATGGCCGACCACATCATCGACGTTGAGGTTGTTGCGCGCCGGGTCGATGTAGGCATAGCTGGCTACCACCCGGCCGGCGACGGCCGGTGCGGTGCGCTTGATGCCCGAATCGACGATGCCGATGCGCACGCCCTGGCCGGTCAGCCCCTGCAGCTGCGCGGTGGCCGCGTTGATCACCGCAAGGTGCGCATTGATCGACGGTTCCGGGGGGGCGCGTGGGCGGTGGGGTTACCGGCGGCGTGGTGGGCGGTGGGCTCGGCGGCGGCGGGTCCGGGCGCACGATGCTGCCACCACCACCGCCGCCTCCACCGCCACAGGCGGCCAGCGCCGCACTCAGTGCCAGAACCAATGCCGGACGTGCCAACGCCTGCGTTTCCATCCTTGATACCCCGCTGTACGAGATTCCGGTACGGCGGCGCCGGCCATGCCGGAACCCGGCAGCCAACCCCGACGCTCTATACTGCCCCTACCCCCACGCAGTCTGCCGAGAATCCATCCCAGTTCCAATGGGCCGGTTTCCCCCTTCAAATCTTGCTTTCGCATCAAGAGATTGCCATGTCCAACATCGTCATCGCGGCCGCCAAGCGCACCGCCATCGGCTCGTTCCTCGGCCAGTTCACCGGCGTGCCTACCCCGACCCTGGGCGCTGCGGCCATCCGTGCCGCGCTGGAGCAGTCCGGCGTGCCGGCCAGCGACGTTTCCGAAGTCATCATGGGCTGCGTGCTGCCGGCCAACCTGGGCCAGGCCCCGGCGCGCCAGGCGGCCATCGCTGCCGGCCTGCCGCTGTCGGCCGGTGCCACCACGCTGAACAAGGTCTGCGGCTCGGGCATGAAGGCCATCATGCTGAGCCATGACCTGATCAAGGCCGGCTCGGCCTCGATCGTGGTCGCCGGCGGCATGGAGTCGATGACCAATGCGCCGCACCTGCTGCCCAACTCGCGCACCGGCAACCGCTTCGGCAATTTCCAGGCCGTGGACCACATGGCCCACGACGGCCTGGTCAATGCCTATGACGGCAAGGCCATGGGCGAATTCGCCGAATGCGCCGTGGACAAGTACCAGTTCAGCCGCGAGGAACAGGACGCCTACGCCATCGAATCGGTCAAGCGCGCCCAGGCCGCGCAGGCCAATGACGCATTCGCCGATGAGATCGTCGCGGTGAAGGTCGCCACCCGCAAGGGCGAAGTCGAGGTCAGCACCGACGAACAGCCCGGCCGCTCGGACATCGCCAAGATCCCGACCCTGCGCCCGGCGTTCAAGAAGGACGGCAGCGTGACCGCCGCCAGTTCGTCCAGCATTTCCGACGGCGCCGCCGCCGTGGTGCTGCTGTCCGAGGAAGACGCTGCCGCGCGCGGCCTCGCCCCGCTGGCCCGCATCGTCGGCCATGCCACCCATTCGCAGGAACCGGAGTGGTTCACCACCGCCCCGATCGGTGCGCTGCACACGCTGCTGGCAAAGACCGGCTGGTCGCTGCAGGACGTGGACCTGTTCGAGGTGAACGAGGCCTTCGCCGTGGTGGCCATGGCGCCGATGCGCGAACTGGGCATCCCGCATGACAAGCTGAACGTCAATGGCGGTGCCTGCGCACTGGGCCACCCCATCGGTGCCTCGGGTGCGCGTCTGGTGGTGACCCTGGTCAACGCCCTGCGCACGCGCGGAGCCAAGCGCGGCATTGCGACGCTTTGCATCGGTGGTGGCGAAGCAACTGCCATCGCCATCGAATTGATTTAAAAAGGATTAACGGCGAATTCGCAAAAATGAATGCGGGATCGCTTGACAGCCAAACGAGGCTTGTCATCATGTTGTCGGCGCGCAACTGGCGCGTTGCCCATTTCCAACGACGAGGATTCACACAATGAGCATCAACAAGCTGCTGGTCGCGATGTCCCTGGCTCTGGCCCTGGCTGCCTGCTCGAAGCAGGAAGCTGCCCAGGACGCTGCTGCTTCGGCCAACGAAGCCGCCACCGAAGCCCAGGCTGCTGCTGACCAGGCCGCTGCTGCTGGCGCCCAGACCGCCGACGCTGCCCAGGCTGCTGCCGACACCGCCGCCACCGCTGCTGACACCTCGGCTGACGCCGCTGCCCAGGCTGCTGGCGCCGCTACCGACGCTGCTGCTGACCAGGCCAAGGACGCTGCCAAGGCTGCCGAAGGCACCGCCGAGAAGGCCAAGGACGCTGCTGAAGAAGCCAAGAAGTAATAACTTCTTTCTTCACGCTGTTCTGGAAAAGCCGCTGGTTCGCCAACGGCTTTTTCTTTGCCTGCGCACCGGGCTGCGTGGCAGGCATGCGCACCGCGACCACGCCTTCACAGGCGCGTGAATAGGCTGGCCTCCCTCGACCAGCCCCTGCGGAGTGCGCCATGAAGATTCGTACCGTGACTTTCCCGTTGCTGGCGGCGTCGATGCTGCTGGCGTTGGCCGCGTGCAAGGGCCCAGAGGCTGAACAGGCACGCCAGGATGCCGCCCAGGCCGCCGACAGCGCCGGTGCCGCCGCGCGTGATGCTGTGGACCGTCCGGCAGCAGCCACCCGCGAAGCCGCCGACGATGCCGCCGCTGCCAGCGACAAGGCCGCCGCCGAAACGCAGCAGGCGCTGGACCGTGCCGCCGATTCCACCGCCTCGGCCGCCAGCGAAGCGAAGACCGCGGCCCGCGACGCCGCAGCGCATGCCAGCGACGCCACGGCCGATGCCGCGCAGAAGGTGGCCGACAAGGCGCGCAACGTTGCCGATGACGCCAAGGCCAACGCCGAGAAGCACAAGCCGTAAGCCGCTGACGGCATGGCGTGGCCATCGCGGTCACGCCATGCGGGCCCGCGCACGCTACGCCGGCAACGCCCGGCTGATCATCGCGCTGAAATCCACGCGCTCGGGCAAGGTGCCGAACGCCAGCCCATGCTCGCCCAGCAGGCGGTTGCGGATGAACGCATCGGCCATCGGGCTGCGCGCGCGCAGCAGCAGCGCCGCCTGCAGCAGCAGCGCAGTACGCTCACAGAACACACGCGCCTGCGCCTGCCCGGGCAGGCCGGCGTCGCTCCAGCGCTGCAGCGCATCGGCGTACGCGCGGTCCTGCGCCGCCACGTCCTGCAGTTCGCTGCGCAGCGCCTGCAGCGCATCCGGCTCACGCGAGAGCGTGCGCAACACATCCAGGCACTGGATGTTGCCGCTGCCTTCCCAGATCGAATTCAACGGCGCCTGCCGGTACAGCCGCGGCAGCAGTGATTCCTCCACGTAACCAGCGCCGCCCAGGCACTCCTGCGCTTCATTGACGAACGCCGCCGCGCGCTTGCACACCCAGTACTTGCCCAGCGCGGTGCCCAGCCGCGCGAAGGCGGCCTCGCGGGCATCGCTGCCAGCACGGTCGACCGCACGCGCCACGCGCAGTGCCAGCACGGTGGCCGCTTCCGATTCCAGCGCCAGGTCGGCCAGCACGTTGGCCATCAGCGGGTGTTCAAGCAGCCGCGTGCCGAAGGTGCGCCGGTGCCGCGCGTGATGCACCGCCTGCGCCAGCGCCATGCGCATTTCCGCCGCACCGCCCAGCAGGCAGTCCAGCCGGGTCATCATCACCATCGGGATGATGGTGGCCACGCCTCGCCCTTCCTCGCCCACGCGCCAGGCCTGCGCGCCGCAGAATTCCACTTCGCTGGACGCGTTGGCCCAGTCGCCCAGCTTGTCCTTCAACCGCAGCAGGCGGAACGCATTGCGGTCGCCGTCGGCCAGCCGCCGCGGCATCAGCAGGCAGGTCAATCCCGCCGGTGCCTGTGCCAGCACCAGGAAGCCATCGCACATCGGCGCCGAGAAGAACCACTTGTGCCCCACCAGCCGGTAGCGTTCGCCATCGACCGGCTCGGCCCGCGTGGTGTTGGCACGCACGTCCGAACCGCCCTGCTTTTCGGTCATGCCCATGCCCAGCGTGATGCCGGCCTTGTCGGCCACCGGCACGTCGCGCGCGTCGTACACCGGCGCGGCCGCCTTGTCGGCCCAGCCACGCAGGTGCGGCTGGCCGCGCAGCACCGCCACGGCGGCGTGGGTCATCGTCAGCGGGCAGCTGGTGCCGGCCTCGGCCTGGTGGTGCAGGTAGCTCAGCGCCGCGCGCGCCACGTGCGCACCCGGCATCGGCTCGTGCCAGGACAGCCCTGCCACGCCATGCTGCTTGGCGGTGTCCATCAGCGCGTGGTACGCCGGGTGGAACTCCACGCTGTCGATGCGGTGGCCCTGCGCATCGTGCGTGCGCAGGCGGGGGCGGTCGCGGTTGGCATCGAAGCCGAGGCGGTACAGCGCATCGCCGGCCAGCGCGCCATAGGCGGCCAGGCGTGGCGCGAAGGTTGCTGCACCTTCGCGCTGCACCGCGTCGGCCAACGCCACATCGTCGGCCCAGAGATCGCGCCCGGCAAACGGCGGTGGCTGGTTGAACACCACGTGCGTTTCGAAGGGGGCGCTGCTGTCGCTGCGTGTTGCGTTCATCCGTTGCGTCCTGCGATGGCAAGGGGCGTGCGCCCCGATTGTGCCGCATCAGCCTGGACGCTGCCGTTCAGCAGGGTTCTCGCCCCGTGCACGCTGTGCGCGCAACAGTGGTGGCATGGCATCCAACGACGATCTGGTGGTCCTGCGCCCGGAAGGGCTGTACTGCGCGGCAGGCGATTTTCACATCGATCCGTGGCGGCCGGTGCCGCGCGCGGTCATCACCCACGGCCACGGTGACCAGGCGCGCACGGGCATGGGCGAGTACCACTGCACCACCGGCAGCGTGCCGATCCTGCGCTGGCGGCTGGGCGATGTCACGCTGCACGCGCATGCCGAAGGCATGCCGTTCCAGCTCGGCCGGGTGCAGGTCTCGCTGCACCCGGCCGGCCATGTGCTGGGCTCGGCGCAGGTGCGCATCGATGACGGCCGGCAGGTCTGGGTGGCCTCCGGCGATTACAAGCGCCAGCCCGACCCCACCTGTACGCCGTTCGAGGTGGTGCCGTGCGATACCTTCATCACCGAAGCCACGTTCGCGCTGCCGATCTACCGCTGGCCGGACACCGCCGCGGTGGCGGCGGAGATCGTGGCCTGGCGCCGCGAATGCGCGCAGCGCGGCGAAGCGGCCGTGCTGCTGTGCTACGCGCTGGGCAAGGCGCAGCGCGTACTGGCCGAGCTGCGCGCGCTGGACGACCAGCCCGCCTGGCTGCACGGCGCCATCGCCAACGGCGTTGCGGTGTACCGCGAAGCCGGCGTGCCGCTGCTGGACACGCTGACGGTGGCCGAACAGGGCCGCCAGCCCGATGCGGCCGGCACACTGATCCTGGCCCCGCCCTCGGCCGCCGGCACGCCGTGGCTGCGCCGCTTCGGCCGCCGCCAGCTGGCCTTCGCCTCCGGCTGGATGCAGCTGCGCGGCAACCGCCGCCGGCGCAACGTCGACCGCGGCTTCGTGGTCTCCGACCATGCCGACTGGCCGGCGCTGCTGCAGACCATCGCGCAGACCGGCGCGCGCCGCGTCATCGCCACCCACGGCAACACCGATGCGCTGATTCCCTTCCTGCGCGAACGCGGCGTGGCCGCCGAAGCCTTCCGCACCGACTTCGGGAGCGAGGAATGAAGGCGTTCGCTGCGCTGTACCAGCGCCTGGACCGCAGCACCGCAACGCTGGACAAGCGCGCGGCGCTGGTGGACTACTTCGGCCGCGCCCGCGCCCACGATGCCGCCTGGGCGCTGTACCTGCTCAGCGGCGGGAAAGTGGGCGGCGCGCGGCGCAGGATCGCCGCCAGCGGTGAACTGCGCGCGTGGATCAGCGAGGCCTCCGGCCTGCCCCAGTGGCTGGTCGAGGACAGCTACGCGCAGGTGGGTGACCTGGCCGAAACCCTGACCCTGCTGCTGGACGATCCGGTCACCCCGGCTGCTGATCGCCCACTGGCCGACTGGATCGAACAGCACCTGCTGGCCGTGGCCAACCAGCCCGAAGCGGTGCGCCGCGCCGCCGTGGTCGAGGGCTGGCAGCAGCTGGCGGCGCCGGAACGGCTGGTGTTCAACAAGCTGCTGACCGGCGCGCTGCGCGTGGGCGTGTCGCAGCGCGTGGTGCAGCAGGCGCAGGCCGAGCTGTCGGGGCTGGATATCGCGCGCATCGCCCAGCGCATGCTCGGCGACTGGGTGCCCTCGCCCACGCTGCTGGCGCAGCTGTTGTCGGCCCACGAACTGCCCATGGACCGGCAGCAGCCCTACCCGTTCTTCCTGGCCTCGCCACTGGAAGGCGAACCGGCGCAACGGCTGGGCGCGATCGAGGACTGGCTGCTGGAATGGAAATGGGACGGCATCCGCCTGCAGCTGCTGCGCCGGCGCGGCGAGGTAGCGCTGTGGTCGCGCGGCGAGGAACGACTGGACGGCCGCTTCCCGGAAATCGAACAGGCCGCCGCCGCACTGCCCGATGGCTGCGTGATCGACGGCGAACTGCTGGCCTGGGACGAGGCTGACGATGTGCCACGCGCCTTCACCGCGCTGCAGACACGCACCCAGCGCCGCAAGCCGGGAGCAGCCACGCTGCGCAACACGCCGGTGCGGGTGCTGGCCTACGATCTGCTCGAGCGCGACGGCCAGGACCTGCGCAACCTGCCGCTGCAGCAGCGCAGGCAGCAGCTGGCCGAGGTCATCGCAGCGCTGGACGACGTGCGCGTGCAGCTCTCGCCTGCGGTGGACGCCGACGGCTGGGAAGAGGCCGCACGGCTGCGCGAGGCCTCGCGCGAGCGCGGCGTGGAAGGGCTGATGCTCAAGCGCCGCGATTCGGTCTACCAGGCCGGGCGCCGGCGCGGCGACTGGTGGAAGTGGAAGGTCGAACCGCTGACCATCGACGCGGTGCTGCTGTACGCGCAGGCCGGCCACGGGCGGCGCAGCACGCTGTACACCGACTACACCTTCGGGGTCTGGGACGGTGACACCCTGGTGCCGGTGGCCAAGGCCTATTCCGGCCTGGACGACAAGGAAATCCTGGCGCTGGACCGCTGGATCCGCGCCAACACGCGCGAGCGTTTCGGCCCGGTGCGCAGCGTGCGCGCCGAGCAGGTGTTCGAACTGGGCTTCGAAGCGGTCAACCGCAGCAGCCGGCACAAATCCGGCATCGCCGTGCGGTTCCCGCGCATCCTGCGCTGGTGCCAGGACAAGCCGGCGCGTGAGGCCGACCACCTGGCCGCCCTGCAGGCCCTGGCACGATGAAACGCAGCGAGGCGCTGCAGCGCCTGGACGCCTGGTTCGCAGGCCAGGGCTGGCGGCCACTGCCGTTCCAGCGTGCGATGTGGCGCCAGTACCTGGCCGGTGCGTCCGGCCTGCTGCATACCCCGACCGGCAGCGGCAAGACCCTGGCCATGTTCGGTGGCCCGCTGCTGCAGGCGCTGCTGCAGCCACCGCCCGCGCCACGGCGGGCCAGCGCGGTGCGCCCGCTGCAGGTGCTGTGGGTGACCCCGCTGCGGGCGCTGGCCAGGGACACCGCACGCGCCCTGCAGCGGGCCTGCGACGGGCTGGGCCTGGGCTGGCGCGTGGGCCTGCGCAGCGGCGATGCCAGCCAGCGCGACAAGCGGCAGGCACGCGAGGGCCGCGTGGACGTGCTGGTGACCACCCCCGAATCGCTGGCGCTGCTGTTGAGCTACCCCGACACCCTGCCGCGACTGCGTGCGCTGCGCTGCGTGGTGGTGGACGAATGGCACGAACTGCTGGGCAACAAGCGCGGTGTGCTGCTGCAGTTGAACCTGGCGGTGCTGCGTGCCAATGCGCCGGCCCTGCAGCTGTGGGGCCTGTCGGCCACGCTGGGCAACCTGGCGCAGGCGCGCGCGGTGCTGCTGCCGCACCTGCCCGCCGCCACCGTGGTGGAAGGCGCGCGGCAACGCCCGGTGAAAGTGCGCAGCCTGCTGCCCGACGACGGCGAACGCTTCCCGTGGGCCGGGCACCTGGGCCTGGCCCAGCTGCCGCGCGTGCTGGGCGCACTGATGGCCGCGCGCAGCAGCCTGCTGTTCACCAATACCCGTGCGCAGGCCGAACTGTGGCACCAGGCGCTGGCGGCGGTATGCCCGGAGGATCCGCAGACGCTGGCGCTGCACCACGGCTCGCTGGACCCGGCACTGCGCCAGCAGGTGGAGGACGGCCTGCGCCACGGCGCGTTGCGCTGCGTGGTGGCCACCTCCAGCCTGGACCTGGGCGTGGACTTCCCGGAAGTGGAACAGGTGCTGCAGCTGGGCAGCCCGAAGGGCGTGGCGCGGCTGCGCCAGCGTGCGGGCCGCGCGCCATCGGCCGGGCGCCAGTGGCGAGGTGCTGTGCGTGCCCAGCCATGCGCTGGAGCTGGCCGAATATGCCGCGGTGCGCCGTGCGCTGCAGGACGATGTGGTGGAAGCGCGCACGCCGCCGACGCTGTCGCTGGACGTGCTGGCCCAGCATGCGGTCAGCCGCGCGCTGGCCGGCGGCTTCCAGGCCGATGCACTGCTGGCACAGGTGCGTGGAACGCATGCCTTTGCCGCGCTGCAGCCGGCGCAGTGGCAGGCCGTGCTCGACTTCATCGTGCAGGGCGGCCGTGCGCTGGCGCAGTATCCCGATTTCCACGAGGTCGTACGCGATGCCGATGGCCTGTACCGCGTGCATGACCGCCGCCAGGCACTGCGCCACCGCCTGTCCATCGGCACCATCAGCAGCGATGGCAGCGTGCGCGTGCAGTTCATGCGCGGCGGCAGCCTGGGCGCGGCGGAAGAACAGTTCGCCGGCCGCCTGCGCCGTGGTGACCGCTTCCAGTTCGCCGGCCGCCTGCTGGAGCTGGTGCAGCTGCGCGACATGACCGCCTATGTGCGCGTGGCCCGCGGCGGAGCCGGTGTGGTGCCGCGCTGGCAGGGTGGGCAGCTGCCGCTGTCGATGCCACTGGGGCGTGAGCTGGAGGCGGTGCTGTCCGGTGCCGATGACAGCGCCGAATCACGCTGGCTGGCGCCGCTGCTGGCATTGCAGGAGCAGCTGTCGGCACGCCCTTCGCCCGGCCACCTGCTGGTGGAGGACGTGCGCCGCCGCGAGGGGCAGTTCCTGTTCGTCTATCCCTTCGCCGGCCGCCACGTGCACGAGGCGCTGGCGGCGCTGCTGGCACTGCGCTGCACGCGGCGCCAGCGCAACAGCATCGGCTATGCGGTGAACGACCACGGGCTGGTGCTCGCGCCGGCCACGCCGCTGGCGCTGGACGAGGACGACTGGCGCGCGCTGCTGGCCGAGGATGCGCTGCTGGATGACCTGCGCGAGGCGGTGAACCTGGGCGAACTGTCACGCCGCCAGTTCCGCGGCATCGCACGCGGGTCCGGCCTGCTGGTGCCGAGCCTGCCCGGCGGCACGCCCCGCTCGCTGCGCCAGCTGCAGGCGTCGGCAGGGCCGCTCTACGACGTGCTGCGCGAACACGCCCCCGATCACCTGCTACTGGCGCTGGCCGAATACGAAGTGCTGCACGACGCGCTGGACCTGCCCGGCCTGCAACAGGTGCTTGCGCGCATCGGCACGCAGGCACTGGCGCTGCACGCGCCGGCCTCGCTGACACCGCTGGGTTTTCCGCTGTGGGCCGAACGTCTGCGCGGGCAGTTCAGCAACGAGGACTGGCGCACGCGCGTGCAGCGCGCCGCACAACAGCTGGAGCGCCGGCATGGACGCTGACATCGCGCTGCGCCTGGGCGGCGAACCGGTGCGCCTGCTCGGCGAGCGCGCTCTGCTGTGGCCCGCCGGGCGCGCGTTATTGATTGCCGACCTGCACCTGGGCAAGGCCGATGTGTTCCGCCGTGCGGGCATCGGGCTGCCCAGTGGAGGCACCCGTGACGACCTGCAGCGACTGCAGGCGCTGGTGCAGGCGCATGACTGCCAGGCGCTGTGGGTCCTCGGCGACGTGCTGCATGGCCCGGTTCACCGCGCGGCGTGGTACCAGCAGTGGCAGGCCTGGCGCGAGCAGAACGCAGACTTGGACGTGCATGTGGTGCGCGGCAACCACGACCGCCAGCTGCCGCACGCCGGATTGCGCGTGCAGCTGCACGACGACACGCGGCTGGGGCCGTTCCTGCTGTGCCACGAACCGCGCACCTGCACGGATGCGCACGTGCTGGCCGGCCATGTGCACCCACAGGTGGCGCTGCCGGCGCTGCGCCGGCGCTTTCCCGCCTTCTGGCTGCGCGAGGGATCGAGTGTGCTGCCGGCATTCTCCGCGTTCACCGCCGGGGTGGTACCGGTCCTGCAGCGCGGCGAGCAGCTGGTGGCCTGCGTGCAGGGCGAAGCGATCGCCTTGCCGCCGGCCTGAAGCGGCCGACGTTGGCGGCGCGGCTCAGGCCGGGCGCGCAACCATGTCCGGCATCAGCCGGAAGCGGGGTCCTGCCGACTGCACGCGCCGGGGCAACGCCTGGATGGCGGCGAGCATTTCCTGCGCGCAGGTGCGGATGTAGCCGTGGTGTTCGGCGGCAGCATGGCTGATCAGGCTGCCGACATGGAACTCGAACACGTCCTCCAACACGTCGGGCTGGTCTTCGTGCAGCATCTGCAGCAAGCCACGCAGCTTGCAGATTTCCGATTCCAGCACCTCGGTCGAGAACAACATAATGTACTCCTTGCATCTGAACGGCTCACCCGAGCCAGAACGGGCGGCGCGCTGGCGCTGCCCCGGGCATGCGCGATGCAGGATCACGGTCTCATGTGGAGGGGGCGCTCGCCGTGCGCCTGCCCCCTTGTCGCACAGCAGGGGTGAGCCGACCGTCAATCCGGCTTAGCAATCCCTTCACGCCAGCGCCGGGGCTGCCGGCACGACCGCGCTGTCGGCCAGGGCGGTGATGAAGTCATCGTGCAACGGCAGCGCACCGAACCAGCCGTGCTGGGTGCCACTGAGCACGCGCAGCATGTGGCCGCGCCCACCGGGCATGCGTCCCATCGGCCCCAGCAGCACATCGCGGGCCTTGGCCAAGGCGTCGCGGTCGGACTGGAACAGCGGCGTCAGCCAGCGGCTCCAGCGCTGGTAGACCGCCACATGCGCGCGGCGCTGCTGCTGGTAGGCCTGCATCGCCGCCTCGCTGTTGCCGTGGGCACGCAGCGCGTCACGCAACGCCAGGGCATCCAGCAGCGCCATGTTCACGCCCTGCCCCAGCTGCGGGCTCATCGCATGGGCGGCATCGCCGGCCAGCACCAGGCGGCCGCGGTGCCACTGGCGCACCACCGCATCGCGGTACACCGCACGTGCCAGCTGGCCGGGCTGCTGCAGGTGCGCGAAGCGGCCCGATGCTTGTGGCCACAACGCGTGCAGCTCTTCCAGCCAACGCGGCAGCCCGATCATCCTGCGCGCGGCCACGTAGCGCTGCCGCAGCTCCTGCACGTGCGGCCAATCGCCAGCCGGCAGCAGGCACCACAGCGCGCCCCACGGGTACATGCGATCCAGCGCGATGCCGCCGGTACCTGCGCGCAGCGTCGAGGCCGCGCCATCGGCAGCCACCACACGGACATAAGGCCCGTGCACGCGGCCGTCGCTGTCACGCAGCAGGCCGCGTTCGCTGTCCACCTCCACGATGGTAGTGCCCGCATGCAGCTGGGCCGCGTTGCCCCACGCCGCATCGAGCACCGAAAACAGCGCGCCGCGTTGCATGCCCAGCCCGCACAGGCGCGCATCCAGGCCGGCATAGCCCATGTCCATCACCGTGCGTCCGCACGGCGTATCCCCGTGCAGGCGATGGACCGGCGCCGCGTGCGCGCGCACCGCATCGAGCAGGCCCATGCGCCACAGCACCTGCAGTCCACTGGGCTGCAGCAGGAACCCCGCACCGACCGGGCCGGGCTCGGGCGCACGCTCGAACACCTCGACGATGTGATCGTCACGTGAAAACAGGATGGCCGATGCCTGGCCGGCGGTGCCGTAGCCGATCACGGCGATGCGCAGTCGTTCCTTCATGGCCCCATTGTGCCGCAGGAAGGTGGCGCGGCAGCGCTGCTGCGCCCCGGCAGCCCGCACGCGCGCAAAAAAACCCCGCCGTAGCGGGGTTTTCAACGCACTGGCGAGTGGACCACTCGGCCGGCGTGATGTTCGAAGCCTGGGCACCCTTCGGGCCATGGGTCACGTCATAGCTGACGCGCTGGCCTTCCTGCAGGCTGCGGAAGCCCTTGGAATTGATGACGGAGAAGTGCGCGAACACGTCGGCGCTGCCGTCCTCCGGCGAAATAAAGCCAAATCCCTTGGCGTCGTTGAACCACTTGACGGTACCGTTCGGCATGGTGATGCGAGACCTTTGCAAATGAATGGGTGGTGTACGCTCAACCAGCGCACCACCGGAGTATGCAAAGACTGCCCCACGTTGACAATCACCCCCGTGCCAATTCGCCTACCAGTTCCGGCAATCCGTTGCTGGCGGCCTGCACGTTGGCCAGCACTTCGGCCATCTTGATCTCCTCGCCATCGCCGCAGCCGGCGGCCCAGTTGGCGATGATCGCCAGGCAGGCGTAGTCCAGGCCCAGTTCGCGCGCCAGTGCGGCTTCCGGCATGCCGGTCATGCCCACCAGGTCGCAGCCGTCGCGGCGCATGCGCGCGATCTCGGCGATGGTTTCCAGCCGCGGGCCCTGCGTGGCGCCGTAGCAGCCACCGTCGTGCACGGCCACGCCGGTCACCTTCGCCGCTGCCAGGATCCGGCTGCGCAGCACCGGCGTGTAGGGGTGGCCGAAGTCCACGTGCACCACGTCACTGCCTTCTTCTTCGCAGATGGTGCTGATGCGGCCCCAGGTGTAATCGATGATCTGGTCCGGGCAGGCCAGCACGCGCGGCCCGAACGCATCGGTGATGCCACCGACGGTGTTCAACGCCAGCACGCGCTGCGCACCGAGCTGCTGCAGCGCTGCAAGGTTGGCGCGGTAGTTCACCTTGTGCGGCGGCAGCGAATGGCCTTCGCCATGGCGGGCCAGGAACGCCGCGCGCTGGCCGAGCAGCGTGCCCACGCGCACCGGACCGGAGGGGCGGCCGAAGCGCGTTTCAACGTCGTGGGTCTGCACGTCGTCCAGCGTGGCCAGGTTGTAGACACCGGTACCGCCGATCACGGCCAGGGCGATCTGTTGCATGGGAAACACTCCAAGAAAAGAACAACGCTGGCACCCTGGGGATGCCGGCGGCAGGGGCAACGCAGGCCGCAGGCGCGGCCGCGCGGTTATTCCTTCATCGCGTAGATGGCCGGCACGCAGCGCAGGCTTTTGTTGACGTCCATGCCGAAGCCGAACACGTAACGGTCCGGCAGTTCGATGCCGGCGTAGTCGGCCGCCACGTCCGGCAGCGCGCGGTCATGCTTCTTCACCGTCATCGCAGCGATGCGCACATCGGTGGCGCCCTGCTCCAGGCACCAGGTGCGCACGCCCTGCAGGGTGAAGCCTTCGTCCAGGATGTCATCGACCAGCAGCACGCGGCGGCCGAACAGCGCGGTGGCCGGCTTGTGCTTCCAGACCAGGTCGCCGCCGGTGGTTTCATCGCGGTAGCGGGTGGCATGCAGGTAATCGAACTGCACGTCCTGGCCGCGTGCGCCCAGTTCCAGCGCGAGCTGGCCGGCGAACGGCAGTGCGCCGTGCATGATCGACAGGAACAGCGGCACCTCGCCCTCGTAGTCGCGCGCGATGGCATCGGCGATGCCGGCGATGGCCTTGTCGATGGCGGGGCGGTCGACCAGCAGGTCAGCCTGGGCCAGGGCCTGGGAAATGGTGAGGTTGGGCATCAGACGGTTCTTCCAAGGGTATCAATCAGATGGGTACGGGTGTGGCCATGGCGGGCGTCGGCCAGCAGGCCGTCCCAGCCAAGCGCGCCGCGGCCGAGCAGGCCCAGCAGCGCAGCGGTGTTGAGCGGGCGGTCGTGCACGGCGTGCAGCGCTTCGTCGACCAGTTCGGGGTGGCAGACCAGCACCACATCGCAACCGGCGTCCAGGTGCGCGTGCACGCGGGCCGGCACGCCGCCGGCACTGTGCGAGGCGGCCATGCCGATGTCGTCGGAGAACACCACGCCACGGAAGCCAAGCTCGCCACGCAGGATGTCCTGGATCCAGCGCGGCGAGTAGCCGGCCGGTTCCGGTGCCACCTGCGGGTAGATCACGTGCGCCATCATCACCGCATCGGCACCGGCGGCAATGCCGGCGGCGAACGGCATCAGATCGTGCGCGCGCAGCTCGTCCAGCGCGCGCGGGTCGATCGCGGTGTCCACGTGGGTGTCTTCCAGCACGGTGCCGTGCCCGGGGAAATGCTTGAGGGTGGCGGCCATGCCCACGCTGTGCATGCCGCGCACGTAGGCGGCGGTGAAGGCGGCCACCACCTGCGGGTCTTCGCTGAAGGCGCGGTCACCAATGGCACGGTTGCCGCGCCCGAGGTCGACCACCGGCGCGAAACTCAGGTCCACGCCACTGGCGCGCACTTCGCTGGCCATCAGCCAGGCGTGCTGTTCGGCAAGGGCCAGCGCCGCCTGCGGATCGCGCGCGTACTGCGCGCCGATCTCCTGCAGCGGCGGCAGCGCGCTGTAGCCTTCGCGGAAGCGCTGCACGCGGCCGCCTTCCTGGTCCACGCAGATCAGCTGCGGGCGCGGCGCGGCGGCGCGGATGGCGGCGGAGAGATCGCTGACCTGCTGGCGCGAGGCGAAGTTGCGCTTGAACAGCACCACCCCGGCCACCGCATCGTGCTGCAGCCAGTCGCGTTCCTGGGCGGTCAGTTCAGTGCCGGCAACGCCGATCAGCAGCATGGTCGATCTCCACTACGGGCGCCCGCATGGCGCAGTGCCGCATTGTCGCAGAACCGGCCGGCAGGCGCAGTGTCCCGTCGGAAATGCATCATGGGGTCAGAGCCCCTGTGGGGATCTGACCCCGGGGTCGGACCCCATAGGGGCTCCGACCCCAGCCGGCTCAGACAGCGCAACCGTCTGGGCCGCAGGCCTCGTCACCGGCGGCGGCGGGTGCGCCCTGCTCGGCAGCGATCTGGCGCAGGGCCTGGGCGAAGGCTTCCGGCGGCTGTGCGCCGGAGATGGCCCAGCGGCCATCGATGACGAAGGTCGGCACCGAGGAAATGCCCAGTGCACGGGCCTGGGCCAGTTTCGCCTCGACCTCCGCCAGACCACGGTCGGAGGCCAGCAGCTGCGTGATCTCGGCGCCATCCAGGCCACCGGCCACGCCGGCCTTCACCAGCACAGCCGTGTCGGCCAGGTTCTGACCGTGTTCGAAGTGGGCGCGGAACAGGGCCTCGCCCACCGCATCCTGCACGCCGTGTTCGCCGGCCAGCCACAGCACGCGGTGCGCAGGCAGCGTGGTCACCCGCACCTGGCCCTGGCTGAAATCCATCGGCAGGCCTTCGGCGCGCGCAGTGGTCTGGATCTGGCCAAGCATCTGCTCGGTGCGCTCGGCACCGCCGAACTTGGCGGCGTAGGCCTGGCGCAGCGGCACCGGGGTGTCCCCGGCATCCGGGTCCAGCTGGAACGGCTGCCACTGGATCTCGAGTTCAGGCGCGTCGGCGCCCGGCAACTGCACACCCTGCTCGAATCGATGCTTGCCGATCCAGCACCAGGGGCAGACCACGTCGGAGTAGATATCGATCTTCATCCGCACGACATGGGGACCGCTGCCACCGAAAAAAGGGGGCGTGGAGGATTGAACCCATCAATCCCCTGCGTGCCCCCATGGTGGTTCACCAGCGTGAATAGGGATGACTGGCCAGGGCGACGTTGTAGTACCGCGTGTCGTCAGTCACTTCGGCACCGGCCCAGTCCGGCAGGCCGATGGCCTGGTCGGCGCTGTCCAGTTCGACTTCAGCCACCACCAGGCCGGCGTTGTCGCCGAGGAACTCGTCCACTTCCCAGGTCATGCCGGCGTGTTCGACCAGGTGGCGGCGCTTGTCGATCAGCCCGCCCACGCACAGGGCGAGCAGCTCCCGCGCGTCCTGGACCGGGATCGGGTAGTCGAACTCCTGGCGGGTGTGGCCGACGGTGCGCGATTTCAGGTTCAGCGCGGCGTGCTCGCCTTCGATGCGCACCCGCACCGAGGCGTTCTGGGTGCCGCGGTCGAGCGAGCCCATGTCGTTGATGTAGCCCTGCGCCATCGGAATGACACGGTGCGCGGCGGCCCGCCAGCGGTCGCTGGTGACCAGGAATTTGCGTTCGATTTCGATGCCCATGGTCACATTCTGCGCGATGGGCCGGGGCACGGCCAGCGTTGTCGCTGGCCGGCCTGCCGCGCGCCCGGCCAGGCGGCCGGGGCGGTGCGCACTCAGCGCTTTTCGAAGACCGCGATGCTTTCCACGTGCGCGGTGTGCGGGAACATGTCCATCGCGCCGGCGCTGACCAGGGTGAAGCTCTGCTCGTTGACCAGATAGCCGGCGTCGCGGGCCAGCGAGCCCGGGTGGCAGCTGACGTACACGATGCGCTTGAACTGCTTCAGCGGCAGCTGCTGCAGCACTTCGATCGCGCCCGAGCGCGGCGGGTCCAGCAGCAGCTTGTCGAAGCCCTGGCGCATCCACGGCGTGGCGCGCTGGTCCTGGGTCAGGTCGGCGCTGAAGAACTGCGCGTTGGCCAGGCCATTGCGCTCGGCATTCTCGCGCGCACGCGCCGCCAGGCCCGCATCACCTTCCACGCCCACCACTTCACGCACGCGGCGTGCCAGTGGCAGGGTGAAGTTGCCCAGCCCGCAGAACAGGTCGAGCACGCGCTCGTCCTCGCCCGGCGCCAGCAGGTCCAGCGCGTGGGCGATCATCTTCTCGTTGAGCATGGCGTTGACCTGGATGAAATCCAGCGGACGGAACGCCAGCTCCACGTCCCACGGCGCCAGCCGGAACGACAGCGGCACGCCCTGCCCGTCCAACGGCTGCACGGTGTCCACGCCCCCGGACTGCAGGTAGATCACAAAGCCGTGGGCCTGGCCGAAGGCGGCCCAGGCGGCGCGGTCGGCGTCGCTGAGCGGCTGCAGGTGGCGCACGGTAAGGGCCACGGCCTGGTCGCCGGCGATGAATTCGATCTGCGGAATGTCGCGTTTGCCATCGAGGGTTTCGATGAATGCGGACAGTGCGGACACCTTCGTGCCCACTTCCGGAATGACGGTCAGGCACTGTTCAAGATCGGCGACAAAGCGCGGATCCTGTTCGCGGAAGCCGACCAGGGTCTTGTCCTTCTTCTCCACCCGGCGCACCGAGAAGCGCCCCTTGCGGCGGTAGCCCCAGCTGTCACCGACCAGCGGCGGCAGCACGCTGCCGGGGGTCACATGGCCGATGCGCTCGAGGTTGTCCATCAGCACGCGCTGCTTGGCCACGATCTGCTGGTCCTCGTCCAGATGCTGCAGCACACAGCCCGCGCAGACGCCGAAATGCGGGCATTTTGGCGTTACGCGCTGCGGCGAGGCCTGCAGCACCTGCACGGTGCGGGCCTCGTCGAAATGGCGGCTGCGGGCGGTCTGTTCGGCCATCACCACTTCGCCCGGGAGGGCGCCGCTGATGAAGGTGACCTTGCCACCCTCGCCTTCACGGCGGGCGACACCACGACCATCATGGCTGAGGTCGAGGATCTCGGTCTGGAACGGGGTACGGTCGATGCGGGAGCGGGATCGGGCCACGTGGCGACAGGCTGCGGGCAAAAATGGGCACGTATTGTCGCAGAAACGGACCAGTGCGGTCCGCCGGGGCGCTTGCACCCGCCGCGCAGGCCATTAAGATGCACTTAGCTGACATGGAGGCAGCCCTGATGCAGATGACCCCGCAGGCCCCCGGCCGCGTTTCCTCCTGGTCGAGGACGACATCATCAGCCGCGGTTTTTTCAAAGCGGCCCTGGAAACCCTGCCCGCTGACGTCGACACCGCCGATTCGCTGGCCAGCACCGCGGCGCGGGCGCGCCACGGTGTGCACGATCTGTGGCTGATCGACGTGAACCTGCCCGACGGTAACGGTGCCCAGCTGCTGGCCAAGCTGCGTCAGCTGCGCCCGGACACCCCGGCGCTGGCGCATACGGCCGACGGTGACATGTCGCTGCACAACGGGCTGCGTGATGCGGGCTTCAGCGACACGCTGGTGAAGCCGCTGGGCCGCGACCAGCTGCTCAAGGCGGTACGCCGGGCGCTGGTGAACAGCCCGGGTGCGGCCTCCGCCGAGCCGAGCCGGCCGCCGGCCGAGATCGGCGACTGGGACGAGACAGCGGCGTTGGCGGCCCTGAATGGCCAGCACAACCACCTGATCGCGCTGCGCGAGCTGTTCCTGGCCGAGCTGCCGGGGGTACGCGATGCGGTCGAGCAGGCGGTGGGCCTGCACGACGAGCCGACCCTGGGCAGCCAGCTGCACCGGCTGCAGGCCAGCTGTGGCTTCATGGGCGCGGCGCGGCTGGGCCGTGCGGTGCGGCAGCTGCATCACGCGCCGGAGTCGGTGCCGGCGCAGGCCGGGTTCCGCGCGGCGGTGGCAGCGCTCCTGCACTGAGGGGTGTTCGGCAGGGCTGCGCCCTGCACTTGCAGAGGCTTTTACAGCAAAGACTAGAGCAACAGCCGGCTCTTGGTCCCTGCAGGCTGGGTGGGGCGGTATGGGTAGGCAGGACACGCCGTAAACCCATCCATGGGGGCTCGTAGGCGCCATCCATGGCGCCTGCGGTCCTGCCCACCCACACCGCCCCACCCCGACAGATTCCCGCAGCTTTTGTAGATCCACGCCATGCGTGGATGAGATCTGTCAGATATCCAAACAATGTGGGGTCAGATCCGTTTTCCTGCGGAAAACGGATCTGACCCCAAGAGCATGTCCAACAGATCGCGGACAACTGTCGAAGGCGGGATGGGTCCGGTTGCGGGGGCGTGAGCGCCATGGATGGCGCGACCGAGCCTACATGGACGTATTTACGGCGTCCCCCGCAACCGAACCCACCCCGCCAACCCACGGATAGCGCGCTTTTGCCGTTGAAGTTGACGTTGAGGTTGCCGGCCAGCGGCCGGCACTACCGCAGATGCAGGGCTGCAAGCCCTGCCGAACCTCCCCTACCGCCGGGGGCTGAGCTGCTCGAGCAGGTCCCAGGATTTCAGGCCGCGCGGGCCGAGGTGGTGCGAGAGCACCTGCCGCATCGGCAGCCGCAGGCTGGCCAGGTCCGCCGCCTCGGGCTCTTCGTCCGCCGCCAGCGCCAGCAGCGCCGTGCCGGTGGCCGCCGCCTGGCGCTCGCCCGTGCGTAAGCTCAGCATCCGCTGCGGCCCCTGCTCCGGGTCCAGTGCATAGCGCGCCGCCGGGTCGATCGGCTGGCCGTCGCTGGCCGTGTCCAGGTCGAAACCCAGCCCCAGCGCCGCCAGCAGCTCACGCTCGAAACGGCGCAGCGTCCACGCCAGCCCCGCCCCCACCGCCAGCCGCGCGCGCGCCTCGCCGTAGGCCAGGTACAGCTCCGGCAACGGGTCTTCGCGGGGCGCCAGGCGCAGGGTCAGTTCACTCAGGTAGAAGCCGGCCAGCATTGCCGCACCGGCCAGCCGCGGTGCCGCATCCAGCGCCTCGGCGCCACGCAGCTGCGCCAGCTCGCCCCGTTGCAGGGCACTGAAGCGTATCCATTGCAGCGGCTGCAGCGCTGCGCGCAGTACCTGGCCCTTCGGCGTAGACACGCCGCGGGCAAGCACGCCCAAGCGCCCGTGGTGGGCGCTGAGCACGTCCACCAGCAGGCTGGTCTCGCGGTAGGCCCGTGCGTGCAGCACGTAGCCGGTGTCGTCCTCGATCAGCACCGGGGCGACCGCAGGCGGTCAGTCGTAGCCGAAGGCCATCAGCGCGGCCTCGTCATCAGACCAGCCTTCGCGCACGCGCACCCAGGTTTCCAGGAACACCTTGGCACCGAACAGGCGCTCCATCTGCAGGCGGGCCTTGGCACCAATCTCCTTCAGGCGGGCGCCGCCCTTGCCGATCACGATGGCCTTCTGGCCTTCGCGTTCGACCCACACCACCGCGCCGATGCGCAGCAGGTTGCCGTCTTCGGTGAAGCGCTCGATTTCCACCATGGTGGCATACGGCAGCTCCTCGCCCAGCTGGCGCATCAGCTGCTCGCGCACCAGTTCGCCGGCCAGGAAGCGCTGGCTGCGGTCGGTGATCTCGTCCTCGCCGAACATCGGCGGGGCTTCGGGCAGCAGGGCCAGCACATCGCGCACCAGCGCTTCCAGGCCGTTGCGCTTCTGCGCCGAAATGGGGTGCACGGAGGAGAAATCGCGGCCGTCGGTCACCTGCTGCAGGAACGGCAGCAGCGCGCCTTTGTCCTTCAGACGGTCGATCTTGTTGACCACCAGCACCACCGGAATGCCGGCGTCGCGCAGCACGTTGAAGGCCAGGCTGTCCTCTTCATCCCAGCGCCCGGCTTCGATCACCAGCAGGCCGGCGTCGACGCCTTCCAGCGAGCCGCGCGCGGCGCGGTTCATCACCCGGTTCATGGCGCGCTTCTGCACCTTGTGCAGGCCGGGGGTGTCCACCAGCACCAGCTGCCCTTCCGGGAAGGTGGCGATGCCGAGCAGCCGGTGGCGCGTGGTCTGCGGGCGGTTGGAGACGATGCTGACCTTGGCGCCGACCAGCGCATTGGTCAGGGTCGACTTGCCCACGTTCGGGCGGCCGATGACGGCCACGCTGCCGCAATGATGGGGGGTTTGTTCGCTCACTTGGAATCCAGTTGTTCAAGGACGGCAGACGCCGCCTGTTGTTCGGCAATCCGTCGCGAGGAACCACTGCCCTCGGTGCTGGCGGCCGGGTCGGCGATGTTGCAGCGTACCCGGAAGATCTTGGCATGGTCTTCGCCGCTTTCCGACAACAGCTCGTACAGCGGCAACGGCTTCTGGCGGGCCTGCAGCCATTCCTGCAGGCGGGTCTTGGGGTCTTTTTCCGGGCGCCCGGTGGCCGGCAGTGCCGCCATCGAGGCCTGGAACCACGGCAATATTACCGCCCGGCAGGCCTCGAAGCCCGCGTCCAGGTAAATGGCGGCCACCACGGCCTCCACGGCATCGGCCAGGATCGAATCGCGGCGGTGGCCGCCGGACTTCATTTCACCCGGGCCCAGGGTCAGCCGTTCACCCAGCTGAAGATCGCGGGCGATCACCGCCAGCGCGCCTTCACGCACCAGTTCGGCACGGGCACGGGTCAGCGCGCCCTCGTCGGCCTTGGGCCAGCGCTGGTACAGCGCCTCGGCCACCATCAGGTTGACGATGCTGTCACCCAGGAACTCCAGGCGCTCGTTGTGCGGCGCGCCGGCACTGCGATGGGTCAGGGCCTGCCTGAGCAGATCCTGGTCACGGAAGGGGTGGCCGATCAGGTCACCGCGCTGGAAGGTCTTATTCGGCACCGCTACGGGTCAGGTCCTGGGTTGAATCGAATTTTCCGACCACGTCGAGGTTGCCGATCAGCGGGCGACGCACTTCGTAGTTGACCTTGAGGGTCCACCCGTTGTCACGGCGGTCGAACTTCACGTTGGCCGGCTTCACGTTGTCGGAATAGTTGATGTAGAGGCGCTTGAAGAACAGGTCCTGGATGGTGACCGGCGGCATGCTGCCGACCCCCGGCTCCTTGGCCAGGCTCTTCATCGCCGAACGTACTGCGTAATACTCCTGGTACATCGGGAACAGCTTCATGCCCAGGTAGAGGAAGAAGCCCACCACGATGAGGACCGCCAGGAAGGAGGTCAGGGTCATGCCGCGCTGCGTGTGCATCGTCTTCATTGCGTTCTCCCCAGATACGCGTTGGATGTCAGTTGATGCCCGAGCCGATGCGCGACGGTTCGAAGCCGTCCTTGCAGAACCAGCCCGAGCAGTTCAGCCAGATCAGGAAGGCCTTGCCGCGCAGGTTTTCCTCCGGCAGCAGGCCCCAGAACCGGCCGTCGTCGCTGTTGTCGCGGTTGTCGCCCATCACCAGGTACTTGCCGGCCGGCACGGTCCACTGGCCCTGGCCGGCAGGATAATCGGTCTCCAGCACGGTGTGGGTACGGCCCGGCAGGTGCTCGACCAGCAGGTTGGCCTCTTCGTCCTGGCCACGGTGGCCGGCGTAGACACCCTTGTTCTCGTACTTCAGCGGCTCGCCGTTGAGAATCACGCTGTCGCCCTGGAACACCACGGTGTCACCCGGCACGCCGATCACGCGCTTGATGAAGTTCTCGCCCTTGGACGGGTCCTGGTCGTTGTGGCCCGGGAAGTGGAACACCACCACGTCGCCACGTGCCGGTTCACCCACCGGTACCAGCTTGCTGTTGGTGATCGGCAGGCGCAGGCCGTAGGAGAACTTGTTGACCAGGATGAAATCGCCGATGAGCAGGTTGGGCATCATCGAGCTGGACGGGATCTTGTACGGCTCGGCGATGAAGCTGCGCACCACCAGCACGATCAGCAGCACCGGGAAGAACGCGCGCGAGTAGTCCACCAGCACCGGTTCGGTGTCCAGCAGACCGGCGCGCTGCTTGCGGCGCTTGGCCAGGTACAGCTTCTCGGCCAGCAGGATCAGGCCCGAGGCCAGGGTCAGCACGACCAGCAGGATCTCAAACAGTTTCATTCATGGTCCTTTGCAACGTCACCGGGCGACCGGCCCGCAGGCCGGCACGGGGCTTACTTGTTGTCCATCTGCAGCACGGCCAGGAAGGCTTCCTGCGGAATCTCCACGCGCCCGACCTGCTTCATGCGCTTCTTGCCTTCCTTCTGCTTTTCCAGAAGCTTCTTCTTGCGCGAGACGTCGCCACCATAGCACTTGGCCAGCACGTTCTTGCGCATGGCCTTGACCGTGGTGCGGGAGATGATCTGCGAGCCGACGGCGGCCTGGATGGCCACGTCGAACTGCTGACGCGGGATCAGGTCCTTCATCTTCTCGCACAGCTCGCGGCCGCGGCGGTCGGCATGGCTGCGGTGCACGATCAGCGACAGCGCATCGACCTTGTCACCGTTGATCAGCACGTCCACGCGCACGAACGGGCCGGCGTCGAAGCGCACGAAGTGGTAGTCCAGCGAGGCGTAGCCACGGCTGACCGACTTCAGCTTGTCGAAGAAGTCCAGCACCACTTCGGCCATCGGCAGCTCGTAGCTGACCTGCACCTGGCTGCCCAGGTAGTTGATGCCGATCTGGCTGCCGCGCTTTTCCTCGCACAGCTTGATGATGTTGCCGATGTACTCCTCGGGGGTGAGCACGTTGGCGCGGATGATCGGCTCGCGGATCTCCTGCACATGGTTCACCGGCGGCAGCTTGGCCGGGTTGTCCATGTTGATGATCGTGCCGTCGGTCTTGAGCACTTCATAGACCACCGTCGGCGCGGTGCTGATCAGGTCCAGGTTGTATTCGCGCTCCAGGCGCTCCTGCACGATTTCCATGTGCAGCATGCCCAGGAAGCCGCAGCGGAAGCCGAAGCCCATGGCTTCGGAGCTTTCCGGCTCGAAGCGCAGCGCGGCATCGTTCAGGCGCAGCTTGTCCAGCGCTTCGCGCAGGTCCGGGTAATCCTCGGCGTCCACCGGGAACAGGCCGGCGAACACGCGCGGCTGCATTTCCTGGAAGCCCGGCAGCGGCTTGGGAGCCGGGTCGCCGGCCAGGGTGAGGGTGTCGCCGACCGGCGCACCGTGCACGTCCTTGATGCTGGCGGTGACCCAGCCCACTTCACCGGCGCGCAGGGCCGGCAGCACCTTGCGCTTCGGCGTGAACACGCCGACGTTGTCGACCTGGTGGTTGCGGCCGGTGGACATGACCTGCAGCTTGTCGCCGGCCTTGATCTCGCCCTGCATGACACGCACCAGCGAGACCACGCCCAGGTAGTTGTCGAACCAGGAGTCGATGATCAGCGCCTGCAGCTTGTCGGTGTCGCGCGGCACCGGGGCCGGGATGCGGTGCACGATGGCTTCCAGCACGTCCTGCACGTTCAGGCCGGTCTTGGCGCTGACCGGCACGGCGTCGGCGGCGTCGATGCCGATGACGGCCTCGATCTCGGCCTTGGCGCGCTCGATGTCGGCGGTGGGCAGGTCGATCTTGTTGATCACCGGCACCACTTCCAGGCCCTGCTCCACGGCGGTGTAGCAGTTGGCCACCGACTGCGCTTCCACGCCCTGGGCGGCGTCGACCACCAGCAGCGCGCCTTCGCAGGCAGCCAGCGAGCGGCTGACTTCATAGGAGAAGTCGACGTGGCCGGGGGTGTCGATGAAATTCAGGTGGTAGGTCTGCCCGTCCTTGGCCAGGTACGGCAGCGAGACCGACTGCGCCTTGATGGTGATGCCGCGCTCGCGCTCGATCGGGTTGGAATCGAGGACCTGCGCTTCCATCTCGCGGGCCTGCAGGCCACCGCAGAGCTGGATGATGCGGTCGGCGAGCGTGGACTTGCCGTGGTCGACGTGGGCGATGATGGAGAAATTGCGGATGTTCCGCATCGAATCAGAGGACATAGGTGGTGGCGGCGCGTCGCGTCGTCAGGATGACTGCACATTATCGCACGCCCCGGGGTATCCCGCGTGGCGGGCCGCCCGGGGCGGGCAAACGAAGGCGGGCCCGCCAGTGACGGGCCCGCAGCCGGGTTGATCGGGATGGGTCGGCCGCCCCGCCCCAGGGCAGCCGGGGCGGGGCGGTCCGGTGGGTTACGGGCCGGCCTTGACCGCCACGAAGGCGTTGCGGCCGTTGCCGGCACGCACCAGCAGCATCACCACGTCACCCTTCTTGAAGCGCGACAGCGCCCGGTTGAGGGCATCGACGCCACCGACCGGGGTGTTGCCGACCTTCAGCACCACCATGCCCGGCGACAGGCCGGCGTCACGCGCCCCGTCCCCGTTCACGCCGGTGATGCGCACGCCCTCCCCGGCCTCCAGCCCCAGCTGCTTGCGCTGGGCGGCGTTCAGGTCGACCACGTCCAGCCCCAGCAGCGCGCTGGCACCGGTCTGCGGCACGGCATCGTCGCCGCCGACGGTCGGGCCGGCCTTGCCGGGGACACCGTCATCGGTGGCGGCGGTCAGCGTGGCGCTGAGGTCGCGCGGCTTGCCATCGCGGTACAGGCCGATGCTGACCTTGCTGCCCGGGGCCATGGCGCCGATCAGCGGAGGCAGGTCGGACCAGGTGTTGACCGGGCTGCCATTGACCGTGCGGATCACGTCACCCGGCTGCACGCCGGCCTTGGCCGCCGCACTGCCGGCCACCACTTCGTTGACCAGCGCACCGCGGCTGTCCGGCAGGCCCAGACCCTGTGCCTTCAGTGCATCGATCGGCTGCACCACCGCGCCCAGCTGGCCGCGGGTGACCTTGCCGGTCTTCTTGATCTGCTCGACCGCGCTCATCGCCAGGTCGATCGGGATGGCGAAGCTGATGCCCATGTAGCCACCGGAGGCGGAGAAGATCTGCGAGTTGATGCCGACCACTTCGCCCCGGGTGTTCAGCAGCGGACCACCGGAATTGCCCTGGTTGATCGCCACGTCGGTCTGGATGAACGGCACGTAGCGCTGGTCGGCTCCGCCGGTGCTGCGGCCGAGCGCGCTGACGATGCCGGCGGTGACCGAATGATCGAGCCCGAACGGCGAGCCGATCGCGACAACCCACTGGCCGGGCTTGAGCGTGTTGGAATCGCCCACGCGCACGGTCGGCAGATTCTTGCCGTCGATCTTCAGCAGGGCCACGTCGTACTGCTGGTCGCTGCCGATCACCTTGACGGTGAACTCACGGCTGTCGCCCAGCTTGACCTTCACATCGCTGGCGTCGGCCACCACGTGGTAATTGGTCAGCACGTAGCCGTCGGGCGAGATGATGAAGCCCGAGCCCATGCCGCGGCCCTTGATGCTGGGCGCGCCGCCCTGGCCACCCGGGTCCTGCCCGGGCATCGGGAAGTCCGGGCCGAAGAAGCGGCGGAAGAATTCCGGCATCTCGTCATCGCCGGAGGCCATCGGGCCACGCGCCTGGCGGGTGCTGCGCACGATGGTGGTGTCGACGTTGACCACGCCCGGCCCGACCTGGTCGACCAGGTGGGTGAAATCGGGCAGGCCGCTGACCAGCGGCTGTGCCGAAGCACGCGGGGCGGCGGCAGGGGCCTGCGCCGCGGCGGTCGGGGCCGGCGCCTGGGCGCAGGCGACCAGCGGCAGGGTCAGGGCCAGCAGGCCCATGGCCTGCGTGCGGAGACGATGGTTCATCGGACGGCAACCTCCGGATCGGATGGGGGAAAGGAAGGCAGGCGCCCCGCCGGCGGCAGGGCGCGCGGGGACCGCGCTCAGTCGCACGGCCCGTGGGCCGGCAGGGTGTCCTGCAGGCGCGGTTCAAACGGGTAGAACGGCCGCCCGGCCCCCTGTGCGGGGTAGCTGGCGTTGAGCGCGCCACCGGCGGCGGGCGCCAGGCTGGAACGCGGCCACGGCCGTGCCTGCAGGCTGCCGACATCGCCGAACGGCGACGGGTGCGCAGCCGTGGCCGGCAGGGTCGGGCGCAGCGGCGCCTGGCTGGCCACCGCCCGCAGCGGCGTGTCGTCACGCTGCGCCGCACGCGCGGTCTGCTGGCTGCGCGTGGCGCTGGCGCGGCGGACCTCCTGGCGGCGGCTGCCGGCCGCCACGGCGGCGGCCGGCACGCTGGTCAGCGCCACGCTGGCCGGGTCGACCGACGCTTCGGTGATGGCCGGCGCGGACGGCGCGGACGGCGCCGCCGGCAGCTGTGCCTCGCGGGCGATCACCTGCGCTGCGGGCGGCTCGCCCGGCTGCGGTTCCTGCAGTTTTTCACCGCCTATGAACAGCGCCACGGCGGCCACCGAGGCCGCCAGCGCGGCACCGCCGCCCCAGCTGCGCCAGCCACTGCGGCGCAGCTGGCGGCGCGGTTCGGCCTGCGGCAGCGGTTCGGCGGCAATGGCGGCGGCCACGCGCTCGCTGAAGCCGGCTGGTGCCAGCAGCCCGGCCTGGCCGCGCATCACATCGCCCAGCAGCTGCCAGCGTTCCTGGCAGGCGGCCAGTTCCGGCTCATGCTCCAGGCGGCGCAGCAGGAAGCGCGCTTCGTCTGTGCCCAGCTCGCCATCAACCAGCGAGGACAGCTGCTGGCGGTGGTGCTGGTCCAGCCGGGCCCCGGCGGGCGACTGGTGGGAATGGGACTCGTGGCTGGAAGTATTCATACGCGGCTCTTCTCACGGGTGGCGCTGCCGGTGTCCAGCAGCGGCCGGAGTTCGATGTCGATCGCCTCGCGGGCGCGGAAGATCCGCGAACGCACGGTGCCGATCGGACACCCCATCTTCTGCGCGATTTCCTCGTAGCTCATGCCTTCCACCTCGCGCAGGGTGATCGCTGCCCGCAGTTCCTCGGGCAGCGCGTTGACGGCCTCCATCACCGTCTGTTCAAGCTCCTGGCGCATCAACTCGCGTTCGGGCGTGTCGGTGTCGCGCAGGCGGGTTCCGCTGTCGAACTGCTCGGCATCGCCGATGTCGATGTCATCGGTGGGCGGGCGGCGGTTGTGCGAAGCCAGGTAGTTTTTTGCTGTATTCACGGCAATCCGGTGCAACCAGGTTGAGAACTGGGCGTCGCCGCGGAAACTGCCGATCGCGCGGTAGGCACGGATGAACGTGTCCTGGGCAACGTCCTGACATTCACTCCAGTCGGCGATGTAGCGACCGACCAGGGCCACGACCCGATGCTGGTACTTGCGCACCAGGACATCGAAGGCCGCGCTCTCGCCGCGCTGCACGCGCCGGACCAGTTCCAGATCCAGCTCCTGTGGTGTTTCGACCTCGGCCATGGGGGGCCGCACTCCTGTCAGCCCAACCGACGTCGGGCAATGAGACTGCCAATCCCGGGAAAAGTTCAGTCGCCGATCACCCGACGCCGCACCAGCTTTTAACTACCGTTCCGCTAGCGTCCGGGGTCCAGGGCCATGGATCCGGGTTCACTACCCCCAGCTATAGGGATTTGACGCGGGGGAAACAACCTCTGGATCATAGCCGCTTCTCCATACACAACCGGATGGAACGTCAATGCTCTCAGGCTTCGATGGGCTTCGCTTCTCCCACTGGCACCCCGAGATCCGTGACGACGGCGCGGTGGTGCTGAACCTTGATCGTCACGACAGCAGTGTCAACGCCATGTCGCAGGACGTGCTGCTGGAGCTGGGCGACCTGATCGAACGGCTGGCCATGGACCCGCCCAAGGGCGTGGTGATCCAGTCGGTGAAGAAGGCCGGCTTCATCGCCGGCGCGGACCTGAAGGAATTCCAGGAATTCGACCGCCGCGGCACCGTGAACGATGCCATCCGCCGCGGCCAGTCCACCTACCAGAAGCTGGCCGAGCTGCCCTGCCCGACCGTGGCGGCCATCCACGGCCACTGCCTGGGCGGCGGCACCGAGCTGGCGCTGGCCTGCCGCTACCGCGTGGCCTCCAACGATGCCTCCACCCGCATCGGCCTGCCGGAAACCCAGCTGGGCATCTTCCCGGGCTGGGGTGGCAGCGCGCGCCTGCCGCAGCTGGTGGGTGCGCCGGCGGCGATGGACATGATGCTGACCGGCCGCATGCTGTCGGCCTCGGCCGCACGTAGCATCGGCCTGGTCGACAAGGTCGTGGCCCCGGCCGTGCTGCTCGATTCGGCCGTGGCGCTGGCGCTGTCGGGCACCACGCGCCCGTTCAAGCAGCGTGCCACCGCCTGGGCCACCAACACCTGGCTGGCGCGCAAACTGCTGGCCCCGCAGATGGTCAAGCAGGTGGCACGCAAGGCGAAGAAGGACCACTACCCGGCGCCGTATGCGCTGATCAGCACCTGGCAGCGCAGCGGCGGCAAGCCGGTACAGGCGCGGCTGGAAGCCGAACGCCGCGCCGTGGTGAAGCTGGCCAGCACGCCAACCGCGCGCAACCTGATCCGCATCTTCTTCCTGACCGAGCGCCTGAAGGCGCTGGGCAGCGGCGACCACGGCATCCAGCACGTGCACGTGGTCGGTGCCGGCGTGATGGGCGGTGACATCGCGGCGTGGTCGGCGTTCAAGGGCTTCAGCGTGACCCTGCAGGACCGCGAGCAGCGCTTCATTGACCCGGCCATGGAGCGTGCACAGGCGCTGTTTGCGAAGAAGGTGCGCGACGAGAGCAAGCGCCCCGCGGTCGCGGCACGCCTGCGTGCCGACCTGGAAGGCAGTGGCGTGGCGCAGGCCGACCTGGTGATCGAAGCCATCATCGAGAACCCGGAGGCCAAGCGTGCGCTGTACCAGACGCTGGAGCCGAAGATGAAGGCCGATGCGCTGCTGACCACCAATACGTCGTCGATTCCGCTGCTGGAACTGCGCGACCATATCCAGCGCCCTGCACAGTTCGCGGGCCTGCACTACTTCAATCCGGTGGCGCAGATGCCGCTGGTGGAGATCATCCACCACGACGGCATGGCGCCGGAGACCGAGCGCCGGCTGGCCGCGTTCTGCAAGGCGCTGGGCAAGTTCCCGGTGCCGGTGGCCGGCAGCCCGGGCTTCCTGGTCAACCACGTGCTGTTCCTGTACATGCTGGAAGCGGCCACGGCATATGCCGAAGGCATTCCGGGCCCGGTGATCGACAAGGCGGCGGTGAAGTTCGGCATGCCGATGGGCCCGATCGAATTGCTGGATACGGTGGGCCTGGACGTGGCGGCTGGCGTAGGCAAAGAACTGGCGCCGTTCCTGGGCCTGCAGGTGCCCGAGGCGCTGGCGACGGTGGATCCGGCCAAGCGCGGCAAGAAGGATGGCCAGGGCATCTACACCTGGGAAAACGGCCGGGCGAAGAAGCCGGAGGTGGCCAACGGCTACCAGGCGCCGGCCGATCTGGAGGACCGCTTGATCCTGCCGCTGCTGAACGAGGCGGTGGCGTGTCTGCACGAGGGCGTGGTGGCCGATGCGGACCTGCTGGATGCCGGGGTGATCTTCGGCACCGGTTTCGCCCCGTTCCGGGGTGGTCCGATCCAGCACATCCGTGCCACCGGTGCTGATGCGCTGGTGGAACGCCTGAAGGTGCTGCAGCAACGCTATGGCGATCGTTTCGCCCCGCGCCCGGGCTGGGACAACCCTGCACTGCGCGAACCGGTGGCGTGAGGTGATCGGCCGGGCCTGCGGCCCGGCACCCGCCAGAGGCAACAGCAACAACTGGAGCCAGAGCCAAAGCCAAAGCCAAAGCCAGAGCCAGAGCCGGAGCAACAGCCGGCTCTGGCTTTTCTGTTGGTGGGTGGTCGATGCGAATTGGTGGGTGGCGACCTTGGTCGCCACCAGGAGCGAAGCGACCGGCGTTTGATTTTGATTTTCTTTTTTCTTTTCCGTGGCTGACGCGCACGGAAATTGTCAGGGGCCGGGCGGGGTGGTTTCGCGGGGGTGTCCGCGGCATAGATGCCGCGGCCAAGCCCCCCAGGGACGGGTTCACGGCGTCCCCCGCGAACCCACCCCGCCCGGCTAAGCCGCAACCCATCGCATCGCAAGTCGACTAACAGTCGACTCTACCAACCCCACAGCCACGAGCAGCTGCGCCGTTGGCTGGAACACCCTGTTACCTGCATGCGCATGTACCCGTCACCGCCACATGCCATGCTGGCCGCAGATTCCTGCCAGCGAGCACGCCCGCATGACCACCATCATCGCCCCGCGCGTCCATGACACCGGCGGCCTCGAAGTCCGCCGCGCCATTCCCACTCTGCAGGCCCGCAGCATCGGCTCGTTCGTGTTCGTCGACCAGATGGGCCCGGCCATCATGCACCCCGGCACCGCCATCGACGTGCGCCCGCATCCGCATATCGGCCTGGCCACCGTTACCTACCTGTGGTCCGGCGCCATCGGCCGCCGCGACACGCTCGGCTCGGACCAGGTCATCCGCCCCGGTGATGTGAACTGGATGACCGCAGGCCGCGGCATCGCCCATTCCGAACGGACGCCGCCGCCGGACCGCGGCCACGACAACCCGATCCACGGCATGCAGACCTGGGTGGCACTGCCAAAATCGCACGAGGAAATCGAACCGGCGTTCTACCACCACGCCGCCGCCACGCTGCCCGAGCAGCGCCGCAACGGTGCCTGGCTGCGCGTCATCGCCGGCCGCGCCTACGGTGAGGAATCGCCGGTGAAGGTGTTCGCCGACACGCTCAACTTAGCCATCGACCTCGACCCGGATGCGGAAATCGATATCGACAGCGGCCGCCGCGAGCGCGCGTTGTACATCCTCGAGGGCCAGGCCCAGCTGGATGGCGTGGATATCCCGGCCCAGCACCTGGTCATCCCCGAAGCCGGCGCCATTGGCCGCCTGCGTGCCAAGACGCCGGTGAAGGCGATGCTGTTCGGCGGCGAGCCGCTGGATGGGCCGCGCCACCTATGGTGGAACTTCGTCTCCAGTTCCAAGGAACGGCTGGAACAGGCCAAACACGATTGGGAGGCCGGCCGCTTCGGCACCATTCCGGGCGACGACAAGGAATTCATTCCGCTGCCGGCGTACTGAGCCCCCCCCGCCACGGCCATTGCCCGGCCGTGATGGTTACAGATGCAACCGCGATTTGTGCCCACACTCACGTTCCGTTAAGGTCTGGAACGACGGTCCCCGGGGATGGGGGCGACGCCGGCGTCCGCGCCGGCCGATGCCGCCAAATCGCCTCTGGGGGATTCATGACGTTCGTGCCTGTTGTGGTTTCCGGCCTGCTGCTGGCCGGTCTGTCGTTCGTGGCCGGCCCGGCCCACGCGCAATCTGCGGGCAGCTGCCCTGCCCTGCCCGCCGGCAGCGGGCTGCAATGGCAGCAGCAGTCCCACAGCGATTTCCTGATCTGCCGCGCGGCCACCGCCGATGGCCGCGAGGTGCTGAGCCTGATGCTCAGCCAGCGCGACCCGTCCATTCCACTCACCCGCGCCCTGCGCCATGAAAAGGGCAGCTTCGGCGGCGAATCGTTCTACTGGTACCAGCCCGACCTGGGGGGGTCAGCAGCCGCCCGGCTATGCCGAGCGGCGCATCAGCGTGGTGAAGCTGGCCAAGGAGCGCTACGTGCAGCTGGCGCTGTACCCGGACGGGGAAAAGGAACTGGGCAGCCTGCAGCAGCTGGTCGGTGGCCTGGACCTGGCGCCCACGGCCCTGGCCGCCGGGCGCTGAGCGGATGACGGGGATGGCTGCCTGGCAGCATCCCCGCCCCCTGCAACGACCGTGTGCCGGCACCGCGCCGGCAGCCGGCTCAGAAACGGCCTTCCTGGAAATCGACGAAGGCCTGCATCAGCTCCTGCCGCGTGTTCATCACGAACGGACCGTGGCGCATCACCGGTTCACGCAGCGGCCGTCCGGCCACCAGGATCAGCCGCGCGCCGTCGGCACCGGCGGCAACATGCAGCTGCTCGCCACCGCCGAGGATGGCCAGCTCCTGCCGGGCGACGTCGCGCGCAGCGTCCTGCCCGCCCACCACCAGCGCCCCTTCGAACACATAGGCAAAGGCGTTGTGGCCTTCCGGCAGCGTGTAGGTCCAGGCACGCCCGGCCTGCAGGGTGATGTCCAGGTACACCGGGTCGGTGGCCGGCTGCACGATCGGGCCGGTGGTGTCGCCCACCTGGCCGGCAATCACCTTCACCGCCACACCGTCGGCCGGATGCACCACCGGCAGCCGCTCCGGGGCGAATTCCTGGTACTTCGGCGCGGTCATCTTGTCGCGCCCGGGTAGGTTCACCCACAGCTGGAAACCGCGCATGCGGCCACTTTCCTGCTCGGGTATTTCCGAATGCACCAGGCCACGGCCGGCGGTCATCCACTGCACGCTGCCCGGCACCACCAGGCCTTCGTTGCCGTGGTTGTCGCGGTGGCGCATGCGCCCGTCGAGCATGTAGGTGACGGTCTCAAACCCGCGGTGCGGGTGCTCTGGGAAGCCCGCCAAGTAATCCTCGGGGCGGTCGGTTCCGAATTCATCCAGCAGCAGGAACGGGTCCAGGTCAGGCAGCGCGGCGCCGCCGATGACGCGGGTCAGGCGCACGCCGGCGCCATCGGACGCGGGCGTGCCACGGATGATGCGCTGCACGCGCACCGGCTCGGAAAGGCTCATGGCAACTCCTGTTCGGGTGATGCAGCACAAGATGGACGCCCCGCCGGCGGCAACCAACCGGCAGCCACGCAACCAATTGTTCCAGCCATGGTGTCCGCAGCGCGTCACGTACGACCAAAGTACTACCGCCCAACACCGTCCTGCGCATTGACCGTGCCCATGGTACGCGGGATTCTTTAGACGTCTTTCCGGGAGAGAGCACCTCATGAAAGGGTTTTCCAAACTGGGCTGGGCCGCACTGGCCCTGCTCGGCGCGTTCTGTCTGGGCACCGTGGCACTGCGCCGCGGTGAACACATCAACGCGCTGTGGATCGTCGTCGCGGCGGTCTCGATCTACCTGATCGCCTACCGCTTCTACAGCCTGTTCATCGCCGACAAGGTGATGCAGCTGGATCCGACCCGGGCCGCCCCGGCGGTGATCAACAACGATGGCCTGGACTACGTGCCCACCAACAAGCGCGTGCTGTTCGGCCACCACTTCGCCGCCATTGCCGGCGCCGGCCCGCTGGTCGGTCCGGTGCTGGCCGCGCAGATGGGCTACCTGCCCGGCCTGCTGTGGCTGGTGGTGGGCGTGGTGCTGGCCGGCGCGGTGCAGGACTTCGTGGTCCTGTTCCTGTCCAGCCGCCGCAACGGCCGCTCGCTGGGCGACCTGGTAAGGGAAGAGATGGGCCAGATACCCGGCACCATCGCCCTGTTCGGCGCCTTCCTGATCATGATCATCATCCTGGCCGTGCTGGCGATGGTGGTGGTGAAGGCGCTGGCCGAAAGCCCGTGGGGCATGTTCACGGTGATCGCCGCCATGCCCATCGCGATCCTGATGGGCGTGTACATGCGCTACATCCGCCCGGGCAAGATCGGCGAGATCTCCATCGTCGGCCTGATCCTGCTGCTGGCGGCGATCTGGTACGGCGGCAAGGTCGCCGCCGATCCGGTCTGGGGCCCGGCCTTCACCTTCACCGGCACCCAGATCACCTGGATGCTGATCGGCTACGGCTTCGTGGCGTCGGTGCTGCCGGTATGGCTGCTGCTGGCCCCACGCGATTACCTGTCCACCTTCCTGAAGATCGGCACGATCATCGCGCTGGCCGTCGGCATCGTCATCGTGATGCCGGAACTGAAGATGCCGGCGCTGACCCAGTTCGCCGCCAGCGGCGATGGCCCGGTGTGGAAGGGGGGCATGTTCCCGTTCCTGTTCATCACCATCGCCTGCGGTGCGGTGTCCGGTTTCCACGCGCTCATTTCCTCGGGCACCACGCCCAAGCTGCTGGCCAATGAGCGCCACATGCGCTACATCGGCTACGGCGGCATGCTGATGGAATCGTTCGTGGCGGTGATGGCACTGGTGGCCGCATCGATCATCGATCCGGGCATCTACTTCGCCATGAACAGCCCGGCGGCGGTGATCGGTGCCGATGCCGTCTCGGCGGCGCACTACATCACCACCACCTGGGGCTTCACCATCACGCCGGAGCAGCTGGAAGCCACGGCGGCGGCCATCGGTGAACCCGCCATCCTGCACCGTGCCGGTGGCGCGCCGACGCTGGCGGTGGGCATCGCGCAGATCCTGCACCAGGCGATACCCAGCGGCAGCAACGCGATGATGGCATTCTGGTATCACTTCGCCATCCTGTTCGAAGCGCTGTTCATCCTCACCGCCGTGGACGCCGGTACGCGTGCCGGCCGCTTCATGCTGCAGGACCTGCTGGGCAACTTCGTGCCGGCGCTGAAGAAGACCGAATCGTGGACCGCGAACATCATCGCCACCGCCGGCTGCGTGGCGCTGTGGGGCTACCTGCTGTACACCGGCGTGGTCGATCCGTTCGGCGGCATCCAGGCGCTGTGGCCGCTGTTCGGCATCTCCAACCAGATGCTGGCCGGTATCGCCCTGATGCTGGGCACGGTGGTGCTGTTCAAGATGAAGCGTGACCGCTACGCCTGGGTGACCCCCGTGCCGGCGGTGTGGCTGCTGATCTGCACCACCTACGCCGGCTTCATCAAGATCTTCGACAGCAACCCGGCGCAGGGCTTCCTGGCGCAGGCGCACAAGTTCCAGGCCGCCATCGCCAGCGACACCATCACGGCGCCGGCCAAGTCGGTGGCGCAGATGAAGCAGATCGTGGTCAACGCCTACGTCAACACCGGCCTGACCGCGCTGTTCCTGTTCGTGGTGTTCGCCGTGCTGGTCTATGCAGTGAAGACCATCGTGGCGGCACGCCGCTCGCCGCAGCGCACCGACAAGGAAACCCCGTACGTGGCGCTGCAGCCGCACCAGATGGCGGACCTGTGATGAGCACGCAACTGGTTCCCGCCGGCCAGTACCAGGCCCACCGCCGCCTCTGGCGGCGCCTGGTGCAGACCGCGCGGCAGTGCTGCGGAATTCCTGATTACGACAACTACGTCCGGCACATGCTGGAAAAGCACCCGGACCAGGAACCGATGGACTACAAGACGTTCTTCCGCGAGCGCCAGGAGGCGCGTTACGGCGGTCGCAACGGCGGGCGCTACTGCTGAGCTTTTGTGCGGGTGCCGGGCTTGCAGCCCGGCGCCCGCCGATTCAACGGCGAATGCAACTGCAAGAGCGTCGGCCCTGGGTTTCTGTTTGTTTGGCGGGACGGTGTCGGATTGCCGGTGACGGCGAGACACATGCGGGGTCAGATCCGTTTTCCTTCGGAAAACGGATCTGACCCCTTCTTCGTTCATGGCCCCCGAATACCGCTTGGCTTTTGACGCAGCGGTGGCGGCCGCGATGCCCTCATGCCGATCGCGGCAGAACCGTCTTCGCCGCGCGGCTTACGCGCCGGCCATCCACTTCAGGATCAAGCCGGTGACATAGGCCAGGCCGGTACCGGTGGCATAGCCCACCGTGCCCAGCAGCACGCCTACCGGCGCCAGCGAGGGATGGAAGGCGGCGGCGACCACCGGTGCCGACGCCGCTGCACCGATGTTGCCCATCGAGCCGACGCCGAAGAAGAACAGCGGCGCGCGCAGCAAGCGGGCCACGACCCACAGCACCAGCACGTGGGTGGCCATCCAGATCACGCCCAGCAGGAACAGCCACGGACGGTCCAGCAGCGAAAGCAGGTTTATCTGCATGCCGATGCAGGCGATCAGGAAGTACAGGAACACGGTACCCAGCCGCGAGGCACCGGCCGATTCCAGGCGGCGCGCGCGGGTGAAGCTCAGGCCCAGGCCGAGTGCGGTGGACAGCAGCACCACCCACACGAACTGGCTGTCCAGGCTGAACTGGCTGGACCAGCCGACATTGGTCTTGAACCAGCCGGCCAGCGGTGAGGCAATGGCATGGGCCAGGCCGACGCCGCCCAGCGCCACGCCGACGATGATCATCAGGTCGGTCAGGCTGGGAATGCGCGCGTTCTGCGCCTCGTAGGCACTGATGCGCGCCTTCATCTCGTCGATGGCGCGGGTGTCGGCGCCATTGCGCGTGTCGATCTCCTTGGCGCGGTTGACCAGGAACAGCAGGATCGCCATCCACAGGCTGGCGCAGGCCACGTCCACCACGGCGAACTGGCCGAAGGTGGTGGCGTCGGTGCCGAAGATCTCGCGCATGGCCACCATGTTGGCGCCCCCGCCGATCCAGCTGCCGGCCAGCGCGGCCATGCCGGCCCAGGTGTCACCGACCACGGTTTCGGGGTGGATCAGCTTCATCACCTGGAAGGACACGATGGCGCCCAGCATCACCCCGGCGGTGCCGGCGCAGAACACGGCGATCAACTTCGGGCCGAGCTTGGCGATGCCCTTCAGGTCGATCGACAGGGTCAGCAGCACCAGTGCGGCCGGCAGCAGCACGTCGCGTGCCGCCGGGTTGTACAGCGCGGTGGCGTGGCCATCGATCAGGCCTGCGGTGTTGTAGATGGCCGGCACGAAATAGCACAGCAGCAGCGCGGGCACCCAGGCGAAGATCTTCTTCAGCAGGGGCGTGGGACCACTGGCGGCCCAGAAGATCAGGGCAAGGGTGGCGGCGATCAGACCCAGGCCAACGATGTCGCTGGAGATCAGGGCGGTGGTCGGTTCGGTCGGCATGGCGTCCTCTGTCGATCGAAGTGGGAAAAAAAACGCCGCATGCAGCGGCGTCTCCCGAGATTAACATTGTCTTCACGGCAGCGCATGCGGCGGCGCGGTGCGCGTGCAGGGCGCCGACGGCTTCCTCAAGCCGGCAGGCCGATCACATCATGGCGCGCGCGAGGCGCCGAAATCCAGCGTGGCGCGCGTACCGCGTGGCTCGCAGGCCTGGAAGCCGAGGGTCCAGCCCAGGTGCTCGCACAGGCGCGCGATCAACTCCAGGCCGATGCCACCGCGCTCGGTGCGCAGGCCCCGGACCATGCGCGCATGGATGGCGGCGATCTCCTCCGGGCTCATGCCATGGCCCGGGTCCTGCAGCACCAAGACGCCATCGGCGCCGAGGGTCAGCGCGATATGGCCACGCCCGCTGTTCTCGATGGCATTGCGCAGCAGGTTGCCGATGGCCGCCTGCACCACTGCCAGCGGCGCGATGATGTCCACCGGCGCGACCTGCACGCTCACGTCCAGATCCTTGTCGCCGAGCAGGTGGCGGTGGTCATCGACGATCTGCGGCAGCAGCTGGTCCAGCGCGATGCGCTCGGCGCGGTGCGCCAGCCGTGCCGGCTCGCGCGCAAGCACCAGCAGCAGTTCAATCAGCTGCTCCACGCCCTGCGCGGTCCGCAGCACACGCTGCATCTGCGCACGCGCGCGCTCGGGCAGGCCGGGCTGGTCCAGCGCCAGTTCGGCGGCACCGGTGATGACCGCGATGGGCGTGCGCAGTTCGTGGCTGGCGGTGCTGATGAACACCCGCTCGCGCTCGACGAACTGCTCGTTGCGCTCCAGGTAGTCGTTGAGCGCACCGGGGATCGTGTGCAGTTCGGAACTGCCACGCGCATCCACATCGATACGCTGCCCCGGCACGCCAGGCCGCAGCGCGCCGATATGCCGCGAGAGCAGGCTCAGCGGGCGCACCAGGCGCTCCATGCCGATGGCCGCCATCAGCACGGTGACGATCAGCATGATGACCCCGGCCAGCATCACCCAGCGCGTGGCGAACTGCTCCAGGTCGTGGAAATCGGAGATGTCCAGCACCAGCGCGATCGGGCCGAGTTCTTCGGTCGGGCGCACCATCACCGCGGTTTCGCGGTCGTTGATCATCACCCCGTCGTGCAGGCCGGGGTGCAGCCCGCGCAGGCCCTCCGGCGTGTCGGGCTGGCCCAGCCGGTACAGGCTGAGCGTGTCCGAATCCTGCCAGCGGTAATGCGGCTCGTGCCTCACATGCTCCACGATGCTGTCCAGTTCGGAATTCAGCAGCGCGCGCCAGGCGGCGTGCTCGGCATGTTCGTGCACGTAGTTGCCCACGCTGAACACCGCCAGCGAGATCAGCGCCAGGTAGCCCAGCAGCCACCACACCACCCGCCGCGATAGCGGCCCGGGCTTACGCGGCATCGCCATCGTCCGCGCTGCCCTCGCCCGCCATCGGCACCAGCCGGTAGCCGACGCGCGGCAGGGTATGGATCAGCTTATCCTCGAACGGCCCGTCCACGCTGCGCCGCAGTTCGTAGACGTGCGAGCGCAGCAGGTCGCCGTCCGGCGGCTCATCGCCCCACAGCGCGAATTCCAGCTGCTGGCGGGTGACCGCCCCGGGGCTGGCGCGCATCAGCAGTTCCAGCAGCTTGCGGCAGGCCGGGTACAGGTGCAGCACCTGGTTGTCGCGGCGCGCCTCCAGCGTGGCCAGGTCCAGCACCAGGTCGCCCACCTGCAGGCGCTTGCGCGGGTTGCGGCCCTGGGCGCGGACCAGCAGTGCCTACAGCCGCACTTCCAGCTCCGGCAGTGCAAAGGGCTTGGTCAGGTAGTCATCGGCACCGGCACGGAAGCCGGCGATCTTGTCGGGCAGCTCGTCGCGGGCGGTCAGCATGATGACCGGCACTTCCGACCCCTGCTCACTGCGCAGGCGGCGCAGCACCTCCGGGCCCTCCAGGCGCGGCAGCATCCAGTCCAGGATGACCGCGTCGTAGGGGTGGCTGCCGGCCAGGTGCAGCCCGGTGATGCCATCAGGGGCCACGTCCAGCACGTGCCCGCGCGACTCGAAATAGTCGAACAGGTTGGCCGCCAGTTGCCGGTTGTCCTCGATCACCAACAGGCGCATGCCCGCATCCCGCATGAAAGTCCCGCCATGGTAGCCGCGTGGATGTCGTAATGCGGTGGGAGACTGGCGGCGCTGCCTTCTGACGCTTTTCCAACCCTTGTTCAGGCAGACTGCCTTTTTGCTTCCGGAGCCCACCGTGCCTGCAGCCCTGCCCCGCCGTTGGTGCCTGCCCCTGTTGTGGTTGCTGATGGTGGTGGGCCTGGCCGCCGGCCTGGGCCTGCGCCAGCCGCAGCCGCCGGACGAGCCGCGCTTCGTGCTGGCCGCGCGCACCATGGTGGACACCGGCCAGTGGCTGCTGCCGCACCGTGGCAGCCAGCTGTACGCCGAGAAGCCGCCAGTGTTCATGTGGCTGCAGGCGGCCAGCTATGAGCTGGTCGGGCACTGGCAGTGGTCGTTCCTGCTGCCCTCGCTGCTGGCCGCGCTGCTGACGTTGTGGCTGGTGGGCGACCTGGCGCGCCGCCTGTGGTCGCCACGGCTGGCGCCCTATGCGATGGCGGCGCTGTTCGGCACGCTGCAGTTCGGGCTGATGGCCAAGCGCGCGCAGATCGACATGGTGCTGGTGGCGATGACCACGCTGTCGCTGTGGGGGCTGCTGCGCCACCTGTGCGAACGCCGCAACCTGCCGGCGCTGTGGCTGGCCGGCATCGCCGCCGGTGTGGGCACCGTCACCAAGGGCGTGGGTTTCCTGCCGCTGCTGCTGGTGCTGCCGTGGCTCGGCTGGCGCTTCTGGCAGCACCGCCACGGGCAGGCCACCCCCGGCCCGCACGGCGCCACGTTGCTGTGGCTGCTGCCGGCCTTCGTGCTGGGCACGATGGTGTGGCTGGGGCCGCTGGGCTGGTCGCTGCTGTATTCGCCCAGCCCCAAGCTGCAGGCCTACGCGCACGAGCTGCTGTTCAAGCAGACCGGCACCCGCTACACCAACGCCTGGCACCACGTGCAGCCGGCCTGGTACTACCTGCAGGTAATGCTCACCCTGTGGCTGCCTGGCAGCCTGCTGCTGCCGTGGCTTGCGCGGCCGTGGTGGCGCCGGGCGGCGCGCGGTGATGGCCGCCAGTGGCTGCTGCTGGGCTGGTCACTGCTGGTGCTGCTGTTCTTCTCGGCCAGCCCGGGCAAGCGCGAGGTCTACATCCTGCCGATGCTGCCGGCGCTGGCGCTGGCGGTGGCACCGCTGCTGCCGGGCCTGCTGCGCCGGGTGGCGGTGCGCCGTTACCTGTTGGGCTACTGCGTGGCGCTGGCCGCTGCCACGCTGGTACTGGGCGGCCTGCTGCTAGGCGGCAGCGCGTGGGCACAGGCGCAGCTGCTGAAGTGCTCGATGCCGGCCGACCTGCTGCCGGTACTGGGCACCGGCCTGCTCGTGTTCGGCGGCGTGGTGCTGGCCCTGGCAGCGTGGCTGCGGACGCGGCGTGCCGGCGTGCTGGTGCTGCTGACCCATGCCCTGCTGTGGTCGCTGCACGGGCTGGTGCTGCTGCCTGCACTGGACCCGCACGCGTCGGCGTCCCAGGTGATGCAGGACGCCGGCGCGCGCATCGGGCCGGACGCCGAGCTGGGGCTGCTCGCCTGGCGCGAACAGAACCTGCTGCAGGCCGACCGCCCGGTGCGTGAGTTCGGCTTCAAGCGCCCCTGGGTGGAGCAGTGGCACGACGCCGGCCCCTGGCTGGCTGCCGCCCCGCAGCGCCGCTGGCTGCTGGTGCTGGACGAAGCGATGAGCCCCTGCGTGGACGCGGCGCAGGTGATCGATGTCGGCACCGCCAACCGCAACGACTGGCAGCTGGTCCCGGGAACCGCGTGGGACCCGCAGTGCCACGCCGAGAAGCGCGGCGCGACCGCCGACGAGGACTGACGGCACTGAACGCCGGGCGGTGCTTAAACACCGCCCAACGTCCATCCGACCCTTCTCCGACATGCAGGTGACGAGCATGGCCACGTTCTTTCGTACAGGCCTACCCGCATGCCCGTCCGCCCGCTCGATCCGGCTGCCGTCCGCGCCCCCGCGCTTGCCCCGCCGTTCCTGCTGACCCACCTGCTGCTGCCCCTGCTGCTGGGCCTGCCGCTGTTCGCACTGCTGATGGAAGGCGGTGGCGACCAGTGGCTGGCCGACCAGCTGTACCACCTGGAGGGCGGGCACTAAGCACTGAAAGACGCCTGGGTGACGCGCACGCTGATCCACCAGGCCGGCAAGTGGCTGAGCATGGTGGGGGCACTGGTGGCGATGCTGCTGTGCTTCCACCACTGGCGCCGCGGCCGTGACCGCCGGCTGCGCTGGGCGCTGCTGTACGTGGTAGCCGCAGTGGCGCTGGGCACCGGGGTGGTCTCGCAGCTGAAAGCCAGCGTGCCGATGGACTGCCCATGGGACCTGCTGCGCTATGGCGGCCACCAGCCCTTCGTGGGGCTGTTCGCCACCCGCCCGGCCACCCTGCCGGACAACGCCTGTTTCCCGGCCGGCCACGCCAGTGCCGGCTATGCCTGGCTGAGCCTGTACTTCTTCGCCCTGCTGTGGCGCCCGCAGTGGCGCTGGGCCGGCCTGGCCATCGGGCTGGCCGCCGGCCTGGTGTTCGGCCTGGGCCAGCAGCTGCGCGGGGCCCATTTCCTTTCCCACGACGTGGCCACCGCCCTGCCATGTTGGCTGCTGTCGCTGGGCCTGTATGTTCTGGTCCGCCGCCAGCTGGACCGTCCCGACCGCCAAGAGGCACGCGCTTGAACGCTTCGGTCCACCGTCCCCTTCACACCCCCGGGTTGATGCGCTGGCTGCGCTGGCGTCCCGAGCTGTCCAGCGAAGCGCTGATCGCGCTGGCCAGCCTGTTCTTCGCGGTGGCAGGCAACGGCCTGTTCTGGCACAGCGCCATGGCCAGCCACCCCGGCAGCCTGCGCTACGGCCTGTCACTGCTGCTCCTGCTGCTGGGCACGCATGCCTTCCTGCTGGGCATCATCGTGTGGCGCTGGAACGCGCGCGTGCTCCTGTCGGTGCTGCTGCTGGTCACCGCCATGGCCGCCTACTACATGGACCGCTACCACATCTATCTGGATGCGGACATGCTGCGCAACGTGCTGGCGACCGACCGCAAGGAAAGCAGCGAGCTGCTGACCCCGTCGCTGCTGTGGCCGCTGCTGTGGCTGGCAGTGCTGCCGATCCTGCTGGTGTGGCGCGTGCAGGTGCGCCGCCGCGGCTGGGGGCGTGCCCTGCTGTGGCGCGCCGGGTTCCTGCTGCTGGCGGCGGTGACCGCGGTGGGCGGTGCGCTGGTCTCCTTCCAGGATGTTTCGGCGCTGATGCGCAACCAGCGCGAAGTACGCTACCTGGCCACACCGGCCAACGTACTGCTGGGGCTGCCGCGCGCGCTGCGCAGCGAGAACCCGGTGCAGCGTGCGCCGAAGCTGCCGATCGGCACCGTTGCCAAGGCTACCCCGCGCGCCACCGGCAGCAAGCCACGGCTGCTGGTGATCGTGCTGGGCGAAACCGCGCGCGCACAGAACTGGGGCCTGAACGGCTCGGCGCACATGACCACGCCGGAGCTGGCCCAGGCCAACGTGATCAACTTCCCGGACATGCATTCGTGCGGTACCAGCACCGAAGTGTCCGTGCCGTGCCTGTTCTCGCCGTGGGGGCGCCACGACTACGACGAGAAGAAGATCCGCGCGCACCAGTCGTTGCTGCACGTGCTCGACCGGGCCGGTATCAAGCCGCTGTGGCGCGACAACCAGTCCGGCTGCAAGGGCGTGTGCGAGAACCTTGAATTCGAGTCGCTGGCCGATGCGACCACGCCGGGGTTGTGCGCCGATGGCCGCTGCATGGATGAGATCCTGCTGCAGGATCTGGCCAGCCGCGTGCGTGCCGCGCCGGGCGACCGGGTGGTGGTGCTGCACCAGCTGGGCAACCATGGCCCGGCCTACTTCCAACGCTACCCGGCCGCGTTCCGGCGCTTCACCCCGACCTGCGACACCCCGGACCTGGGGCGCTGTTCGCGCGATGAGATCGCCAATGCCTATGACAACGCGCTGCTCTACACCGACCACCTGCTGATGCGCACGATCGGTACGCTGCGCGACATGCAGGACTACGACACGGCGATGCTGTATTTCTCCGATCACGGCGAATCGCTGGGCGAGAAGGGATTGTTCCTGCACGGCGTGCCGTATGCGATCGCACCGGCGGAGCAGACCCATGTGCCGATGGTAATGTGGTTCTCGCAGGGGTTTGCCAGCAGCCGCGGCCTGGACCTGCAATGCGTGCGCCGGCGCTCGGCCAGCTATGCGGACCACGACAACGTGTTCCCGTCGGTGCTGGGCCTGATGCAGGTGAAGACCGCGCTGTACGAGCGCGACCGCGACCTGTTCGCCAGCTGCGAGCGCTGAGGGGGGTACGGCAGGACTGCCGCCCTGCACCTGCCGAAGCAACTTCAACTTCAACTTCAACTTCAACGGCAAAAGCGGGCTATCCGTGGGTTGGCGGGGTGGGTCCGGTTGAGGGGGACGCCGTAAACCCATCCATGGGGCTTGGTCGCCGGATCCATGCGGCTCACACCCCCTCAACCGGACCCACCCCGCCTTCGACAGTTTTCCGCGGGCTGTTGGAGATGCTCTCGGGGTCAGATCCGTTCTCCTTAGGAAAACGGATCTGACCCCGACGTAGTTCGATGATTCATTGAAAAGCATCCACGCGTGGTGTGGATCCACAAAAGCATTCGCGACCGACACACGGACACTGTCGGAGGTGGGGCGGTGTCGCAGTGCGGGGTGCCAGCCGCATGGATGCGGCTGACAAGCCTACAGGGACGTACTTGCGGCGTCCCCGCACTGCGACACCGCCCCAACTCAGCACGGGCATCCGCTTTTGACGTTGACGTTGACGTTGGCCCTGGCCTGAAGGCTTCTGCGGGTGCAGGGCGCAGCCCTGCCGACCTCCGCCACTTGCAGGGAGCGCGCGCGGCCTCTAGCCTTCGGCCGTCGTTCACCCTCCAAGGGTCGCACGTGAAGCATCGTCATCTCCTGCTGGCATCGGCCACCGCCGCCGCCATGCTGGCCCTGGCTGCCTGCAAGAAGGAACCTACGCCCGACACCCAGGCCGCCACCGGCAGCGCCCCCGCCGGGGAAACCGCCGACCAGTTCGTCGCCCGCGTCAACGCGGAATACAAGGCGATGTACCCGGAGATGACCAGCGCGCAGTGGCTGTCGTCCACCTACATCAATAGCGATTCGGAACGCATCGCCGCCAAGGCCAACGAACGTTCGCTGACCGCGCTGAACCAGTGGATCGAACAGGCCGCCCGGTTCGAAGGCCAGCCGATGAGCGCGGACAGCAAGCGCGCCATCCACCTGCTGAAGCTGATGTCGGCCATGCCCGCCCCGCGCGATGCCGCCAAGCTGGCACAGCTGACCCAGATCGCCACGCGCATGGAAGGCAGCTACGGCGCCGGGCGCTACTGCACCGACCCCAGCGACGCCAACTCCTGCCGCCAGCTGGGCGACCTGGAACAGGTGCTGGCACGCAGCCGCGACTATGACAAGCAGCTGGACGCCTGGCAGGGCTGGCATGCCACCACCAAGGCCATGCGCGGCGATTACCAGCAGTTCGTCAGCCTGGTGAACGAAGGCGCCAAGGGCATGGGCTTCGCCGATGCCGGGCAGATGTGGCGCAGCGGCTATGACATGCCGCCGGAACAAATCGGACCGGAAACCGACCGCCTGTGGGAACAGGTCAAGCCGATGTACGAGCAACTGCACTGCTACGCGCGCGGCAAGCTGGACAAGACCTACGGCAAGGACAAGGCCGAAGTGGGCGGCGGCATGATCGCCGCGCACCTGCTGGGCAACATGTGGCAGCAGGACTGGTCCAACCTGTGGAACCAGCTGGAACCCTACCCCGGCGCCGGCAGCCTGGACATCACCGCCGCGCTGGAAAAGCAGTACCAGGGCAACCTGAGCGCCGCGCTGGCCAAGGCCGGCAAGGACGCCAGCGTCGCGGCGCAGTACAAGGCGCAGCGTGAGGCCGAACTGCGCACCGCGCGCCAGATGACCGAACGCGCGCAGGATTTCTACGTCTCGCTGGGCATGCCCGCGCTGCCGGCGTCGTACTGGGAAAAGACCCAGTTCATCAAGCCCGATGACCGCGACGTGGTCTGCCACGCCAGCGCGTGGGACATGAACATGGAAGGCGACGTGCGCACCAAGATGTGCATCAAGCCGACCGAAGAGAACTTCACCACGATCTACCACGAGCTGGGCCACATCTATTACGACCTGGCCTACAACCCGCTGCCGCCGCTGTTCCAGGGCGGTGCCAATGATGGCTTCCACGAAGCGATCGGCGACACCATCGTGCTGGCGATGACGCCCCACTACCTCAGCTCGATCGGCCTGCTCGACACGCCGGAAGAAAGCCGCGAAGCGGTGATCAACAACCAGATGCGCATGGCCCTGTCCGGCGTTTCGTTCCTGCCGTTCGGGCTGATGATCGACCGCTGGCGCTGGGGCGTGTTCGATGGCTCGATTACCCCGGATCACTACAACCAGGCCTGGTGGGACCTGAAGGCCAAGTACCAGGGCGTGGCACCGGCCAGTGCGCGCGGCGAGGAGTTCTTCGACCCGGGTGCGAAGTACCACGTGCCGGGCAACACGCCGTACACCCGCTACTTCCTGGCGCGCATCCTGCAGTTCCAGTTCTACAAGGGCCTGTGCGATGCGGCAGGCTTCAAGGGCCCGCTGCACGAGTGCACCTTCTACGGCAACAAGGAGGCAGGCCAGAAGTACTGGGCGATGCTGAGCAAGGGTGCCAGCCAGCCGTGGCAGGCCACGTTGAAGGAACTCACCGGCGGCGACAAGCTCGATGCCGGCCCGATGATCGAGTACTTCGCACCGGTCAATGCCTGGCTGAAGGAACAGAACCAGGGCCAGATGTGCGGCTGGCAGGCCAGCACGGCAGCAGCGGCGAAATAAAGAAAAGGGCGGATCCGCAAGGATCCGCCCTTCTGCTTCCGGTAGCGCCGGGCCATGCCCGGCAACGTGTGATCACACCGCTGCGCTCGCCGGGCACGGCCCGGCGCTACCACGTCAGCTGTTCTTCCTGGCCGCCATCGCAGCGGCCAGTTCGGCCTTGTACTCTTCGAAGGTATGGCCCTGCGCCTTCACTTCGGCGTGCGCGGCATCGCGCAGCGCATCGGAATAGACCAGCCGTACCGGCTTGCCCTGGCGCTCGTGCAGTTCACCGGCCTGCATGATCAGCGCCAGCACGTGGGCGGCGCTCTCGGTCTGCCCGGCAATGCGCCCGTCCATGCCCAGCACCCATTCGCCATCGCGGCGGACCACCCCGGCCAGCAGGGTGCGCTGCGGGTCGCGCAGTTCGGCATGCGGCTCGACCGGCGAGGCCGTGGCGGCGGCCTTGTTGGCGGCCTGCTGTTCCTGGCGACGGCGCTGGTCGCGACGGGATTTGGAAGAGGTGGACATCGGACGCTGCTGCAATGCGGGGGCGCAAGGATAACCCACGCCGCCGCAGCCCCGGTTCACGGCGCGTCCGCCGGCGGCGTCAGTCCAGCACGCGGCCCTTGCGCCAGTAGCCCATGAAGGTGATGGCGCGGCGGTCCAGGCCGCAGTCGCGCACCAGGTGGCGGCGGATCGCCATCACCGCGCCGGCTTCGCCGGCCACCCACGCATACAGCGGCCCGCTGCCAGCTGCCGCGCCCGCCATGTCGGCCATCGCATCGGCCTGCTCCCACAGGATCTGCGTGTCCACATCGATCTCGTCCAGCGCGCTGTCCGCCGCCACGGCAGCGGCCGCCGGCAGCCGCGCCTGCACGGCCTGCAACAGCGGCTGCCCGTGCGCAGCACCCTCCCGTGGCAGCCAGACCACCTCGGCCGAGGCCGGTGCCTGCAACGCCAGCACGTCGCCGGCGTGGGCCGCCTCCAGCAGTGCCAGCGTGCGCGGTGGTGCGGCCTGCGCGGCCAGCTCCTCGAGGATGCCGGCCACTGCCGGCAGCGCGGTTTCATCGGCTACCAGCAGCACCTGGCCGACCCCGGCCGGTGGCTTCCACTCCCAGCCTTCGCTGCTGGCGGCCAAGTGCGCATCGGGCGCCAGCAGCAGCACACGGTCGCCGGGAACCGCGTGCAGCGCCCAGCGCGAGGCCGGCCCGGTTTCCCCGTGCAGCACGAAATCGACGTCGACTTCAGCCTGCGCGGCGCGCAGCTGGCGCAGGGTATAGGTTGCGCATGGGGGCACGCCCGGCGTCAGGCTGGGCGCGGTAACGCGCGTACCAGTCCTCGCCACTGGGCACCTGCGGCACGGCCTGGCCGGGCAAGGGGAAGAACACCTTGACGCGCTGGTCCGGGCCCTCGGTCTTCATGCCGGCCACGTCCGGGCCGGTGAACACCATGCGCACCAGCGCGGGCGACAGGACGCGGCGCTCCTTCAGCGCCACTTCGAACAGGCGGTAGGTCTGCTGCGCAGCCATGTGGGTACCTCGTGCGGCCGTAGCGGTTGGCTGGCGGTGATACACCCACGCATCGGCTGGCTGGAAAGCGCAGCCTAGCCGAGTGCACCGGCCATGCCGCCGGCGCGGGGGCGCCGCGGCGCCCTACCCGTGCAGGCTGCTCAAAGCCCCGTTCCAAGCGCTTCGCGCGCACGCTCGCGGCGGTGTTCCCAGAACCAGAACACGAAGCCGGTGGCGAAGAACGCGGCCTGGCCCAGCGCCAGGTGCAGCGGGCTGCCGCTGAGCAGCGGCGAGACCACGCCGGCCACCACGGTGCTGATCATCAGCTGCACGAACGCCTGCAGCGAAGACGCCAGGCCGCGCTGCTGCGGGTACATGTCCAGCACCGCCAGCGCCAGCACCGGGAAGATCAGCGCCATGCCAAGGCCGCCCAGGAAGATCGGCAGCACCGCCCACGGCAGCGCCAGTTGCGGGGCCAGGGCCACGTAGCCCACGTTGAGCAGTACGGACAGCGCGCAGAAACCGAAGCCGATGCCGATCTGGCGGGTGGGCGTGGTGTGGCCGGCCATGCGCCCGGACAGGAACGAGCCGGTGGTCATGCCGCCGATGGTGGGAATGAACAGCCAGGCAAAGCCACCCTCGCCCAGGCGCAGGTGCTGCATCACGAACACCGGCGCGGAAGCGATGTACAGGAATATGTCGCCGAAGTTGATGCTGCCGGTCAGGGCCAGGCGCAGGAAGCGCGGGTTGAAGCCGATGCGCACGTAGTCGCGCAGCAGGCAGCGCGGCGACAGCGCCACGCGCGCCTCCACCGGATGCGTTTCCGGCAGGAAGCCCGCGGTGGCCGCCAGCAGCACCAGCGAGAACACCACCAGGAACCAGAAGATCAGCGGCCAGCCGGCACCGCTGAGCAGGATCCAGCCGCCGATGATCGGCGCGATGGCCGGGGCGATGCCGAAGATCATCGAGACCTGGCTCATCAGCCGCTGCGCGTCGTGCCCGTGGTACAGGTCGCGGATGACCGCGCGGCCGACGATCATGCCGACGCCGGCCGACAGGCCCTGCAGCGCGCGGAACGCCAGCAGCGTGGTCAGGTCGGTGGACAGCGCGCAGCCGACCGAGGCGCCCACGAACACTACCAGGCCGCCGAGGATGACCCGCTTGCGGCCCCAGGCGTCGGACAGCGGGCCGTGTGCCAGGCTCATCAGGCCGTAGAACAGCAGGTACACGCTGATGGTCTGCTGCACCGCCACTTCGTCCACGGCCAGGCACTGGGCCAGCTGCGGGAAGGCCGGGAAGATGGTGTCGATCGAGAACGGACCGAACATGGCCAGGCCTGCAAGCAGCAGGGCCAGGCGGCGGGTCGAGGGGGCAACAGCGGCGGTCATGGGGAGGGCGTCCGACAGGGCCGTGCGCGGCACACACGGCGGGCACCAGGCCCCTGCAGCAGGGACGGCGCCAGATGAATACGAGAGTCCTGTCATCATAGGCCGGCCGTGCATCCAATGCCATGCACCCGTGAAGACAACGCACACCCGGGCCATCGCCCATTCAGGCCCGCGCCCGCCCTCAACCGGTGGCGCCGACCGGCTATAATCGCCGGGTAACATGGTGGGAGAAGCGGAACACCGCTGCCGAAGGCGCAACGCCCGTAATCGCTCAGGCCCGATACCACCCGCACCACAACTCTGGAGAGACCGGTTCGATCCGGCGCCGAAGGGGCACGAAGCTGCGGTTTTCCGCGCTTTTAAACTCTCAGGCAAAAGGACAGAGGGGCGCCCACGAGACCGCCAGCCGGCGGCTTGTGCCCGTGCGTGTGCCCTTCCCTGACGGATCCTTCGCCATGTCCCAGAACACCCCTTCCCTGCGCGAGCTCGAGCACCATTCGGCGTTCGTCGAGCGCCACATCGGCCCCAATGATGCCGAGATCGCGCGGATGCTCGACGTGGTCGGCCACGCCACGCTGGATGCGATGACCGATGCCATCGTGCCGGCCAGGATCAAGTCGCCGGCACCGCTGGCGCTGCCGGAGTCGATGACCGAAGTGCAGGCGCTCGCGAAGATCCGCGCCATCGCCGACAAGAACACCGTGCTGCGCAGCTTCATCGGCCAGGGCTACTACGGCACCCACACGCCGAACGTGATCCTGCGCAACATCCTGGAAAACCCGGCCTGGTACACCGCCTACACCCCGTACCAGGCGGAAATCTCGCAGGGCCGCATGGAAGCGCTGATCAACTTCCAGACCCTGTGCGCCGACCTGACCGGCATGGAGATCGCCAACGCCTCGCTGCTGGACGAAGCCACCGCCGCGGCCGAAGCGATGACCCTGGCCAAGCGTTCGGCCAAGTCGAAGTCGGACACCTTCTTCGTGCACGACGCCGTGCACCCGCAGACGCTGGAACTGCTGCGCACCCGCGCCGAGCCGATGGGCATCGTGCTGCGCGTGGGCACCCCGGCCGAAGCGCTGGAAGCGGAGGCCTTCGGCCTGCTGCTGCAGTACCCGGACACCTTCGGCCAGGTCGGCGACTACAAGGCGCTGGTGGATGCCGTGCACGCCCGCGGCGGCCTGGTGGCCGTGGCCACCGACCTGCTGGCGCTGACCCTGCTGGCCGCCCCCGGCGAATGGGGCGCGGACATCGTGGTCGGCAACAGCCAGCGTTTCGGCGTGCCGTTCGGTTTCGGCGGCCCGCACGCCGCCTTCATGGCCTGCCGTGATGCCTACAAGCGCTCGATGCCGGGGCGCCTGATCGGCGTCTCCATCGATGCCGAAGGCAAGCCGGCCTACCGCCTGACCCTGCAGACCCGCGAGCAGCACATCCGCCGCGAGAAGGCCACCTCCAACATCTGCACTGCGCAGGTGCTGCTGGCGGTGATGGCCTCGATGTACGCCGTCTACCACGGCCCGGAAGGCCTGGCCCGCATCGCCCGCCGCACCCACCGCCTGGCCTCGATCCTGGCCGCGTCGCTGCGCAGTGCCGGCGTGCAGGTCGGTGGCGATTTCTTCGACACCCTGCACATCACCGGCGTGCACGCCGATGAGATCCACGCCAAGGCCCGCGCCGCCGGTTACAACCTGCGCGCGATCGACAGCGACTCGGTCGGCATCAGCCTGGACGAGACCGCCACCCGCGCCGACATCGTCGCCCTGGCCGCCGTGTTCGGTGCGCAGGCCGATGTGGAAGCGCTCGATGCCAGCACCGCCGACGCACTGCCGGCGGCCCTGCTGCGCCAGTCGGCGTTCCTTACCCACCCGGTGTTCAACACCCACCACAGCGAGCACGAGCTGCTGCGCTACCTGCGTTCGCTGGCCGACAAGGATCTGGCGATGGACCGCACGATGATCCCGCTGGGCTCGTGCACCATGAAGCTCAACGCCACCGCCGAGATGATCCCGGTGACCTGGCCGGAGTTCTCGCAGATCCATCCGCTGGTGCCGGCCGACCAGGCACTGGGCTACAAGGAACTGGTCGAGACGCTGGAAGCGATGCTGGTCGAATGCACCGGCTACGATGCGGTCAGCCTGCAGCCGAACTCCGGTGCGCAGGGTGAGTACGCCGGCCTGCTGGCGATCCGCGCCTACCACCGCTCGCGCGGTGAGGACCACCGCGACATCTGCCTGATTCCCGATTCGGCGCACGGCACCAACCCGGCCTCGGCGCAGATGTGTGGCATGAAGGTCGTGGTGACCAAGACCGATGTCAACGGCAACGTCGATGTCGAAGACATCCGCGCCAACGCCGAGAAGTACAGCGACCGCCTGGCCGCGATCATGATCACCTACCCGTCCACGCACGGCGTGTTCGAAGAGGAAGTGGTCGAGATCTGCGAGATCATCCACCAGCACGGCGGCCAGGTGTACACCGACGGCGCCAACATGAACGCCCTGGTGGGCGTGGCCAAGCCGGGCAAGTGGGGTTCGGACGTTTCGCACCTGAACCTGCACAAGACCTTCTGCATCCCGCACGGCGGCGGCGGCCCGGGCGTTGGCCCGTGCGCGGTGAAGGAACACCTGGCCCCGTTCCTGCCGGGCAAGCTGGGTGACAACGGCCCGGTCGGCATGGTCAGCGCGGCCAGCTTCGGCAGCGCCTCGATCCTGCCGATCAGCTGGATGTACATCGCCATGATGGGCAGCGAAGGCCTGCGCAAGGCCACCCAGGTGGCCCAGCTCAACGCCAACTACATCGCCAAGCGCCTGGCCCCGCACTTCAAGACCCTGTACACCGGCCGCAACGGCCTGGTGGCGCACGAGTGCATCCTCGACGTGCGTCCGCTGGAAAAGACCAGCGGCCTCGGTGCCGAAGACGTGGCCAAGCGCCTGATCGACTTCGGCTTCCATGCCCCGACCCTGAGCTTCCCGGTCGCCGGCACGCTGATGGTCGAGCCGACCGAGAGCGAATCGCTGCACGAGCTGGACCGCTTCATCGACGCGATGATCCAGATCCGCGAGGAAATCCGCGCGATCGAAGACGGCCGCCTGGACCGCGAGGACAACCCGCTGAAGCACGCCCCGCACACCGCCACTGCCGTGACTGCCAGCGAGTGGACCCACGCCTACCCGCGTGAGCTGGCGGCCTTCCCGCTGCCCAGCCTGAAGCTGCAGAAGTACTGGCCACCGGTGGCCCGCGTCGACAACGTGTACGGCGACAAGAACGTGATGTGCGCCTGCATCCCGGTCGATGCCTACAAGGACGATGAAATCGAGGCGTAAACCCTCGATTCATTGGAAAGCAAACGGCCCGCGCAAGCGGGCCGTTTCGTTTGCAGCGCTGCCTGGCCGCCTCAGGACGGGTCCGGCATCGCCCCCAGGTTGAGCTGCCAGGACACCCCGAAGCGGTCCTGCACCCAGCCGTAGCGGCGGCTGAAATCGTGCTCGCCGGCAGGCATCAACCACTGCCCGCCCTCGCCCAGCACGCGTGCGGCGCGCTCGAAATGATCGTGGCTGTCGAACTCGACGAACAGCGACAACGCCGGCGTGAAGCCGAAGCTGTGCACGTCGGGGCTGTCCATGCACTGGTAATGGGTACCACCCAGCACGAAGCTGGCCTGGTAGACCGTGCCCGGCACGCCCGGACCGCCGTCGCCATGGCGGCGCAGGCCCAGCAGGCGGAAATCGGCGAAGGCTTCGCCATACAGGGCCAGGGTCTGTTCGGCCTGGCCGGTGAACATCAGGAACGGACGGCTGCGCAACATGCGGTACTCCTGCTCAAGGGGCCCACGGACGGCCCACCTGCGCAGAGTGGCACGCCGGGCGTGGTGGCCGCGTGCGTGCCGGCGCCGCCATGGCGCGGTGCCGGGCCTCAGCCGCCGCGCATGCGCCGGGCAATGGCACTGCAGGCGGCAATGGTCGCCGTCAGCGCCACCATCGACAGGAACTGCACGCGGGTCTGCGTTTCCGACAGCAGCAGGCCGAAGATCAACGCCAGGATCGCCAGTGCGATCAGCGTCAGCCACGGGTAGCCGGCCATGCGGAACGGCAGCGGCGTCCCCAGCTGGTTGGCAGGGCGGCGCAGCACCAGCTGCGAGACCAGCGACAACGTCCACACCAGCAGGCAGATGGAGCCGACGATGTTCAGCAGCACCGGCAGCACCCTGTCCGGGAACAGCAGTTCCATCACGGTGGCGGCGAAGCCGAACAGCACGCTGGCCAGCAACGCGATGACCGGTACCTGGCGCGGATCGGTCCAGCCCAGCACGGCCGGCGCTTCGTTGCGCTGGGCCAGCGAATACATCATGCGCGAGGCGCCGTACAGGTTGGCGTTGAGCGCAGACAGCAGCGCCGCCACGGCAATCAGGATGATGGCGGTGGCCGCGCCGGGAATGTTGGCCACCTGCAGCACCGCGGCGAACGGCGACTTCAGCGCCTCGCTGGTCCACGGCACCACGGCGATGATCACGCTGAGCGAGCCGATGTAGAACACCAGGATGCGCCAGGCCACGGTGCGCACCGCGCGCGCCAGGCTGCGGCCGGGGTCTTCGGTTTCCGCAGCGGCCACCGCCACGATCTCGGTGCCACCGAAGGCGAACACCACCACCAGCAGTGCGGCGTCGACACCGGCCAGGCCCTTGGGCGCGAAGCCACCGTGGTCGGTGAAGTTGCCCAGGCCCGGCGAGGCGACCTGCGGCAGCCGGCCCAGCAGCAGGGCGGCGCCGATGGCGATGAACGCCAGGATCGCAACCACCTTGAGGATGGCGAACCAGAATTCGAACTCGCCGAAGTTCTTCACCCCCAGCAGGTTGATGGCAGTGAAGAACAGCATGAAGGCCAACGCCGCCATCGGCACCGGCACCACCGGCCATACCGTGGCCAGCAGCCCGGCCGCGCCGACCGCTTCGGCGGCGATGACGATGACCAGCTGCACCCACCACAACCAGCCCAGCGTGGCCCCAGCGGTGGCGCCCATGGCGTCGGCGGCGTACACCGAGAACGCGCCACTGGCCGGTTTGGCCGCCGCCATCTCGCCCAGTGCGTTCATCACGATGATCACCAGCGCACCGGCCACCAGGTAGGACAGCAGCATCGCCGGCCCGGCCGCCTGCACGCCCACGCCCGAACCGAGGAACAGACCGGCGCCGATGGCGCTGCCCAGGCCCATCATGATCAGCTGGCGGGGCTTGAGCGAATGGCCCAGGCGCGAGGTCGGGGCGGTCGAACGGGGAGTGGCGGGCATCGGCAAGGCTGGCGGCGGCAACAAGGGCGTCACCTTACCTTGTCCTGCACGCGGAGGGGATAGGCCGGAGGACCCGGTGTGTCAGAGCGGGGCCAGTTCGCCGATGCGGGCGCGGTAGGCGCGCGGCGAAACACCGGTTTCCGCCTTGAATTTGCGGGTGAACGCGCTCTGGTCGGTGAAGCCGCAGGCCTGCCCGATACTGGCGATACTTTCGCTGCTGTGCAGCAAATGCATGGCCATCTGGATGCGCAGGCGGGTCAGCACCTGCTGCGGGGTCATCTGGAACACCTTGCGGAAGCTGCGCTCGAGCTTGGACAGCGAAAAGCCGGTGATGTCCAGCAGGGTCTGCATGCGCACGTTTTCCGCGTAGTGCGCGTTGAGGTAGGCCAGCGCCAGCCGCAGCTGTTCGTACTGTGCGCCCAGGCTGTGTTTCTGGCCCAGGTCGCGGGAGATGCCGATCAGGCCTTCGATGCGGCCGTCCACCAGCAGCGGGCGCTTGCAGGTCAGGCACCAGCCCGGTTCACGGTTGGCGAACAGGTGCAGTTCCATCAGGTTCTCGATGACCGCCCCACCCAGCACGCGCGCGTCCTGGTCCACGTAGTCGGCGCTCAGGCCGATGGGATAGATCTCAGCGGCCGTGCGGCCGATGACGTCCTTCCGCGAGCGCAGCCCCAGCCGGCGCAGCATCGTCTGGTTGACGTGCGTATAGCGCCCCTGGCGGTCCTTCATGAAGAACAGCACATCGGGAATGGCGTCGAACAGGGCTTCGATGTCGGCAGGTTCAACACGCATGGCCCCAGCATAACCGAGCCCGGTTTTGCCTGCGCGTTCACCCGTGCCGGACCGCCTGTTAACGCAAAGCGGACCAGTGTCGGGGCCTACGCCCTACCCGACCGCTCCCAGGAGATACCGTTCATGGCCGCCAGCAAGCCCACCGGCAAGCGCGCACCCGCCCCTTCCCGCGCCCGCCAGACCGACGCCCGCGGCAACGCTGACGAGCTGCACCTGCAGGCCGGGGGCAGCCACCCGGCGATGACCACCGACCAGGGCATCCCCATCAGCGATGACCAGAACTCGCTGCGCCAGGGCCCGCGTGGGCCGACACTGCTGGAAGACTTCATCCTGCGCGAGAAGATCACCCACTTCGACCATGAGCGCATTCCCGAACGCATCGTGCATGCGCGTGGCAGCGCTGCCCACGGCTACTTCGAACTGACCCGCTCGCTGGCGCCCTACACCCGCGCGCGCATCCTGACCGAAACAGGCGCCCGCACGCCTGTATTCACCCGCTTCTCCAAGGCGGCCGGCGGCGCCGGTTCGGTCGACACTCCGCGCGATGTGCGCGGCTTCGCGGTGAAGTTCTACACCCCGGAAGGCAACTGGAACCTGGTGGGCAACAATATCCCGGTGTTCTTCATCCAAGATGCGATGAAATTCCCCGACCTGGTGCACGCGGTGAAGATGGAGCCGGACCGCGCGTTCCCGCAGGCGGCCAGTGCTCACGACACGTTCTGGGATTTCATCTCGCTGATGCCCAAATCGATGCACATGATCATGTGGGCGATGAGCGACCGCGCCATTCCGCGCTCGCTGCGCATGATCGAAGGCTTCGGCGTGCACAGTTTCCGCCTGCTCAACGAGGCCGGTGACTCGACCTTCGTGAAGTTCCACTGGCGGCCGGCGCTGGGCATCCAGTCCACCGTGTGGGATGAAGCCCTGAAGCTGCAGGCGGCCGACAATGATTTCCACCGCCGCGACCTGTTCGAGGCGATCCAGCGCGGCGATTTCCCCGAATGGGAACTGGCCGTGCAGCTGTTCACCGAAGAGGACGCTGCGCAGTTCCCGTTCGACCACCTGGACCCGACCAAGATCATTCCCGAAGCGCTGTTGCCACTGCAGGTGATCGGCCGCATGGTGCTGGACCGCTGGCCGGACAACTTCTTCGCCGAGACCGAACAGGTGGCGTTCTGCCCGGCCAACGTGCCGCCGGGCATCGACTTCAGCAACGACCCGCTGCTGCAGGGGCGCCTGTTCTCCTACCTGGACACGCAGCTGATCCGCCTGGGCGGGCCGAACTTCCACCAGATTCCGGTCAACGCCCCCAAGTGCCCGTTCGCCAACAACCACCGCGATGGCCACATGCAGATGCAGGTGCCGAAAGGCCGCGTAGCCTATGACCCGAGCTCGCTTGAAGACGATAACCCGCGCGAAACCCCGGCCGGCTTCCGCAGCCATGCCAGCGCCGACGATGGGCGCAAGGGCCGCACGCGCGCGGAGAGTTTCGCCGACCACTACAGCCAGCCACGCATGTTCTTCCGCAGCCTGGAGGCACCGGAGCAGGCCCACCTGGCCTCGGCGCTGGTGTTCGAGCTGTCGAAGGTGGAAACCCTGAAGGTGCGTGAGCGCACCGTCAGCCACCTGCGCAACATCGATGAAACGCTGACCCAGCGCGTTGCCGATGGCCTGGCCCTGCCCTCACTGCCGGCGCCGGCGCCCACCGCCACGCCGGCACGCGACCTGCCGCCCGCCCCCGAGGTGCGCATCATCGGGCGCACCAAGCGCACCCTGCAGGGGCGCTGTATCGGCATCCTGTTCGATGAAGGCTCCGACGCTGCGCTGATCGCCAGCCTGCGCAAAGCCGCGCAGAAAGCCGGTGCCGACGTGAAGCTGGTGGCGCCCAGGGTGGGCGGCGCCCGCCTGAGCGACGGCAGGCAGCAGGCTGCCGATGGCCAGCTGGCCGGAACACCCTCGGCGGTGTTCGATGCGGTGGCCGTGGTGCTCAGCGCCGAGGCCTGCAAGGCGCTGGCGAAGGAAAGCGCTGCAGTGGAGTTCATCAGCCACGCTTGGGCGCACCTGAAGGCCATTGCCAGTGACACCGGCGCGCAGGCGCTGCTCAAGGCCGCGCGCGTGGGCAATGATGCCGGCATCGTCGAGGCCGAAGATGCCAAGGGCTTCCTCGCCGCTGCGGCGACCCGGCAGAGGGCGCGCGAGCCGAAGCTGCGCCTGCTGGCCTGAGCCCCGCCGCTACTGTTCACCCCAACCCGGAGAATCCTCATGCCCCGTGGTGACAAATCCGCCTACACCGGAAAACAGAAACGCCAGGCCGAACACATCGAGGACAGCGAACGCGAACGCGGCGCCAGCCAGGCGACCGCCGAGCGCATCGCCTGGGCCACGGTGAACAAGCAGGATGGCGGTGGCAAGCAACACGGCAGCGGGCGTGCACCGGCGAAGAAGGCGACGAAGAAGGCCGCGCGCAAGGCCCCAGCGAAGAAGGCCGCTGCGAAAAAAGCGCCTGCGAAGAAAACCTCGACGAAGAAGGCGGCTGCAAGCAAGGCTGTGAAGAAGGCGACCGTGAACAAGGCAGCCACGAAGAAAGCCGCAGCGAAGAAGGCCCCGGCGAAGAAAGCCGCTGCCAGTACCCGCAGTGCGGCGGCGAAGAAAGCCGCCGCTACGCGGGCAACGAACAAAGCGGTGCGCAAGGCGGCGGCCAGCAAAGCAGCCCGTACCCGCGCGCGTAGCTGACGGTCGGCCCGGCCACGCGCCAGGCCCGCGATGTCATGGGCCTGGCAGCAGCGCCGTCAGGGTGCTTTGAGGTAGCGGTACTGGTCCTGGCGGATCCAACCGGTGAACGAGGTCCCGTTCGCGTTGATGTACTCGACCTGCGCCGAGCCGTCCTTGTAGGCCAGCACGGCCACCACGTTGCCGGAGACGATGTAGGGGCCCTTGGCCGCCTGGCCACCGGCGGTCTTCTGGAGGTACGCCTTGTCGGCGGAAACCATCAGCAGGCCGATCCAGGGCTTGCTGGCGGTGCGCGACAGATCCAGGCCCGTGTCGATGTCCGGCGCCATCACGCTCATGCAACCCAGGTGCTCGGTGCCCCGCTCCACCACCAGTGTCAGGCCATCGCCGGTCGGGGTGACACTGCCACTGAGCACCGGCCCGCTCCAGGTTGTCACCGGCGTCCTGGCGGCTGTGCCGAGGCGACCCTGCAGGAAGAACGCACAGCTGCGGGTCACACCCACCCCCATTTCCTCGACGTAGTAGCCCTCGACCGTGTGCTCGGGCGTGACCGCCAGCATCAGGGTTTCGTACTGGCCCGAAGCAAGTGTGCTGCCGGCCGCAAGTACCGGTGCAACCGTGCCAAGCGACAACAGGCCCGTCAGCAGAAGCCGGGCAGCGGACATCCTTTCCATGGTGCATTTCCCTTGGTTGCGTAGCGCACGCGATTCTGCCAAAGCGCACGGTCAACCACCGTGCAACTGCGGCAGGTCTTTCACCCAGGCTGCCACAAGCCCGGCAGCCGCCTCCGCACGGGCCTGCAGCAACAGATGCGGGCCATCCACAGCCACATGCCGTGCGTCGGGCAGCAGTGCCTGCAGTTCGGCCACGCTGGGGGGCCACAACAGCCTGTCCTGGCAGGCCCGCAGGCAGAGCGTGGGCACGGCGATGCGCGGCAGCAGCGCGCGCACGTCCACCCGCGGCGTGCTGGCGGCGCGCTGCCGCAGCACGCGGCGGGGCACATCGGCCAGGGCCCGGCGTAGCGCCTGCACCTGCTGCGGCGTTCGCCACCGCCCCAACAGCAGGCGCGCCATCAGCGGCAGCGGCGGCAATGGCCATGCCACCGACAATGCCGCCGCGCTCGCGGCCGGCACCGGCAGCGGCCGTCGCGCGAAGGTGGTGCTGAGAACCAGCCCGCACAGGCCGGGCGCCGCTTCGGCGGCGAGGTGCACGGCCAGCGGGCCGGCGAAGGATTCGGCCAGCAGCACCCAGGGCTGCTGCGGCAGCTGGGCCTTCACGCAGGCGGCCAGCGTGGGATAGTCCTGTGCACCCTGCCGGGGCAGCGGCAGCGCCTCTGCAGCGACGCCGCGCGCGCAGGGCCTCGAGGAATGTGCCTGACATGGCCATGCCCCCATCCAAGCCGGGCAGCATCAGCACACGCGGGCGCACCGGCGGATTCAAGCGCCAGCCATGGCCCTACTCTGCCGGCATCAGGTAACCGAAACGCTTGATCGCGCAGCCGATCGCAAACGCCAGCAGGCCGCCGCCCAGCAGTACCGCGCTGACGTGCATCGAGCGTGCTGCGCCCATCGGCGGCACACCGTGCCAGGACGCGGTGACCAGGCCGGCACCGACAATGCTCATGACGATGCCCAGCTTCAGGTAACCATTGGTGAGTCCAAGGTTTCCACGCATGCGTTTCCCCTTCCCTGACGTGGCCGCAAGGCCGGCCACGCCGATCAGATCACAGGACGGCGGTGCGCTCAAGCCGCCTGCAGGCGGGGGCTGGAAGTGCTGCGCTGCAACGTGAACACCGCCACCGACGCGGTCAGCGCCTGGGCCTGTTCCTCCAGCGCACGGCTGGCGGCGGTGGCCTCTTCCACCAGCGCTGCGTTCTGCTGGGTCACCTGGTCCATCTGCACTACCACCTGGTTCACCTGCTCGATGCCGGCGGCCTACTCCTTGGTGGCCGCCGCGATGTCACTCATCAGCTGGTTGGTACGTGCACTGGCCTGCGCCAGGCGCGCGATGGCGGCTTCGGACTGCACGGTGACGCCCAGGCCGGACTGCACCTTGCCGCTGGCTTCGTCGATCAGCGCCTTGATCTCCTTGACCGCGGTGCCGGCGCGCTGTGCCAGTGTGCGCACCTCACTGGCGACCACCGCGAAGCCGCGGCCGTTGTCACCTGCACGGGCCGCTTCCACCGCTGCGTTCAGCGCCAGGATGTTGGTCTGGAAGGCGATGCCATCGATGACCGAGGTGATGTCGGCAATGCGCGCGGACGACTGGTCGATCTCGCGCATCACCCTGGCCATCTGGCCCATCGCCTGCTCGGTGGCACGCACGGCGTCCCCGGCTGCGTGCGCCTCACGGTCGGCCTGGAAGGCCAGCTCGGCGTTCTGGCGGACGGTGGAGGTCAGCTCCTCCATCGAGGCGGCGGCTTCCTCCAGGTTGGCCGCCTGCTGCTCGGTGCGGCGCGACAGGTCGGCATTGCCGGCGGCCAGTTCCTGCGCCGCGTTGTCAATGCTGCCGGCCGCCTGCTGGATGCCCTGCACGATGCCGGTCAGCTGCGCGGTGGTGCGGTTGGCATCGGTGGCCATGCGCGCGAACACGCCGTGGTACTGGCCGTCCATGCGCGCGGTCAGGTCGCCATCGGCGATGGCCTGCAGCACGTTGGAGACATCGGCGATGCTGGCCTGTGCGCCGGCCATCATGCCGTTGAGGTGGGCCACCATCACGCGGAACTGGAACTGGAACGCGGCCTCGTCGCCACGCACGCTGAAATCACCTGCGCTTGCGGCCAGCGCCAGGCCTTCGATCTGCGCGTTGACCGCTTCCAGGCTGGCCTTCACCGAGGCCATGGTGCGGGTCAGCACGCCTTTCTCGCCTGGGTACTGCTGCAGGTCGCGGCGCAGGTCGCCATCGGCGTAGCACTGCATCACCTCGGCCAGCTGGAACTGCACGTCCACGTGCGCTTCCACCAGCGCGTTGGTGGCACGAACCATGCGGCCGAAATCGCCGGGGAAGGCATCGGCCTGCATGCGGTGGCGGATCGCACCGGCTTCATGCTGCCGGGCCATCTCCAGCTGTGCGCTGATGGTTGCCTGCACGTTGTCACGCACGCTGGCCATCGCATCGCCCAGGCGGGTCAGTTCATCGCGCCCCCCAGCTGGAAGTCCTGCTGCAGTTCGCCGCGTGCCATGCGCCCGGCCAGCTGCACCGCACGTGCCAGCGGCGCGCTGAGGCTGCGTCCGATCAGCACCGACGCGCCCACGCCCATCAGCAGCGCGATCGCGCCCAGCACCAGCAGCTGCAGCAGCGTGCGCTCGCCCAGCGCAATGGCCTGGGCTGCCGCTGCGCAGCTTTCCTTTTCCTCGAATGCCACGCCTTCCGCCAGCGCCGTGTTCCATGCGCTGGCCGCCGCCTGCACCGGCCCGAGCGTGAGCGCGATGGCGCCGGCGTAGTCACTGTCCGCCATCAGCTGGCTGGTCTGCTTGTTCAACGGGCGCGCGCTGGCGCGTGCAGCGGCGATGGCGTCGGCCACGGTCTTGCCGGCCGCATCGGACGGCAGTGCCTGGTAGGCCTTCCAGCTCTGCTCATAGCGGGCCGCCAAGGCTGCGATGCGCGCCTCGTCGTCGGCCAGGTGGTCGCCCTGCCGGATCAGCATCTCGCGGCGCACCACCATCATCTGGTTGTTGGCATCGAGCATCTGCGAGAGCAGGCGCACCTTGGCCACACCGACCTTGACCACCTGCTGCATGGCCTGCTTCTGCGCGATGCTGGCAGTGGCCGCAGTGACAACGACACCGGCCACCAGCATCAGCAACAGGCCAAAGCCAAGGCCAAGACGCCAGGCAACCCTGACATTCCTCAAAGCGTTCATGGGGGGAATCCAAACGGGGGGATGAGGGGGTATCGGCGCGGCCGGGAGCAGCTTGACGTCGCCCGGGCAGGTTGCGCCAACCCGTTCACACTTGTGATGACGACGCCTGCTCAAGCATGCCTGCTCAGCACGCCTGCTCCTGCAGGGCGGGACGGTGCCCGATCCGGGTAGCCGTTCACTACTCAGCCTGCCGTCAGCAATTTCACGGCGGCTCCGCAGCGACTCCGGGCATGGTGAAAGCGACATCCGTTGGAGTTGCCCATGCCCCTGCACCGCCTTGCCCTGCCCGCCCTGCTGCTGCTCGCCACGCCTGCGTTCGCGCAGACACCGCCCCCCGGCCGGGCTGCCGGCGCCGATCGCCGAGGCCGCCGGGCCGGACATCGCGCCACGCTCGGCGCTGCACGCGCAGGTGCTACTGGACCGGGCCAACTTCTCGCCGGGCGAGATCGACGGGGAGGTGGGCAGCAACCAGCGCCGCGCGGTGGCCGGCTTCCAGGCCGCGCACGGGCTGCGTGCCAGCGGCGAACTGGACGACGCCACATGGCAGGCGCTGCAGGCCGACCGCATCACGCCGCTGGCCACCTACACGCTCAACGCGGACGATGTGGCCGGCCCGTTCCAGCCGGTGCCGAGCAGGCCTGCGGCGCAGGCCAAGCTGAAGGCGCAGGGCTACAGCTCGGTGGAGGAAGCACTGGGCGAGCGCTTCCACGCCTCGCCCGAGCTGCTCAAGGCGCTCAATCCGGGCGTGGACCTCGGCAAGCCCGGCGGCCAGATCAAGGTGCCCAACATCGCGCCGGGCGCGCTGCCCAAGGCGGCCAAGATCGTGGTCGACAAGTCCAATTCCACCCTGCAGCTGCTGGACGCGCAGGGCAAGGTCATCGCGCAGGTGCCGGTGTCCTCGGGCAGCCAGCATGACCCGTTGCCGATTGGCGAGTGGAAGATCCTCGGCGTCTATCGCGATCCGACCTTCCACTACAACCCGAAGCTGTTCTGGGATGCGAAGAAGGGCGAGGCCAAGGCGACGCTGCCGCCGGGCCCGAACAATCCGGTGGGCCGGGTCTGGATCGACCTGTCCAAGCCGCATTACGGCCTGCACGGCACGCCGGTGCCGGGCCACGTGGGCAAGACCGAGTCGCATGGCTGCGTGCGCATGACCAACTGGGATGCGCTGCGTGTGGCCGATGCGGTGGATACCTCGGTACCCGTGGTGATGCAGGAGTGATGCGATGCGCCTGAGCCAGCTGATTGTTTTCGGGGTGTTGCTCGGCGCCGGTGGCAGCTGGTGGCTGCAGCGTGGCGCACCCACCGCCCCGGTGGCGGTAACGCTGCCCACGGCCTCCACGCCCGTCGCTGCAGCGCCTGCGGCACGTGCACCCGCGGTAGCAGACCATGCCGCGCGCGTCGCTGCACCAGCTCCTGCTGCAGCGGCTGCACCGGCATCCCCACCCGTTGCTGCGCCGGCTGATGCGCCACAGGGCCTGCTGCTGCCGGTGCAGGGCATCACACCCGCGCAGCTGCGCGACACCTTCACCGATGCACGCAGCGAAGGCCGCGTGCACGATGCCATCGACATCATGGCGGCCGAAGGGACGCCGGTGCTGGCGGTGGCCGATGGCCATGTGGAGAAGCTGTTCGACAGCAAGCGTGGTGGGCTGACGATCTACCAGTTCGAACCCGGTGGTCGCTGGTGTTACTACTACGCGCACCTGCAGCGCTATGCCGATGGGCTGGCCGAAAAGCAGACCATCAAACGCGGCGAGGTGATCGGCTACGTCGGCAGCACCGGCAATGCCAGCGCCGAGGCCCCGCACCTGCACTTCGAGGTGCACGTGCTGGGGCCGGAAAAGCAGTGGTGGAAGGGGGAGTCGATCAATCCGTATCCGCTGCTGCAGACAGGGCACTGACGCGTCCGCACGCGCTTTGCTCAGAGCCCAGAGGCAACACGCACCGCTTCACAGGCCGTGATCAGGTCTTCCACCAGGCGCCCGCTGACATCGAGTTCGCCCTCGTACTCGGCGATGTTGCGTTGCTGGTGGCACTTGTCGAGTACGCGCCACACCTCCGGACCAACGCCCAGCGTGTGCTTGAGCGACTGGAACACGATGTAGCGGTTGCTGGGCCGGAATCCCTGCACGCGAAGCGCGGCCAGGCTCAACGCGTGGGCAGCGTTGTAGGCAAGATCGAAACGGCTTTCCAGCGACAGCGTGGCATTGCGTGCATCGCGCAGTCGGGCGAGCCCCGAGCGTTGCAGGCCTTCAATCTCGCGCGCATCAGGCGGTTCCGCGGTGAGCGGTTTACCCGGCCCGACCAGATTCTGCAGCGGTGAGGTCATCCATTCCTCCAATCACCCAGAGCTTGGGCTGTTCCAGCACACGCAGCAGGAAGGCGTTGCCCTTGCGCAGGCGATCATTCAATTCATCGTGCGAGTACAGCGTCGGGTTCACCGGCCGTCCCAGACGTTCCTCCAGCGGATCGAGCACGGCCATCAGCTCAGCATAGCCCAGCGTATCGGACACCAGCATCAGATCGATGTCGCTGTGTGCGCTGTCGGTGCGCTTGGCCACCGAACCAAAGACGAAGGCCAACGCAATCTGGTCCTGCAGCGGTTGCAACGCCTCGCGCAGCGGCTGCGCCAGACCGATGGTCTTGTGCACCAGCGCCACCAGTTCGTCATGGATGGGCGAGCCGGCAAACGCGCGATAGCGCTTCTGGCTACCGACCCTGCGTTGTTCCACCAGGCCGCTTGCGACCAGCTTGGCCACCTCGCGCTGCACGGCGCCAGAGCCGGCACCGCTGCCGCTGATCAGTTCGGAGATGCTGAAGTCGCGCCTGTCCTGCCCGAACAGCAGGGCCAGCACCCGTTGCTGGGTCTGGGTGAACAGTGCATTGGCCAGACCAATGGGGCTGGCGGATGAGGCATTGGAAGCATGGATACCCATATTGGGCATTATTATGCCCATATTGGGTATTCAGCAAGTGCGGTGCCTGCCCCGCCGGGCATGGCCTGGCGCTACCGGGCGCGGTTGCGCCGTTGCCAGCGCCGCAGCGCGATGCTGGCCGTCGCCAGTCCGCCGCCCGCGATAAGCTGCAGCAGCGCCACCGGCTGCCAGAAGAAGAACGGCCACAGCCAGAGGTAATCCAGATCGGTCAGCTTCAGCAGATCCATCGGTGGCAGCAGGTCCACCGAGGCCGCTCGCCCGGCCAGCGCCGGATCGACCTCCAGCACGGTCAGCCGCAGCCAGGAACGACCGCGCGGCAGTGCATCACCCCGGCCATAGCCGAAGTACGAGGCCGCGAACCGGCTTGGCTCGACCGATTCCAGCGCACGGGTAATGTCCGGACGGGTCGCCGCCGAGCGCGTGTCCGCGCGGAACTCGGTGCGGTCGGTCGGGGTTTCCGCGCGCAGACGCAGCTCGGGATCCACCGACGGATCGGCGCCGTCATCGGCGTAGCGCAGGCGCAGCCGCAACGGGTCGTCGATGAAGCGGTAGACCGTGACCTGGGACGTCGCGCCCGGCTGCAGCACCAGCGGCAGGGTCTGCGTGCGCGAGGCCAGGTGATTGGCGAGCGCACCCAGCACCAGCACGATGCAGGCCAGCGTCCACAGGCTCCACAGCAGCCACAGGGCCACCCGTGCCACCGTCTCGCCCTTCATGCCGAAGTCTCCGTCATCGCTGCGCGTCCCTGCCGGCTGTGCCGCCACAGTACCGAAAATGAAAAAGCCCCGCTTGCGCGGGGCCTTTCCTGTCACCTACGCCGGGCATGGCCCGGCGCTGCCGGTGCGCTCTTCCGGGCATGGCCCGGCGCTGCCTCAGGCGAACGGATCCTGCAGCACCATGGTGTGGTCGCGGTCCGGGCCGGTGGAGACGATGCTGATCGGGCAACCGGCCAGCTCTTCCAGCGAACGCAGGTAAGCGCGTGCGGCCGGCGGCAGCTCGTCCCAGTTGGTGATGCCGTGGGTGTTCTCGCTCCAGCCCGGGAACTCCAGGTACACCGGGGTGCACTCTTCCCAGCCCTGCGCGTCCAGCGGCGCGTACTCGGTGCGCTTGCCGTTGTATTCGTAGGCGATGCAGACCTTCAGCTTTTCCATGCCGTCCAGCACGTCCAGCTTGGTGATGCACAGGCCGCTGATGCCGTTGATGGCCACGGCGCGCTTGAGTGCGACGATGTCCATCCAGCCGCAGCGACGCGGGCGACCGGTCGAGGCACCGTATTCGGCGCCGCGGTCACGGATGCCCTGGCCGATTTCATCGTCCAGCTCGGTCGGGAACGGGCCGCCGCCAACGCGGGTGGCGTAGGCCTTGGCGATGCCCAGCACGTAGTCGATCGCATCGGCGCCGACGCCGGCGCCGGCCAGCGCGCCACCGACGGTGGTGTTGGAGCTGGTGACGTACGGGTAGGTGCCGTGGTCGATGTCCAGCAGGGCGCCCTGCGCGCCTTCGAACAGCACGCGCTTGCCCTGCTTGCGCAGGTCGTGCAGGATGCCGGCCACGTCGGACTTCATCGGCTGCATGTATTCGCCGAAGGCCAGCGCCTCGTCGAAGGTCTTCTGGAAATCGACCGCATCGGTGTTCAGATACTTGGTCAGCACGAAGTTGTGGTAGTCCAGCGCCGTGCGCAGCAGCTCTTCCAGCTGCTTGGGGTAATGCAGGTCGGCGATGCGGATGCCGCGACGCGCCACCTTGTCTTCGTAGGCCGGGCCGATGCCACGGCCGGTGGTGCCGATCGCCTTGCCGCCGGCAGCGCGTTCGCGCGCCTGGTCCAGGGCGATGTGGTACGGCATGATCAGCGCCGCGGCCGGGGAGATCTTCAGGCGCGAACGCACTTCCACGCCGGACGCTTCCAGCTCGGCGATTTCCTTCTGCAGCGCGGCCGGCGAGATCACCACGCCGTTGCCGATCAGGCACAGCGCATCGTCGCGCAAGATGCCCGACGGGATCAGGTGCAGCACGGTCTTCTTGCCGTTGATGACCAGCGTATGGCCGGCGTTGTGGCCGCCCTGGAAGCGCACCACGGCGCCGATTTCCTCGGTGAGCAGATCGACGATCTTGCCCTTGCCTTCATCGCCCCACTGGGCACCCAACACTACGACAGACTGACCCATGACGGGCTCCTCGGTTTTGTTGCGGCCATCGGGGCCGCGGACGGTTGAACCGTGGCAGGGTCGGCCAGCGCGGGGGTGGCGGCTCCAAACGGGGAGCGGCCGGCGATGGAAGGCCCAGACACAGAAAAAGCCGAACGGGGAGGCCCGTCCGGCTTTTGTGCATTATCCGGGTTTCCGGGGTCCGGTGCCACCTTTCCGACGGACCGCTTTACCGGACGGTCAGGCGCCCCGGAACGGGGGTCAGAACGGGGGTCAGATCCCTTTCCTGTGGAAAGGGATCTGACCCCCCAGCACCTACCCCAACGCCTCAATGCCGCACCCACCACAGCAGGCTCAGGCCGGCCAGCAGCACCAGGCCGCCAAAGCTGCGCAGCGCCGGGCTGGGCAGGTCCAGCAGGCGCTCGGCCATGCGCTTCCAGGCCAGCGGGGTGGCGAACAGGAACAGGCCCTCCAGCACCACGACCAGGCACAGCGCTGCGAACAGATCTTTCATCGGGAACTCCCAAAAAGCACGGGGCCCGGTCTGTGGCCGGGCCCTGTGGGTACTTGCCTGCGTCCTCAGCGGTCGTTCTTGAGGTACTGCAGGAAGGGATCGTTCTTGTCCAGCACGATCACGCCATTGCCGTCGGTCATGGAGCCACGGTAGGCCTCCAGGCTGCGGTAGAAGGCGTAGAACGCCGGATCGACCGAACCGGCCTTGCCGTAGATGCGCGCGGCATCGGCATCGCCTTCACCACGCAGGCGCTGTGCATCACGCTCGGCCTCGGCGATCAGCACGGTGCTTTCGCGGTCGGCCTGGGCGCGGATGGTCAGCGACTGCTCTTCGCCTTCGGCGCGCAGCTTGGCCGCTTCCTGCTTGCGCTGGGCGCGCATGCGCTCGTACACATCGTTGATCACCTGGCTGTCGGTGGGCAGGTCGACCTGCTTGATGCGCAGGTCGATCATCTGCATGCCCAGCCCGGCCACGGCTTCGTTGATGCCCTTGAGCTGCTCGGCGATCAGCTCGCTGCGGTCGCCGGACACCAGCTGCTGCAGGGTGCGCGAGTTGATCTGGTTGCGCAGCGAATCGGTGATGATCGGCGCCAGGCGGGCATTGGCGATGCGCGGATCACCACCAGTGGCACGGAAGTAGTCACCCACGTTGGAGATGTAGCCGATGGCGAAGAAGTCGACGCTGACATCCTTCTGCTCGGCGGTGAAGTAACGCGCCGGGGTGGTGTCGAGCACCTGGAAGCGGCGGTCGAACACCTTCACCGTTTCCACCACCGGCACCTTGAAGTGCAGGCCGGGCTGGATGTCCGAACGCACCACCTTGCCCAGGTTCAGCACCATGGCGGTCTGGTCTTCACGCACCACATAGACCGAGCCCAGCAGGCCCAGCACTGCCGCCACGATGACGGCGATCCAGATCGGATTTCTCATCGGCTGCCCTCCTCGCGGCCGGCCGGGCGACCTGCCGGGCGGCCGGTGGGCCGGCCCGGGTCGCGCGATTGTTCAGGGGCCGAGGTTCCCGGCAGCGACGGCAGGACCACGTCCGGGTTCGGCACGCTGGCCGGTGCGGAGGTGGTACCACGGGTGTCGCCGGTCATCGGCACGTAGATCAGCTGGCGGCCATCGCCACCGATGACCTTGCGGTTCTCGCTCAGCACCTGCTGCACGGTTTCCAGCCACAGGCGCTTGCGGGTGACCTCCGGGGCGTCCTTGTACTGGACCTGCAGCAGGCTGAAGCGCTCTGCATCACCCTCGGCCTTGGCCACCACGGCCTGCTTGTAGCCTTCGGCGGTGGTCCGCGAGCGGGCCGACTGGCCGCGGGCTTCGGGCACGACCTTGGCCGCGTAGGCCTGGGCTTCGTTGATCAGGCGTTCCTTGACCTGCTGTGCGCCGTTGACCTCGTCGAAGGCCGGCTTCACTTCTTCCGGCGGACGGGCGTCGGGCAGGGTCAGGCCGGTCACGGTCAGGCCGGTGCGGAACGCACGCAGCAGCGCCTGCAGGCGCTCCTCGGCGGCCACGGCCAGCGGGCCACGGTTGTTCAGCACGCTGTTGAGGTCGGCGCGGCCGACTTCCTCGCGCACCGCGCTCTGTGCCGACTGTTCCAGCACCTGGTCGCCGTCCACGGTACCGAACAGGTACTGGCGCGGATCGTCGATGCGGTACTGCACGTTCAACGAGACGTTGACGATGTTCTCGTCACGGGTCAGCACCGGCACCTGGATCGAGAAGGTCTTGATCTCGGTGGCGTTGACCTTGGTGACCGATTCGATCGGCCAGGGCAGCTTGAAGTTCGGGCCGGGCTGCAGGATGCGCGAGAACTGGCCGAAGCGCAGCACTACGCCACGCTGCTGTTCGCCCACCAGCTGGAAGCTGGAGAACAGCACCAGCAGCACCACGGCCACTGCGACCCAGCGCAGGATGCCGCCATCGAACAGGTCCTTCAGTGGCCCGGGCAGACCGCCCCAGCCGCCACCGCCATTGCCGCCACCGCGCGGCTTGAACGGCCCGCGTCGATTCTCGTCGGGGCCTTGTCCGCCCTTGTTGCCGCCGGGTGTATTCCAGGCCATGCACGCTCCATCAAGATTGGGCTGCGCGCGGGCCCTTCCCGCGTCGCCAGCCATTACCAGCCATCAAACGTAACCGATGATACAAGATGGGGGGGGTACCGGCAGGATTGAAAGGAGTAAGGTGTCGTTTTCCCCCAAGTCAGGCGCGATCATGCCCGTCCCCGCCCAGTTCACCGCCTTCCGTATCGACAGCGATGCCGCCGGCTACCGCAGCGGCCTGGTGCAGCTGGGGCTGGACGCGCTGGCCCCGGGCGAGGTGGTGATTCGGGCCGGCTGGTCGTCGGTGAACTACAAGGATGCCCTGGCCGGCACCGGCAAGGGCCGCATCCTGCGCCGGTTTCCGCTGGTCGGCGGCATCGACGTGGCCGGCACCGTGGTGGCCTCCCGCGACCCGGCCTGGCGTGAGGGCGATGCGGTGCTGGCCACCGGCTGCGGGCTGAGCGAGACCCGCGATGGCGGCTACAGCCAGTACGTGCGCCTGCCCGCCAGTGCCGTCATCGCCCAGCCGGCAGGGCTGAGCCCCCGTGAGGCCATGGTGCTCGGCACGGCCGGCTTCACGGCGGCACTGGCCCTGCTGCGCATGCAGGACAACCGCCAGACCCCGGCGCTGGGGCCGCTGGCGGTGACCGGGGCCAGCGGCGGCGTGGGCTCGCTGGCCATCGCCATCTTCAGCCACGCCGGCTACACGGTGCACGCGATCAGCGGCAAGCCGGAGCAGACCGGCTTCCTGACCGGCATCGGCGCGGCCGAGGTGCTGCCGCGTGACGCACTGGGCGACACCGGCCCGCTGCAGTCGGCGCGCTTCGGCGGTGGCCTGGACAACGCCGGTGGCCCGATGCTGGCCAGCCTGCTGGCGCAGACCGTGCCGTATGGCAGCGTGGTCAGTGCCGGCCTGGCCGCCAGCCCGGCGCTGGAGATGACCGTGATGCCCTTCATCCTGCGCGGCGTCTCGCTGCTGGGGGTGTCCTCGGCCAGCGCACCGCGCGACCTTCGCGAGGCGGTCTGGGCCCGGCTGGGTGGTGCGTGGAAGCCGCAGCACCTGGACCGCATCTGCACGCGCGAGATCGGGCTGGACGGGCTGCCGGCGGTGTTTGACAGCATGCTGGCCGGCGGCTCGCTGGGGCGCACCGTGGTGCGGATCGACTGAGCGTCGCAGGCAGGCGACGGACGGCAGCGCCTGCCCTCCCGCCGACACGATGGCCGCACTACACTGCGGCCATCACCTGGGGAACAACATGGCACGCATTCTGATCGTCGACGACTCACCGTCGCAGCTGTTGGGGATACAGCGCATCGTCGAGAAGCTCGGGCACCAGATCCTGACCGCCACCGATGGCGCTGCCGGCGTGGAAGCGGCCAAGGCCGAGCTGCCCGACCTGGTGCTGATGGACGTGGTGATGCCCAACCTCAATGGCTTCCAGGCCACCCGCACGCTGGCCCGCGACGAGGCCGCCCGGCACATTCCGGTGATCCTGGTGACCACCAAGGACCAGGACACCGACCGCATGTGGGGCATGCGTCAGGGCGCCAAGGCGTACATCACCAAGCCGCTCTCGGAAGACGAACTGTCCGAGGTGCTGGAGCGGGTGTTCGCCGGCCAGGGGTGAGGTGGGTGGCTGCGCCCGGGTGGGTGCCGACCTTGGTCGGCACTGCTGCTGCACCGTTCGGGTGAATGAGGTTGCCGGCCAACGGCCGGCACTACCCGGTCGGTTGGGTGAATGAGGTTGCCGGCCAACGGCCGGCACTACCTGTGCTCAGATCGTTTCGCCGAAGGCCTTGGCCAGGTTGCGGTAGGCCTTCTTCTGCGCGTCGTCGGTGGCCGGCGGGGCGATGATCTCCAGTTCGACGATCTGGTCGCCGTCCGGGCTGCCCGGCAGGCCGCGGCCGCGCAGGCGCAGCTTGCGCCCGGCTTCCGATTCGGCCGGAATCTTCACTTCCACCGCGCCGCCCAGTGTCGGCACGCTGATGCTGGTGCCCAGCGCCGCCTGCCACGGGGTGACCTGCAGGGTGTGCAGGATGTTGCGGCCGTCCACCTCGAACTGCGGGTGCGCGGCATACTCCACTTCCAGCAGCAGGTTGCCGCCGTTCTGGCCCTGCCCGGTCAGGCGGATCACCTGGCCGGGGCGGATGCCTTTGGGCACGCGCACGTCCAGCTGCTTGCCGTTGACGGTGATGCGCAGGCTGTCGCCCTTGTGCGCCGCTTCCAGCGGCACCGAGAGCTTGGCGCGGGTATCGCGGTTGGGCGCATGGCCGCCGGCACTGAAGCCGGGGCCGCCGGCGCCGTGGCCACCGCGCTGGCGCGCGAACAGGCTTTCGAAGAAATCGCTGAAGCCGCCGTTGGCACCACCGCCGCCACCGAACACCTCTTCGAAGTTGAAGCCACCGCCGCCGCCGAAGTTCGGCGGCATGTTGAAATCATCGCCCGGCCGGTAGCCCTGCACGCGCAGCTGGTCGTAGGCCGCGCGCTTTTCGGGGTCACGCAGCACCTCGTAGGCCTCGTTGACCGCCTTGAACTTGTCCTCGGCGCCGGCCTCCTTGCTGACATCCGGGTGGTACTTGCGCGCCAGGCGGCGGTAGGCCGTCTTGATCTCGGCATCGCCTGCACCGGGTTCCACCCCCAGGGTGGCGTAGTAATCCTTGAATTCCATCCAGCAACCTCTGTTCGACTTGGCGGCAGGTGCCGCCCCGGGTTCATTCTAGCGCCGCTGCATGCTACGCCCGCAGGCGTCGGCCTGCAGTGAGCCCGCCTGATCCAGCGCAATGCCGCCGACGCACGCGCCTGCCATGCTGGGGCTGCCCGGCCTGCACGCCGGATTTCCACCCTCTTGACGCGGCCATCCCACCACGGCCCCTACCCTGCCACTGCAAAGGAGCTCCCATGACCATCCACGTCGGCGACCGGCTGCCGGAAGTCACCCTCAAGCGCATCCGCGACGGCATCGAAACCCTGGACACCCGGGCGCTGTTCGAAGGCCGCAAAGTGGTGCTGTTCGCGGTACCTGGTGCGTTCACCCCCACCTGCTCGGCGCGCCACCTGCCCGGCTTCGTCGAACACTTCGCCGAATTCCGCCGGCGCGGCATCGAGGTGTACTGCATGGCCGTCAACGACCCGTTCGTGATGAAGGCCTGGGCGGCCGAACAGCACGTGCCCGAGGGCCTGCTGATGCTGTCCGACGGCAACGCCGAGTTCACCCGTGCACTGGGCCTGCAGATGGACGCCAGCGCGTCGGGCATGGGCCTGCGTTCGCGCCGCTTCGCGCTCTATGTGGACGACGGCGTCGTGCGCGAGGCGTGGGTGGAAGAGCCCGGAAAATTCGACGTGTCTTCAGCCGACTATGTGCTGGAGCACCTGCCCCATTGATCCACTGACAGCACCACGAGGAAACGGCCAGCCATGTCAAAGCCAGCCAAGCAACACACTGCATCCATTCCCGGCATCAGCGACCGCCAGACCCTGCGCAGCAATGCGCGCAAGGATGTCGAAGACGGCGCGATCACCCCCAGCTACTGCGCCGACCGCAAGGCGGTGATCAAGCTGCTCAACGACGCGCTGGCCACCGAATACGTCTGCGTGCTGCGCTACTACCGCCACTACTTCATGGCCAAGGGCATGCTGGCCGACGCGGTGAAGGCCGAATTCCTGGAACATGCCCAGCAGGAACAGGCACACGCCGGCAAGCTGGCCGAGCGCATCGTGCAGCTGGGCGGCGAGCCGGACTTCAACCCGGACACGCTGACCGCACGCTCGCATGCCGAGTACAAGGAAGGCAGCGACCTGCGTGACATGGTGCGCGAGAACCTGATCGCCGAGCGCATCGCCATCGACAGCTACCGCGAGATGATCAACTTCGTCGGCGACAAGGACACCACCACCAAGCGCATCCTGGAAGAGATCCTAGCGCAGGAGGAGGAACACGCCGACGAGTTCGCCGACCTGCTGTACGGCTGGATCGGGAAATGATCTGGTAGATGCGGTCGCACCGGTAGCGCCGGGCCATGCCCGGCGTCAGCGGATGACGGTGAACCGCACCTGGGTCCATGCGCCATCGGTGGCCAGGGCGGTCGACGTGTGTTGGCCCGGCTCGGCGAGTTCCTGCCCGATCCACTGTGCGCCCCGCGAGCGGGCGATCAGCCGGCCATCGAGCAGCCAGTCGATCTCCTGTTCGCTGCCGAGCGCGCGCAGCTGCAGACGCACGCCGTGGGTGGCGTTGGGTGCGCGCGCCAGCGTGGCGCCATCGTTGAGGCCGTCCACATGCAGCGCGATGCTGGCATCGCGGCCATCATCCCGGCAGTCCGGCGCCAGCGGCGGCAGCTGCGAAGCCTGCCGCGTGGCCTGCGGCAGTCACGGCGACAGCAGCGCCGGCCAGCGCGCCAGTTCGCGTTCGGCCACCTCGTGCGGCGCGCTGCAATCGGCGGACAGGCGCCGGCCGCTGCGTGCATCGGCCTGGTAGCGCTGCCGGCCCGGCTGCCAGCGCCGCGCATCGCGTTCGGCGAAGGTCGGCGGCACGTTGCCATCCAGCAGGAACGCCTTCATCCGCCGCTGGCACAGCGCCGGCGCCAGCCCCTCGGCCAGTTCGCCGGTGGGCCAGCACACCTCGGCCTCGCTGACGCTGGCCGGCATCGGTGAGGCACTGGCATCGCCACGCTGGCGCGGCAGGCTGTCGACCACTTCAAACAGCAGCGGCAGCGCGGTGACCGCGCCGTACTGGCCGGGCAAGGGTGTGCCATCGGGCCGCCCCGCCCAGACGCCCACGGTGTAGTGGCGGGTGCTGCCGATCGCCCAGGCATCCCGGTAGCCATAGCTGGTGCCGGTCTTCCAGGCCACGCGCGGCCGGCCGCCGACATCGAAGGTGCCCACGCCATAACCGGGCCGTGGGTTGGATTCGAGCATCTCGCGGGTGATCCACGCCGCCCCCGGCGACGCCAGCCGGCGCTCGATGCGCGGCTCGTCGGCGGTGTAGCGCACGCGGCCGGCGATGCCGTTGCGGTTGAGCGCAGCGAACGCACCGACCAGGTCTTCCAGCCGCGCGCCGGTGCCGCCGAGGATCAACGACAGGTTCGGCGCGCTGCCCTTGGGAAAGCGCAGCTGGATGCCGGTATGTGACAGCCGCGCCGCAAAGCGGGCCGAGCCCACGCGGTCGAGCAGGTCCACCGCTGGAACGTTCAGCGACAGCCGCAGTGCCGTGGCCGCTGCCACCGGACCGTTGAACGCCGCATCGAAATTGCCGGGGCGGTAACCGCCGAAACTCTGCGGTGCGTCCACCAGCAGGCTTTCCGAATGGATCAGGCCATCGTCCAGCGCCATCGCATACAGGAACGGCTTGAGCGTGGAGCCGGGCGAGCGCCAGGCCTGCACCATGTCCACGTGGCCCAGCCGCTGGCGATCACCGAAGCTGAGTGTGCCCACATAGGCACGCGCCTCCAGGCTCTGGTTGTCCACCACCAGCAACGCGGCCGAGGTGCGCTCGGGCAGCGTGGAAAAATAGCTGGCCACGCGCTCTTCCAGCGTGCGCTGCAGGCCGATGTCGAGCGTGCTTTCGATGCGCGCCTGCCCGGGATGCGCACTGTGCAGCCGCTGTGCCAGCAGCGCGGCATGCAGCGGCGACCGCAGCGAACGGGTCACCACGGTTTCGATGCGGGCGTCGTCGACGTCCTCGCCCGACCACACGCCCAGCGCGGCCATGCGCGCCAGCACCTTGTCGCGTGCGCGCTGCGCAGCCTCGGGGTGGCGGTCCGGGCGCAGCCGGCTGGGGGCCTGCGGCAGCACCGCCAGCAGCGCCGCTTCGGCATGCGAGAGCTGCGAGGCCGGCTTGCCCAGGTAGGCCCAGCTGGCCGCCTCCACGCCCTCGATGGTGCCGCCATAGGGTGCACGCTCCAGGTACAGCGCCAGGATCTGCGGCTTGGTCAGGTGCACTTCCAGCTGCAGCGCGCGCAGCATCTGCTTGGCCTTGCCCCACGGCGTGCGCGAATGCGCGTCGAGGATGCGCGCCACCTGCATGGTCAGCGTGGAGCCGCCGGAGACGATGCGCCCGCGCCGCAGCAGCTGCCCGCTGGCGCGCAGCAACGCCGCCGGGTTGATGCCCGCGTGGCGCCAGAACCAGCGGTCTTCGTAGGTCAGCAGTGCCTGCAGGTACAGCGGTGAAACGCTGCTGGCCGACGCCGGGTAGCGCCACACGCCTTCGGCGTCGGCGAACGCACGCAGCGGGCTGCCATCGCGTGCCACCACCAGCGTGCTGGTATCTCGCTGCTGTGGCAACGGCGGCGGAAACGCCAGGTCCAGCACCAGCAGCAGCGCCAGCAGCGCCAGCAGCGCCAGCAGCGCCAGCAGCGCCAGCAGCGCCAGCAGCGCCAGCAGCGCCACCGTGCCCCAGCGCAGCCAGGGCCACAACGGCTGCAGCCCGGCCCGCAGGCGCGTACTGCGCCACCTCATCGGCCAGCCCCGCCGGGGCAGGCCGCGCGGTGGCGGCCCGCCCGACCGGTCACGGCTGGACCACGGTGATCGTGGTCGGGTTGCTGCGGCCCACGCCCCGCAGCTGCGGGCGGTACATGTCTTCCACCAGCGGCGGCGGCACCGCATAGGTGCCCGGGGTGACCGCACGCACCAGGTAGAACACGGTGGCCTTGCTGCCACGCGAAAGCTTCAGCGCCGCCACGTAGCGGTCATCGCGGAACTCTTCGTGCTGGGTCTGCGCCGCTTCGCTGCGTTCGCTGATGTTGATGCCATCCACCACCACGTCGGCCCACTGCTTGGCATCGCCCAGATTGAAGTTCTCGATCTCCAGGCCGGCCGGCAGCAGGTCGGTCAGTAGCGCGTCGGGCATGCTGGTGTCCGGGGTTACCATGACCCGCACGATCAGCGCTTCGCCTTCCTTCAACGGGCGCGGCGCCCACGGCTTGCCATCGGTACCGAAGTAGCTGCGCTCCACGCCGATCACGCTGTTGTCCGGCGCCGGTGCGCTGCGCGGAATGCCCGCCACGTCGATGCTGGCGAACATCGGCGGCTCGCCCTGCGAGCTGAAGCGCACGCCACTGACCAGCTGGCCGGCATCGAAGTTGCGGCCGAACAGCTTGCGCGCGCTGATGGCCTGGCTGTCGCCACCGATCACCAGTTCACCGGCCACCAGCTTCTGCTGGTTGGCCGCCAGCGCCTTGCCCAGCCGCGCGATGGCCACCTGTTCCTGCGTGCTCAGCCACAGCCAGCCGCTGCTGCGGCGCGCATCCAGGCCGCGGCCCAGTTCCACCGAGCGCGCATCCCAGGCCGGCTTGGCCAGCTTGTTTTCGTGGGTCAGCGCAATCATCAGCGCGTCGTCGCGGATCGCGCTGCCGTAATCGCCGTAGTAGGACGGGCGATCGGCGCTGGAAGCGGCGAAGCCAGCGGCAATGGCCGCCTCGCCGCGCTTGCGGTCGCCCTGCAGCGACAGTGCCACGCCCAGGTGCACCAGCGGCAGGCCGCCGACCGCCTTGCTGCGTTCGTTGTCGTACAGCGCGCGCAGCGTGCCCAGCGGGGCGCGGTTGACGCGGGCCAGCACGTACCCCGAATACGCCTGGTTGGCGAACTTCAGGTTCTCGCGCTTGTCCTGCCCGTAGAACGGGTTGCCACCGGACAGCAGGTCTTCACTCAGGCGGTTGAGGGCCTTCTGCAGCACGTTGTCCGGCACGGCGAAGCCGGCGTCCTTGGCATCAAGCAGGAACTCGGTGACATACGGGGTCAGCCATGGGTTCACGTAGCCGTCGTCGCCCCACATCGAGAAGTTGCCGTTGGCCACCTGCATCGAGGCCAGGCGGCCGAAGGCACCTTCCATGCGCTCGTTGCGGGCCTTGGCATCCAGCCCGTCGGCGCCCAGCATGGCCGAGGTGGCCTGGTCCAGGATCAGCGCGGCATAGCCCTTGCTGGTGGTCTGCTCGGCGCAGCCGTAGGGGTAGTTCAGGGCGCCCTGCAGCGCACTGGCGAACGGGATCGGCGGCAGCGGGCTGACCAGCAGGCGGGCGTTGACCGAATCGGCCATCAGGCCTTCGGTCAGGCTGGCATCCAGGCTGACCAGCACCAGCGGGTCGAGCGTGCGCACCTGCGAACGCAGCACCTGCGGCCACGCCGCACGCACCGGCAGCTCATAGCGGCGGTCGGCCTTGAAGCCGTTGCCATCCACCCGCACGCGCAGCTTGGCCACACTGTTGCCCTCGCGCGCGCCCAGCGGGAAGCTCAGGGTCGATTTGGAATCGGCGGCCAGCTGCACGCTGCGGCGGCCCTCGGCCAGCGTCAGCGGGCCTTCGGTGTCCACCTGCACGGTAAACGCACCGGGCTTGCCGGTGAAGTTCTGCACGTCCAGGGTGACGGTACTGCGGTCACCCGGGGCCAGCACGCGCGGCATGCTGGCCTCGGCAAGGATCGGCGCGCGCACGATGGTTTCCACGTCCCGCTTGCCGTACTCGGTTTCCGAATAGACCAGCGCCGACACGCGCAGGGTGCCGTTGAAATCGGGCACCTTCAGGCGGATGCGCGCCGTGCCCTTGGCGTCGAGCTGCACCGGGCCGGAGAACAGGTCCACGGTCTGCACGCGCGCGGTCGGCCGCTTGGCCTGCGGCAGTGCCTGCAGCGCCATGTCACCGCCGAACTTCAGCTTGCCGTTGCTGCCATCGAAGCTCTCGATGACCCGGCTGTAGACGTCGTAGGCATCGATGCCCAGCCGGCGCTGCGCGAAGAAGTGACCGGCCGCGTCAGGCACCGGAAAGCGGGTGATGTTGAGGATGCCCACGTCCACCGCTGACACGGTGACATGTGCCTTCTTGCCGGCCAGCTGCGGCACGCTGACGGTGACCGGCAGGTCCTGCTCGGGGCGCATCTGCGCCGGTGCCACCAGGCCGACGGCCACGCTGCGCGCCTTGCGGTCCATCGGCACGTGTGCCACGCCCACCGCGCGCGCCAGGGTGATCTTGCTGGGCGCGCTGCCGCCACGGAACACCAGCGCGGTGATGTAGACGTCGTGGCGTTCCCAGTCGGCGGTGACCGGAATCTTGAAGGTGGCGCCGGGCTTGGCGTCGATCTCCTGCACGTACAGCATGCGGTCGCTCTCGACCATCAGCAGGCCCTTGCCGGCATGCGGCGGGGTCACCGTCACCTGCAGGGTATCGCCGGCCTTGTAGCCGGTCTTGTCCAGCGCCAGCTTCACCTTGTCCGGACGCGCATCCAGGCCCCGGTTGTCATCGCCCCAGCTCCAGCCGGCGCGGAACGGGTAGCGGCTGGTCAGGCCGGTGGCCGGGTCGAACACATCCACCCGGTACTCGCCCCACTCCACCGCGAAATCGAAGGCGACCGCGCTGCTGCCAGCGTCGACGGTACGGGTCTCCTTGTTCTCGAAGCGGCGGGTGAAGTCATAGCCCCAGCGGTTGTCGTTGAAGGTCCAGTGGTAATCGCGCAGCTCGCGCACCAGCGTGACTTTCAGGCCCTTGGCCGGCTGCGGCTTGCCCTCGGCGTCCACGCGCAGCAGCTGGAAGCGTGCGTTGCTGTTGGCATCGGCGCCGTCTTCCGGCTTGAACAGCGGGCGCACGCCCACCAGCACCGGCGCCGGCCACAGCACGCGCTTCAGGCTGCGGGTAACGGTACGGCCACCGGTTTCATACACGCTGCCGGACAGCACCACCGCCGCCGGGGTTTTGGCCTTGGCCGCTTCGGCCGGCAGGTCCACGTCCTGGCGCAGCTGGCCGTTGCCGGGCAGCGTGGTATCGATCACATCCTTGGCTTCGCGCGGCAGCTCCACGGTGGGGTCGCCGAAGAAGTAGCCCGGCAGGCTGGCCGCCGGGGCTTGTTCCACGCCCACCGCCAGGCGCGCGGTGAAGCGGTTGCCATCGGCCGGCGCGCCATACAGGTACGCACCGTTGGCCTGCAGGCGCAGCGCAAAACCCGGTCGCAGGGTCTTCTGCGGGCTGTCCAGGTCCAGCTTCATGCGCTCGGGCAGGAACTCCTCGATACGCAGGGTCATGCCCTGGATGGCTTCCTTGCTGGCCGGGTCGGTACGGAACTCCACCTGCCAGCGGCCGGTGGGGGCCTCGGCCGGAATCAGCTGCTCGAAGCTGAAGTAGCCCTGCTCATCGGGCTGCAGGCGGGTTTCACGGAAGGTCTTGCCGTCGGGCTGCTTCAGGCGCAGGAACACCGGCTGGATCTTCTTGCCCGGGCCACCGACCGGCTTGCCGTCGTTGTCGCGCAGCAGCGCGGACAGGCGCACGGTCTCGCCCGGGCGGTACAGGTCGCGGCCGGACCAGGCGAACACATCGAACCAGGCGTTGTCACGCCCGGCCACCGCGAATTCATTCAGGTCCAGCGCGGGCTGGTTGAACGGCAGGAAGCTGGTGTCCTTGCCACTGCCGGCCACCAGCACATGGCCGGCATCGAGGGTGTACTTCAGCAGCGCGTTGCCGTTGCCATCGGTGCTGGCCTTGAGCACGGTCTCGCCCTTGGCATCGAGTACGCGCAGGTCGACCTTCTTCAGTGAACTGCCGTCCTTCAGCGAGGCGGTGTGCACGAACAGCGTGTCCTTGTAGGCACGGGCATGCAGGCCGATATCGCTGATGGTGAAGAAGGCGGTGTCGAACTCGCCTTCGAAATCGCCGGTGCGCTTGAGCACGGCGAAGTACAGGCCGGGCTCCTGCAGTTCCTTCACGTCCTGGATCGGCAGGTAGGTCAGCACGCGCTCATTCTGCTTGCCGCCGAGGATGAAGCGGTTGACGTAGACCGGTTCGGCTAGCTTGTTGATCGGCGTGCGTTCGTAATCGCTGCTCAGTTCCCAGCTGCCACGGCGGCCGCCGCGCTGTTACTGGCTGAAGAAAGTGGGCAGGTCCTTTTCGCGCACGCGCAGGAATTCAACGTCCACCTCCGGCACGTTCACCGACACCATCGGCAGGCCGCGCGTATCGCGCGCCGGCAGCACGCTGCCCTGCGAGGCGAAGCCGGCCGCCGGCTTCAGTTCGCCGCTGAACACCTTCTGCTTCAGTTCCTTGCCCAGGCGGCTGCCATCGGCGGCCAGCAGGTCGGCCGAGACCACCAGGCCGAACTCCTAGCCGGATTCCACGAACGGGTAGCGCAGGGTCAGGCCGTCATCGGACAGGGTCCAGCTGCTGTCCTCGGTGCCGACCTTCTCCTCGAAGCGCACCAGCTTGTCGAACTCCTGGGTGCCGACCAGCGGGCGCGAAAACTCCAGCGCCAGCGACAGGCCGTCGTTCTTCTGGTCGGGGTAGGCGCGCAGCAGGGTGAATTCCTTGACCGTTTCGGCCTTGGCGGTGATCGCCTCGCCGCTGGCCGTGGGCAGCTACCCGCTGTCGTTGCGGTTGCAGCCGGCCAGGCCCAGGACCATGGCCCCGGTCACCAGTGCCGCCTTCCATCCCCCACTGCCGCAGCCGCGCCAGACCGATCATGTCGTGTCACTCCTTGAACGAGGCGGCCAGTATAAGCGCGGCGCGTCAAGGTGTTGACGCACCGGCGGTCGGAAAGCGGGTCCAGGGGCAGCGCCGGGCCATGGCCGGCGGGATCGGCAGTCGCCCGCCAGGCTTGGCACCGACCAGAGCGCCCCCTACCCCGGCAGGTACAGGTCCACGTAGTCGGTCACCGGCAGGGCGGCCAGTGCCACCGGGTCCAGCGAGGCGGCGAGAATGCGCTGCTGCTGCGCGGTCGGGAACCGGTGCGCCAGGTGCCGGCGGAACTTATCCAGCAGCAGCGGCATGCCTTCAGCGCGGCGGCGGGCGTGGCCCAGCGGGTATTCCACCACCACCTCGGGCAGCGAACCGTCATCGGCAAAGCGCACGCTCAGTGCATTGGCGATGCTGCGCTTGTCCGGGTCCAGGTAATCGGCACTGAAACCGGCGTCCTCCACGCAGTGCATGGTGGCCCGCAGCGCATCGATGCAGGGGTCGGCCGCGACGTCATCCTCGTAATCCTCGGCCACCAGCCGGCCATGCAGCAGCGCGATGGCCACCATGTACTGCACGCAGTGGTCGCGGTCGGCCGGGTTATGCAGCGGGCCCTGCTTGTCGATGATGCGGATGCAGGCCTGCTGGGTACGGATGGTCAGCTGGGCGATGTCCATCGGTGAGCGCCCGGCCGCCTTCAGTTGATGGTGCAGCGTGATGGCCGCTTCCACGGCGGTCTGGCCATGGAACTCGGCCGGGAAACTGATCTTGAACAGCACGTTTTCCATCACATAGCTGCCCAGTGGCCGCGCAAGGGTAACGGGCTGGCCGTGCATCGCGACGTCCTGGAAGCCCCACGTCGGCGTGCTCAGCACCGAGGGGTAGCCCATCTCACCGGCAGCGGCCATCAGCGCCAGCCGTACCGCGCGGCTGGTGGCATCCCCGGCGGCCCAGCTCTTGCGCGAACCGGTATTGGGCGCATGCCGGTAGGTGCGCAGCGACTGGCCATCGACCCAGGCCAGTGACAGCGCGTTGAGCATGCGCTCGCGATCGAGCCCGAGCAGCTGCGCCACCACGGCGGTGGAGGCCACCTTGACCAGCAGCACATGGTCCAGGCCCACGCGATTGAACGCGTTGTCCAGCGCCAGCACACCCTGGATCTCGTGCGCCTTGATCATCGCGCGCAGCACGTCGTGCATGGTCGGCGACGCGCGGCGCAGGCCGGCGGCATTGCGACCCAGCCAATCGGCCACGGCCAGGATGCCGCCGAGGTTGTCCGAAGGATGGCCCCACTCTGCGGCCAGCCAGGTGTCGTTGAAATCGAGCTAGCGCACCATCGCGCCGATGTTGAACGCGGCCTGCACCGGATCCAGCGCATAGTGCGTGCCGGGCACGCGCGCACCGTTCTGCACCGTGATGCCGGGCACCACCGGCCCGAGCAGTCTGCTGCAGGCCGGGAACGCCAGCGCTTCCAGGCCGCAGCCCAGGGTATCGAGCAGGCAGTAATGCGCGGTCTCGAACGCCCGGGTGCTGTCGATGGGCGTGTCGCGCACGTAATCCACAATCTCGAGCAGCAGTGGGTCCCACGCTGCACGCTGGTTGGAAGAGGTCTGGCTGCTGGACATCGTGCATCTCCGATAGCGCCGGGCCCTGCCCGGCGGTTCATGGGCGGGCCCTGCTGCGCTCGCCGGGCATGGCCCGGCGCTACCGCGATGGTCCCGCGTTACAAGGTGTCGGCCGGTACCCGCACCGTGCCTTCCATCAGCACGCGGGCGCTGCGGCTCATGATGGCCTTGGTCACCGTCCACTGGCCGTCAACGCGGCCGGCCTGTGCGCCCACGCGCAACGTGCCGGACGGATGGCCGAAGGTCACCGCCTCACGCTCGCCACCACCGGCGGCGCGGTTGACCAGGGTGCCCGGAATCGCCGCGGCGGTGCCGATCGCCACGGCCGCCGCGCCCATCATCGCGTGGTGCAGCTTGCCCATCGACAGCGCACGCGCGTGCAGGTCGATGGCCGAGGCCGGGATTGCCTTGCCGCTGGACGATACGTAGTCTTGCGCCGGTGCCACGAACGCCACTTTCGGCGTGTGCTGGCGGGTGGTGGCGTCTTCCAGCTTCGAAATCAGCCCCATGCGCAGCGCACCATGGGCACGGATGGTCTCGAACTTCTGCAGCGCCGCCTTGTCTTCGTTGATGGCCGGCTGCAGCTCGGTGCCAGTATAACCCAGATCGGCAGCATTGAGGAAGATGGTCGGAATGCCGGCGGTGATCATCGTCACCTCGAAGCTGCCCACGCCCGGCACCTCCAGCGTGTCGATCACGTTGCCGGTCGGGAACATCGCGCCGGCATCGCCGTCATCGGAGGGGTCGATGAATTCCAGCTGGATCTGGGCGGCCGGGAAAGTCACGCCGTCCAGTTCGAAATCACTGGTTTCCTGCACCTCGCCATCGCGCATCGGCACGTGGGCGATGATGGTCTTGCCGATGTTGGCCTGCCAGATGCGCACGGTGCACAGGCCGTCGCGCGGCACGCGGGCCGCGTCGATCAGCCCGTTGGCGATCGCGAACGGGCCGACCGCAGTGCTGAGGTTGCCGCAGTTGCCGCTCCAGTCGACGAACGCGGTGTCGATGGACACCTGGCCGTACAGGTAGTCCACGTCGTGGTCGGGCACCGACGCACTGGAAATGATCACGCACTTGCTGGTGCTGGAGGTCGCCCCGCCCATGCCGTCGGTCTGCTTGCCATACGGATCGGGCGAACCGATCACGCGCATCAGCAGCGCATCGCGCGCGGCGCCCGGCACCTGTGCGGCGCCGGGAAGGTCCTGCAGGCGGAAGAACACGCCCTTGCTGGTGCCACCGCGCATGTAGGTGGCGGGAATACGGAGTTGCGGGAGGAAGGTCATCGTCGGGTCCACGCGTTGGAATATCAGGAAATGTCTTGCATCAAGTGATCGAGGCCACGGTCAACACGCCACACACGCATGACGTGCACGCGCTCAGGCAGGTTGACGTAATAGATCAGGTAACGATCAAAGGAAGAAACCGGCATGAAGCGCAACGGCCCAGGCAGCTGCGCGGCGAAATCGGCATGTCTGGTGGAGCCCGAAGCGGGAAACAGGGCGATGCGCTGCAGGGTGGTCTCCAACTCGGCCAGGAAACGCACGCCCAGTGCCGTCCCTCCCTGTCGCGCGAACCATAGCGCGGTATCGGCCGCGTCGGTCTCAGCCCTCGGCCTCCACTCAATCGCCTTCACGCTCCATCCTTTCGGTCAATTCACGACGCATTCGTTCGAAGGTTTCACCGGTCACTGGAATGGCAGGGCCCGAGGCCAGCCCCTCGGCGATGAGCTTCTTGAGCAACTCCTCCGCCTTGCTGCGCTGGCGCTGGCGGATCAGGTCGCGCACATAGTCCGAGGTGCTGGAGTAGCCGCCTTCGCGCACTTCCTCGTCCACGAACTGCTTGAGCGGGTCGGTCAGCGAAATGTTCATGGTGGCCATGAAACTCTCCATTGGCAGTTTTTGCCAAGTCAGTGTGCGCCCCGCCCTCGTGTCGGACAAGCCTGCCCCCGGTCTCCGGGGGCAGGCATTCAGCCGGCTATCACGCCACCTTGGCGCCTTCCAGGAAATCCTGGGCGAAGCGCTGCAGCACGCCACCGGCTTCGTAGATCGCCACTTCCTCGTCGCTGTCCAGGCGGCAGGTGACCGGCACGATCACGTCCTGGCCGTCGCGGCGGTGGATGACCAGGGTCAGCTCCGCGCGCGGGGTGCGTTCGCCCACCACGTCGAAGGTCTCGGTGCCGTCGATGCCCAGAGTCAGGCGCGTGGTGCCCGGCTTGAACTCCAGCGGCAGCACGCCCATGCCGATCAGGTTGGTGCGGTGAATCCGCTCGAAGCCCTCGGCCGCGATGGCTTCCACGCCGGCCAGGCGCACACCCTTGGCGGCCCAGTCACGCGAGCTGCCCTGGCCGTAATCTGCGCCGGCGATGATGATCAGCGGCTGCTTGCGGTCCATGTAGGTCTCGATCGCTTCCCACATGCGCATGACCTTGCCTTCCGGCTCCACGCGCGCCAGCGAGCCCTGCTTCACGCTGCCATCGTCGTTGCGCACCATCTGGTTGAACAGCTTCGGGTTGGCGAACGTGGCGCGCTGCGCGGTCAGGTGGTCGCCGCGGTGTGTGGCGTAGGAATTGAAGTCCTCTTCCGGCAGGCCCATCTTGGCCAGGTACTCGCCGGCGGCGCTGGAGGCCATGATCGCGTTGGACGGCGACAGGTGGTCGGTGGTGATGTTGTCCGGCAGCACCGCCAGTGCGCGCATGCCGGACAGCGTGCGCTCACCGGCCAGCGCGCCCTCCCAGTACGGCGGGCGGCGGATGTAGGTGCTCTGCGGGCGCCAGTCGTACAGCGGGCTGACCGGCGCACCGTGCTCCACGCGCACGTTGAACATCGGGTTGTACACCTTGCGGAACTGCTCGGGCTTCACCGAGGCCTTCACCACCGCGTCGATCTCGGCATCACTCGGCCAGATGTCCTTCAGGCGCACGTCGTTGCCGTCGGCGTCCACGCCCAGCACGTCCTTCTCGATATCAAAGCGCACCGTGCCAGCGATGGCGTAGGCGATCACCAGCGGCGGCGAGGCCAGGAAGGCCTGCTTGGCGTAGGGATGGATGCGGCCGTCGAAGTTGCGGTTGCCCGACAGCACGGCCGTGGCGTACAGGTCGCGGTCGATGATTTCCTGCTGGATCTTCGGATCCAGCGCGCCGCTCATGCCGTTGCAGGTGGTGCAGGCAAAAGCCACGATGCCGAAGCCGAGCTGTTCCAGGTCCGGCAGCAGGCCGGATTCTTCCAGATACAGCTGCACGGCCTTCGAACCCGGCGCCAGCGACGACTTCACCCACGGCTTGCGCTGCAGGCCGCGCGCGTTGGCGTTGCGCGCCAGCAGTGCGGCGGCGATCACGTTGCGCGGGTTGGAGGTGTTGGTGCAACTGGTGATGGCGGCGATGACCACCGCGCCATCGGGCATCAGGCCCTGCGCCTGCTCGGCCTTGCCCGCCTCCAGCTTGGCTTCGTCGGCGATGCCGCGCTCGGCCAGCTCGGTGGTGGCCACGCGCTTGTGCGGGTTGGACGGGCCGGCCATGTTGCGCACCACGCTGGACAGGTCGAAGCGCAGCACGCGCTCGTACTGTGCGGTGGCCAGATCGTCGGCCCACAGGCCGGTGGTGCGTGCGTAGTTTTCCACCAGCGCCACCTGCGCTTCCTCGCGGCCGGTCAGGCGCAGGTACTCGGTGGTCTGTGCGTCGATGTAGAACATCGCGGCGGTGGCGCCGTATTCGGGGCACATGTTGGAGATGGTGGCGCGGTCACCGATGGTCAGTGCCGCCGCACCCTCGCCAAAGAATTCAAGCCAGGCACCGACCACGCGTTCCTTGCGCAGGAACTCGGTCAGGGCCAGCACCACGTCGGTGGCGGTGATGCCCGGCTGCGGGCGGCCGCTCAGTTCGACGCCAACGGTGTCGGGCAGGCGCATCCACGACGCGCGGCCCAGCATCACGTTCTCCGCTTCCAGGCCGCCCACACCAATGGCGATCACGCCCAGCGCATCCACTTGCGGGGTGTGGCTGTCGGTGCCCACGCAGGTATCGGGGAAGGCCACGCCGTCCTGCACGTAGACCACCGGCGACATCTTCTCCAGGTTGATCTGGTGCATGATGCCGTTGCCCGGCGGGATCACGTCCACGTTCTGGAACGCCAGCTTGGTCCAGTCGATGAAGTGGAAACGGTCTTCGTTGCGGCGGTCTTCGATGGCGCGGTTCTTCTCGAACGCCTGCGGGTCGAAGCCACCGCATTCCACCGCCAGCGAGTGGTCCACGATCAGCTGCACCGGCACCACCGGGTTGACCTTGGCCGGGTCGCCGCCCTTGTCGGCGATCGCATCGCGCAGGCCGGCCAGATCCACCAGCGCGGTCTGGCCGAGGATGTCATGGCAGACCACGCGCGCCGGGAACCACGGGAAATCCAGGTCGCGGCGGCGCTCGATCAGCTGCGTCAGCGAATCGGCCAGCGTGGCCGGGTCGCAGCGGCGCACCAGGTTTTCGGCCAGCACGCGCGAGGTGTGCGGCAGCGTAGCATAGGCGCCGGGCTGCAGCGCCTCGACGGCGGCACGGGCATCGAAATAGTCCAGCGCGGTGCCGGGAAGGTTCTTACGGTAATCGGAATTCATGGGCTGGCGTGGTGCATTGGGCGGGCCGTGTGCCGCAGGTGCGGCAGCAATGGCCTGCGGCCGGCACCGGGCCGGCCGCAGGGGCAGTACAACGCGCGGTCGATCGGCAGGATCAGACGCGCTTGTCGATCGGAACGAAGGCCTGGTCTTCCGGGCCGGTGTAGTTCGCGCTCGGGCGGATGATCTTGCCGTCGATGCGCTGTTCGATGATGTGCGCGCTCCAACCGGCGGTGCGGGCGATCACGAACAGGGGGGTGAACATCGCCGTGGGCACGCCCATCATGTGGTAGCTGATCGCACTGAACCAGTCCAGGTTCGGGAACATCTTCTTGATGTCCCACATCACCGTTTCCAGGCGCTCGGCGATGTCGTACATCTTCAGGCTGGACTGCTCTTCGGACAGCTCGCGCGCGACCTGCTTGATGACCTTGTTGCGCGGGTCGGACACGGTGTAGACCGGGTGGCCGAAACCGATGACCACTTCCTTGCGCTCCACGCGCGCCTTGATGTCCGCCTCGGCCTCATCGGGGTTGTCGTAGCGCTTCTGCACTTCGAACGCCACTTCGTTGGCGCCGCCGTGCTTGGGGCCGCGCAGCGCGCCGATACCACCGCAGATCGCGCTGTACATGTCGCTGCCGGTGCCGGCGATCACGCGGCAGGCGAAGGTGGACGCGTTGAACTCGTGTTCGGCGTACAGGATCAGCGAGGTGTGCATCGCCTTCACCCACGAATCCTGCGGCTTCTCGCCATGCAGCAGGTGCAGGAAGTGGCCACCGATGGAGTCGTCGTCGGTCTCCACGTCGATGACGCGGCCGTTGTGGCTCCAGTGGTACCAGTACAGCAGGATCGAGCCGAGGTTGGCCATCAGCTTGTCGGCGATGTCACGCGCGCCCGGATGGTTGTGGTCGTCCTTTTCCGGCGACACGCAGCCGAGCACGGACACGCCGGTGCGCATCACGTCCATCGGGTGCGCCGACGGCGGCAGCTCTTCCAGCGCCGCCTTCACTGCGGCCGGAATGCCGCGCAGCGACTTCAGCTTGGCCTTGTAGGACACCAGCTCGGCGCGGGTCGGCAGCTTGCCGTGCACCAGCAGGTGGGCGATTTCCTCGAACTCGCTGGTGGTGGCCAGGTCCAGGATGTCATAGCCACGGTAGTGCAGGTCGTTGCCACTGCGGCCCACGGTGGACAGGGCGGTGTTGCCGGCGGCGGTGCCGGACAGGGCGACGGACTTCTTCGGCTTGAAGGTTGGGGTAGCGGTCGTATCGTTCATGTTTCCCTCCGAAGCTTGATGGTGCAGGGTACTGCTTATTTCTTGGCGGCGAACAGCGCATCGAGCTGCTGCTCGAAGGCGTGGTAGCCGATGCGGTCGTACAGTTCTTCACGCGTCTGCATGGTGTCGACCACGTTGCGCTGGTGGCCGTCGCGGCGCACCGCCTGGTAGACGTTCTCGGCGGCCTTGTTGGCCGCGCGGAACGCCGACAGCGGGAACAGCTGGATGGCCACGCCGGCCGAGGCCAGTTCGTCGCGGCTGAACAGCGGGGTGGCGCCGAATTCAGTGATGTTGGCCAGCACCGGCACCTTCACTGCATCGACGAAGCGACGGTAGGTGTCCAGGTCGTAGGCGGCCTCGGCGAAGATGCCGTCGGCACCGGCCTCGACACAGGCGATGGCGCGTTCGATGGCCTTGTCCACGCCGTCCACCTGGATGGCGTCGTTACGGGCGATCAGGAAGAAGTCCGGATCGGTCTTGGCATCGGCGGCGGACTTCACACGGTCGACCATTTCACCCTGCGAGACGATCTCCTTGCCCGGGCGGTGGCCGCAGCGCTTGGCGCCGACCTGGTCTTCGATGTGGCAGGCGGCGGCGCCGGCCTTGATCAGCGACTTCACCGTGCGCGCGATGTTGAATGCGCTCGGACCGAAGCCGGTGTCGATGTCCACCATCAGTGGCAGGTCGCAGACATCGGTGATGCGGCGCACGTCGATCAGCACGTCTTCCAGGGTGTTGATGCCCAGGTCCGGCAGGCCCAGCGAACCGGCGGCGACACCGCCGCCGGACAGGTAGATGGCGTGGAAGCCGGCGCGCTTGGCCAGCAGGGCGTGGTTGGCGTTGATGGTGCCGATCACCTGCAGCGGCGATTCGGCGGCCAGCGCCTGGCGGAAGCGGGCACCGGCGGAAATGGGGGCAGTGGCACTCATGCAGTGATCCAGTTGTCTGACAAGGGGCAATACGGAGAGGTAACAGCAAGCACCGTGCCAACCTGCAAGTCGTTGATTTCACGCGGATGACCGTAACGCTACGTTGAAACATATGAAACATTGAAACGGATGTATCATGAAACATCCTCACCCCGCCGACTGTCCATGGACCTGCCCCGCTCCCCGCTGCGCTACGTCGACCCCGACCCGGGCCGCCCGGTGATCTGGACGGTGAGCGTTTCGCGGCTGACCGGCCTGCTGGGCGACGTCATTCCCGAATTCGACCGCCGCGCGCGCATCGAGCAGATCAACCTGGGCTTCGAGGAGGCGGTGGATGTGATCGGCCAGCGCCTGCGCCGCGAGCACTGCGACGTGGTGATTGCCGGCGGCTCCAACGCCGCCTACCTGCGCAGCCGGCTGGAGGTGCCGCTGGTGCCGATCCAGGCCAACGGCTTCGACCTGATGGAGGCGCTGGCGCGTGCGCGTCGCATCGCCCCGCGCATCGGCCTGGTCACCCATGCCAGCGACGTGCCGGTGTTCAGCAGTTTCCAGCAGAGTTTCGGGCTGGAGATCGAACACCGCCGCTTCGTGACCCGCGAAGATGCGCGCGACTGCATCGCCGACCTGCGCGCCAATGGCATCGAAGTGATCGTCGGCACCGGCATGGCCATCGACCATGCCGAACAGGTGGGCATGCCGGGCGTGCTGCTGTACTCGGCCGATTCGGTGCGCCATGCCTTCGAGCACGCCCTGGAACTGACCCAGACCCTGGCCCGCTCCGGCCGTGCCGGTGCCCCGCTGCGGCGCCGCAGCCGCGCCCGCAGCGCCGAGACCCCATTGCTGGGTGACAGCGCCGCGATGGACACGGTGCGCGAGCTGATCGGCCTGTACGCCCCGCACGACAGCACCGTGCTGGTCACCGGCGAAACCGGCACCGGCAAGGAACTGGTGGCGCGCCAGCTGCATGCGGCCAGCGGCCGGCGGGGACGCTTCGTGGCGCTGAACTGCGGGGCGATCAGTGAATCGCTGCTGGAAGCGGAGCTGTTCGGCTACAGCGATGGCGCCTTCACCGGCGCGCGCCGCGGCGGCCGTGTCGGCCTGGTGGAAGCGGCCGACGGCGGCACCCTGTTCCTGGATGAGATCGGCGAGCTGCCGTTGCCCCTGCAGACCCGCCTGCTGCGGGTGCTGGAAGAGCGCGAAGTGCTGCGCGTGGGGGCCGCCGAACCCACCAGCGTGGACCTGCGCGTGGTGGCCGCCACACTGCAGTCGCTGGAGCAGCACGTGCAGGCCGGCAGCTTCCGCCGCGACCTGTATTACCGGCTGGCCGCGCTGCGCATTGCACTGCCCGCGCTGCACACGCGCCGCGAGGACGTGGCCACGCTGGCGCGGCATTTCTTCCGCCAGCTGCGTGGCGTGGATGCGCCGCTGGATGACAGCGCCATGGCCGTTCTGCAGGCCGCCGACTGGCCCGGCAACGTGCGCGAACTGCGCAACCTGGTCGATCGTCTGCGCATCCACTGGCAGCCGGCCGAAGGCAACATGGATGCCGCGCGCCTGCTGCAGCTGGCGCCGGAACTGGCGCATGACGGCGGCGCCGCGCTGCCGGTGGAAAGCACTGGCAGGCGCCCGCCGCATGCGCAGCTGGACGCCCTGCTGCACGAACACCGCAATGACCGCGAGGGCATGGCGCAGGCATTGGGCGTGTCACGCACCACGCTGTGGCGCTGGCTGCGCGCGGAGGGGTTGTAGCGCGCTGTTGCACGCTCCTGTTGCCAGATGGGTGCGCCCCCGGTTCGCACTGTCCTCCCAGGAACCCGCTGCAACCACATCGCGTGGATCTGCAGAACGGCGCAGCTCTTCCTTCCACGCCGGGCCAGGATCAACCTAGCGTCCCCAGCGCGCCTCGATGGCGAACCGCCCCGTACCCACCGTCGCTATCCACAGCAGCAACACGCCCAGCGGCACTTCGCTCAGGTAGTAGAACCAGCTCAGCCAGTCCGGCACGCTCAGCCCTGCCGGAATGCGCGCGATGCCATCGGTCAATGCGGCCACCGCGCAGATGCCCGCCAGCAGGAGGGCCGAGGGCCGGCTGAGCAGGCCCAGTACCAGCAGCCCACCGGCAATCCACTCAATCGCGCCCAGCACCGGTGCACTGAACACCGGGAACGGAATGCCAGCCTCGACCAGCGTGTGCACCATGCGCTCGCGGCCGGCCGCGGTGAACACCTTGTTCCAGCCTGATACGCAGAACATCACCCCGGCCACGATGCGGGCGAGCAGCAGCAGGGTCGCTTCGACGCCTCGGCGCGGCGGCGGTACGGCAAACAGGCAACGCCAGAAGGACATGGCGACTCCGGAAATCAAGGGAATTCAACGCAGTGTGCCCGCCAGCCCCCTGCTCGCGCATGAAGCGGACAGGCCTGCGTGCGACACGCGTTCGCCGTGGCGAGCCAATTTTTTCGCTCTCCCACGGAACCGCGGGTTGCCCGGAACAGGGCGTTGGCCAGATAGTGCCATGCACCCGCCGCCCCACTCCCGGCACAGGAGACGCCACATCGACACGTTCATCCAGCAGGACCGACGGCTGCGGCAGCAGCATCCCTTGCCGTACTTCCTGGCGCCGTGGGGCTGGTGTTTTGCCAAGAACAATCTGCTGGATGCCACACCGGCGGTACTCGAGGACGTGGCAGACCCTGATGTCGCCTTCCTGCTGCGCGATCTTTACTTCGGCGGCATGGTGTTCTACGCCAATGGCGATTTCGCCTTGCGCCACGGTGAGCGCGTGCGCGCATCGCTGTATGTGCACTATGCGCCGGCGGCCGCATGCCCTTATGAGCTCAGCCTGCATCTGCGCAAGGGCACCTCGCGCAACAGCGCCCATCAGCTCGATCTGGAACACTCCGCCGCCACCGCGCGCGACGCCTGTACTGTCATCAACACCTGGATGGCCGCCGTGAGCGGTGATTTCGTCGACGGCTACAACCCGGCTGCCGATCGCATGGACGACTGGTTTTCGGCGGCGTCCGTGATGGATCGCAGCAGCGCCTGCTGACCGCTGCCCTGCTCCGTCCGGCCGAGGCAGCGCACCTGGCGCTGCCGCCTGCGCAGTTCCTGCCGCCTTACGGATACAGCAGCCGCTTGCTCCAGCGCCCTTCGGCACCGGCTTCATAGCACCAGCGCTCGTGCAGGCGGAACTGCGCGCCGTACCAGAACTCGATGCGGTCGGGCACCACGCGCAGGCCACTCCAGCCGTCCGGGCGCGGCACGTCCTGGCCGTCGAAGCGGGCTTCGACCTCGGCCACGCGCGCATCGAATTCTTCGCGGGTGGCCAGCGTCTTCGACTGCAGCGAGGCCCAGGCGCCAATCTGGCTCATGCGCGGGCGGCTGGCGAAATACGCATCGGCCTCGGCGTCGGCCACCTGTTCCACGCGCCCTTCGATGCGCACCTGGATGCCGGCCTCGCGCAGGCTGCGCCACAGGAACAGCAGCGCGGCCTGCGGGTTGGTCTGCAGTTCCTGGCCCTTGTGGCTGTCCAGATGGGTGTAGAACACGAAGCCGCGCGCGTCGAAGGCCTTCAGCAGCACGGTGCGCGCCGAGGGCCGGCCGTTGGCATCGGCGGTGGCCACGGTCATCGCGTTGGGCTCCACTTCGCGGCTCTGCCTGGCCTCGTCGAACAGGGCGGCAAAGGTGGACAACGCTTCGGTGTACAGGTCGCTCATCGGGGCAGTGCTCTCACGCGGTTTGGGCTATTGTGGCGGCATGGTTGCCACTTCGTACATGCCCAAGGCAAAAGGATTCCCGGACGCGCTGGTCGACCAGGCGCTGGACGATGCACTGGGCAGTAACGCAGCGGTGCCAGTATTGGCCATCAGCGGCCTGCAGGGCAGCGGCAAATCGACGCTGGCCGCGCAGGTGGTGGAGCGCGCCGGGGCGCGTGGGCTGAATGCCGCCACGCTGTCCATCGACGATGTCTACCTCACCCGCGCGCAGCGGCAGCGCCTGGCGCGCCAGGTACGCCCGCTGCTGATCACCCGCGGCCCGCCCGGCACCCACGATCTGGCCCTGGCCCATGCCGTGCTGGATGGCGTGGCCGCACGCCAGCCGCTGGCGCTGCCGCGTTTCGACAAGCTGGCCGACGAGCGCCTGCCCGAGGCCCAGTGGCCGCAGCGCGCGCAGCCGCTGGACTTGCTGGTGTTCGAGGGCTGGTTCCTCGGCACCCCGGCGCAGGACGCGGCCGCACTGGGCGAGCCGCTGAACGCGCTGGAGCGCGAGGCCGACAGCGATGGCCGCTGGCGCCACTGGTGCAACCAGGCGCTGGCCCGCGACTACCCGGCGCTGTGGCAGCGCTGCGACCGGCTGTGGTTCCTGCAGCCGCCGGATTTCGCCGTGGTACCGCGCTGGCGCTGGCAGCAGGAGCAGGCCATGCAGGCTGCCCAGCCCGGGCGCACCGGCATGAACCGCAGCCAGCTGGAGCGCTTCGTGCAGTACTACGAACGGGTCAGCCGGCAGGCACTGGCCACCTTGCCGAGTGTGGCCGACCGGTTGATCGCGCTGGACGACCAGCGCCGGATCACCGCGGTCGTGCCGGCCACGCCCTGAACCGATGCGGGCTCACTCGACCACGAAGGTCACCCGCAGGTTCACCCGCCATTCGGTGATCTCACCGCTGGCATTGGTGACCACCTTGGTTTCGTTCACCCAGGCGCCCTGGATGCCCTTGACCGTCTCGGCCACCTTCTTCAGGCCGGTGCGCACCGCGTCCTCCACGCTTTTCGGCGACGAGGCGGTGATTTCAATGACTTTGGCGATGGACATGGCTGCCCCTCCGGTAGCGCGCGGGACCTTCCGCCCCCCCCCTACAGTGGTGTGAAAGACGTAAAGCCAAGGGCACGGAGGTGTTAGCATCCGTGACGATGAATCCCGCTCCAAATCTCATCCTGATCGGCCCGATGGGCGCCGGAAAGACCTGCATCGGCCGCCGCCTGGCCGAGCGCTTCACGCTGGACTTCGTCGATGTCGACCAGGCCATCGTGGATGCCGCCGGCGCCAGCATTGCCGACATCTTCGAGCATTCGGGCGAGACCGGCTTCCGCGAGCAGGAACGGGCCGCCCTGGCGCGGCTGCTGGAAAGCCACGGGCAATTGATTTCCACCGGCGGCGGCGCCGTGCTGGACCCGGCCAACCGGGCGCTGATCGCCCGCCGTGGCTATGTGGTGCACCTGCATGTCAGCGTGCCGGCGCAGCTGGAGCGGCTGGCGCGCGACAAGCAGCGCCCGCTGCTGCAGCGCCCGGACCGCCAGCAGGTGCTGCACGCGCTGGCGCTGGCACGCGACCCGCTGTACCGGCAGCTGGCCGATCTGACCCTGGACACCGACCTTTTCACTGCTGCCGATACCACCGCCCACCTGGTGGTGAAGCTGGCCACGCATTGGCAGCGACAGGACCTGACTGCATGACTTCCCCTACCCCGTTGCAGGTCGCCGTTGGCGACGACCGTCCGTACGCCATCACCATCGGCGCCGGCGTGCTGGCCGATGGTGCCGCGCTGGCCTCGCATGTCCGTGGCCGCCACGTGCTGCTGGTCAGCGACAGTGAAGTGGCCCCGCGCTACCTGGACGGCGTGCGCCGCACGCTGCTGGCCGCGCGGCCGGAACTGATCATCGGCCAGCACGTGCTGGTGGCCGGCGAGGCCTCCAAGACCTTGGCCGAATTCGGCAGCGCCATCAGCGCGCTGGCCACTCTGGGCGCCACCCGCGATGCCTGCGTGTTCGCGCTCGGCGGCGGCGTGGTCGGCGACCTGGCCGGCTTCGCCGCAGCCTGCTGGATGCGTGGAGTGGACTGCGTACAGCTGCCGACCACCCTGCTGGCAATGGTCGACTCCTCGGTGGGCGGCAAGACCGCCGTGGACATTCCGGCCGGCAAGAACCTGGTGGGCGCGTTCCATCCGCCGCGCGCGGTCATCGCCGATACCGCCATGCTGACCACCCTGCCCGAGCGCGAGCTGCGTGCCGGGCTGGCCGAAGTGATCAAGTACGGCGCATTGGGCGATGCCGCCTTCTTCGACTGGCTGCAGCAGCACGCCACGGCGCTGGCCGCCGGCGAGGCCGGGGTGCTGGCCGAGGCGATCGCACGCAGCTGCCGGCACAAGGCGGCCATCGTCGAGCGCGACCCGTTCGAGAAAGGCGAGCGTGCCCTGCTCAACCTGGGCCATACCTTCGGCCACGCCATCGAGACCGAGCAGGGCTACTCCGCACCCGGCCGCGATGCCCTGAACCATGGCGAGGCCGTGGCGGTGGGCATGGTGCTGGCCGCGCGCCTGTCCACCCAGCTGGGCCTGGCCGAGGACGCCGACCGTGCGCGCCTGCAGGCGCTGCTGCAGCAGGTCGGGCTGCCGGTGGCCATTCCGGCCGGGCTGGACCCGCAGGCCCTGCTGGGCCGCATGCGGCTGGACAAGAAGAACGTGGCGGGCCGGCTGCGCCTGGTGCTGTGGCGGGGCATGGGCCGCGCCGAAGTGGTGCCGGACGTGGACGAGGCGGCGGTACTGAAGGTGCTGGGCGAGGGCTGACCTTTCCGCGTTCGCCGGGCATGGCCCGGCGCTACCGGATTGTGCCGCGGCATGAAGCGCAGCCGAGCATGGGCTCGGCTCTACAGGTCCGTGCCGCCCCGGGGCGATACAATCGGCGCCATGCATGTCTACCTGCAACACCCCGAAGACGGCGCACAGGCGCCGCGCTTCCTGCGCCTGAGCCTGCTGCCGGACCTGTTCGGCGGCTGGGAACTGCTGCGCGAGAGTGGCCGCCGGGGTGGCCGTTCGCAGCTGCGGCGCGAACAGTTCCTGCAGGCCGACGATGCCCGCCACGCTTTCGAGAAGGCCCGCGATGCCGAACTGCACCGCGGCTTCCAGATCATCACGCACGGCGACTGAAGCCGCTGCCCTTTCTGCCCAAGGATCGCCCACCGTGACCAGCCCCCTCCGCAACGATCGCGTGCTGCGCGCCCTGCGCCGCGAACCGGTGGACTGCACGCCCGTCTGGCTGATGCGCCAGGCCGGCCGCTACCTGCCGGAATACCGCGCCACCCGCGCCAAGGCCGGCAGCTTCCTGGCCATGGCCAAGAATCCGGAGATCGCCTGCGAGATCACCCTGCAGCCACTGCGCCGCTTCCCGCTGGACGCGGCCATCCTGTTCTCGGACATCCTGACCATTCCCGATGCGATGGGCCTGGAGCTGTACTTCGTGGAAGGCGAAGGCCCGAAGTTCCGCCACCCGGTGCGTGACGAGGCGGCCATCGCGCGACTGGCCGTGCCGGACATGGAACAGGACCTGGGCTATGTGATGGACGCGGTGCGCCTGATCCGCCGCGAACTGGACGGCCAGGTGCCGCTGATCGGCTTCTCCGGCAGTCCGTGGACGCTGGCCTGCTACGTGATCGAAGGCGGCGGCAGCAAGGATTTCTCGCGCATCAAGGCGATGGTGCTGAACCATCCGCAGGCCCTGCACCGCCTGCTGGAAGTGACCACGCAGGCGGTCATCGCCTACCTGGGCGCGCAGCGCGCGGCCGGTGCGCAGGCCCTGCAGGTGTTCGACACCTGGGGCGGCGTGCTCTCCCCGGCGATGTACCGCGAATTCTCGCTGCGCTACCTGCAGCGCATTGCCGAAGGCCTGGAACGCGGCGAAGGCAGCCAGCGCACGCCGCTGATCCTGTTCGGCAAGGGCACCGGCCTGCACCTGGAAGCGCTGTCGCAGACCGGCGCCGATGCGCTGGGCCTGGACTGGACGCTGGACCTGGACGAGGCGCTGCGCCGCACCGGCGGCCGCGTCGCGCTGCAGGGCAACCTGGACCCGACCACGCTGTACGCCTCGCCGGAGGCGATCACCGCAGCTGCCGGCCGTGTGCTGGATACCTATGCGGCCGGCAACGGCGGCTCGCGCGAGGGCCACGTGTTCAACCTGGGCCACGGCATGTCGCCGGACATGGACCCGGCCCATGTGCAGGTGCTGGTGGACGCGGTGCACCGCCACAGCCAGCGCTGACCCTGCTGTGCGCGTCGTGGCGGCACGGCGCGCCATGATCGCGCCGTGACCTTCACTGCGCGATCATGGCGCCCCCACCCGCTGGTCCCCTGCAATGAATGCCAACGCCACGTCCATCCGCCCCCTGCTCTGGCTGGTGTCGCTGGCGATCTTCATGCAGATGCTGGATTCGACCATCGTCAACACCGCGCTGCCGGCCATGGCCAGCAGCCTGGGTGAAAGCCCGCTGCAGATGCAGTCGGTGGTGTTCAGCTACGCACTGGCCGTGGCCACCTTCATTCCCGCCTCGGGCTGGATTGCCGACCGCTACGGCGCCCGCCGCACCTTCCTGGTAGCGATCATCCTGTTCACCGTGGGCTCGCTGGCCTGCGCGCTGGCCCAGCACCTGCACCAGCTGGTGGCCGCGCGCGTGCTGCAGGGCATGGGCGGGGCCATGCTGCTGCCGGTGGGCCGCCTGGCGGTGATGCGCTCGGTGCCGCGCGAGGATTTCCTGCGCGCCATGAGCTTCATCGCCATTCCCGCACTGATCGGCCCGCTGATCGGCCCCACCCTGGGCGGCTGGCTGGTGGAAATCGCTTCCTGGCACTGGGTGTTCCTGATCAACCTGCCGATCGGCGTGATCGGGTTCGTGGCGGCCATGAAGATCATGCCCGACCACTACGCCAGCCACCGCACCCGCTTCGACCTGCGCGGCTATGTGATGCTGGCCTTTGCCATGGTGGTGCTGTCGCTGGCGCTGGACGGCACCGCCGGCATCGGCACGCCCAACGCGCTGGTGATGCTGATGACCGTGGCCGGGCTGGCCGCGCTGGTCGGCTACTGGCTGCACGCGGCCAACTCCACCGCGCCGCTGTTCTCGCTGCTGCTGTTCCGCGTGCCCAGCTACCGCATCGGCATCCTCGGCAACCTGTTCTCGCGCATCGGCAGCGGTGCCATGCCGCTGCTGATCCCGCTGCTGCTGCAGGTGGGCATGGGCATGAGCCCGATGACCGCCGGCCTGATGATGATTCCGGTGGCCGCCGCCGGCATGGTGTCCAAGCAGATGGCGGTGAAGCTGGTGGAACGCTATGGCTACCGCCGCGTGCTGATGGTCAACACGGTGCTGGTGGGCGTGGCCATGGCCAGCTTCGCGCTGATGACCCCGGGCCAGCACCTGGGGGTGCGGCTGGTGCAGCTGGCGCTGTTCGGCGCGGTCAATTCGCTGCAGTTCACGGTGATGAACACCGTGACCCTGCGCGACCTGGACCGCGAATTCGCCAGCCCCGGCAACAGCCTGCTGTCGATGGTGATGATGCTGGCCACCGGCTTCGGCGCGGCGGCGGCCGGCAGCCTGCTGGCCGCCTTCGGCGCGCACCTGGACGGCCACGGCGCCACCGCCGCGCTGCATGCCACCTTCATCTGCGTGGGTGCCATCACCCTGACCTCCACGCTGATCTTCTGGCAGCTGCCCGACGCCGGCCCCGGCCGCAAGGACGTGGAGGAAGTGGCCGAATAAGGCCCCTGCCCCTACGCATCCACGCCATGGGTGGATGCGGTTGCCCTTGTAGATCCACGCCATGCATGGATGCGGTTGCTTCTGTAGATCCACGCCATGCGTGGATGCTTCTAGTTCAACGCCCCAACACCTGCGCGATCGCCGCCACCAGCAGCTCCCCGGTCACCGGCTTGCGCAGGAAACCATTGATGCCCACCGCTTCCACCTGCTGCTGCAGGTCGGCATCGGTCCGCGCGGTCACCGTCAGCAGCGGCAGCGTGTAGCCATGGTTGCGCAGGTGCTGGGCCAGCTCAAAACCGCTCAGCCCCGGCAGGTCCAGGTCCAGCAGGCCCACGTCGAAGGGGCCGCTGGAAATCTCGCGCAGCGCGGCCAGCGCGTGGCCGGCATGCACCACCTGGTGGCCACGCGCGGTCAGCAGCGCGCTGACCACGTCGGCCACGGTGGCATCGTCTTCCACCAGCAGCACCTGCTGCGGCGGCAACGGCGGCGCCTGCGGCAGTTCACCGGCCCCACCTTCGGCGCTCGGCTGCGCCGCCTCCAGCGACAACGCCAGCGGCAACGCCACGGTGAACGTGGTACCGCTGCCCATCTGGCTCTGCACCTGGATATGGCCCTGCATGGCCATCGACAGTTCGCGGCAGATCGCCAGCCCCAGGCCGCTGCCGCCGTACTGCGCCGCCGTGCGCGCGCCATCGGCCTGCTCGAACCGGCGGAACAGGCGCTGCTGCTGCTCCTGGCTGATGCCCGGGCCGGTATCGCGCACGTCGAAATGCAGGCCGCGCTCGGCATCCAGCACGCGCGCGTGCAGGGTAATGCTGCCGCGGCTGGTGAACTTCACCGCGTTGGACAGCAGGTTGAGCAGGATCTGCCGTACCCGCATGGCATCGCCCATCGCCTGCAGGCCCGGCGGCAACTGGTCATCCAGCGTGAAGCGCAGGCCCTTGGCCGCGGCTAGCGGGCCCATCAACGCGGCCAGGTCCTGCAGCAGGCCAACCAGCGCGAACGGCCGCGACTGCAGTTCCAGCCGCCGCGATTCGATGCGTGCCAGGTCCAGCGCGTCGTTGACCAGGTGCAGCAGGTGCTGGCCGGCATGCCGGATCGACTGCGTGTAGCCGCGCTGCTGGGCATCCAGCGGCGACGCCAGTAGCAGTTCGCTCATGCCCATCACGCCGGTCATCGGCGTGCGGATCTCATAGCCCAGGTTGGCCAGGAAGCGGGTCTTGGCCGCCGAGGCCTGCTCGGCCAGTTCCTGATTGTGCAGCGCCAGCTGGTAGGCGTGGCGGCGCTGCAGGCGGCGCCGGTACAGCCAGGCGAACCAGCTGGTCAGCAGCAGCGCCAGCGAGACCAGCACCAGCAGGCCGGACAGGCTGCGCCACCATGGCGGCCGCACGCTGAATTCCAGGGTCTGCACGCGCGACCAGACCTGGTCGGCCGAGCGCGCCTGGACCTCCATGCGGTAGCTGCCCGGCGGCAGGCGCGAGAACAGGCGTTCGCCGGCCGGCCCCACTTCCACCCAGTCCGGGTCATAGCCGGCCAGACGGTAGCGGTAGACGTTGGAGGCCGAATCGGCGAAGGACAGCAGCCGCGCCACGATGCGCAGGTCGCGGTCACCGTCGGCGATCTCCAGCGGTGAATCATGGGTCAGGTCCAGCACCTGTTCGCCACGGCGCACCTCCACCCGCTCGATCACCAGGGGCGCACGGCGGGTGGACGGCCGCACCAGGGCGGGGTCGAACACCACCACGCCACTGGGCGTGCCGGCCACCAGCCGGCCACTGGCGCTGGCCATCAGCGTGTGCTCGCGGAACTCCTGGCTGGGCAGGCCATCGTGCACGCCATACAGGCGCACGTTCTGGTCATCGGCACTGACCCGCAGCAGGCCACGCGGGCTGGTCGCCCAGGCCACGCCGTCATGGTCCACCACCAGGCCGTTGGCCGCGATGGCCGGGTAGCCGCGCTCGGCACCGATCACCGCCTCGCGCTGCAGCTGGCCCAGCGCCCAGCGATAGCGCGACAGGCGGCCGTCCTCGGACAGCCAGACATCTCCGTCGGTACCGATATGCATGGCATGCACCGCAGAGGTCGGTGCGCCGGTCACCGGCAGGAACCGCGCCTGCTCGGGCAGCCACGGCAGCAGGCCACGGCTGCTGGCCACCCACAGGTGGTCCTGCGGCCCACAGGCCAGATCCAGGTTGAGCTGGCCGGCCTGTAGGCCAGCCTCGCCGTTGTCCAGCTGGTGCAGCACGTGGCCGTCCAGGTCGCGCTGCTGCAGGCCGGCCGGTGACATCACCCACAACAGGCCGCCATCGCAGAGGGCCATGGCCTCGGCGGCACCATCCTGCGCGGCGTCGGTGGCCGCATCGGTGTCCCAGCGCCGCAGTTCGTCAGTGCGCGGGTCGTAGCGCAGCAGCGCGTCGATGGAGCCGATCCAGACGCGGCCGTTGCGGTCCTCGCGTACCGAAGTCAGCCAGTGGTTGCCGTTGACCCAGGTGCGGTACTGCTGGATATCGCCGGTGGCCGGATCGAAGCGGTCCAGCGCACCATGGCTGCCGACCGTCCACACCCCGCCGTTGCGCGACGGGCTGGTGCCCAACACATAGCCGTTGCGCAGCGAACTGTTGTCATCTTCAAGCCGTGAGAACACCGCGAACTGCCACCAGCGTGGCAGCAGGTGCCACAGCCCGGCATTGGTGCTGGCCAGCCAGATGCCGCCCTCGCGATCCTCGTAGGCACCGGTCCAGTTCGGCCGCACCAGCCCGCGCGCCACGGCGCTGTACAGCGGCACGGTACGGTACTGGCCGTTGGCGCCCCGGCCCAGCCCGCTGCGGGTATCGAGCCAGTAGCCGCCCTGTTCGTCGCGCAGCATCATGCCCAGGATCTGCTCGCCCGCCGGCAGCGCCCAGTCCGGTGCGCCGAAGCGGCCGTCGGCATGGCGCACCACGGCGCCACGGTAGGTGTTGATCCACAGGCTGCCGTCGGCATCGGTGGTCAGCCCGTTGATCAGCTGGCCGGGCAGGTGTTCGCTCGGCTCGCGGTCGAAATCGGCGCCGGTCCAGCGCGCCAGGCCGTGCTTGGTGCCCAGCCACAGCGTGCCGTCCGGCTGGGTGGCCAGGTACGGCACCGAAGCGGCCGGCAGGCTACGCGGGTTGCCGGCTTCGGGCAGGAACCGCTGCAGGCGATCGTTGGCATCGAGCCGGTACAGCCCGCCTTCGTGGGTGCCGAACCAGATCGCCCCGTCCGGCGTGCCGGCAATGCTCCAGATGGTGTTGCTGGCCAGCAGCGGCCGGCTGCCGCGGTCGAAGAAGTGCAGCTGCCGACGGTCGGCCGACATGCGCACCAGGCCGGCATTCTCGGTCCCGATCCACAGCCGGTTGCGCGCATCGACGTACACGCTCCAGATGCGGTTGTCGCGCAGGCCATCCTCTGCCCACCAGATGCGGTAGCTGCGCCCGTCATAGCGGGCCAGGCCGTCATTGGTGGCAATCCACAGCTAACCATAGCGGTCCTCGGCCATGCGGTTGACCGTGTTGGACGGCAACCCGTCGAACACCGTCACCTGCCGCGGCGTGGGCGGCACCGGCTGCGCCGCCAGCGGCAACGCCCAGCACAGGGCCAGCAACAGCATCCGCCACCGGCCCCAAGACCCCACGCACGTTCTCCTGCTGCTTTCATGTCCACGCCCGCGCACCGCGCACGGGCCTTGCCGATGGTAAACCCAAGCGTGCCGGTTGCCGTCCATCAGCCGCGGCACTCAGGCATCGGCCTGGCGCTGGGCACGCGCCTGGGCGATGGCCACCACCAGCAGGTCGCCGGTGACCGGCTTGCGCAGGAAACCATCGAAACCGGCCGCCAGCACCTGCGCTTCGGCATAGGCATCCGAGCGTGCGGTCACCGCTACCAGCGGCAGGTCGTAGCCCATGGCATGCAGCTGGCGGGCGATGGCGGTTCCATCCAGCGCCGGCAGGTCCAGGTCCAGCAGGCCCACGTCGAAACCACCGGTGGCCATCTCGGCCAGCGCCGCCAGCCCGTGCAGCACGTGCACCACGTCATGGCCACGGCTGCGCAGCAGGCCGGCAATCACCTCGCCCACCGTCGCATCATCCTCCACCAGCAGGATGCGCAGCGGCGGCAGCACCGGCAGCGCTTCATCGCTGCCATCGGTGCGGCCCGGCGCGGCCTGGCAGGTCCAAGGCAACGGCAGGTCCACGCTGAAGCGCGCGCCGTGCCCCGGCCGGCTGTCCACCGCGATGGTGCCGCCCATTGCCACGGCCAGCTCCTGGCAGATCGCCAGGCCCAGCCCGCTGCCGCCGTAGCGCAGCGCCGTGCGCGGCCCATCGGCCTGCTCGAAGCGCAGGAACAGCCGCTGCTGCTGGTCTTCGTTGATGCCCGGGCCGGTGTCGCTGACAGTGAACACCAGCCCGCTGCCATCCTCATGCAGCCGCACGCCCAGGCCCACGCTGCCACGTTCGGTGAACTTGATGGCGTTGCCCAGCAGGTTCAGCAGGATCTGCCGTATGCGTGCCTCATCACCACTGACCGTCACCGCGCCGGGCAGCGCTGCGCTGCGCTCGAAGGCCAGCTGGCGGCGGCGGGCCATCGGCTCGTGCAGGGCCTGCAGCTGGTCCAGCAGCGTGGCCAGGTCGAACGGACGGATGTCCAGTTCCAGCCGCCCGGCCTCGATGCGAGCCAGGTCCAGTGCATCGTTGACCAGCCGCAGCAGGTGGTTGCCGGCCTTCTGGATCGACACCGCATAGCCTTGCTGCTGCGCATCCAGCGGGGTGGACAGCAGCAGCTCGCTCATGCCCATCACGCCGGTCATCGGCGTGCGCACTTCATGGCCCAGCGTGGCCAGGAAACGGCTCTTGGCCTGCGAGGCCTGCTCGGCCAGCTGCTGCTTGTGCAGCGTCAGCTGCCATGCCTGGCGACGGCGCAGCGATGCGCGCACGCGCCACAGCACCGCCAGCGCCAGCAGCACTGCCGCCACCGCGTAGCCCACCAGCGCGCCGGTGCTGCGCCACCACGGCGGCAGCACCGTCACCTGCAGCACCTTGGACGGCGTCCACGGCCCGTGCGCGGCGCTGGCCTGCACTTCGATCTGGTACTCACCCGACGGCAGCCGTGACAGCGTGCGCTCGCCCTCGGCATCCTGCTCGACCCAGTTCTGGTCATACCCGGCGACCCGGAAGCGGTAGCGGTTGCCCTGCGGGTTGGCGAAGGACAGCAGGCGCGCGGATCTGCAGATCGCGGTCGTCCGGGCCCAGCGTGACCGGGCCCTGCGGGGGCAGCTCCTGCCAGCCCTGGGCATCATCGCGGCGCACCCGCAGCTGGCCGATCACCAGCGACGAGGCCGGCAGCACCACGTCTGCCGCTTCCGGGTCGAAGCCGACCAGGCCGGTCTGGGTGACCGCCAGCACGCGGCCATCGCTGCCCAGCGCCGGCGGGCGCCCGGTGAATTCCGCATCGGGCAGGCCATCGCGCTCGTTGAACTGGCGCAGGCTGCGGCTGGCCGGGTCCCAGCGCAACAGGCCGCGCGGCGTGGTCGCCCACAGCTTGCCATCGCTGGCCAGCGCCAGGCCGCCCATGCTGATCGCCGGCACGCCCTGCGCGGCGCCTATGCGCTCGCGCAGCTGCAGGCTCAGACCGTCCCAGTCATAGCGTTCGAAGGCCCCCTGCCGCGCAAGCCACAGCGAGGTGGGCGAACGCCACAGCAGGTCGTAGATGCTGCCGCCGGCAACGCCCGGCACGGCTTCAAAGCGCTCGGCCTGCTCGCGCCGCACGCCCATCTCACCCACCACCCAGGCCTTGCCGCGCGCATCGAAGCGGATCTGTTCGATCGGGGCATCGCCGGTGCTGCGCAGCGCGTCCATCGGGAAGGTGCGCAGCAGACGGCCATCGCTGCTGCGCTGCTGCAGGCCCAGGTTCATCACCGACAGCCACAGCGTGCCATCCGGTGCCTGCCGCATCAGGTCGATGCGCTGGCGCAGATCGGCGCCGCCTTCCAGCGGCCACTCGCGCAGCTGCCTGCGTGCCGGGTCGTACAGGCTCAGGCGCCCGGCACGGCCCAGCCACAGCCGACCGTCCGCGCGCGGCAGCACCGACCAGACCGCGCCGCTGCCCAGCTGCTCGTCGCTGGCCAGCAGGTGCAGCACGCCCTGCGGGTCCAGGTGGTAGACGCCATGGGCCGAGCCGACATAGAAATCGCGGCCACGGCTGGCCGCACTGAGCAGGTACTGGCTGTCCAGCGGCTTGCCATCGAGCTGGAACCAGGTGGAAAAGCGCTGCCAGTCCGGTGGCAGGTAGGCCAGGCCCTGGGTCAGCAGCGCCACCCACAGGCCGCCTTCGTGGTCCTGCAGCATGTCCAGCACGCCGCTGTGGCCGGTCAGGAAGCCGCTGCCACGGTCGCCATCCAGCCGCCGCACGCTGGCGTCATCGCCGCGCAGCAGGCCATCGGACGTTCCCGCCCAGACCCGCCCACCGCGGTCACGCTGCACCAGCGCCGAACGCAGCTGGTCGCTGCCCTGCCACGCCGGGCGCTGCACGCCATCCTGCGCATCCACATGGAAAAGGCCGTCAGTCTGGCTGCCCACCCATACACCGCCGCGGCCATCGCGGCTGAGGCGCAGCACCGCCACTTCGCCCAGCCTGGCCGGCGCCACCGCCACGAAACGGCCGCCGTTCCAGCGCGCCACGCCCGCTTCGGTGCCGATCCACAGCCGGCCGCGGTCATCCACCAGGCTGCTGTAGACCGTGTCGCTGGGCAGGCCACCGTGGGCATCGCCGTGCTGGAAGCGTTCCAGGCGGCCGTCCTCGTGCAGCCGGCAGACACCGTCGGTGCTGGTGCCGATCCACAGCGACTGCTGTGCGTAGGCCAGCGTCCAGAACTGGCCGTGGCAGCGTTCGTTGACGCTGTTGAACACCTCGAAACGCTCGCGGTCGGCGCCCAGCCGGGCCAGCCCTTTGCCGTTGGCGCCCACCCACACGCGGTCCAGCGGGTCGACCAGCAATGTCTCGATCTCATTGCCCGGCAGCGAACCGGCAACATCCGGGTCGTGCTGCCAGACCCGCAGTTCGGCGCCGTCGTAACGCGCCAGGCCGCCATCGGTGGCCGCCCAGACATGGCCCTGGCGGTCCTGGGCCAGCGCCACCACCATGCGCGAGGGCAACCCTTCGGCAGCGCCAAAGCGGCGCAGGCGCGCGGCTTCACCGGTGCTGTCGGCGGCCATGGCCACGCCACCACCGGCCCACAGGGCCAGCCCCACCAGCATGCTTCGTGCCCATCCCGGGTACCTGCCGCGACTCATCCTGATCCCCCTTTCCTGCCGGCGATTGTCACACACGCCGCCGCCTGCCGCCGCGCGCAGCCAGTGGCACCAATGGCGAAACAGCCTGTTTCCAGCCCTGTCGACACCACGAACTGTTGCAGCCATGCAGGCATCGGCGCCACGCGGCAGTGCGTATGATCGGCCCGACGCCCCTTCCGAGCCCGAGCCGTGACCCTGCGCCCACGCCTGTCCCTGCTGTTGCTGCTGCTGGCCGCCCCGTTGGCGCAGGCCGCCAACGAGACCTACCGGCTCGACCCCGTGCATACCCGGGTGATGTTCGCCATCGAGCACGCCGGGTTCTCGCAGGCGCTGGGCACCATTTCCGGCAGCAAGGGCGTGCTGGCCTTCGACCCGGACGACTGGGCCGCCGCGCGGCTGGACGTGGAGATTCCCATCGCGCAGCTGGACCTGGGCGATGCCGCCTGGAACAAGGCCACGCTGGCCCGCAACCTGCTGGACGGCGCACGCTTTCCCAGCGCGCACTTCGTGTCCAGCCATGTGCAGGCACACGATGTCCACCACGCCACCGTGACCGAGCAGCTGACGCTGCGCGGGGTCACCCGCGAGGTGGCGCTGGAGGTGACGCTCAACGCGCTCAAGCGCCACCCGCTGCCGCCGTTCCGCCGTACCGCCGGCTTCTCGGCCACCACCACGCTCAGCCGCAGCGCGTTCGGCCTGACCAGCTGGCCCAGCGTCATCGGTGATGCCGTGCAGGTGCGCATCGAAGCCGAAGCCACCCTCGACCGCACGGCCGTGCCGGGAACTCCGGACGCTGATGCCCACTCCGATACCCCGACGGCCACCAAGGACCCCGCATGACCGCCAAGAACACGTCCGCCGCCTGGGGCAGTGTCAGCCAGACCCTGCACTGGCTGATCACCCTGCTGATCCTCACCCTGGGCATCGTCGGCCTGACCATGGGTGAACTGCCGAAGACGCCCAAGTACTTCTGGGTCTACACCGCGCACAAGTCGATCGGCATCACCGTGCTGGCGCTGGTGGTGCTGCGGCTGGGCTGGCGCCTGTATGCCGGTGCCCCCGAACCGGTACCGGGCACGCCCACCTGGCAGGAACGCATCGCCAGCGCCACCCACTGGCTGCTGTACGTGCTGATGTTCGGCATTCCGCTGTCGGGCTGGCTGTACGATTCGGCCAGTGGGCTGCGCCCGTTCCGCTGGTTCGGCCTGGTCGATGTGCCCAAGCTCAGCGCGCCCGACCCGCAGGTGGTGGCCGTGTCCCATGCCATCCACGAATACGGGTTCTGGCTGCTGGTTGCCGTGGTGCTGGCGCATGCCGGTGCCGCGCTGTACCACCACCTGTTCCAGCGTGATGCCACCCTTTCCCGCATGCTGCCACGCGGCTGGCTTGCCTCCCCCCAGAAGGACTGACCGATGACCCTGAAACTGACCACCCCCGCTGCCGTCGCCGCTGCCCTGGCCGGCCTGCTCGCCGCCTCGCCGGTGCTGGCCGCCGACTACGTGCAGGCCCCGGGCGCCGGCTCGTTCCTGGCCTTTGCCACCAAGTACGACGGCGAAGTGTTCTCCGGCAGCTTCCCCGGCTTCACCACCCAGCTCAGCTTCGACCCGGCCAATCCGGCCGCCGGCAAGCTGGACGTGAGCATTCCGCTGGCCGGCGCCAAGAGCGGCAACAGCGACCGCGATTCGACCCTGCAGGACGCGGACTTCTTCAACGTCGGCAAGTTCGCAACCGCGCGCTACACCGCCAGCGGCTTCCGTGCCGTGGGCAACGACCAGTACGCCGCCGATGGCACGCTGGAACTGCGCGGCGTCAGCAAGCCGGTCACCTTGACCTTCACCTGGAAGCCGGGCACCCAGCCGGTGCTGACCGGCAAGGCCACGGTCAAGCGCCTGGACTTCGGCGTGGGCGGCGGTGACTGGGCTGACACCAAGACCATTCCGGACGAAACCGCGATCAGCACCATCGTGAAGTTCAACGCGAAATAACACGGGTCTGCCGCCGGGCATGGCCCGGCGCTACCTTGAACGGTGGCGCAGGGTAGCGCCGGGCCATGCCCGGCGGATTCACCCCGCGGTCAGCCAGGCCTGCACGCTGGCCGCGTCGAACGGCCAGTCCAGTTCACGGCCACTGCCTTCTTCACGCAGCACCGGCACCCGCGTACCGTAGCGCGGCTCCAGCGCCGGCACGTCGTCGATGAACACCGAATCAAAGTCGGGCACCCGCGCCTGTGCCAGCTCGGCCAGGGCCAGATCGCACAGGTGGCAGTCGTCACGCTGGAACAGGGTCAACACCGGGTTGCGCCTCCTGAAGGAAATGCTGCGCCGCAGCCATCGCCGGCCCGCACAACCGCTAGAATAGCGGCTTGTCCGGTACCCGCAGTTTGGCATCCATGGCTGTCAGCACGTTCGACGTTTTCAAGATCGGCATTGGCCCGAGCTCCTCGCACACCGTCGGGCCGATGAGGGCCGCCGAGCGCTTCATCCACCGTTGGCTGCTCGACCCGGGCCGGTTGCAGGACGTGGTGCGCATCCGCGCCGACGTCTACGGCTCGCTGGCACTGACCGGCCGTGGCCACGGCACCGACAAGGCCGTGCTGCTGGGCCTGGAAGGCCAGCGCCCGAACCTGATCGACTCGGACATCATTCCGTCCACGCTCGAGCGCATCCGCAGCAGCAAGCGCATCCGGCTGATGGGCACCCATGAAATCGCCTTCGACGAGAAGCGCGACCTGGGCCTGAACAAGCGCCAGAAGCTGCCGTACCACACCAACGGCATGCGCTTCACCGCCTACGATGCCAACGACGAAGTGATCGCCACGCGCGATTACTACTCCGTCGGTGGCGGCTTCGTGGTCAACCAGGACGACGCCGCCGATGACCGCATCGTGCCGGACGAAACCCCGCTGCCCTACCCGTTCAAGAGCGGCGACGAACTGCTGGCACAGACCGCGCGCAGCGGCCTGAGCATTGCCCAGCTGATGTTCGAGAACGAGAAGTGCTGGCGCAGCGAGGACGAGATCCGCGCGCAGCTGCGCGAAATATGGGCGGCCATGCAGTCCTGCGTCACCCGCGGCAGCCGCGAGGAAGGCGTGCTGCCGGGCGGCCTGAAGGTGGGCCGCCGCGCGCCGGCGCTGTACCGCGAACTGTCCTCCAAGCCCGAAGCGGCCATGCGTGACCCGCTGACCACGCTGGACTGGGTGAACCTGTACGCGCTGGCGGTGAACGAAGAGAACGCTGCCGGTGGCCGCGTGGTCACCGCGCCCACCAATGGTGCGGCCGGCGTGCTGCCGGCGGTGCTGCATTACTTCGACCGCTTCTGCCCGGGCGCCAACGAGCAGCGCGTGTTCGACTTCCTGCTGACCTCGGCGGCCATCGGCATCCTGTACAAGGAAAACGCCTCCATTTCCGGCGCCGAAGTGGGCTGCCAGGGCGAAGTGGGCGTGGCCTGCTCGATGGCCGCCGGCGGCCTGGTGGCGGCGCTGGGCGGCAACCCCAGCCAGATCGAGAACGCTGCGGAAATCGGCATGGAGCACAACCTGGGCCTGACCTGCGACCCGATCGGCGGGCTGGTGCAGATTCCGTGCATCGAGCGCAACGCGATGGGCGCGGTGAAGGCGATCAACGCCTCGCGCATGGCCATGCGTGGCGACGGCAAGCACAAGGTGTCGCTGGACAAGGTCATCAAGACCATGCGCGATACCGGCCGCGACATGCAGGACAAGTACAAGGAAACCAGCCGCGGCGGCCTGGCGGTGAACGTCATTGAGTGCTGAGGGTTGCTGGCGCCGCGTGATGGGTCTGGATCGCGCGGGGGGGGGTTCAGAACGTGTGGTGCGTTGGGACCGTGCGATGGGTTCGGACCGTGCGGTGCGTTGGGACCGTGCGGTGCGTTGGGACCGTGCGGTGCGTTTGGGCCGTGCGGTGCGTTTGGGCCGTGCCGTGGATTGGGGCCGGGGTAGAGTCGACTGTTAGTCGACTATCGCGCGCAGCGCGGGGTTTTCGCGGGTGTGCTGGAAGAGCAGTCGACTAACAGTCGACTCTACCGTGGCACGTGCCACGTCCTACGTCCCATCTCCACATCCCCCGTTACCGCTGCCATTGCCGTTACCCCGTCGGACGGCACGGTCACCGTGTTCCGGTTAGGCTCGGGGCTCCCCCGCCCTGGACTGCCACATGCGCCTGATCACCGCTGCCCTGCCCGCCTGCCTGCTGCTGGCCGGCCTGGGCACCACCGCTGCCGCCACCGCCGCCGATACCTACGGGCCACGGCTGGAAGGCTTCGACTACGGCTACCCGGTGCAGGTCTTCGCGCTGGAATCGCAGCGGCAGCCGCTGGAAATGGCCTACCTGGACCTGAAACCGAGCATCCCCCAGACCGACGTGGTGGTGCTGCTGCACGGCAAGAATTTCTGCGCGGCCACTTGGCAGCAGAGCATCGCCCCGCTGCTGGCCGCCGGCTACCGCGTCATCGCCCCGGACCAGATCGGCTTCTGCAAGTCCAGCAAGCCCGAGCGCTATCAGTACACGTTTGGCCAGCTGGCCAGCAACACCCATGCGCTGCTGCAGCACCTGCAACTGGGCGAGATACCGGTGCATGTGGTCGGCCATTCGATGGGCGGCATGCTGGCCATCCGCTATGCCCTGATGTTCCCGCAGGACGTGCGCAGCCTGTCGCTGGTCAATCCAATCGGGCTGGAAGACTGGAAGGCACTGGGCGTGCCGTGGCGCAGCGTGGATGCGTGGTATGCCGGCGAACTGAAAACCAGCTACGAGAGCATCCGCCGCTACCAGATGGAGGTCTACTACGACGGCCAGTGGCAGCCGGCATTCGAGCACTGGGCACGCATGCAGTCGGGCATGTACGACGGCGACGGCAAGCAGGCGGTGGCGTGGAGCCAGGCGCTGACCTCGGACATGGTGTTCAACCAGCCGGTGGTCTACGAGCTGAAACACCTGACGGTGCCCACCACGCTGTTCATCGGCCAGGTCGACCGCACCGCGATCGGCCGTGACCGCGCCTCACCGGAACTGAAAGCCACGCTGGGCAACTACCCGGTGCTGGGCAAGGCCGCCGCAGCGGCGATTCCAGGCGCCACCCTGGTGGCATTCGACGGGCTCGGGCACTCGCCGCAGGTGCAGGATCCCAAGCAGTTCAACGCGGCGCTGTTGAAGGTCTTGAAGACGCGTTGAACTACTGATCCGCCGGGCAGGGTTCGGCGGACATGCACGGTAGCGCCGGGCCATGCCCGGCGAGCGCAGCGGCAGGCCGTCACCCCACGATGCGCAGCACATCATCCAGCAGCGCAGCGGCGGTCACTTCGGCACCCGCGCCCGGCCCCTGGATCAACAGCGGCTGCGCCGCATAGCGGTCGCTGTGGATGGCCACGCGGTTGTCAGTGCCCGCGCCCTGTGCAAGCGGATGGTCGGCCGGCAGTTCACGCAGGCCCACCTGTGCACCGTGCGCATCGACACGGCCGACGAAACGCAGCACACGGCCCTGCGCCTGGGCCTGCTGCCAGCGCGCCTGCAGCGGTGCATCCAGCTGCTCCAGCGCTGCCAGCGCCTGCTCCAGCGGCAACGCCGCCAGCGTTGCCGGCACCAGCGAATCCACGTCCACCTGTGCCGCGTCCAGCGCCAGCCCGCTGCTGCGCGCCAGGATCAGCAGCTTGCGGCGTACGTCCTCGCCGGACAGGTCCACGCGCGGGTCCGGCTCGGTGTAGCCGGCGGCCAGGGCCTCACGCACCGCCTGCGAAAACGGCACGCGGCCGTCGTAGCGATGGAACAGCCAGGCCAGCGAGCCGGACAGCACGCCTTCCACGGCATGGATATGGTCGCCACCGGCCACCAGCGCGCGCAGGCTGCTCAGCAGCGGCAGCCCGGCCCCGACCGTGGCGCTGTCACCGTAGCGCGCACCGCTGTCGGCGCAGCTGTCGGCGATGGCCTTGGCACGGGCCAGCTGCGCACCGCGGCCCAGCTTGTTGGCGGTGACCACGTGCACGCCGCGCGCCAGCCACTGCTCGTGCCATTTGGCCACGTCTTCGCTGGCGGTGGCATCGACCACCACATCACCGCGGCGCAGGCCTTCGGCCTCGGCCCACGGCGGCAGGCCGTGGCGCTCGCGCGGTGCACGCCGTGCCAGTTCCAGCGGCACGTCCAGGTCGCGGTCGATCACCAGTGCCGTGCGCGAGTTGGCCAGCCACTGCACGCCCGGCAGGGCCAGACCGCGCGCCTGCAGGGCCTGGTAGCGGCGCACGAATGCCGAACCGACCGTACCGGTGCCGAGCAGCGCCAGCCGCCCGCTGGCGGTGGCCGCCACCGGCAGCTCCAGGGCAACTGCGCTCATGCATCCACCGCCTGTTTGTGGCGTGCGGCCGCATCGATCACCGCTGCCGCGCGCGCCAGCCCGGCCTGCAGGTCGGCCACCAGGTCACGTTCGGTCTCGATGCCCGCCGACAGGCGCAGCAGCCCTTCGCTGATGCCGGCGGCGGTGCGTGCTTCCACCGTCATCGCGGCATGGGTCATCGTTGCCGGGTGCGCCACCAGGCTTTCCACACCGCCCAGCGATTCGGCCAGGGTGAAACAGCGCAGGCCATCGACGAACGCGCGCACGGCGGCATGCGGGTCATCGCCCTCGCAACCGGCCAGTTCGAAGGACAGCATCGCACCGAAGCCGCTCTGCTGGCGCGCGGCGATCGCGTGCCCCGGGTGGTCGGCCAGGCCCGGGTAATAGACGCGCGCCACCGCCGGATGCGCGGCCAGCAGGTCGACCACGGCCTGGGTGTTTTCCTGGTGCACGCGCAGGCGTGCATCCAGCGTGCGCAGCCCGCGCAGGGTCAGGAATGCATCGAACGGCGAACCGGCCAGGCCCAGCGCATTGCCCCACCAGGTCAGCTGCTCCAGCAGCGCCGGATCACGCGCGATCACCGCACCGCCCACCACGTCGCTGTGGCCGTTGATGTACTTGGTGGTGGAATGCAGCACGATGTCGGCACCGAATGCCAACGGCTGCTGCAGCGCCGGCGAAAGGAAGGTGTTGTCCACCACCACCTGCGCGCCGGCCTTGTGCGCGGCGTCGATGACGAAACGCAGGTCGGTGATGCGCAGCAGCGGGTTGGACGGGGTTTCCACCAGCACCAGCTTCGGCTGGGTGGCCAGCGCCTGTGCCAGCGCGCGCGGGTCGGTCAGGTCGGCGGTGACCAGCGTGAAGTGGCCCTTCTTCGCCAGCGCGTTGAACAGGCGCCAGCTGCCGCCGTAGGCATCGTGCGGCACCACCAGCGTATCGCCCGGCTGCAGCAGTGCGCTGATCACCAGGTTGATCGCGCCCATGCCGGTGGCCGTGATCACGCCACCGGCGCCGCCTTCCAGTTCCGCCAGCGCATCGCCCAGCAGGTCGCGCGTGGGGTTGCCGCTGCGCGTGTAGTCGTACTGGCGCTTGTTGCCGAAGCCATCGAAGCTGAAGTTCGACGACAGCACGATCGGCGGTGTCACCGCACCGTGGGCGGTATCGCGGTCGATGCCGGCGCGGACGGCGGCGGTGGTGCGGCTACAGGACGGTTCGGCGGTGTGCAGGCTCATGCGGTATCTCCCGGGGTGCGAAATGCAGAGGCGAGGATCGCGTCAATGCGATCGGTTTCCTTGAGGAAGGCGTCGTGGCCGTACGGCGAGCGCAGTACGCGCAGGCTGCCGCGCGGGCCCAGCCCTTCGACCAGGCCGACCAGGTCGGCCAGCGGCACCAGGCGGTCGCCTTCCACCGCCACCACCACCGTCGGCGGCAGGATGGCGGCAGGGTCGACGCGGTGCAGGTCGATCGATTCGGACAGGCGCAGGTAAGCAGTGACCGGTGTGCGCGCCACGTACTGCGCGCCGGCGGCATCCAGGTAATCTTCGGCGGCCACGCGCACGCGGCCGTTGACCACTTCCGGCGGCGCATCGAAGCGTTCGCCGAATTCTTCCGGCGTGCGGTAGCTGAGCATCGCCAGCTGGCGTGCCAGTGCCAGGCCATGGTCCTCGCCGTACTGCAGCTGGCCCAGGGCAACGGCACGGCGCTGCAGCGCGCGCCAGGCGGCGGCGTACGGGTGCGGGCGGTGGGCGCCGCTGACCAGCACCAGCTGGCTGACGCGGGCACGGTGGCGCAGCGCGAACTGCTGGCCCACCAGTGCCCCGTAGGAGTAACCGACGAAGGACTTCAGCGTACCGATGCCCAGGTGGTCCAGCAGCAGCGCCAGCGCATCGGCCTGGTCAGCGGTGTCGATCGGCACGTCCAGCGCGCCATCGGCACCGACGAAATCGAAGGCCAGCACGCGCAGCTGCTGCGGATCCAGCGCGCGGCCGCTCGCCACCAGGCCTTCGGCCCAGCCCTTTTCCGCGAAGGTGGCATTGGAAGCCACATGGCGGTGCGCGGAAATGCCACCGGCCAGCACCACCACCGGCGCACTGGCCGGCCCCACCCATTCGTAGCGCAGCCGCACCGGGCAGCTGCCGGCATGGCGCATCGACAGCACCGCGGCGAACTCGCCGCGTTCGGCGTGCACCGGGTCATCGACCGGCACGCTGACGGGAACGAAAGGCTCGGGGGAAAGCGCGGTGGTGGCAGCGAAGCTCATGGCGGGAATCCAGTGGAGGAATCGGCCATCGAGCCTTCGCGGGGCTCGCGTTCGAGATGCACGGGGGGTGCATGGTTCGAACCATCTTCCGGTGGACGCCACGGTCCCCGCAGGATTTGGCACCTACGCGGACGCTTGCGCACCTGCGGGCTGCCCCGGCTTCAAAGGGCCTGTCCCTCTGCCGGTCTCGATGGTGTGGCTACGATGCCAGCCCGCCCCGGCCATGTCAATCCCTTTATGCGGATGAAGCGATGGAGTAAATGAGCCGCCGTTCCGGGATGCAGGGCCGGTCGCCCTGCCCCGGATCCGCTACAGTCCGCAACGCCTTCTCCGCTGGATCTGCCGATGCCGCGCCTGCGCCTGTCCTGCCTGCTGTTGCCGCTGCTGGCCAGCGCGACCACCCATACCAGTGACTGGCGCCAGGGCTGGGGCATGGTGCCCAGGGCCACCGCAACCGGCGACGACGCCCCGCAGGCCGCACCGACTACCCAACTGCGCCTGCAGGCCATCGGCGAACACTGGCAGGCACGCATCGACAATCCGCTGGCCGGCCCGGTGCAGATCGAACTGCGGCCGGCACCGGGCACGGCCATCGACGGCCTGCCGCTGCGCTCGCTGGTGCAGGGCGGCGGCAGCCTGGTGGTCGGCCACCTGCCGGCACCCACCGAGGGACGCCGCCTGGACCTGCGCCTGCAGTCGGTACCGGGCAACCCGGCTGCACAGCCCGAGGACGTGGCCTACCGGCTGCCCTTCGACGCACCGCAGCTGCGCGTGGACCAGGCCCCGAACGGGCGCTTCAGCCACCAGGACGAAGAAAACCGCGATGCAGTGGATTTCGCCCTGCCCGAGGCCACTCTGGTGATGGCCGCGCGCGAGGGCACCGTGATGCAGGTGCAGGATGGCTTCAGGGGCCATGGCCAGGACCGCGAACGCGATGCCGGCCGGGCCAACTTCATCCGCATCCTGCACAGCGACGGCAGCATGGCGCTGTACGGCCACCTGCAGGCCGGCGGCATGCGTGTGCGGCCCGGCCAGGCGGTGCAGGCCGGGCAACCGCTCGGGCTGTCCGGCAACAGCGGTTACAGCACCGCCCCGCACCTGCACTTCGTGGTGCAGGTCAACCGTGGCATGGGCCTGCGCTCGGTGCCGGTTCGCATTTTCACCGCGCAGGGCCAGCTGCAGTTCGCCCGCCAGGGCGACGCTGACGGCGGCACCGGGCGCTGACCGGCCCCGGCCGGTATAATCGGGCGCTTATCTCTTTGAAAAGCGCCCCGGGCGGGCGCCACTGCCATGTCCGAAGTCGCCACCGAAGCGTCGCGTCGCCGCACCTTCGCCATCATTTCCCACCCTGACGCCGGCAAGACCACGCTGACCGAAAAGCTGCTGCTGTTCGGGGGCGCGATCCAGATGGCCGGCTCGGTGAAGGGCCGCAAGGCCGCCCGCCACGCGACGTCCGACTGGATGGCGCTGGAAAAGGAGCGCGGCATCTCGGTCACCTCGTCGGTGATGCAGTTCCCGTACGAAGGCAAGATCGTCAACCTGCTCGACACCCCCGGCCACGCCGACTTCGGCGAGGACACCTACCGCGTGCTGACCGCGGTGGACTCGGCGCTGATGGTGATCGACGTGGCCAAGGGCGTGGAAGAGCGCACCATCAAGCTGATGGAAGTCTGCCGCCTGCGCGACACCCCGATCATGACCTTCATCAACAAGCTCGACCGCGAGGGCAAGGACCCGATCGAGCTGCTGGATGAAGTGGAAACCGTGCTGGGCATCCAGTGCGCCCCGGTCACCTGGCCGATCGGCATGGGCCAGCGTCTGAAGGGCGTGGTGCACCTGCTGACCGGCGAAGTGCGCCTGTACGAACCGGGCCGCAACTTCACCCGCCAGGATTCGACCATCTTCCCGTCCATCGATGCACCCGGCCTGGCCGAGAAGATCGGCGCACAGATGCTGGCCGACCTGCGCGACGAACTGGAACTGGTGCAGGGCGCCAGCCACCCGTTCGACCTGCAGGCCTACCGCGCCGGCAAGCAGACCCCGGTGTTCTTCGGTTCGGGCGTGAACAACTTCGGTGTGCAGCCGCTGCTGGACTTCTTCGTCGAGCACGCCCCGCCGCCGCAGGCACGTGCCACCACCGGCCGGGTGATCGCGCCGGAAGAGAACAAGCTGAGCGGCTTCGTGTTCAAGATCCAGGCCAACATGGACCCGCAGCACCGCGACCGCGTGGCGTTCATGCGCATCTGCTCGGGCCGCTTCAGCGCCGGCATGAATACCTACCACGTGCGTACCGGCAAGGACATGAAGCTGGCCAACGCGCTGACCTTCATGGCCAGCGACCGCGAAATCGCGGCTGAAGCCTGGCCGGGCGATGTGATCGGCATCCACAACCACGGCACCATCTCCATCGGCGATACCTTCACCGAAGGCGAAGCGGTCACCTTCACCGGCATTCCCAACTTCGCCCCGGAACTGTTCCGCCGTGCGCGCCTGCGCGATCCGCTCAAGCTCAAGCAGCTGCAGAAGGGCCTGGCCCAGCTGTCCGAAGAAGGCGCCACCCAGTTCTTCCGCCCGCTCACCAGCAACGACCTGATCCTGGGCGCAGTGGGCGTGCTGCAGTTCGACGTGGCCGCCTACCGCCTGAAAGACGAGTACGGCGTGGAAGCCGCCTTCGAGCCGGTTAGCGTGACCACCGCACGCTGGGTCACCTGCAGCAACGAAAAGAAGCTGGAAGAGTTCCGCGAGAAGAACGCGCTGAACCTGGCGCTGGACGCCGCCGGCCACCTGGTCTACCTGGCACCGACCCGGGTCAACCTGCAGCTGGCGCAGGAACGCTCGCCGGACGTGCGCTTCGCCGCCACCCGCGAAGCCGCACACACCGTGTCGGTCAGCTGACTGCGCGGGGTCAGAGCCCTTTCCGCAGGGAAAGGGCTCTGACCCCGGTGGATGCTGACCCCCGCGGAAACGCACCATACGATGGCGGGGGTGCACGCACCCGCCATCGCGGCGATGATAGGGGGGCTGCGGGTCCCCCTCCCCGCGAATCTCCTCATCGCCATGTCCTCCACGACTGTTGCTTCAATCCGTGAAGAAATCGCCAGCGCCCTGACCCACGGCCTCGGTGCCGTGCTGGCCCTGGGCGCAAGCGCGGTACTGATCACCCTGGCCGCCATCTACGGCGACGGCTGGCAGCTGGCCGGTGCCATCGTCTTCGGCATCGCCCTGCTGCTGCTCTACACCGCCTCCACCCTGTACCACGCCATCCAGCACCCGGTGGCCAAGGGCCGGCTGAAGGTGTTCGACCACTGCGCGATCTACCTGCTGATTGCCGGCACCTACACCCCGTTCACCCTGATCGGCCTGCGTGGCCCGTGGGGCTGGGGGCTGTTCACCGCCATCTGGACCCTGGCGCTGGCCGGGGTGGTGTTCAAGCTGTTCTACACCGGCCGCTTCAAGCGCCTGTCCACCGCCATCTACATCGCCATGGGCTGGCTGGTGATCGTGGCGATTAAGCCGATGCTGGCCTCGATCGACGCGTGGACACTGGGCTGGCTGCTGGCCGGCGGCGTCTTCTACACGCTGGGCACCTACTTCTACCACCGCGAATCGATTCCGTACTCGCACGCCATCTGGCACCTGTTCGTTATCGGCGGCAGCGTCTGCCACTTCGTGGCGGTGACCGCACAGGTGCTGTAAGCGGCCCTGCACGCGGCGCGAATGCACGCTTCGCGCCACGTGCACGACAGCGGGGCAACCATGGGAGCGTGAACAGCGCCCCTGCCCCCGATACCCGCACCCCACGTTCTACGCGCTGGCGCCTGCGCCGCCCCGGCAGGCGCGGCCAGCGCTGGCTGGCGGTGCTGGTGTTCGTGCTGGCCGCCGTGCTGCTGCTGATCGCACTGTGGGACTGGAACTGGTTCAAGGGCCCAGTCGAGCGCATGGTCGAAGCCCGCACCGGCCGCGCCCTGCACCTGGGCCACCTGGATGTCGAGCTGGGGCGCACCACTACCGTGCGCGCCGACACCCTCACCTTCGCCAATGCCACCTGGGCGAAGCAGGCGAACATGGCCAGCGCGGACCGCGTGGAGATCGACGTGCGGCTTTGGCCGCTGCTGCGTGGCAGCGTGCAGCTGCCGGAGATCCGCCTGACCCGCCCCGACGTGCTGCTGCAGACCTCGCCGGACAAGGACCACCCCGGCAACTGGGATTTCCTCGGCGCGGGCGGTGGCGGCGAAACCCCGCGCCTGCAGCGCCTGCGCATCGACGATGGCCGCCTGCAGTTCCTCGATGAGCTGGGCCGCACCAACATCCAGGTGAACGTGCGCAGCGGCCAGCCCAGGCAGGCCGACAGCGCGCCGCCGCTGCTGGTCGACAGCAAGGGCCGCTGGCAGGGCAATGCGTTCACGCTGGACGGCAACACCGAATCACCGCTGGAACTGACCGACAGCGAGCACCCGTTCCGCATCCATCTGGATGGCCGCGCCGGCGGCACCCATGCGGTGGCCAGCGGCACGCTGACCAACCCATTCCAGCTGCAGGTGTTCGATCTGCAGTTCAAGCTCAGCGGGCAGGACCTGGCCGACCTCTACCCCCTGCTGGGCATCGCCATTCCCACCTCGCCGCCGTACGCACTGGATGGCCGCCTCAAGCGCGACCACCAGGTCTGGCGCTACGACCAGTTCACCGGCCGCGTCGGCGACAGCGACCTGGGTGGCGACGTTGAATTCGATGTCGGCGGCCAGCGCCCGCGCATGACCGCCACGCTGGTCTCCAGGCGCCTGGACTTCGATGATCTGGCCGGCTTCATCGGTGCGCCGCCGAAGACCGGTGCAGGCGAATCGGCGAACGCCGAACAGAAGGCCGAGGCAGCACGCCTGGCCGCCAGGCCGACCGTGCTGCCCGACACGCCCTACAACCTGGGCAAGCTGCGCGCGATGGATGCCGACGTGCGCTGGAAGGCGCACCGCATCAACGCACCGTCGCTGCCGCTGGATGACATGGACGCGCACCTGCTGCTCGATGACGGCCTGCTGCGGCTGGAGCCGCTGAACTTCGGCGTGGCCGGCGGCGATATCCGCAGCACCATCCGCATGGACGCGCGCCAGCCGCAGATCGCCACGGCGCTCAAGGCCAGCGTGCGTGGCGTGCAGCTGGGCAAGCTGTTCCCGGATGCGAAACTGGCCGAACAGGCCAGCGGCGGCATCGGCGGGGAAATCGACCTGGCCGGCACCGGCAATTCGGTGGCCGCCATGCTCGCCAGCAGCAACGGCAACGTCGGCATCGGCATGGGCCGCGGGGACGTCGGCAACCTGGTGATGGAACTGGCCGGGCTGGACATCGCCGAATCGCTGAAATTCCTGTTCACCGGTGACAAGCAGATACCGCTGCGCTGCGCCTTCGCCGATTTCGGCGTGCGCGATGGCCTGATGAGCAGCCGCGCCCTGGCGGTGGACACCACCGACACGCTCATCGTCGGCGAAGGCACGGTGAACCTGAAGGGCGAATAGCTGGACCTGCTGCTGCGCCCCCGCCCGAAGGACAAGAGCATCCTGGCCCTGCGTTCGCCCCTGCGCATCGGCGGCACGTTCAAGTCCCCCTCGTTCCGCCCCGACCTCAAAGCGCTGGGCATCCGCGGCGCGATCGCACTGACCCTGGGCAGCATCGCGCCCCCGGCCGCGCTGCTGGCCACCATCGAAACCGGCCCGGGCAAGGACGCCGACTGCGGCGGGCATTACGCGAAGTAGCAGCGGCGGGGTACCGGTAGTTGCCGACCTTGGTCGGCGCGTCCGTGCCAGCCAAGGTTGGCACCCACCAGTAGCACCCACCTGCCCGGTAGTTGCCGACCTTGGTCGGCGCGTCCGTGCCAGCCAAGGTTGGCACCCACCGGGAGCAGATGATCGGCACTGAAACGCACCGCGCTCGCAGGAACGTGTCCAGAGGCGGAGGGCATGGCCGTGCAGGACCGTAGGCGCCAAGGACGGCGCCTACGAGCTACAGGGACGTATTCACCGCGTGTCCTGCACGGCCATGCCCTCCGCCTCACCACGCATCAGGAAGGCGATGCAGTTGATCTTGATCTGGCCGTTGCTTTGAGCGGGCCGGCGGGCTGCAAGCCCGCCAGCGTAAAAACCTATCCCGCCACGATGTACTGCTGCAACTGGTCCAGCTGCTGGCGCTGCGCGTCGATCACCGCCTTCACCAGGTCGCCGATCGAAATCACGCCCACCACGCTGCCCGCCTCCACCACCGGCAGATGGCGGATACGGTAATCGGTCACCAGCTGCAGGCAGTGCTCCACCTGCTCGCCCGGCGCCACCGTCACCACCTTGGCCGTCATGATCTCCTCCACCGCCGTGTCGCGCGACGAACGGTCACGCAGCACGACCTTGAGCGCGTAATCACGCTCGGACAGGATCCCGACCAGCCGCGGGCCCTCCATCACCAGAACCGCCCCGATGCCCCGCTCGGCCATCAGCCGGATCGCGTCGATCACCGCCGCACCGGGCGCGACCGCATGTACCTCAGGGGATTTGCCGTCCAACAGTTGCCGAACCGTGGTCATCTGCCTGCCCTCCCAGGGTGGGTTGCAGGCCCGAGTCTGCCACGGACGGCGCGAGCCAGGCGTCAACCAGGTACAACGGCCGCTGCTTGGATTCCTCATACAACCGGCCCAGGTACTCGCCGATCAGCCCGAGCGCGATCAGCTGCACGCCGCCCAGGAACAGGATCACCGCCATCATCGTCGGCCAGCCGGCCACACGGTCACCGTACAGCGCCGCCTTGGCCACCACCCATACCGCGAACAGGAACGCCGAAACTGCCGTGAACAGGCCGAAATAGGTCGCCGCGCGCAGCGGCACCGTCGAAAAGCCGGTGATGCCTTCCAGCGCGAAATTCCACAGCCGCCACAGGCTGAACTTGCTGGTACCCGCCACCCGCGCATGCCGGTGGTACGGCACCGCCACGCGGCGGAAACCGACCCAGCTGAACAGGCCTTTCATGAAGCGGTGGCGCTCGCGCAGTTCGCGCAGTGCCGCCAGCGCGCGCGGTGACAGCAGGCGGTAATCACCGGTGTCGGCCGGGATCGGCGTGCGCGACAGGCGCCCGACCACGCGGTAGAACGCCTTGGCGGTGAAACGCTTGATCCAGCCTTCGCCGTCGCGCTCCAGCCGCGTGCCGTAGATGTTGTCGTAGCCCTGGCGCCACAGTGCGACGAACTGCGGGGCCAGCTCCGGCGGGTCCTGGCCATCGGCGTCCAGGATCATCGCCGCACCATGCGTGACCTGGTCCAGGCCCGCGGTCAGTGCCGCTTCCTTGCCGAAGTTGCGCGACAGCCGCAGCGCCGAGACCCGCGCATCGGCGGCAACCAGCGCCTGCAGTACCGCCCAGGTGCCATCGGTGCTGCCGTCGTCCACGTACAGCACGCGGCCCTCCAGCCCCGCCAGGCCATCGAGCACGGCCAGCAGCCGGGGCTGCAGGTGTGGCAACGCCGCCTCTTCATTGCAGGCAGCGATGACGAAGGTCAGGCGATCCGGGTGCATGCCCGCAGTGTACTCAGTCATCCTGCAGGTAGGCCGCACCGCCCAGCTGGCGGGCCTGGCGCTGGATCCAGGCAGCCCGCCGCTGCACGTAGGGCCCCGGGTTGGCCGCGTCGTAACGGCGCGGCGCCGGCAGCACCGCCGCCAGCCGCGCGCTCTCGGCCGGGGCCAGGCGTGCGGCATCCTTGTTCCAGAACTGCCGCGAGGCCGCCTGCGCACCGTAGATGCCATCGCCGAACTCGGCGATGTTGGCGTACATCTCCAGGATGCGCTGCTTCGGCCAGAACGCCTCGATCAGCACCGTGTACCAGACCTCCAGGCCCTTGCGCACCCAGCTGCGGCCCTGCCACAGGAACAGGTTCTTGGCCACCTGCTGGCTGATGGTGCTTGCCCCGCGCAGGCGCCCGCCGCGCGCATTGTGGTCGCGCGCCTTCTCGATGGCCTGCAGGTCGAAGCCATCGTGGTCGGGGAAGCGCTGGTCCTCGGCAGCCACCAGCGAAATCGGCAGGCTCGGCGCCATCTGGTCCAGGTCACGCCACTGGTAGTGCAGGCGGTAGGACCAGTCGCCTTCGCCCAGCGCCTCGCCGTAGCGCCACAGCATGACCGTGGACAGCGGCGGGTCGATGAAGCGCAGCGCCAGCACCTGCAGGCTGCTTAGGCCCACGAACAGCACCGGCAGCCACAGCAGCTGCCGCCAACGCCAGCGCCGGCGCTTCGGCCCGGCGGCCGCCTCTTCGACCTTGTGGTCCTCTCCCGCAACCCCCATTACTGTTGCATCCTTTTCCTGCACGGTTGTCGGCGCATTATCCGGCAACTGGCCCCGTTCCCGCGTGACCCCGAGCCGATGACCGCCCAAAACGATTCCCTGATCCGCTTCCTGCTTCCCGATGCCGGCGTCCGCGGCGTGCACGTGCGCCTGTCGGACAGCTGGCAGGAAATCCTGTCCCACGCCGTCTACCTCGACAGCGCCGCTGAACTGCTGGGCGAGGCCTGCGTGGCCGCCGCGCTGTTCACCGGGCACACCAAGATCGACGGCCGCCTGTCCATCCAGCTGCGCAGCAGCAGCGCACTGCGCACCCTGTTTGCCGAGTGCACCGCCGCCGGCACCCTGCGCGCCCTCGCCCAGCTGGCCGAGGGCGGCGACGTGGCCCGCGACCTGACCACCCTGGGCAGCGATGCCCTGCTGGCCATCACCATCGAGAACCCGGGCCTGGACCCGCGCGAGCCGCAGCGCTACCAGAGCCTGGTGGGCCTGACCGCGCCGGCCCTGGACGAGGCCTTCGAGGACTACTTCCGCCAGTCCGAGCAGCTGCCGACCCGCCTGCTGCTGGCGGCCGACCGCAACGGCACCGCCGCCGGCCTGATGCTGCAGAAGCTGCCCGGCGACGAGGGTGACCAGGATGGCTGGACCCGTGCCAGCGCCCTGTTCGACACCCTGGCCAAGGCCGAACTGCTGGCCACCCCGGCCGAGGAACTGCTGCATCGCCTGTTCCATGAAGAACAGCCCGAGCGGGTCGGCCTGAAGGAACTGCGCTTCGGCTGCTCCTGCTCACGTGAGCGGGTGGCCGGCATGCTGCAGTCGCTGGGCGAGGAGGAGGCACGCGCGGCCGCCGAACCGACCGGGGCGGTCGAGATCCGCTGCGAATTCTGCGGGCGTGAGTATCACTTCCCATTGACGGAATTCGGCATACTGTTCAGCAACGGTGAAGCCCTGCCGGCGCCTGAACGCCTGCAGTAATCTCAACGCAGTCCTGGATCCGGGGAGGATCGAGGCTTGTTAAGAATTCATAAAAACCCTAGGATCATGTTCCTGCTGCGGCGGGAACTTCCAGTGTTACCCCCCTGTCTGAGCTGGACTCATGCGTACTTTCCTGCGTACATCGCTGGCTGTGCTGATCGCCCTGGGGGCGATCACGGGCGTGCACGCGCAGAGCAAGGAAACGCGTACCGTGCTGCCGGTCTGGAACAAGGGCAGCGGCAAGGTCGAGGCCCTGCTGTACCTGGAGCCGACCGGTGAACAGGCGGCGGGGGCACGCTGGCATTTCGGCCGCAACAACTCGCTGGACGCCGCTTTCGGCCTGTCCTCGGGCGATTCGTTGGGCCTGCTGTGCAACAGCAGCAGCGGCACCAGCATGGCCGGCCTGGCCAGCCACTGCATGCTGGCCAGCCTGGGCGACGACGAAGACACCCTGAGCCGCCGTTTCACCGGCACCGCCGCATTCAACCGGCCCGGTAGCCGTGTCGGCGTGACCGCCGGCACCGGCCGCGAGATCCTGCCGGCCTGCCTGTCGGGCCCGAACAAGACCCCGTCGCTGCGTGCCGAACAGAACGACCTGACCGTGTTCGCACAGAAGAACATCGGCCGCGAAGGCTTCGTGTCCATTGCCGGCACCTACGCCAAGGCGCGCCTGGTGCCACTGTCCGATGCCGCCCCCTCGCTGATCGACCGCTGGGACAGCAAGAGCCTGAGCCTCGGCGCCGGCTACGGCAACTTCACCGGCAGCATCATCGGCCGCGTGGTCGATGTGCCCGGCCGCCCCGGCAAGTGGGAAGGCCTGGGCGTGGGGCTGACCTGGCGTACGCCCTGGTCCGGCCAGCTGACCGTGGGTGCCGAGAACGTGATCAGCCGCGGCAAGAACCCGTTCTCGCCACGCAACGAAAGCAACGACGACGGCACCGTGCCCTACGTGCGCTACGAGCAGGACCTGTAAGCCCCAGCTGTCGCAGATTTACCAGAGAACGGACGCCAACGGCGTCCGTTTTTTATTGCGTGCGTGATGGAAGTGATACACGTCGACATATTTCAATAGAAACTTTTTTCGTCACCCGGCATTAACAAGCGGGACATATGCCAAAAGACATACCTGCCAACGTGTTGATAGCAAAGGGTTTTGGTCACTAGCACAGGCGGGTTGCGACAAAATTAACGGACCTTTAATTCTTGGGAATCGGCAGTTAAGATCGGGTCAGCCTCACGTTTTTGGAACTTCTTTTTAAGGTCCGTCGATGGGGCACTACCAACGCCAAGATTTCCTTGGAGAGAGAGCCAATGAAGATCAAGTCCCACAAACTGCGCGATGCAGTTGTCATCGCGCTTGTGGCCGGTGCCAGCACGGCCACCGCCAATGCCCAGCAGGCGACCAACCTGGACCGCATCGAGGTCACCGGTTCGCGCATCCGCCAGGTCGATACCGAAACCGCACAGCCGGTCCTCAGCATCAACCGTGCCGCCATCGAGAAGAGTGGTTTCCGCACCGTCGCCGACGTGCTGCAGAACATCTCGGCCGCCGGCAGCCCGGCCATCAGCCGCTCCGAGCCGCTGTCCTCCGGTGAAGCCGTGGGCGGCTTCTACATCAACCTGCGCAACCTGGGCGCCGAGCGCACCCTGGTGCTGGTCGATGGCAAGCGCCTGGGCGCCAGCGTCAGCGGCCTGCAGGACGTCTCGCAGATTCCGTCGGCCATCGTCGAGCGCATCGACGTGCTGAAGGACGGCGCCTCGTCGATCTACGGCTCCGACGCCATGGCCGGCGTGATCAACATCATCACCCGCAAGAACTTCCAGGGCTTGGGAGCCAATGCCTACGTCGGCCAGTACGGCGAAGGCGACGGCCAGAAGACCAGCTAGGACTTCGTGGCCGGCTTCACCGGTGACCGCGGCTCGATCACCGTCGGTGCCGAGTACGCCGAAGAAAAGGGTGTGTGGGCCAAGGACCGCTGGTTCAGCAAGTCCGGCCGCACCAACCGCTACCCGACCCAGGGCTGGAGCGCAGTCAGCCAGTGGGGCGCGGTCTATGACCCGGCCACTCCGGATGACTGGCTTTCGCTGAACCGTGGCGCCGACCCGCGCAACCCGGCGAACTACCACGACTTCGACTTCGCTGGCGTCACCGGCGACACCAGCAACTCCAACGAGCAGATGCACCTGCTGACGCCGACCAAGCGCCGCAGTGTGTTCGCCAACATGCAGTACGACCTGACCGACAACGTCCGCTTCGTGTCGGACCTGCTGTACACCCGTCGCGAATCGCAGGCGCAGGTGGCCGGCTACCCGCTGTCCTCGGCTGATTACAACAACCAGTTCGGCACCATCTGGTCCGGCGACAGCTACTACAACCCCTTCGGCCAGGACTTGGCGTTCGTGCGCCGTGGCTGGGAAGTGCCGCGCCTGTCGGACAACCGCCTGACCACCTTCCGCTTCAGCGGCGCCCTGCAGGGCAGCTTCCAGTTCAATGACAAGTTCTTCGACTGGGAAGCCGGCTACCTGTACCAGAACTCGGAAAACCTGCAGACGCAGACCGGCAACTACAACGTGCTGGCTGTCACCCAGGCTACCGGTGCGTCGTACTTCAACCCGGCCACCGGCCGCGTCGAGTGCGGCACCCTGGGCGGTGCCAACAACCCGATCTACGGTGCCGGCCCCGGCGCCTGCATTCCGTGGAACCCGGCCGTTCCGTTCGGCCGCAGCGACAACGGTGGCCTGAGCGGCAACCCGGACCTGCAGCAGTTCCTGTTCCCGACCACCAAGAACACCGGCGAAACCACGATGAAGAGCTACTACGCGAATATCGCGGGTAGCCTGTTCACCATGCCGGCCGGCGACCTGGGCTTCGCCCTGGGTTACGAGTACCGCGAGCAGAAAGGCAGCTTCAATCCGGACGCCCTGTCGCAGTCGGGTTACTCCACCGACCTGGCCTCCGGCCCGACCGGCGGCAAGTACGACGTCAACGAGGTCTACCTCGAACTGAACGTGCCGATCCTGGCCGACCTGCCGGGTGCCAAGGAACTGAGCTTCAACGCCGCCACGCGTTACTCGGACTACAACACCTTCGGCAACACGCTCAACAGCAAGTTCGGCCTGAAGTGGAAGCCGATCGACAGCCTGATGGTGCGTGCGACCTACGCTGAAGGCTTCCGTGCACCGACCATCGCCGATCTGTACGGCGGCACCTCGCAGACCTTCGAGTACTTCTCCGATCCGTGCGACAGCGTCGAAGGTGCCGCTGCGTCCAATGCGGGCGTGGCCCAGCGCTGCGCCGCCGCCCTGGGCGCACTGGCTCCGAACTTCCGCCAGCTCAAGCAGGGCGGCGCGGTTGCCGACCCGGGTGACCAGAGCCCGGTGCCGTTCCTGTCGGTGCCGAACCCGCAGCTGACCCCGGAAAAGTCCAAGTCCAAGACCGTCGGCATCGTGTGGAGCCCGGACTTCATCCAGGGCCTGAACATGAGCCTGGACTGGTGGAGCGTCAAGATCACCAACACCATCGTGTCGGATGATCCGGACACCCAGCTCAACGACTGCTACGTGCTGGGCCTGGCCGATCGCTGCAACTCGTTCACCCGCGACGCCACCACCGGTATCGTGACCGGCCTGATCTTCGGGCCGCGCAATGCCGGCTTCCAGGAAACGACCGGTTTCGACTTCGAAACCAACTACCGTTTCCAGACCGACAGCTGGGGCACGTTCAACTTCAACCTGCAGAACACCTACGTCACCAAGAACGTCATCAAGACCACCAACGCCGCCCAGGTGCCGGAGCACATCCTGAATGGCTTTGCTGACAACACCGGTTCCAACTTCCGCCTGCGTTCGAACCTGAACGTTGGTTGGGAATTCGGTGATTTCGGTGTGACCTGGGGTGCGCGCTACTTCTCCAGCGTCAAGGAGCGTTGCTTCGCCGTGCTGAACCTGTGCACGGATCCGAACTACATGTCGCCCGATCCGCAGCGTTCGACCGGTACCGGCATGAACAAGCGCGGCGCCAGCACCTTCCACGACGTCCAGGTCTCCTGGAACGCCCCGTGGAACGCCACCATCTCGGTGGGTGCGCGCAACGTGTTCAACCACTACGGTGCGCCGATGTACTCCAACCCGAACTCGCAGTACGCCTACTACGGCGGCTACGACATCGGTCGTTTCATGTACATGCAGTACAAGCAGAAGTTCTGATCACTCCACTGATCAGCTGATGCAGCAACGGCCCCGCAAGGGGCCGTTGTCTTTTGCCCCCCCCCGCCACGGGGCGCGCCCACAAAAAAAGGCCCCGATAAGCTCGCGGCCTTTCTGTTCCCACCGCCGCCGACATCAGCCGTTCGGAATCAGCGTCTCGATCACGTGCTCGACGTAGGCCTCGAAATCCTCGCGCGCCTGCTTGGGCTGCTGCAGCTGCAGCGACAGCTGCAGGAAGCCGACGTAGGCGGCGTAGGCCAGCCGCGCGCGGTGGCGGGCATCGGTGGAGCTCAGCCCGGCCTGGCGGAACGAGGCGATCAGGTAATCCATGCGCCGCTGCGACACACGGTCGATCACCGGGCGCACCATCGGGTGGTCCAGGGCCTTCAGCAGCTCGCTGTAGATGATGTGCGGCTGCACTTCATGGGCCACCACCTGGAACAGCTGGCGCATGCGCACGCGCGAATCGGCAACGTCTTCCAGGCTGCCGAACACCTGTTCCTGTTCGAACAGTTCCCAGCGTTCCAGCGCCGCCTGCAGCAGCGCATCGCGCGAGGGGAAATGCCAGTAGAAACTGCCCTTGGTGACGCCAAGGCGCCGCGCCAGTGGTTCCACTGCGACGGCGGACACACCTTGTATTGCAATCAGGTCAAGGGCGGCCTGTGCCCAGTCTTCGGCACTCAGGCGGCTGTTGCGGCCGGCGCGCGGTTCGCCGGCGGAAGCTTCGGGTTCATTCATGGCCTGATTTAACCATACGGCGGGGTTCGTTGCAGTACGCCTTGCCAAGGAAACGCGTCGCCCAGCGTCGGGCCCGCCTTGGTTGCAGTGCACCATACCGGCCAGTATTGACATCACCGGCCACGCCTCCATACTAACCGGTATGGTTACACCCCCTCTTCCGCCTTCGTTCCGTGACCAGCGCCTGGAAGCCGCCCTCGGCGCCGGCCTGACGGCGACCGTGCACGACCACGGCCGCCGCAGCCGGGTGCTGTTCGCCCATGGCTTTGGCCAGACCCGCCATGCCTGGACGGCGACGACGCAGGCCCTGGCCAACGCCGGCTTCCCGACCCTGGCCTACGACGCCCGTGGCCATGGCGATTCGGACTGGAACTCCGCTGACCTGCCCTACCACGGTGAACAGTTCGCCGATGACCTGATCGTGCTGGCCGGCGAGCAGCCGCGCCCACCGGTGCTGGTGGCCGCCTCGATGGGCGGCCTGTTCGGCCTGCTGGCCGAATCGCGCTGGCCCGGCCTGTTCTCGGCGATGGTGCTGGTGGACATCACCCCGCGCTGGGACACCGCCGGGGTCGAGCGCATCCTGGCCTTCATGACCGCCCGCCCGGACGGCTTCGCGTCGCTGGCGCAGGCCGCCGATGTGATCTCGGCCTACCTGCCGCACCGCCCGCGCAAGTCCGAACAGTCGCTGCGCGCGCTGCTGCGCGAGGACGGCCATGGCCGCTGGCGCTGGCACTGGGACCAGCGGCTGGTGGCCGAACTGGCGCGCGACAGCGAACAGCACCAGGACGCGCTGGCCGAGGCCGCCGCCAAGGTGAAATGCCCGCTGCTGCTGGTCAGTGACGGCCGCAGCGACCTGGTCACGCCGCAGACCGTGGCCGAATTCCTGGCCCTGGCGCCACACGCGCGCCACGTCGAACTGCCGCAGGCCACCCACATGGTGGCCGGCGATGACAACGACGCCTTTACCGCTACTGTGTTGGACTATCTGGACGTGTTGTCCGCGGCCCCGGCCGTGGCTTCGTCCGTCACAAACGAGCACGTCACCGGAGCACGCTCATGAGCATCGTTCTTCCCTTCCTCGCCGTCCTGCTGGCAGGTGCGTTTGTCGCCTACCACCGCATGCGGCTGATCGCCTGGACTCTCATCAGCGTGGCCCTGCTGGCGGCGTGCTGGTTCATTCCCTACATCAACACCACCGCCACCATCGTCGCTGCAGCCATCGTTGCCGTGATCGCCGTGCCGCTGCTGCTGCCGTTCATCCGCAAGCCGCTGCTGACCGCGCCGATGATGAAGGTGTTCCGCAAGGTGCTGCCGCCGCTGTCGCAGACCGAGCGCATCGCCCTGGAAACCGGCTCGGTCGGTTTCGAAGGCCAGCTGTTCACCGGCGACCTGGACTGGAACATCCTGCTGAACTACCCCAAGCCGCAGCTGACCGCCGAAGAGCAGGCGTTCCTGGACGGCCCGGTGGAAGAGCTGTGCACCATGGTCAATGACTGGGAAATCACCCACGTCCATGCCGACCTGCCGCCGGAACTATGGGCCTTCATCAAGAAGAACCGCTTCTTCGGCATGATCATTCCCAAGGAATACGGTGGCCTGGGCTTCAGTGCGCTGGCCCACCACAAGGTCATCCAGAAGCTGGCCTCGGTGTCCTCGGTGGTCAGCTCCACCGTGGGCGTGCCGAACTCGCTGGGCCCGGGTGAACTGCTGGTGCATTACGGCACCCAGGAGCAGAAGGACCAGTACCTGCCGCGCCTGGCCGATGGCCGTGAAGTGCCCTGCTTCGGCCTGACCGGCCCGTTCGCCGGCTCCGACGCCACTTCCATTCCCGACTACGGCATCGTCTGCAAGGGCGAGTGGAACGGCGAGCAGGTGCTCGGCGTGAAGCTGACCTTCGACAAGCGCTACATCACCCTGGCCCCGGTGGCCACGCTGATCGGCATGGCCTTCCGCATGTACGACCCGGATGGCCTGATCGGCAGCACCCGCGACATCGGCATCACCCTGGGCCTGCTGCCGCGCGAGACCGCCGGCGTTGAAGTCGGCCGCCGCCACTTCCCGCTGAACTCGCCGTTCCAGAACGGGCCGATCAAGGGCAAGGAGGTCTTCATTCCTCTGACCCAGCTGATCGGTGGTGCCGCCATGGCCGGCAAGGGCTGGAACATGCTCAACGAGTGCCTGGCCGTGGGCCGCTCGATCACCCTGCCCTCCACCGCCAGCGGCGGTGCCAAGGCCGGCGCGGCCGTCACCGGTGCCTACGCGCGCATCCGCAAGCAGTTCGGCCTGTCGGTCGGCCACTTCGAGGGTGTGGAGGAAGCCCTGGCCCGCATCGGCGGCAAGGCCTACAAGATCAGCGCGCTGGCGCAGGCCACCGCTGCCGCCGTGGACCGCGGCGACGTGCCGTCGGTGCCTTCGGCCATCGCCAAGTACCACTGCACCAACATGAGCCGTGAAGTGATCTCGGACATGATGGATGTGATCGGCGGCAAGGGCATCATCCTGGGGCCGCGCAACTTCGCCGGCCGCAGCTGGCAGGCTGCGCCGATCGCGATCACCGTGGAAGGCGCCAACATCATGACCCGCAGCCTGCTGATCTTCGGCCAGGGTGCGATCCTCTGCCACCCGTGGGTGCTGAAGGAAATGAAGGCCGCGCAGGATCCGGACACCCGCGCCGGCCTGCAGGACTTCGACCGCAGCCTGTTCGGCCATATCCGCTTCGGCATCTCCAATGCCGTGCGTTCGTTCTGGTTCGGCCTGACCGGCGCACGCTTCGGTGCCGCCCCGGGTGATGCCTACACCCGCCGCTACTTCCGCAAGCTGGACCGCTATTCGGCCAACCTGGCGCTGATGGCCGACATCTCGATGATGACCCTCGGCGGCAAGCTGAAATTCAAGGAATCGCTGTCCGGCCGCCTGGGCGATGTGCTGAGCCATGTCTACATGACCAGCGCCATGCTCAAGCGCTACCACGACGAAGGCGCACCGCAGGCCGACCAGCCGCTGCTGGCCTGGGCCTTCCATGACAGCGTGCACAAGATCGAGGAATCGCTGTCGGCCGCGCTGCGCAACTTCCCGATCCGTCCGATCGGCTGGCTGATGTGGACGCTGATCTTCCCGCTCGGCCGCCGCGCCGAAGCCCCGGGCGATCGCCTGAGCCGCCGCGTGGCCGCCCTGCTGATGGCCCCGAACGAAGCGCGTGACCGCCTGGCGCACGGCGTGTTCCTGACTCCGTGCGAGAACAACCCCGGTGGCCGCATCAACAGCTACCTGGCCAAGGCCATCATGGCCGAGCCGGTGGAGCGCAAGTTCCTGAAGGCGCTGAAGAGCAAGAGCATCGAAGCCCTGGACTTCAAGGCGCAGCTGGACGAAGCCGTGGCCGAAGGCGTGCTGACCCAGGACGAGCGCAGCCTGCTGGAAGAACTGCGCACGCTGACCCTGGACACCATCACGGTGGACGACTTCGATACCGAAGAGCTGCGCTCGGCCGGTTACGCCAAGCAGCAGCGCAAGGATCCGCAGTCGAAGGCTGCCTGAGCCTGACACTGCCGGGCTGACACGACGGCGGGCTTCGGCCCGCCGTTTTCATGTGCGCCGCCGGCGTGGCCGGTGTGGGTAGCGCCACCCGATGGGTGGCGGCATGCGCTGCCGGCGCGGATTGAAAAGCCAGCCACGCATGGCGTGGCTCTACACGGGCCTTTGTAGCGCGACCCCATGGGTGGCGGCATGCGCTGCCGGCGCGGATTGAAAAGCCAGCCACGCATGGCGTGGCTCTACGTGGGCTTTTGTAGCGCCACCCGATGGGTGGCAGCACGCGCTGCCGGCGCGGAATGGAAGGCCAGCGCCTCGGCTCAGGCCGGCACGAACCACCATGCCACGGCGGCCAGCAGCGCCGGCACGGCCTGGATGAAGAAGATGCGCTTGTTCACGCTCCAGGCGCCGTAGCAGCCGGCCACGATCACGCAGCCGAGCGAGAAGTTCACCAGCATCGGCAGGTGGTCGAACAGGCCCCAGAACAGGCCTGCAGCCAGGAAGCCGTTGTACAGGCCCTGGTTGGCCGCCAGCACGCGGGTGATCTCGGCCTTCTCCGGCGTGTTGCGGAACGTCTTCAGACCCAGTGGACGCGTCCACAGGAACATCTCAAGCACCAGGAAGTAGACGTGCAACAGTTCGACCAGCAGGGTCAGGGCGAGTGCGATCCAGTACATGAGGGTTTCCTTGGACAGTGAAGGAGAATGGGGTCAGATCCCTTTCCCTGCGGGAAAGGGATCTGACCCCGGAGTTCAGCGGTCGCGCGGCAGGGTCTTCTCTTCACGCAGCACGCCCAGCGCGGCGACGGTCATGCACGCGGCCACCGCGATGCCGCCGAGGAACACCACGTGCGACCCGAACAGCGACAGCCCCTTGTGCAGCCAGGTGAAGCTGAGATCGGCGCCACGCGAGACCACGGTATCGATCGCCGCGCCGGCCTTGTAGCGCCATTGCCGGTCCACGCGCGTGTAAAGGGTTTCGCGCGCCGGCTTGAACAGCGAGAACTCGCTGGCCCGGGTAACCACCTGCACCACCGCCACCAGCAGCGGCAACGGTGAGGCCGCCAGCACCGAGAATCCCACGATGATCGCCAGCGCGGGAATCAGCAGTGCGGGGGCGATGCCGTGGCGCGACAGCAGCCAGCGGGTCAGGCCCAGCTGCACCAGCAGGGTCAGCGCGTTCACCGCCAGGTCGATATGCGAGAAGAAGGCCGTGGGTGCCTCCGGGTCGGTGAAGGCCGCGCGCACGATGCTGGCCTGCTGGTTGTACAGCAGCGTGCCCACACCCACGCCGAACACCACCATGATCGCCAGCCAGCCCAGCAGCGGCTCGCGCACGATCAGCTTCAGCCCATCGAGCACGCTGCCGCCCATCGGGGTTTCACCCGACACCAGCTGCTGTTGCTGCTCGCGCTGCACCGCCCAGTGCCGCAGGCGCCAGATGCACAGCAGGCAGACACTGAGGAAACCGGCCGACACCAGCATCAGGTTGGCGATGCCCACCCGCTGCACCAGCGCGCCGGTCAGCAGCGGGCCGAGAAACGCGCCCAAGGTGCCGGCCGCACCGATGTAACCGTAGTACGCGCGTGCCTGCACATTGGAGAACACGTCGGCCATGAAGCTCCAGAACACGGCCACCGCGAACAGGTTGAACACCATCACCCAGAAGAAGAACGCCATGCCGCGCCCGGGCACGCCGCTGTCGAACAGCAGGTATAAGCCCAGCAGGGTGACGATGAAGAAGCCATACACCACCGGCAGGAACACCCGCCGCGGGTAACGGCTGACCAGCCAGCCATACACCGGCTGCAGCACCAGCATGATCACGAACACGCCCGAGAACAGGAACTGCAGGGTGAAATCCTGCAGCGCCACGCCATGGCCGGTGAACCAGTCGATCAGCGCCGGCGGGAACACCGTGCGCGGGTCATCGGAGGCGGCCATCGCCTCGCGTACCGGGCGCAGCACGTAGTAGCCGCTGAGCAGGCAGAAGAAATACAGGAACGACCACCACAGCGCCGGCGACTCGCGCAGCGCATCGGCCAGCCCGCGCAGCCCACCGCGGCGCTCCGGGGCGGCGTTCATCGACGGCCGCCCGGGCCGGAAAGGCGGCGGTAACACGGCATGGCGGCGATCCCCGGGGCAGCAAAGCGGGTACGTTAGCCAATGCACCGCAACATCGCCAGCCACGTGCCCGCCGGGCAGGGCTCTGCGGGCTCCGGCAGCGGCCGCGCGGCCGGCCAAGGGGAAGCCGCATTTCCGGCGTCAAAAAACCATCGATTTCAACAAGATGCGCATTCATCTTCGCTTTGTTTGTGCACAGGCGAAAAGCGGCGCTAGAATCATCGGCAGCAGTCGCGCACGGGTCCCAACCGATGAAAAACAACAGCAGGCGCCGCACGATCCGTTCGGCCGCCACCGGTTTGCTGGGCATGCTCATGCCCGTTGCCTTGTCCTCCACCGCGCAGACCCCGCCGGCGCTGCCGCCGATACCGGCCAACCTGGAAGCCAGCAGCGCCCTCGTGCCCAGCACGCAGCCGGCCGCTTACCGCACCGGCCTGAGCCCGGAGGTGCAGCTGCCGGCCGCCGGCTTCAACGTGGCCAACATCGAGTCGATGGCGCAGCAGCTGACCTACGGCGAGCGCGTGCCCGGCATGGCCGTGGCCATCGTGCAGGGCGGCCGCATCCTCAGCACGCGCGGTTACGGCGTCACCGACGTCAACAATCCGCAGCCGGTGGATTCGCACACGGTATTCCGCCTGGCCTCGCTGTCCAAGGCCTTCGCCGGCACCATGGCCGGCCTGCTGGTCAACGATGGCACCCTGCGCTGGGACAGCAAGGTGACCGACTACGTACCCGGCTTCCATCTGAACACCCCCGAAGCCACCGACCGGCTGACCGTGGCCGACGTGCTCAGCCACCGCGTGGGGCTGACCTACAACGCCTATGACCGCGACCTGGAAGGCAATGCCGAGTACTACGCGCTGACCCAGAAGCTGGCCGCCACCAGCCTTAAGTGCCTGCCGGGCGACTGCTATGCGTACCAGAACGTGGCCTTCAGCCTGATCGGCGATGTGGTCTACGCCGCCTCCGGCAGCTTCTACGAGCAGGCCGTCGAACGCCGCATCTTCAAGCCGCTGGGCATGAACGATGCCAGCCTGGGCCTGGCCGGCATCCAGGCCAGCTCGCGCTGGGCGCGCCCGCACGTGCGCAGCCGCAACGGCTGGGTGGCGCTGACCCCGAAACCGACCTATTACCGCGTGGCCCCGGCCGCGGGCGTCAACGCCAGCGCCAGCGACATGGCGCAGTGGCTGCTGGCCCATACCGGCCACCGCCCCGACGTGCTGCCGGCGCCGCTGCTGGCCACGCTGCACTCCACCCTGATCAACACCCCGGGCGAGATGCGCTCGGGCTGGCGCCGCGAACGCCTGCACTCGGCCGGCTACGCGCTGGGCTGGCGCGTGTTCGACTACGCCGGCCACCAGGTGGTGTTCCATGCCGGCGCCGTGCAGGGCTACCGCGGCCTGGTGGCGCTGGTGCCCGAGCGCGACCTGGGCGTGGCCATCCTGTGGAACGGCGAAAGCGGCCTGCCCAGCGGGCTGCTGCCGACCGTGCTCGATTCGGCGCTGGGCCTGCCGGCGCGCCGCTGGCTGGACGTGGACACCGATTTCGGCAGCGACAGCCTGATGGCCGAAGGCAGCACGCCGGTGCAGGACAAGCGCAAGGGCAAGGGTGCCTCGGGCAACCGTGCGGTGGCCTCGCCGCGCTGACACCCGGCACGGCGCGGAACACGTTGCGGAAAGGCGGCCTGCGGGCCGCCTTTTCCGTTGCAGCGCACGCGTCTGGCAACCGCCATCCGCACCAGTAAGTTGATGAACATCTCACTTCAACTGGAACCTGTTTGCAGATTGAACGTACCGCCCAGTCGGGTGCCGTTCCGAGGGGTTCCGGCAGCTATCGGGCACCTGCCATTGCCCGTATGATCGCCGCGCGAAATCATCCCCCCAGCGTCTGCTGCAGCACACCGCGCAGACGCCTACCCACGTGCGACCCCCATGCCTGTTTCCGACGCTTTCCGTTCCGCACGTCCGTCGCACCGCCGCGCACTCCGCCCGGCCCCCGGTTTCACCCTGCTGGAACTGCTGGTGGTGATGGTCATCATCGGCCTGCTTGCCGCCTATGTCGGGCCCAAGTACTTCTCGCAGCTCAACAAGTCCGAAGTGACCGTGGCCAAGGCCCAGGTCGAAACCTTCGACAAGCTGCTCGATACCTACCGTCTGGACGTCGGCCACTACCCGACCACCGAGCAGGGCCTGGTCGCGCTGGTGGCCGCACCGGCCGATGCGGCAGGCTGGAACGGGCCTTACCTGAAGAAGAACGTGCCGCTGGACCCGTGGCACCACGCGTATGCGTACCGTTCGCCGGCCGAAGGCGCCGAGTACGAGGTGCTGTCCCTGGGCCGTGATGGCAAGCCGGGTGGCAGTGGCGAGGACGCCGACATCAGCTCCAGCCGCTGAGTGGTGGAGGCGCCGCCCGGCGCCGGTTGTTCCCCGCTTCCCCCACCCTCTCCTCGCAGTCCCTCCCGATGCTGTTCGAAGTCCGCGCACTGAATCCGCAGGGAGCCGTGCAGTTGCTGCGCCTGGAAGCGCATGATGCCCACGCCGCCCGTGCCCAGGCCGAGGCGCTGCAGCTGTTCGTCAGCACGGTACGCCCTGCCCGCTCGGCCGCACTGCGCCTGCAGGGCGGTGGCCTGCCGCTGGTGCTCTTCAGCCAGGAACTGCTGGCGCTGTTGAATGCCGGGCTGGGCATCGTCGAAGCGCTGCAGGCGCTGGCGGAAAAGGAAGCCCGCGCGCGCACCCGCGTCCTGCTGGAGCAGCTGCTGGCAGGCCTGCATGAAGGCCTGCGCTTTTCCGATGTGCTGGCGCGCCACCCGCTGCACTTCCCACCGTTGTACGTGGGCATCGTGCAGGCGGCCGAAGGCACCGGCAACCTGCCGCAGTCGCTGGCGCGCTACATCGACTACCAGCAGCGCGTGGACCAGGTGCGCGGCAAGCTGGTCAGCGCCGCCATCTATCCCAGCATCCTGCTGCTGGTCGGCATGGGCGTGAGCCTGTTCCTGATCACCTATGTGGTGCCCAAATTCGCCGAGATCTACCAGGATTCGGGGCGCCCGCTGCCGTGGATGTCGCAGCAGATGCTGCACTGGGGCCTGTTCGTGTCCCAGCACCCGCTGCTGGTGGCGGGCCTGGCCGCGACGCTGGTGGCGGTGGCCGTGCTGGCCTGGAAGCGCCTGCAGCAGCGCGGCGGCCTGCTGGGCCTTGCCGCCGGCTGGCCGGTGGTGGGGCCGCGCGTGCACATCTACGAGCTTTCGCGGCTGTACCTGACCATCGGCATGCTGATCGAAGGCGGCATTCCCATTCCATCGGCGCTGCGCACGGTGCAGCCGATCGCCTCGCCACGCCTGCGCACCGCCCTGCAGCAGGCACTGCTGGCCATCGAAGCGGGCATGCCGCTGTCGGCTGCGTTCGAACAGGCCGGGCTGAGCACGCCGATCTCGCTGCGCATGCTGCGCGTGGCCGAACACACAGGCGCCATGGGCACCATGCTGCACCAGTCGGCGCTGTTCTACGACGGCGAGATCAGCCGCTGGATCGACCGTTTCTCGCGCAGCTTCGAACCCCTGCTGATGGCCTTCATCGGCATCGTGGTCGGCACCATCGTGGTGCTGCTGTACATGCCCATCTTCGACCTGGCCGGTGACCTGTCGTGACGACGCCCAGCGCAATCGCATCGGCCCCGGTGCTGGACACCACCCTGCTGCGCGAGACCTGGCTGCAGGAAGGCCTGCAGTTGGCCGAACAGGACCTGCTGCGCGCACTGTCGCGCACGCTGGAACTGCCGTTGCTGGATGCCGCCACCCTGGCCAGCTGCCAGCCGCTGCCGGACCTGCTGCCGTTGTCGCAGGCGCTGCAGCGCGGCTGTCTGCTGCTGCGCGACCCGCAGGGCCAGGTCTGCGCGGTGGTGGACGATCCGTTCGACCAGGACCTGCGCACCTGGCTGAGCAGCCGTGCCGGCCTGCCCGACGGCAGCGTGCGCACCGCGCTGGCACGGCGCAGCGACATCCAGGCGTGGCTGTCGCGGCTGGAGGCCTAGGCCAAGGCCATGGAACAGCATGTAGCCACCGATGCGGGCAGTGCCCCGCAGGCCGGGCGTACGGCCGTCGAACTGTCCTTCGCCAGTGCCGCCGAAGGCAGCAGCCCGGCCGTGCGCCTGCTCAATTCCACCCTGTACGACGCGCTGAAGGCCACCGCCTCGGACATCCACCTGGAAAGCACGGCGCACGGGCTGATGGTGAAGTACCGCATCGACGGCGTGCTGAACCATGCCGCCACGGTGCAGGGCGCGGCGCTGAACGAGCAGGTGATCTCGCGCCTGAAGGTGCTGGGCGAGCTGGACATATCCGAGCGCCGCGTGCCCCAGGATGGCAGCTTCCGCGTGGCCAGCGCCGGCCGTGACATCGACCTGCGCGTGTCCATCATGCCCAGCATCCACGGCGAAGACGCGGTGATCCGCGTGCTGGACAAGCGCGCGATGATCGAAGCCTACGGTGCGCTGACGCTGGAAGCGCTGGGCTTCGACGCGCCCTCGCTGGCCAGTCTGCGGCAACTGGCCCGGCAGGCCTACGGCATGCTGCTGGTGACCGGGCCGACCGGCTCGGGCAAGACCACCACGCTGTACGCCGCGTTGACCGAGATGCACGACGGGCGCGACAAGATCATCACCATTGAAGATCCGGTCGAATACCAGCTGCCCGGCATCCTGCAGATTCCGGTGAATGAAAAGAAGGGCCTGAGTTTCGCCAAGGGCCTGCGCTCGATCCTGCGCCACGACCCGGACAAGATCATGGTGGGCGAGATCCGCGACCGCGAAACCGCCGAGATCGCCGTGCAGTCCGCGCTGACCGGCCGCCTGGTGCTGACCACCGTGCATGCCAACAACGTGTTCGATGTGTTCGGCCGCTTCAAGCACATGGGCATCGATCCCTACTCGTTCGTGTCGGCGTTGAACGGCATCTGGGCGCAGCGCCTGGTGCGGCTGAACTGCCCGCACTGCGTGGCGCCCTGCGCGCCGCCGGACGCCGCAGCGCTGGCGGCCCTGGACCTGCTGCCGGCCGACACCCACGATTTCAGTTTCCAGCGTGGCACCGGCTGCGGCGATTGCCGCGGCACCGGCTACAAGGGGCGCCACGCCATTGCCGAAGTACTGCAGTTGAACGATGAGATCCGTGAGCTGGTGATCGAGCAGCGCCCGATCCGCCAGATCAAGGCCGCCGCACACGCCGCCGGTACACGCAGCCTGCGCCATGCCGCCCTGCAGCTGGTGCGCCTGGGCCTGACCACGCTGGACGAAGTGCAGCGGGTGACGGTGCATGCATAGGAAGCTGGGGCAATCACTGCAGCTGGGCATCGCCTGCGATGGCCTGAGCCTGCTGCGCAGCCCGGCATGGGCCGATGGCCAACCCTAGCTGCTGGCGCAGGCCACGCTGCCTGCGCAGGTGGCAGCAACGGCCGCTGGCGTGCCGTCCGCACAGGCACTGGCCGAGGCCATGGAGGCACTGCTGGCCCCGCTGGCCGCCGAGCACGCACGCTGGCCGCTGCACGTGGTACTGGACGACCGCTTCGCGCGGCTGTGGCAGGTGACGCCGCCGCCGGTGCTTTCGCTGTGGTCCGGTGCAGAGGATCTGCGCAGCCTGGCCGCCATGCGTCTGCAGCAGCTGTACGGCGAGAACCCCGCCGACTGGCAGATCGGTGCCGACTGGCAGGCGCTGCGCCCGTTCGTGGCCACGGCGCTGCCGCGTGCCACGCTGGCGGCGCTGCAGGCGGTGGCCGAACGCCATGCGCTGTGGCTGGCGAGCACCCGCCCGTACCTGCTGGCGGCCTGGGATGGCAGCCAGCGCCAGCGGCAACGTGGGCAGTGGCTGGGCCTGGTGCATGACGGCCAGCTTGGCCTTGTCGGCGCACACGGCCAGCACCTGCGCCACGTGCGCTGGCAGCCGCTGCCGGCGCAGGCCGATGCCACCTGGCTGCCGCGGCTGCTGGCACGCGAGGCCCTGCTGCAGGGCCTGCCGGCGCCGGCCAGCGTGCTGCTGTGCGGCCCGGCACCGCCGTGGCTGCAGCAGCAGGAAGGATGCACATGGCTGCCCGCGCCGCTTCCCGACCCCCACGCTTCTTCTGCCGCGCCCAGCCTGTGGCTGGCCGCCGCCGGTACCGCTGCATGACCACGCCCCTCATCGATTTCGCACCCACCGGCTGGCGCCGCCTGCTGTGGCGGATCAGCGCGCGGCTCTGGCTGTTGCTGCTGCTCGCCCTGGCCTGCAGCTGCGCGCTGCTGGGCTGGGCCTGACACATGCATGCCCAGCTGCAGGACCAACAGCAGCGCAGCGCGCGCCTGCTGGAGCAGCTGCAGGCACGCCAGCAACGCCTGCATTCCGCACGCGCACCAGGCGTTCCGGCAGCGCAGGCCGATGCGATCAACCGCATGGTGCAACAGCTCAACCGGCCCTGGGGCACGCTGCACCAGGTGCTGGACGACACCGCCAGCGACCGCGTGGCGCTGCTGGCGGTCGCGCCGGATGCCGAACACCACGTCCTGTATATCAGCGCCGAGGCGCGCGACAGCGACAGCATGCTGGACTACCTGCGCCAGCTGCAGCGGCAGCGCGTACTGGGCCAGGTGCTGCTGACCCACCACGAAGTGGTCGAACAGGATCCGCAGCGCCCCCTGCGCTTCGCGCTGGAGGCACGATGGAACGCGCCGTGATGCGCCCGGCCGCCGGCCGCGCGCCACGGCAGGCCCACCTGCTGCAAGCCTGGCTGTGGCTGCGCCGGATGGCGCCGGCGCAGTGGCTGCTGCTGGTGCTGTGCCTGCTGGCGCTGGGCAGCGGCATTCTGGCGCTGCAGTGGCGCCAGCAGCTGGCGGCCACCACCGCGCAACAGGACGGGCTGCAGCTGCGCATCCGGCAACTCGACCTGCGCATGCGCGCGCATCCTCCGGCCGCCGCACTGGCCAACGCCTCGGCCGCCCCCGGCCACATGGCACGTTTCCAGGCCGTACTGTCCGAACGCGAAGTGCTGGGCCCCTCACTGGAAACGCTGTTTGCACTGGCCGACGCCAACGGGCTGCAGCTGCAGCAGGCCGATTACCAGTACAGCCGCGACAGTGCCAGCGGCATCTACCAGTGCCAGATCCCCCTGCCGATGAAGGGCGACTACGCCAGCATCTGGGCCTTCGTGGTGGACGTGCTGCAGTCGCTGCCGTTCGCCGCGCTGCAGGACATCAGCTTCCGCCGCAACAGCATTGCCGACGCCACACCACAGGCACAGCTGCGCATGACCCTGTACATGCACCGGCTGGACACCCCATGACGCCACGCCAGTACCTGATGGCGGCCGGCCTGGCCGTTTCGGCGGCGCTGGCGCTGTGGGGCGACAAGCGCCTCGCCGATGACAGCGTCGATGCGCCGCTGCCGTCGGCACGTGCGGTGGCCGCGCCGGCCGCACCGCCGCCCCTGGCCGCACCGGTCGCAGAGCAGGCCGCCCCGGCCGCCGCACCGGTGGTGCCGTTCACCGTGTTGGACAAGGCGCTCTCCAACAACACCTGGGAAGTGTTCCTGGCCAACGGCAACAACACCTACGTGATTCACGAGAACAGCACCGTGGACTATACCTACCGCATCGACTCCATCCAGCCGCCCGCCCTGCAGCTGACCTACCTGCCGATGAACACCGTGCAACACCTGGACATTGGAGCCGCGCAATGAACCCCCTCACACACCGCCTGCACCCGGCCGCGCGCCAGGGTGCACTCGCCCTGGCGGTTGCGGCGCTGCTGGCCGGCTGTGCCGCCCGCAACGCCCTGCATGAAGACCAGTCCCTGATCGCCCAGCACCAGACCGGCGCCGGCCTGGACAAACTGCAGCAGGCAGTGAAGCTGGCCCCCGACGATGCGCGCTACCGGCTGGCCTACATCAACCACCGCGACAAGGCGCTGGCCGAGCTGATGGCCGATGCCAGCCGTGCGGCAGCAGCCGGCGATGGCGATGCCGCGCGTGCAGCACTGCAGCAGGTGCTGGCGCTGGACCCGCGCAACCAGCCTGCACGCACCGCCCTGGCCGACCTGGATGCGCAGCTGCGCAACCGCCAGCTGCTGGCCGACGTGGCGCAGTCCATGAGCGAGAAGCGCTACGAGGAAGCCCGTGGCACGCTCAACCGCATCCTGCGCACGCAGCCGGACAATGCCTCTGCGCGCAGCATGCTGCAGGAACTCGACGGCCGCACCCAGCACCCGCAGCTCAGCGCCGACCTGGCGCAGGCCTACCGGCAGCCGATCACCCTGGAATTCCGCGATGCACCGCTGCGCCAGGTGTTCCAGGTGCTGGCCCAGCGGTCGGGCCTCAACTTCGTGTTCGACAAGGACGTGCGCGCCGACAGCAAGGTCTCGCTGTACCTGAAGAACAGCACGGTGGAACAGGCCCTGTACTTCATGCTGGTCAGCAACCAGCTCGAACGCCAGGTGATGGATGGCAACACCCTGCTGATCTACCCCAACCTGCCGGCCAAGGTGCGCGAGTACCAGGAGACGGTGGTCAAGACGTTCTTCCTCAACAGCGCCGACGCCAAGGAGCTGGCCGCCAGCATCAAGACCCTGCTGAAGAGCCGCGACGTGGTGGTGGACGAGAAGCTCAATGCGGTGATCGTGCGCGACAGTCCCGAGGCCGTACAGCTGGCCGCGCGCCTGGTGGCGCTGCAGGACCGGCCCGAGCCGGAAGTGGTGCTGGACGTGGAAGTGTTGGAGGTCTCGCGCAGCAAAGAACTGAACCTGGGCATCAACTGGCCGCAGTCGCTGTCGCTGACCCCGCTGTCCACCACCGGCGGCAGCCAGGTCACCGTCGGCGACCTGACCCGGCTGCGCCGCGATACGCTCAGCCTGGGCAGCCCCGGCCCCACCGCCGTGGTGCATGCCAATGCCCTGGACGGCAACGCCAACATCCTGGCCAACCCGCGCATCCGCGTGCGCAACCGCGAGAAGGCCAAGATCCTGGTCGGCGACAAGGTGCCGGTTATCACTGCCACGGTCGGCGGCGGCGTCGGCGCGTTCGCGTCCGAATCGGTCAACTACGTGGACGTCGGCCTGACCCTGAACGTCGAGCCGACCATCTACCTCAACAACGACATCGGCATCAAGATCGCGCTGGAAGTCAGCAGCCTGGGCTCGGCCACCACCACCTCCAACGGCAGCCGCGTGTTCCAGATCGGCACGCGCCAGGCCAGCACGCTGCTGCAGCTGCATGACGGCGAGAACCAGGTGCTTGCCGGCCTGATCAACAACCAGGAAAACGAGGCCAGCAGCAAGGTGCCGGGCCTGGGTGAATTCCCGCTGCTGGGGCGCCTGTTCGGTGGCACCGATTCATCGGGCAAGCGCACCGAGATCGTGCTGTCGATCACCCCGCACCTGGTGCGCAACATCGAACGGCCGGCCGACATCAGCACCGAGTTCCTGGCCGGCACCGAAGCCAATTACCGCAAGCGGCCGCTGCCGGCGGAACCGGCCAGTGCCGCAACCGCGACCGCAGCGCGGCCGCGGCCGGTGGTCAATCCGCTGCCCGCCACCGCGCCGGCCAGCACCGCCGCGCTGCCGCCCGAGCGTGCTGGCGTGCTGATGATGGGCTCCGGTGTCGGTGGCCAGGCCTCGGGGTCGTCGGGCATGTCGCTCTACCAGGATGCGCATGTAGTGCCGCCCTCCGCGCCTGCCGCTGCCGACCCCGCCGCGCCGGCGCCGGCAGCGGCGGTCGAAACCCCGCCGCCGGCGCCTGCACCCGCACCTGCACCTGCACCCGTGCCGGTCAACGGCGTGCCGTCCTCGGTCTCGCAGCCGCAGGGCGGGTTCGGCGCTCCGCCCCCGCGCAGCACGCCGGTCGGCAGCCCGCGATGACGGTGCCCTCCCCTGCCGGCGCGCGTGGCTTCACCCTGATCGAGCTGATGGTCAGCCTGGCCATTGTGGCCATCCTCGGCACGCTGCTGGTGCCGGTGGCCCAGCGCAGCATGCAGCGCAGCCGCGAACAGGAACTGCGCCACGACCTGCGCGAGATCCGCCAGGCCATCGATGCCTACAAGCGTGCCTGGGATGAAGGGCGCATCGAAAAGGATGCCGCCGACAGCGGCTACCCGGCCAGCCTCGACGTGCTGGTGAAGGGCGTGACCGACCTGCGCAGCCCGGCGCGCCGGACGCTGTACTTCCTGCGCCGGGTGCCGCGCAATCCGTTCAGTACCGATGCCACGCTGGCCGCGGCGCAGACCTTGGGCCTGCGCAGCTACAGCAGCGAGGCCGATGCACCGCAGGCCGGCGAGGATGTCTATGACGTGTACGTGCCCCAGGCCCTGACCGGCCTCAACGGAGTGCCCTATGCGCTGTGGTGAGTCCCGGCCCGCGGCACGCGCACGCGGCTTCACCCTGATCGAACTGCTGGTGGTGCTGGGCATTATCGCGCTGCTGCTGACACTGAGCGCGCCGCGCCTGTTCTCCGCCCAGGACCGTGCCCGCGATACGGTGCTGGCCGACAACCTGCGGTCATTGCGCGCCACCCTGGATGCGTTCCACGGCGATACCGGCCGCTACCCGCAATCGCTGGACGAACTGGTGCAGCGCCGCTACCTGCGTGCGCTGCCGATGGACCCGGTGACCCACAGCACCACCAGCTGGATCACCCGCCAGGAGAGTGCCGAAGCTACCGCCGATGCCGCCACCGACGGCAGCGCGATCGGTGGCCTGGCCGCCGACACGGTCGGGCCGCGTTTTGGTGCGAACCTGCCCGGCGCGAACCTGCCCGGTGCAGCGCTGCCACAGCCGGCCTTCGCCACCGCGCCGCTTCCACCGCCGGGCATCTGCTGCGTGCAGAGCGGCGCACAGGGCGCCGACCATGACGGCAAGCCCTATGCCGACTACTGACCCCAGCGCGGCCCGTGTGTGGCCGCAGGGGCCGGCACACGCGCAGGCCGGCTTCACCTATCTGGGCGTGCTGGTGGTGGTGCCCGTGCTGGGGCTGGTCGCCACCAGTGGCATCCAGTTGTCCGCGCTCGCCCAGCGCCGCAGCAACGAGCAGGCGCTGCTGGATATCGGCGGCGAATTCAGCGATGCGCTGCAGCGCTATGCCGCGGCCACGCCGCCGGGCATGCCCGCCCAGCCGCCGAACCTGCAGGCCCTGCTGCGCGACCCGCGTGCGCCGGTGCCGCGCCGCTACCTGCGCAAGCTCTACGCCGATCCGTTCACCGGTTCGACCGACTGGGGCATCACCTATGCCAGCGGCATCACCGGCGTGCTGGAGGTCTACAGCCGTTCGGCCGCCAGCACGCTCAAGCGCGCCCGCTTCGAACCGCGCTTTGCCGCGTTCGAAGACAGCACCCGGCTCTCGGCCTGGCGCTTCTCGGTGCAGACCGCCGCACAGCCCTCCGCGCCGGGCTCGGCCACGCCTGGCACCGCGCCGCCGCCCAGCCCTGCGGCCTCGCCCTTCGCCAGCGCACACTGAGCGGCGCAGCAGTTCGCGCGCTGCAATGCGCGCCGCCGCAGCATGCCTGTAGCAGCGCGCCTGCCGCATTGAAACGAAAAAGCCCTGCCGCATTCCTGCAGCAGGGCTTCGCCATGCGGGCCTTGCGGCCCGCCGGGGCCCGGGTCACCCGCAGGTGGCCCGGGCCGTGCAGCAACGGCTTACCAGCCGATACCCAGCACCACGTGCTCGGGCTTGGGCGCCATGATGGTCGAGCTCTGGTCGGACACGTCGTCGTAGGAGACGCCATAAGCCTTCCCGTCAACGCTGTGATCGTGCCAGAACTTGGCATAGGCGTTGTACGGCACGGTGGCGTACCAGCCGGCCGTGTGCGCACCCCAGATCGAGGCATCTTCCATGATGTGGCGGTTGAAGCCCGCACACAGGCGTGTTTCGATCTGCTTCTCGACGTCATCACCGCTGGCCAGCTTGCCCTTGCCTTCCAGGATCTCCTGGGTGGTAGGCTTGCCGATGCGGTAGACCTTGGCCGGTTCGGTCGCACCCTGCGGCACCACCGTGGTGAACACCAGCTCATCGCCCTCGGTCACGGCGGTGAACTGCTGTGCGCCCAGGGTGAAACACATCGTGTGGCTGCGGTAGTACTCCCAGACCTGGTCCACGTAGGCATCGAAGTAATGGCCGTTGGCCTGGCCTTCGTCGAAGCTTCCCTTGGCCGGAGCCATGATGCGCTGTGCCGTCGGACGGGTGACCATGAACTCCGGCGGCACTTCCCTGGCGTAGGCCGCCATGATCGCGTCGCGTGATTCCACGATGCCCGTGCGCTGGTGCCACGTGCGGTTGTCACCGTAGACGTCTTCCACCAGCGGGAAGCCGAACTGGTCCACCTGGGTGTTGTTCAACCACAGGCCGATGCCGTTGTAGGTGAACTCATACCAGTCGAAGTGCACGTCGATGTTCGGGTCGGTGGGGTTCAACACGTTCGGGCCGGTGAAACCGACCTGGTGGTTGATGTCCTCGTTGACCTTGATGTACATCGGCGAACCCAGCGAGACGAAGATGCGGCCACCGTCCAGCTTCGGCATCTTCAGCAGCTTGCTCTGCGCCAGCGTGAAGAAGTAGTTGCTGTAGTTCTGGCCATTCCTGCTCAGGTGGTTCGGTGCTTCGTTGTCACCCACCGTCATCGGCACCGGGGTGCCATCGGGCTTGAGATAGACGAAGCGGCCGTTGTCGTTCGGATCACGGGCAATCACCGCCACGTAGACCTGGTCGTCACTGAACTTGCCGTGGGTACGGTTCTTCAGTGCCACGCCCAGCGCATCGGGGTAGACCGTGTAATCCGGAACGGTGTTGCCGTCATCATCGTCGCCCGGGTTGGGCGGCGTGCCGCCATCGTTGGCCTGCACCACCAGGGTGGCCGGCTGCGAGGTTGCCGACAGGTGCGCCGCGTTGCTCACCGTGACGGTGAACACCGCGCCGTTGTCGGCCAGCGTGGTGGCCGCCAGCTGGTAGCTGCTGGCGGTGGCACCGGCGATTGCCTGGTCGTTGCGGCTCCACTGGTAGGCCAGGCCGTCGGCCTGCTCCACCGTTACCGCGAAGCGCGCGGCGGCCCCACCTGCACGGTGACACTGGCCGGCTGGGCCTGGATCACCGGCGGCTTCGGCTGCGGTTGCGGGTCAGGCTGGGTCGGCGTCTGGCTGCCATCCGGGGCATACACCTCGAAGGCTTCCAGCGAGTACCCGTAGTCGGTGCCACGGCGCACACCCTGCATACGCACGTAGCCTGCCTGCGCAGCATCGATACGGATGTGCTCCAGGCCACCGCTGCCGGCAGTCTGGTTGTACACGGTGTTCCACTTCTGAGCGTCGGAGGACAGCTGGATGCTGTAGGCCGCACCGTAGGCACGTTCCCAGTTCAGCACCACCTTGCCCACCGGCTGGACGCTGCCCAGGTCGACGTAGATCCATGCGTTGTCATGGAAATCCGACGACCAGCGGGTGTCGTCCTTGCCATCCACAGCCAGGGCGCCGCCGAGCCGGCCGGCGTCCTCGCTACCACTGGCGACGGTGGCACGGCCCTGGGCCAGGTCCACCGGCTGCGGCGGCACGGTACCGGAAGCCGGCGTGCCGTAGATCTTGAACTCATGCAGCGAGTAACCGTACTGCGAGGCGCGGCGGACGCCCTGCATGCGCACGTAGCGCGCCTGCACCGGGGTGAAGGCCAGCGTTTCATTGCCCCCATGGCCGGCGTTCAGCGTGTACACCGTGGTCCAGTCCTGGCCGTTGCCGGAGGTCTGGATCAGGTAGGCCGCACCGTAGGCACGTTCCCAGCGCAGGCCGACACCGGTCACCGTGGACGGCGTTCCCAGATCCACGGCCAGCCAGGCGTCATCGCGGAAATCCGATGCCCAGCGGGTATCCAGACGACCGTCGATCGCATTGATGGCCGGGGTGGCAATCGGGCTTTCGACGCCGCTGGCGTAGGCACGCCGGCCCAGCGACAGGCTGGGGATCGGCGCCGGATCAGTCGGCTGCGGCGGGTTGCCACCCGGGTTCTGACCGTTGCCGTTGTCACCACCGCCATTGCCATGGTCCGGCGGCAGGACCGTCAGCACTGCGTCATCACTCTTGACCTGCCGGTTGCCCACCGACGCCACGACGGCATAAACCGCACCGTTGTCGGCGGCGGCGGTGGCCGGGGTGTCATAGGCCGACACGCTGGTGGTGGCCACCAGTTCGCCGTTGCGGAACCACTGGTAGCTCAGCTCGGGCGAGCCGATCACCGACAGGGTGAAGTGGGCCGGCTGGCCCTGCGTCACGGTCTGTGCAACCGGTTGGGTCACGATGCTCAGCTGTGGGCCGAACACACGGAACTCGAACAGCGAGTAGCCGTATTCGGTATTGCGCTTCACACCCTGCATGCGCACATGCTGGGCCATCACGGTCTGGAAGGAGAGTTTTTCCTCACCGCCACGACCCGCCTTCTGGTTGTAGACGGTCTTCCAGTCATTGCCATCGATGGAGGTCTGGATGAGGTAGCCCTTGCCGTAGGCAAGCTGCCACAGCAGTTCCACCTTGTTGATCGCCTGCGGGCTGCCCAGATCGATATCGATGTAGGCATCGTCGTTGAAGTCCGACGACCAGCGGCTCTCGGGATCACCGTCCACCACGTTCTTCGGGTCGGAGAACACCGGGTTCTCGTTGCCGCTGGCGTGGACATCCTTGTGCAGCGCCAGGTTGTCCGAGGTCGACGGCACGCCGTCCGCCACCGACAGCACTGCGGCATTGCTCAGGGCCGTGGCATTGCCGTCACGCACCTGCACGCCGAAGCGGGCACCGTTGTCGTCCAGGGTCACCGGCGCCGTGGTGTAGCTGGCGGCGGTGGCACCGGCAATCGGCTGGCCGTCACGCTCCCACTGGTAGCTGGCCTGGTGGCCGGCCGGCAGCGTCGCGCCCACCGTGAAGGCGGCGGTTCGGCCGATGGCAGCGGCCTGGTCGGTCGGCTGCATCACGATCACCGGCGGCTGGCCGGGCTGCTGCGGGTTGCCATTGCCCGGATCGGTCGCGGCACGCACCGTCAGGGTCACTTCCTGGCTGGTAACGGTACCGGCCGTGTTGCTGACCACCACGTAGAACGTGCTGCCATCATCGGCGGCCGTCAGTACGGGGGTGTCATAGAACGGGCTGGCACTGCTCTGTACCTGGGTGCGGTTGCGGAACCAGGCATAGGTCAGCGGATCGGTGCCACTGGCACCCACGGCGAAGTGCGCCGAGCTGCCGATCGTGGCCGACAGGCCGGCCGGCTGCACGGTCACCTGCGGTGCACGCACCTGCGGCGTGCCGGCAACGCAGAGCGCCCAGCCCGGCAGATTGTCGGCGGTACCCACGTTCACGTCGCCACCGGACGACACCCAGTACGCCAGGCGTTCATCACCGACCACGTTGTTCGACGTCCAGGTCTTCCAGGTCCTCGGGAACGCACACGACGCGGCATTGCGGCCGCTGATCGACACCGCTTCGTCGCGGGTCGGCAGGCGTGCGCTCTGGTCACGGCAGTACTGCGCCGCCTTGGACTGGGTCAGCTGCTGGTCACCGGTCAGTTCGAAGTGCGCGCGGTTCCACAGCAGCGTGGTCTGGTTGTCGCGCACATGGCCCTGGTCCACCACGGTGTAACGCTCGGTGTCCGGACCACAGGTGGCAACGTTGTAGACCTCGACCTCATACAGCGAATAGCCGTACTGGGTCGCACGCTTCTGGCCGGTCACCCGCACATAGCGGGCCGTGGTGGTCGGGAACCCGAACTCCTCCACGCCACCCGGCGCGTTGTCGCCAGAGGGGAACACCGTTCGCCACTGCTGGTTGTCGTTGGACACGTCCACCTGGTACCGGGCGGCATGGGCCGCCTCCCAGCGCAGGATGATGTCGTTGAACGGCAGCGGCGCACCCAGATCGACGGTGATGGTTGCTTCGTACGGCTTGTCCTGGTCTTCCGGCGCAGGAATCGCCGAGCCTCACGCGGTGCTGACGTTGCCGTCGGTCACGTTGCTGGCCGGCATGCCACCTTCATTCTGGTAGCTGCTGGCGAAGGCCGCCTTGCCACGTGCCAGGTTCACACCCGGAGCAGCCTGTGACAGGGTCGCCTGCTAGCTGTTCACCGTACCGGCGGCATTGGTGATGGTCACCGAGTAGTTGCCGAAATCGGTCGACTGCACCGAATCGATCTGCAGCTCGGCCTTGTTCGAGCCGACCACGCCACGCGGGCCATGCCACTCGTACTTCACCGGTGCCGAGCCGTGCTTGAGCGTCACCGAGAACTTCGCCGACTGGTTCAGCGCCGCCACCTGGTTGAGCGGCTGGGTGCCGATTTCCAGGGCCTGGGCCGGGGTCACGGTCAGCCGTGCGGGCAGCAAGAACACGGTAGCGACCGGGTTGGCCACGCGCACCTTGTACACCGCGCCGTTGTCCTGCAGCGAGGCCGCGGCGATCTCGTAGCGGGCACTGGTGGCGCCATCGATGGCGACATCGTTGCGCAGCCACTGGAAGGTCAGTTCCGGCGAACCGGACACCTGCACTTCGAATGCCACCGGGGCACCCTCGACCAGCGTCTGGTCGGCAATCTGCGTGTCAAAGCTCGGCGCCACCGGCGGGTAGACCGTCAGCTTGGCCGCACGCGACTGCACCACACCCTTGCTGTTGGTGACATTGACGCTGAACACCGTGTTGGTATCCCCCAGCACCGTGGCAGCGGTCACCAGCGTGCTGGCCGTGGCACCGGCAATGGGCGAACCGTTGCGCAGCCATTGGAAGCTGAGCGGACCGGCACCGCCGGCCATCACGGCAAAGCGTGCGGGCTGCCCGGCGCTGACCAGCTGGTCCTGCGGCTGCAGCAGCACCACCGGCATTTCCGGAATGCCCTGCACCTGCGGGTCGGACGCTTCCACCGCATAGGTGGCGCGGCCGGCACCCAGGCCCGGCGAGGTGGCCGTGATGGTCACGCTGCCCGGCTTGAACGTGGTGCGGATGGCGATGCGCTGCAGGCCACCTTCGGCCGCCAGCTCGTGGTCACCCGGCGAGTGGTAGGCCAGGTTGCGCGGGCTGAAGTCGTCCGGGTTGGTGACGATGTGGTTCCAGCCGCCACGGTAGTTGGCCACCGTCGCGTCGCTGACGCTGAAGGTGATGGCGTTGGACGCATCGGGTACCACCACGCCGTGGGCATCGACCACGCGTGCGGTCAGGAACACCGCATCGGATCCGTTGGCGGTCCACTTGAAGGTGGTGCCGTCGGGCCGCTGCAGAGCCGGTTCAACGATCAGCTCCAGGTGGTCGGCGGGGCCGGCGGTAACGCGCGAATCCTCGGCCTTGACGGTACCGAACTCATCCACGCACTGCGCGGTCAGCGTACCGGACTCGAAGGTGACGTTGTCCCAGTGCACCTGGCCGACCAAGCCGGTGGTGTTCTGCGTGGTGTCGTTGTTCTCGATGCTGATGCTGTTGGGCACCTGGCTGCTGCCCTGCTGCCTGCCGTTGACGTACAGGTTCACCGCCGGGCAGTTGCTGAAGGCATTGACGCGCACCTTGCCGGAACGGTTCCAGTGGTGGGCCAGGTGCACGACCGGCTGCAGCGCGTACGGCGTCCATGCCGCCTTGTAGGTGTAGTACAGCAGCTTCGGAAGGCGGCCACCGTCCATCATCGAGTCGCCCAGCGAGCGCACCCGCTTGTCTTCGACCCCACTCCAGAAGGTGCTGGTTTCGCCCGGCGTTTCGGCCAGGTACCAGTGCGCGATGCCGAAGGCATTGTGGGCCACGCCACGGCGCCAGTCGTCCATGAACGGTGCGGCCATGGCGATTTCATGGTCGTAGCTTTCACGGAATTCGCCACGGCCCCAGTACTCGGCCGACCTCGCCGGCTTGTTCGGGAACTGGTCCTTGACGTTCATCTCGCAGCTTTCGCGCGAGCAGCCCAGCACATCACTGTTGCGGTCATCGGGCGTACGGTCGACCTGCGCACGGGTCGCCACCGGGTCCCACTGGTTGGTGACCTCGCGAACTTCCTGGGCGAAGTTGTGGTCCATCACGCCGTTGTTGGCTTCCCAGCCCAGGATGGACGGGTTGCTGCGGTCGCGCACGATCATTTCGCGGTGCAGCTCGAGCTTCACCGGGTACTTGTTGATCAGGTTCTGCGGGCAGGCGCTGGTCGGCTGTGCCTCGCGGTAGCAGGAACCGGCAAAGCCGTTCTCGCCGTCACCGCTGGGCTGCACGATGAACATGCCCAGCGCGTCGGCTGCGGCCACGAACTCGGGGCTGGAGGAGGAATGGCCGGGGCGGTAGATGTTGCCGCCGGCGTCGGCCAGCAGCTTCAGGTCGCGCCACTGCTGTTCCTCGGGCACGGCGGTGTCCAGGCCCGGGTAGTCATAACGGCCCGATGCACCCCACAGGTGGTGGGCATAGCCGTTGATGATGGGGAAATCCCGGCCCCAGGTGATGGTGCGGATGCCCAGCGGGCTCTGCGCCGCGTCCACCACCACGCCGTTGATGCTGACGATGTGGTTGACCCGGTACATGTACGGCTTGCCGTAGGTGCTGTTGTTGGGGAACCACAGCACCGGGTTGGCCACGTTGAGGTACTGCACCACGCTGCTCGGACGCAGCGGGCTGGCCGGGTTCGGCGGCAGCGTGCGGGTTTCCTGCGCCTGCGCCACGACCTGCCCTTCGGCTTCGAGGATCTGCGTGGTCAGCACCGCCTGCTGTGCTTCGCTGGTCTCGTTGAGCAGGTTGGTCTCCACCCGCACGCGCGCCGAACACCGGTCATCGGCGATCGATTCGGTGGCGATGTAGGTACCCCAGGTGTTGAGCACCGGGTAGACGTTCTGCGGGATGTGCACGCGGTTGGTCACGTACATGTACACCGGGCGGAAGATGCCCGTGTCACCCTGGCCGAAGCGGAACCCACCGGAGAAATCCAGGTTCTCGAAGAATTTGGCGTTGGCCGCCACCTTCACTGCCATCACGTTGTCGCTGCCGTCGGTCCTCACCATGTCGGTGATGTCGATGACGAACGGCAGGAAGCCGTTGACGTGGGTGGCATCGCGGTTGAAGGCGCTGCTGCCGCGCACCAGCTGGCCGTTGACGTAGACCTGCACACCGGTGTGCGCGCCTTCGAACTCGACCAGGATCTTGCGCCCGGCATAGCTGCTGGGCAACGCGAAGTGCTTGCGGTACCACGCCCGGCCATGCATGAAGCCGGCGCCACCACCCGACTGGGTGTTGGAGAACATCTCGTTCTCGTTGATCGAGTGCGGGATGCCCACCGACTGCCAGCCCGAATCGTCAAACCCGGGTTTCATGGCATCGGGCGGATCGTTGTCGCGGATGTATTTCCAGGGCGTGGCGCCCATGTTGATCTTGATGCGTTCCGAGATGGGTGGTGCCACCTCTCTCGCACCTGCTGGCTGTACTGCCGTCACCCCGAAGGCGAGCGACAACAGCAACAGCGAAAACCAGCTGCCTGGCCTTGATGTGTGTCTGTTTCCGAACATGACTCTCTACTCACAAAAGTCGGCGATGGAGACACGTGCGATGCCCGACGTGGGTGTGCAGCGCGTGCCGTGTGTTTCAACCCCAAAAAGCTTCAGACGATCCGATCGATAAACGCCCCCCCTATGGGCAAACGGACAACACGCATGGGAACTTCCGCTGGCGGAAGCGCCTTGAACCTCTGACTGAGAACCCCTGACTGAGATCGATCTAAAAACGCAGGCAGCAGCGGACCTGCCCGATCGTCGGCAGCGCACCCTGCGCCTGCCCGATCGAGGTCATCGTCTGTGTCTGTGTAGTGGCCGCCACCCCGCGGCGGTTGCTATCCCCTGGCCGGCATCACCTGCCGGTGCACCACCTGCTGGCTGCAGCGTGCAGAGCGTGCCAGCACCTGTGCCGTGCCGGCAGCCGTTCCGCGGCGATGCCACCCGATGGCGTCCGCTGCCATCGGGCCCTGCGCGAAGGGCATGGGGCCATCATGTGGCCTTCGGTGCCGCCGCATTGCCTCCGCGCGCGCGGCCCGTCTTCTGCGGACATTTCCTGCAGTACCCACGTCGATCCCCACGATGCTGGCGCAACAGGGAACGGGAAAAGGTGGCGCGTCCTGCACTGGCTGTGTTGCCCGGTGCCGCCAAGGGTCGACTGCATGGAACGGTCCTCGATAAGTGCCGCAATTGTCCATGAGCCTGAACACCGCTGCTCGGCACTGACGCACACTTTGCTTGGAATTCGAAAGTTGTTATCGATGGCTGCTTGCGAAATCCGTGACCGATTCGAATCTTTGAGCTGGATGGAACCTTGCGGCTCTCCCTACGCTGGCATCCGGGCCGGCCACGCCGCGCGCGATGGGCCGTGCCGCCAGGGCGCGTGGAGTACGCGCCGCGGGCATAAAAAACCCCCTTCCCGCTGGGCACGGGAAAGGGGGTTTCAGGGTACGGCGATCGGGACGTACTTAGATCAGCGGCGCCGGGGTTGCCGGCAGGGCCACCGGAGCGGCCTTCTTCTTGCGGGCGGCCGGCTTGCGCTTGGCAACCTTCTTCACCGCCTTCTTCGGGGCGGCCTTCTTGGCGGCCTTCTTCGCAACCTTCTTTACCGCCTTCTTTACCGCTTTCTTGGCAGTAGCCTTCTTGGCGAATTTCTTTACCGCCTTCTTGACGACCTTCTCGACCGGCTTGCGGGCGGTGGTCTTCTTGGCGGCCTTCTTTACTGCCTTGCGGGCAGTGGCCTTCTTTGCAACCTTCTTGACGGCCTTCTTGGCTGCCGGCTTCTTGGCGACCTTCTTGGCCGCCGGCTTGCGGGCAGTGGTCTTCTTGGCAGCCTTCTTCACTGCCTTCTTGGCGGTGGCCTTCTTGGCTACCTTCTTCACTGCCTTCTTGGCAGCGGCCTTCTTCGCGACCTTCTTCACCGCTTTCTTGGCGGCGGGCTTCTTCGCAGCTTTCTTGGTTGCCATGGTGATGGCTCCTCGTCAGTGATTTAGGGAGTTGATACGCCCAGGTGGATCAAACCCGCAGGTGCTGCGTGCGGGGACCGCCGGCGCATGAGGTGCGCCGTTACGGATACGGCAATGCCCGCCAGGTACGAAGGCGCGGACATCGGAAGAAAAAGACGCTTGCGTTTCTCCGGGGGAAGCGGGGCCATGTCCACCGTGGAATGGATCGCGGTGGTGATCGAGGGGCGGCTTCGCATCGGACGTTTGATTCTGCGCACTCGGTTTGGCAGGCAAGCTCTGCTGGGCGAAACCTAATCACGCTTTTTTTTACTGTCAACAACCCCAGCGAAAAAATTTCACATCCCACGCCCTTCCGCCCCGCCCCGCGGCGCGCCGTCCGGCGCCTGCATCGGCACCGCCCCGCGTTCTCCAACGCGCGCAGATGCGTGCACGCGCGGCCATGCACGTGCAGAAAATCACTTGAAAACAGCATCGCGTGCACAACACCGGCAATGCGCACGCAACATGGCATGTACCTGCCGGCAGGGCGACGACCGCAGGGAAAGCAACCCGGAACGGCAGTGCAACGCGGCCAAAAATTTTCACATCCGGCAGACCGGCAACGGCATCGAAAACGCAGAACTGCGCAAACTTCGCCGCCGCCCGCCACGGTGGCGGCGAACGCCTCATGCCGGCCGCGCACCCGCCGATGCATCGCCCGGCATGAGCGGCGGACAAAAAAAACGGCCGCCCGAAGGTGGCCGTTGTCGCTGCCGGTTGGCGACGCTCAGTGCTCGTCGTCTTCCAGTGCTTCGGTGTAATCGTCCGGTGCCAGCAGATCGTTGAGCTCTTCGGCGTTGGTCAGTTCGACCACGAACATCCAGCCTTCGCCGTAGGCATCTTCGTTGATGGTTTCCGGCTTGTCGGCCAGGGCCGAATTCACTTCGACCACGGTGCCGCTGATCGGGCTGTAGACGTCCGAGGCGGCCTTGACCGACTCGACGACGGCGATCTGCTCGCCGGCCTTGACGGTGGCGCCGACTCCGGGCAGCTCGACGTAGACCAGGTCACCCAGCAGGCCCTGGGCATGGTCGGAAATGCCGACGGTGACGCGGCCATTGCCTTCAACGCGGGCCCACTCGTGGGACTTGAGGAACTTGAGGTCGCCGGGGATCTCGCTCATGGGAACTGCTCCAGGATTCTGCGGGGTTGGAAAAACGGGGGTAGTGTAACCAACCGGCCGGGCCTGCTGGCAGGCCCGCACCGGATAAATCGATCACGCTACGGACAGCACGCCAGGCTGGGCCTGGCCTTCGCGCACGAACGGGAACTTGACCACGCGCACCGGCGCCTGGCGGCCGCGGATATCCACGGTCACCTGGCCCAGTTCACCGGCCGGCACGCGCGCGAAGGCGATGCCCTTGGCCAGCGTCGGCGAGAACGTGCCCGACAGGATCTCGCCCTGCCCGCTGGCGGTGGTGACCGCCTGGCCGTGGCGCAGCACGCCCTTCTCGTCCATCACCAGGCCGATCATCTGGCGATGGTTGCCATCGGCCTTCTGTGCTTCCAGCACGCTGCGGCCGATGAAGTCACGGCCTTCGTCCAGCGACACGGTCCAGGCCAGCGCGGCTTCGTACGGGCTGATCGCCTCGTCCATGTCCTGGCCATACAGGTTCATGCCGGCTTCCAGGCGCAGGGTGTCACGTGCGCCGAGGCCGGCCGGCTTCACGCCGGCGGCGATCAGGCGGTTCCAGAACGCGACCACGGCGTCCTGCGGCAGCAGCAGCTCGAAGCCGTCTTCGCCGGTGTAGCCGGTGCGCGCCACGAACAGCGGCACGCCGTCATCGGTCTGCGCATCCTGGGCGGCGAAGCGACCCAGCTTGGCCAGCGCGGCGCGGTCGGCGTCGCGCAGCAGGCCGATCACTGCTTCGCGGGCCTGCGGGCCCTGCACGGCGAGAATGGCCAGGTCCGGGCGCTGTTCCACCGACACGCCGAACGGCTGGGCCTGCGTGCGCAGCCAGGCCAGGTCCTTTTCGCGGGTGGAGGCGTTGACCACCATGCGGAAGAAATCTTCGCCGAGGTAGTAGACGATCAGGTCGTCGATGACGCCGCCTTCGGCGTTGAGCATGCAGGAGTACAGGGCCTTGCCCGGTGCCTTCAGCTTGTCGATGGAGTTGGCCAGCAGGTGGCGCAGGAAGGCCTTGACCTCGGCACCGCGCAGGTCGACCACGGTCATGTGGCTGACGTCGAAGACGCCGGCTTCGCGGCGCACCAGGTGGTGCTCGTCCAGCTGCGAGCCGTAGTGGATGGGCATGTCCCACCCCCCGAAATCGACCATCTTGGCGCCGAGGGCGCGGTGGGAATCGTTGAGCAGCGTCTTCTGGGTCATGACCGGGTCCGGCAACAGAGGAAACAAGAGCGGGCATTATCCCAGATCGGTCGGGCGCAGGCGCGCCGCAGCGCAGCGGGATGGAGGGGGTTTGCCGGCGGCGCTGCCTGCGGCAGGCGATTGCAACTGCGACTGCAACGGCAACGGCAACGGCGGGGTCATGGCGTGGGGGCCGGGTGGGTGGGGCAGGCAGGACACGCCGTGCCCCCTTTCGGGGTCCAGCCCAGCCGCTGGCGGCTGTGCGTTCGGGCGCTTGCGAAGCCGTGCTTCGCAAGCAAAGCGCCCTCACCCCTGGGGGCTCGCAGGCGCCATCCATGGCGCCTGCGGTCCTGGCGACGGCCTGCCCTCCGCCGCATCACGCTTTCCGGCGCATCAATGCCGCGAAGTGATCATTGAAATCAAAAGCGAAAGCAAAGGCAGAAGCAGAGCTATGGGTATCGAACAACATCAGGTGAAGGCGGCGGAGCTGTTGCATGCGGCGGGCATTTTGCCGGTGGTGACGGTGAATACGCTGGACCAGGCGCGCGCGGTCAGTGCGGCGCTGCTGGAAGGCGGCCTGCCGGCCATCGAGCTGACACTGCGTACGCCGGTGTCGATGGAGGCGCTGGCGATGCTCAAGCGCGAGCTGCCGGACGTGGTGGTGGGTGCGGGCACGGTGCTGACCGTGGCGCAGATGCAGCAGGCCATCGACGCCGGTGCGGACTTCCTGGTCACGCCGGGTACGCCGGCGGTGCTGGCCGATGCGCTGGCGGCGGCGCCGCTGCCGGTGGTGCCGGGTGCGGCCACGCCGACCGAGCTGCTGTCGCTCTACGCGCGTGGCTTCCGGGTCTGCAAGCTGTTCCCGGCCACGGCGGTCGGCGGGCTGGCGATGATCAAGGGCCTGGCTGGCCCGGTGGCGGACCTGAAGCTGTGCCCGACCGGTGGCATCACCGAAAACAGCGCGGCCGAGTACCTGGAGCAGAAGAACGTGGTCTGCATCGGCGGTTCGTGGATGGTGCCGGGCAACTGGATTGCCGAAGGTCAGTGGGACAAGGTGCGCGACAGCACGGCGCAGGCGGCGGCCATCGTCAAGCGCGTGCGCGGCCACTGAGCCCGCACGCGGCCCGCACCATGGGGCCACGCACTACGGGGTCAGATCCCTTCCCAACGAGAAAGGGATCCGACCCCACGCGGTGCCGGCTTAACACCGCTTACAGCGGTCGGGCCGGGTCCACCAGACCGTACTGGCTGGCCATGCGCGCCAGTGCGATGTTGTCGTTGATACCCATTTTCTCGAACAGGCGCGCCTTGTGTGTGTTCACCGTCTTGGCGCTCAGGCTGAGGCGGCGGGCGATGTCTTCCTGGCGCAGGCCCTGGGTCAGCAGCAGCGCCACTTCCAGTTCGCGCGGCGACAGGTTGTCGAACGGCGAATTGTTGCCTTCCACCGTGGACAGCGCCAGGTTCTGCGCGATGCTGCTGCCCAGGTAGCGGCGGCCAGCGGCCACGTCGCGTACCGCGCGCAGCAGTTCCTGCGCATCGCAGCCCTTGCCGATGTACCCGGCCGCGCCGGCCTCGAGCAGGCGCTTGGGCAGCGGACCGTCTTCCAGCACCGACACGATCACCACGCGGATCTCGCTGTGGCCGCGCACGATGCGCTCGGTCACTTCCAGGCCGCTCACGCCGGGCAGGTGCAGGTCGCACAGCACCACGTGGGGCATCAGCTGGCGCACATCGCGCAGCGCGTCCTCGCCGGTTTCGGCCTCGCCCACCACATCGATGTCCGGCTCGCCGGACAGGATCATCTTCATCCCGGTGCGGACCAGTGCGTGGCCATCCACCAGGTAGACTCGAATCGTCATTGCTGTACCTCGTTGAATGCAGCCGCCGGGGCCAGCCTAGGCACGGTGCCCGCCACGCAGCAAGCGCGCGTGTTGCGCAAAAGCAGCGTTCTGGTGGGTGAATCACATTCCCCGCGCCACATGCCAAACCCCCGTCTTGCTGTTGCTGCTGCAGTGAAACAACCCGTCTATTGGAAGGACGGACCAGCGGGCCCATCCACGTCAACGCCCCCTGTAGGCACTGCCAGCCCCTCCCTCAGGGCTACCCATGTCGACGCCAAGGATGGCGGCGTCGGAATATGACCAGATAGCACCCTACCACCCAAACCAGCGCCGCACACCACCCCGCCAGGATGTCGGAGGGGTAATGCACGCCCAGGTAGACCCGCGACACGCTGACCAGGATGCTGAACGCCGGCGCCAGCACCAGTACCGGCCAGCGCCAGCGCGTGTTCCAGGCCAGCAGCACCAGCGTGGCGGCCAGCGTGGCCGAGCCCATGGCGTGGCCGCTGGGGAAGCTGAACGTCGATTCGGGCGCGATCGATTCCCACAGGCTGGGCCGTTCGCGCTGGAAGAACTGCTTGCTGCCCATGTTCAGCAGCGCCGACCCGACGAAGGCCAGGCCGACGAAGGTGCCTTCGCGCCACCGCCGGCGCCACAGCAGCGCCAGCACGATCAACACGTCGGCGGGAATGAGGAACCAGGCATAGCCCAGCCGCGACAGCAGCACGAAGAAGCGGTCCAGCGCCGGCGAATGCAGCCCGTGCATCTGCCACAGCAGCGGCGCATCGAAATGGAAGGACTCGAACGCGTGGACTTCGTCGGCCAGGGCCACGAACACCGCCAGTGGCACCAGCACCCCGGCAAACAGCAGGGCCAGGCGCCAGGCATTGCGGGCCATCCAGTGGCGGAACCCGGCCGCCGCTTCGGGGGCGGCCAGGATGGGCGGCTTATCCACCGACCCGCGCATAGTTCTGCGCGACGTAATCGTCGATCAGCGCCACGAATTCCTGGGCGATGTTCTCCCCGCGCAGGGTCACCTTCTTCTCGCCATCGACGAACACCGGCGCGGCCGGGGTTTCGCCGGTACCCGGCAGCGAGATGCCGATGTTGGCGTAACGGGACTCACCCGGCCCGTTGACGATGCAGCCCATCACCGCCAGCGTCATGTTTTCCGCGCCGGGGTGGTGCACGCGCCAGACCGGCATCTTCTCGCGCACGTGGTTCTGCACCACCTTGGCCAGTTCCTGGAAGAATTCGGAGGTGGTGCGGCCGCAGCCCGGGCAGGCCGTGACCAGCGGGGTGAAGGCGCGCTGGCCGGTGGTCTGCAGCAGTTCCTGGGCGACGATCACTTCCTGCGTGCGCGACTGCCCCGGCTCGGGGGTCAGCGAGATGCGGATGGTGTCACCGATGCCTTCCTGCATCAGCACGGCCAGTGCCGCCGACGAAGCGACGATGCCCTTGCTGCCGATGCCGGCTTCGGTCAGGCCCAGGTGCAGGGCGAAATCCGAACGCTGGGCCAGGTCGCGGTAGACCGCGATCAGTTCCTGCACGCCGCTGACCTTGGCCGAAAGCACGATGCGCTCGCGCGGCAGGCCGATCTCCACCGCCTGTTCGGCTGAATCCAGCGCCGAGCGGATCAGCGCTTCGCGCAGCACGCGGCCGGCGTCCCAGGGCTGCTCGCGCTCGCTGTTCTCGTCCATCAGGCGCGCCGCCAGGGCCTGGTCCAGCGACCCCCAGTTGGCGCCGATGCGCACCGGCTTGCCGTAGCGGATGGCGAATTCGATCAGCTGGGCGAACTGCAGGTCCTTCTTCTTGCCGAAACCGACGTTGCCCGGGTTGATGCGGTACTTGACCAGCGCTTCGGCGCAGGCCGGCTCGGCCGCCAGCAGCTGGTGGCCGTTGTAGTGGAAATCGCCGATCAGCGGCACGTCGATGCCCATCATCGCCAGCTTCTCGACGATGCGCGGGATGGCCGCGGCCGCTTCGACGGTGTTGACGGTCAGGCGTACCATCTCCGAGCCGGCACGCCACAGTTCGGCCACCTGCTTGACGCTGGAGGCGACATCGGCGGTGTCGGTGTTGGTCATCGACTGCACCACCACCGGCTTGCCGCCGCCCACGGTCACCCCGCCGATCTGCACGGCTCGGGTCTGGCGGCGGGGCCAGGCAGTGGCGTCGGAGGGCGGCGTGGGGCGAGTGACGGCGTCGTACATGCCGGTATTCTAGCGCCCGTCGATGACGCTGGCGCGTTCCGCATTCAGCCGATGACCGGACTGCGCCCCCGTGCGGCCTATTGTCGCTGGCAGCCTTGCGCCGGAAGGCATACGATGGGCAGGCATGACCGGTCCCGACGCTCCCTTCCTGCAAACCCTGTGCAGCCTGCGCTGCCTGGCCGTGGCCGGCCAGGCGGCCACGATCCTGGTTGCCACCTGGGTGCTGGGGCTGCCGTTGCCGCAGGTGCCGCTGTGGGCGGGCGTGGCGGTACTGGCCCTGTTCAACCTGTATGCGCAGCTGCGCGTGCATGGCGCCGACACCGCGCCGGTCACCGCCTTCGGCCACATCCTGGTGGACGTGATCATCCTGACCTGGATGGTGGGCTGGAGCGGCGGCATCGCCAACCCGTTCGGCTCGCTGTTCCTGATCATGATCGCGCTGGCCGCTCTGGCCCTGCCCCTGCGCTGGACGCTGGCGGTGGCCGCCACCTGCCTGCTGGGCTATGCCGCCAGCGCCACCTTCGGGCTGCCGCTGCCGCCGGGCTATTTCCGCGCCGGCGACCTGCACCAGTGGGGCGTGGTGGCCAACTTCCTGATTTCCGCCGCGGCGGTGCTGGCGTTCTCCACCCGGCTGGCGATCGCCCTGCGCCGGCGCGAACTGGAACTGTCGGCGCTGCGCGAGCGCTTCGCACGCAATGAGGGCATCGTGGCGCTGGCCAGGCACGCCGCCTCGGTGGCGCATGAACTGAACACCCCGCTGGCGACGATGACCCTGCTGGCCGACGACGTCGCCGAGCGCTGCGACGATGACGAAATGCGCGAGGACGTGGATACCCTGCGCGAGCTGCTGGTGCAGTGCCGCGAGCGTGTGCTGGCACTGGCGGCACCGGCGTCGGAACGCAGCGACCGGCCGGCCTGGACCACCGCGCTGCAGGTGCTGGAGCAGTGGCGCCTGGTGCGCCCGACCATCGCCCTGAACCGCAACGACGATGCGCCGCTGAAGCTGCCGCTGGACCCCGGCGTAGGCCACCTGCTGATGGTGCTGCTGAACAACGCCGCCGATGCCGGCGAGAAGGCCGGCCGCGCGCAGGTGGACCTGGAGCTGCGCATCGACGGCGAAGAGCTGATCGGCGAAGTGCGCGATTACGGCCACGGCTTCGACGCACGCGATGCCGCCCTGCCCGGCACCTTGTTCAGCAGCAGCAAACGCCAGGGCATGGGCGTCGGCCTGGCCCTGTCCCATGCCACCATCGAACGCCTGGACGGGCAGATGTGGATGCGCCCGGCCCAAGGCGCCGGCAGCCGCGTCGGCTTCCGCCTGCCGCTGGCCCCACGCGAGGAAACCCCATGAGCGCCTCCACCCTCGGCCTGCTGGTCGACGACGACGAACTGTACCTGCGCACGCTGCAGCGCAGCCTGGCCCGCAAGGGCCTGGAAACCCAGACCGCGCAGGATGCGGCCAGTGCACTGGCGTTGGCCCGCCAGCACCCGCCGGCCTTCGCACTGATCGACCTGAAGCTGGGCAACGATTCCGGGCTGGCGCTGATCCAGCCGCTGCGCGCGCTGCGCGCGGACATGCGCATCCTGCTGGTGACCGGCTACGCCAGCATCGCCACCGCCGTGGAAGCGATCAAGCTGGGGGCCGATGATTACCTGCCGAAGCCGGCTACGGTGCCGATGATCCTGCGTGCGCTGGGCGAGGAAGACGACGGCCCCGCCGATGACGGCGAAATGGAAGTGCCCGATGCGATGACGCCGATCAGCCGGTTGCAGTGGGAACACATCCAGCAGGCCATGCATGAGACCGACGGCAACGTGTCGGCCGCCGCGCGCCTGCTGGGCATGCACCGGCGCTCGCTGCAGCGCAAGCTGGCCAAGCGCCCGAGCCCGGAGCGCGACCCGAGCCGGTGAGGCGGCGAATCCGCCGGGCATGGCCCGGCGGCAGTCCCTCAGCCCTTCAGCTGCGCCAGGATCTCGCGCGTCATCGGGTCGGCAATCGCCACATCCTCACCCTGCAGCGCCGGCAGCAGGCCGCTGGCCAGCTGCTTGCCCAGCTCCACACCGAACTGGTCGAAGGCGTTGATGTTCCACACCACCGACTGCACGTACACGGCGTGTTCGTACATGGCGATCAGCGCGCCCAGCGCCTGCGGGGTCAGCCGTTCGATCAGGATCAACGTGCTCGGGCGGCCGCCCGGGTAATCGCGGTGCGGATCGTCGCTGGCCTGGCCGTTGGCCAGTGCTTCGGTCTGCGCCAGCAGGTTGGCCAGCAGCGCCTGGTGGTTGACGGTGTACGGATCATCGTTGTGCACGCAGCCGATGAAATCGGCCGGAATGATGCTCGTGCCCTGGTGCAGCGCCTGGAAGAAGCTGTGCTGCACGTCGGTGCCCGCCCCGCCCCACCACACCGGCACGGTGTCGGTGGTGACCGGCTGGCCATCGCGCTGCACGCGCTTGCCCAGGCTTTCCATCACCAGCTGCTGCAGGTAGGCCGGCAGCAGCGCCAGGCGCTGGTCGTAGGTCATCACCGCGTGCGTGGCATGGCCCAGCACGTTGCGGTTCCAGATATCGGTCAGACCGTGTAGCACCGGCAGGTTGCGCTCCAGCGGCGCGTCCAGCGCGTGCGCATCCATCTGCGCGGCGCCGTCCAGCAGCTGTTCGAAACGTTCGAAGCCGATGGCCAGCGCAATCGGGAAACCGACCGCCGACCACAGCGAATAGCGGCCGCCCACCCAGTCCCACATCGGCAGCACGCGGCCCGGGGCGATGGCGAAGGCCTTGGCGGCGCGCTCGGGGTTGGCACTGACCGCGTACAGGCGTTCGCTGCCACCGAGCCAGTCGTGCAGGATCTGCCCATTGAGCAGGGTCTCCTGGGTGCCGAAGGTCTTGGAGATCAGCACACCGGCGGTGCGCGTCGGGCCCAGCGTGGCCAGCGTGCGCTGCATGGCGGCGCCGTCCACGTTGGAGACGAAATGCACGCGCAGGCGCGCACCGTCGACCGGGCGCAACGCGTCGGCCACCAGACGCGGCCCCAGGTCGGAACCGCCGATGCCCACGCTGACCACGTCGGTGACGCCGCTGTCTTCCAGCGCGCGCACCAGTTCGCCCATGCGCTGGCGGATGCCACGCGCGGTGGCATAGGCCTCGGCCGCCACCGGCGCATCGACCACGTCGCCACGCAGCGCGGTATGCAGCGCGGCGCGGCCTTCGGTCAGGTTGACCTGCTCGCCACGGAACAGGCGCGTGATCGCACCGCCCACGTCACGCTCGGCGGCCAGCGCAAGCAGCGCCTGCAACGCCGCGGCATCGTACTTCTGCCGGGCGAAATTGACATACAACGGACCGACCCGCAGCGCCAGATCCTGCACGCGGCCGGGTTCGGCGGCGAGCAGGTCGGGGATGCGCGCGCCTTTCAGGCGCTGGGCGTGGGAATGCAGCGAGTCGAATCCGTTGTTCGTTGTCATGCGGCCTGGGTCGGAATGGTGTCGTTGGTATGGGTGATGGCGTTGTTGCCATCCACGTAGACCAGCTTCGGCTTGAAGCTGTCCGCTTCCTGCTCGGTCATCGTAGCGAATGCCGCGATGATGATGATGTCGCCCACCTGCACGTGGCGCGCTGCGCCGCCGTTGAGCGAGACCACGCCGCTGCCGGCTTCGGCGCGGATGGCATAGGTGGAGAAACGCGCGCCGTTGGTCACGTCCCAGATATGCACCTGTTCGAACTCGCGGATGCCGGTGGCAGCCAGCAGGTTGTCGTCGATCGCGATCGAGCCTTCGTAGCTCAGCTCGGAATGGGTGACGGTGGCGCGGTGGATCTTGGTCTTGAGCAGGGACAGGTGCATGGGACGGGCACGACGGCAAAGGAAAGTGCGGATTCTAGCACCCGCTGGCCGGGCGGCAGGGCCAATGGCAACCCGTTCAGGTAGCGCCGGGCCGTACCCGGCGGGCGCAGCGTCAGCAGACCGGGGCCCGCCGGGCATGGCCCGGCGCTACCGATAAGGCAGACATCAGAATTCCAGGTTGTCGATCAACCGGGTGGTGCCCAGGCGGGCGGCGATCAGCGCCACGCGCGGGCCATCGAAGGTCGGCTCGGCCAGCTCCGGGGTGCGCAGCACGGCATAGTCCACCTGGAAACCGGCGGCCTGCAGCGCAGCGCTGGCCTCGGCCTCGATGCGCTCGCGCGGCAACCCGGCCACGTAGCCTTCGCGCATGCCCAGCAGGGTGCGGTGGATGGTGCTGGCATGCGGGCGCTGCGTGGCATCCAGGTACTGGTTGCGCGAACTCTTGGCCAGGCCGTCCTCGTCACGCACGATCTCGGCACCGACGATCTGGATCGGGAAGGACAGCTCGGCCACCATCTGCTTGATCACCGCCAGCTGCTGGTAGTCCTTGCGGCCGAACACGGCCACGTCCGGCTGCACCTGCAGGAACAGGCGCGCCACCACGGCGCAGACGCCATCGAAATGGCCCGGGCGGCTGGCGCCTTCCAGCACCTCGCTCACGCCTGGCGCGTGCATCTGCGTGGCGCGGTCCACGCCCAGCGGGTACATGGTCTCCACGCTGGGCAGCCAGACCGCATCGCAGCCGGCCTGCTCCAGCCCGGCCACGTCGGCCTCGGGCGTGCGCGGGTAGCGGCTGAAGTCTTCGTTCGGCCCGAACTGCGTCGGGTTGACGAAGATGCTGGCCACCACCTTGTCGGCGTACTGGCGCGCCAGCGCCACCAGTGAATGGTGGCCGGCATGCAGGTTGCCCATGGTCGGCACCAGCGCCACGCGCAGGCCGTCGCGCCTCCACTGCGCCACCTGCTCGCGCAGGCCGGCCACATCGTTGAAGGTCGCGATCATTGGGCGTAGGCGTGCTGTTCGTCGGGGAAGCTGCCGTCACGCACGGCCTCGGCATAGGCGCGGGTGGCACCGGCCACCGAACCGCCTTCGGCCAGGAAGTCCTTGACGAACTTCGGGCGGCGGTGGCCGCTGTCCAGGCCGATGAAATCGTGCATCACCAGCACCTGGCCGTCGCAGTCCGGGCCGGCACCGATGCCGATGGTGGGCGCGGCCACTTCGGCGGTGATGCGTGCGGCCACCGGGCTGGGCACGCATTCGAGCACCACCAGCGTGGCGCCGGCGTCCACCGCGGCCTTGGCATCGTTGCGCAGCTGCTCGGCCGCATCGCCGCGCCCCTGCACCTTGAAGCCGCCCAGGCGCAGCACCGACTGCGGGGTCAAGCCCAGGTGCGAGCAGACCGGAATCTCGCGCTCCACCAGGTAACGGATGATGTCCAGCTTGAAGCCGGCCCCTTCGATCTTGACCATTTCCGCACCGGCCTGCAGCAGCTGCAGCGAAGCCTCCAGCGCACGCTCGGGCGTTGCGTCGGCACCGAACGGCAGGTCGGCCACCAGCAGCGCACGCTGCAGCACGCGCGACACGGCGCGGGTGTGGTAGACCATGTCGGCCACGCTGACCGGCAGGGTCGAATCATGGCCCTGCACGACCATGCCGAGCGAATCGCCGATCAGGATCAGGTCGATGCCGTTGGCATCGAACGTACGCGCGAAGCTGGCGTCATAGGCGGTCAACATGACCAGCTTCTGGCCGTTGCGCTTGGCCTCGGCCAGGGCGGGAACGGTCCAGGGCTTGCTGCCTGCGTGGGTGCTCATGTGCTGATAACCGTGGGAGATAACCCGCGCATTATCACCCTATTGCGGTGATCCCGCAGGCGTCCACCCGCACCACTGCATCCTGCACGCGGCCATGGCCGGGAATGGCCAGATCCGGCGCGATTTCGGCCAGCGGCACCAACACGAAAGCACGTTCATGCAGGTAAGGGTGCGGCACTTTCAGCTCGGGAAGGTCCAGCACCTGCTCGGCATACAGCAGCAGGTCCAGGTCGAGCATGCGCGGGCCCCAGTGCACGGCCGGGTCGCGCACGCGGCCAAACTGCTGTTCCAGCGCCAGCAGCGCGGCCAGCAGTGCCTGCGGCGGCAAGGTGGTGCGCACGGCGGCCACCGCGTTGACGAACGGCGGCTGCGCTTCATTGCCCCAGGCCGGGGTGGCATACAGGCGCGAGGCCTGCAGCAGCGTGGTGGACGGCAGGCCGCCCAGCGCGGCGATGGCGGCGCGCACGGTGGCGGCCGCGTCGCCCAGGTTGGCCCCCAGGCCAACCCAGGCAGTGACGGGTACGTCGGGCATCACTTACTCGGCAGCGGCACTGCCTGCAGCCCCGCCGGGACGGCGGCGGGGACGGCGGCGCTTGCGCGGCTCACCGCCCTCGTCCTCGTGCGCTTCGGCATGCAGGGTGTCCAGCGCGCCTTCCAGCTCGCGGCCCGACTGCTGCTGCGCCTCACGCCAGAACTCGACATCGGCGCTGTGCTCGGGCGATGCCACCTGGCGCAGGATCAGGAAATCGAACGCGGCGCGGAAACGCGGGTGAGTGAGCGTACGGAACACGCGCTTGCGCTGGCGCGAACCGAAGCGCGACTGCAGCAGCCAGATTTCCTGCATCGGCAGCGAGAAGCGGCGCGGCAGCGCGATGGTGGTCAGCTGGTGCACGGTGACACGGTCGGCCGCACGGCGCTGCGCTTCTTCCGGGGCCACGCTCTGCTTGAGCAGGGTGGCCTGGGCGCGGCAGAACGCCGGCCACAGCAGCAGCGCGAACAGGAAGGCCGGCGAGACCGGCTCATCATTGGCCACGCGTGCATCGGTATTGGCCAGGCCTTCCACCAGCATGCGGCGCAGCGCGCCACTGCGGTTGGACTTCAGCGCCTTGGCGCTTTCCGGGAACAGCACGTCCAGCAGGCCATAGCGCTCCAGCCCTTCGAAGCTGGCCACGCCGTGCCCGGACAGGAACAGCTTCAGCACTTCCTCGAACAGGCGCGCCGGGGCGGCTTCGTTGAGCAGACCGGCCAGCTGCGGAATCGGCGCGGCGGTGGCCGCTTCGATCTGGAAGCCGAGCTTGGCCGCCAGGCGCACGGCACGCAGCATGCGCACCGGATCTTCGCGGTAACGCTGTTCGGGGTCACCGATCAGGCGCATCACGCGCGCCTGCACGTCCTCGAAGCCGCCGGTGTAATCGCGCACCGAGAAATCCTCGATGGCGTAGTACAGCGCGTTGCAGGTGAAGTCGCGACGGATGGCATCGTCTTCGATGCTGCCGTACACGTTGTCGCGCACCAGCATGCCGTTTTCCATTTCGCGGTCGCCGCTGCCGTCATCGCTGTTGGCGCGGAAGGTGGCCACTTCGATGATCTCGCGGCCGAACACCACGTGGGCCAGGCGGAAACGGCGGCCGATGAGGCGGCAGTTGCGGAACAGCTGCTTGACCTGGTCGGGCGTGGCGTCGGTGGCCACGTCGAAATCCTTGGGGCGGCCATTGACCAGCAGGTCGCGCACGGCGCCGCCCACCAGGTAGGCGCCAAAGCCGGCATCACGCAGGCGGTACAGCACGCGCAGGGCGTTCGGGCTGATGTCCTTGCGCGAGATGGTGTGCTGGTCGCGCGGGATGACGCGCAGGCTGAACGGAGATGGAGCAGAAGAAATGATGTTGCCGCTTCCGGTTGGGTTTTCGGGATTGCCCACAGGCATCGAGGCGCGTATACTAACGCTCCTGCCTCGGCAGCGACATACATCATGCTCCCTTCGTCTAGTGGTTAGGACGTGGCCCTCTCAAGGCTAAAACAGGGGTTCGAGTCCCCTAGGGAGCACCAGTCGCTGCAGCAGGAACTGAAAAAACCCGCCTTGTGCGGGTTTTTCCGTTTCTGCAGTCAGGTCTGGCCTGGCCCGCGCCACTGCCTGCAGGCACCGGGCTGCGCCGCACACGGCCACAGCCCCTGCCACCCGGGCCGCGTCAGCCCTCCATCTGTTCCAGCTCCTTGCCCTTGGTTTCGCGCACATAGCGGCTGACGAACAGCAGCGAGAGGATCGCGGCCACGGCATACAGGCCGTACGCACCGGCCAGGCCGATGCCGGCCAGCAGCATCGGGAAGGTCACGGTGATGGCGAAGTTGGAGGTCCACTGCGCCGCGCCGGCCACCGCCAGCGCCGAGCCGCGGATCCGGTTCGGGAACATCTCGCCCAGCATCACCCACATCACCGGGCCCCAGGACAGGTTGAAGAACACCACGTAGACGTTGGCCGCCACCAGCGCCAGCCGGCCCATGCCATTGGACAGGTGCAGGCGGCCGTCGGCCAAGGTGCCGCTGGAGAAGGCCACCACCAGCAGCACCAGCGCCACCGACATGCCGGCCGAACCGACCCACAGCAGCGGCCGGCGGCCGATGCGGTCGATCAGTGCCACCGTCAGCAGGCAGGCGCCGATGCTCAGGCCGCCGGACAGCACGTTGATCAGCAGCGCATCGCTTTCCGAGAAGCCGACCGCCTGCCACAGCACCGCGCCGTAATAGAACACCACGTTGATGCCGACCAGCTGCTGGAACACCGCCAGGCCCAGCCCGACCCAGACGATCGGCCGCAGCCTGCCGGTGGCCTTGGCCACCAGATCGGACAGCTGCGGCGCATGCTCGGCCTGGTCCAGGCTGGCCTCGATCTCGGCCAGCTTGACCCGCGCCTCGCTGGCGCCGTACAGGCGGGCCAGCACCGCCGCAGCCTGCGCGCTGCGCCCGCGCGCCACCAGGAAGCGCGGGCTCTCGGGAATGACCAACAACAGCAGCAGGAACAGCAGCGAAGGCACCGCCTGCATCCAGAACATCCAGCGCCAGGCTGCATGGCCCAGCCACAGCGGCTCGGTGGACGCACCGGCCGCGCGTGCCAGCAGGAAGTTGCTGAGGAAGGCGGCGAACAGGCCACAGATGATCGCCATCTGCTGCACCGTGGCCAGCCGCCCGCGATAACGCGCCGAGGCGACCTCGGCGATATAGGCCGGCGACATCACGCTGGCCGCACCCACCGCGAAGCCGCCCAGCACGCGCGCGGTGATGAACATCCACGAGGCCTGCGCCGCGCCGGCCCCCAGCGCGGAGAACAGGAACAGCAGCGCGGCGATGATCAGCACGCTGCGCCGGCCCAGGCGGTCGCCCAGGCGGCCGGCCACGAAGGCACCGATGGCGCAGCCCAGCAGCATCGAGGCCACTTCGAAGCCCAGCGCGGCTTCGCTGGAGTTGAAGGCCTGGCGCAGGCCGTCGACGGTGCCGTTGATGACCCCGCTGTCGAAGCCGAACAGGAACCCGCCCAGGGTGGCCACGCAGCTGATCAGGACGATGAAGACGGTGTTTTCGCCGCGCGGGGCGGAAGAAGCGGACGCTGCCGGGGACATGGGCCTGCCTGTGAAGGAAAGAAGGAGCGTGGCCTGCCGCCAGCGCCGTCGCGCAGCGTCGCACACCCCTGCCCCGCCGCGCCATGGGAGGCGTTGCAGGTGCCCGCCGGGCCGTGCCGGATGGGCCCACCCGCGCCCGCCGTGCTGCCCGGACCGGCACCGGGGGTCAACCTGTTCTAGAATTGCCAGGCTTAGAGACGGATCTGCCTTTTCCCATGCCTTTTGTCGTCACCGAAAACTGCATCAAGTGCAAACACACCGATTGCGTGGAAGTGTGCCCCGTGGATTGCTTCCACGAAGGCCCGAACTTCCTGGTGATCGACCCGGATGAGTGCATCGACTGCACCCTGTGCGAGCCGGAGTGCCCGGTCAACGCGATCTTCCCGGAAGACGACGTGCCCGCCGGGCAGGAAGTGTTCGTGGGCCTGAACGCCGAACTGGCCAAGGCATGGCCGGTGCTGACCATCCGCAAGGACCCGCCGGCCGATGCCGGTGAGTGGGACGGCAAGCCGGACAAGCTGAAACTGCTGGAGCGCTGAGAAGCGCCTGTTGCGGCAACGAAAAGGGCGCCCTGGGGCGCCCTTTTTTATGGGTGGTGCCAAGGCAAAAGGTAGCGCCGGGCCATGCCCGGCGGAACCTTCACCGGCGCTTACTGCGCCAGCTTCGCCTTCAGCGCGGCGATCAGCTTCACCGGGGCTTCGGCGGTGGCCGGCAGGCCACGCGGGTCGACCGCGGAGACGTAGGCGCCGGCATCGACGGCCGCCACGCGCACCAGGAAGTTGCTGCCTTCGTAGGCCACATCGTAGGAGCCCAGCAGCTGCGCGCGGCTGGCGATGGTCACGCCCTGCACGCCTTCCAGCGCGGTGCCGACCTTGCCGAACACGTCTTCCTTGCTGCCCGGCACGGTGAAGCCGCTGGCGTTGGCGGCCGGGGCGGCACCCGCTGCTGCCGGGGCCGGCGCCGGCTTGGCCGAGGCCAGTGCCGGAATGCGGGTGTCACCGTTGGTGGCCGGCACGTTCAGGTCCGGCGGCACTTCCAGCGGACGCATTTCCGGGGCCAGTGCGTAGTCGCCGCGAACGCTCTTCTTGAAGCAGCCAGTGGTGCCGACGGCGGTGCCGAGGGCGAGGATCGCGAAGGACAGCACGCGGACGGCGGAAGCGGATTGACGCATGGGAATCTCCTGGGTCAGGCCGGGGCCACGATCGGGTCAGTGGCTGGAAAGGGCTTCAAGCGCGGCGATATCGCCGGCCAGGTGGTCGGCGGCCGGCTGGTGTGCCGCAGACAGCGGCAGCAGCGGCAGGCGCAGATCGTGGCCGATGCCGATGCGGCGCAGCAGCGCCTTGACCGGAATCGGGTTGGGTTCGACGCCACAGAAATCGTGGAAGGGCTGCAGGCGGCCGTCCCAGGATTCGGTGGCGGAATGGTCGTGCGCCGAGGCCAGGTCCACCATGCGGCGGTAGGCCCCGGGCAGTGCATTGGAGCCGACCGAGATCAGGCCGTCCATGCCGGCCTGGATCGAACGGGCAGCGGTGCCGTCATCGCCACTGAGCACGGCAAAGCGGTCGCTGCACAGCGCCAGCAGCGCCTTGACGCGGCCGATATCGCCCACCGCCTCCTTGATGCCGACGATGTTCGGGTGCGCGGCCAGTTCGGCCACGGTCTCCGGCAGCATGTCGCAGCCGGTACGGCCGGGCACGTTGTAGAGCACCACCGGCAGCCCGGCCTGGTCGGCCACGGCACGGTAATGGGCAATCAGCCCAGCCTGGGTCGGGCGCACATACGGCGGGGTGACCACCAGCGCGTGGCTGGCCCCCAGCCCGGCGGCGCGGCGGCTCTGCTCGATGGTCTTGGCGGTGCCGGACAGGCCGGTACCGGCAAGCACCGGCACGCGGCCGCCGACATGGGCGACGGCGCTGGCCAGCAGCTGGTCGTACTCGGCGTCGGACAACGTAGCCGCTTCGCCGGTGGAACCGGCCACGACCACGCCATGGACACCGCCCTCCAGTTGCAGGTGCAGCAGGCGCTGCCAACCGTCGGGATCGAGTGCGCCGTCGGCCCGGAACGGGGTCGCCAGCGCGGTGATGAGGCCGGAAAGGGACAAGGACGTGCTGCTCTTGGCTGGAAAGGGGGGTCAAACGCCCGCCGCGCGGGGCCGCAGGTGCCCTGAATGTTACTTGCGGCACGAAAGCGCGGGCAAGTATGCTGGACACCGGTGGATCCCCGCCTGAGCGGGCATTCAGATTAACGCATTGCATTACCCGGAATCGCCTTGACCGACACCACCCCGCGCCCCGCGCCGAGCGAAAACCACCTCCTGATCAACGCCTATACGACGCATCCGGAGTCCCCCCTGCTGTCCGTCACCCGCCGCATCGCCGACAGCGGCTGCAACCTGGTGGACGCACGCCTGTCCACGGTGGGCCGCGATGTCTCAGTCACCGCCCTGGCCACCGGCTCCTGGGATTCGGTGGCCAAGCTGGAAGCCATGCTGACCCGGCTGGAGCGCGAGGAAGGCCTGAAGCTGGTCTGGTACCGCACCGCGGCCAAGCAGGCGCAGTCCAACCTGCTGCCGTACATCGTGGAAGTGATCGCCGCCGACAAGCCGGGCATCCTGTTCCAGCTGGCCGATTTCTTCGACCGCCAGGGCATCACCATCGAAAGCCTGCAGAGCACGCGCTACCGCGCCATGCAGACCGGTGCGGAGATGTTCAGCGCACAGGTCACCATCGGCGTGCCGGCCAACATGCACATTGCGGCACTGCGCGACGACTTCCTTGAATTCTGCGACCACCTGAACCTGGACGCGATCATGGACCCGATGAAGTTCTGACTTTCGCGCGCCCCTCACGGGCGCGTGGCGTTTCATGCAATTGTCTTGGAAAGAACCCAGGCTCGACAGAAGGACTCCATGAACAACGGCGATACCCTGGACAGCACCACCCTCTCCCTGCCGCTGGCCCTGTCCGGCGGCGCCCAGTCCACCCTCGGCGACTACGCCGGCCAGTGGCTGGTGCTGTACTTCTACCCCAAGGACAGCACGCCCGGCTGCACCACCGAAGGCATCGACTTCAACGCGCTGCTGCAGGAGTTCAAGAAGGCCGGCGCCGTGGTGCTTGGCGTCTCCCGCGATTCGGTCAGATCCCACGACAACTTCTGCGCCAAGCAGGGCTTTGCCTTCCCGCTGGTCAGTGATGCCGACGAAGCGCTGTGCACCGCCTTCGACGTGATCAAGATGAAGAACATGTACGGCAAGCAGGTACGTGGCATCGAACGCAGCACCTTCCTGATTTCCCCTGACACCCGCATCGTGCAGTCCTGGCGCAAGGTCAAGGTTGCCGGCCATGCCGATGCCGTTCTCGCCGAACTGAAGGCCTCCCAGTCCAAGTGAGTCCCCCTGCCTACTGTGTCTGCCATCACCCTGCCCTGCAGCAGGCCGTGATGGTTTTTCCCTGTCCGTAACCAGGAATCGACGATGACCCGAGGCAAGCGCATCTACGTGCTGGATACCAACGTGCTGATGCACGATCCCACCGCGCTGTTCAAATTCGAGGAGCACGACGTCTACCTGCCCATGCAGGTGATCGAGGAGCTGGACAACGGCAAGAAGGGCACCTCCGAGGCCAGCCGCAACGCCCGGCAGGTGAGCCGCTTCCTCAACGAGCTGGTGCAGGAATCGGGCCTGGACAACCTGGCCGAAGGCATTCCGCTTGAGCGCCCCAACGGCCTGCAGCTGCGTGGCAAGCAGAGCGCCGGCAAGCTGCGCTTCCAGACCAGCCATTTCGACGCGGGCAAGAGTTTCGGCAAGGTCATCCCGGACAACGCCATCCTCGGCGCGATCCTGGCGCTGAAGGAGGAAACCCCGGAAGTGCCGGTGGTGTTCGTGTCCAAGGACATCAACCTGCGGATCAAGGCGGCCATCGCCGGCATCGTATCGGAAGACTACGAGAACGACCGCGCGCTGGACGATTTCAGCCTGCTCTACACCGGCGCCACCGAACTGCCCGAGGATTTCTGGAAGCGCCACGGCACCGACCTGCGCAGCTGGAGCGACAAGGGCCGCACGCATTACGAAATCGAAGCGCAGGACGGCGAGGAGTGGTACCCCAACCAGTACGTCTACCTGCCCGGCGAAGACGAGGTGGAACTGCGCGTGAGCCGCGTGGTGGGCGACGGCAAGGTGGTGCTGTCGCTGGTGGATGACTACCGCCACGGCAGCCACGCGGTGTGGGGCGTGAGCGCGCGCAACCACGAACAGAACTTCGCGTTGAACGCGCTGATGGACCCGGACATCGACTTCGTCACCCTGCTGGGCACCGCCGGCACCGGCAAGACCCTGCTGGCGCTGGCCGCCGGCCTGGCGCAGACGATGGACCAGCAGCGTTACCGCGAGATCATCATGACCCGCGCCACGGTCAGCGTCGGCGAGGACATCGGTTTCCTGCCCGGCACCGAAGAAGAAAAGATGACTCCGTGGATGGGCGCGCTGACCGACAACCTGGAAGTGCTGACCCAGACCCAGGAAGGCGGCAGCTGGGGCCGTGCGGCCACCAACGACCTGCTGGCCAGCCGCATCAAGATCCGCTCGATGAACTTCATGCGCGGGCGCACCTTCCTGTCGCGCTACCTGATCCTGGACGAGGCGCAGAACCTCACGCCCAAGCAGATGAAGACGCTGATCACCCGTGCCGGCCCCGGCACCAAGATCGTCTGCCTGGGCAACGTGGAGCAGATCGATACGCCGTACCTGACCGAGACCACCTCGGGCCTGACCTACGCGGTGGACCGCTTCAAGAACTGGCCGCACAGCGCCCACATCACCCTGCGCCGGGGCGAGCGTTCGCGCCTGGCCGACTACGCTTCGGAGGTGCTGTGAACCCCCTCGCAAGCACGCGCAGGCTCAGCCGCCTGCTGCTGCCGCTGGCCGTGGGCGCCCTGCTCGGCGCCTGCGCGCCGGTCAAGGGCCCGCCGAGCGTGCCCACCGCGGTCCGCACCGGCCAATCCTGGGTGGTCACCCGCCCAGCCGTGGCCGCGCAGGTGCTGGACACCTGCTCGCGGCCCAGTCCGGGCCGAGAGCCGGGCCGGGTGAGCGGCTACTGGGCGCCCAGCCGGCAGCAGGTGGACCAGATGGAAGCGCGGCTGTCCTCGCTGGAGGCGCAGGTGCCCAAGGTGCTCGATTTCGATCGCCAGTACGTGGGCATTGAAGCCAATGGCCGGCAGCTGATCTACATCAACGCCTTCCATCTGCCCGATGCCAGCACGATCAACCCGGCGCGCGAAGCGATCGATGTCTGCGACGGCGGCCGGCAGTTCTGGGGCGCGCTGTACGACCCGCAGGACGGCCGCTTCTCCGACGTGCAGTTCAACGGCAGCCTCGGCGGCCGTTGACCGGCGCGCGCGGTGGGCATCCGCTTGCCGGCGTGGGTGTGGATCGGTGCGGTGGCGCTGTCCTGCGTGGCCGGCATGGTCAACGTGGTCGGCTTCCTGGGCTTCGAACACCAGGCGGTGAGCCACATGACCGGCAGCACCAGCCAGCTGGGCATGGCACTGGCACAGGGTGACTGGCGCGCGGCCGGTCACCTGTGGGCCCTGCTGATCGCCTTTTCGCTGGGCGCCATGCTCAGCGGGCTGCTGATCCAGCACGATTCGCTGCAGTTGGGCCGGCGCTACGGCGTGGCGCTGGCGCTGGAATCGGCGCTTCTGCTGGCGGCCATTCCCCTGTTCAAACAGCAGCAGATCTGGGGCGCGCTGTCCGCGGCCATGGCCTGCGGGCTGCAGAACGCGCTGGCCACCACCTTCAGCGGCGCGGTGGTGCGCACCACCCACCTCAGCGGCATGTTCACCGACCTGGGCATCGGCCTGGGCCGCCTGCTGCGCGACCTGCCCCTGCCGCTGCGGCGGCTCACCCTCAGCGGCCTGATCATCAGCGGCTTTCTTGCCGGCGGCATCCTTGGTGCCGCGCTGTTCATGCGCTGGCAGTACGACGCGCTGCTGGCGCCGGCGCTGCTGACCGGCCTGACCGGCAGCGGCTACGTGCTGTTCGCGCAGTGGGCGCGCTGGCGGCCTTGAATCCAGGGCCGATGGGGTCAGATCCCTTACTCGATGGGCTCAGATCCCTTTTCCTCCAGAAAAGGGATCTGAGCCCGGCTACCGGATCAGGGGCATCCACGCATGGCGTGGATCTACTTTCCCCTGCCGGACCACGGCACAATCGCCTGATGAGCCCGACCACTCCCGCTTCCGCCCTCACCATCGCCGGTTCCGATTCCGGCGGCGGTGCCGGCATCCAGGCCGACCTGAAGGCCTTTGCCGCCCACCACGTGCATGGCCTGTCGGTGATTGCCGCGCTGACCGCACAGAACACCCGCGGCGTGAGCGCCGTGCACGTGCCGCCGATCGCGTTCCTGCGCGCGCAGATCGACGCCTGCTTCGAGGATTTCCAGATCCACGCGGTGAAGCTGGGCATGCTGGCCAATGCCGAGGTCATCCACGCGGTGGCCGATGCGCTGGAAAGGTACCGCCCGGCGCACGTCGTGCTGGACCCGGTGATGGTGGCCACCAGCGGTGCCAAGCTACTGGAGGAAAGCGCCCTGGCCGCGCTGCGCGAGCGCCTGCTGCCGCTGGCCACGCTGGTCACGCCCAATACGCCGGAAGCCGAGCTGCTGGTGGGCCACCGCATTGCCGGCGCCGCCGATGTGGAGCGCGCCGCCACCACCCTGCTCGACCAGGGGGTTGCCGCCGTGCTGCTCAAGGGCGGCCACCTGCAGGAAGGCAACCGCGTGGTGGACCGCTATTTCGACGGCGTCAGCAGCGAGGAATTCATCCACGCGCGCCTGCCGATCGATGCCCACGGCACCGGCTGCACGCTGGCCTCGGCCATCGCCGCGCAGCTGTGCAACGGGCTGAGCGTGGCCAACGCCTGCGAAGCCGGCATCGACTACGTGGCCCGTGGCCTGCAGCAGGGCTACAGCCCGGGCCGCAGCGAGGTGCGGGTGCTCGACCACTTCGGCGCGGCGCCGCACGCGTGAGTACGCCTGCCGCCGACACCACCGCGCAGGCCCGCGCACTGGTCAGCAGCGACGGCCGCCGTTTCGAGCTGCTGGCCTGCGTGCCACCCGCAGCGCGTGCGCGGCTGCTGTGGCTGCCGGCGCCGGGCGTGGCCGCCCGCCACTACCTGCCGCTGGCACAGGCGCTGGCGGCCCGTGGCATCGCCGTGTACCTGCATGAGTGGCGCGGCAACGGCAGCAGTTCGCTGCGGCCCTCGCGCACGCAGGATTGGGGCTGCCGCGAAATCCTCGAACAGGATCTGCCGGCCAGCCAGTCGCTGCTGGCCGCTGACGATGCCGCGCAGGGCGTGCTGCCGTGGATCATCGGCGGGCACAGCCTCGGGGGCCAGCTGGCCTGCCTGCACGCCGGGCGACACCCGACGGATTTCCAGCGCCTGTGGCTGGTGGCCAGTGGCACGCCCGGGCGGCACCACTTCCCGCCGCCGCGCGGCTGGCTGCTGCCGCTGGTCTACCGCTTCCTGCCATGGCTGGCGCGCCGCCAGGGCGTGCTGCATGGGCGGCGCCTGGGCTTCGGTGACACCGAGGCGCGCGGGCTGATTGCCGACTGGGCGCGTGTGGGCCTGAGCAACCATTACGCCGCAGCTGGCATGGCCGATACGCTGGACGCGGGCATGGCGCAGGTGCGCGGCCACGCGCAGGCGGTGGTGCTGGCCGACGACTGGCTGGCGCCGGCAACCTCGATGCAGGGGCTGCTGGCCAAGCTGCCGCAGGTCAGCGCGCACACCACCGTGCTGTCGGCCGCGCAGCTGGGCACACGCGCCGACCACTTCGCCTGGATGGCATCGCCGCAGGCCATTGCCGGCGTGCTTTTTCATTCAGTTGAATAAATATCTTCACAAAAGCGTTGACGAATCGGCCGGGCATCCGCATAATTCCGCTCTTGTCGCAGGGCGCCCGTAGCTCAGTTGGATAGAGTACCTGGCTACGAACCAGGCGGTCGGGAGTTCGAATCTCTCCGGGCGCACCACTCGACAGGCTTTCAGCATCCGCCGCTGGAAGATGCAGTAAAATAAGTAGTACGTTGATTGTGTACCGCGCGCCCGTAGCTCAGTTGGATAGAGTACCTGGCTACGAACCAGGCGGTCGGGAGTTCGAATCTCTCCGGGCGCACCACACACGATCAACACAAGAAGTTTATGTAATTGGCGCCCGTAGCTCAGTTGGATAGAGTACCTGGCTACGAACCAGGCGGTCGGGAGTTCGAATCTCTCTGGGCGCACCATTACACCGAAACAGCAGGCCTCGGCCTGCTGTTTTTTTTGTGCTTTCGGCAGGGCTGCGCCCGGCACCCGCAGAGGCCGGAGCCAGACCCGAAGCAACGGCAACAGCGTGCATTCCGTGGGATGGCGGGGTGGGTCCGGTTGAGGGGGACGCCGTAAACCCACAGTGCCCCGCCATCCCACGGAATGAAGCGCTTGCTGTTGCCGTTGACGTTGCTTCGGCAGGTGCAGGGCGCAGCCCTGCAAAACACCCCCCTACTCCGCCATCTGCTGCCACCACTGCGCCAGCAGCGCCGGCCTGCGCATCCGCTCGCGCCACCAGCGCAGCGCCGCCCCTTCTTCGCCGGTACGCCAGGCCAGCCAGAAGTTCTCCTCCGGCTTGTGCTCTTCCACCTCGCGGATCACCAGCTGGCCGCGCGCCACCGCCGCACGCGCGCACGGCTCGGGCAGGAACCCGAAACCCAGCCCGCGCCCCTGCAGCTGCAGCTTGGTCGCCATGTCCGGCACGGTCAGCGTCTCCTGCCCCATCAACAGCCCCACCGTGCGCGGCAGCAACCGGCGCGCCGAATCGGTCACCGCGATCGCGCAGTGCTCGGCCAGCTGCTCGCGGCCCAGCACGCCCGGCACGGCCGCCAGCGGATGCTGTGGCGACACCGCGAACACGAAGCCCACGCTGCCCAGCGGCTCGACCACATAGCCACCGCCACTGGGGCCCTCGCCCGCCGCGCCGATCAGCAGGTCCGCGCGACGGTCCAGCAACGCTTCCCAGGTGCCTGACAGTGCCTCGCCGATCAGCCGCAGCCGGGTCGGCGCGGCAATGCCGCGGAAGGCGGCGATGTCCTCGCCCAGCAGCCAGGTCGGGAACATCGAATCCACCGTCAGGGTCAGCTCGGCCTCCCAGCCGGACGCCACCCGGCGCACACGTATCTCCAGCTCGCGGGCCGCACGCAGCAGGTTGTGGCCATCGTCCAGCAGCGCGCGACCGGCCTCGGTCAGCTCCGCGCGGGGGCCGACCCGGTCGAACAGCTGCACGCCCAGGTCCTCCTCCAGCTTGGCCACGGTGTAGGAGATGGTGGACGGCACCTTGTGCAGGGCCTTGCCCGCCCCCGCGAACGAGCCACGCCGGTCGATGGCATCCAGGATCTGCAGGGCGTCGAGGCTGAGCTTGAGCATTCGAAAATTTCGATGATGGCTGTCAAAACTATCCGTTTTTCAAACCCGGGGCGCAAGCGGATACTTCTTCGCAATGGGGAAACAGGCCGGCATCGAGCCCAGCCAACCCCATCGAAACCATCGAACAAGGAGATTCCCATGCTGCAGATCCGCAAGAGCGCTACCCGTGGCCAGGCCGAGCATGGCTGGCTGTCCTCGCGCCACACCTTCTCCTTCGCCGGCTACTACGATCCGCGCCACGTCGGCTTCGGGCCGCTGCGCGTCACCAACGAAGACACCGTCATCGGTGGCCAGGGCTTCGGCACCCACAGCCACAGCAACATGGAGATCGTCTCCTACGCGCTGGGCGGCGCACTGGAACACAAGGATTCGATGGGCACCGGCTCGGTGCTGCGCTATGGCGACGTGCAGCGCATGAGCGCCGGCAGCGGTGTCAGCCACAGCGAATTCAACCACTCGCCCAGCGAGGCGGTGCACTTCCTGCAGATCTGGCTGTTCCCGCACACCGAGAACATCGCTCCGTCGTATGAAGAGACCCACTTCAGCCCGGAGAGCAAGCGCAACCAGCTGCGCCTGATCGTTTCGCCCGACGGTGCCGACGGCTCGCTGCGCATCCACCAGGATGCCCGCATCTACGCCACGATCCTGGACGGCAGCCAGAAGCTGCACCATGCGCTGGCCAGCGGCCGTGGCGCCTACGTGCAGGTGGCACGTGGCCAGCTGCAGGTCAACGGCATCACCCTGGAAGCAGGCGATGCGCTGCAGGTCAGCGACGAAGCACAGCTGACCCTGGAAAACGGCAACGACGCCGAAGTGCTGGTGTTCGACCTGCCGCTGTAACGCACAGCCGCCCGCGATGCCCACCGGCACCGCGGGCGGCACGCGTGCCTCAGAACCGGTAGTTCACGGTCAGCCGCACGTTGCGCGGCTCACCCCAGGTGTAGGTGCTGTACCAGTTGAAGATGGTGTAGTAGCGCTTGTCCAGCAGGTTGTTGACGTTGACCGTGGCCGACAGGCGGTCGTTGAACTGGTAGCGGGTCATGGCATCGAACAGCCAGTACGGGGCGGTGCGATGCACCAGGGTGGAACCATCGGCCGGGTTGGTGATGTCGCCGAAGGTCGAGTCCTGCCAGCGCGCGCCACCGCCGATGGTCCAGCCTTCAGCCACGCCGCGCAGGCGGTAGCTGGTGTGCAGGCTGAACTGGTTTTCCGGCTCCAGCGTGGAGACCTTGCGGTCGGCCTGGCGTGCGATCTTGTGCGCGAAGCCACCCTGCACCTGCCAGCCATCGGCCAGCTGGCCGGACAGTTCCAGCTCGTAGCCCTTGGTGCGCACGCCCATCAGCGCGCGGTAGGCATCTTCACCGTTGGGTGCCTTCTTGCCGGTGGCCTCGGCGAAATTGTCCTGTTCCAGCTGGAACACCGCGGCACTGGCGTTGAAGCGGCCGTCGAGGAATTCGGCCTTCACGCCGGCCTCGTAGCTGCGCCCTTCCAGCGGGTCCAGGGTCTTGCCCTGCTCATCGCGCACACCCTGCGGCTTGAAGATGGTGCTGTAGCTGGCGTAGACCGAATAGTTCCTGCCCAGATCGTAGACCAGGCCGGCGTAGGGCACGAACACGCCGCTTTCGTGGGTGCCCGGCGAACGGTAGTTGGCCACGCGGCTGCCCAGGATCAGCTTCAGCGGATCGGCCAGGTCGAAGCGGCCGACCAGGTAGGCGCCGCTTTCGCGGGTGACCTCGTTGTTGCTGTAGCCGCGCTGCCACTGCGGCTCGGGAATGTCGCCGTTCCAGCTGTAGTAGTTGGGCACACTGGTCACAAAGCCCGGCGGCGCGGCATAGCCATCGTTGGTCCAGCGCTTGCGCGACACGCTGGCGCCGGCCACCAGCTCATGCTCGCGGCCGAACAGCCCGAACTTGCCGGTGATGTAGGCATCGGCCGCATTGCTGACCGTCTTGCCCACGTACTTGCCCAGCCACAGCGACACGCCTTCGCCGGTAACCGGGTCCGGCTCGCCGCCAGCGGCACCGGCCAGCGCGGCGTTGTAGCCGTTGATCTGGTGGTTGAGCTGCAGCTTGCCCACCCAGTCGTTGGCGAAGGTATGTTCCAGCGTGGCAAAGCCGGTGCGGGTGTACTGCTCCCAGCGGCTCCAGCGCGTACCGTTGTTGAACGAACGCGGCATGCTGTTGAAGTTGCCTTTGCTGTCCAGCAGCGGGATGCCGCCCCAGGTCGAGCCCTTCGGGTCGCTGTCCTGTGCGTCCAGGCCGACGGTCAGCAGCGTGCGCTCGCCGATGTCGGCCTCGATCACGCCGTAGCCCAGCCTGGTGCTGCGCTGGTAGTAATCCAGGTTGGAATGGCGATCCTGCCAGGCACCGACCACGCGGCCACGCACGCGGCCGTCGGCGGTCAACGGGCCGCCCACGTCCAGTTCGGCGCGGTATTCGTCCCAGCTGCCCACACCCAGGCTGGCGCTGCCCTTGAACTCACGACCAGGCTTCTTGCGGATCAGGTTGATGGTCGCGCCCGGGTCGCCGACGCCGGTCAGCAGGCCGGTAGCGCCCTTGAGTACTTCGATGCGGTCGTAGATGGCGGTGTCGCTGAGCGTGTTGCCGGCCGAGTAGGCCGAGTCGCGCGCCATCGGAATGCCGTCGTACTGGAAATTCTGCACGGCAAAGCCACGGGCGTAGTACTCGGTGCGCTCACTGTCGTAGGTGACGATGCGCTATTTTCACGCATCTCATTGATTTGCAAAGCTTCATAACGATTTCATCACAACATATACCAACACATGTACCAACATGACGAATCGCTGCGCCGCAGCGCAATTTCAGGATCCCATCATGAGAGCACCATTCATTTTCGCTGTAGTGGTCGCGGCCGGCATCGTCGCGCCCCCTTAACGTCCGCATCCCCGGTGCTTGAACACCTCTACTATGAAGCGTCAATCCCAGGTGAGACGCGAGACCGGTTCGTCCTGCGGATTGCACCACGGGCAGTCAAGGAGACCTACGGTTTGAGGGCGGAAGTATGCGGAGCGATCGAGGGAAGCATTGAGGACGGATTCACCATGGATGTGTACACTGCTCATAAGAAACATGACTGCTCCTTCCCCAACCCGACCGGTGTTGCATCCTTCCACACTCACGTGCAGGGAAACCCGTTCTTCTCGCATACGGATTATAGGCAACCCGGCTATATGGCCAGCGGCCGCAGCGTCTGGTTCCAAGATGGGCCACGGACAGATCGGCGTGTCCGACCTCAGTAGCCGGTCACGTCTATGACCATGGCGGCGCCTCTGGCGCTGCTGACCGAGAACCCCATGTCGGCCCTCGGCAGCTGGGTTTGGCCACCGCCATAGGGGAACCGGCTCCAAGAGAGCTGCGCCCCTGATACCGCGTACCCAAACTGCTGCGCGTCATCGATGTAGAACCACGGTCCGGGTGCACTGGGATTACCGGGGTTCGGTGGCGATGGCGCTAGCCTGCGTTGGTTGAAGAACGCCGCTCCCGCATGCACAACGGCATAGGTTGGACCAGCGATTAGACCAGCGCTGCCGGGCTGGTCCGTCATCTGGTTCTGAAAGAACCCGTCTACACGCATGTACCGGCCATCGCTATCGAAGGTCACCTGATTCTGCGCATTCCTCAGCACCACCAGCCCGGTTCCGGGCAGTCGGGCTGCGGGCACATCGAACACAAAGTACGTGCCTTGATTTCCACCAGCAGCACTTGCCGCCGACACATGCCACGTATGCGTATTGCCCGATCTGGTGTATGCGGTGACCGTGTGGAAGTACGGAAACTGCAGCGCCAGCATCGGCGGATAGGGCGAACTGGACGTGTAGCTGATCGTCCCGAACCTCGCACCGACATTCGTTACGTTGGACAGGACGAAGGTGCCCTTCTCCGCAACGCACAGGTTCACGTACTCATCGTCGATGAGCACCGTACTTTTGTCGTTTCTGATCCTAATAAATGCCATAGGTGATCCTGAAGGGCGTAGAGGTGCCGGTCCACGACAGCGTTGTCCCCGCCACACTCACAGCCGGTGCCGGAACCTGCATGGCTGTTGAGTCGGTAGCGATGTAAAACCAGGGCGAGCCATCAACAAACCCCGGCACCTGTATGGAGCCATTGAGCGGCCCCGTACTTACCGAACCGATCAGCTTTCCCACCTGCCGACTTAAATCCAGCTGCAGAGATCCATCGGCGTTTCGGACAATGAACCTAGGCATGGTTAGAGCCCGATTTCGACACGGGCAACCCCGGTCGAGTCCCGCAAAATCCAATCCCTGCCAGTGAAGCGCGACGAACCCGACCCATCCGCAGCGTTGAACTCAGCAACGCCTGCCTTGTCCAGGCGCCAAAGCGGCCTTCCCTGAGAATCAACAGCATTCGACTTGACCTCGTTTCCGATCATCGCGTTGGTAATCCAAGCGTCTCCGATCAGCGCCTGGTTGATGAAGGTCTGCCCGCCCTGAATCACGAACGGGGCGGTGACCTGCTCATTGGCCACGTTGATCACCGCAAATCGGTCTGCCTGGAACAGAATCTGGCTCTGGTAGCTGCCATCTGGCTGGTTCTCGATGCCGATGCCCATGCCGGCCGCGTAGAACTTGCCATTGGCGCTGATCTGCAGCTTCAGGCTCCACGATGCCGAGATGCGGCCATCCATGTCCACCACAGCCTGACTGTTCTGCTGGACGATGGCCCGCGTCTCGCCCACCGACGCCTCGGTGGTTTCCACCTGCTCCGACAGCGCGTAATCACCGGTGGCGATCACCGACAGCGTGGTGATGGTGCCCGCGAAGGATGTTTCGTCACCGGCGTTCCAGTCCTCATCGCCGGCATGCTCGGCGCTGTACTGCGCAACCAGGCCATCCACCTTGGTGCCCACCGCGGCTACCTTGCCGTCCACCTGGGTGACGCGCAGGTCCAGCTGATTCACCCGGCCGACCAGCGCGCCGGCCTCGGCCACCGCATCGCCCACGTTGATCCACTTCGTGCCCGGCGGCGTCTCGTTGCCGTTGCCCGGCCCCTTCCACTGCCAGATCTTGCCGCCGTACATCACGGTCTGGCCCGGCTCGTAGGTAGCGCCCTCGGCCCACACCAGTGGCACCAGATCGCCGATGCTGTTGATCTTGGTCTGCAGGCTCTGGCCCAGTGCGCTCTCGTTGATCTTGCCGGAGAAGTACCGGTCGTAATCGGCCTGATTGGTGCTGGCCTCGCCCATGACGCCGACACCCACCGGATACCACGGGCCGATGTTGCCGCTGCGGTCCACCAGCCGGCCCCAGAAGAAGAAGAAGCGCGCGCCGGCGGCCAGGCCGTCCAGCTGCAGGCGATTCTGCGGGTAGGCGTAGTCGCCGAGCTTTACCGCGCTTTCCCGGTTCGGGCCGTTGCTGCGCCAGATCTCCGTCCGCTCGGTGTCGGTGGCGCCCTGAGGGAAGCCCCATTCCAGCGCGATGGCGAACGGCAGCGACGTCGTGGTCAGCGACGTCAGCGCCGGCGGCGGCGTGGTCTTGCCCTCGATGGTGGTCAGCGGGCTCAGGGTCGGCTGGGACACCGCGCCTACGGCATTGATCGCCCGCACGCGCGCCAAGTACTGCCCGGAGTAGATCCCGCGCACCTCGATGCTCTGCGTGGACACCCTGCCCGCCCGCACCCAGTCCTGGTAGCCGCGCTTCCACTCCACGTCGTAGGCCACGGCCTTGTCGGCCTGGTCCCACGCGATGGTCAGCACGTGCGTGGCGATGCCCTGGTCAATGACCGAGTGCGAGGACAGGTGCACGTTGGCCGGCGGCGGCTGCACGCTGGGCGGGATGATGCTGATCGGCGGCTGCTCGATCCGGGTGCCGTCATCGATGGCCGCGAACTTGCCCGGCACGTGCTTCAGGCCCACCACGTCGTAGCAGATGCCGTCGTCACCGGTGATCGGACGCTCGGTGATCGACAGGACGCGGAACTGCTGCAGCGCCAGCTCCGGCGATTCCATGGCCCACACCGACTGCTCCACCGGCACAGCAGACCACGGCGCGGTCACCCGCACCTCGTTGCCGTTGATGGACTGGATGGTCCGGGTCTCGGTGCGGCCGCTGGGCAGCGTGGCGTGCACGGTGTGCCCGGGAGCGGCAGCCTCCGGCACCCGGTCCAGCACCAACGTGCTGGCGCCGGCGCTTCGGATGCGCCCACCCATGCGACGTCCGGCCCGGTCCGGGTCGCCCACGCGGATCACGTCCCCGACCGACACCCGCAGCGAGTCCAGGCCAACCGAGAAGGCGACGGTGCCCGTCTCGAGGGTCTCGCTGTACAGGATATGGTTGCCGATGCGTTGCGCTTGGCCGCGGCTGTGGCAACCGAATGCGATCACGCTGGTGCTGTTGATGCCATAGCGGGCAATCCTGCTGCGCAACTGCACCGTTTCCACCTTCTGCCGGCCGAAATCGTCAGGATCTGTCCACGAGACCTGTGCAACCGTGTGCCGCGCCCGGCGCCCGATCCCTTCGTACTTGAACTCGCCACCGATCACGTTCGCCGCGGTGTAGGTCCAGCTCGGATCCTTCGGCATGTCGGCCGAGGCCATGACCTGGCCAGCGGCGTAGTAGCTGATGCCCCGGAACATGGAGGCCATGTCCTGCAGCACCTTGAAGGCGTCGGCCTCTGTCTGCAGGTACAAGCTGCAGGTGAAGCGCGGCTCCATGCCGCCCATGCCGTCGCTCACCAGCTGGTCGCAGTAGCGCGCGATCGCGTACAGGTTCCACTTGTCGACGTAGGCCTGCGGGATGCGGTGGCCCAGGCCGAAGCGGTCATTGGTCACGATGTCGTAGAACACCCATGCCGGGTTGTTCGTCCACGCAGACTTGAACGTGCCATCCCACACACCGGTGTAGGTGCGGGTCAGCGGATCGTAGTTGCTGGGCACCCGGATGATCCTGCCCCAGATGCGGTAGGCACGCGCCGGCACGCTCTGGAACTGGCTGGCGTCGACCTGTACCGCGGCAAGGGCGCAGTTCGGGTAGCGAAGCTTGGCGTCGATGACCTCGGTCAGCGATACCACCGTGGTGGTGTCGGCGATGGTCGAGCTGTTCGCATTCGGGGTCACCCGCCGGATGCGCACCTGCCACTGGTTGCCGGCCGGCAGGTCGATGCGATGGCTGCGCTCGTAGGCAGTGGTGGTCTTGGCCGAGTACGCCGTGGTCAGCACCGTGTTGAACGGCCCGTTGTTGGTGGACAGGTCGATGGCATAGCTGATGCTGTAGCCCTCGGTGTCCCCGTTCTCGGTGTTCACCTTCTGCAGCTGCGGCACAGCCAGGCGCACGCGCACGGCCGACAGGGAGACGCCGGAAACCGTGCGCGTCACCGGCGCGTTGCTGCGCAGCTCGGTGTTAACGAGGATCTCGTTCTCCACCGACGGGAAGCCGGCGATGTACGGCTGGTCCTGCGTGCCGGCGCGGGTGTCGATGCCGACGCCCTGGAAGTTCAGGCTGCCGTCGGCGTTCTGCACCGGCACCTGGTCCAGGTAGACCGACTGATTGCCGGCCACCAGCCCACGGATCTCGCCCTCGCTGATCAGATCCAGCACGCGCGCGTAGGAGATGGAGCGCAGGGTGTCCGGGGATTCCACCGGCTCGCGCGCTTTGCTCTGGCCCTTCTTGGCGCCGGCCAAGCCGACGGCGGTGCCACCCATCGGGGCCAGCTCCTGGCGCACGGCGCTGACGATGGGCAGCTGGCGCATGACGGCCGCACTGTGGTTTGCCATGGTCACAGCTGGTCCTCCGCGTAGATGCCGCCGCTGATGATTGCCGAGCCCACCATCATCCCCTTGGTGTCGTGGCCGCCGTAGGCCAGCGGCACCGGGCCGCCCTGAGCCTGCGTGTTGACGGTTCCGTTCATGCTGTAGCTCGGCTGATTCTCGGGTTTGTCCTTGGCGCCCGTGCCCTTGGGCACCGGTGCGAGGATCTGTGCGATGCCACCCAGCGCCATGGACAGACCCAGGCTTGCGCCGGCGGTGTAGGCAGCCAGGGCAAAGCCGGTGGCGCCGATGCTCAGCCAGGTGGCAACGCCCCACAGCACGCCGCCGACGATGGTCTGCAGGAAGCCGCTCTTGGCGCCCACCAGCACCGGCGCGATCTTGATCACGTCCTCGCCCGGCGGGTCCAGCAGCTGGTCCTTGCCCAGGTTCTGCTTACCGATGAAGACGGCGAAGCGGATGCCCTTCCCTTCCGCCTCCAGCAGGAACTGCTGGAAGCCGTCGTACAGCACCCCCAGCGCGCGCACGGCCTCGGCGGGGTTGGCCACCGCCAGCAGGTGCTCACGGCCGAACCGCTTTCCCAGCTGGCCATACAGCCGGATCTTGCGCAGGCGATCAGCCACGGCGTGCCTCCTTGTGGCGCACGATGTACCGGGTCCGCTCGGCCCACATGCCCCCGTAGACGGCCTTCTCGGACAGCCGGCCGTACAGGTGGTGCAGCATCAGGTCATCGCCCAGGTATACGCCGGCGTGGTTCGGCACGGGTGAGCGCACCTGCATCAGGATCATGTCGCCGCGCTGCGGCTCCCCGTCGATGAGCTCGAAGCCCTCAGCGCGCAGGCGCTCCAGGCTGTAGAGCTCCTGCCCCTTGTCCCGCCAGCAGTCCTCGCGCTCGTACTGGCTGAGCGGAATGCCCAGCGCGCGCGTAGAAGTCCCGCACCAGGCTGTAGCAGTCGAGGATGCCGCGGGCGAACTGCCGGCCCTCCAGCGGGGCCAGGTAGCCGCAGGGCTGGATGGTCTGCACGTCGTGGCACGCAGGATCCTCGCCCAGCGCCTGGCCAACGCTGACGATGTGCCACGGCAGGCCGCTGGCCTCGCACATGACGCGGTCGGCATCGGAGGCGGCGGCCGAGGCGTTCGGGTGGCTGTGCACCACCGCCAGCACTTCGCCCAGGTCGTCGGCGGCGGCGTAGTCCTCGGCCGGCAGGTGGAACTGATCCTCCGGCTTGGCCGCGGCATTGCTGCAGCGCACGTAGGCCTCGCCGGCGGCGGTGGCCACGATCAGGCCGCAGCACTCGCGCGGGTACTCGGCGATGGCGTGCGCCTGGATAGCCTGCAGGGTGGTCTGTTCCATGGATCGCTCACGAAAAAGCCCGCGCGAGGCGGGCTGTGGGGTTGCTGTCGAGGTGCTGCCGAGATCAGGTGCGGACCAGGCCCGCCGCCGGGAAGCCGCCATAGGGCAGCTCGTTGTTCTCGCCGAACCGGCGCTTGCAGCTGCGGACCAGGCCGGCGCACACGTCACGCCCCGGGTCATCCACCGGGTTGTCGTTGATATCGAAGTAGGCCGAGCCGGTATAGCTGCAGTAGGGTCCCCGGTAGCCGCCGCGCAGCAGCCAGGTGCACACGTTGGACATGATCTGCCGGCCCGGCAGTACCTCGCCGTTGAGGTCGATGGCCGTGGCCAGCTCGAACTCCACGTATTCCTTGGTCTCGGCCACCTTGCGCTCGATGAACCAGATCTCATCGGGGAAGAACTCGCCCGGGTCGGCGGTCGGGTTGCCCTCGGGGAAGTTCGCTGCGTCCAGGTACTTCACCAGGGTCTGCCGGCGCACGATCCGCGCGCCCACCAGATCATCGAAGAGCTGGCACATGACCCCGATGCGGCCATCGATGTTCCCGACCTTCAACTTCGGCGCTGGCTGCTGGTCGCTGGTCCTCCCGAAGCCGTCGGCCTCGATTGGCCAGGCCCCGTACTGCTGTCCCTGCCACCAGATGACGCCGGTCTGCAGGTGCTGGTGGAACCAGAGCTGATCGGCATGGAGCGCGGTGGCATCGAGCTCGAACAGGGTTACCCGGCCGCCGGGCTCCAGCTGCTGGGCATCGGCGGTGATCATTCCAGCACCGCCTTCTCATCGTTGCCCAGCGGCAGCTCTGCGGCGCCCGGCCAGTTGAAGGTTTCCGGCTGCGGCAGCAGCGCCCGCACCTGGTCCCACGTCTCGATGCCCACCGGCGGGGCCAGCACCAGCTGCTCCAGCGCCAGGTTGACCGCGTCGCGCCAGGCAACCATCGCCCGCGCCTCATCACGGTAGCGCGGCACGCCGCTGTTGAAGTAGCTGCAGCAGCTCTCCACCGTGTCGTAGTTGCGCGCCTGCACCCATGCCGTCATCCACTCCCATGCCGCAGCTCGGATGGCCTGGTAGTGCTGCGGGCTGTGCAGGGCGTAGGGCAGTGGTGCCGGGGCGGGAGTGTTCCCGGCATCCAGCCATGCCCTGTACTCATCCCACAGTCGGTGGCCCTCGGGGATGAACTCCTGCGTATCACTGCGCTTCACGATGTCAGGCCGGGAGGTCAGCTGGTACATATTCAAAGCTCCGCATCCAGGTCGATTCGCGCCCACGGCGCAGATGGGTTCAGGTATCCGGCAGCACCGGCGGTCTTGCCTGCAACCGCAAGAAGAATCGCCAGGTTGTTAGCAGATGCTGGCAGCAGTGTTGGCGTTGCTGGCGTTGAAGTGGGCCCCGCGCCGGTCATCACGAGCTGGCCGATGATCGACGCCGCAGGCCTCCGCCGCATATCAGGGAAGGTCAGCCATGCGATCGCCGTAGACGGATCGAGAACGACAGCTGCTGTGAAGGCTGAGCCATTTTCAAAATGGAACCGCCGCCAATACCACTGGCAAATCGCAAATTCTGTCGCCGGATCCCGAGGTACGTAGGCTCGCGCCGAATCCCCCTCTCCAACTTCGGGCGACTATAAGTGGCACCAGTTGCCGTCAGTTGCACCACCATGTTGCCGCTACCAGATGGGGTCACCGTGACGCCTCGGCGGCCGCTCCCTGCGGTGATGGTGCCCGTAGCACCACCTACGCTTACGGTTATGGAAACCGAGGGGTCCTCCACACTGATCGTCAGCTTCTTTCCCCAGGCGAGCTGGGGGGCTTCAACCACCTGCTGCAGTGGTCCGCTGGTGTGGGTGAAAACACCGGTACTGGCGTTGATCGTGACGTTGCAGCCACCGGTGCCAGCTTTCCAGCGGTCGTAACCATATGCCCCCGCTGCCAACGCCCCACCAGCAAAATCGCGCTGGTTGATTGGCACGCCACAGTTGATGAGCATGTTGCCGATACCCAACGCCCCGTAGACTTCCTCGAAGTTGGCGTTGATCTTCTGCGTCATCAGCCGCGCCGGGTCGCCACTCTTGCTGTTAGGGTAGACGATGTCGATATCGATTTTCTGCAGCGCCATATCGGCTCCTACGGCTGGAACGCCTGTTCGAAGGTTGCGGTGAGGCTGTGCGTGAGCCCGGTCGGGAACGGCTCGCCCTGCGCCGTGCACTCGAACATCAGCAGGCCACGCGGGCTTTGCCACAGGAACGAGCGCCCGACGTGGGCATCGAGGAAGGCGATGATCTGATCGATCTGCGCCTTGGGCCCGGTGAAGGTGAGCGAGTAGCTACGGGCGCGTGGGTTGATGCCGTCCGCCGCGGTCTGCCGGTAGCCGTCGCCGAACTGCGCGCGCTTCACCGAATCCTTGATCGTGCTGCCGCCCGTGCTGGTCGGCACCCAGGTGAAGGTATCTGCCATATCAGCGCCTCATCCGTCCCAGTACGCCGTCGGGCCGCAGGTCACGCTGCTGCAGCTCGCGGTACTTCACTTCGATCATCCGGCCGATGTCCTGGCCGAACTGCTGCAACGTCGGCTCGCTGGCCTGCGCGGTGGTGTTGCCGTCGCCATCGATGTGCACCGTGACGCTGAGCTGGCTCGGGCCGGCTGCACCAGCACCACCACCAGCCGTCGGCGCCGCCGGCACCACCTGGCCGTTGTTGCCCGGGATCAGGTAGGTCTTGCCGTTCTGGCGGAACAACTCCGGCCGACCACCCTCTCCCACCTCGTAGAAGGACGAGCCGTCGACGCCACCGCCGCGCGCGCGGCCGCCGCCGAAGCCCAGCAGCGGGATCGTTTCCTTGACCACACCACCGATGCCGCCACCGCCACCGAAGCCGCCCATGAAACCGCCGAGGAGGTTGACTGCGGCCTGCCTAGCCTGGATACGGATCAGGTCGGCGATCACCGAGCGGGTCAGGTCGCTGAAGGACAGCTTCCCGGTCTCGGCGAAGCGGACCCACATGTCCTCCCAGCCGGTGAGCGCCGTCTGCATCACCCCGCTGGCCTGGTCCATGGCGTTGCGGGCCGCGAAGGCATAGTCCTCCCAGGCGCGCGTCACGCCCGCGCGCCAGTCGCCCAGAATGGCCATGCGCTGGTCCTGATAGGAGCGTTCGATCTGCAGCGCCCGGTCCTTGGCCGCCTGGATATCTGCCGTCTCCTGCTGATACTCGGCCTGGCTCAGCGCCGTGTTCTTGTTCCGCTGCGCCTTGTCCAGCTTCTCCTGCTCGTCCAGGTACTGCCGCTGGATGTCCAGCTGTCGCTGCAGCATCTGCGTTGCATCTGCACCGTGGCCAAGGCTCATCAGATCTATCTGTCCCTGCTGTCGCCGCTGGTTCTCCAACTGCGCCAACCGTTCGAGCAATGCCGCCTGTGCTGCAAGATCTCTTCGCGTCTGCTGAGCCTTGGTGGCCTGCGCATCGGTGGCCAGCAGCCGCTCTCGCTCGGCTACCAGTAGTGCACGGGTGGACGCCGTCATGGTGTTGGTCTTGTCGTCCAGCTCCTGCTTGATTTTGGCAGCGAGGCGTTCGCTCTCGCCAACCTTGATGCCGGTGTCGGCTAGTTGCACGTTCGCTTCGATCTGGCGCTGAGTGGTGGCCAGCAACGTCTTGGCCGAATTGTCGTCGGCGTTCTTCTTGCCGATGCCGTCCTGGCGGTTGAACTGCTTGTCGATATCAGCGTTGCTCTTGGCAAGCAAACGCTGCATGGATCCGTCGAAGTGCCGAGCGTCGTTATCGTCCAGTTTGTTGTACAGCTCGATGATCTTGTTTCGCGCGAGAAGCTTGGAGGCCTCCCTATCCAGGCCAGCCAACCGCCCCTTCAGCGCCTCATCCGCCGCTTCCCTTTCCCTCTTCATGTCGCGCTCGGCGCTGATCGCATCGCGGTCGTACTGCCGCACCTGCCCAAGGATGGAGGCACCATCGCCGAGTTCCTGTTTCCACTGCTGTAACAGAGCAATGCGCTCCTTCAGCTGCTGCTCTCCAGTGCGGCCCCGACTGGCATCGCCAGGAATCGGGCTGTTCTGCAGTGTCTGCATGACCAGTAGATCTTTCCTTGCACGCTCAATCTGACTGTCAAAATCACCGCTACCAAGCTGCTTGACCTCCTCTAGCGTGCCCTTGAAGGCAGCAAGGGCACCCTTCCATGCCCGCTCAACGACGCCAGCACTATCGGCCATGCTTTGGGCTCGCTGCCGAATGACGTCGTCCAGTTGCTTTGCCGCCTCCTCGTTGGCGATATAGTCGCCGCGCTGCTGCCTAATGGCCTCGATGTGTCTGTAGACATCAAGAGTCAAGAAGTTGTAACGGTCGTTGAGCTTAACCAGAGCGTCTGCGCCGCCTGTGGCCAGCGTTTCCACTTCATTGACGGTACTGCTGATTGATCGGCCGGTCAGCTCTGAAATGTTAAGAGCTGCCGACGCGACCAACTCCAGCATCTGACCAGACGCGCGACCTTGGTCAACCAGTTGTCCGATGGCTGCACCGGCATCCTTGTAGTTTCCCTTTGCCTCGCCGAGTTGTGATCGCATTGCCAGGAGCTGAGAGGCGGTGAAGCCAGCAGCCGTGCCAGTGGCGCTGACCTGCGCCTCCAGCCTACGAAGCTCCATGTATCCGGTTGCGGCGATTGCCACTAGCGCGCCGATCCCTGCAACAGCTCCACCAACGGCCATCCCTGTTAGCGTGAATGCCCCTCCGAGCGCTCCTGTGCGCGCCACCAGGCTGGTGATCGAGGACTGCACCTGCGCGAAGTTGCCGGTGGCCAGCGCACGGAACAGCACGGCCACGGACTGCTGGGCCTCGATGGTTTGCAGGTTGAGCTTTCCGAAGCTATTGGAAGTGGCCAGGATGCCGGCCCGGGTTCCATCGAGCTGGTTCTGATACTGCTGCCACACCTGCGGCTTCAGCAGGCCGAGGTCACGGGCACGGGCCAGCTTGTCTTCCTGCTCGGCCAGGCTATTTAGGGCAGCCACCGTGGGATTGATCTGGCCCAGCAGCTTCTGCAGGTTCAACTCGCGGGCCTCGGACGCCCTAGCCGCCTGCTGCGTGGCCCGCGCGGCCCGCTGCTCGATCTGCTCCATCTCCTGCACGCGAGCATTGATCTTGGCCTGCTCGTTGGCCCAGAAGGACGCCGACTTCCCGGTGTCCTTCTGGGACTTCTCCAGGAGCTCGGCGGCGGTATCGGCCTTGTCCGCCGCGGCCGCATTCTCTTCCAGCGCCTTGGTGCCTTCGACCAGGCCAGAACTATCGACCTTGTACCCAAGCTCGGCGATATCCATCAGGGGCTCCTCTCTCTACTGCTGCTGTGCCCGCTCGCGCGCGGCGGCCTGGTCTTCGCGCACCGCGCGCAGGTACTGGTCATCCATCGCCATCAGCATCTCGACCTCTTCCGGCAGCAGGTCGATCAGCAGCAGGCGGCTCCACTGGCCCACGTCAGCAAACGTCAACGGCTCCGGTCCGGAGTGCCGGCGGCCGGACAGCTGCCAGAACCATTCCCAGACGTGGCTGGCCGCGTCCGGGATCTGCAGCTGCGGGGAGGAGGCGCCGAAGCGCTCATTGCGCTGGCGCCGGGTTTCGCCCTTCTCGTCCGCCATGTCATAGCGGACCACGATGTAGGTGGCCTCAGCCGCCTTCGCCGTCAGCTCGCTGAAAGAAGGCGGCGCGATCGGTCAGTGCCGAATCGGCCTGCTCGGCTAGCCAGGGCAGCTCCTTCAGCAGCTGGCGCAGCACCAGCTCTTCGAAGGCCGGCTTCTCGCCGTGGAAGGAGGCATCGCCGTTCCACTGCCAGCCGCTGATCGAGGCGCACAGCATGTTCAGGCGGCTGGCCTCCAGCTGTTCGGCGGTCACCTTGCCGCGGGCACCCATGCGGTCGTTGATCGCCTTGCGGGAGGCGGCCTTCACCACCGGGTCGCTGTCCGGGCGCAGCAGCAGCACCAAGCCCACCGGTTCCTCGGTGGCGGGGTGCAGGATGGCCAGTCGGCGCTCGGTGGCGACGATGTTGCTCAGGTCGTTCATGTCGTGATCCTTGATGCGATCCGGTAGAGAGCCCCGGGGGAAGCCGGCCGGATCAGATCCGGCTTGTCAGGCGGCCGCCCTATCCCCCGGGGTGTTCGGGTTACGGGGTGGTCGGCGCCGCGACGGTGATCGGCTGCTGGTTCAGGGCCAGCGTGTAGGTGTTGAGGATGAAGTCCTCGTTGCGGCCACCCGGCACGTTCGGGCCGGTGACCAGGCCGCGCAGGTACTCGATGGAGCCGTCGGCGCGCTCCACCTTGAAGGCGTAGGCATCGGGGACGCCCGGGGCGCCAGCTGCGCGCATGGCGATCTGGCCCGGGTCGGCCAGGTCCTCGGCCACTTCCACCTGCGGATCGCCCGCGTTGGTGATGCCCTTGCCCTTCAGGGCCACCAGGGTGTCGTACTGCACGATGTTGGTGTTGATGCCGCGCTCACCGATGCTGCCGACCTTCTTCACCTGGACGAAGGTCAGGGCCTTGAACTCGGTCTCGGTCAGGTCGGTGTTCTTGGGGGCGGCGCAGATGTAGAGCTTGGAACCTGCGTTGGTCTTTGCTTCGGCCATAGCCGTATCTCCTCGCGAGGGGCGTAAAAAAAACCGCCACGGGGCGGGGTCTTAGGGAACGAAAAAGGCCCGCTGGTAGGCGGGCCTGTCGGGTGTTCTTGGGGTGGCTCGGCTACTTCGCGCCGGGGCTCAGCTTCGCCGCCACCAGCTGCATGGCCTGTGGCCGCGTGAACCCCGCCTCCACGTAGGCCTGGAATTCGGAGCGGACGAATGCCGCCTGCTCCCGGTTGAATGCTTCCAACAGATGCCGGTTCCGCTTCATCCGGTCGATCGCGTCGCGCAGCGCCTTCAACTCGCCCTCGGTGGGCGGGGCGTCGCTGCGGACCAGATGCAGGGCGGGCGGCTTGGGGCTCATGGCCGGATTCTACCCCGATACGAAGCCGCGCCAAGGGATGGTGACTGGGTGCATGATCCGCTCCGGGTCTTGGATTAGGCTGGAGGTCCACGGCCGGCGCTGCACCGAGACCCCACCGAAGGCCGTGCCCTTGGCGAAGGCCGCAATGATCTGGTCCGTGATCCGCGTGCCCACCATGATCCCCTTCCCCGGCCGGTAGCAGGCCGACAGCTGGCCGAAGCCCTGCAGCAGCGACGGGCCATCGTTGGCCAGGCCGTAGTTCTGTGTCTGGTTCGGGAACCACTGCAGCTCCAGCCAGCGGGCATCCTTGCCGGTCGGCGGCGTGAAGGCCAGGCCGGGGTAGCTGCACGGCAGGCGCTGCGCCGCGGCGAACTTGCCCACCAGGGCGGCGAAGGCGTCATAGATGGCGGTATCGCTCATGGGATCTGGTCCTTCACCTGTTTGGCCACCGCTTCCACGATGAAAGCCCAGTTCTGCGCCGCGGCGCGCACGAAGCCTTTGCCGGCCTGTGCGTACGTCCGCCCTTTGCTGTCCTCGCCGTAGAAGCCGTGTTCCATGCGCATCGCGTACTTCGCGGTCCAGCCGGCCCACACCGCCTGGCCCACCTGCAGGCCTAGGAACACCAGCTCCGGTGGCTCGCCACCACTCTCGGGCGGCCCCTCGGTCGAAGCGCCTACCGAGTTGCGCAGGAAGCCCGTGTCCACCGGCATCTTGCCGCCCCGCCCCTCGGGCGTGTTGGCCTCCTCCATCAGCTGCTGCGCCGAGCCCTTGAAGATGGCCTCCTGCCGCAGCTTGGCCTTTTGCGTGAAAGCCTTGACCTGGTCAGCGAACTTGCCTGCCACGCAGCACCTCCGCCGTCATGTTGATCCGGTACTGCTTCATGCACCTGCACTGGATGGTCTCCTCCGGCCCAGCACCCAGCGACGTGTCGGCCGGGTAGTGCATAAGCGCCCCACTCGGCGTCTGGAACGGATCACCGAACCGCCTCTTCTGGCCGTTCATGGCCGCGTGGCTGTGCCGCGTGCGTTCGTCACCGGTGGCCGACCAGTCGCATTCGATGTTCTCCGGCAGCACCCTGCCGGCTTCCACCTGCTGCCGGTAGGACTCTTCCCGACCGGCGTTCATCGCGGTCAGCGACTCCGTGCGCGCGATCACCTCGCCGCGCAGCGCCAGCAGCCGGTCCGAATAGCGCCCGGCGATCTTCTCGATGTCCGCCGGTGCCACCGGCTTGCCCGCCTTGATGGCCCGATTGACGATGCCGTCCAGGCGCTTGTCCCGCCGCTGCCGGCCGAAGTAGGCCGCCATCTGCCTGGGTTCGCCGCTGGCCAGCTGCTGCCGGACGTTGGCCACGAACTGCGCTTGCTGGGAGGTCAGGCCCACCATGCCGCCGGCGCGCCGCCCGGTCTCGCTCACGCGTCCGACCAAGTCCAGTGGCGTCTGGCGCGGGTTACGGCCCACCAGCATGCCCTGCTGCAGCGCGCCCCGGATCAGGCCCCGCTGGTCATCGATGATGCCTGTGATCAGCCTGGACGAGTTGTCCCGCAGCCAGCGCTCGGCCACCGGGTTGCGCATGTCGAAGCTCCAGCGCAGCACCGGCGAAGGGCTAGCCGGGTTGTAGCTGCCCCGGATCTGCTGCCGCAGCGACAGCACCGGTAGCTCGCCGATGCCCGCCTGCGCGCCACCCACGAACGCGGAGCGGATCGCCTCGGCCACCGGCGAGAACCGGGCCTCATCGAAACCCAGCGCCGCCAGCAGGGCGTCTACCCGGCCAGCTGCGACCAGTTCCGTCACCAGCTGGATGGTGGCTGCGCGCTGTGATGCCTCCACCGCCTGCAGAAAGGCGCGCCGGATGGCCGGCGACAGCTTGTCCGCCAGCAGCTCCAGGTCGCGTGGGGTCATCGTGGGTTACCTGCGAGCGTGGAATTCGTAGAGCAGGACCTGGCCGCCCGGGGAGAGCGGCTGCAGGTCGATGAAGTGGTAAAGCTGGCCACCCAGCAGCAGCCGGTCGTCCTTGCCGGGCTGGATGTCGACCGCGGTGGAGATCAGGCCCAGCTTGTCGCCCTGCTGCACCAGCGTGGTGTCGCGGTCGATGAGGCTGTATTCCAGTTCCACCACCTTGCAGTGGTGCCGCGTCGGCTCGCCCGGCTGCGGGTTGTGCGGCGGCCCCGTCGGTGCACCGTCGCGCTCCAGCTCCGTGGCGTAGCCGAAGCGGGCAATCAGCCGCTCGGCCGTCGCCTGCATGCAGTTGTAGAAGGCGCTCATGCCGTCAGCCCCAGTGCCGGATTTCGATTGCCGTGGTGATGTCGCGCGGACACACCGGGCACTTGATACGCAGATAGTCACCATCGCGCTGGTCGGCGACATAGGCTGCCTCCGACTGCATGAACTCGATCTTGGTTCCGCAGTTCCTGCACGTGGCTCGGTGCTCGTTGTCGCCCGGCGTGGTGCCGTGCTTCACGATTCTCATGTCAAACAACCCTCACTGCTGGGAACGTGGCCGGCGTCCGCAACAGCGGCGCCAGGATCTCATCAATGGCCGGCACCACCGGCCGGTTCGGCACTTGGCCAGCGGCAGTGGCGTCGGCATAAGTGACCTCGATGGGGCCGACCTTTTCCTTGGTCACCGCCTCGCTGGCCACGTAGTCCGGCGACAGGCTGCCGGGGCTGACCAGCTCGCGCAGCGCGGCCTCGTAGGTTGCGCGCTCGACCTCGTCGGGCACTTCATCCGGCTGGATGGGGTCGCCGTCGTAGTCGATCGCACCGGTGCGGGGCCACTCGTTTGGCTGGCCCCGCGCGGCGGTACGCACGCCGGGGAACATGGACGCCCAACGACCAGATGCGAGCAGCACCCGGTACCGGCCGTCGATGTAATCCGTGGCGCGGAGCAGCGCACCCTCGCGGGCCTGTTCCGTGCCGGCGGCCCAGGCTGTGTTGCCGCGCGCCTGGTGGTAGCTGTTCGCGCCTTCCAGCGTGGCGTACATGGTCAGCCCTCGCCGCCCGGGTTGCCGCCGGCGGCCTTCTCAGCATCGGCGATGGCCTGCTGCAGCTTCGGCACACCCCAGTTGCCCTTGGCATCGATGCCCAGTTCCCTGGCGCGCGCGATCAGGGCGTCCTTGTCGGCACCGGCCTCGCCGCCCGGGTTGCCGCCGGCGGCCTGGCCACCGCCGCCGGTGTCGCCACCGGTGATGCTCAGGATCTCGGCCTTGATCCAGCCCTGCACCACCGAGTTCTTCTTCAGCTGGTCCCAGTTTGCGACCGGGGTCTGCTCGCCCGGCGGCAGGATGGTGCCGTCGGGCAGGCCCAGCGGGCCCTTGTGGTTGTTCGTGATCTTCATGCTTCGCTCCGATGTGGCCCCGGCGCGTGGCCGGGACCATGAGGGGTCAGAGACCGTCGATGTACGACACTTCCTTCGGCAGGCGCACGTCCAGGCCGCCCAGGCGCATCACGCCCGGGATCTCCCAGCGCAGCGGACCAGCCTGGTACGCAGGCAGGAAGCGGTGCGGCATCGGCATGTGCAGCTTCAGCACGTTCGGATCCTTGCGGTAGGAGATCAGGCGCGAGGTGCCGCCCACGCCTACCGTCTTTAGACCGCGAATGCCGCGCAGGGTCAGCGGCTTGCCAGTGGCGGCCGTGTAGCTGTTATTGGCCAGATACCACTGCAGGATGGTCATGTCGCTGTTCTGGCTCATCGGCGTGGTGCTGATGAGGAAATACGAATCCCAATCCAGCAACTGGGTGTCGGAAATCGCCGTGGTGTTCGTGGCGTTGAACACGTTGAGCAGACCGGCGTTGAGGTCGCCAATGATCTGTACCGGGGTGGCCGAAGCCCAGTTGCCGGTCTTCGCCGCCGTGGGGGTCACGCCGTTGGCGGCGAACAGGCCGGTGAAGCCCTTGCTGGCATCGCCCAGCAGCGCGAAGCGGTCCACCATCTCTTCGGAGGCGCGACGAGCCGCCGAGGCATCCTCGGTGGACAGGTTGATGCCCAGCATCTGGGCGCGGCCGATCTCTTCGAAGCCATACCCGTAGCCGATACCGGCGGTGTAAACCGGGGTCTCGAACTTCGAGCGGGTGGTGCCGGCCTTCGGGATGTCGTCGGCGTTGCCATTGATCCAGTCGGCCTTGCCGTACTGGTCCTGGGAGAAGTAGGTCACCGAGGTGGCGAACTCGCTGCCGGACGTATCCACCGGGATCAGGTCGCGGTACTGGATATCCGGGTAAACGGTGCGGTAGATGCCCGGCTCGATGATCGAGGTCTGGGCAATAACGAAGCCCAGGGCGGCCTGCGCGTCGATCAGGTTCTTTGCGCTCATGTGGTTGGCTCCTTAGCCGAGACGGACGACGGCCAGCTGGCCGGCGGCGGTGGTGCTGGTGTCCCAGCTGGCACCGGGGATTGCGGTGTTCCCGGTGGCGACGTTGGTGTAAGCGCCGGCGGCGGTCAGGTACACCGCATCGCGCGCGGCAACGGCGACCGAGGCGACGACCCAGATGTCGCCCTTGGTGCGCACGCGCGCGGACTCGCCCACGCCGAACGCATCGGTGGCGCGGCCGGTGACCTGGCCCGCCGTGACCGTCAGGCCGGAGGCCGAGCGGTCCAGCAGCGCGATGCCGACGTACTTGCCGCCGGCGAAGGCCTTCACCGTCTTGTCGGTGGCGCCCTGCTCGACGGCTTTACCGAAGGCGATGGCCGCACCCTCGACGGTGCGAGAGATGTCGGTGGCCGGCAGCATGGTGGCCGGCGCGCCGGCAATGGCGGTGGGCTGGGTGTCCGGGTAGGTGTTCTGCAGTGCCATGGCTTAGGCCTCCTTCTGGCCGGCGGTGCGGTAGTCCAGCGCGGCAAGGGACGCGACGTAACCGTTGTCCTGCACCGGCTGGCGATGGGTGGTGCGATCGCCGAGGGCAACGACCACCGGGTCGCGCGGCTTGGCGCTGTCCGCCAGGATTTCGAAGCGGGCTTCGATGTAGGCGTCGGCCTTGCCGGCCACGGCAGCGTCGCCGAGCTTGGCGACCACGGCGATCTTGCGGACCTCCGCGTCGGTCTTGCCGCTGTAGTCGGCGTCGTGCACTGCCTTTGCCTTGGCCACCAGGTCGCCGCGCTGCTGCACGCGCTGATCCAGGTCGGCGTCGCTCAGCACCTTGGCCTTCAGGTCGTCGCGCTCGGCTTCGACCTTGGCGATGGCCGCATCCTTGGCGTCGATGGCAGCCTTGTAGGCGACGTCGGTGGTGCCGGCGGCGACCTGCGCGTCCTTCAGCTGCTGCTGCAGCTTGCCAATGGCCTGGGCGCCGGCGTCGTTGGTGACGACGGACAGCCCATCGACCAAGATGGTCTTGTCGCTCATGGGGTGATTCCTCGTAGATGGATTGTGGTCGTCGCCGTGCTGATGCTGCTGACCACGCGCCCGGTCGACTAGCGCGAGTTCGTACTGCGTGAGCGGGGCCGGGCCCCAATGCGAATCACCCATGCGAGTGTTGCCGGCGCGCGGGTTGTTGTCGGGCAGGTAGGCCACGTGGTTGAAGCGCAGCGGGCCGGCCTGCCGGTACTGATACGGGGCGCCATCCGGGGCAACGCCCTCGTCGGCGACGATCTCCACCGAGTAGCCAGCGGACAGCGAGCGGGCGTCGGCGGCCACTTCCTTGGCAGAAGCGGCATCCATGATCGCCATGGGAGCCACGACGTGTTCGCCATCGCGCACCACGCGGCCGCCGACCTGGCCCACCGTCAGTTCCTTCCAGTTGTCGGCCGTGACGCCCTTCGGCGGATGGCCACGCGTGACCGGCCGGCCCACCAGCGAGCGCATGCTGTCCTCATCGAACACCGTGGCCGGGTCGCGGTAGACGCCGAAAACCCGGCCGGCGTCGTCGCCGGCCAGGCCCAGTTCGCGGCCAAGATACTGCTGCACGTTGCCCGCGCGGCTGACCTTGGCGTCGCCAACCAGAAACCCCTCGCGCGTGAAAGCGAGCCCGGACGCATCGAGCGCCAGGCTGTCGAAGATCTCCATGGGTCAGTCCTCGCTGTTGCTGTTCGGCTTCGGCGTCGCAGCGGCGCGCTGCTCGTCGTCGTCCTGCTCGTTGCCGTCCACCCGAGCCGATTCGCCGTACTTCAGCATCTCGGCCTCCAGGCCCGGCGCCACGCCGGCCTCGATGAGCATGTTGGCCGCCACTTGCACCAGCACCTGCTCGGGAATGAGCTTGGTGTCGGCGATGGTCTTGATCGTGTCGGCCGTGGTCTTGCCGATGTCGGCCCGTTCCTTGTCGGTGGTCTGCCACAGGCTGCGCCAGTTGTAGAACACCTCCGGGGGCCGGCGACCCAGCGCGGAGCGGATCAGACACTCGTCCAGCACCTGCAGCGCCGGCTGCAGCACCAGCTCTTGGTTGCTGCTGATCCGGTCGTAGTAGTTCCGCAGGTCGCTTTCACCGCTGGCATTCAGGCCGCCCGGAGACTGGCCCAGCAGGCGGGTCATCGGGATGTCCGAAGCGCCCGAAACCAGCTGCATGAAGGCCATCAGCAGATCGGTCAGGCCGCCGAACTGCGCCTGCTTCTGCTCGTACTCCTCGCCAGCGTCCAGCAATAGCGTGCCGTTGATGCCCTTGGCCATCATGGCCAGCTGCATGCGCTGCAGCACCTGCTGTTCGTACGCAGGATCAGACAGCATCGACATGAAGTTCGGGATCTTGACCACGTCGATCTTGGCCTCGAACACCAGCGATGCGACGTTGGCTGCCGTGCTGTCGGCGTCCTTGATGGCCTTGCTGATCGCCAGCAGCACCGAATCGCCCCAGCCATCGCCGGTGTCCAGCTCCGGATCCGGCTTCACCGCCCCCTGCAGGATGACCAGCCGGGAGGGGTGGATTTGCACCTGACCGGCTGTGCCGCTGCTCAGGTTGTAGAACGCCGGCCGGCCGTAGCCAGGCGACTCCGGGTCGCGGTCAAGCTCGCCAGCCTGCAGCACGCGCTTGGAGAGCACGTTGATGTGGCGGATGCCCCCCTTCCCCAGCGACTCAGGCTTCAGCGGCTGCGCCGGGTCGGACTGGCCGGTGCCGATGTAGAGCGCGGCGCCGCCGCCCAACCGTGCGCGGATCAGGGCTTCCAGCATCTTCTGCTGCAGCCCCAGCCTCTTTTCCTCAGCCTCGATGGCGCTGATCTGCTTCTGGTTGGCGCTCCAGCCGCGCCACTTCCGGCAGCTGTCCATCGCAGGGATATCGATCACCTTGCGGGCGAGCCACGTGCCGCGATATGCGTTGGACGCCTCGGCGTCTGACAGCATCGGCATGCCGTAGAACGTGGATGCCGCCTTGTCGCGCGGCGTGCCCAGGTTAGCCGTGAGATTGACCAGCCCGTCCTGGAATAGTGCGAGCTGATTCATCAGAGTGCGTTCCCGAGGTTGTAGGTGCTGCCGCTGACCAGCTCAGCGAAGGCGCCCGAGAGCGCGTCCACCTGGTCGTCGTGCTTGGCATTGGGGAACTCGGCGATCTCGTCCAAGAACGCCGCCACCCAAGGGCCATTCACCAGCTTGATGTTCCCGGCCTCGGCCTGAGCCTCGACCGGCGTTGCCCGGACCTCCTTGGATCCGGATTCCAGCGCCGCCTTCACGTCCCAGCCGGCCAGCAGCTTGATCTGGTGCGCGGCGTTGCTTTTGCCAGCAGCGCCAGGGTCCTGCGGGATGCGGACCTTGATGGTTCGGCCGTCCTGCAGCGCGGTGTTCTTCAGCATCGTCTCCACGCCGGCCGGCGACTTCTGATCGCGCACGATGTCGAGGATGTAATAGACGCCGCCGGCTTCGTCCAGCAGCAGCCCCACCGTGTAATCGGGGTCGCCCTTCTTCTTCTGCAGCTTCGGATCCGTCGCCGCGAAGTCCCAGCGGCGCACTTTCCGCGCTGCCAGGATGGCCGGCGCGGCCTCTACCACTTCGAACCAGTCCCGTTTGAACTTGCCGCCGTCGCGGGGTGTCGGCCGCTGCTGCTGCTGGCCGGCAACCGCGTAGCTGCCCAGGATCTTCTTGTCGCGCTCCACGACGGCGCGCGGGAAGCGCTCTGGGAACAGCAGTTCGCCGTCCTCGGTGCGCGGATCCACAAACCCGATGGATGTCCGGCACCGGCGCTCGGGCTCGAACTCCATCGGCAGCATCAGGTGTTCATAGCCCAGCCCCAAGTCCAGAATCTGGCCCGAGACGTCCTTCTCATGCAGACGCTGCATGATGACCACGATGGCTGACGTGGCCGGGTTGTTCAGTCGGGTCGGCACCGACTCGCGGAAGATGCGGGTTGTCGTCGCGCGCTCCGCCGGGCTTTCTGCCGTCTCCGTGGAGTGCGGGTCATCGATGATCACCCGGTCACCGCGGCCGCCGGTCAGGCTGGCAAAGGCCATGCCCTCACGATTGCCCATCTTCGAGTTGGCGAAAGACATCTCGCCCGACCGGTTCAGCTCGATCTCCGGCCAGAGACTGCGGAACCACTCCGACTGCACCAGGTCGCGCATGCGCCGGCTGTCGCGCTTGACGAACTTCTCCGCATAGGAGGTCGTCAGGTAGCGCATCGACGGCAGACCGCGCGGCCCCCATTCCCACGCCGGCCAGAACACGCTGGCCACCAGCGACTTCATCGTGCCCGGCGGGATGTTGATCAGCAGCCGGGTGATCTGCCCGTCCGTGATGGCCTCTAGGTGCTGGCAGAGGACATCGATGTGCCAGCCATGTACGTAGGGCTGCGCCGGCTCCAGAACCTGCCAGGCCTCACGGATGAAGCCAGCCAGCGTGGTGCAGCACTGCCGGATAGCCTCGCCGTCGCGGGCAAGGCGCTCGCGCTCAGCCTCAGCCGCCCTCCTCGCCCGCTCCGCCCGGATCTCCGCCAGCGTCGGCAAGCGGACCGAGGATCTGTTCAAGGCGGTCAAGGTCATGGTCTGAGAGGTTCTTCAGGTCGTAGGTGCCCACAGCGCCGCTGTGCTGTCTCTTCTCCACCAGCAGGCCGGCCAGCTTCCCCTTGCCCATCGTGGCGGTGACCGCCGCGCTAGCCTGTTTCTCCTTCAGCGCCAACTTCCGGGCCTACTCCAGCTCCTTCATCAGGCTGTCGACGGTTACCTCGGCCTTCTTGGCCACCTTCTGCTGGCCAGCGCGCACGGCGGCTTGGATGCGCGGCTCAGCCAGCAGGCGCGACCCTTGCTGCTTGGCGGTCTTCGCGCTGTAGCCGGTGCGGATGGCCGCCTGGGTGCCGTTGTGGTCCTTCAGGTACTCGGACACGAAACGCCGCTGCTTGGGGGTCAGGCTTCCGGATCGGACCTGTCCGGTCTGAATGCTTCCGGATACCATCTCGAGTCCTCACATGGAGAAATGGAATGAGCTTTGGAAAAGCGGAACAGTGCCAGGTAATTCTCAGCATCAGCAGCGGCACTTTGGTGGACCAACGCTACATCGACTGGGCCGTTGAGGAGGGCTACGCCGCTATTGACGACAACAACCACGCCACAGTCACTGAGGAAGGCTGGAAATTCATGCAGGGATAGCGCATTAAGGCAACGGACGTGCCTGGACGCCCTCAATGGCGTCCAGTTGTGCCTCGTACTGCTCCAGGCAACGCTTCCGGCCGTTGCTCACCTCGAACACAGCCGAGGGTTTTCCAGCACGGACCCAGCTGCAGCGCTTGGTCAGCGCGGCGTCGATGGGGACATAGGTGGCCACCGGCACCTTGATGATGGCCGGAGCCGGCGGGTTGGGCGTGGTCGGTGCCGATTGGCACGCACCCAGCACCAGCACCGCAGCGATCAGAAGGATGCGCATGTCAGTACCCCCTCAGCGCCGGGCAGGCAGAGTCCAGCAGCTCCAAGGCTGCCTTGCAGGTGTCGGGCCGTTGTTCGTATCTGCCCCGCCATGTGGCGGCGTCCTTCTCAGAGGCCTCGATCTTGCCGGCCAAGGCCTGCAGCGCGGCGGCACTCTCCGCTTTCAGCGCTTCCAGCTTCGCCGCTTCCTGCCGTAGGGCTGCGGCAACGTCGGCCAGGCGCTGGTCGCGGTCGGCAACGTCGGCCCGCAGGCGCTTGGCATCAGCGTCCCAATCGGCCTTGACCTTGACCACCTGCGCGCTGAGGTCCCGGATGCGCTGCTCCTTCTCGTAGGCCGACAGCCCCAAGACCATGCACCCGAAAGCCAGCACCGCGCAGACCAGCTTGATCTTGCTACCAGGCTTGCGCAGCCACTGCACAGCGTCGGTGATAGCACCCACGACCAAGCCCCACAGGGCCGCCGCCAATCGAATGAGCATGCTCATGGCTTATCGCCTCCGAAGTTGCCGGTCACGCGCTCGACCATCTTCAGGTAGCCCGGCAGCAGCCGGCGGATCACCACGCCAGACAGGCCGGCAAGGGGCAGCTGCGGCGCGCCGGACAGAGGCGGCCAGATCGTTGCCGCAACAGCGATGACCCACGCAGCCACGATGGCATAGGCGATCACCGCTACACCCAGCGCCAACAGGCGGGTGGCCGTCTGAAACCAGCGATGCCCCCGCGTGCGGCTGGAATCGGCAGCCACACGGTCGGCATCCTTCTCCGGCAGTAGCAGTACGCCGATCAGCGCACCGGCAATGGCCGCCAACAGCACAGACTGCGGCACGCCGAGGATGATGCGCTCGGCCTCATGCAGTGCGTCGGCAGCGGCAGGGGCCACCACCGCGGCGATGAAGGTGCCGATGGCGGTCTTCAGGGCGCTCACGGGCTCCGTCACAGCGGCAGCCCGAACAGCTTCTTGGTCTGCGCCAGCCGGCGCTGGCGGTCGGCCAGTCCGTTGGTACCGCCGTTGATGCGGCGGGTCACCGCAACCAAGTCGTCGCGGTCGGCCAGGGCGTTCAGGCCCTTGCGCTTCCAGAACCAGCCGGCGGCCGAGACCGCCCACGGCAGCTGGGCAACCAGCTCGGGGCTGCGCAGGAACAGGTCGCCCTGCCCCATGGCGCTACTGAAGGTCGCGTAGTTCTCGCGCCCGGTCAGCTGGATCAGGCCCCGCCCCTTGAAGCGCACGCCGTCGCCCGGCTGCACGTTGCCCAGGTCGGCGCGGCCTTCGTAGGCGCGGCCCGAGGCGTACTCGGTAGCAGTGCGGAAGCCATCGGATTCGTGGGCGACCTGCGCCAGGAAGTGGGCCTTCTGCAGCGCGGTCACGATGCCGAACTGGATGCAGGCATCTTCCAGCGCCTGCGCATACTGGCCAGCGCCCATGGCGGCCGCTACGGTTTCGGTGCTCACCATGGTTTCTCCGTCGATAGGTGCGCGATCACCGCTCTGGAGCGGAACCTCGCGCGAGGTGGGGTGCCCGCCCCTCGACCGGCTGATCCGATTCGATGTGGTTGGTCCGGGGGGGGTGCGGGCGTAGAGGGCCGATCACCACCGCTGCCTAGGCGCTGCCAGGCTTCATGGAGCCGGGGGCGCAGCCCAGTTGCGCACAAGCACCAGCCCCAATCGCCTCACGGCGAGCGGAGGGGGATTCGGCGCGGTGGTTGATCGGTGTTTCGTGTCCCGGAAACGCAGAAGCCCCAGCGCAGGGCCGGGGCTTAAGGGACAATTCTTGACAGTTGCAGAAACAGACCATTTGGTGACGTCACTGTCAAGGCTTAGGCCGATGCTCACTCGCCGAGCGTACGGCGCTACCCATGACGTCACTCGCCCGCTGGCTCACACTCGAGACGTAGGACTTCGCCAGGTTTTCGGCGTCCAACATGGACGTGGGAACAAGGCCTGTGAGGGCATTCTTGGTCAGCACGTCGCTTATGGGTATGGCCGTGGGAACCTCAAAGGCTTTTGTTAGCGACCGTACACGCCGCTCGGAGTGTTCGAATCGCTCTTGAAGGAAGCTGATCTTCTCTCGCATCCGCTCCACTTCACGAGCATCTCCGGCCGCTGCCTCCAACTCTGCCCGTGCCTGTTCCAATTCTCGCTTGCTAGCATCTCGCTGCTCTTCGGCCTCGGTTATCCTGCCGATGATCGAGCTTAGGTCGGTCGTGGGAACGACATCCCCCCCATGTCTCCATAGCGCTCGCTGCTTCCTCTTGAATCCGTCTGCAAAACTCGATCGCCTCTTCGTAGTTTCGGACAGTCAAATCGGGATTTGTCTCGATGTGCTTGCGATTGTCGATAAAGCGCTGTATGCGCCTCTGGAAAGCGGCTGTTTGAACCAACATCAGCTTCAAACCCCGGACCGCCACCTTGCCGCGTGCTTCGAGAATGCTCTTCCCAGAGACCGTCTCCAGCAGGTTTGTAACCCTCGCACCAAGCACGCCGGACGATACCGCGAGCAGTATTTGGACCAAGGCCGTCACGCTGGGATCGAGCTTCTGCTGCCCTACTGCAAACAGAGCTACTGACGCTACGAGTAAGATCAGAGTCCAGGGTTCGGTTACCAACCGCCAGAACGTTTTCCACGGCCCAGATGGTTTCACCGCAGGCTGAACTTGTCCGCTTTCGACATCCTTTGACATGCCCCCTCCCTATGTCAGGCCGCGGCGCGGCCCCTGAACCAGTCTATGGCTTTCGCGAGCTCGTATCGATACTGGCGGACGGTTAAGCCTCCGCCGTACGTCTCCGCCACCATGCGTGCTTTGACTGCCTGACTAGCCGACACAGTGAACTCGGTCCGGACGATCAGGGCGCGCATCGGGTGCTGCCGCTCCATCGATGCCAGCGCCCGGTCGATCCAGCGCAGTTCATCCGGCACTCCGACGTCCACCGCGATCTCGGGATTGTCGTGGGGGCGGTCCGCATCGTTGGCCGCCCGGATCGGGTCCGCAGCCCACATGGGTACGACGCGCAGGCCCTTGACCCCGCTGCCAGCGGCCATCAGGCGGCGGCGGTCGCTTCCATCGCGGTCCGCCAGATCCTGCAGCGCGCGCTCGCGCGTCAGCGGCGCCATGTCCCGAGCCTTGTCCAGCACGTGGGTGCTGCGGTCAGCGCGGCTCAGAGCAAACCGGTTAACCTGGGCATGGCCCCATCGGCGCAGCTGTTCGGTCAGCGGATCGTTACTGCGCATCGCGCATGCCCTCCAGTACGGTGTCATCGAATCGGAACGTCGGCAACTTGCCGTCGGTGTCGCAGGTGCCGGCCCGGTCGGGCCAGCCCTTGCAGTGGAAGCCCGCCGCGCCGGCGGCGCGGAACTGGCAGACCGAGCAACGGCCGTGTTTCCGCAGGTGTGACCGGTAGCGCTTCTGCATGCGCAGCTCAGCGCCGGTCATGCGGCGGCCTGGCCCATGGCCAGCTGGTGCTCGGCCCACAGGGCGATCAGGAGCGCATCAGCCCGGCCGTTGTCCTTCTTTCGCTGCAGCTGGAGCGCGGCATCCGGGAAGCGCTGGATGGCCAGCAACCGCGCCGCATCCTTGTCCTGGCCGATCAGGCCGAAGCGGCGCTTCCACACGGCCGGGATGGCACGCAGATACGGCACGCCCATCACCTGCAGCACCGCGCGGGCCTGGCCGTAGCTGTCACCGAAGCGGAGTGCGCTGGTGCCGCCATCACCGGGCCGTGCACCGACCTTTTCCAGCGCGGCCTGCAACTCGGCGCCCGGATGGGCATCGCGCTGGGCACGGATGAAGGTGGCCACAGCGCGGGCGTCGACCTCCTTCCAGCCGTCCACCTCGCGGGTGGGCATGTCCAAGATCGGGCCAGGCGTGCCGTCGATCAGGGTGGCCGCCGCCCCGGAAAGGCCGGGGTCGATGCCAAAGGTCAGGCGGCGGGTCGCCATGATGTTTTCTCCAGGTGCTGTTCGATCAGGGTGTTCTGCAGGTCCAGCAGGTAGTCGTCGGTGCCGATCTCCTGCCGGAACCGGCGCGGCTCGCGGGCGTAGCTGGGGCCATAGCGGTCGGCGCACGAGGAGTGGCTGAGGCCGGCCATCGGCTCACCGACGTGGTGCCAAGGGCATAGGCCGATGGTGAAGTCGTGGCCTCGCCGGGGCTGGCCGTGCTTTCCGCCGACGAGTAGGTGGTGTTCCTGGCAGCTCATGTGGCCGAAGCCGAGCGCAAGGCAGGCGATGCAGCAAATGTCCTTGATAGCGTCGAGCCTGCCTTGTTGAGCCCTGCTCTTATTGCCAGTGGAGCGACCGCGCTTCATGCTTCCCTCCAAAATGGAAGGAGGACTTTATGGGTTGCGAATGGATTGGCTGGTGCGGTCTTACTGCGAGCGAGCAAGCGTCTTGGGTTCAGGCAGTTGGCAGTGTGTTCGCGATATGCATTGCCGTTTACGTACCGTGGAAGCAGCGGAGATACGCAGTCCTTGAAGAGAGAAAGAAGGACCGAAATAGAGTCATCGTGATGGCGACTGCCCTTGCTCCCGGCCTGGAGGATCTGCGATCCACTCTTGCTACCACCTTGGACTACCTCGAAAAGAGTCTGGCCGAGCGGGTGCATTTGCCTGAAAAGCTGCCTCGCCACTTGGAGTTTGATCAGTTCCGCAGCGACCTCTACCTTTTCGGCCCGCTCGGCAACACGGTCAACAAGGCAATTTCGTACCAGCAACAGTTTGAGAACTCGATGAACATCCTTCGCTCGCTGGATGTATTGCCGGACGATTTCATTAAAGAAACGCGCACAAACATGATCCATGCGGTTGAAGTCCTTGGCCAATGTGTTATCGCGCTGGTGGAGATTTCTCGCGGATCCCATTAGGCCGCCCTCCCCTGCTGCCGGCCATTGATCATCCGCCAGTAGTTCGCGCGCACGTCGTAGAGCATGACGTGCGCGTAGTGGTCACCGATCCAGGCGGTGATGCCCTTGAAGAAGGCGGCGAAATCCTCCTCCTCCATCGAATCGAAGGCCAGAGACTGAGCCACCTTCACCGGGATCGTGCGGATCTCCGGCAGCACGCCCGACAGCACCTTGCGCGCGCCCGTACCCAGCACCGTCTCTGCGGCATCCAGCAGCGCCTTCACCACCGGGCTGGCGTCCATCTCAACCATCTCGCAGCAGATGCCCGACTCCAGCTGTAGCTGCTTCAGCGCGGCGTGCGCGTCCAGGTCACGGAACGCCTCTACGTTGTCCACCAGCAGGTGGCCGATCACGTGGGCCAGGCGGTGGAAGGCGGCGTTGCGCGATTCCTTGATCTCCAGCCGATACTCGCGCCCGGCACGGTAGCCGCGATCCTTGGCCAGCCGGCGGTCGATGTCGTGGCTGGGCACGAACGCGCCCAGCTCCTCACCGGTACCCGGGTCGACCAGTCGCATGCAGGTCGCGTAGATGGGCCGGCTGGCCCGCTTCGCGCGGATCTTGCGCGCTCCTGCTGTCATCGCGGTCATGCGGCCTTCTCCGGGTAGAGCGCGGCGGCCAGGCCACGGCGGGGCTTCGGACCGGTACCGGCAGCCGGCGCGCTGGCGCTGGTCGGCTTCGGTTCCCAGTACTCGGGCAGGGTGGAGAATCGGAACAGCTCCGGCTGATACAGCACGCGGACCATGCCCGGCGCGCCGTTGCGCTGGATGGCCACGATCAGTTCGGCCGTGCCCTCCCAGCGGCTGTCCTTGTGGTAGATCTCGTCGCGGTAGATGAAGACCACCGCGTCGGCGTCCTGCTCGATGGAGCCGGAGTCGCGCAGATCGGAAACCAGCGGGCGCTTGTCGCCCGGCCGTTCTTCCACCTTGCGGTTCAGCTGGCTCAGCAGCAGCACGGTGATGCCGATCTCGCTGGCGCAGAGCTTCACCGCCCTGGTGATGTCGCCGATGCCGGCGGCCCGGTTGTCACCGGCCACGTGCATCAGCTGCAGGTAGTCGATGACGGCCAGCGCCAGATCTGGCTTGCGAGCCTTCATGCGGCGCAACTGCGCGCAGACGTGCTCGGCACGCGCCACGCGCGGGCGGCTGACGAAGATCGGCGCCTGCGCAAGCCGGTTGGCTGCCTTGGCCGCGTTGGACCAGTCCAGCTCGTCCAGCTTGCCGCTGCGGATGCGCGAGCCGCTGATGCCTCCCTCATCGGCCAGCAGACGGTCGCCCAACTCTTCGGGCTGCATCTCGAAACTGAAGACGGCCACCGGCTTGCGCTTGATGACCGCGCAGTGTTTGGCGATGTTCATCGCCAGGGTGGTCTTGCCCATCTTCGGACGCGCAGCCAGCACGATCAGCTGCCCGGGGTGAAGGCCGCCCAGCAGGTCGTCCAGATCGGAGAACCCGGTGGACAGGCCAGTGATTCCGCCGTCGGACGTGGAACGCTCGCTCAGGCGGTGGGACACGCGCTCCATCACCGGTGCCACGGCTTCCAGGTCGCACGGCTCGTTGTCCAGCATGCCGCCTATGCGGGTCTGCGCTTGGCCAACCAGATCTAGCGCGCTTCGCCCTTCCGGGCTGTAGGCGGAATCGATCAGGTCATGGCCGGCATCAATCAGGCTGCGCAGCTGGGCCTTCTCGCGGACGATCTCGGCATAGCCACGGATGTTGGCGGCAGAGGTGGTATTGACCACCAGGTCCAGCAGGTACGCGCCGTTGTCGATCAGGTCCAGCTTGCCCTGCGCGGCGAACCAATCGCCCAGCACCACGTGGTCGGGCGTGCTGCCCTTGGCCTGCAGTTCGGCGATGGCCTGCCAGATGGCCTGGTGGTCGCGGCGGTAGAACTGCTCGGCCGACAGCATGTCTTGCGCCTCGATCCAGGCGCGCGGCATCAGCAGCAGGCCGCCCAGCACCGCCTGCTCGGCCTCGATGGCCTGCGGCAGCACGCGCATGCCCTGCTGATCGCCGTACATCGCGGCCAGTCGCTCAGCGTCGTCGTGCCCGGTCATGCTGCAGCCTCCGACAGCGCCCGGTCAGCGAGTTTGGCGATCACCGTCTCGCGCAGCAGGTACTCGAAGTCCGGGGTCCAGTTTTCGTGCCCAGGACCGCCGGGCAGGCGGCCAGCGTGGAAGTCGTCATCAGCCGCAGTCTCGAAGTACAGCGTCCAGAACTGGGGCGTGACCTTCTCGTTGCCGAACAGCCGCTGGCAGAGCTGGCGCACCTTCGGCAGCGCCTTCTCTACGGCCTTGATGCGCGGCTTGTTCAGCACCGTGCAGGCAGGCAGCAGGCCGTGCGGCTTGGCCAGCGTGGCGTTGTACGCGGCCCGGGCCTCCTCGGCGATCTGGCGTATCCGTTGCGCCTTTCGCTCGGGCAGGTTCGCAGGTGGCGATGCGGGCCCACCGGTCAACGCCAGCGGCGGGGACGAATCCGAGCGAAGTGAGGATGTTGTTTCCTGCTCTTGATCCTGCTCCTGTTCCTGCTCTTGGCTTGCAAGGGGCTTCGAAGGGGCTTCGCCACCCCTTGCGTTGGTCAGGTGAAATTCCGCCTGATAGTGACGCCAGAATGGGTACAGGAAAGGGTTGTCCTGGAGGCCGTTGTACTCGCGCTGGATGCCGGCACAGCGATTATCCGAAGCCTTGAGGCTGCTACCGATCTGGTACTTGGCCATCTCCACAACCCACACCATTTCGCTGGCTTCGTCGTAGTGACAGAACCCCTCTTCGATGCATACCTGAAACCCCTTGGAAGCCCCTTCCAAGCCCAGCCCGGTCTCATGGGCCATGTAGAGCATTGGCTGGTAGAACAGGCCGAGCATGTTGGAGTGCGGCGAGGACATCAGGTACATGGCCACAACCACCCCTTCGGAGCCCCTCCGGCGAATGGCCTTGCCGGTGGCGCCCGTCCAGAAGGTGGGCACGACCTTCGCGTAATCACGCATGGCCGGCCCCCTTCAGCACCAGCAGGCAGCCGGCCAGATACCACAGCTGGCGGACGGCGATCATGGCCTTGGCGGTGGCGTTCATACCCCACCCCGCTCCGCCGCTGCCTCAGCGTGCTGGCTCACTTCCAGCAGCTTCACGATCACCTGCATGACACCACGGGTGATGCGGTCAGACTCGTTGCTGCTGATGCGGTCGTCCGCCATGGCGTCGGCCACCAGTTCGGCCAGGTCGCCCTTGGCCGCCTGAGCCGCAAGCATGGCGGTGATGATCGTGCCGCCCTTGGGCGCAGTGCTCGCCTGCAGCACGAACCCGTGGGTCGCGGCCAGCGCATGCAGGATCCGGTAGTCACCGGTGCGCGCCATCAGCGCGTCTGCCTCCTGCAGGCTCAGCAGGTTGCGGTCGGTATTCGGGTTGACCTTGCCGCGAAGAGTCGCGGCCGACATGCCCATCCTGGGCGCCAGGGCCTCGCTGCCACCGGGGTACTGGTGGACGGTGTCGTAGGCGGCATCGGAAACATTCATGGGCGGGAATCTCGATTGGAGACGAGGCTGTTACGGCGGCGCACCATGAGCGCCATGGAGAACGTCACGTCACGGATGAAGGGAGTCGCCCTCCTTGCGGTAGGCTGCTGTTTCCACACGAGCAGCCCGCAAGGAGGGCGACATGAACGAAAGGATGTTGGAGACGCTGGTAGTCGAACTGGAGGCCACGCGCACGGCTGTATCCGTCTTGGCAAGCGAGATGCGCAGCCGGGATCCGGAGGCCGCGAAGAGGCTCGCCGATGCACTACAGGCCATCAGGATTGCTCCGAGCGCTCATTCCCCTCAGATTCGCTCCGAGGCGCGAAAGCTGCTGCTGGGCTAGTTGCGCTGGCCGGCCGGTTGAGGAAGGCGTCAAGCACGGGGGTCGGGAAATGCCCTCCAACCTCTTGCCCGTACTCCACCGCCTTGGGTTCGCCCTGGGCGGTGGTGTTGACGCTGCCGAACATCGTGGCGTCGATCAGCGTCCGGTTGGGTAGCGGCTCGCCGGAACTGGCCTCTTCCCTACTGGGCTTGGCCAGCCAATCCCGGATCCACAGCCTGGGGTTCCAGCGGTCAGGCAGCGCGCGCATTTCAGGTCACCTCCCGATTCTTGCGGCGGTGGCGGATCTCTGCCGCTACGCCGCTGACAACGGCCACAAGAATCAACGAGCCGATGTAGTGCAGAGGCCCAAAGCCAAGAGCCGCAAACAGGAACGGAAGCCCGAAGGCCAGAACGCCCAAAAGCAGGCCACAGGCCACACCTTGAGCCACAGGCGAACGAAGCATTTGCGGCACCTCCACGGAGACGATTCGGGATTCATCATGGAAGGCCCCGCCCTGTTGGTAGCATGGAGTTTCCACACAACCAGCCACCAACAGAGAGGAGCCAATGGAAGCAAAGGAAATCGCAGAACTGCGCGGCAAGGTCCGTGCACTGGAAGTCTTGGTCGAGCAGATCATCAGCACGATCCCTCCGGAAAAACGAAATGGGCTTTACCACCAAGCGAAACAGAGCCTGCTTCTCCATCCGCAGGCAGTAGAGGCGACGACGGCAATCGAAGCCATTCGGATGCGCGCTCCCTAGCCTCAATCCTGGCCGCCATTTCGTCGATGGCGGCCAGTCCGATCTCGACCTGCTCGGGCGTCAAGGGGCCGGTCATCTCAGGCGGCCTCCTGCTGCTCGCCGTCATTGGCGGCGGCCGGGCCGAACACGTCCGGGCGCAGCAGATGCCGCGAGACGCCCGTGGCTCCTTCGATCGCGAGGACGTGGCGCGGCGGGACCGGCCGGTTGCCGCTGACCCACTGGTTCACAGCCTGCGGAGTGACGCCCAAAAGGCGAGCGATACCGGCCTGGCCGGTTCCCAACTTCTCGGTGGCGATAGCGATAGCGTTCATTCCGCCATTTTAAGCATCGCTTTATTCATTGGTCAAGCGATGCTTTCTTACAATGGCTCGACGGCCATTGGACAATCAAAAGATGCTTGACAACCTCGCCATGGCGGCCGCCATTCGCTCGGCCATAGAAGACTCGAAGCTGACCCAGAAGGGCATCGCGGATGCTTTCGGTGTCACGGAGCAGGCTGTGTCCGGCTGGCTCCGCACCGGCAAGGTCGATAAGCGGAAGCTGCCGAAGCTGGCCCAGCTGACAGGCAAGCCGCTGTCGCACTTCGGCATGGGTGGTTTTGATGAACTCGTCTCGGTCCCTGCGACCTCTTCCGAATATGTTCGCGTTCAGCAACTGGATGCGGAGGCAGGAATGGGCGGCGAAACGATCAATGACGACTACCCGGAAGTGATCCGGGCCATGGACTTCGAGCCGGCGTACATCCGATCTATCGTCGGATTCGTGCCGGCGCCTGGCCGGTTGGTCCTGGTTACTGGCCGTGGCGACTCCATGATCCCGGTCATTCAACCGGGCGAAAGCCTCATGGTCGATACGGGGATCTCGCACTTCGATGGTGATGGGATCTACCTGATCAACACCGGCAACGGCCAGCAGATCAAGGGCCTGCAGGACCGCGGCGATTCCATCTACGTCGTCAGCGCGAACACGGCGCTATACCCTGCTTTCCCGCTTCCCAAGGCAACCGTCATCGGCGGCAAGGTGTACCTCCGGAACCGCATCGATCGGCTGAACTGACCATGCGCTACCAGCATAAGGACGTGCCATGAAAACCCTTGGTTTTATCGCCACCGCCATCGGTCTGGTGATGCTGCTCATCTCCTGCAACATGGATGTCAGCGTGGCAACGGGGATGGGCTCCAGAGTGAACAACATCGGCCTCATGCAGCAACAGTCGATGCTGGTCAACGTCAGCCTGGGCCTGATGCTGATCGGCGTGATCATGTGGATCGCGGGTCGCAAGAAGCAAGGCAGCGATGCCGAGGCGCCCGACGAGATCCGCATCTACAGCGCTGAAGAGATGAAGGATCTCGACGTGCTTCTTGCCGACAAGGGCTGGACAGGGATCTCACTGAGCGCGAGCGATCCGAAGGTCGTGCACTCGGTAGCGGCTGGGTCGGCAGCCGCTAATGCGGGCGTCAGCCCGGGCGACCGGATCATCCAGGTGGACGGTCAGTTCTCCAGCAACGATCTGCGGGCCAACGTCATGCAGCTTGCCGGCGAACCGGACTCGGTGGCCGTGCTCAAGCTTCGCCGCGGTGATGCTGCTGTCACGGCCGAGGTAGTGCGCGAGGCCAGCGGGGGCTGAAGGTCAGCCAGGGCCGGCCCGCCTCCCCTGCTGTAGCAACCACCTTCCCAGCGACATCCACAGAGGCCCCGAGGGGCCTCTTTGCATTTCTACGGTCATTCACTAAAGCATCGCTTGACTGCAGCCTAAAGTGGTGCTTTACTAGCGCCGTCGACCAGCCACCCGAGCTGGACCGCCGGAGACCTAGATGGACCGCCCAGCCACCACCGACCGCTTCAGGAACGCCCAGCGCAGCCTGGACAGCCAGGAAGACCCGCGTTTCGAGGCCGAGTACGCCGAGGAGCATGTAACGGACCTGGCCCTGAGCTACCGCAACGACCCGGCCCTCTGCCGCGAAGCCGCCTACCTGTCGGCCGGCACGCTGGGCGGCCAGTACTACACCGACGTGCAGCTGGCCCTGCACAAGCTCCACCACACCCACCCGGCTGACCTCGCCGGCTCGGAAGCCCTGACCCAGCTCTACCGGCTGGCTCGCGTCGAGGCCGAAGCGCTGGACGCAAAGCTGGTGGACCTCGCCCGCATCGCGCTCGCCGAGCAGCGGGTGGCGGCATGAAGGCCCGCCCGAACAGCCCGAACGGCATGTGGGAGCGCTTGAGCTTCACCATCGAGCGCGACCACCGTGGCGCGCGCACCATCCGTCGCCCCAATGGCAGCGTGGTCGATACCACCCGCATGGATGGCGAGGACGGTCACGCAGCCGAGCTTCGTGTGGCTTCCACCGAACTGGCAAAGCAGGTGGCGGCATGAGCGCGCTTACCGACATCCAGCGTCTCCGTGACGGACTGGCGTGGTGCCTCTGGCTGGAGCGCGGCGCCAGCCGGCGGGCTCAGTACTTCGAACGCCGCGTCATGAATCCCCGCAATCCCAACCGTGCCGCGTCTGCGCGCGTCGCAGCTGGCTACCAGAGCGACACGGCGAATGACCGCCGCCGCATTACCGAACTCCGTTCTGCCCTCGCTCTCGCCAAAGGAGAAGCCGCATGAGCACCAACGTTCGCCAGATCCGCGAATTCCGCGCCGTGCGTGACGCTGTGGCCTGCACCGACCTGAGCCCTGCCCCGCTGTTCCGCCGTCTCAACGCCGAGCAGCGCCGGGGCAGCCGTGGCTTGGCCGTGGTCAACAACGCGCTGCAGCTGCGCCGCCAGTTCCAGGACGAATTCACCAACCAGCCCGGCCCGGAGGCCGCATGAAGATCGAAACCACCACCGAGTTCGAAGAGCTGCTGAAGGCCGATACCCGGCGCATGTCGTTCGAGTTCATGGCCTACGGCGCGCTGCTGGGTCTGATCGTCGGCGCTACTACCTCGCTGATCCTTCAGGACCTGATCAAGGCGGTGCTGGCGTGAGCGCCACGAAACTCGCCGCCCTGCTCTCCGTCTTGGCGCTGGGAATTCTCATTGGCGCCACCTGCGCGGCCATCTGGACTGCACGCACGCTGCCGCTGATCGCCTTCGCCATGGGCGCCTTGCTGCTCTGGCTGATCTACCTCGCCTACAGCGCGATCCGCGATGCCGGGCAACCGCGTGTTCCCACCCACGTTCGCCGGCCGGCGGACGACCTGCAGTATGCCACTGCCGGCCCGGCCGGCTCAACCGACGAGGTCCACATGTTCCACCTGAAGAACAACCCGGCGGCCGTCTCCAACGTGAACCTGCGCATCGAGAAGCACGGCGATGAGCGGCACCTTGCGGTCGACCTTTCCATCACCACCAGCACCAGCAACCTGGTGCTGGACCACTTCGACAAGGAGCTGCGCAAGGCGCTGTTCCGCAAGGCCGGCAAGGGCGAGCAGCAGTCGCTGCCGACCATCGCCGAAGTCCTGACCGAGATCAAGATTCCGAGCCTGGAGCCCATCAAGGTGGGCCACGAATTCAAGGGCTTCGAACTGCAGATCGACGGGGAACTGGATAGCACCCAGCCCATCTTCCTGGTGGACGTGAAGCTGAAGAAGTTCGTGATCGCCCCGAAGGAAGGCGGCAGTGTGGAGCTGTCCTTCAAGGCTTCGGCCAGCGTCACGCCGGATGAAGTCGCAGAGCTGACCGAAGCGCTGATCCGCGAGAACGTCGTGCTGTCGCTGCAGCCCGGCCAGGCCGAAGAAACCACGCAGCAGGACGACCTCGCTGCCTGATCCCCCTGCCCTGCGCTTCCCCCCTGTGGTGCAGCGCTGACAGCCCGGAAAGACGGGCAACCCATTCCGCCCAGGAGCACAACATGTCCAGCACCACGCCGGCCGCCGGCCGCATCCAGCTGTTCGACGTCGACAGCTCGCAGATCCACAGCATCGGCCACGACGCCGCCACCGACACCCTCGCCATCTGCTTCAAGCGCGGCAGCGGCGACGTGCGTGGCCCGGGCTCGGTCTACCACTACGCCAACTTCAGCGCCGAGGAGTTCCAGGCACTCAAGGACGCCGAGTCCATCGGCAAGCACTTCGGTGCCTACATCAAGCCGTTCCCGGAGAAGTACCCGTACCACAAGGTCGCCGAGCAGCAGCAGGCCGCCTGACGCGAAACCGGGGGCTACAGCGGCAGCGCCGCCTCACGCCTCGCCGGACAGCGTAACCGGCACCCCTATTCCAGTAGCGCCGGCCAAGCCGGCCGGAGCATTCAATGAGCAACATCGCACCCATGAAGCAACGCGGCGGTGACCTGGTGACGGCAGAGCAGGCCGAAGCTATCCGCACTGCCCTGAAAACCAGCCTGTATCCCGGCGCCACCGATGACTCCGTCGACATGGTGCTGGCCTACTGCCGTGCCGGCGGCCTGGACCCGATGACCAAGCCCGTGCACATCGTCCCCATGTGGGTGCCGGAGAAGAAGCAGGGCAACCGCGTCATCAGCGCGGCCGGCATGCGCGACGTGATCATGCCGGGCATCGAGCTTTACCGCACCAAGGCCCACCGCACTGGCGAGTATGCCGGCCAGGACGAAGCCACCTTCGGCCCGACCATCGAGGAAACGCTGGGGGGTCCGCGTCCGCTACCCGGAATGGTGCAGCGTCGCGGTCTACCGCCTGGTCAACGGCAACCCCGTGCGCTACTCGGCCAAAGCCTACTGGCTGGAAAGCTACGCAACCGCAAAGCGGGACAGCGATGCGCCGAACGCCATGTGGAAGAAGCGTCCCTTCGGACAGCTGGAGAAGTGCGCCGAAGCGCTGGCGCTGCGGAAGGCATTCCCGGAAGCCGTGGGCGCGCAGCCGACCGCCGAAGAGATGGAGGGCCGCGACATCGACGGCGAGGCCTCTCAGGTCCGGCAGGAGCCGCAGCAGCAGCTGCCTCGCGAGCTGCCGCCCTACCCGGCCGACAAGTTCAAGGAGAACCTGCCGGCCTGGGGCGCACTGATCGCCGCTGGCAAGAAGACCGCCAGCCAGATCATCAACATGGTCAAGACGAAGGGCTCCCTGACCGAGGAGCAAATGATCGCCATCGAGGATTACGAGCAGGTGGGCGACGTTGCCACCGATACCACCTCGACCACTACGAGCACCAGCACCAGCACCAGCGAAGACACCGGCCCCATCGACTGGGATGCGCCGGGCGAAGGAGAGCGCGTATGAAGACCGTCGAACTGATCCAGGGCACCGCCGCGTGGCACCAGCACCGCGCCACCCACTTCAACGCCAGCGACGCGCCGGCAATGATGGGCTGCAGCCCGTACAAGACCCGCAGCCAGCTGCTGCGCGAGTTCGCCACCGGCGCGACCATCGAGCACGACGCTGCCACCCTGCAGCGCTTCGCCGATGGTCACCGCTTCGAAGACCTGGCCCGGCCGCTGGCCGAGCGCATCATCGGCGAGGAGCTGTATCCCTGCGTGGGCGTGGACGGCAAGTTCTCTGCCAGCTTCGACGGCCTGACGCTGCTGGAAGACAAGGCCTTCGAGCACAAGTCCCTCAACGACGACCTGCGTCTGGCCATGCCCGTGGATGGCGGCGACGCCTGCCTGCCGCTGCACTACCAGGTGCAGATGGAGCATCAGGCCATGGTCAGCGGCGCCGAGCGCGTGCTGTTCATGGCGTCGAAGTGGGCCGGCGATGAGCTGGTGGAAGAGCGCCACTGCTGGTACACGCCGAACCCGGAGCTGCGCGCCAAGATAGTGGCCGGCTGGGCGCAGTTCGAGGCCGACGTGGCCGCCTATGAGCCGGAGGTTCAGGAGGTGCAGCTCATTGGGCGCAATCGCCCGCAGCTGCCGGCGCTCCGTGTGCAGGCTACCGGCATGGTCACCATGTCCAACCTGGAAGAGTTCCGGGCCGCCTCTATGGCTCAGTTCGAGGCCATGAACTACGAGCTGGTGACGGACCAGGACTTCGCTGACGCCGAGAACGACATCAAGTTCTGCAAGAGCGTGGAGGACAATGCGAAGGCCAGCACGGCTGCAATCCTCAGCGGCACCGGCGATGTAGACGCGATCCTGCGGGCAATCGCTGACGTTGCGGCGGAAGCGCGTCGAAACCGGCTCCTGAAGGAAAACGCGGTCAAAACCCGCAAGGACGAGCGCCGCACCGAGATCGGCAACGCCGCGCGCCGGGCCGTGCAAGACCACGTGCGGGGCATCAACGAGACGCTGGGCCAGCACGCGATTCCGGTGCCGCCCACGCTGATTGCCGATATCGGCGACGCGATGAAGGGCAAGCGCTCGTTTGCCAGCATGCAGGAGGCCGTCGACGCGGTGGCCGCCAATGCGAAGCTCGACGCCAGCCAGTTCGCGGATCGCATTCGGGCCAACGTGGCCATTCTGGACGGGCATGCCGAGCACCCCAGCCTGTTCGCCGACCGCGTGCAGCTGTGCGTCAGCAAGGCGCCGGAGGACCTGCGCAACCTGGTGGCGGCGCGCATTTCCCAGCACCAGCAGGCCGAGCAGGCCCGGCTGGACGCGGAGCGCGAGAAGATCCGGCAGGAGGAAGAAGTCCGCGCACAGAAGGCGGCAGCCGATGCGGCGGCCGCTGCAGCTGAGCAGGCAGCCCAGGCAGCGCAGACGGTAGCGGCCGAGCAGCAGCCCGAGCCGACAGCAGCAGCGCCGGCAGCGGCGACTGCACCGGTGCGCACCGCTCCGACGGCGGTGGCCAGCGCGCCGGCACCGGGCGCCGCGCCGCGCGAGGTGGTGAAGATCAAGCTGGGCGACATCAACGCGCGCATCGCCCCGCTGTCGATCAGTGCCGACGGTCTGGCCCTGCTGGGGTTCAAGCCGATCAACGCCACCGGCGCGGCCAAGCTGTACGACCAGGCGCAGTTCCCGGACATGTGCCGGGCCATGGTCCACGGCCTGCAGGACGCGGCCAACAGCTACCCGCTGGCCGCCTGATGGAACGCCGGACCTGCACCAAGTGCTGCCGCTCCCTGCCGCTGGATTCGTTCCAGCGCGCAGGGGATCAGGGCCGCCGGCCAGACTGCGTCCAGTGCCTCAACGACCAGCGCCGCCTGCGCTCGCCGCTGCCGCCCGTGCAGCGCGACCTGCAGCAGGTCCGGCTCAACAACACCTTCAACCTGTGGCACGGGCCGGTCCGCCGTGTGCCGCTGAGGAACGCAGCATGAGCAAGATGCCCGATATTAACGAATTCACGAAGGCAGCCGAGGCCTTGGGCGCCGCACTGGCTGGGCTGAAGAAGGCCGAGGCCGACTACGCGAAGGTCAAAGGTCTCGGCGGGCAACAGGGCTACAGCGTGCACGTCAACGGCGTGGCCATCGGCGTCGCGGTCATGGACGGCACCTACCAGGGTGCTCTGGTTCGTGGGCGCGAGATGATCCACCTCGGCGCACTGAAGGCGCTGCAGGGAATGATCGATCACTGGAAGCTCGAAGTCTCCAGCCGTCGCGCCGCGCTGCGCCAGATCGCTGCTGACCTCGCGGAGGCGGCATGACCAGCATCCACGTGAAGCCCGTCTTCAGCGGCGCGACCGACCGCGAGAAGGAACAGGACCGGCAGAAGCTGGCGGCCGATATGGAGCGCTTCCAGAAGGCCGGCGGCAAGGTCCAGGTGCTGGGCACCACCGGCATCGACAAGCGCTCTATCAGCCGCCGGCAGGTGGTCGAGGGTGGCCACGACCGCCGCGCAACGAAGAAGGCGGGCAACGCATGAGCCGCCACATCGCCCGCCGCGCGCCCAAGGAGACCCTGGGCTTCGCTTGGGGCCGGTTCCCGACCGTCGACGGCAGCGCCATCACCTGGCGCCTGTACCGCCGCGACCACCGCCGGGCACTGCACATGCACGTGCTGACCTTCTTCGCCGGCCATGACCGTGCGGTGATCACCGGCCACCTGCGCCGCGCGCGCCGCTACCTGCGCGACAAGGTGGACAACATCGACCTGGTGGCCTTGGGGGTTACGGCGTAGGCGGACGCACGTAGGTAAGCACCGCCATGACCGCCTGTACGGCAGTGGCGAGGGCAGAAAGGACGGCTGCCGCATTCACCCACCGGCTGAAGGTCAGTCGCTGCTTCAACTCGATGGGCTTTTTGTCCCAGTAAAGGTTCCCGTCGTCATCGACGCCGATCCCCTTCACGGACCCGTCCTTCAACGTGAACTGAAAGCCCTCATGAATTTCCTTATCTGCCACGGCATTACCCACCAGCTGAAGAGTTCGAGGATTCTCCCATGACCTACATCCACCCGAACGACCGGGTCTACGCGCTCGAGCGCGGTCTGGCCGCAGCCATCGCCCAGGGCGAGGACCGCAAGGTGCTGGATGACCTGCGGGAGCTGCTGGCCGAAGCGCGGCGCGAGGCCCGCTGATGCGCGGCCTCGTGCTGGCGCCGGTACCGCCCGAGGTCGGCATCCCGGTCCGCATGCGGCAACCGACGAAGGACGCCTACCGGCAGTGGCTGGTACAGGCAAACGCCCGGATCAAGCAGTTGCAGGCCGAGGTGGCCCAGCTGCGTTGCGGCGGCAGCACCAGCACCGCACGGCTAGGCCTGATCGCAGAGCTGGTCACCGCTGCAACCGCCCTCGGGCACCACGAGGCGCTGCGCAGCAGCAGCGACGAAACCATCGACTACTGGCGCACGCGCGTTGAGCAGCTGCGCGCCAAACTAGAAGGAGAAGCATATGGCTGACAGCTCTAGTGCAGGCCGCGCCGCAGGCACCAAGGCGGCCATGCGCCGCCCGATCCCACCGCACATCACGGCGCGCGACATGCTGCACCGCCACCTGCACGAGGCCGGGCTCGGCCTGGCAGCGCTGGCGCCAGCCTGGGGCTGCAAACCCTTCAGCGTGTGGCGCGTATTCCAGCGCGCGCAGCGGCACCTGCAGCCCCAGCACGTGGAGGGCGCCATCGCCGTCCTGCGCCTGGACGAGTTCGACGCAAACGACCTGCGCCTGCGCGCGGCCCGCGAAGCCGGCTGGCGCATCGATCCCAACTTCATTCTGGAGCCCATGGCATGACCACAGGACAGAATCCCGCAGCACCGGCCGTGCGCGAGCCCTACGATGCCATGGGCCCGACCGATGCGCCTAACCCGCCTACAGCGCGCGCCACCCTCGCCACGGCGCAGCCCGGCGGCCGCGTGCGGCTCGGCCACCACCATGGCGGGGAGCAAGCTGCGGAGTTGGGCGGGAACGCGCTGCCGCCGCTGCCTGACTTTGGCATCAATACCGCTAACCATGCCAGCGCTAGGATTCGAGGGTTCACCACCGAGCAGATGCAGGACTACGCACGCGCCGCCCAGCCCACCCCGGCCGGTCAGGGGGATGCGCTGGCTGATGCTGCGCGCCGCGTAATCAGCGACATTGATAGCGGCGACTATCACGGCGAGATCTCGGAAGCGACCTATGCTGCGCTGGAAGCCACCCTCGCCGCCCGCCAGCCGGTGGCCGAGCAGCACCCGGACGACCTGGCCGTCGATGCATTCGCCGCCGCCATGAAGGCCAAGATGGCCACAGCGCGCGCCAAGGGCCGTGACGGCTGGGATGACCCCGCGCAGTGCAGCGCCGACGACCTAACCCGCATGCTGCGCGACCACGTGGAGAAGGGCGACCCGCGCGACGTGGCCAACTTCTGCATGATGCTGCACCAGCGCGGAGAGGCTATCAGCGCCCGCCTGTCGGAGGGGCAGGAGCCGGTGGGTTACTTGTTTACCGACGATCCTGCGGTCTATGCGATGCCGGGCTCTGGCTTCCACTCAGGTGCAGAGCCGCCAGCCAACGCGATTAACGTGGTGCCGCTCTACGCCGCCCCGCCCACGCAGGCCGTGGCGCTGTCCCCATTCCCGATGGACACCGCGCCCACCGACGGCACGCTGGTGCGCCTGCTGGTGGACTTCACCCGTAACGCCACCGACGACAGCGCCGGCCCGACGTGGACTATCGGCGCCAACAACGACAGCAACGTCATGACCGATGAACGCATGGGCTGGCGCTTCGCCGGCTGGTGCTGGACGCATGACCACTTCACCGAGGGCGAGGACACGCCGGTGGGCTGGCTGCCGCTGGTGGGGCCGGCGGCGCAGGCCGTGGACCTGGGGCAGCCGGACCCGACGCTGCTGCGCTTCTACCAGGTGACTGGCTACCCCGCACTTGTCGAAGCGCTGGAGGAACACGTCCTCAAGCTCATCGATCTGCGGAAGCGCAGTGTCAAACCGTGGGAAGACACCATGCCACCCACGCTTCTCCCCAAGTGGATTCGGGAGAACTCCCCTGTTCTGGCGAAAGACCTGCTGACCTTGGCTGACAAGTGGCAGGACGAGGCCGCCGCAACATGGGGCGAATCGCCTGCGCATGCGGCTAAGCAGCAGTGCTGCGACGAGCTGCGCGCCCTGACCGAGGCGAACCTGGACCGGGTGCCGGCCGATCTGGCGGTGGCTGCGTGATGGCCGCTGCCCAAGCCAAGCACACCGCGCGGGTGTTCCTGGCCGAGTGCCGCGCGCGACGGCATGGCCTCGGCTACTGGTTCTCCTTCAACGCCGCGCAGAGGGCTCGCATCAGGGCCGCCGGCGCAGCACGCCTGCCGGAACCGGCACCGGCACGAACGCCGGCCCTGCCCGCCCAACTGGACCTGTTCGCATGAGCGCCCTACTTCCGCAGAGCCTCCAGCTCCGCCAGCACCGCGGCCAGGCCGCCGTTGCTGGCCAGCGCCTGGTCGTGCCGCGTGCTGCCGGCCTCGCCGCCGTGCAGCCCATCCGCTGCCCACGTCCGCAGCACGATGTTGGCCGCCTCCAGCACCACCAGGTGCCGTGCGTTGCGCTGCTGCTCCGCCAGCTTCGGGCCGAACACCTGCAGCAGCGCGCCCCCCCTGGCCGGCCAGCAGCTGCTCGGCGTCGCCATCGATGTGCTGCCCGTGGTGCACCTGGCGCGCCAGCGCGTCCAGCAGGTCCGCCAGCGCACGGTCCGCGCCCTGCGTCATCGGCGCCCGGATCTGCTGACGCTGCCGGTGCGAGAGCGGCCGCTTGGCCAGCACCAGCTCCTGCGCTTCCGCGCTCACGCGCAGCAGCCCGGCCTCGGCCTTGGCCCGGCCGTACAGCTCCGCATGCGTCGAATTGGCGTAGGTGTTCATCACCACAAGCCTATCTCCCTGCCCTTCCACAGTTCAAAGCGAGGTGCCCAATGACCCAGCGTGAGATCAGCCATCCCGAAGGGCTGCCGGCCTGCGCCGCCGGACACAGCGCGCGCCACATCCACGACCAGCGCCGCGCCAGCGCCGGCGACGGCCACTTCATCCAGTGCAGCTGCAGCTGCTCGTGCCGTTGGCCGGATGCCGATTCCGCCGTGGCCGACTGGCGCCGCCAGCATCGGCCTGTGCGCAGCGCGCGCAAGGCAGCGCCGGCACTCCCTGACAACGTCCTACAGCTGCCGCTGCTCGCTCAACCGAGAGAGATTCGTCGTGCAGGCGCTTAGAAGCATCGGAACGCATCTTGTCCGATTAGCCTGGCGGGTAACCGCCACAAACCATCTCGGATGGCCAACCGAACGCCGCCATCGGCTGACCGGCCGATACCAGCACATCCGCTACAACGAGAACGGCAAATGGGTGAGCGGCCCGCTGCCAAATCAAGGAGGGCCGCATGGCCAGTGAGAAGATAGACCTCATCCTCAAGATGCCCGCCGTGGTGACGATCACTAGCCTGTCCGAGTCCTCAATTCGCCGAGGTATGCGCAACGGTATATTCCCCGCGTGCAAGAAGCTTGGCCCCCGCGCCATCGGCTGGCCGGAATCAGCAATCAGGGCGTGGGTAGCCGGGACTGCCGCTCTTTCTGCTCCGCAAGGTGGTCCGCCCAGCGGCTCATCATCTTGATTCTTTCGGGCAAGAACTCGGCGTGGTTGTAGGCCGCGCCGACCTTATCAGTCTTCGCATGGGCCAGCTGCATTTCAACGATCGCAGAAGGGTAGCCCATCTCATGCAGGCGGGTGGACGCGGTCGCTCGGAAGTCGTGGCCGGAAATTTCGGCCATCCCAAGCGCCTTAAGCGCCACATTTACCGTGTCACGGGACATAGGCCTCTTGGGATCCTTCATATTGGGGAAGAGGTGATCTCTGCCGCCATTGATCGCCTGCAGCTCGCGTAGCAATTCGACTGCGCGAGCCGAGAGGGGAGCCCAATGCTTGCGACGCTTCTTCATTTCGCCGGCATCCACTTTGAGCATAGGCGCCATTACATCCCACTCGATGTTCTTCCATTTTTCTGTCTGCAACTCTTTCGTGCGTACAAAGGTCAGCGCCAAAAGCTCGATTGCAATTGCGGTTGTTCGGTGGCCGGAGTATCCATCAAGCTTGGTCAGGAGAACGCTCATTGTCTCATCCGAGTGCGCCACAGCATGAGATACAGGGGGCTTCTTTATCGCGCGACGAACCGGATGGGTAGGATCGCTATCTGCTCGCAGGTTTACGATAGCGTGCTCGAACACTGCCGATAGCGTCTGTCTTGTGAAGATCGCCACATGCGGACCTGACTTCTCAGCCTTCCTGAGAAGCTTCAGCACATCCGCCGGCACGACATTACGAATTGGCCAACTTCCGATCTCTGGAAGGATCTGCTGATCCAGGTAGCGACGAGCCCGCTGGCGGGGCGACTGAGACCACCCGGTTGATACGCTGGTAAACCAATCCTCCGCGTTCTCTGCCACCGTGTCATGACTGAGGCTTCCGGTCCTCGCCCTCGCGATCTTTCGCTGTTGCACTGGATCTTGCCCGAGCTTGACCTGCGACTTTGCCTGTCGCATTGCTTCGCGCGCTTCGGCTAGGCTCACGTCCTGTAGGCTGCCGATGGCCAGAAGCTTCTGCTTGGAGTCCAGGCGGTAGGCATACCGCCATAGCTTCGATCCATTGGGCCTGATTTCAAGGAAAAGGCCGCCGCCATCGCTGAGCCGATAGGGTTTCTCCGAGGGCTTGGCGCCCCGAATCTTGAAGTCTGTAAGAGCCATAGGAAGCTCGCCATCCATGTCCCAAGTGTGGGCCGGATGATACCAACATCCGTACCAACAATTTTATGGACTCTTCTGACAGCTAGTGAACACTACTGGATTTAATATCCAGCGGAAACTAGCAAAAATACCGGCATATTTGACACGTATTGGCAGCTTGTGACTTTACTTGCCAGCCAGAACATCATCATAGGTGACGATGCTGATGCCCGGGGTCACCCGCATCACATCGTCGATGCCGGTCAGCCCGAAGTCGTCCATCTGCGCCCGGGTGATCACGCTGATCGCCTGCGGCGTCTGCCGCGGCGTCAGCACCAGCCGGGTGGCGGTGGCGATGGTGCCGGGGGTGTAGGCGCCGCTGCCTTCGGTGATGGTGCCGAGCTGGTTGGCGGTGACCTGCACGGTCTGCAGGGTGCTGGCCTCCTCTGCCTTCGCTGCCGCGGCGGACTGCGCCAGCGCGGGCAGCGCAACGGGGAACAGGCCCAGCAGCAGGGCCAGGGACAACGGGTGGCGCGCCAGCGGCGCAGCAGGACGGACAGGCAGCACAGAGCCTCCAGGAAGGGATGGATTCCTCTGGCGGCGGCTGGAGGTGAGAGGGGAATGACGGGCCGATCGGCCGCGTCAGGCGCAGCAGTGTACGCCGCGTGATGGGCGCTGTCGCCTGCCCCGGTACCGCCATGGCCGCGCACACGGGCTTGCGCCGCGCCCGTGGCTGCGCCTACAAGAGAGGATTGCCCCACCGCTGCCTGCCCATGCCCTCCTCGCCCCGCGCCCAGCAGCACGCCGCCCGCGCTGCGTTCTTCATTCCCGGCTTTGCCGCCGCCGTGTGGGCGCCGATGGTGCCCTATGCCAAGGACCACGCCGGGCTGGACGATGCCACGCTGGGTGCAGTGCTGCTGTGCCTGGGGCTGGGCTCGCTGCTGGCCATGCCGCTGGCCGGCGCGCTGACCGGGCGGCCGGGCTGCCGGCCGGTGCTGGTGGTCACCTGCGCGCTGATCCTGCTGTCGCTGCCGCTGCTGGCACTGGCCCCCACGCCGTGGCTGCTGGGCGCGGCGTTGTTCGTGTTCGGCGCCGGCGTGGGCGCCATGGACTGCACGATGAACATGCAGGTGGTGGTGGTGGAACGCGAAGCGGGCCGCGCGATGATGTCCGGTTTCCATGCGTTCTACAGCATCGGCGGCGTGGTGGGCGCCAGCTGCATGACCGCCCTGCTGATGGCCGGTGCGCCACTGCTGGCAGCCGCGCTGGCCGCCGTGGCGCTGATGCTGGTGCTGGCCGCGCTGGCTGTGCCGCACTGGCGCCCGCAGCGGCTGCTGCACGACGGGCCCAGCCTGGCCTGGCCACACGGCGTGGTGCTGGCGATCAGCGTGCTGGCGTTCGTGGTATTCCTGGCCGAAGGCGCGATGCTGGACTGGAGCGCGCTGTTCCTGGCCGAGGTGCGCGACGTACCGCGCGCGCAGGCCGGCAGTGGCTTTGTGGTGTTCACCGTGGCGATGACGGTGATGCGCCTGTTCGGCGATGGCCTGATCGAGCGGCTGGGGCGCACGCGCACGCTGCTGGCCGGCGGCATCACCGCCTGCGTGGGCTTCGTGCTGGCCACGCTGGTGCCCTCCTTCGGCGTGGCGCTGGCCGGCTACCTGCTGGTCGGCCTGGGCTGCGCGAACGTGGTGCCGGTGCTGTTCTCGATGGCCGGCCGGCAGCGGGTGATGCCGGAAAGCATCGCGATCACCGCCGTCACCACGCTGGGCTATGCCGGCGTGCTGGCCGGACCGGCACTGATCGGCGCACTGGCCCATGCCACCACGCTGGGCACCGCCTTCCTCTGCGTGGCCGCCCTGCTGCTGGGCGTGGCCGCCTGCGCACCGTCACTGGCGCGGCGCTTGCCGTAACTCAGCTGCGTGCCGGTGCGGTTGGCGCGGCGGGCGTGGCGGCGTTCGGGCTCAGCGCCATCAGGTTCGCCTCTGCCGGCATTTCCGGTGCCGGGCAATGCGCGCTGCCGGCCCGGTCGCTGGCCAACCAGTCGTCCACCACGCCACCGAGCAGGTCCATGCGCAGCGGCAGGGTGATGTGGTCTTCGCCACGCATCTCGATGTAGTGCACGCGCGGGTTGGACAGCGCCAGCGCACGGCCCTGCTGCACCGGAATGTGCTGGTCGTTGTCTCCATGCATCAGCAGCACGCAGGCGCGGGTGTCGGCCAGCGCGCGGGTCACGTCCACCGCGTCCAGGTCCAGGTCCAGCCGTTGGCCGGCTGCAGCGATCACCGCGTTGATGTCCTGGCTGCCATAGCGCCAGCGCGCGTAGCTGGCCGCCGCCTGTGCCATCAGCCCATCCGGCTGCAGTGCCATCAGGTGCGGAATCATCGTGCGGATGGCCGCGCCGGCATTGGCGAAGGATTCCATCGTCACCACGCCGGTCACCTGGTCGCCCAGCTTGTCAGCGGTGAACAACGCGGTGGCCGCGCCATAGGAAACCCCGAACAGGTACAACGGGCCGATCACTTCGCCGCGCGTGCGCAGGGCCTGGATGACATCGACCACATCGTCGGATTCGAAGGTGCCGTAGCCGGACGGGCCGTGATCGGAATGGCCATGGTTGCGCAGGTCGATGGCCGCCACGCGGTAGCCGGACTGCGCCAGCTGCAGCGACCACGGCAGCATGGAATCACCGTTCATCATCCAGCCGTGCAGCAGCACCACGGTGCCTTTCGGCGCCTGCGGCAGGAACGGCTGCGGCAGTGCCAGGCTGAGCCCGGTGTCCAGCGGCTTGCCCGATTCATGGCGCTGCGGCAGGTAGTGGTAGGCCAGGCCGTAATTGCCGGGGTCGAACACACACCAGAAGATCGGCACGCCATCGCGGCCGGGCACGGTGCCATTGCGGTGCGGCACGCGCGCGACGGCGTCGGCGATGCGCGCTTGGTCGAGCAACGTGGAGGTACCGCCCGGCGCGACCAAGCGGTCGGCCAGCGAGGTGGATGAAGAGGGTTGCGAAGAGCAGGCAGCCAGCCACAGGCCGGCACCCGCCAGCAGGAGCAGCAGCAGGCGCTTCATGGCGTTCCAGGAGGGGGTATGCGAACAGTGCAGCAAGCCTAGCGGGCGCGGTCGGGCGCATCTATCGAAGCCAGATGAAACCTTGATGACGCCGCAGCAGCGATTCAGCTTTGCATGTGCCGCGTGGCCATCGGCACGCAATGGCGGCGTGCCGGACACGCAGCCGTCGATGGTTTCATTTGGATCGATTCAAATAGTTGACCGATTCCGGCATCCAGGCTGACGTTAAAAGAGCGTTCGGCACTGTGCAGGAAGGCTCCATGCAAACGTCACGGATGTGTCATTACCCCTGCCGAGACTCGCGCCTTTCCCCTCCACAGAAACGCCTGTGTCAATGCGTATGTTTGGTAGTCTGCCCCGTGTTTCCCTGCTCGCCCTGATGCTCGCTCCGGTATTGGTCGCCATGGCCGAGGCCCCCGCCGCCGCGCCCGACGCGACTGCTGCCGAGAGCCGCTCGCCCGACGCACGCACCCTGGACCAGGTGGAGGTAATCGGCCAGGCCACCAGCTACGCCAAGACCTCGGTGCGCCAGGAATCGTTGAACCGCCAGCACATCCAGAGCAGCGTCAACGACGCGCTGAACGAAGTGCCCGGCGTGGTGGTGAGCGAAGCCGACCCGACCGGTTCGTCGGTGTGGGGCACGCAGATCAGCATGCGCGGCTTCACCACCAACCGCGACACCCAGCAGATCGGCACCACCATCGACGGCCTGCCCAACGGCGGCTCCAGCTACGGCGGCGGCTCGCTGGCCAACCGCTACATCGACACGCTGGACCTGGAAACCGTTGAAGTCAGCCAGGGTACGGCCGACATCTCCTCGCGCTCCAACGAGGCGCTCGGCGGCACGCTGAACTTCCTCACCGCCGACCCGCTGCAGGAAAAGCGCCTGCGCATGGTGGCCGGCGCCGGCGACAACGATGCCCGCAAGTACTACGTGCGCTACGACACCGGCCTGCTGGGCGGCAACACCCGCGCCTGGGTCAGCGCCTCCTCGGCGCGCACCAACGACTGGATCGATGGCAGCGGCCACGCACGCAACGACCGCATCGCCGGCAAGTTCGTCAGCGAACTGGACAAGTGGACCCTTACCGGCTACCTGTCCTATGACGATTCGGATGAACCGGAATACACCTCGGTCACCCCGCAGCAGTTCGCCACCAACCCCGACGGCGACAACCTCACCGGCAAGCTGACCGGCATTCCCTACCTGGACCAGAACTTCCGCTCCGGCTCGCGCGCCCTGCGTGAAAACACCTTTGGCTACCTGCGTGCGGCGTTCAACGGCGACAACGGCTTCAAGGCATCCGTGGCCGCCTACGGGCACCACATGGAAGGCCGCGGCGACTGGATTCCGCCGTACCTGGTGCAGGTGAACCCGGACGCGCCGGGCACCCAGGCCACTGAACTGATGGGCGGCAAGACCGTCTACGGCGGCACCAACATCGGCCAGATCTATTTCGTGAACCCCGACGGCAGCGTGGCCGCCCCGATCGCCGGCTGCAAGCCGCGCCTGGGCTTCAGCGCCGAATACGATCCAAACTGCTATGCCAGCAACGTGCACGGCGTGCAGTCCTACCGCCACAGCCACTACGACAACGACCGCGTCGGCTTCACCGCCGATGTCGAATGGCGGCAGACCTTCGGCGCCATCGACAACACCATCCGCGGCGGCCTGTGGTACGAGAAGTTCGACCGCAGCGTCACCCGCGACTGGCACCGCCTGCTCAACCCCGGCACCGACATCTCCTTCGACCACCAGCCGTACTGGGTGCAGTACAAGGACAACTACTCCACCGACGAGAAGATGTACTACGTGGAGGACGTGGCGCGCTTCGGCCCGTTCAGCGCGCGCGTGGGCGTCAAGCAGTTCTTCGTTGACCAGTCGCGCAGCCGCGTGATCGGTGCCAGCGAGAACGTCAGCTCCGATTCCAAGTCCGATCCGCTGGTGTCGGCCGGCGTCACCTGGGCACCGCCGGTGCAGGGCGTGGAAGTGTTTGCCGGCTACTCGCAGAACTACGCTGCCATTCCCTCCACCGTGCTGGGTGAAACCGATCCGGCGCGCTTCCGCAGCGTGAAGCCGGAAACCGCCGACAACATCGAGCTGGGCGTGCGCATCAGCCGCTGGCCGCTGACCGCCGCGGTCACCCTGTACAACATCAAGTTCGACAACCGCATCGTCTACCTGCCGGCCAGCCTCGTCAAAGGCATCGACTACCTCAACGAGAACGACGGCGTCTACGAGAACTTCGGCGGCGTGGAGAGCAACGGCGTGGAGGCCACGCTGGGTTACGGCTGGGACAACGGCTGGCGCATCAACGGTTCCTACACCTACAACCGCTCCAAGTACCTGGGCAGCGGTGACACCGCGCGTGATACCCAGCTGGGCATCGTCGACGGCGCCATCGTGATCGGCCAGGCCACGCAGATCGTCGTGCTCTCGGCCGACTAGCAGGGTGACAACTGGAACTTCGGCGTGTCCGACCGCTACCTGGGCCCGCGCTTCCTGGATGCGGCCAACACCACCAGCATCCCGGGCGTCACCACCTTCAACGCCAACATCGGCTTCGACCTGCAGGGCCTGTCGCCGAAGCTGAAGGGCATGGGCGCCAACCTGGTGGTCAGCAACCTCACCAACAAGCAGTATCTTGCCGGTGTGGACGGCAGCGACAGCGCCTTCATCGGCGCACCGCGTACCGTCGGTGTTTCCCTCCGCGTAGACCTGTGAGTGAACTGTGACTGATATCGGCCGACGCCGATTGCTGCAGGCCGGCCTGGTGGCCGGCACTGCACCGCTGCTGCCCAGCATTGCCCGGGCAGCAGCGATCGCCCCGGATGCGCGCACGCGCAGCCTGGAGGATCTGCAGCACATCGTGATTTTCATGCAGGAAAACCGCTCGTTCGACCACTACTTCGGCACCCTGCCGGGCGTACGTGGCTTCGGCGACCGGTTCGTTGCACCCGCCGCCGCGCTGGCCGGTGGCCACAGCCCGCGTACCCTGTGGCTGCAGCCCGATGCCAGCGGACAGCGCACGATCGCGCCGTTCGCACTGGATACCGCCGCCAACTTCGGCTACATGCGCGTGGAAGGCACGCCGCATACCTGGCCGGACGCACAGCGGGCGTGGGACAACGGGCGCATGGGCCACTGGCCGATGGCCAAGCAGAACCAATCGATGGGCTACTTCCAGCAGGGCGACCTGCCCTTCCAGTTCGCCCTGGCCAATGCGTTCACCCTGTGCGATGCCTACCACTGCGCCCTGCAGACCGGCACCAACCCGAACCGGGTGATGCTGTGGACCGGCAACAACGACGGCCTCGCGCGCAACGGCGGCCCGGTCATCGCCAACTCGCACGACAACTTCGTCGAATTCGGCGGACACCCTGCCGGCTACCGCTGGACCACCTACGTCGAGCGCCTGCAGCAGGCCGGCGTGTCCTGGCAGATCTACCAGGACATGGCGGACAACTTCACCGACAACCCGCTGGCCGGCTTCGAGGTCTTCCGCCAGGCCTGGACCGCCGCACCCGGGCACGACGAACAGCTGCGCGCGCGGCGTGGGCACCCGTGGCCTGGCACAGCTGCGCGAGGACGTGGTCAACGGGCGCCTGCCGCAGGTCAGCTTTATCATTGCCGACGCCACCGGCAGCGAGCACCCCGGCCCGTCCAGCCCTGCACAGGGCGCGGCCTACACCACGCGCGTGCTCGATGCCCTCACCGCCGACCCGAAGGTCTGGAGCCGCACCGCGCTGCTGCTGATGTTCGATGAAAACGACGGCTTCTTCGACCATGTTCCGCCGCCGTCACCGCCCTCGCCGGGCGGTGACGGCTGGGCCGGCCACAGCGCGGTGTCCACCGAAGGCGAGTACCACCTGCACCCCGCACCCGGCGATGAAAAGCTTGACGACCCGGCGCTGCACGGTCGCCCCTACGGGCTGGGCCCGCGCGTGCCGCTGTACGTGATTTCGCCGTGGAGCCGGGGGCTGGGTCGATTCGCAGGTGTATGACCACACCTCGGTGCTGCGGCTGGTCGAGCGCCGCTTCGGCGTGGCGGCCGACATCTCGCCGTGGCGGCGCGCGGTCTGCGGTGACCTGACCGCCGCGTTCGATTTCGCGCAGACCGACACGCGGCCGTTCGTGGCTGCATTGCCGGATGTGCGTGCAACCGCCGCACGTGCCGCCGCTCTGCCCGGCCGCACCGTACCAACGCTGCCGGCGGGTCTGGAGCCGGCGCAACAGCCCGCAGGTGTGCGGCCCGCACGCGCGCTGCCGTACCGCCCGCAAGCACAGGCCGATGCCGTGGATGCGCAGAGCATCACCCTCGGCCTGGCCTGCGAAGGCGCGCCGGCGGTGCTGCATGTCTACGACCGGCTGCGGCTGGAGGCGGTGCCCCGGCGCTACACGCTGGTGCCGGGTACACCGCTGCAGGCACGCTGGCCGCGCGATGAGCAGGGGCGCTATGACCTGTGGTTGCTGGGGCCGAACGGCTTCCACCGCCACCTGCATGGCGAGGGCGACGTAGCACCGGTGCAGGCGCGCGTGACACGCGATGCCACGCACCTGCAGCTGGCGCTGTTCAACGCCGCCAGCGTGGCGCAGCAGGTGGACGTCCGCGGTGGCGCCTACGCCGGCCACATGCCCACGCAGACGCTGCAGCTGGCCGCCGGCGAACACCGCACGCTGTCCTGGCCCGCAGCCCCCACCGCCGGCTGGTACGACCTGCATCTCGTGCAGGGCCAGGTGCAGCAGCGCTTGGCCGGGCGCGTGGAAGACGGCCGTGCCGGCACCAGTGATCCGGCGATGGGCACCGAGCCGATGCGTTTCGAGCACGGGTGAGCTGCAACCGACCCGGTAGTGCCGGCCGTTGGCCGGCAACCTCATGAACCTTCGGCGGGGTGGCTGCGGTTGCCGGCCAACGGCCGGCACTATCCGACCGCCGCCGTTCGATGCTTTTGTAAATCCACGCCATGCGTGGATGGATGTCTGCGATCGCAGGCATCACGAAGTTGCCGGCCAACGGTCGGCACTACACGCCCAGTTCGCGCACCAGGGTGTCGAACAGCTGGCGGGCCGGCAGCGCGCGCCAGAGGTGCGCCCTGCCCGGCCCAGTGCGCGGCGAACTCGGCACTGCCCTGCGCGCCGGCCGCGGCATGAAGCTGCTTGGCGGCGTCATAGGCCACCGGATAATCCGCAGGTTCCGGGCTGCCGCTGGCCTCGCCGAAGGTGATCAGCCGATTGACGATGCCGCGTGCCAAGCGGCCGGACACCGCGCGGGTCATCCGAGTGTGGGCGGCGCGCGCTGGACAGCATCTGCCGGTAGCCCGCGTTGGCCGCCGATTCCGGACAGAGGATGAAGGCGGTGCCCAGCTGGGCCGCAATGGCACCCAGCTCCAGCGCCGCGCGGATGCCCTGGCCGTCCATGATGCCGCCGGTTGCGATCACCGGCAGCGTGCTGCGCTTCACCAGCCGCCGCACCAGCGCCAGGGTGCCCAACCCCTCGTCAGCGGCCTGCGGATCGAACACGCCGCGGTGGCCGCCAGCTTCCACGCCCTGCGCCACGATGGCGTCCACACCGGCCAGTTCGATGCGGTCGGCTTCGGTTTCACAGGTGGCGGTGGCCAGCAGCACGATGCCGGCCTCGCGCAGCGCGCGGATGACGTCGGCCGACGGCAGCCCGAAGTGGAAACTCGCCACCGCCGGCCGCTGCTCGACCAGCATCTGCACGCACGCCGGGTCATCGCGGAAGCTGCGGTAGATCTCTTCCAGGCCGTGCGGCGGCGTCACCCCGAACTCCGCATACAGCGGCGCCAGGTGGTGCAGCGGGGCGGTGGCAGAACACATTGACGTTGAACGGCCCGTCGGTGAGGGCACGGGTCTGCTCGATGGCCTGCTGGGCCTGCGCCACGGTCGCGGCCCCGATGCCGATCGCGCCCAGGCCACCGGCATTGCTGACCGCCGCCGCCAGCTGCGGCGTCGACACGCCGGCCATGGGTGACTGCAGGATCGGATGGGCGAGGCCGATGCGCGCCAGGAGGTTGCTTGCCGGTTGCATTGCCACTCCGTTGAGCCAGCCGGCCCGGGTTCGATGATGGCGAGTATTCTCTTATCAGGAATGAACGTCAATAAACATTCTCCAAATGGGAATTCGCTACAGTACGGCCCTCCCGTTCCCGAGCACCGCAACATGGACGACACCAGCCTGGACGTGTTCCGTACGGTTGCCGAGGAACTGAGCATCACCCGTGCAGCGCAGCGGCTGGGGCGCGCGCCCTCGAATGTGACCACGCGCGTGCAGCAGCTGGAAGCCGAGCTGGGGGCGGAACTGTTCGTGCGCAGCGGCAAGCGCCTGTCGCTGTCGCCGCAGGGCGAGCGCTTCCTGGGCTATGCGCAGCGGTTGCTGGCACTGACCGAGGAAGCCCGGCAGAGCCTGCAGCCGGATGCGCTCAGCGGCCTGCTACGTATCGGCAGCATGGAAAGCACCGCCGCCAGCCGGCTGCCGCAGCCGCTGGCCCGGCTGCACGCACGCTGGCCGCAGGTGCGGCTGGAGGTCAGCACCGGCCCCTCGGCCCAGCTACTGGAACGGCTGCGGACCCAGGCCATCGACTGCGCGCTGCTGGCGCTGCCGCCGAGCCAGGAGGCCGCGGATCTGGCACCCAGCGGCATCGAACTGCAACCGGTCTTCAACGAGCAGCTGGAGCTGCTGCTGCCGGCCGGGCATCCGCCCGTGTCAGGCCCGGCCGACCTGCAGGTGACCACACTGGCCGCCTTCGCCGCCGGTTGCAGCTACCGCGCCGTGGCCGAGCACTGGCTGGCTGCGGCGGGCCACCGCCTGGACGTGCAGGTGGTCGGCTCCTACCACGCCATGCTGGCCTGCGTGGCGGCCGGCCACAGCGCCTGCCTGATGCCACTCAGCGTTCGGGCGCTGTCGCCGGCACTGGACCTGCGCAGCGTGCCGCTGTTCGACCTGCCCACCCAGCTGGCCTGGCGCAGCGGCTACCTGACCCCGGCACTGGATGCCCTGCGCAGCAGCCTGCTGCAGCCATGACGACGAAAACCGTTGACGCCCGAGAACGGTCGTTCTACGCTGATGCGAGAACGATCATTCCCGGAGACTGCATGTGCCCTGACACTGCGCCCACCCAGCCACTGCTCGACAGCACCGAACAGCTGGTCTACCGGGATGGCATCCACGCAACCGGCATGGATGCCATCGTCAAGCGCTCCGGCGTTTCGCGCAAAGCCATCTATGCGCAGTACCCGAACAAGCAGGCCCTGGTCGCTGCAGCGCTGCAGCGCCGGCACGTGCGCTGGATGGCCTGGTTCATCGCCGCCAGTGCGGCCGGCAACAGCGCCGACCAGCAGCTGCGCGCCACGTTCGATGCGCTGGGCCAGTGGTTTGCCAGCGCCGATTACCACGGCTGCGCCTTCCTCAACACGGCCGGCGAAACCGGCGACCCCGACGATGTCGTGCGCCAGATCGCGCGCCAGCACAAACAGGATCTGCACGACCACCTGCAGGCGCTGCTGCATGCCGACGGTGTGGCCGATGCCGCCGCGCTGGCACGGCAGATGGCGATGCTGATCAACGGCGCCATCGCCGATGCCCTGGTGTTCGGCCACGCCGATGCGGCCGACGCGGCGTGCCAGGCGGCGCTGGCACTGCTGCACGCCGCCCCCGCAGCTGACCCTGCCCGCACCACGCCCTCCCCTTCCACGACCGCCCTCCACGGACACCTGCCATGACCGCCATCCCCGACGCCCCACGCCCGCCGCTGCCCCCGTTCACCGCACACAGCGCCACCGAAAAAGTGCGCCTGGCCGAAGACGGCTGGAACACCCGTGACCCCGACCGCGTGGTGCTGGCCTATACGCCGGCCACGCGCTGGCGCAACCGCGCCGAGTTCATCGACGGCCGCGACCAGGCCCGCGCGTTCCTGCAGCGCAAGTGGGAACGCGAACGCAAGTACCGCCTGATCAAGGAACTGTGGGCATTCAGCGATGACCGCATCGCGGTGCGCTTTGCCTACGAATGGTGCGACAACAACGGCCAATGGTTCCGCTCGCATGGCAACGAAAACTGGCAGTTCGGCGCCGATGGCCTGATGCATACCCGCTTCGCCTGCATCAACGACCAGCCGATCACCGAGGCACAACGGCTGTTCCGCTGGCCGCAGGGCCGCAGGGCCGCCGCCCCGACGATCACCCCGGCTTGTCCGAGCTGGGCCTGTAAGCCGGGCGCAGCGCCGGGACACTGCACTGCAACCCGGCGCTGCTAGCCTGCAGGCCTCCTTCGAGGAAGCGTCCCGTCGATGCGGTCGATCCCTGCGCTGCTGCTTGCCCTGTTGCCGTTGCCTGCTCTGGCCCAATCTGCTCTGGCCCAGCCTGCACGGGCCCAACCCGCGTCACCCGCCGAGCGCGTGGATCCGTTCGTCGGCACCCTGGCCGACTTCGGCCAGCTCACGCCGGCGGCGGTCGCGCCGTTCGGCATGGTGCAGCTGGGCCCGGACACCTCACCGGCCAACCATGCCGGCTATGACTACGCCGCGACCCAACTGCGCGGGTTCTCGCACACGCGCGCAGTGGGCGTGGGCTGTGCCGGCGCCGTCGGCGATCTGCTGCTGTCGGTGGACTACCGCGGCCAGCCTGCACTGGCCGCCATGGACAAGCACCACGAGGCAGCGCGCTCCGGGCGCTACCAGCTGCGTTACGGCGATGGACTGCAGGCCGAGCTGACCGCCACGCGCGGCAGCGGCATCGTGCGCATCACCGCCCCGCATGCGGGCGAGCTGGTGCTGCGGCTGGACCCCAACCACGGCTACGCGCGGCGCCATGGCAGCCAGTGGCTGGGCAGCGCCGCGTCGGACCTGCGCGTGCGCATGGACGCCGGCACGGTCTGCGATGAAGGCCGCTACCGGTTGTATGCCGCCACCACGCTGCTGCTCAACGGCGTGCCGCTGAACCGCACCGTGGCGGTGGACGACGCCGGTGTGGCGCAGCTGCAGGTGCCGGTGCGCGCCGGCGATGTGCTGGAATCGCGCACCGGCCTGTCAGCGGTGGATGACCGCGGCTGCGCCCTGGCCCGCGACCAGGAAGCCGGCACCCGCACGTTCCAGCAGGTGGCCGACACCACCCTCGCCGACTGGAACCGGGCACTGGGCCGCGTGCAGCTGGACGCCGGCGCGCAGCAGCAGGCGCTGTTCTACACCGCGCTGTTCCGCGCGCTGCAGACGCCGGTGGCGATGGCCGACCCGGATGGCCGCTACCGCAGCAGCGATGGCGTGCAGCGGCAGGTGCCGGCCGGCCACCAGCGCTATGCAAGCTGGGCGATGCGGGACAACTACCGCACGCTGATGCCACTGCTGGCCTGGATCTACCCGGACCGCGCCAGCGATATCGCCGCCTCGCTGACCGAGCTGTACCAGCACGGCAAGCAGCGCTGGGCTACGCAGACCGAACCGTTCCTGACCGTGCGCACTGAGCACAGCGGCGTGGCGCTGCTGGATTTCCACCGCAAGGGCATCACCGGCTTCGATGCGGCCGCCGCGCTGCAGGGCATGGTGGCGGAAAGTCCGGGGCTGGCGCGCAGCACCCCGGACGAACAGATCGAAGAGGCCTACGACGACTGGGCCATCGCCGAGCTGGCCGCCGACCTGGGGCAGCCGCAGCGCGCGGCGCAGTTCCGGGCGCAGGCGCTGGCGTACCGGCCGATGTGGCGCACGGTGTTCATGGCGCTGGGCGAGGACGCCGACGTGGTCAAAGCGCGCGGCCTCTACCAGGGCACGCTGTGGCAGTACCGCTGGGCACCGGTGTTCGACCTGCCGTGGCTGCTGGACACACTGGGCGCACCGCGCTTCGACGCCGAACTGCAGCAGTTCTTCGCGCAGGACCTGTTCAACATGACCAACCAGCCGGACATCCAGGCGCCGTTCCTGTTCGCCTGGCGTAGCCAGCAGGCGCGCAGCGATGCGTTGGTCAGGCGCATCCTCACCCAGCCCATCGACCACCCCTACACCAATGCCGGCAAGCGCGCGCAGCCCTGGCATGGGCGCAGCTTCGCGCTCGCACCGCAGGGCTTTGCCGATGGCATGGATGACGATGCCGGTGGCATGTCCTCGTGGTATGTGCTGGCCACGCTCGGGCTGTATCCGCTGACCCCGGGCCTGCCGCAGTACACCGTCACCTGCCCGCTGCACCGGCAGGCCACGGTGCAGGTTCCGGGCCGCCCGGCGCTGCATATCGTGCCTGCGCGAACCGCGGCCGGAACGCGCACGCTGGACGGCCGCGCCTTGCCCGCCGGCGCCCTTGCGCACACGGTACTGCAGCACGGCGGCACGCTGGCCATCGGCTGCGGCCACTGAACATGCGTGGCATGGCGCTCACGTTGCATCGGCTAGGCTGCAACGCCTTCCCCGATTGCAACGGAGGCACCAGCAACGATCGTGAGAGCGCTTCCCTTCCTGTTTGCTGCGGCGTTGCAGGCCGCCGCTGCCGAAAGCCTGGCTGAAAGCACCGGCGTGGATGCCGCCCCCCGCCTGGACGTGGGCGGCGCGGTACGCTTCAACTACGGCTGGCTCGATTACGGGCCCACCAGCAGGCTGCAGCTGGAACTGCTGCGTGCCGACCTGTCCGGTGCCGCCGGTGCGCTGGAATTTTCCGCGCAGTACCGCTGGTACGACGGCTTCGATGCCGTCCACCATGCGTGGGCCGGCTGGAACATGGGTGAGGACACCCAGCTGCGCGCCGGCATCCAGCAGGTGCCGTTCGGCCTGCTGCCCACGGCATCGCAGAGTTTCTGGTTCGGTTCGGGCTACTACCTGGGCATCGAGGACGACTACGACCCCGGCCTGGTCCTGCAGCACCGCAACGGCAACCGGCTGTGGCATGCCGGCGTGTTCTTCGGCGATGAGTACGGCAGTGGCGCACGCTACGACCGCTATTCGTTCGACGTGGCGCAGACAGCGGCGCTGCCCTACCGCGAGCGCGGCCGCGTGCACCTGCGCCATGCGTCCAGCGTTGACTGGGCCGGTGGCGAGCTGCAGCTGGGCGCCTCGGCCTTCACCGGGCGGGTGCAGAACACCCGCAGCCGCCGCCAGCATGGCCGCCACGGTGCCGCCGTGCATGCGCAGTGGCAGTCCAGCGGCTGGACCGCGCAGCTGCAATGGGCGCGCTACCGCTATGCGATTGCCGAACCGCGCATCGCGATGGCCGCGTTCCTGGCACCGTTCGAGATCGCCGCCGAAGCCGATGTGCCCAGCGCCAACCTGGCGCGGCGTTTCGAGGGCCCGGCATGGCTGGACAGCATCACCTGCTACAACAACCTCAGCATGACCCGCCCGGTGCGGCGCGGTGCCGGCCTGCGGCCGTCGTGGCAGAACGTGAGCGGCTGCAGCCTGCACAAGGGCATGGCCGGCAACACCACGCTGATCACCTACGTGGACTGGATCGCCGGACGCAACATGTGGTTCGCCGGCGGCGATGGCATCGGCATCAATGATGGCGGCCCCTCGCGCTGGCGATCGCGGCTGAACCTGAACATCGGCCTCTACTTCTAGCGCGGCCACGGCAGCGCCCGCGCCCGCCGGCGGGCCCGCGCGGGCCGCCGGTTGGCTATGCTGTCTGCCACGTTGCCACCCGGATGCCGCGCATGCGCACGTTCTATCCCCCGATCACGCCGTTCCGTGAACACCGCATTGCGGTGGACGCCCTGCACACCCTGCACGTGGAGGAATGCGGCACGCCGCAAGGCATTCCGGTGCTGTTCCTGCATGGCGGCCCCGGTGCCGGCGTGTCACCGCTGCACCGGCGTTTCTTCGACCCGGCGCGCTACCACATCGTGCTGATCGACCAGCGCGGCAGTGGCCGCTCCACGCCGTTCGGCGAACTGCGCGACAACACCACCGCGCACCTGGTGGCTGACATCGAAACCGTGCGCGCGCAGCTGGGCATCGAGCGCTGGCTGGTGTTCGGCGGCTCGTGGGGCTCCACCCTGGCGCTGGCCTATGCGCAGGCCCACCCGCAGCGTGCCACCGGCCTGATCGTGCGCGGCATCTACCTGGGGCGTGCCGAAGAGAACCGCTGGTTCAACGAGACCGACGGCGGTGCGCGCTGGGTGTTCCCCGAACGCTGGGACGCCTACGAGGCGCACATTCCCGAAGCCGAGCGCGGCGACATGATCGGCGCCTACTGGCGGCGCCTGGACAGCCCGGATACGGCGGTGGCCATCGCCGCCGCGCAGGCCTGGCTGGGCTGGGAGGACAATGCCGTTTCGCTGCAGCACCAGCCGCACGGCGGCACCCAGGACGACCCGCTGCAGGTGCTGGCCAAGGCCCGCATCGAGGCGCACTATTTCCGCAACAACGCCTTCCTCGCCCACGGCCAGCTGCTGCGCGACATCGACCACATCCGCCACCTGCCCGGCGTGATCGTGCAGGGGCGCTATGACATGGTGTGCCCGGCGCGCAACGCCTGGGACCTGTCCTGCGAATGGCCCGAGTCGCAGCTGCAGATGCGGCTGGCCGGCCACAGCGTGACGGATGCGGAAATCGCCGATGCGCTGGTGCGCGCCACCGATGCTTTCGCTGATGCCCACGACGCCGGCGGCCACGGCGCAGCGTAGTGCCTTCTGCGTCATGACCTATCATGGGAGGCTTCAGGGCCCGCGCAATGCCGCGCGGGCCCGTTCCACCCAGGCAGGTAGCAAGGCAGCATGGCGAATGAGTGGCGCCCCTCGGTCTGGGGCAGGCGGCTGACCCGGTCAGACGCATGGTCCCTGCAGCTGGATGGCGATGACCTGTGGTTGCAGCAGGCAGGCCGGCAACACGCGGTACGGCTCGATGACGGCGCCTGGCCGCAGGTCCACCCCAGCCTGCTGTGGTCGCGCGTGGCACTGCAGCGGGACGACGGTAAGCACTGCCTGCTCGGTGGCCTGCCCAGCGCCCAGGCTGCGGCCCTGTCCGCCGCGCTGGAAGCACTGCGCGAGGCGCGCGAACAGCGCCAGCGCAGGCCGATGTTCGAGCGCATCCTCGGCCAGATCCAGGGCTGGCTGGATGCCGCGCACGCACTGATCGCGCGCGGCGAGGCCGGCCGCCGCTGGATCACCCACGAACAGCAGCAGGCGCTGCTGCAGCAGCGCCCCACGCTGGCACTGGCCGGCGATGCGCTGCATGCCCTGTTCGAGGATGAAACGCTGCACGACCCGCCCCACGGCCCGGCCCACCAGGCCGCGCTGGATGACCTGCACGACTGGCTGCTGGACTGGCCGGCGCTGTGGGCGCAGGCCAACGCGACCATGACCGAGCGCGAACTGGCGCTGGCGCGCGACTTCTTCGACAGCGTCGAGCGCCAGCCCCTGACCGACGAACAGGCCCGCGCGGTGGTCTGCTTCGACAACCGCGTGCAGGTGGTGGCGTCGGCCGGCTCGGGCAAGACCTCCACCCTGGTCGCGAAGGCGGCCTATGCCATCGATCGCGGCTTCGCTGCGCCCACGCAGATCGTCATGCTGGCCTTCAACAAGGATGCCGCCACCGAACTGCAGGCGCGCGCCGACCAGTGCCTACAGCGGCTGGGCATGGACGACAGCCCGGTGCAGGCGCGCACCTTCCATGCGCTGGGCCTGCAGATCATCGCCCAGGCCACCGGCCGCAAACCGGACGTTCCCGCCTGGGCCACCGACCCGCAGGCCGGCTTCCGCAAGCTGGCCGAGCTGGTGGACACGCTCAAGGACCGCTCCACCCACTTCCGCACCCAGTGGGACATGTTCCGCCTGGTGTTCGGCCGCAACCTGCCCGCCTTCGGTGCCGCGCTGCAGGGCGAAGGCTTCGACCGCGAAGGGCAGCCGTATGTGCGTACCCTGCAGGGCGAACGGGTGAAGAGCCTGGAAGAGTGCGTCATCGCCGACTGGCTGTTCTATAATGGCGTGCGCTACGAGTACGAACGCGCCTACGCCTTCGATACCGCCACCGACCGCTACCGCCAGTACCACCCCGACTTCTACTACCCCGATGCGGCGCTGTACCACGAGCACCTGGCGCTGGATGCACGCGGCAACGCGCCGCCGCAGTTTGAGGGCTACCTGGAGGGCGTGCACTGGAAGCGCCAGCAGCACCGCGACAACGGCACCGCGCTGATCGAAACGACCTCGCACCAGCTGCGCAGTGGCCAGGCGCTGGCCCACGTGGGCGAACAGCTGCACGCAGCGCAGGTCACGCTGGACCCGAACCCCGACCGCGAGCTGCCCGGCAACGGTGCCACGCCGATGCCCGACGAGGACCTGATCGGGCTGATGCGCACCTTCATCGCCCACGCCAAGAGCAACAGCCTGGACCTGGAAGCGCTGGCCGAGCGCCTGCGGCAGATGCCCGAAGACAACTTCAAGGAACGCCGCCGCCGCTTCCTGGAAATCGCTGGCCCCGTGTTCCAGGCCTGGGACGATGCACTGGCCGCCGAACGCGGCCTGGATTTCGAGGACATGCTGAACCAGGCCGCCGACCTGCTGGAACAGGGCCGTCATGCCTCGCCCTATACGCTGGTGATGGCCGATGAATTCCAGGATGCCTCGCATGCACGCGCGCGCCTGTGCCGTGCACTGGCTGCAGGCCCCGGCCGCCACCTGTTCGTGGTGGGCGATGACTGGCAGTCGATTAACCGTTTCGCCGGTGCCGACGTTTCGGTGATGACCGGCTTTGCCGAGGCCGACGGCCACGGCCAGGTGCTGAAACTGGAGCAGACCTTCCGCTGCCCGCAGGCGCTGTGCGATGCGTCCAGCCGCTTTGTCAGCCGCAACCCGGCGCAGCTGCCCAAGCAGGTGCGCTCGGTCATGCCGGCGCAGGGCCCAGCGCTGCAGGCGTTCCAGATGGCCTCGCGCGAGCAGCTGCAGGACGGCGTGCGCCAGTATCTGGCGAACCTGCATGCACAGCTGCGTGCAGGCACCCTGCCGCCTGGCCGCGATGCCCGCGTGCGAGTGATGGTGCTGGGCCGCTACAACGCCGAGCGCAGCGCGCTGCCGCCGGACTGGGAGCGCAGCTTCGGCCAGACCCTGCAGGTGAAATTCCTCACCGTGCATCGTTCCAAGGGCCGCGAAGCAGATTACGTGGTGGTGCCGGGCATGCTCGAGCGTAGCTTTCCCAGCCAGCGCGCCGATGATCCGGTGCTGTCACTGGCCATGCCCGGCGGCGACAGCTTCCCGCTGGGCGAAGAACGCCGCCTGTTCTACGTGGCCCTGACCCGCGCACGCCGCAGCGTGGCGCTGTTCACGGTCATGGGCCGGCGCTCGCCATTCCTGGACGAACTGGTGGCCGACGGTGCCGTGCAGGTCACTACCCTGGATGGCCAGGCCATCCACGAACAGCGCTGCCCGGCCTGCGGCACCGGCGTGATCGTGGAGCGCACCAGCCAGTACGGGCCGTTCCGCTCGTGTTCGGCGTACCCACGCTGCGAGTACAAGCCGCCCCGCGAACGCGGCGCCCGTTGAAGCCAACGGGCGCGGCCAGGGCTTACTTGCAGCCCACCAGCATCGAACGGGTGGCGATCTGGGTGGAGGTGAAGCCGTTCTTGTTGCCCACGGCGATCTTGTTGCCATCGTCGCCATCCTTGCTGAACACGTCGTAGCCACCCGGGTAGACCTGGCCGGCCTTCTCGTAGCAGGCGCCCCAGGAACTGCCGCCGGAGCAGTCGATGGAAACGCCACGGCGGCCATCGGGGGTAACGGTCATCTTCGCGGTGGTGCAGCCGGACAGCGCGGCCAGGCAGAACAGGGCAACGGACAGCTTCAGTTTCATGGTGACTCCGGGGAAAGGGAAAGCGGCAACCCCACGCAGGGGCGATGCCGGCCAGCGGCCAGCGGTACTGTGGTCGAGTCGGCATGCGCTGCCCGGCTCGATCCGGCGGCGATGCTGGGTGCCCGGCATTGCGCCAACCTTGCGCTGCCGCACCGTGTTTTCACGCCATGTTGGCGCAATGTTCCTGTAATACCGTGCCGCCGCACGCTGCCCCCAGCCCCTTCCCCGCGGGATGCCCCGCCCACCGAGTCCACGCCGATGCATATCCTGCTCATCGAAGATGAAGCCGAACTGGCGGCCACGCTGCGCACCGCGCTGCAGCGCGAGCGCTACGTGGTGGACCTTGCCGACAGCGTGTCGATGGCCCGCGAAGCGGCGCTGTGCGGCCTGCACGATCTGGTGCTGCTGGACCGCACCCTGCCCGGCGGCGATGGCCTGGAACTGATCGCCCTGCTACGCGAACACAACCCCGGCGTGCCGGTCATCGTGCTCAGCGCGCTGGGCACCCTACCCGACCGTGCGGAAGGCCTGGACGAAGGCGCCGATGACTACCTGGGCAAGCCGTTCGCACTGGAAGAGCTGTTCGCACGCATCCGCGCGGTGCGGCGCCGCCCCAGTGGCCTGCAGGCCGCCACCATCGACGTCGGCCGACTGGTGTTCGACCCGGTCTCCGGCGAGGCTAGCGTGGACGGCGAACGGCTGGAGCTGCCGCGCCGGGAAATCCGTGTGCTGGGCGCCCTGGCGCGCCGGCTCGGGCGCACGGTGCTGCGCGAATCCATCGAGATGGCGGTGTATGGCTTTGAAGATGGCGTGCATTCCAACTCACTGGATTCGCATGTCTCGCGCCTGCGCCGCAAGCTGGCCGATGCCGGCGCGGGCGTGGAAATCCACGCCATCCGCGGTGTCGGCTACCTGATGCGGGAGAGCAAGTGAACAGGTGTCGTCCCTCGCTGAAGTGGCCGCTGATCATCAAGCCGCTGATATTCCATCTGCTGGCGCTGCTGGCCGCGTTCTTCACCCTGCTGATGGTGCTGGTGCGGGTCGACAGTGGCGGCTACTACACCATCCAGACCTTCGCCCCGGTGGCGGCCAACGCGGTGAACCGCGATGCCAGCGGCGCGCTGTACGTGAAGCGCACGCCGGAACTGGAGGAGATGCTTAAGGTTGCGCCCGGCGCGTGGTTCGTGGCCGAAGACCCGCAGGGGCGGCACGTCAGCTTCGGCGATGTGCCGGCACCGTATGCCTCGCTGGTCGGCGCGCTGGCCGGCATTCCGTACGGCGATGTGCGCGGCCGCGAGCGCGGCGACGGCCTGGCCATCGTGGTGCGCCAGCACACCGGCCCGGCCGGCCCGCTCACCATCCTCGCCCATGGCGAAGTGGATTCGCTCACCTGGCAGATGGCGCTGGCCGCACACATCATCACCCTGCCGATCTTCGCGCTGCTGGCACTGGTGACCCTGATCATGACGCCGATCATCGTGCGCAAGGCACTGGCTGGGGTGGAGCGCATCGCGCAGGAGGCCAAGAACATTTCGGCCAGCCGCCGCGGCATCCGCCTGACCGAAACCGCGGTGCCGCGCGAGATCGCCCCGCTGGTAACCGCGGTCAACGACGCGCTGGACCGCCTGGACGAAGGCCATGAACGGCAGCGCCGCTTCATCGCCGCCGCCGCCCACGAGCTGCGCACGCCCATCGCCATCCTGCGGGTGAAGATCGACGCCGCCGACGATGCCACCTCGCGCAGCCTGTCGGTGGAAGTGACGCGCCTGGCCACGCTGGCCGAGCAGCTGCTCGACCTGCACCGGCTGGAAGAAGTCGGGCACATGGAGACCATCCACCTCGCACGGCTGGCCAAGCGCGTGGCCGCCGACCTGGCGCCGCTGCTGATCCAGTCCGATCGCTCGGTGGCCGTTGTGGTGGAACCGCACCAGCCGGTGCATGGCGAAACCGGCGCCATCGAGCGGGTGGTCTCCAACCTGGTGCTCAATGCGGTGGAACACGGCGGCCGCCATGTCATCGTGCGCGTGCTCGGCACCTGCATCGAAGTGGAAGACGATGGCCCCGGCATTCCGCCCGGCGAACGCGAGCGCGTATTCGAACCGTTCCAGCGGCTGCGTCCGCGCCAGACCGGTGCCGGCCTCGGCCTGAACCTGGTGCGGCAGGTGGTGGAGCGGCATGGCGGGCGGGTCACCATTGTCGATGCGCCCGGCGGCGGTGCGCTGATCCGCATCGTGCTCCCGCACCACCCGGCCGCGCATCCGGCCGGCAGCGAACCCGGCGAGAGCTGAGCATGCCTGCCGCCTGACTGCCGCCTGTCCGGCCGTGTGCACCGCGCGGCCGGCACAAGGTTGCGGCAATGTCCGCTTCGCAGCATGGCTCCTGTCGGCGCAGCACGTGCCGATGTTCCCGCCTGACAGGAAGCCTGCGCCGTGCCCCAGGGCGACGTCCCACCCCGTACTCCCCCATCGCGCTCCCCACATCCGCCGGGGGCGCCCACGCTGACCGGCGCGGCCTGGAGCCGCCGGCGCAGTTCAGCGCTGCGGCCGGGCCTGCCGCACTGCCCACGCTGGCTGCGCACCACACCGCACGGCCAGCGTGCCGATGTGCTGCTGCACCTGTTCGCCACCCTGTTCTTCGCCCTGCCCGGCGCCGCGCTGGCCTGGGCCACCTGCCAGCACGGCACGCGACTGCTGGCCGCCGCCGTGCTGCTGTTCGTGCTGGCGCAGGCGCTGTTGCATGCGCTGTGCGTGGGCCAGCCCGCGCAGCGCGCCACGCCGCATCCGCTGCTGCTCGCGCTGGCCGGACACCTGCCCTGGCTGCTGCTGGCCAGCGTGCTGCTGCCGCTGGCCGCCCATCAGCGAACGCTCGCGGCGGCAGTGCTGGCCGCGCTTGGCCTGCTGGCGGCCGTGCTGATGCCGGTCTCGGCGTGGCGGGCCGTGCCGCGGCGCCTGCCCACGCGCCGGGGCCTGCAGGCCGCGGCGGCCGGCCTGCTGCTGTGCGTTGTCATCGCCCTTTGCGCGCCCCTGCCGCTGGCGGTCGTCGCCTGGCAGGCCGCCGCGCTGCTGGCCCTGGCCGCCAGCCTGGCGCTGCAGCTGCGGCCGCTGCAAACGGGACGCACCCTGCTGCGCCATGTGCTGGTCGTGCTGGGCAGCCTGCTGCAGTTCATCGCCATTGCGCTGCTGGTCGCGCCCAGCGTGGCGGCCACAGGCGGCTGAACCGCGCCGCGCCGCGCAAGGTTGGCGCAATCCTCCGCACCGAGACTCGACCCCCGTCGCCGCATGCCCTGCATGCGCCTGTCTCCCCGCCGTGAGGACCCACATGACCTGCCTGCCATGGATGCTGCTGCCGTGACTGCCACCGCCCCCAAACACCGCCGCCGCACCCTGCTGATCGGGGGTGCCGCCGTCCTCGTCTGCGCCGGCCTGGCCTACGCCTGGCTCGCACCCTCGCCGCCGCCGGCACTGGAACTGGCCGCAGTGCAGCGCGCGGATATCGAACAGGTGGTGGAAGCCACCGGCACGCTGAAGCCTTCGCGGCTGGTCAGCGTGGGCGCGCAGGTGTCCGGCCGCATCGAAACCCTGCATGTGAAGCTGGGCGACAAGGTGAAGGCCGGCGACCTGATCGCCGAGATCGACTCGCGCACCCAGCGCAACAGCCTGCGCAGCGCACAGGCCGCCCAGCGCAGCGCACGTGCCAACCGCGATGCTTTGGCCACCGACCTGCGGCAGTCCGAGGTAACCCTGCAGCGCCAGCAGCGGCTGGGTGCCGAGCAGCTGGTGGCGCGTGCCGACGTCGATGCGGCCCGGGCCAAGGTCGACGCCACCCGCGAGCAGATCGCCGCGCTGGACGGTGAGATCGTGCAGCGCCAGACCGATGTGGATGTCGCCCAGACCAACCTGGAGTACACCCGCATCACCGCGCCGACCGATGGCACCGTGCTGGCCGTGGTCGCCCGCCAGGGCCAGACCGTCAACGCGGTGCAGAGCGCGCCGACCATCGTGATGCTCGGCAACCAGGAAACCATGACCGTCTACGCGGAGATTTCCGAAGCCGACGTGGTGCATGCCCGGCTTGGCCAGGAAGTGTTCTTCACCATCCTCGGCGACGCACGGCGGCGCTACAGCAGCACCCTGCGCGACATCGCACCCGCGCCAGAATCGATCACCAACGAGGACACCTCCAGCCTGTCCTCGCCGGCGCTGTCGGGCAGCAGCAGCCGCACCGCCATGTACTACAACGGCCAGTTCGACGTGGACAACGCCGATGGCCGGCTGCGCAGCTACATGACCGCACAGGTACGCATCGTCCTCGGCCGTGCCGCCAACGTGCTCACCATTCCCTCGGCCGCGCTGGGCAAGCGCGCCGCCGACGGCAGCTATACCGTGCAGGTGCGTGGCAAGGACGGCCATCCCGCCGCGCGCCGGGTCACCACCGGGCTGGACGACCAGATCCGGGTGGAAATCAAGACCGGACTGCAGGAAGGCGAGCAGGTGGTGCTGGCACAGGCCGGCGATGCCAAGGCCAACACGGCCGATACGGCCAGCGGCGGTGCCCCGGCCCCGGCGCGCTCCTGAGGGCCGGGCCGATGAACGAACCGCTGTTGCGCGTACGTGGGCTGCGCCGCGAATTCCCGGCCGGCGAGCAGATCCTGGTCGTACTCGATGGCGTCGACCTGGATATCCATGCCGGCGAACTAGTGGCCATCGTCGGCCAGTCCGGCTCGGGCAAATCCACGCTGATGAACATCCTGGGCTGCCTGGACCGCCCCTCGGCCGGCAGCTACGAGGTGCAGGGCCAACCGACCGGGCAGATGGGACCGGACGCGCTGGCCGAACTGCGCCTCGAGCATTTCGGCTTCATCTTCCAGCGCTACCACCTGCTCAACGATCTGTCGGCCGTCGGCAACGTCGAAGTGCCGGCCATCTACGCCGGCATGCCCGCATCGGTGCGCCACGAACGCACCACCGCGCTGCTGGCCCGGCTCGGCCTGGGCGAGCGCATGCACCACCGGCCGGGCGAGCTCTCCGGCGGCCAGCAGCAGCGCGTGTCGATCGCCCGCGCCCTGATGAACGGTGGCGCGGTGATCTTCGCCGACGAACCCACCGGTGCGCTGGACACGCACTCGGGCAAGGAAGTGATGAAGATCCTCGGCGAACTGCATGCCGAGGGCCACACCGTGGTGCTGGTCACCCATGACATGGCCGTGGCCGGGCATGCGCAGCGCATCATCGAGATCCGCGACGGCCGCATTGTCTCCGACCAGCCCACCGCCACGGCATCGGCGCCCCTTGATGCACCGGCGCCCGCACTGCAGGCACCGGCCGAAGGTGGCGGCCTGCAGGCCCTGCGCGACCGCTTCATCGAAGCTTTCCGCATGGCGCTGCGGGCCATGAACCCACACCGCACGCGCACCTTCCTGACCATGCTCGGCATCATCATCGGCATCGCGTCGGTGGTTTCGGTGGTGGCGCTGGGCACCGGCGCGCGCCAGGTCATCCTGCACAACATCGCCTCGCTGGGCACCAACACCATCGAGATCTACCCCGGCGCCGGCTTCGGCGATCTGCGTGCCGCGCAGGTGGAAACCCTGACCCCCGGCGACAGCGTGGCTCTGGCCGGGCAGCCCTACGTGGACAGCGCCAAGCCCAGCGTGGCCACCACCGCCACCGCCATGCGCGGCAACCGCACCGCCAGCACCCAGGTGCAGGGCGTGAGCGAGCAGTACTTCCGCGTGCGCGGGCTGGAACTGGGCCAGGGCAGCTTCTTCGGCCACGCCGCGGTGGACGGCTACCAGCAGGTGGCGGTGATCGATGCCAACACGCGCGCGCCTGTTCGCCACGCACGACGATCCGGTCGGGCAGACACTGCTGCTGGGCAACGTCCCGGTGCGCGTGGTCGGGGTCACCCGCAAGGATGCCGCTGCGCCGGGTGATGCCTCGATGCTGAGCGTCTGGGTGCCCTACACCACGGCGATGGCGCGCATGCTCGGGCAGCACCACGTGTCCAGCATCAGCGTGCGCGTGTCCGACAGCACCAGCATGCAGGCCGCGGAAACCGCCATCGCCGGCCTGCTCACCCGCCGCCACGGCAGCCGCGATTTCTACATGAGCAACAAAGCGCAGATCCGTGAGTCGATCGAACAGACCACCGGCATCCTGACCATGATGATCGGATCGATCGCCGCGATCGCGCTGGTGGTGGGCGGCATCGGGGTGATGAACATCATGCTGGTCTCGGTCACCGAGCGCACCCGCGAGATCGGCGTGCGCATGGCGGTGGGCGCGCGCCGCAGCGACATCCTGCAGCAGTTCCTGATCGAATCGGTGCTGGTGTGCCTGCTCGGCGGCGTGCTCGGCATCGGCGTGGCCCTGGCGCTCGGGCTGGTGCTGGAGCTGGCCGATGTGGGCTTCAGCCTGGTGTTCTCGGCCACTTCGATCATCGCCGCGTTCGCCTGTTCCAGCCTGATCGGCGTGGGCTTCGGCTTCCTGCCGGCGCGCCGTGCCGCCCAGCTGGATCCGGTGGGAGCGCTGATCCGCTGAGCGTTGCTGCCCGTTCGCACGCGCACTGCCGCCCTCATGGTGGCGGTGCGCAGGGCCGTGTGCGCAGCGCGCGCGGCCGGCGCGTGCACGTCGCTTCGATCTCGCTGAACGCTCCACGCGGCGTGCGCAGTGCCCGCGTATTCACTGCAGGCTGGCGCAATGTTGGGCCCGTCCAATGCTCGCACAGGCGTATTCCCGCCAAGGAGCAACCACCATGTTTTCAAGATCTGGACGTACCGCATTGCTGCTGGGCGCGGCGGTTCAACTGCTGGTCCTGCTGGCGCACCCCGGCGTGGCCCACGCACAGCGCGGCGACTACTACCGCCCTGACTGGGACCGCGGCCGCAACGACCGCCCACGCGAGGACTGGCGTGAGCGCCAGCGCGAAGAAGACCGTGAACGCAAGCACCGCGACGACACCAAGACCACCGGCGTGGTGGTCGGCGTGGTCGGCACCGCGATCGTGGCCGGCGTGATCGCCGCTGCGGCCAAACGCGAACGCGAAACCCGCGAACGCGCCGACTACTGCATGCGCCGCTACGGCAACTACGGCCGCCGCACCGACAGCTACCGCGCGCCGGACGGCTACACCTATCCCTGCCGCTGAGCCCCCGCCTTTCTTCCCACCCTGGAGTACACATGCACACCCACACACACCGCATCGCCCTGCTGCTCGCCCTGTCCGCCGCCGGCGCCGCGCAGGCCGCCAACACGCCCGCACCGCTCTCCACCCAGGCCTACATCGACAGCACTTTCGCTGCCATGGACAGCAACAAGGACGGCAGCATCGACAAAGGCGAATTCACGCGTTTCCAGCAAGCGCGTTTCGGCAAGCAGACCGAATCCATCAACGCCGCCTTCAAGGCCATGGACACCAATGGTGATGGCCGCATCAGCAAGGACGAAGCCAAGGTCGTGCCCGAGATCGCCCACTACTTCAACGGGCTGGATACCGACGGCGATGGTTATCTATCGCTGCAGGAGCTTCAGCGGGCCATGCAGGCGGCACAGACTGCTGATGCCCCGGGCAAGTAAACGCCCACCGTGCGCGGCCGCTGCAGCCAGGCGGCCCGCACCGGCGCAACCGACATAACGAAAAACGCCCGCAGATCGATTATCTGCGGGCGTTTTATGTATCTGGCGGAGTGGGAGGGATTCGAACCCTCGATAGAGCTTTTGACCCTATACTCCCTTAGCAGGGGAGCCCCTTCAGCCGCTCAGGCACCACTCCGGGGTTTTCTCTTCGCTGGCGGCCGTTACTGGTTGCCGGCGAAGGCGTGAATAATAGCCTTATTCACGCGGAAAGGTAAAGCTTTTTATTCCGCCGGATTGTCGTTGCCGACGCTGCCAGCTTCGTCACCACGCTGGATGCGCTGGTAGATTTCTTCGCGGTGCACGGCCACGTCCTTCGGGGCAGTGATGCCGATACGCACCTGGTTACCCTTTACACCGAGAACGGTCACGCTGACCGAGTCTCCGATCATCAGGGTTTCGCCGACGCGGCGAGTGAGGATCAACATTTTGGCAAGTCTCCATGGAACCGTGTGGAAGGGTATCCCCCACCGGCTTGGCATCCTGTCAAGGACGCCCCACGACAAAGGGAAAAAGAGTAGGTAATGGTACCGTCAGCCGTTCCCCGCCTTCAAGGGAGGGGAACAGCCAGAAGCATTACAGGCGGGGGATTACCCACTCGACCACGGCGGCCAGCGCGGTAGCAAGGGCGGGCCCGTCCTCGCCACCACCCTGGGCGAGGTCCGGGCGTCCGCCGCCCTTGCCCCCGATCTGACTGGCGACATGGGACAACAGTTCCCCGGCCTTGACCCGGCCCGTTGCGCTGCCGTTCACGCCCGCCACCAGGGCGGCCTTGCCGTCCTGGGTACCGGCCAGCAGGATCACCGCATCGCCCAGCTGCTGCTTCAGGCGGTCCATGGCGTCACGCAGGGCCTTGGCGTCGAAGCCTTCCAGGCGTGCGGCCAGCACCTTCACGCCGGCCACGTCCACGGCCTGGCCGGACAGGTCGGCAGTGGCACCGGCGGCCACCTTGGCCTTCACCGACTCCAGCTCGCGCTCCAGCTGCTTCTGCCGCAGGCCCAGCGCGCGGATCTTCTCCACCACGTCGGCGGCGCTGCCGCCCAGCAGTTCGGCCGCTTCGGCCAGGCGGGCCTCTTCGGCGTCCACATGGTCCAGTGCGCCCTGGCCGGTAACGGCCTCGATGCGGCGCACGCCGGCCGAGACACCGCCTTCGGAGGTGATCTTGAACAGGCCGATGTCGCCGGTGCGGCCGACGTGGGTACCGCCACACAGTTCGGTGGAGTAGTCACCCATCTTCAGCACGCGCACGTTCTCGCCGTACTTCTCGCCGAACAGGGCCATGGCACCGAAGTCCAGCGCTTCCTGCATGCCCATGTTGTGCACTTCGGCGGCGTTGTTGGCGCGGACCTGTTCGTTCACCTTGCGCTCGATCACGGCCAGTTCGGCGGCGGTGATCGGCTGGAAGTGCGAGAAGTCGAAGCGCAGGCGGTCCGGTGCCACCAGCGAGCCCTTCTGCTGCACGTGGGTGCCCAGCACTTCGCGCAGGGCGGCATGCAGCAGGTGGGTGGCCGAGTGGTTGAGGATGGTCGCGCCACGGCGCTGGCCATCGACCTGGCCGGACAGCACATCGCCCACTTTCAGGCTGCCCTCGGCGAGGGTGCCGACATGGCCATGGAACTGGCCGGCGAACTTCTGGGTGTCCTGCACCGCCAGGCGCACGCCGCTGGCGGACAGCACGCCGGTATCACCGACTTGGCCGCCGGATTCGGCGTAGAACGGAGTGCGGTCGGTGATCACGATCACCGCATCGCCAGCGTTGGCCGAGCCCGCCGGGCGACCGTCCTTCAGCACCGCCAGCACGCGCAGGCCGTCGGCCTGCAGGCTGTCGTAGCCCAGGAACACGGTCGGGGTCAGGGTGGCCACCAGCTCGGCCGGCAGGGTCACGCCGCCACCGAACTTGCCGGCCGCGCGCGCGGTTTCACGCTGGTTGTCCATCGCGGCATTGAAGCCGTCGATGTCCACGGTCAGGTCGCGCTCGCGGGCGATGTCCTGGGTGAGGTCCAGCGGGAAGCCATAGGTGTCGTACAGACGGAACGCGTCCACGCCCGGGATGACGCCGTTGCTGACCTTGGCCGCCACGTCGTCGAAGATCTTCATGCCCGAATCCAGCGTTTCGGCGAAACGCTCTTCCTCGGCCTGCAGGGCGCGCACCACGGTGTCGGCCTGCGCCGGCAGTTCCGGGTAGGCCTCGCCCATCAGCTCGACCAGGGTCGGCACCAGCTTGCTGAAGAACGGCTGGCGCACGCCCAGCATCCAGCCGTGGCGCAGTGCACGGCGGATGATACGGCGCAACACGTAGCCGCGGCCTTCGTTGGACGGCAGCACGCCGTCCACGATCAGGAACGAGCAGGCACGGATGTGGTCGGCGATCACGCGCAGCGACTTGTTTTCCAGATCGCCCATGCCGGTCAGTTCGCTGGCCTTGCGGATCAGCGCCTGGAACAGGTCGATTTCGTAGTTGGTGTGCACGTGCTGCAGGATCGCCGCCAGGCGCTCCAGGCCCATGCCGGTGTCCACGCACGGGGCCGGCAGCGGCACCAGCGTGCCGTCGGTCTGGCGGTCGAATTGCATGAACACCAGGTTCCAGATCTCGATGAAGCGGTCGCCGTCTTCATCCGGGGAACCCGGGGGGCCGCCGGCGATGTGGTCGCCGTGGTCATAGAAAATCTCGGTGCACGGGCCGCACGGGCCGGTGTCGGCCATCTGCCAGAAGTTGTCCGATGCGTACGGCCCGCCCTTGTTGTCGCCGATGCGCACGATGCGCTTTTCCGGAATGCCGACCATGTCGCGCCACAGCGCGTAGGCCTCGTCGTCGGTCTGGTAGACGGTCACCAGCAGGCGCTCGGCCGGCAGCTTCCAGGCCTGGGTCAGCAGCTCCCAGGCCCAGGCAATGGCGTCCTTCTTGAAGTAATCGCCGAAGGACCAGTTGCCCAGCATTTCGAAGAAGGTGTGGTGGCGGGCGGTGTAGCCCACCTGGTCCAGGTCGTTGTGCTTGCCGCCGGCACGCAGGCAGCGCTGGACGTCGGCCGCGCGCACGTAGCTGCGCTTTTCCGCGCCCAGGAACACGTCCTTGAACTGCACCATGCCGGAGTTGGTGAACAGCAGGGTCGGGTCGTTGCCCGGCACCAGCGGCGCCGACGGCACGATGGTGTGGCCTTTGCCCTTGAAGAACTCAAGGAAATCGCTGCGGATCTGGGAAGTGCTGAATTTGGCGGATGCGTTCATGGGGCTGGCAGTGTGCGGGCCGGCAGCCCCGCCGCCACGGCCGCCTGGCCGCGGCCGGAAATCGGACCGCCGAAACTCCAAAGAGTAGCAGGCCCGGCGCCCCAGTCCTCAGTCGTCCGGATCGTAGCGGGTTGCGCGGCGGATGCACTCGCCGTCGAAGCCCCGCCGGGCCAGCAGATCGGCGGCCTTGCGGCGCTGTGGCAGCTCCTGCGGGCCGGCCTCGCCGAAGCGGCGGCGGACCAGATCGCGGGCGTTTTCCTGCCAGTCGCCCTCGTAGGTGTCCATGGCGGCGGCGATCGCGGCGCTGTCCAGGCCATGGGTGCCCAGCTCGGCCCGGATATGGATGGGCCCGTAGCCCGTGTTGGCACGCATGCGCACCAGGTTCTCGGCAAAACGGGTGTCGTCCTGCCAGCCGGCCTCGGTCAGCGTGTCCACTGCCGCGCGTGCTGCCTCGTCCTCGATTCCCCGGGCAGTCAGCTTGCGGGCCAGTTCCTTGCGTGAATGCTCACGGCGGACCAGCAGGCCCAGCGCACGCTGCACGGGCGTCTGCTCGCGGGGCCGGCGCTTGCGGCCGGAGGGGGCGTCGTCGGCATCGGACATCGGTTACTCCAGGGGTGGCGCCATCCTTGGCACCCTGCCCATCCGTGGGCGGTTCGAACCTGCGGGACTGGACGGCGTCACTGACGGCGCCCCCTGCCCCACAGCAAGCCTTATTCGTCGTCGCCGTCGTCGTCGCCTTCCTCGCGGGCGGCTTCGGAGGGCTGGAACTTCTCGCGCAGCTCGGCTTCCAGCTTGGCGGCCACCTGCGGGTTGTCGCGCAGGTAGCCACGGGCGTTGTCCTTGCCCTGGCCGATGCGTTCTTCGCCGTAGCTGTACCAGGCACCGGCCTTCTCGACCAGCTTGGCATCGACGCCCATGTCGATCAGCTCACCTTCGCGGCTGATGCCCTCGCCGTACAGGATCTCGGTGATGACCTGCTTGAACGGCGGTGCCAGCTTGTTCTTGACGACCTTGATCTTGGTCTGGTTGCCGATGATCTCGTCGCCCTTCTTGATCGCGCCGATGCGGCGGATGTCCAGGCGCACCGAGGCGTAGAACTTCAGGGCGTTGCCGCCGGTGGTGGTTTCCGGGCTCTGGCCCGGCATCATCACGCCGATCTTCATGCGCAGCTGGTTGATGAAGACCACCAAGGTGTTGGAGCGCTTGATGTTGCCGGTCAGCTTGCGCAGCGCCTGGCTCATCAGGCGGGCCTGCAGGCCCGGCAGCTGGTCGCCCATCTCGCCTTCGATTTCGGCCTTCGGGGTCAGCGCCGCCACCGAGTCGATCACCAGGATGTCCACCGAGCCGGAGCGCACCAGCATGTCGGCGATTTCCAGCGCCTGCTCACCGGTGTCCGGCTGCGACAGCAGCAGGTCGTCCACGTTCACGCCCAGCTTGCCGGCGTAGATCGGGTCCAGCGCATGCTCGGCGTCGATGAAGGCGGCGGTACCGCCCATCTTCTGGCACTCGGCGATGGCCTGCAGGGTCAGGGTGGTCTTGCCCGAGGATTCCGGGCCATAGATTTCCACCACACGGCCCTTCGGCAGACCGCCGATCCCCAATGCGATGTCGAGCATCAGCGAGCCGGTCGGGATGGCTTCGACGGGCTCGACCACGCGGTCGCCCATGCGCATCACCGAGCCCTTGCCGAACTGCTTTTCGATCTGGCCCAGAGCAGCGGCCAGGGCACGCTTCTTGTTCTCGTCCATCGAATTGGTCCTTGCAGAGGTCACGTCGTTGGGGGTGCTGTCTTTGGTGGTTTTCTTTCCCATGGGGTCACTTTAAGGGAGGCGTATCGCACAGGCTGAGATTCTGCCCGGCGTCTGGATGGAAATTATCGGACATCCGTACCAACCTCAGTGCAACCAGAGAATCGCCACAAAAGACCGCGGGAAAAGCCGGGGGGAGGAACGGTCAGCGGTTGGGCCGCAGCAGGCCGCAGTACAGACCTTCGATCGAGAAGTCCTGGTCGGGCAGCACGTCGATCGGCTTGTAGTCGGGGTTGCGCGGCAGCAGGCGGATCCGGTCCTTGGCGATCTTCAGCAGCTTGACCGTGATCTCGTCATCGATGCGCGCCACCACGATCTGGCCCGAATGGGCGTCGCGGGTGCGGTGCACGCCGATCAGGTCACCGTCGAAGATGCCTTCGTCGATCATCGAATCGCCCTGCACCTTCAGCAGGTAGTGCGGCGCCGGCGAGAAGAACACCCGGTCCAGCACCACGAAATCGTCCGAGCCGATATCGGCGCCGATCGGCAGGCCGGCCGCGACCCGGCCCAGCACCGGCAGGCGCAGCACGCTGTCGGACAGGTCCGGCTCGGCCACCTTTTCCAGCGCCGGCGCCTGCACCAGGCGGATGCCACGGGCCTGGCCGGGAATGCGACGGATCGAACCGGCCTGCTCCAGGGCCTCCAGGTGGTACTGCGCGGCACGGACGCCCTTGAAGCCGAAGGCACGGGCGATTTCCGTCTGCGACGGCGGTGCGCCGTCGGTCTCGATACGCTCGGCGATCAACTGCAGGATCGCCTGCTGGGTGTCGGTCAGGTCCATGGTTAGTAGTATTACTACTAATATCCGGGACTGCAAGTTCCGGGGGCGACAAGGGTCTTGGCAGCCGTCGCCGGGCATGGCCCGGCGCTACCGGAATCGCTGCGGCAGGCACATTACGTGTGCTTGCCGCTTCTCCATATCGAAAACAGGATCCAGACCCCGCACAGGCCGGCGCCGACGAAGCCGCACACGCCCAACGCCAGCAGCCAGCGGCTGGAGATGCCGCCCACGCTGTGCATCACGATCGACGACCCGATGATCAGCGCGGCGGTCACCACGCCCATCACCAGCCGGTTGGCGGCCCGGTTGACCTGGTCGCCGAAGCCCTGCAGCGCGGTGGTTTCCACTTTCAGCAGCAGGCGCCCGCGCCGCGCGACCTGCACCAGCCGGCGCAGGTCGCGCGGCAGGTCACCGGCCAGGTCGATAATGCCCAGCAGACTGCGCCGGCCGCGCTTGAACAGCGCCTTCGGCGCGTAGCGCTGCATCACCACCCGTTCCAGGAACGGGCGCGCGGCACCGGCCATGTCGAAATCCGGGTCGAGCTGGCGGCCCATGCCTTCCAGGGTGAGGAAGGCCTTGATCATCAGCGCCAGGTCGGCCGGCAGGGTCAGGCTGTAATGACGCAGCAGCTGGGTGATGTCGGCCAGCATCAGGCCGATGCGCAGGTCCTTCAGCGGCACGCCGCGGTACTGGTCCACGAACTGGCTGATGTCCTGCTGCAGCCGGTTCTCGTCCACCTGCACGCCACCGGCCCAGTCCAGCAGGATGTCGGCCACCGCCTCCGGGTCCTGCTCCACCAGGCCGTGCAGCAGCTGCGCGACCTGGAAGCGGCGGGCTTCGGACGGGGCACCGACCATGCCGAAATCGATGACGCCGATCCGGCCATCGCGCAGGTAGAAGATGTTGCCCGGGTGCGGATCGGCGTGGAAGCTGCCGTCGTGCAACACCATCTTCAGCACGATGTCCGCGCCACGCCGCGCCAGCTCCACCCGGTCCAGCCCTGCTGCATCGACGGCGGCCAGGTCGCGCCCGGGAATGCCGTCGACGAAGTCCTGCACGTTCAGGCTTTCGCAGGTCCACTGCCAGTGTACGCGCGGAATCAGGATGTCGTCGCGGCCCTCGAAGTTGCGTGCGATGCGCTCGGCGTTGCGGCATTCGGCAGCGAAATCCAGTTCGCGGCGCAGCGAGACGGTGAGCTGCTGGACCACCTCGGCCGGGCGGTAGCGGCGCAGGTCCGGCAGCCGGGCTTCGACGATCTCGGCCAGCCGCGCCAGCAGCCGCAGGTCGGCCTCGACCACGTCACGGATACCCAGACGGCGCACCTTCAGCACCACCTCGCGGCCATCAAACAGCCGCGCGCGGTGCGCCTGCGCCAGCGAAGCCGCCGCCATCGGGGTTTCATCCAGGAACGCGAACACCGCCTGCGGCGGGCCGCCCAGATCGCGTTCCAGCTGCTCGCGGATGGCCGCGTACGGCAGCGCCGGCACCGCGTTCTGCAGTTCGGACAGTTCGTCGATCCATTCCGGCGGCAGCAGGTCCACGCGCGTGGCCAGCACCTGGCCGAGCTTGACGAAGGTCGGCCCCAGTTCTTCCATTGCACGGCGCACGCGGGTGGGCGCGTTCATGCGCAGCATCTGCTGGCTGTCGTTCCAGTGCAGCAGCTTGCCGGCACGCTCCAGCACCGTGGCCAGGCCGATGCGCCGCACCACGTCACCGAAGCCATAGCGGATCAGGACCGCAGCGATTCCTGCAGCCGCCCCAGGTCACGGACGGTGCCCAGCGTTTCCCACATCGGCGATCACTCCGGTTGCCTACCCGGGCAGCATCTCACAGCTGGGAGTGGACGCCGTGCAGGGCGGCCGCGACGGTCTGGCGGCGGATGGCTTCACGGTCACCGTCGAACTGGAACAGCTCTGCGCGCGCGTAACCGCCGCGGCGCTTCCAGCCGATCCACACGCTGCCCACCGGCTTGTCGGCACTGCCACCGCCGGGGCCGGCGATGCCGGTCACCGCCACGGCCATGCCGGCACCGGAATTGACCAGCGCACCGGAGACCATTTCCAGCACGGTCTCGCGGCTGACCGCGCCATGCTGCTCCAGCGTCTGCGCGCGCACGCCAAGCAGGCGCTGCTTGGCCTCGTAGCTGTAGACCACCATGCCGCAATCGAAGAACGCCGAGGAACCGGCGATATCGGTCATGGCCTTGGCGATCCAGCCGCCGCTGCAGCTTTCGGCGGTGACCAGCAGTAGGCCGGCCTGTTGCAGGCGCTGCCCAAGCGCAACGGCCTGGGCGTTCAGATCAGTGTCGGAAGGAAAGGACATCACGGCAACGGCAGGGGGGAACCTGCACGTTGTACCGCAGACGGCAGGTGCGTGTCAGGCCGGCCACACGATGGCGGCCGGCCCTGCCCTCACCACTCCGGCAGCTTTTCCGGCAGCAGCGCACGGATCGGGGCACCGTCGGCGCCGGCCGCCAGTTTCTCGGCCTCGGCGATCGGCAGCTCCACCTGCAGCCGCCAGCCGTCTTCATCGGCGTCTTCGCTGCGCACCACTTCCAGCTGGTGCAGGCGCGCACGCAGGCGCCCGGCGCTGGGCGGCAGGCGCAGCTCGCCGCTGACATGCTGCAGGCCCAGGCGGCGGCCCAGCACGCCCTGCAGCAGATCCAGGCCACGGCCATCGCGGACGGAGATCCACACCCGCTCGCGCCGCGACTCGTCCGGCACGCCGTCCTGCGCATCGTGGCGCACGTCGGCCCCCTCGATGCGGTCGATCTTGTTGAACACCAGCAGCTGCGGCAGGTCGCCAGCACCGACCGCGGTCAACACTTCATCCACCTGCGCGATGCGTTCTTCGCGGTGCGGATCGGCGGCATCGACGATATGCAGCAGGAAATCGGCCTCGCGTGCCTCGGACAGGGTGGAGCGGAACGCGGCCACCAGGTCGTGTGGCAGGTCGCGGACAAAGCCCACGGTATCGGCCAGCACCACGTTGCCTCCGGGCACGGCGATGCGCCGCACGGTCGGGTCCAGCGTGGCGAACAGCTGGTCGGCCGCATAGGCTTCGGCACCGGTCAGCGCGTTGAACAGCGTGGACTTGCCGGCATTGGTATAGCCGACCAGGGCCACGCGCGGCTGCTCGCTGCGCACGCGCGCACGGCGCATATGGGTGCGCTGCACCTCGACCTTTTCCAGCCGCTTCTGCAGCTGCTCCACCCGCTTCTGCAGCAGGCGGCGGTCGATTTCCAGCTGGGTTTCACCCGGGCCGCGCAGGCCGATGGAACCGCCGCGCTGGCGCTCCAGGTGGGTCCAGCCGCGGACCAGCCGCGTGGCCATGTGGCGCAGCTGCGCCAGTTCCACCTGCAGCTTGCCTTCGTGGCTGTGCGCACGCTGGGCGAAGATGTCCAGGATCAGGCCGGTACGGTCGATCACCCGGCGCTCCAGGAACCGCTCCAGGTTGCGTTCCTGGCCCGGGCTGAGCGCGTGGTTGACCAGCACCAGGTCGGCGCCGGTGGCATCGGCGGCCGCCTTGATCTCGTCCAGCTTGCCGCTGCCGATCAGCGTGGACGGATTTGGGCGGTCGATGCGCGCGGTGATGGTTGCGGCGATGCTGGCCCCTGCCGAGCGGGCCAGGTCGCCGAATTCCTCCAGCACATCCTCTTCCAGCCGGCCAGCATGCGGCTGGATCAACAGGGCGTGTTCGCCCTTTTTCGAACGGTCAAACACGGACCGCTCCTGACGACTTACTCGATTTCATCACCCACCTGGTCACCTTCACTGGACTGCACATAGCCGCCGCCCGGGACAACCTTCACGTTGCGCGCCGGTACCACGGTGGAAATGGCGTGCTTGTACACCATCTGGCTGACGGTGTTACGCAGCAGCACCACGAACTGGTCGAACGATTCGATCGTGCCCTGCAGCTTGATGCCGTTCACCAGGTACACCGAAACCGGCACGCGTTCGCGCCGCAGTGCGTTGAGGAAAGGATCCTGCAGGGATTGTCCCTTGGACATTGCACACTCCTGTTTATTGTTCTTATTGGTCTTCGGCGGTGGCCGCGCATCCCCTGCCGGCCGCCGACCCCTGATGGTACACGGCTGGCCGTCATTCAGCGTGCGACGAAGGCCGACACCGCCGCTGCAAGACGCGCCTGTTCAAGATGGGGATCGAACCAGCGCGCATCAAGCTCGCCGCGCAGCCAGGTCAGCTGGCGCTTGGCCAGTTGGCGGGTGGCGAAGATGCCCTTGTCGCGGAAGGTGGCCGCATCGCCCTGCCCGTCCAGGTATTCCCAGGCCTGGCGGTAGCCGACCGCGCGCACCGCCGGCAGGTCCAGCGGCGCCGGCACGGCGGCCATCGGCGGCAGCGCCCGCAATGCCTTCACCTCGTCCAGGAAGCCCTGGGCCAGCATCTGGTCGAAGCGGGTTTCGATGCGCTGGTGCAGCACCGAACGCTCGCGCGGGGCCAGCACCAGCTTCAGCGTGCGCAGCGGCAGTGGCGCCACGCCGGGCCGGCGCTGCCATTCGCTGATCGGCGTACCGGTCAGGCGATGGACTTCCAGCGCCCGCTGGATGCGCTGCGGGTCGGTGGCGTGGATGCGCGCGGCGGCGGCCGGATCGACCGTGGCCAGTTCGGCATGCAGCGCCGCCCAGCCCCGCTCGGCGGCTTCGGCCGCGAGCAGGGCCCGGGTGGCCGGGTCAGCCTCGGGCATCGGCGACAGCCCCTGCAGCAGGGCACGGAAGTACAGGCCGGTGCCCCCGGCCAGGATCGGCAGCTTGCCGCGGGCCACGATGTCGGCCGCCACCTGCGCCGCATCGGCGGCGAACTCGGCCGCCGAATAGGTCTGCCAGGGGTCGCGCAGGTCCAGCAGGTGGTGCGGGGCCTGCGCGCGCTCAGCGGCGTCCGGCTTGGCCGAGCCGATGTCCAGGCCGCGGTAGACCAGCGCCGAATCGACGCTGACGATTTCCCCGTCCAGCTGCCGGGCCAGCGCGATCGCGGTGGCGGTCTTGCCGCTGGCGGTCGGGCCCATGACCGCGATCGCCAGCGGGCGCCGGTCAACGCCCATCAGTCTTCGTCCGGCCAGCGGATGGCCGGGGCCGCGTCCACGCGCGTGGCCGGCACTGCGTCCACCGCCTGCCAGACCTTCAGCGCATCGACCGTGGCGGCCACGTCGTGCACGCGCACGATGCGCGCACCGCGCTGCACCGCGATCACATGCGCGGCCGCCGAGGCCGCCGCCCGCTGCGCCGGATCGTCACGGCCGGTCAGCTCACCGAGGCTGCGTTTGCGCGACAACCCGGCCAGCATCGGCACGCCCAGCTCCAGGAAGCGCTCCGAGCGCGCCAGCAGGGTCATGTTGTGGCCGGTGTCCTTGCCGAAGCCGAAGCCGAGGTCGATCACCAGGTGCTTCCTGGCGATGCCGGCCAGTTCGGCAGCGAACAGCCGCTGCACCAGGAAGACATGCACCTCGGCCACGACGTCGTCGTAGTTCGGCGCGGCCTGCATCGTGCCCGGCTCGCCCTGCATGTGCATCAACACCACCGGCACGTTGGCCGCTGCCGCCGCCTCCAGCGCACCGGGCTGGCGCAGTGCGTGGATGTCATTGATCATCCCCGCCCCGGTCGCCACCGCTGCACGCATCACCTCCGGCTTGAAGGTGTCCACGCTGATCGGCACCTGGGTGAGTGCGGCCAGCTGCTCGATGACCGGCAGCACGCGGCGCAGTTCTTCCTCCACCGGCACCGGCGCTGCGCCCGGGCGCGTGGATTCCCCGCCGATGTCGAGCAGGTCGGCGCCCTCTTCCACCAGCCGCAGACCGTGGGCGACCGCGGCCTCGGTGGTGCCATGCGCGCCGCCGTTGGAGAACGAATCGGGGGTGACGTTGACGATGCCCATGACCCGGGCACGGTCCAGGCGCAGGACGCGGCCGGCGCAGTCGAGCTGGGGGGAGATATCGAACATGGGCGATCCTGTGGGCAACGGCGTCTAGTTTAGTGCGGCAGGGCGGCGCCCTGCACCCGCCGAATCAACGGCAACAGCAACGGCAACGGCAACTTCAAAAGCTGGCTGTCCGTGGGATGGCGGGGTGTGAGCCGCATGGGCCCGAGGCATGCCTCGGGCGGGTTGGGCAGGACGCCCAACCCCGGTCTTGCCGTGTGCGCAGGACAGCGCACACGAGCAAGCGGCGACCAAGCCCCCATGGGTGAGGGCGCTTTGTTTACGAAGCACTGCTTCGCAAGCGCCCGAACGCCCAGCCGCCAGCGGCTGGGCCGGACCCCGGAAGGGGGTTCACGGCGTCCCCGCAAACCCACAGTGCCCCGCCATCCCACGGAATGCCGCTCTTGCCGTTGCTTTGGCTTGGAGCAGGTGCAGGGCGCAGCCCTGCCGAACCACCCCCTCAGCGCTGCCGGCGGCGCTTGTAGTCCACGTACAGGGTCTTGGCGATGCTCAGCACGATGCCCACGCCGATGCCGACCACGCAGCCCAGCAGCAGGTTGTCCTTGCCCAGGCCAACGCCCACGCCCACCACCGTGGCGATGATCATCTCGACAGTGTGGGAAATCGGTTCGGGCTTCGGGGCGGACATGTGTACTCCAGCATCAGGTCGTCAGGGAAACAGCGGGGCGGTATGCCCGAAAACAACGAGGCCGGGTTGCCCCGGCCTCGTCAGGTCCTGCGTGCGGCCGGCGGTCAGTGCGACTCGGCCGGGCCGGCGATCGGCGGCACCGGGCGCGCATCGCCGCCCTTGTCGTTGCCACCGCCATCCTTGCTGGACTTGTTCCAGCCCATCGGCGGCGGCGGATCACGGCCTTCCATGATCGCGTCGATCTGCGGCGCATCGATGGTCTCGTACTGCAGCAGCAGCTGCGACATCGCGTGCAGCTTGTCGATGTTGGCGGTCATCAGCTCGGTGGTGCGTGCGTATGCCTCGTCGAGGATGTTGCGCACTTCCTCGTCGATGCGGCGCGCGGTGTCGTTGGACACGCTCTTGTGCTGGGTGACCGAACGGCCCAGGAACACCTCGTCGTCCTCTTCGCCATAGGCGATCGGGCCGAGCTGCTCGGACAGGCCCCACTTGGTGACCATGTTGCGGGCCATCTTGGTGGCACGCTCGATGTCGTTGGACGCCCCGGTGGTGACCTTGTCGGCGCCGAAGATCAGCTCTTCGGCCACGCGGCCGCCGTACAGCGAGCACAGCTGTGACTTGATCGCCACGCGGTTCATCGAGTACTTGTCGCCTTCCGGCAGGTACATGGTCACGCCCAGCGCGCGACCGCGCGGGATGATGGTGACCTTGTAGACCGGGTCGTGCTCGGGCACCAGGCGGCCGACGATGGCATGGCCGGCTTCGTGGTAGGCGGTGAGGGTCTTCTCCTCCTCGCTCATGGCCATCGAGCGGCGCTCGGCACCCATCAGGATCTTGTCGCGGGCACGGTCGAAGTGGTCCATGCGGACGTCCTTCTCGTTGCCACGCGCGGCGAACAGGGCAGCCTCGTTGCAGAGGTTGGCCAGGTCGGCGCCGGAGAAGCCCGGGGTACCGCGCGCGATCACCATCGGCTCGACGTCGTCGGCCAGCGGCAGCTTGCGCATGTGCACCTTCAGGATGTGCTCGCGGCCCTTCACGTCCGGCAGGCCGACCACCACCTGGCGGTCGAAGCGGCCCGGGCGCAGCAGCGCCGGGTCCAGCACGTCCGGGCGGTTGGTGGCAGCGATAACAATCACGCCTTCGCCGCCCTCGAAACCGTCCATTTCCACCAGCAGCTGGTTCAGGGTCTGCTCGCGCTCGTCATGACCGCCGCCCAGGCCGGCACCGCGGTGGCGACCGACGGCGTCGATTTCGTCGATGAAGATGATGCAAGGCGCGTGCTTCTTGGCCTGCTCGAACATGTCGCGCACGCGGCTGGCGCCGACGCCGACGAACATTTCCACGAAGTCCGAACCGGAGATCGAGAAGAACGGCACCTTGGCTTCGCCGGCGATGGCCTTGGCCAGCAGCGTCTTGCCGGTACCCGGCGGGCCGACCATCAGCACGCCGCGCGGAATCTTGCCGCCCAGCTTGGTGAACTTGGACGGGTCGCGCAGGAAGTCGACCAGTTCGCCTACTTCTTCCTTGGCCTCGTCGCAGCCGGCGACGTCGGCGAAGGTGACCTTGATCTGGTCTTCGCCCTGCAGCTTGGCGCGCGACTTGCCGAAGGACATCGCGCCCTTGGCACCGCCGCCCCCGCCCTGCATCTGCCGCATGATGAACAACCAGAAGCCGATGATCAGCAGGACCGGCAGGAAGTTCATAAGGATGGTCATGAACGAGATGCCGCTGGACGGCTGCTGCTGCTCGATGTCCACTGCCTTGTTGCGCAGCACGTTGATCAGGTCGCGATCGAACGGCGCGGTGATGGTCGAGGTCTGGCCACCGCGGGTGGTGTAGGTGATCTCGTTGGTGCCGCCGCGCATGTCGCCGCCCAGGGACACCTTCTGCACGTTGCCGCTGTCCACCTGGTCCAGGAACTGCGAGTACGACATCCCCTGCGCACCGGCCCCGGAGGACTTCGGCGAGAAGCTCTGGAAGACCACCATCAGCACGACGGCGACGACCACCCATAGCAGGAGGTTCTTGGTCAAGTCGTTCATCCTCATTGGCTCCGGTGTTCCTCTCAGTGCTTGTGTTGCGTTGGGATCGAGCTTGCTTGGCAAGCTTACTTCATGTGGGCACGTTTGCCCTGCCCTAGGGCATACACCTCGGGGGAGCGCTTGCGCGAGGCTTCCGGCTTGCGGATGGCGACCTTGTCGTACCGGCGGCGCATCTCGCGCACGTAGTCGTCAAAGCCCACGCCCTGGAAGAGCTTGATCAGGAACGCCCCACCGGTCTTGAGGTGGTTGTCGGCGAAATCCAGGGCCAGCTCGGCCAGGTACATCATCCGCGGCTGGTCGACCGCGTCCACACCGCTCTTATTGGGGGCCATATCGGACAGCACAAGGTCTACCCGCTCGCCACCCAGCATCGCTTCAAACTGAGATAGGACGGTTTGCTCCCTGAAGTCACCGTGAAGGAACTCCACGCCGGCCAGCGGCGGCATGTCCAGGATGTCCAGGGCCAGTACGCGTCCGGTGTCGCCCAGCTGTCTCCGAACCTGCTGAGACCAGCCGCCCGGGGCGGCACCCAGATCGACCACCACCATGTTCGGCTTCAGCAGCCGGTCACGTTCAAGCAGCTCTTCCAGCTTGTACGCGGCACGCGAGCGCATGCCTTCGGCCTGTGCCTTCTTCACGAAGGGGTCGGAGAAGTGTTCCTTGAGCCAGCGCTGGCTGCTTTTGCTGCGGGTTGCCATTGGAAATAGGGGCAGATGGGGCCGTCATGATACCCTAATCGTCCCATTCAACCGCCTTTTCCTGCATGTCCATCGCCCTGACCGCTTCCCAGACCCGTTTCCTGCGCGGCCAAGCCCACGACCTCAAGGCCCTGCTGCAGACCGGCGGCAAGGGCATCACCCCGGCTTTCATCGCCGAGCTGAATGAAGTCCTGGAACGCCACGAACTGGTCAAGGTGAAGGTCGCCGCCGAGGACCGCGACGCCCGTGACGTCATGATCGGTGAGATCGTGTCGGCCACGCAGAGCGCCCTGGTGCAGCGCATCGGCCACGTGGCCGTGCTGTACCGCCCGAGCACGGAACAGCGCCAGATCGTCCTGCCGCGCGGCTGACCGCGCCGAGAAGCCATGCAACTGCATCACGAACTGCCCGATTACGCCTACAGCCTGCGCGCCGCCAGCGGCCGCTCGGCGACCGTGAACGACAAGGTGCTGGGTCGCAGCTTCATCGTGACCCCTGACACGCTGGTGGACAGCTGGCCGGTCACCTCGGTGTCGGCACTGCAGCTGGAGCACCTGGAGGCGGTGCTGGCACTGAACCCGGTGCTGATCATCCTGGGCACCGGCGAACGCCAGGTGTTCCCGCCGGCACAGCTCATGGCCGCCTGCCTGTCACGCGGCATCGGGCTGGAAGTGATGAACAACCCGGCCGCCGCGCGCACGTTCAACATCCTGGCCGCCGAAGGCCGCCGGGTCGCTGCCGCGTTCATCCTCGAAGGCTGAGACCAGCCCCGGCACCTGGCCGGACTTAAGCAAGGCCTGCCGCCGGGTAGTGCCGGCCGTTGGCCGGCAACCCCACACTCCTCGACCGGCCCTTACTTCGCCGGCAGGTACTGCAACGGGTCGACCGGCTTGCCGTTGTAGCGGATCTCGAAGTGCAGCATGTCGCGGTTGGCCCCGGTGCGACCCATCTCGGCGATCTGGTCGCCGGCCTTCACGCTCTGCCCTTCATTGACCAGGCGCTTGCGGTTGTGGCCATAGGCCGACAGCCACTGGTCGCTGTGCTTGATGATGATCAGCTCGCCGTAGCCCACCAGGCCAGCGCCGGAATACACCACGACGCCGTTGGCGGCCGCGCGCACGGCTTCACCGCTGGTGCCGGCGATGTCCACGCCCTGCTTGGTGGTCTCGCCGGCCACGAAACGGCCGACCAGCTGGCCTTCGGCCGGCCAGCGCCAGCTGATGTTGCTGCGCGCGGGAGGCGCGGTGGCCACCGGTGCGGCGCTGCCACCGCCCGACGAGGACGGCGCGGTGACCACGGTGGTCGGTGCGCGGCCGCCGCCAGCCCCCGGCGGATACAGGCGGATGACCTGACCCGGGTAGATGGTGGACGGATTGTCCAGGCTGTTCCAGGCGATCAGGTCGGCCGGGGTGATGTCATGGATGCGGGCCAGCGCGTAGATCGTGTCGCCCTTGCGCACGCTGACGGTCTGCCCGGGCTTGGGCACGGAGGTCTTGGGCGTGGTCGACACGGCGCCACCGCCACTGCCGCCGGCCGGACGGACCACCGTCGCCGTGCCGCAGGCGGCCAGCGTGGATACCAGCAACGCCAGCGCGGACAGACGCACTCCCTTGCTCAGACGGACTGCACTCATGCGAACTTCGACCTCCATACAAGCCAGGCAACCAGCGCCACCACCACAACGGTGGCGAACCAGCCCAGCGGTTCAATCCAGCGGCGCAGCGCCGCTTCGGCGCGCGGGCCGCCGACACGGATCACGGCAGCCAGCACGTATACGCGCTTGCCGCGACCGATCAGCATGCTCAGCACGTATTGCGGCAGCGGCACCCCGACGATACCCGAAGCCCACGTGAAGACCTTCATCGGGATCGGCATGAAGCCGCCCAGCACCAGGGAGGTGAACACCGCCCACGGCGATTCGGCCATCTTCGCCTGCACCGTGGCGATGCCCTGCTCGATGGCCGGCAGCATGCCCATCATCGCCAGCAGCGGCTTGATCGCCTCATAGGCGAAATGGCCCAGTGCGTAGCCGACCAGCGCACCGACCATCGAGCCGGCCAGGCTGAGCGTGGCAAACCACCAGCCACGCCTGGGCTGGGCCACACACATCGGTGCCAGCATGACTTCCGGCATGACCGGGAAGATGATGGCCTCGACGAAGCTGAGCACCGTCAGGTAGGTCGGCGCACGCTCATGGCTGGCCCACTTCAATGCCCGCTCGTACAGCGGCCCGAAAATCTTCATGCAGCCCAGCTCCTTGGAATCAGTCCAGCATGCCAGACAGCAGGGGCACGAAGGTGACCGGTGCCAGCACGCGTTGTTCGATGCTGCCATCGGCGGCGCGGTCCAGCTGCACCAGCGACTGCGCGCCGGGGCAACCGACCGGGGCGACCAGGCGGCCACCGTCGGCCAGCTGCTCCACCAGCGCGTCCACCAGGGCCGGTGCAGCGGCGGTCACCACGATGGCGTCGAACGGGCCGTGCTCGGCCCAGCCGACCCGGCCATCATCGTGCTTGGTACGGATGTTCATGCCCAGCGCGCGAAAGCGCTTGCGCGCCTGCCGCAGCAGGTCGCCGATGCGCTCCACGGTGTAGACCTCCAGGCCCAGCGCGCCCAGCACGGCGGCCTGGTAGCCCGACCCGGTGCCCACTTCCAGCACCTTCTTCGGCGCGCCCTGCAGCACCGCCTCGGTCATGCGCGCCACCACCCACGGCTGGGAAATGGTCTGGCCGTGGCCGATCGGCAGTGCCGTGTCTTCGTAGGCGCGCGAGGCCAGCGCTTCATCGATGAACAGATGGCGCGGCACCACGCGGATCGCATTGAGGGTGTCTTCGTCGACGATGCCGGCTTCGCGCAGGCGTTCGACCAGGCGGTCGCGCACGCGCTGCGAGGTCATGCCGATGCCGACCGCTTCCGGTTGCAGGCGCAGGCGCGGGCTCATGCCGGCCGGTCCAGGGCGGCGGACAGCCCACCCGCCCAGCTCGCCACTTTCTCCAGCGCCTGGTAGCGGGTCAGGTCGACCTGGATCGGGGTGATCGAGATGTGCCCGGTGCGCACGGCGTGGAAATCCGTGCCGGGGCCTGAATCCTGTTCGCGGCCGGCCGGGCCGATCCAGTACACCTCGTTGCCGCGCGGGTCCTTCTGCGCGATGCAGCCTTCGGCGCGGTGGCGGTTGCCCAGCCGGGTGACCTCGAAGCCCTCGACCTCGCTCCACGGCAGGTCGGGCACGTTGACGTTGAGGATGGTGTCGGCGGGCAGCGGATCGGCCTTCAGGCGGCTGACGATTTCCACCGCGGCGCGCGCGGCGGTCTCGAAATGCTTCGGCTCGTGGTTGCGGCTGACCAGCGACACCGCCACCGCCGGCAGGCCGAGGAAGCGCCCCTCCATCGCTGCCGAGACCGTGCCGGAATAGATCACGTCATCGCCGAGGTTGGCGACGTTGTTGATGCCGGACACGACGATGTCGGGTTCGAACTCCAGCAGGCCGGTCAGCGCCAGGTGCACGCAGTCGGTGGGGGTACCGGCCACCGACACCGTGTAGTGGTCGATGCGCTTGAGGCGGATCGGCAGGTCCAGGGTCAGCGAATTGCTGGCGCCGGAGCGGTCCCGGTCCGGCGCGACGGTGGTCACCTCGTGACCGGCGTAGCGCAGCGTTTCGGCCAGCATCCGGATGCCCGGCGCGTCGACGCCATCATCGTTGCTGACCAGAATGCGTATCGGCGATTTAACCGCTTGATTTTCCAAGACTTCGACCCCGTTACAGCCCAGCGTTGGCGGGCTGGTCACGCTTCCGGCAGGGAAGCGGCAGCCACGCAAGTGCGTCCGGTATTGTGCCGCAAGCGGGCCGCAGGTCCTACCCTGCTGGCGGTCATGGCGGATATCGGCAGCGCATATGCACCGCCTGCGTCACGGTTTACCCTGTGCGCATGTCGCATCCGCAAGACGAAGATCCCGCTGCGCTGTTCCGCGCGGCCATCGGCGAAGTGAAGCCCCTGCGCAAGGAGGCCGAACCGGCGCCGGCCGCGCCGCGCCCGAAGCCGCGCGCGCGCATGGCCGAACGCGACGAGGCCGAGGCCGCCGGTGAGTTCGCACGACTGCTGCGTGACAGCAGCCCGCTGGAAGCCGGCGACACCGCCAGCTACCGCCGCGACAACCTGCCGCCGCGCATGTTCCAGCGGCTCAAGCGCGGCCAGTATTCGGTGCAGGACGAGCTGGACCTGCACGGTGCCACGGCTGCGCAGGCGGAATCACTGCTGCGGCAGTTTTTGCTGGAGGCGCACGCCCATGAGTATGGCTGCGTGCGCATCATCCACGGCAAGGGCCTGCAGTCCGATGGCGGCGCACCGGTGCTGAAGAATCTGGTGGACCGCCTGTTGCGGCTGCGCAACGACGTGCTGGCCTTCCATTCGGCACCGCCCGGCCAGGGCGGCACCGGCGCGGTGCTGGTGCTGTTGGCGCGGCGGTGAGGGGTGTGTTCGGCGAGGATGCCTGGTACGGCTACCCGGCTCGGTTGCCCTACCCGGTGTTGCTCGGCCCGGTTGCTCGACCCGGTAGAGTCGACTGTTAGTCGACTGCTTCTTCCGGCAGCACGCAAGAACCCCGCGCTGCGCGCGATAGTCGACTGACAGTCGACTCTACCCAGCCTCAACCTGTACCGCCGGCTGTCGGGCCACGAGACCCTGCGAGGGTTTCCCACGCCCAGCTCATGCGGCACGGCCGTGGTAGACCGGTAGAGTCGACTGTTAGTCGACTGTTTCTTCCAGCAGCGCGCGATAGTCGACTGACAGTCGACTCTACCCCTCGCCCCCTCCGCGTCTGCCCCGTCAGCCCTGTGAGGCGTCTTCCACGGTGCCCAGTTCGTGCAGTACGGCGGTGGCATAGCAGCCCGGCGGCAGTGCGAAGGACAGCTCCAGCACGTCGGCGGCCAGCCACTGGTGCTGCAGCAGTGCCGGGCGCAGGCGCAGCGCACGGCGCTCCTGCTTCAGTTCGGCTGCTTCCAGCCCGGCACGCAGTGCCTGCGATTCCGCATCGTCCAGCGCGGCCAGTTCCAGCACGCGTGCGGCATCGCTGCTGCGCAGTTCGCCTGCTCCCCACAACGGACCGCTGGGGTGGATGTCGAACCACGCCAAACGCTCGGACAGCGCATCGCTGAACGGCTCGGGGCCGAACACGCTGCGGCTGCCGTCGAGCATCCACACTTCGTCGTCCAGCGGCTGGTCTCAGCAGCCCTGCTCCACGCGTGCGGCCAGCACACGGTTGAACAATGCCGACCGGGCCGCCGACAGCAGCAGCGAACACTGGTCCTTGCGCATGCGGCGGCCGCCGAACATCGCCAGTGCGGCCGGCACGTTGCCGCCGTCGTGGCCAAAGCGCTGTTCGCCGAACCAGTTCGGCAGGCCACGCTCGGCAATCTGCTGCAGGCGCTGGCTGATGGCAGCGGCATCGCCCTGCACCTCGCGCAGCACCAGCTTGAAGCGGTTGCCGGCCAGCGCGCCACGCTGCAGCTTGCGGTTGTGCCAGGTGGACGAGACGATTTCGATCTCGTCGCTGGCCAGCGCGGCCAGGTCCGGCGCCACCCGCTTGGGCAGGTGCACCCTGAAGCGCTGCGTGGTGACGGCATGGCGGTCCTTCATGCCGGCGTAGCTGACCGCCATCTCCGGCAGGCCGGCCCACTGCGCCAGCAGCTTGGCCACGTGCACCGTGTTGGCGCCGCGCTTGCGGATCTCCAGCAGCAGGTGCTCGCCTTCGCCGGTGGCTTCGAACGAGGGCAGCTCGTCCACCTGGAAGTCGTCTGCGGTGGTGCGGATGCGCGCATGCAGCAGCGGCGCGCCGAACGCCAGCGGAACCGGAATCATCGCGCCACCAGCAGTACGGCGGCCTGTGCGGCGATGCCTTCGCTGCGGCCGGTAAACCCCAGTTTTTCCGAGGTGGTGGCCTTGACGCTGACCGCATCCAGCGGCAGCTGCAGCAGGCCGGCGATGCGCTCGCGCATGGCCAGCGCATGCGGGCCCACCTTGGGGCGTTCGCAGATGACGGTGATGTCGGCGTTGCCGACCTGCCAGCCACGCTCGCGCAGCAGGGCATCGCAATGGGCCACGAAGCGGCTGCTGTCCGCGCCCTTCCAGCGGTCATCGCTGGGCGGGAAGTGCACGCCGATATCGCCCAGCGCCAGCGCGCCGAGCATGGCATCGCACAGCGCGTGCAGGATCACATCGCCATCGCTGTGTGCCAGCACGCCGGCAGTGTGCGGCACGCGCACGCCGCCCAGCATGGTGTGGTCGCCAGCGCCGAAGGCGTGGACGTCGTAGCCCTGGCCGATGCGGACGGGCGGGAAAGAAACGGTGCTCATGGATACAGCCCTTGCAGCAGGGCCGCGCGGCGCGGATCAGCCGACGCGGCGGGAAAGTACGAACTCGAAACGGTCCAGGTCGGACGGGGTGGTGACCTTGAAATTGTCCTCGCTGCCTTCCACCAGCAGCGGGCGCTGGCCCTGGCGCTCCATGGCCATGGCCTCGTCGGTGACCTCCACGCCTGCCGCGGCGGCCTCGGCCAGCGCGCGGCTGAGCTGGTGGCGGCGGAACAGCTGCGGGGTCAGCGCACGCCACAGGCGCTCGCGCGGCTCGGTGCCGTCGATGCCACCGTCGTCGCCGGCGCGCTTGAGGGTGTCGCGCACCGGTGCGGCCAGGATCGCACCGACCAGGTCGGCACGCCCCACTTCCAGCAGGCGGTCCAGGTCGGCCAGCGACAGGTTCGGGCGCGCGGCATCGTGCACCAGCACGAATTCGTCGGCGCGCACGCTGTCCGGCAGCGCCTGGAGGCCGGCCAGCACCGAGGCGGCGCGGGTGACACCACCGGTGCAGGTCAGCACCGGCTTGCCGGCATGAGTATGCCAGCCGGGCCAGTCGGCATCGCCGTCGGACAGGGCCACCATCGCCCCGGCCACGGCAGGGTGTGCCATCAGTGCGTCGAGGGTATGGGCGAGCAGGATCTGCCCGCCCGCCTGCAGGTACTGCTTGGGCAGCGGCGCACCGAAGCGGGTGCCACGGCCGGCGGCAGGCACCACCACCCAGATCGCGCCACTCATGGCACGTCCGTGCTGTGGTCGGCGCCGTCGGCCAGCGGTGCCGGCGGACGCGCCGGCGGTACCGGCGCATCCTCGACCACGCGGTAGAACTTTTCGCCGGGCTTGATCATGCCCAGCTCGCTGCGCGCACGCTCTTCGATGGCCGACTGGCCTTCCTTGAGGTCTTTCACCTCGGCAGCCAGCGCATCGTTGCGCTGCTGCAGGCCATCGTTGTCCCGCTTCTGGTTTTCGACCTGGGCCTCGAGCATCATCACTTCACCCGAGTTAGCCGGGCCGAACCAGAAACGGTACTGCAGCCATGCCAACAGCAGGGCCAGCACCAGCAGCAGCCAGCGCCAGTCGCGCATGGGCTCAGCGCTTCAGCGAAACGAACGCGTCACGACCGGCGTAACGCGCGCCGGCACCGAGGGCTTCCTCGATACGCAGCAGCTGGTTGTACTTGGCCACGCGATCGCTGCGGCACAGCGAGCCGGTCTTGATCTGGGTGGCGGTGGTGGCCACGGCGATGTCGGCGATGGTGGTGTCTTCGGTTTCGCCCGAACGGTGCGAGACCACGGCGGCGTAGCCGGCACGGTCGGCCATGGCGATCGCTTCGAGGGTTTCGCTCAGCGTGCCGATCTGGTTGACCTTGATCAGGATGGCGTTGGCGGTGCCCGAGTCGATGCCTTCCTGGAAGATCTTCGGGTTGGTGACGAACAGGTCGTCGCCCACCAGCTGCACCTTATTGCCGACGCGGTCAGTCAGCAGCTTCCAGCCGGCCCAGTCGTTCTCGGCCAGGCCGTCTTCAATGGTGATGATCGGGTACTGCGCGGCCCAGTCGGCCAGGAAGTCGACGAACTGCTCGGAGGTCAGGCGCTTGTTCTCGCCCACCAGGTTGTACTTGCCGTTCTCGAAGAATTCGCTGGAGGCCACGTCCAGGCCCAGCAGGACGTCTTCACCGGCGGTGTAGCCGGCCTTGCCGATGGCTTCCAGGATGGTGTCCAGCGCTTCGACGTTGCTGCGGAAGTCCGGCGCGAAGCCGCCTTCGTCGCCCACGGCGGTGCTCAGGCCGTGGCTCTTCAGCACCGACTTCAGCGAATGGAAGATTTCGGTACCGGCACGCAGCGCTTCGGAGAACGAGGTGAAGCCCACCGGCAGCACCATGAATTCCTGGAAGTCGACGTTGTTGTCGGCGTGGGCGCCGCCGTTGATGATGTTCATCATCGGCACCGGCAGCGACGGGGTCGCACCGGTCTTGGCGGCCAGGTACTGCCACAGGGCCTGCTTGCTGGACGCCGCGGCGGCGTGTGCAGCAGCCATCGACACGGCCAGCAGCGCGTTGGCGCCCAGGCGGCCCTTGTTCTCGGTGCCGTCCAGATCGATCAGGCGACGGTCCAGGCCGGCCTGGTCGCTGGCTTCAAAGCCCTTCAGCGTGGTGGCGATGGTGCCGTTGACGTTGTCCACGGCCTTGCGCACGCCCTTGCCCAGGTAACGGGTCTTGTCGCCGTCACGCAGCTCCACCGCTTCCTTGGTGCCGGTCGAGGCGCCGGAGGGAACTGCGGCGCGACCGAACGAACCGCCCTCCAGGATGACTTCGGCTTCCAGCGTGGGGTTGCCACGGCTGTCGAGGATTTCACGGGCGTGGATGCTGCGGATCGTACTCATGGTCGGGCCGGTTACCTGTCTGGAGGAGGGTGTGCGACAAACATCGAATGCCACGTGATTATCCCCGGCTGCCCGCCACTTGCCAAATGGCAGATGGCCTCAGCGCAGCAGCGACAGCAATGGCGGTGCCAGCACGGCCAGCAGCAGGCCCAGCAGCAGCGCCGAGACCGCCGCCGCCACCCGCCAGCGGCGCAGTTGCCAGCCCAGCATGGCCGCCAGGCTGCTGGCCACGCTGCACAGCAGCAGCCCGGCCAGCGCCAGGGCGATCCTGAGCTGGGCGTTGGCCATGCCGTGGCTGCCGTCACCCGGCGGCCGCACCGAGGCGGCGCCCACCAGCACGCCGTAGCCCAGTGCGCACCAGGCCAGCAGCGCGAGGCCCAGCGCGATCGCGCCCCACGGCCAGTTCCGCCAGTGGCGCCGGCGACGCCGGGCCTCCAGCGCCGCCCACGGGTCACCACTCACGCGAAGCGCGAGAAGCCGTGCTTCTTGGTTACCGCGTCGAGTTCCATCAGGGTCTCGAGCAGGGCTTCCATCTGGTCCAGCGGCCACGCATTGGGGCCGTCGGACAGCGCCTTGGACGGGTCCGGGTGGGTTTCGGCGAACAGGCCGCTGATGCCCACCGCCACGGCGGCACGCGCCAGCACCGGCACGTGTTCGCGCTGGCCACCGGAGCTGGTGCCCTGCCCGCCCGGCAGCTGCACCGAGTGGGTGGCGTCGAACACCACCGGGCAGCCGGTGTCACGCATCACCGCCAGCGAACGCATGTCGCTGACCAGGTTGTTGTAGCCGAAGCTGGCACCGCGTTCGCAGACCATGATCTGCTCGTTGCCGGTGGACTTGGCCTTCTCCACCACCGGCTTCATGTCCCACGGCGCCAGGAACTGGCCCTTCTTGATGTTCACCGGCTTGCCGGCGGCGCACACCTTGCGGATGAAATCGGTCTGGCGCGCCAGGAAGGCCGGGGTCTGCAGCACGTCCACCACCGAGGCCACTTCGTCCATCGGGGTGTATTCGTGCACGTCGGTCAGCACCGGCACGCCGATCTGCTTCTTCACTTCGGCCAGCACCTTCAGGCCCTCTTCCATGCCCGGGCCGCGGAAGGCGGTGCCCGAGGTACGGTTGGCCTTGTCGAAGCTGGACTTGAAGATGAAGTTCACACCCAGCCGATCGGTGATTTCCTTCAGCGTGCCGGCGGTGTCCAGCTGCAACTGCATCGACTCGATCACGCAGGGGCCGGCGATCAGGAACAGGGGCTGGTCCAGCCCGACCTCGAATCCACACAGTTTCATGGCGTTTCCTTTGGGTCCATGGCACCGGTCAGGGCCGGCGCACGGGGAGTGAAGCAGTCAAGATGGGGGCCAGCGGCCCCCGGGGCAAGTCAGGCGCGCGCTTCGGACAACAGCTTGCCACCGGCCTTGCGCTCGCGCGCGGCACGGATGAAGCCGATGAACAGCGGGTGGCCGTCACGCGGGGTGGACAGGAATTCCGGGTGCGCCTGGCAGGCCAGGAACCACGGGTGCGCCTCGCGCGGCAGTTCCACCACTTCCACCAGCGTGTCGTCCATCGACTTGCCGGCGATGACCAGGCCGGCATCTTCCAGCTGGGTGCGGTAGCGGTTGTTGAACTCGTAGCGGTGGCGGTGGCGCTCGGCCACCACGTCCTTGCCGTACAGCTCGCGGGCCAGCGTGCCCGGCTTCAGGCGCTGTTCCTGCAGGCCCAGGCGCATGGTGCCGCCCAGGTCGCTCTTGTCATCGCGCTTTTCGACATCGCCGCTGGCGGTGCGCCATTCGGTGATCAGGCCGATGACCGGGTTCGGCGACTGGCGGTCGTTCTCGGTGCTGTTGGCCCCTTCCAGGCCCGCCACGTGGCGCGCGTAGTCGACCACGGCGGCCTGCATGCCATAGCAGATGCCGAAGTACGGCACCTTCTGCTCACGGGCGTACTGCGAGGTCAGCACCTTGCCTTCAAAGCCACGGTCGCCGAAGCCGCCCGGCACCAGGATGCCGTCGACATCGGCCAGCGCGGCCATGTCGCTGCCTTCCAGGTCCTGCGCTTCCAGCCACTTCAGGGTGACCTTGGTGCGCTGGCGCAGGCCGCCGTGCTTGAGCGCTTCGCCGACCGACTTGTAGGCGTCCTGGTGGTCCACGTACTTGCCGACCACGGCGATGGTCACCGCATCGATCGGGTGCAGGGTGGCATCCACCGCCGCTTCCCACTCGCCCAGGTCGGCCGGACCCACCTTGTCGGCCAGCTTCAGCTGGTTGATGACGATTTCGTCCAGGCCCTGCGCATGCAGGCCGAACGGAATGCGGTACAGCACGTCCACGTCCGGCACGCTGATGACCGCGCGCTCGGACACGTTGGTGAACTGGGCGATCTTGCGGCGCTCCGAATCGGGCACGGCGTGTTCGGAACGGCACAGCAGCACGTCCGGCTGGATGCCGATCGAACGCAGTTCCTTCACCGAATGCTGGGTCGGCTTGGTCTTCAGCTCACCGGCCGCGCCGATGCAGGGCACCAGGGTGAGATGCATGAACAGCGCCTTCTCGGCGCCGCGTTCGGTACGCACCTGGCGGATCGCCTCCAGAAACGGCAGCGATTCGATATCGCCCACGGTGCCGCCGATCTCCACCAGCGCCACGTCGAAGCCTTCGGTGGCTTCGTCGATGCAGCGGCGGATCTCATCGGTGATGTGCGGGATGACCTGCACGGTGGCGCCCAGGTAATCGCCGCGGCGTTCCTTGCGGATCACGTTCTCGTAGATGCGCCCGGTGGTGACCGAATTCTTGCGGCTCAGGCGGGTGCGCACGAAGCGCTCGTAATGGCCCAGGTCGAGATCGGTCTCGGAGCCGTCGTCGGTGACGTAGACCTCACCGTGCTGGAAGGGGCTCATGGTGCCCGGGTCGACGTTGATGTACGGGTCGAGCTTCATCATCGTGACCTTCAGGCCACGCGCCTCGAGGATGGCGGCCAGTGACGCGGCGGCAATACCTTTGCCGAGCGAGGACACCACGCCGCCGGTTACGAAAATCAAGGGAGTCATGGCTGCAAGCATCCTGTCTGGAAATGGAAAACGGCAGCGCCACGCCTGCCCGAGGGGCGGGCGTGGAGCAGAAAGGGGGTTTTCCGGTTCGCTGGGGCAGCGAGGGAGGTGCGGGGCCAGTCGGCGGCAGGCGCCGGACGGGGACCATCGTGCAAGGTCGGGGTGGCCGTGCCGGCCGATTCGACCGTCACCTGCGACCCGCATTGCTGGAGGCCACGCATGGCCGTGCCAGCCCATTCGCAAATGGTGGACACGCACTACTCCCGGAAAGCCATAGTTTACAGATAGATGGCCGCCAACCCAAGGGGCTTGTGCCATCTGGCCCAATAAAAACGCCCCGGCGAGGGGGCGTTTGGTGTCTGCAGCCCCCCTTCTGCAAGGGGGGCGCGCCAGTGGGCGCAGGGGCAGACAGAGCCGTGGAACAGATAAGTTCAGCGCTTCTTGCGCGCCTCTTCTTCCTCTTCACGCTGCGGGGCCTGCTCGCCCTTGGCCTTCATGTCGGCGGCGGCCTGCGCACGGCGCTTGGCCTTGGCGTCGGCTTCGGACTGGGCCTTGTCAGCCTGCTCGCCCTGCTGCGGCGACGACTGCGGGGCATTCTGCGCCAGCGTCATCGGTACGGCGACAACGGCAACAGCAATGGCGGCAATGGTCAGCAACTTCTTCATGGAACCTCCTCGCGGTATGGCTCGGATCTAGGGGTGCCCGGCGCGCTTTTCCAGCCAGCGTGCGCCTGCCAGGGCATTTTACCCCCTTCCCCGCCGCGAGGCTGAACCGCAGGCGTGCAAAATCCCCGTCCACACCGCACACTTGCGCGTCGCTCCGCGCTTTGAAGATAGATGAACGCACGCTATAACGCCGCCGATATTGAAGTCCTGTCCGGCCTGGACCCGGTCAAGCGCCGTCCTGGCATGTACACCGACACCGCGCGCCCGAACCACCTGGCGCAGGAAGTGATCGACAACTCGGTGGACGAGGCCCTCGCCGGCCACGCCCGTTCGATCGAGATCACCCTGTACAAGGACGGCAGCGTGGAGGTCAGCGATGACGGCCGCGGCATGCCGGTGGACATCCACCCGGAAGAGAAGATTCCCGGTGTGGAACTGATCCTGACCCGCCTGCATGCGGGCGGCAAGTTCAGCAACAACAACTACACCTTCTCCGGCGGCCTGCACGGCGTCGGCGTCAGCGTGGTCAACGCGCTGTCCACGCTGGTGGAAGTGCACATCAAGCGCGAAGGCGCCGAGCACCGCATCACCTTCCGCAACGGCGACCGCGCCACCCCGCTGGAAGTGGTCGGCACCGTCGGCAAGAAGAACACCGGTACCCGCGTGCGCTTCTGGCCGGACCCGAAGTACTTCGACACGCCCAAGTTCGCCGTGCGCGCGCTCAAGCACCTGCTGCGCGCCAAGGCCGTGCTGTGCCCGGGCCTGACCGTGAAGCTGACCGACGAAGCCACCGGCGAAGTCGACACCTGGTACTACGAAGACGGCCTGCGCGATTACCTGGAGCTGGAACTGGGCGAGCGCGAATCGCTGCCGGCCGACCTGTTCGTGGGCACCCTGAAGAAGGACACCGAAATCGTCGACTGGGCCGTGGCCTGGCTGCCGGAAGGTGAGCTGGTGCAGGAAAGCTACGTCAACCTGATTCCCACCGCCCAGCACGGCACCCACGTCAACGGCCTGCGTACCGGCCTGACCGAGGCGCTGCGCGAGTTCTGCGACTTCCGCAACCTGCTGCCGCGTGGCGTCAAGCTGGCGCCGGAAGACGTGTGGGGCCGCGTGTCGTTCGTGCTCTCGCTGAAGATGACCGACCCGCAGTTCAGCGGCCAGACCAAGGAACGCCTATCCTCGCGCCAGGCGGCCGGCTTCATCGAAGGCGCAGCGCACGATGCCTTCAGCCTGCTGCTGAACCAGAACGTGGACCTGGGCGAGAAGATCGCGCAGATCGCCATCGAGCGCGCCAGTGCGCGCCTGAAGACCGAGAAGCTGGTCGTCCGCAAGAAGGTCACCCAGGGCCCGGCACTGCCCGGCAAGCTGGCCGACTGCATCAGCCAGGACTTGTCGCGCACCGAACTGTTCCTGGTGGAGGGCGACTCGGCAGGCGGCAGCGCCAAGCAGGCCCGCGACAAGGATTTCCAGGCGATCCTGCCGCTGCGCGGCAAGATCCTCAACGCCTGGGAAGTCCCGTCCAACAGCGTGCTGGCCTCGGAGGAAGTGCACAACCTGGCCGTGGCCATCGGCTGCGACCCGGGCAAGGAAGACATCGCCGGCCTGCGTTACGGCAAGGTGGTGATCCTGGCCGACGCGGACTCGGACGGCCTGCACATCGCCACGCTGCTGACCGCCCTGTTCCTGAAGCACTTCCCGGCGCTGGTCGATGCCGGCCACGTGTTCGTGGCGATGCCGCCGCTGTTCCGCGTCGACGTGGGCAAGCAGGTGTTCTACGCCCTGGACGAGGAAGAAAAGCGCTCGATCCTGGACAAGATCGAACGCGAGAAGATCAAGGGCGCGGTCAACGTGACCCGCTTCAAGGGCCTGGGCGAAATGAACCCGCCGCAGCTGCGCGAATCCACCATCCACCCCGATACGCGCCGCCTGGTGCAGCTGACGGTGGATGACGGCGAACAGACCCGTTCGCTGATGGACATGCTGCTGGCCAAGAAGCGTGCGTCCGACCGCAAGGGCTGGCTGGAGAGCAAGGGCGACCTGGCCTCGCTGGAAGCCTGACCCCGGCGCCGGGCTAGCACGGGGTCGGATCCCTTTCCGCCAGGAAAGGGCTATGACCCCAAGACCCGACCCTTCCCGCCCGCCGATGTGATGGCGTGCGTCACCTGCACGCCACCGGCAGGCCCGCTGGCGTGATAATGGGCGCAGACCCGCGCGGACACCGACTTGCCCTCCAATGCCCTGCTGTTTCCCGGCCTGCCGCTGCACAGCGCCCGGCTGGTACTGAGCCCGATCCGCCGTGACGATGCGGCGGCCCTGTTCGCCCTGCAGTCCGACCCGGCGATGACGCACTGGTGGCACCACCCGGCGTGGACGCGCGCGGCGCAGGCCAAGGCCCAGATCGACGATGACCTGGCCGCCTTCACCACCGGCACCCAGCTGAAGCTGGCCGTGCGCGATGCGCGCGATGGCCCGTTGCTGGGCATCTGCGTGGTGTTCGCCATCGACCGCCAGGCCGCTCGCGCCGAGATCGGCTACCTGCTCTCGCCCGGCGTGCAGGGGCGCGGCTACATGCACGAGGCGCTGGCCTGCGTGCAGGACTACCTGTTCGGCACCCTGCGCCTGCACCGGCTGGAAGCGGAGATCGACCCGCGCAACGCGGCGTCGGCGCATGTGCTTGAGCGCCTGGGCTACCAGCACGAGGGCGTGCTGCGGCAGCGCTGGCACCTGCACGGCGCATGGGCCGATTCGGCCATCTATGGCCTGCTGGCACCGGCAACCGGCGAAGCCGCCGCCACTTGACCGGATCGGGCGTCACGCCACGCCCATGCCTTTGGACACATCCCGGATGGGGCCGCGCGCCCTAGCATCGAAAACCCGTTTCCCATCCGCGTTGCTGCCATGACTCCCCTGTTGCGCAAGGCCGCCCTGTGCGTCGGCCTGCTTCTTGCCGTTCCCGCCGCCAGCTGGGCGGCAGACACGCCCGCCCCCGACAAGGCCAAGGCCAAGGCCGCCGCCGATGCGGCCGAACTGCCGGCCCTGCCCGCCGATGCCTCGGTCAAGCAGAGCATCCGCCTGGGCGGGCGCAGCCTGGACTACACCGCAACGGTCGGCACGCTGCCGGTACGCGACGGCCAGGGCAAGGTGATCGCCGATGTGGTGTTCACCGCTTACACGATGCCAGGCAAGAACCGCCCGGTGACCTTCGCCCTGAACGGCGGGCCGGGTGCCTCGTCGGTCTACCTCAACATGGGCGCGATCGGGCCCAAGGTGGTCACCTTCGGTTCGGAAGGCGACAGCGCCTCGGCACCGGCCACCCTGCACGACAACCCCGGCACCTGGCTGGACTTCACCGACCTGGTGTTCATCGACCCGGTGAGTACCGGCTTCAGCCGTTCGCGCATTCCCGACGAGGAAGCCAAGAAGCAGCTGTACACGCCCAACGCGGACATCGAGTACCTGTCGCGCAGCATCTACGACTGGCTGCTGCGCAACCAGCGCATGGGCGCGCGCAAGTACCTGACCGGTGAAAGCTACGGCGGCTACCGCGGCCCGCGCATCACCCACTACCTGCAGACGCGACTGGGCGTGGCGATGAACGGCCTGGTGCTGGTATCGCCGTACCTGAGCCCGACGCTGGAAGACAACGCCGACGTTTCGCCGATGGCGTGGATGCAGACGTTGCCGTCGATCGCAGCGGCCAACCTGGAGCGCAAGGGCCAGCTGACCGATGCGGCCATGCGCCAGGTGATCGATTACACCCGCGGGGACTACGTGACGGCGCTGCTGAAGGGCCGCAGCGACCCGCAGGCGACCGAGGCGATGCTGCGCCGGGTGACCGAGCTGACCGGGCTGGACCCGCAGTTCGTGCGCCGCGCCGGTGGCCGCCTGGAAACGCAGGCCTACCTGCGCGAAGTGTTCCGCGACAAGGGCACGCTGGGCAGCCGCTATGACTCGAACGTGACCGCGTTCGATCCGTTCCCGAACGATCCGGAGCAGCGCGCGAACGATCCGCTGCTGGACAGCATCATTGCGCCGACGACCACGGCGATGGTGGACTTCGTGACCCGGGTGGTGGGCTGGAAGGTGGATGGCCGCTACCAGGCGCTGAACTACGAGGTGAACCGGCTGTGGGACCGCAACGGCGACCTGCGCCAGGGGGCGGTGACGCAGCTGCGCCAGGCGGTGGCGATCGATCCGCGCCTGCAGGTGCTGATCGCGCACGGCTGGAATGACCTGTCGTGCCCGTTCATTGGTTCGATCCTGACGGTGGACCAGATGCCGACGATGGGCAGCGACCCGAACCGCGTGCAGGTGCGCAGCTACCCGGGTGGGCACATGTTCTACAACCGCCCGGACAGCCAGGCCGCGTTCCGCAATGACGTGAAGGCGCTGTTCGAACGTAACTGATGCGTGGTGTGGTGGTGGCCGGGCCTGCGGCCCGGCACCCGCCGGATCAACTGCCACTGCAACGGCAACTGCAACCGCAACCGCAACTGCAAAAGCCGGCATTCCGTGGGAAGGCGGGATGGGGGGCGCGCGGGGGCGGCAAAAGCTGCTCCTGCGTGCCTCGTAGAGCGCCATCCATGGCGCTCTGCGCCCCCGCCTGCCCTCCCCACCCCGCCTTCGACAGCTTCCCGTGAGGTGTCGGGGCCGGCTGCTGTTGGGGCCGGCTGTTGTTGGTGGGTGCCGACCGTTGGTCGGCACGGGGTCGGATCCCGTTGCCTTGCAATGGGCTCTGACCCTAGTTCTGCCCCGGTAGGTGCCGACCGTTGGTCGGCACGCTGGATACGGAAAAATTCTTTGCCCATGAAAAAAGCCCGCCGGAAACCGGCGGGCTTTTTTATCGGGGTCAAATCCTTTTCCCGCAGGGAAAGGGCGCTGACCCCAAGGCTGCTGGCATCAGGTCCAGCCGAACAGCTCGAACAGCTTCAGGATCAGGTACGCGCAACCGCCGGCGGCGGGGATCGTGAGGATCCAGGCCCAGACGATGCGCTCGATCACGCCGAACTTCAGCGAACGCGGGTTCTTGGCGAAGCCCACGCCCATGATGGCGGTGGAGATGCTGTGGGTGGTCGAGACCGGCATGCCGAAGTGGGCGGCCAGGGTCAGGATGGTGGCCGAGCTGGTCTCCGCGGCAAAGCCGTGGATCGGGTGCAGCTTCACCATCTTGTGGCCCAGGGTCTTGATGATCTTCCAGCCGCCCGAGGCAGTACCGGCGGCCATCACCACGGCGCAGGTCAGCACGATCCACATCGCGATGCCGTCGCCGGCGCTGGCGTCGGGGTGCAGGAAGCCCAGCCAGGACGGCAGGTCGTTCAGCGCACCGGTCGCTTCAGCGCCGATCAGGGTCATGGCGATGATGCCCATGGTCTTCTGCGCATCGTTGTGGCCGTGGGCGAAGCCCATGTAGGCCGCCGAAGCGATCTGCGCCTTGCCGAAGAACGCGTTGACGATGCGCGGGCGGGCCAGGCGGCCGATGGCGCCGCCGAGCTTGGCCAGGCCGGCGATCATCGCCCACAGCAGCACCATCACCACGATGCCGAGGATGAAGCCGGCGATGGGCGAGGTGATCATCGGCACGAACACCTTCCACAGCAGGCCCTTGTTCTGCGCCCAGCTGCCCAGGCGTTCGGACCAGATGAGGGCATCCCAGTTGTTGTGGGCCGCGGCCAGGCCGGCGCCGCACAGGCCGCCGATCAATGCGTGCGAGGACGAGGACGGCAGACCCTTCCACCAGGTGATCAGGTTCCAGATGATGCCGCCCAGCAGCGCGCACAGGATCACCTGCGGGGTCACGTCGACCACGTTGGTGTTGAGCAGGCCCGAGGCGATGGTGAGGGCAACGGCGGTGCCGGTCAGCGCACCGAAGAGGTTCATGACCGCGGCCAGCATCACCGCCCAGCCGGGCGAGAGCACCTTGGTCGCCACCACGGTGGCAATGGAGTTGGCGGTGTCGTGGAAGCCGTTGATGAACTCGAAAACGAGCGCGGCCAGGATCACCACCAGGACGAGGGTGAGCATCGGTAAGCGTCCGTCAGCTGTTCTTCAACACGATCTGGTACGCCACCACACCGGCCTCGCGGCAGCGGTCGATGGCCTTTTCCAGGATCTCGAAGAACTCCTTCAACAGGAACATCTGCAGGTTGTCCAGGCGGCCCGAGTAGATGTCGCGGTACAGCTCCAGCATCAGGCGGTCGGCTTCGTTTTCCAGCGAACGCAGCCGCTCGTTCAGCGCGGTCATGCGGTCCAGGTTCATGTGGCGCAGGTCGGCCACCATCTCCACCACCACGCCGGCCGCCTGTTCCAGCATCGCCGCGCGCGGCGCGAAGTCGATGTGCTCCAGGTGGGTCGTGGCCAGCGAATAGCGATCGGCGAACTTCTCGATCTGCTTGGGAATCTTGTACAGCGCCGAGCCCAGCGCTTCGATGTCCTCGCGCTCGATCGGGGTCATGAAGCTGTCCACCAGGGCCTGGCTGATCTTGTCCGAGGCGGCGCGTTCGCGCAGGCGGGCCAGCTTGAACGCGTCCAGTGCCGGATGGAGGTCGGCCTCGCGCAGCATGGCGTGCAACGCCTTGGCGGCATCGTGGGCCGCGACGGCAGCCTCATCGAGCAGGGTGTAGAACTGTTTGCCGGAACCAAAGATGGTCTGCAGTGAGAACATGAGAAACCTGTTCGCCGTCGCGGGATGGACGGCACCAATGGGGAATTATGACGGCTTGATGACCGTTCCGGGTATCCCCGGTGGCAGCGGCGTGCGTCGGAGGACCAAGCTGAATGGGCGCTTGCACAGCCAGGGGCGGCGTTTGCTAAGATGCCCGCGCGCCTTCCGGGCGCACCCTATGGACGACGACCCTTATCCCCCCGCGCCGCGCCAGGCCCTGCTGCTGAGCGCCAGCCGCCACCACAAGCACCCGCCCTCCCTGCCACCAACCGGGGACGACGCCCGTGTTTGAATTCCTGATTGTCCTGGCCCTGATCGTCTTCAACGGCTTCTTTGCCATGTCCGAGATGTCGGTCATGACCTCGCGCAAGAGCCGCCTGAAGCAGATGGCCGGCAGTTCCAAGCGCGCCGCCAAGGCGCTGGAGCTGTCCGAGCGGCCCGAAAACTTCCTGTCCACGGTCCAGATCGGCATCACCCTGGGCGGCATCCTGACCGGTGTTTACGGCGGTGAGGCCATCGGCAACACCATCGCCCAGCATCTGCAGGCCATCTTCCCTGCCCTGGCCGCGCCCATCTCGCTGTTCGCCGACCCGCAGCCGTGGGCCGTGCTGATCGGCAAGACCCTGGCGGTGGCGCTGATCACCTTCCTGACGCTGATCTTCGGCGAGCTGGTGCCCAAGCGCTTGGCCATCACCCGCTCGGAGGACATCGCCGGGCTGGTCGCGGTGCCGATGAGCTGGCTGGCACGCATCGCCTTCCCGGCGGTCTGGCTGCTCTCGCACACCACCCGGCTGGTGCTGCGCCTGTTCGGGCTGGGCAAGGACGAGGCCGCGTCGGTGACCGAAGAGGAAATCCGCATGCTGGTGGCCGAAAGCCACGAGGCCGGCGTGATCGACATCCACGAGCGCGACATGATGAACCGCGTCATGCGCCTGGGCGACCGCACCGCCGACAGCCTGATGACCCCGCGCAACCGCATTGCCTGGCTCGACACCCAGGCCGGCACGGAAAAGAACCTGGCCATCATGGCCGAGCACGAGTTCTCGCGGTACCCGGTGTACCGCGACAACGACATGGACGTGGTGGGCGTGCTGGAACTGAAATCGCTGGCCACGCGCATGGCGCGCGGTGACAACGCGCTGTTCCAGACCCTGCGCGAGCCGTTGTACGTGTCCGAATCCACCCATGCGATGAAGCTGCTGGAGATCTTCCGCGAGGAACAGCAGTCGATGGCGCTGGTGGTGGACGAGTACGGCGAGATCCAGGGCCTGGTGACCATCAGCGACCTGATGGGCGCGGTGGTCGGCCGCCTGCAGGCGGTGGAGAACGCCGACGAGGATGCGCTGGTGGTGACCCGCGAAGACGGCTCGCTGCTGGTGGACGGCTCGCTGCCGGTGGATGACCTGCGCGAGCTGATGGGCACCAACGAACTGCCCGACGCCGAAGAAGGCGACTACTACACGCTGGCCGGCATGTGCATCCACTTCTTCGGCCGCATCCCGCACGCCGGCGAGTATTTCGACTGGGCCGGCTGGCGCATCGAGATCGTGGACCTGGACGGTGCGCGCGTGGACAAGCTGCTGCTGCGCATGCTCTCCGACGAGCAGGCCGATGAGCTCACCGCCTGAGTTCGGCCAGGGCCCGGGCGAACAGCGCACGGGCTACCAGAACGAAGGCATCCGCACCCTGCTGGCGATGTTCGGGAAGGGTGATCCCGACGAGCACATGACCCTGGGCCAGATTCTGGCCGGCCTGCAGCAGAGTGCCTTCGGCGTGCTGCTGTTCGTGGCCATCCTGCCCTCGTTCCTGCCCATTCCCGGCCTGGCCGGTGGCGCCAGCGGTTCGCTGGTCATCCTGCTCGGCCTGCAGATGCTGCTGTGCCTGCGCCGGCCGTGGTTGCCGGGCTTCATCGGGCGGCGTGGGCCACGCCGCGGCACCATGCACCGCTTCCTGGAACGCATCAACCGCCCGCTGCGGCGGCTGGACCGCCTGCTCAAGCCGCGCCTGCCGCAACTGGTGGCGCCGCGGGCCGCACAGGCCTTCACGGGTCTGCTGCTGGTGCTGCTGGGCGTGCTGTTGCTGCTGCCGCTGCCGTTCACCAACTACCTGTTCGGCTTCCAGCTGCTGCTGTTCGCGCTGGCACTGCTGGAACGCGACGGTGCGCTGATGCTGTTCAACTGGGTGGGCGGCGTGGCGGCCATCATCTTCTTCGGCTTTGGTTCCGGGCAGCTGGTGGGGTATGTGGTGGAGCTGTACCACCGCGTGTTCTGAGCGGTTGCCGCTGTGCTGGTGGGGTGATCGTTTCTACGGGTTGCCGGCCAACGGCCGGCACTACCAACGCCGGATACATCCCTTCCACGCATGGCGTGCTGGTTTCTGCGGGCTGCTCGCCATGCGGGGATGAAGCCCTAACGCAGATCGACGAAGCCGTTGTCGGCCAGCGGTGCCGGGTCGTCCTGCACGGCGGAGAGCACGAAATTCAGCGCGCTGCCCAGCAGCGTGCCCGGACCATCCCAGTATTCGGCCGTTTCCGCCCGTACGTGGATCAGGCGCAGGTTCGGATCGTCCTTGCCACCGGGGAAGAACATCTTCATCGCCGGCGACCACAGCTCTTCCACCTTGGCGCGGTCATCCACGATGCGGGCGCGCCCGGCCACCGACACATAGGTGTTCTTCGACGGCGACGCATAGGCCACGTTGACGCGCGGGTTCAGCGCGATCTCGGCCACCTTCGGGCTGTCGGCGCCCGTGGCGAACCAGAGGTCGCCGTCGAAGGCGACCTGCTGGGTGCCCAGCGGGCGGCTGTAGAGATGGCCATCGACGCCGAGGGTGGTGAACATCGCCACCTCCACGTCCTTGATCAGTTCAGCCAGCTGGGCGATGTGCTCGGCGCGGTTCTCGGCCATGGGGGCGCTCCTGTTGATGAGCCCCCATCAGACGCGAGCCGCGCGCAATGCGGCGTGACGCAGGCGTTCAGCCCGCGTGTCGGGCGTGCCAGGCCTGGATCGTCAGCGCGAACGAACGCAGGCGCGCGGCGTGGTCGTACAAGTTGGCGGTGAGCATCAGCTCATCCGGCCGGTGGCGCTCGACGAACGCGGCGATGCCGTCGGCCACCTGCTGTGCATCGCCTAGCACGGTGCAGGCCAGTGCGCGCTCCACGCCGGATTTCTCATGCGGTTCCCAGAACGTTTCGATGTCGTCGATCGGCGCGGGAATCCGGCCCGGGCGGCCACGGCGCAGGTTGACGAAACACTGCTGCTGGCTGGTGAACAGGCGGCGCGACTCGGCCTCGCTGTCACTGGCCACCACGTTCAGCGCCAGCATCGCGTGCGGCTGCGCCAGCGTGGCCGACGGGCGGAACTCGCGGCGGTAGACCGCCAGCGCTTCGTCCATGGCATCGGGCGCGAAGTGCGAGGCGAACGCATACGGCAGGCCCATCGAGGCGGCCATGCGCGCACCGAACAGGCTGGAGCCCAGGATCCAGGTCGGCACCCGCAGGCCGCCACCGGGCACGGCCTGCACCGCCTGGCCGGGCTGCCCCGGTTCGAAGTAGTGCAGCAGTTCGCGCACGTCCTGCGGGAACTGGTCGGCGCTGTCGAAGTAACGGCGCAGCGCGCGCGGTGGGCTGGTCGGTGCCCGGCGCACGGCCCAGGCCGAGGTCGATGCGGTCCGGGTACAGCGAGGCCAGCGTGCCGAACTGTTCGGCCACCTGAAGCGGCGCGTGGTTGGGCAGCATGATGCCGCCGGACCCCACGCGAATGCGCTTGGTGCCGCCGGCCACGTGGCCGATCAGCACGGCGGTGGCCGCGCTGGCGATGCCGGGCATATTGTGGTGTTCGGCCAGCCAGTAGCGGCGGTAGCCCAGCGCGTCGGCGTGCTGGGCCAGTTCCAGCATGTTGGCGAAGGCGGCAGTGGTATCGCTGCCCTCGCACACCGGGGCCAGGTCGAGGATCGACAACGGGATCATCAGACGGTTTTCCGTCACAAGATGCCCCTTGGATGGGGGCGTGAGGGCCCGGCGGCCAGTGACGGTGGCAGGATGCTGATTTCTGCGGCGCAGGTTCAGGGCCGGTCGGACGGAGTCGAGCCAGACGTGGCTGGTAGTGCCGGCCGCTGGCCGGCAGACAGAGATCTCCTGCAGCCGGCAAGCGGCCGGCGCTACCCATGCGCGCTCAGAACGCGCTGGCGCGCGGCTCGGCCAGCGCCTCGTCCACCATCGGCTGCAGCGCGGCGTCCAGCGTCACGCGCTCGTCGAACACGAAGCAGCGCTCTTCGTAGCCCTCCCCGCCCACGTCCTCGAAGTAGCCGAGGATGCCGCCATCCAGCTGCAGCACGTTGTCCATGCCATCATTGACCATCCACAGCGCCGCCTTTTCACAGCGGATGCCGCCGGTGCAGAAGCTGACCACGGTGCTGTCCTTGAGCGCCTCGCGATGCGGCGCAAGCGCTTCGGGCAGGTCGGTGAACTTGTGGATGGGCAGTACCAGCGCGTCCTTGAACGTGCCGTACTCCACTTCCTGCAGGTTGCGCGTGTCGAGCATCACCACCGCCTTGCCGGCATCGTCATGGCCCTGCCGCAGCCAGCGCTGCACGGTGGCCGGGTCCACCGACGGCGCGCGCGGGTACGCCAGCGGCTGGCCATCATCGCGACGGAAGCTGATGATCTCGTCCTTCACCTTGGCCTTCAGCCGCGCGAACGGCTGGTGCTCGCTGAAGCTGGTCTTGACCCGCATGCAGGCAAAGCGCGCATCGGCCTGCAGGGCGGCATAGAAGCCCTCCACGGCCGCCGGTTCACCGGCCAGGAACAGGTTCAGGCCCTCGCCGGCCACCAGGATCGTCCCCCGCAGCTCCGCGGCCCCGGCGCGCGCCAGCAGCTGATCGCACAGGACCTGAGGGTCGTCGATGACGGTGAAATGGTAGGCAGCGGTATTGGCGATCATTCCGCCATTTTAGCGCCAGACCGCTCCAGAACCAGATTCGTCCGTTCATCCACGCATGGCGTGGATCTACCTCGGTTCCAAGGATCCAGGGGTCAGAGCCCTCTGCGCAGCAGAGGGCTCTGACCCCGCAGACACACGGAAACTGTCAGTGGCGGGGCGGTATGGGCAGGCGGGGGCGCAGAGCGCCATGGATGGCGCTCTACGAGGCACGCAGGAGCAGCTTTTGCCGTCCCCTGCCTGCCCATACCGCCCCGCCGCCCCACGGATGGCAGGCTGTTGCTGTTGCCTTTGCTTGCGCGGGTGCCGGGTGCAACCCGGCCGGAAACCCCTATCCCCGCAACAGCAGGAACGGCAGCAGCACCAGCACCGCTGCTCCGGCCATCGCCAGCAGCACCAGCGCCACGAACAACGGCCGCCGCCGCAGCAGGCTGCCGAAGGTCTCAGCCGTGCCCTCGCGCAGCGCCTGCTCACGCTCGGCCCGCACGCGCACGCCGCGCGCCGCCTGGTATTCGGCCATCAAGGCCTTCGCCCGCGGCTGGTCGGCATCCTCGCGCAGCCACAGGCCACCGTTGGAAATGCCCCACGGGCTCGGTTCAGTGCGGTACCAGGCGATGCCGTGCTGGTCGAGCAGCGTGCAGACATCGGCATATTCATCGTCGCCTACGTGGCGCAGGTTGAGCGGGAGTTTGGCCATGCCCGCATGATACCCGGCAGCGATGCGCTACCCTTGCGCCCTGCCCGCCCGTTCACGCTTCCCTGGAGACGCCATGCGCCGCCTGCTGATTCCCCTGCTGCTGTCCCTCGCCGTTGCCGGCTGCACCCCGCCGGGCCCGCCGCCGGGCGGCACCCTCACCACCTTCGAACGCATCGACACCCAGCCGGGCACCGGCGCCGAAGCAGTGGCCGGCAGCAAGGTCACCGTGCACTACACCGGCTGGATCTACGACGAGCGCACTGCGGACAAGCACGGCAAGACCTTCGACAGCTCGGTCAGCCGCGGCGAACCGTTCGCCTTCGATCTCGGTGGCGGCCAGGTCATCCGCGGCTGGGATGAAGGCGTGGTCGGCATGAAGGTGGGCGGCAAGCGCACCCTGATGATTCCGCCGGCCTACGGCTATGGCGACCGCAGCGTCGGCCCGATCCCGGCCGGCTCCTCGCTGGTGTTCGACGTCGAGCTGCTCGATGTCAAACAGTAAGACCGCCACACCGCGCCGTGTCGCCGTCATCGGCGGCGGCCCGGCCGGGCTGGAGGTGGACCTGTACGAGGCCAAGGGGTCACCCGGGCGCAAGTTCCTGATTGCCGGCAAGGGCGGGCTCAACCTGACCCACTCCGGCGCCCGCCCGCTGTTCGACAGCCGCTACCGCGAACAGGCCGCGCGCGTCGGCACCTGGCTGGATGGCTTCGATGCGCAGGCACTGCGCGACTGGGCCGCCGGCTTCGGCGTGGAAACCTACGTGGGCAGCTCCGGCCGCGTGTTCCCGGTGGACCGCAAGGCTGCGCCGCTGCTGCGCGGCTGGGTGCGCCGGCTGAAGGAACAGGGCGTGCGCCTGCACGTGAACCATCGCTGGACCGGCTGGGACGCCGAGAGCGCACTGCGCTTCGACACCGACGCCGGCAGCATCGGCGTGCAGGCCGACGCCACCGTGCTGGCACTGGGCGGCGGCAGCTGGCCGCAGCTGGGCAGCGATGCCGCCTGGGTGGCACCACTGCAGGCGCAGGGCGTGGCGGTGGCACCGCTGCAGTCGGCCAACTGTGGCTTCGACATTGCCTGGTCAGCGTTCTTCGCCGAGCGCCATGCCGGCACCCCGCTGAAGCCGGTGGTCGCGCACTGGCTCGACCTGCACGGCCAGCCGCAGCAGCTGCAGGGCGAATGCGTGGTGAGCGCTTATGGCATCGAAGGCAGCCTGGTCTATGCGCTGGCCGCCGACCTGCGCGAGACCCTCAACCGCGATGGCCACGCCACGCTGTGGCTGGACCTGGTTCCCGGCCGCGACGAAGCACGCCTGCTGGCCGACCTGTCGCGCCCGCGTAAGGGCCGCAGCTTCGGCGAGCACCTGCGTCGCCAGGCCGGGCTGGATGCGGTCAGGACGGCGCTGGTCTTCGAAGTGCTGGGCAAGGAGGCCGGCAACGATCTGGCCGCCGTGGCGCGCTGCCTGAAGCGGTTGCCGCTGGCCCTGCTGCGGCCGCGGCCGATGGCCGAGGTGATCAGCACCGCAGGTGGCGTGCGGCTGGACGCCATGGACGAACAGTTGATGCTGCACGCCCTGCCCGGCGTGTTCTGTGCAGGCGAAATGCTGGATTGGGAAGCGCCTACCGGCGGCTACCTGCTGACGGCCTGCTATGCCAGCGGCCTGCGTGCGGCCGAGGGTGTGATCGGGTGGTTGGCTGGGCGGTGAAGGGTGTGCGTGGTTGCCGGCCAACGGCCGGCACTACCACGGGCGGTGCATGCTCACCGACGCCAGTGCCACACCGCTGGGATGCGGGTAGGCCTCTTCGCGCAGGGCGATGAACCCCTGCCGCTGGTAGAACGGCACGGCGTTGAGCGAGGCGGACAGCACCACCTCGCGAGCCGGGTCGGCCATCGCCAGCAGGCGCTGCATCAGTGCCTGGCCGATGCCACGGCCGCCGTGGTCGGGATCGACGAACAGCGCATCCATTTCGTTGCCGCGCGCGTCCAGCACGCCGAAGCCGAGCAGCGCACCGCTGTCATCCTCGGCCACCACGCAGCCGCCCTCGTCCAGCAGGCGCGCGTACTGCACCGGTGGCGGCGACGCCGACCACGGCGTGATTACCTCGCGCGCGTAGTGGCTGCTGCACAGCCCTGCGCACGCGCCGCGTGCGCAGGGCCCACAGCCGTTCCACATCACTTTGCGTGCCAGTCCTGAACTGCATGCCCTCTCCTTGTCGTGTTGCGTCGCGATACCGCGGTGCCACGCCACAATGCCGGATCGCAAGGCAAACGGGCAACTGCGGCACGCGGCCTGCGCTCAGCGCGATTTGTTGGCGCGCAGGGCCTGGATGCGCGGGGCGGCTGGAACGAATCGCTGCGCGCATCGGCCCAGAAATCATGGAACACCGCATGGTCGGGCACGCGGGTCAGCAGTTCACCCGGTTCCAGGTAGCGGTACAGCGATGCCATCGAGCGGATCTCCACCGGCGACACGCGGCGCAGGATGTGCTCCGGCCCCAGCTCGGCGGGGTCGTTCAGACCGGCAGCGCACAGCAGCTCCATCAGCGCATGCAGCGTGTGCTCATGGTAGTTGTTGACCCGACTGGCCTTGTCGGCCGCATCCAGATGCTTCCAGCGCGAAGGGTTCTGCGTAGCGATGCCGGTCGGGCATCTGTCGGTGTGGCAGCTGAGCGACTGGATGCAGCCCAGCGCGAACATGAAGCCACGCCCGGCATTGCACCAGTCCGCGCCCAACGCGATGGTGCGCGCGATGTCGAATGCACTGGTGATCTTGCCGGCCGCGCCGATGCGGATGCGCTCGCGCAGATCCAGGCCGACCAGCGTATTGTGCACCAGCAGCAGCGCTTCGTGCATGGGAATGCCGACGTGGTCGACGAACTCGGCCGGCGCAGCGCCGGTGCCGCCCTCGGCGCCATCGACCACGATGAAGTCCGGCAGCAGGCCGGTCTCGCTCATGGCCTTGGCAATGCCGAACCATTCCCACGGGTGCCCCAGTGCCAGCTTGAAACCGACCGGCTTGCCACCGGACAGCTCGCGCAGGCGGGCCACGAACTGCAGCAGCTCCACCGGCGTGGAGAACGCCGAATGCCGCGAGGGAGAGACGCAGTCCACGCCCATCGGCACGCCACGCGTGGCCGAGATTTCCGCGGTCACCTTCGGTGCCGGCAGCACGCCGCCATGGCCGGGCTTTGCACCCTGCGACAGCTTGATCTCGATCATCTTGACCTGGTCGTGGGTGGCGTTGGCCACGAAACGCTCTTCGCTGAAGCCGCCCTTCTCATCGCGGCAACCGAAGTAGCCCGAGCCGATTTCCCACACCAGGTCACCGCCCATCTCGCGGTGGTAGGGCGAAATCGAGCCCTCGCCGGTGTCGTGGTAGAAGCCGCCGCGGCGCGCGCCTTCGTTCAATGCGCGGATGGCATTGGCCGACAGCGAGCCAAAGCTCATCGCCGAGATGTTGAACACGCTGGCCGAATAGGGCTTGGCACAGGTGGGGCCGATCAGCACGCGGAAATCGTGGTGGCCGATGGTGGTGGGCGCCAGCGAATGGTTGATCCACTCGTAGTCCACCGCGTAGGTGCTGCGCAGCGTGCCGAACGGCACGGTGTCCATTTCGTTCTTGCTGCGCTGGTAGATCAGCGCACGCTGCTGGCGCGAGAACGGCACGTCTTCCAGGTCTCTCTGCACGAAGTACTGGCGGATTTCCGGGCCGATCGATTCCAGCCCGTAGCGGAAGTGCGCCAGTACCGGGTAGTTGCGGCGCAGGGTGCTGCGCTTCTGCAGCAGGTCCCAGCTGCCCAGCAGCACCATGGCCGCGGTCAGGCCCACGCCCCAGTACCAGGCGGGCCAGAGGGTGGCCAGCCACAGACACAACGGAAACAGCAGGATGGCGAGCAGGTAGGCAAGATACCGGTGCATGGCGTTCCTCGATTGCATCTGCAACCGAGTCTACCCGACCGCACATAAACGCATTTAGACGCCGGCCTGCCCCACGCCTGCCGTGGTGGACGGCGCTACAGGCGCTCGTCCACCACCTCGCGCGGCCACGCCGACTTCACGTCGTACACCACGCCGCCGGGCGCCAGCAGCGCGCGGATCTCACTGGCCGCCAGTGCCTTGAAGCGGGCATGGGCCACCGCCAGCACCACCGCGTCGTAGCCCTGCGGCTGCGGCATCTGCAGCCACTCCACGCCCTGCCCATCCAGCGCGGCCGGGCCCACCCAGGGGTCCACCACCTGCACCTGTGCGCCACTGGCCACCAGCTGCTGGGCCAGGTCCAGCGCGCGGCTGTTGCGCAGGTCCGGGCAGTCTTCCTTGAAGGTGACGCCCAGCACCAGCATGCGCGCCTGCGCCGGGGCCCGCCCACGTGCGGCGAGCAGGGCCAGCACGCGCTGGGCCACATGTTCGCCAACGCGGTTGTTGACCTGGCGGGCGGTGTGGATCAGGTCCGGGTGGTAGCCGACGCTCTCGGATTTGTGCAGCAGGTAATACGGGTCCACGCCGATGCAGTGCCCGCCGACCAGGCCGGGCCGGAACGGCAGGAAGTTCCACTTGCTGCCGGCCGCGTCGAGCACGTTCTGGGTGTCGATGCCCAGCCGGTTGAAGATCAATGCCAGCTCGTTGACCAGCGCGATGTTGACGTCGCGCTGGATGTTCTCCACCACCTTGGCCGCCTCGGCCACGCGCAGGGACACCGCCGGAAAGGTGCCGGCACGGATGATCCGCGCGTACAGCGCGTCGACCACCGCCGCCACCTCGGGTGTGGAGCCGGAGGTGATCTTGCGGATGTCGGCCAGGCGCCGGTTGCGATCGCCCGGGCTTACCCGCTCGGGGCTGTAGCCGCAGTAGAACGCCTCGTTGAAGCGCAGGTCGGAGACTTCTTCCAGCAGCGGCACGCACACTTCCTCGGTGGTGCCGGGGTAGACGGTGGATTCGTACACCACCAGATCACCCGGCCGCAGGTGCCCGGCGATCAGCCGCGTGGCCGAGCGCAGCGGCTCCAGGTCGGGCTGCTCGTAGGCATCGATCGGCGTGGGCACGGTGACGATGTAGACGTTGCACGCATCGAGCGCATCGGCGTCGCTGCTGAAACGCAGCTGGGTGGCGGCAGCCAGTTCGGCCGCATCCATTTCCAGCGTGTGGTCCTGGCCCTCGCTCAGCTCGGCGATGCGCGCGGCATCGATGTCAAAGCCCAGCGTCGGCTGCAGGCTGCCGAAGGCCACCGCCAGCGGCAGGCCGACGTACCCCAGGCCGATCACCGCAATGCGCGGCTCGGCCACGGCACCGATCGGCGCGCTCATCTGCACACCTGGCGGCACGGAAGCGGGTGGATCATGGGCGGGCTCGGCAGGTCGTTGACACGGCTGGATAGCGTAGCGGCGCCGGCCGGTGACGCCAAGGGTCGAACGTCAGGGCGTGCCGCCTCAGGAGCCCAGCGCCAGCGCCGGCGGCTCCAGTTCGCCATCGGCGCCGGTCCAGGCCTGCAGCAGGCGCATGAAGCCTTCGCTTTCCGGCGCGGGCGGCCCGTGGAAGCCGGACCACGGCGCATCGATGATCTGCGACAGCACTTCCGCATCGATCTGGCGCGCCCCCATGGTCCAGCGCGGAAACATCCGGCGCTCCACCGCGCCCTGCTGCAGCACGTGCACGCCTGCGTGGGTGCGGGCATTGGCAATGCGCGGGTAGACCGAAGCGATGCCGTCCTCGGGCCCTTCCAGATACTGCAGGAAGCGACGCCCATCGAACATCAGCACGCCGGTGACGCCGGCCATGCGGTTGAAGGCGGTGGCGTCGGTCAGCAGGCGGTCCAGATCGGCCGCCTGCAGCAGGTCACGGGCATCACTGACGTAGACGATGGCCTACAGTGACATGACCGGGCTCCTGCCGAAGGAGGCCGGACTATGACATGAATAGGCAGGTCGGGATAGTTCGCCCTTAGTCGAAAACGTTTCAATTTGTCGCCAAATATCCATCGTCACGATGGTGCCCGGAGCCGGGATCGAACCGGCATGACCTCGCGGTCGGCGGATTTTAAGTCCGATGCGTCTACCAGTTTCGCCATCCGGGCCTGCAGCGCGGCGCCGATTGTAGCCCATGCACAGCGTGCCGGCCGCGCGCCGGCGTTACTGCGCAGGCCGCGAAAACACGTTCACCAGGTTGCCATCGGGGTCGCGCAGCAGCAGCGAGCGGTTTCCCCACGGCATGACGGTGGCCGGCATCACCACTTCTGCGCCACGGGCCCGCATGTGCTGTGCCACGGCGCCCACGTCGTCCACCTCGAATTCCAGGATGGCCGAACGGTTGGACGCGGCCACGGCGGCACCGGCGTTGAAGCGCTGCACCAGCTCGGCTGAGGACAGCGCCAGCACCGCACCCGGCAGGCGCAGCTCGGCAAAGCCGTCGGCAAGCACAACGGGCGCGACCCCGGAAAGATCACGGTAGAACTGCAGCATGCCGGCAAAGGCATGGGTAACCAGGCGAACGGAAGCGAATTTCATGGCAGGACCTCGATGGCGATGAGCCTGCAGGCTATCGGTCGATGCTGTCAGTTTCTGGCAGTAGTGAATGCCCGGCGTCGTCACGGGTGCGCCGCAACGCCTGCAGCAGAGCCCGCCGCCGGCGCGGGTAGCGGTCCTCCTGCAGCTCGGCCTGCGCGATGCGGTCGGCGCGGAAGTTGCGGAAGTCCCCGCGCTGTTCACACCAGGCCATCAGCACCCGTGCCTGTTCGAAGTAGACCAGGGCGAACGGCCACACCACGCGCTGCGACACGCGGCCGCCCGCATCGCGGTAGTGCAGGTACAGGCGCCGCTCCAGCCGTATTGCCAGGCGCAGGTGGTCCTGGCCCACTGCCGCAGGCGCGCGCACCGGCCCGGTGCCGACCAGCAGCGCCGACTCCTACAGCTCGCGCCGCAGGTCGGTCGGAAGCACCGCGGCAACCTTGGCCAGGACGCCGGTTGCACCGCCGGCCAGGCTGGCATCTGCGCGATCGGCCACCTAGCGCATGCCCAGCACCAGCGCATCGAGTTCTTCGGAAGAGAACATCAGCGGCGGCAACAGGAAGTTCGGCTGCATCACATAGCCCATGCCCGGTGCACCGTCGATCGCCGCCCCCTGCGCCTGCAGGCTGGCGATATCGCGGTAGAGCGTGCGGATGCTCACGCCGGTCTCAGCCGCGAGCAGCTGACCACTCACCGGCCGGCGGTGGCGACGCAGGACCTGCAGCAGCTGGAGGAGACGTTGGGGACGGGACATGCGCGGATCGTAGCCAGCCCGGCCGTGCAGGGCCAGCGGCAGGCGGTCCGGCTCACTCGCCGTGGTCACCCCGGTCAGGCCATAGGCCTGCCAGCGTGCCACCGCCTGCTGGTCGTCAGCCAAGCCGCTGTCGAAGCAGAGCGGGATTAACTGCGCCTTTTCAATACGAATGATTCTTGTTATCGTAAATCGACAGTGTTGTTCCGCTTGGCAAAAGCGCTCCCCCTTACCTTTTTTTCATTCCTGATGAGCAACCGCACCTATCTCGAATCCGCGCTGTGTCTCTTCGGGTTCCTGTGTTTCTGCCTGGCGATGATGGCCGAGCGCACGCCGCAGGTCGTGGCATTTGCGCTGCTCACGTGTTGCCTCATCGCCTGGCTCCCGCTGCGCAAGGGCCCCATGAACCGTGCAACCCGGGCCGTGTCGACAGCCCTGGCACTGGCAGCCGTACTACGCGTGGCGCTGCATCTGCTTCCCAATCCCTCGTTGTAAAGGAGTACATCGTGAAACGACTGCTGACTGGAATTGCCCTGCTGCTTGGCATGATGGCAGGTACCGCAAGCGCGCAACAGTAGGTTCCTTCCGTGTCCTGCGAGGGCTGCACGCTGCAGCAGATGCAGGACGCGGCTCGAGGCGAAGTGGACGTGGGCGGCGTGGCCGTCTACAGCCTGTCCACTGGCGAAATCCGTTCCTTCGTGATCACCAACCGGATCCAGGAAATCCCGGTCAGCCCGCAGATCGAGGACTACTTCATTGCACTGGTCAGGTTCTGGAACCAGAACGGCCGCTCCCTGGAAATGCACTTCGACCTGGCCTCAGCGACCTGGAACTTCGAGAGCGGTGGCATGGCGCGTTCAGCCATGGCGCATGCACGTGTCGCGCGTGCATCGGCAAGCCCGGAGAAGCCGCTGCCGTCTTCGGCCTACGAGGCGATCCAGAGCCCGGCGCGCATGAACAACATGCTGGACCTGATCGGCGCCTCGATGAACTCCAAGGGCTACCTGGCCTACAACACCTTCATCAACTCGGTGAAGACCCCGATCTTCACCGTTGATGCCGGCCAGCCGGTCGAGGTGATCCACTTTGCCGATGGCTCGCTGCTGAAAGCCACCTACAACCTCAACGTGAAAGGCTGGGAATCGATTCCCGGCACTGGACGTGACATCCACAACAACCCGATTCCCGAAAAGCGCGAAGACGTCGTCAAGGACAACCGCCCGATGGTCTATGAATTCCCGGGTGACATCGGCAGCCCGGCGTACATGGATTTCAGCCAGCAGGCGTTCTATCTGGGCATCAACATCAGCTTCAAGTCGGGGGACCGGCAGGTGATCTGCACCAGCAACGCGTTCGACGAAGACATCCGCGTGGAAGTGATCTACATGAGCCGTTACTGAGCCCCTGGCGCAGGTCGGGTGCGGCACGCGCCCGGCCTCTCCCTCAGATCGCGCGCGAGTAGCGCGGTTGCGCCTGTGCCTGGCGCAGGTACGGATCGAAGCACATGGCCAGCAGCCGCAGCAGCGGGCGGCCGGGTTCGCTGGCGCGCACCACGCCGTCGGCCACCTCGGCCAGGCCATCAGCCTGCAGGCGCGCCACCGCCTGCAGGTCGTCGGCGAAGTAGCTGTCAAAGCAGACCCCATGCCGCCCGGCCAGCGCGCGCCCATCGACCTCGCCCTGGCACATCAGCTGCTGGATCAGCTCGGCGCGCAGGCGGTCATCCGCGCTGAGCGCCATCCCGCGCCATACCGGCAGCTGGCCACCATCCACAGCCGTTTCCCACGCCGCCAGCTCGCGCGGGTTCTGGCTGTAGGTGCTGCCGATATGGCTGATGGCGCTGACCCCCAGCCCGACCAGATCGGTACCGGCGTGGGTGGTGTAGCCCATGAAATTGCGGTGCAGCTGCCCTGCCCGCTGCGCGCGCGACAGGTCTTCCTCGGGCAGCGCGAAATGGTCCATGCCGATGTACTGGTAGCCGGCCGCCGACAGCCGCTCCACTGCCAGCCCCAGCAACGCCAGCTTCTGTTCCGGCGTGGGCAGCTGCGTTTCGTCGATCTGCCGCTGCGCACGGAACAGGTGCGGCAGGTGCGCATAGCCATACACCGCCAGGCGGTCCGGGCGCAGGGCCAGCACCAGTTCCAGCGTGCGCCCGAACCCTTCCAGGGTCTGTCCCGGCAGGCCATAGATCAGGTCCACGTTGACCGAGCGCATGCCGTTGTCGCGGCACGCGCGCAGGATGTCCAGCGTCTGCCGCACGCCCTGCACGCGGTTGATCGACGCCTGCACCTGCGGGTCGAAATCCTGCACGCCCAGGCTGGCGCGGTTGAAGCCCAGCTGCGCCAGCAGGGCCACATCACCGGTGTCGATGAAGCGCGGATCCAGTTCGATGGAGAAATCGCGCTGCCCGGCGTCGCTGAAATCAAAGCGGCGGCGCAGGCCTTCCACCAGCGTGGTCATGGCTGCGGCATCGAGGAAGTTCGGCGTGCCACCGCCCAGGTGCAGCTGGATCACCTCGCGGCCATCGGCAAACTGCGGCGCCAGCAGATCGGCCTCGGCCAGCACGCGCGCCACGTAGCTGTGGCCACGGCTGCGGTCACGGGTGATGACCCGGTTGCAGCCGCAGTAGAAACACGGGCTGCTGCAGAACGGCACGTGCACGTACAGCGACAGCGCCCGCGCGCTGTCGTTGCTGCGCGCGATGGCATCGCGCAGCGCCGGCGCATCGAAGCCGTCGTGGAACTGCGGTGCGGTGGGATAGGAGGTGTAGCGCGGCCGCGGCCGGTCGTGGCGACGCAGCAGTTCGGGATCGAAGGTCCAGGCCAGGTCACCGGCCGCGGGCGAGTAGGTATCCATGGCGCCAGCATCGCGCCGGCCACCGCGGTACGCCTTGACTGAAATCAATCGCGCCCGGGCATGCCCATGATCGGCAGCTGCACCTGCGGCCAGCGCAGCATCTGGTAGCGCTTCCAGAAGGTATCGCCGATGCGCTCGGCCACCTCATCGGCCAGCTGCTGCATCGGCGGATTGTTGCATTCGGCGGTGGTCAGCCGGAACAGGGCCAGCCAGCGATCGAACAGGTCACGGTCCAGCTCGATGGCCATGTGCTTGGACATCGGCGCGCCCTTGAAGCGCCGCGTGCCACGCAGCATCGCCGACCAGAAATCCACCAGCTGCGCCAGGTGCGAAGGCCAATCGTGCACATGCGCTTCAAACACCGGGCCGAGCCGTTCTTCCAGGCGCACGCGCGCATAGAAGTCGTGCACCAGGCGGGTCACCTCCTCCTCGCTGCACAGGTCGGGTGAGGCGGCGGGGGCTGGCGGTTGCGGGGTCAGGCTCATCATGGGTACCGGGAAAACGCAGGCAGTGTGCCGCGCGGGCACGGCGGCGCCGTTGATCTGGATCAATGTCGGCGCAGGTTCCGGCACCTAGGCTGAGGTGCCTGCAGCAGGCGTGCCCTGTCCATGCCGGACCGTGCGCAGTATACGCCCCACCCTTCCCTGCCCGACCGTTACGCCCATGAACACACCGTCCTCCGGCCGCCGCCTGCGGCTGCTCCAGCACTGGGGTGCCATTCTCTGGCCCAGCTTCATCGCCGCCGCCCTGGCCAGCGCGGTGTTCTTCGCCTGCGTGGACCCGTTGCGGCTGCACGCGATCAGCTTCCCGCAGCATGCGATCAGCCGCGAGCTGGGCTACAGCGTCGGCTTCTTCATGTTCTGGGCGGTCACCGCGTTGTCCAGCGGCGTGACCGGCTACCTGCTGCATCCCCCGCCGCCGGCGGAGGATGACGACTGCCCGCTGGGATGAGGATGACCTCGCCCACCTCGGCGACCCCGTGCGCACGCCGGTCGCGCCCGTGGCGCTGGCGCAGCGCGCTGGCCGTCACGCTGCTGCTGGCGTTCTACCTGCTGCCCTGGCTGCGCTGGAATGGCCGTCAGGCCCTGCTGTTCGATCTGGCCGCGCGCCGCTTTGATCTGTTCGGGCTGACGCTGTGGCCGCACGATGCCGGCGTGCTGCTGGGCCTGATGGCCATGCTGGCCACTGCCCTGGCCCTGCTGAGCCACCTGGCCGGCCGCGGGTGGTGCGGCCACGGCTGCCCGCAGACGCTGTGGAGCCGCGCCTTCGGCTGGATCGAAGACGGCATTGCCCGGCGCGTCCGGCCGGCCGCGCTGGCGCGCGTGCTGACACAGGCCGCCTGGGCATTGCTGGCGCTGTGGACGGGCATCACCTTCGTCGGCGTGTTCAGCCCCATCCACGGCCTGCTGGCGGGCGTACCGGCACTGCGCTGGAGCGCGTGGGAAACCTTCTGGGTGCTGTTCTACGCGGCGGCCACCTGGGGCAATGCCGGGTTCCTGCGTGAGCAGGTGTGCCGCACGCTGTGCCCGTTCGCCCGCATGCAGCCGCTGCTGACCGACCCGTGGACGCCGCGCATGCAGTACGACCCGCGTCGCGGGGAACCGCGCGGCGCAAGGCCGGCTGGCGCCGGCGGGGTGGTCACGCGCGGGCGCGGCCTGCTCGATGCCACCACCGCGCAGGACTACGCCTTCCGTGCTGCACATCCACTGCTGGCCGGGCCGATGCCGCGCTTTGCCGACGACCGGCTGGGTGACTACACCGACTGCGGCCAGTGCGCGGCCGCCTGCCCGATGCAGCTGGACATCCGCCATGGGCCGCAGGCCGATTGCCTGGCCTGCGGTGCCTGTGTGGATGCCTGTGCCGACGAACAGCATCGCGTCGGCTTCGGCACGGCGCTGGTGCGCTACGGCAGCCCACAGGTCCTGAGCGGGCAAGCCCGCCGCTACGCGCGCCCGCGCACGATGGCGCTGCTGGGTCTGTTGCTGGCCCTGCTGATGCTGGGGGCCTGGCAGCTGGGCTGACTCAGCGCAGCCCACCTGCCTGCGGCGGCACCAGCTGCGCGCGCCGCACGATGCCCAGCTGTTCGATGATCAGCGCCATCTCATTGGTGACATCGGTGCGGGTGGTGCCCTGCGGCACAAGCCGGTACAGCACCTCCTGATAGGTGTTCCAGAACTCCGGCCCGCACCCATGTTTCTGGTAACTGGATTCGAGCTCGCGACGTACCCGTTCAGCCAAGCCATGCATGCCGTAATTCATACGACCTCCCTTGGACTTGTCCCTGTTGCGTTGACGGCCGACCTTCCTCGGTTTCCCCCGTCAGGTTACTGAACCTTCACCTACGCTTGATGCCAATTAGTCACAGTTTTCACGACAGGTCAATGACACGTCGCGACTTTGTTAATAGAAATTATTAATGATTCACGAACATCATTGGCCAGAGGCCAGACCTGAGACCGCGCCAATGGCGACATCAACGCAAAAAAAGATCCAGGAGCGCCTATTCCGCGGCACCGTTCACGCAGCGGGTGCAGGCGGGTCGGATGAGGGCTGAACTGGATGTGCATCACAGAACCGCCACGATCGCGCTGATGTAAGCGTCGGTCTGTTAAGCGTGCTTTACTTTCTGATCCCGCGGAGGCGCCGCTGAGGTCGCTTCCAGCCTCTGCCCGGCGCTGCGGAACGACCCGCGCTCAGTCGGCGCTATCGCCGCCGTCTTCGGGTTCCTCTGACGGAAACAGCATCGGATACTGCTGCTGCAGCATGTAACGGCGCAGCGGTGGAATCATCCCGTTTCGCGGCCATTGCGAGACTGCTGATCGCGACACACCAAACAGTTTCGCCAGCTGCGAATCCGTCTGCAGGCCCAGCCGATCACGTACGTAGTACTTGCTCCACACGACAAACATCGGGGGCATCCAGGAACTAGGAACCGTTATTGTCCGTGCAAGGTTTCTTGCGAATCCAACTGTTAAGCTCGCTTGCATAGATGAAAACTCTCGGCCAACGACTCAGTCATGCGATGAAGGAAGCCGGCCTGCCGCGGCCGGTGGATCTCGCCCGTGCTTCGCACACCACCACCGCCACCGTCAGCAACTGGCTGAAGGACCAGGTCAAGGCGGACCACGTGAAAGCGGAGCAGCTGTTCCGCATTGCCGACGCGGTGAAACTGGACCCACGCGAACTGCTGTTCGGCCCGCGCGGGCGCAGAATCAGCGAGGACGGACCCGGTTATGCCTACAACGCCATCGAGAAGCAGCACTGGGTGAACAGCTTCACGCTGGTCTCGGAAATGCTGCAGCTGCCTGATCCCCCGATCGGGGTGGACAAGCAGGCGGTCTTGACGCTGATGGCCTACGACCTGCTGGTGGAGGGCGTCAGCCACGGCCGCATCGTGCGCGTGCTGGACACCTCGCTGTAGCCTGCGCTGCCGGCCGCCGCCCTGCTACGATGGCGGTCGATGGGAATGGGGCTTCCCGATAACCGCCTTGTGGCTGATGGCTCCTGCTGTGACGAACCCGGTGTTCGTCGACGGCAGGCTGTGCCCGCCGTCGCCGACACCATCGAACCTGCCGATGGAGGCGCGTGAATGAACAACTATGTGCTGGTGTTCCTGGGGGGCGGTGCCGGCGCGTGCCTGCGCCATTTCTGCAACCAGATCGGGGCCCGCGTGGTGGTCGGCAGCAGCTGGCCGTGGGCAACGTTCCTGGTCAACCTCAGCGGCGCGCTGCTGATGGGCGTGGTGGTGGAAGCCTTCGCGCAGCGCAACGGCGCCTCGCCGCAGCTGCGGCTGCTGCTGACCACTGGCATCCTCGGCGGCTACACCACCTTCTCCACCTACTCGCTGGAAATCGGCCTGCTGCTGCAGCGTGGCCAGCATGGCCTGGCCGCCCTGTACGCCGGCGGCTCGGTGCTGCTGAGCGTGGCCGGGCTGTTTGCCGGCATACGCCTGGCGCGGCTGGTCCTGGGCTGAGCGCTCAGGCGGCGGCGCGCACCTGCGTGCGCCACTGCCGCGGTGACTGCCCGGTGTGCGCCTTGAACGCACGCGACAGCGCCGCTTCGCTGCCATAGCCCACCTCATCGGCAATCCGCTTGAGCGGCTGGCCCTGGCGCAGTGCCTGCTGCGCCAGCCCCAGCCGCCAGTCCTGCAGGTACTGGCCCGGCGTGGTACCCAGCGCTTCGCGGAACACCTCGGCGAACACCGAGCGGGACATGCCGGCCACGTCGGCCAGGCTGGCCAGGGTCCACGCCTTGGCCGGGGCCTCGTGCATGGCCGCCAGTGCCAGCCGCAGCCGCGGGTGGCCCAGCCCGGCCAGCAGGCCGCCGCGCACCTGGCCACTCTCCATCAGGTAGCGCAGCACCTGGATCATCACCACTTCGAACAGCCGGTTGACCATCGCCGTGCGCCCACAGCGCTGGGTGAAGGCTTCATCGAACAGCAGGGCCAGCGTACCCTCGGCCCCCTCCAGCACGCGCAGCGGCAGGTGCACCACGTCCGGCAGCGCCGCACTGATCGGGTTGAAGCGCCCGCCCTCGAAACGCAGGTTGGCGCAGGCCATGTCGGCGCCGTGCTCGGGATCGCTGATGAAGCGGTGCGGCATCGGGCGCGGGTACAGCAGCAGGCTCGGCTCGTCGATCTGCAGCGTCTGTTGCTGGTGCAGCACCTGCAATGGGCCGCGCCGCACAAGGTGCAGCTGCCCCTCCTCGCCCGCACCGTCGAGCGTGTTGATGCCGCACACCGCACCAGCGTTGAACATGGACGCGGACACGGTGAAACGCTCCAGCAGTACGGCAAGACGGTCGACCATGACTGGACTCCTGATCAAGGTTGGGTCGGTGAACGTGATGGATAGTAGCGCGGACGGCGGCGCGACGGGCTGCGCATTGCGGGCCTATCCGGCCCCCGGCAGCGGGCGATGATGCCCCTCGCGAGGCCCCGAATCGGGCTTATCACGGAAATTCGAACTTCATGGCGCTTCCGTCATCCCTGCCATCTGAGGCGCCAAAACCACGCATTATCAATGGCTTGCACGCATCTGGCAGAGACCACACCCGGCGCCGGCTGGCACGCAGGACCGGCGATCAAATCCGGCGGACGGCCGATCAAACACCGGCCGGCATGGCGGCATAACGTGCGCCACCGGCCTGGCACCCACCGCCACCGGCCACCCACCCGATCGCCCCACCCTGCACGGAGATCCACCATGACGCTGCTCACCCGTTCGCTGCTCGCCACCGCCCTGGCCCTGTCTGCCAGCACCGCCGGCCTGGCCGCCGACCACCCGGCCCACGCGCCGGCCACACCCACGGTCGTGCTGGTGCACGGCGCCTTCGCCGACGGTTCGTCGTGGAGCAAGGTCATTCCGCTGCTGCAGGCCAAGGGCCTGCGTGCGGTGGCGGTGCAGAACCCGCTCACCTCGCTGGAGGATGACGTGGCCGCCGTGCAGCGCGTGGTGCGCGCCCAGCCGGGTCCGGTGATCCTGGTTGGCCACTCGTGGGCCGGCAGCGTGATCACCCAGGCCGGTGGCGATGCCAAGGTCGCCTCGCTGGTGTATGTGGCTTCGTTCGCGCCCTCGGCCGGTGAAAGCTCGGTCGATGGCCTGAAGGCCTTCCCGGCACCGGAAGGCCAGAAGCATCTGGACAAGGATGCCGACGGCTTCCTGACCATGTCCCCGGACGCCATCGCGCATTACTTCGCACAGGACGTCAGCCCCGCCGAAGCACGCCTGATCGCCGCCGCCCAGGGGCCGGTGAAGGGCGCAGCGTTCGAACAGACCGTCACCGCCGCGGCCTGGAAAAGCAAGCCGTCGTGGTACATCGTGGCCGGCAAGGACCAGATGATCGCCCCGGCCGGCCAGCGCGCGCTGGCCAGGAAGATCGGTGCGCACACGGTGGAACTGCCCACCAGCCACGTGCCGATGCTGTCCAACCCGCAGGCGGTGGCCAAGGTGATCGAAGACGCCGCCCACGCCGCCCAGCACTGAGCGGGCGCGACGGTTGATGCGGTGCCCGGCAGCACGTGCCGGGCACCCCCGCCATCATGCGGCGGTCAGAACGAGACCTGCGCGCGCACGCCCACGGTGTTGCCCGAATCCGGGCCCTGGAAATTGCCGACCTTGTTGTCGGTCTTCCAGTGCACGTAGTTGAGCATCAGCCGCGACCAGTTGTTGAGGTACCAGTTCAGGCCCACCGTCCACGCGGTGCCCTCGCCGCCACGGGCGGCATCGAGGTAGTCGTAGCGGTCGTAGCGTGCGGCCAGTTCGAACGCACCGATCCCGCCGTCCTGTACCGGCCGCAGCACGCGCGTGGTGCCCCACACGCCCGAGCGGCTGCTGAAACCGGGGCGTTCGCCGGTGATCAGCCAGCCTGTATAGACCGAAGTGGCCTTCTGGTCGACCGCATCGACCGTGCGCGACTCGATGGTGCGCGTGGTGTGCTCGGCGAAGGCCCACACACTGCGGTACACGCCGCCCAGTTCCAGGCCCCAGGCATGGTTGTCGGTGACGTTGGCGATGGAGCTGGCCGAGACCCGCACGTTGCCGTTCCAGCCCAGCGCCAGCGGCGAGGTCTTGTTGATGCTGGTGACATCGTTGCCGAGGTCTTCATACCAGTACCAGCCGCCCAGGTGCACGAAGCCGTCCTTGCCGCGCAGCGGGTTCCAGTGCGCGCGCAGCAGGTAGGCGATGGTATCGCTGGCGGTGCTGGCATTGCCGATGTCATCGCCGGTAACGGCCAGGCTGGCATGCCAGCCATCGCCGATGACCTTGGTGGTGATGCCCAGGCCGTAGTGCCCGCTCTGCTGCGCGCCGACCGACGCCACCGCGTTGCGTGACATGAAAGGCGTGTTGGTGCCGCTGGTGCCGCCGTCCAGGCTGCGGTCCTTCAGCTTGTTGCCGATGTAGACCTCGGTGGGCAGGTCGCCCAGCCGGGTATCCCAGGACAGGTAGGTGTCCTTCAACGAGATTTCATTGCCGGCGAAGTCAGCGTCGATCTTGTAGCCCAGCGCGCCCATCTGCCCTTCGGCACCGAGCCGGCCGCTGGCCAGGTCGGTACCGGTGATGTTGCGCGTGGGGAACCCCGAGCCGTGCGTGCTGCTGAAATCCACCAGCACGCGGCCGCGCGGATGGAACGAGAACTGGCCGTCGCTGCTGCGGAATTCCGGCCCGCCCTTGCGCCAGAGCACGTTGCCGCCGCCACCGCCACCGCCGGTGGCGGCCAGCTGGGCCGCCTGCGCCTGCAGGATGGCCATGTCGTCCTGGCGCGTATCGGCGATGGCCGCTGCCACCTGGGCCTGGAACGGGTCGGCCACCGGCATCGCCGTGCCCTGCGCGGTCACGGCCGGCACGCTGCCTGCGGTCGCGCCGGCATGTTCAAGCGCTGCCAGCCGGGCGTTCAGCGCGTCCAGCAATGCGCCCTGCTGGCGCAGCTGTTCGGACTGCTGCTGCACCTGGGCACGCAGTTCGGTTTCGGCGGTGGACGGAGCGGCCAGCGCCTGCGGCGCGGCCAACGACAGGCAGGTGCCTGCGGCCGCAGCAAGTGCGGCACGGTGCAATGGATTCATCGATGTCTCCCGGATCAAATGGAGGGCGCGCGGCTCAATCGCCGCTGCCGTCGTCGTCCTGCGCAGGCGCTGCGGCCTTCGCGGTGGCCGGCGCCTGGCCGGCAAGAGGGGTCAGTTGTTTTGGCGCGGCACCGAGGTAGCCGTGGCTGCGCGCCCAGGTGGCGAACAGGCGCGGCCATTGCCCGACCAGCGAACCGGGTGCGCCCAGCCCCCAGCTGTGCCCGCCCTTCTCAAACAGGTGCAGTTCCACCGGAATGCCGGCGCCATGCACGGCCTGGTACATCGCAACGCTGTGGCCCACATCCACGGTGTGGTCATCCACTGCCTGCGCCAGGAACACCGGCGGCATGTCCTTGCGTACCCGTGCTTCCACCGAATATGCCTGCTCGGCATCGGCCTGGGTTCCCAGTTCGCGGCGCGAGCGTGTCTGGTCCAGCGGCGCCCGCATCGACACCACCGGATAGATCATGCCGAGGAAATCCGGGCGTGCGGACAGCTGGTCCGCGGCATCGACCGGCGCATAGAACGGCGCATCGAACCGGGTGGCAACCACGCCGGCCAGGTTGCCACCGGCAGAGAAACCGATCGCGCCGATACGCTGCGGATCCACGCCCAATTCGGCCGCGCGCGCACGCATCAGGCGCATCGCACGCTGGCCATCCTGGAACGGCGAGACCGGTGCCCAGCCATCGGCGGGCAGGCGGTAATAGACCACCGCAGCGGTGACACCGAGCGACTGCAGCCATTGCGCCGCAGGCCTGGCCGCGCCACCGATCTGGATGCGGAAGTAGACACCGCCGCCGAAGATCACCACCGCCGAACCGTTCGGCGTGGCCGGCCGGTAGATTTCCATACGGGCATCGCTGACGCCGGATACCGCGCCCTTGGCGCTGCCTTCGGCACCTACTTTTTCAGGGCCGCGCGCACGCTGCTGCCAATGATCGTTCGGCCACAGATGAACCACTTCCGGTGCGGCCGCTGTGGCAGGTGCGGTTTGTGCATGGGTTGCGCTGGTGGCCAGCAGGCCCAGCAATAGACAGGCAGCAAGCCGCCGGCCTGCCGTCGTGAGGTATGTCATCGCCCCCCTCCCAAGGATTCGATTGTCAGATGAGCGCGCCGAGGATGCCGCGCCGGTGAATGATTGTTGAACAGCACTGTCCACTTCAGCGATAACCCATTAGGACTAGTGCCCGGCGTAGGGCAGTGGCGCATCCGTCCGGTCGAGGCCGCGCGACTTGGCCTGATCGGGCGGTCCACGCCGATGACAGCTCCACGACAGGTAGCGGTGCACGCTGCGCGCTAGAGTCCGCCGTTGATGGGCCGCTGCGCCATGCGGCGGACCTCCCTTTCCCGCGCGGGCATCCACCAACAATGACTCCCCACGACACCTTCCTGCTGGTGACCGCACTGGCCAGCGTGTTGTTCCTGGTCCTCCTGATCGTCTCGCGCCTGCATGTGCGCCCGCTGCTGGCGCTGCTGGTCACCTCGCTGGGTGTCGGCCTGGTCACCGGCATGCCGGCCACGACGCTGCTGGCGTCCAACACCAACGGCGCTGGCAAGACGCTGGGGGCGATCGGCCTGGTGGTGGCATTGGGCGCGATGCTCGGCAAGATCCTGGCCAGCACCGGAGTCACCGGCAGCGTGGCCGACATCGTGCTGCGCCGCACCTCTGAACGCGCCTTGCCGTGGACCATGGCCGGGCTGGCCTTCGTCATCGGCATTCCGATGTTCTTCGAGGTGGGCATGGTGGTGCTGCTGCCGCTGGTGTTCGCGGTAGCCAAGCGCATGCAGGACACCACCACGCGGGGCGGTTCGGCGTACGTGTCGGCCGGTGTGCCGGTCATCGCGGCACTGGCAGCCATGCACGGCATGGTGCCGCCGCACCCGGGGCCGCTGACCGCCATTGCCACGTTGCAGACCAGCATCGGGCCGACCATGGTGTACGGCTTCATCGCCGCCATTCCGGCCATCGTGCTGGCCGGCCCGGTCTACGCATCCATCATCGCCCCGCGTCTGCGAGTACAGCCCGACGCGGCGCTGATCGAGCAGTTCACGCCGCCGGCTTCGGCACACACCACGCCGTCGCAGCACCCCGGCCTGGCGCTGGGCATCTTCGCCTCGCTGCTGCCGGCGCTGCTGATGCTGGCCCACGCGCTGGGCGAACTGGTGGTGTCCAAGGGCTCGGCACTGGCCACGCTGCTGGCCTTCTTCGGCAACCCGGTGGTGGCGATGCTGGTGGGGGTACTGTTTGCGATGGTGACGCTGGTCTACGCGAATCGCGTCGATGCGGCGCACCTGCGCGATGAACTGGGCGCCAGCCTGAAACCGATCGCCGGGGTGTTGCTGATCATCGCCGGCGGTGGCGCGTTCCAGCAGGTGCTGACCGATGCCCGCATCGGCGATGCGATCGTGGCCATGAGCCACCAGTTCGCGTTCTCGCCGCTGCTGCTGGGCTGGGTGATTTCGATGATGCTGTCGGTATCCACCGGGTCGGCCACGGTCGGCATCGTCGGCGCGGCCGGGCTGCTGGCGCCGCTGGCGGCCAGTGGCAACGGGGTCAACGGGCCGCTGCTGGCGCTGTCGATCGGCTGCGGTTCGCTGTTCTTCAACTATGCCAACCACGCCGGCTTCAGGCTGGTGAAGGAATCCTTCGGCATGTCGATGACCGAGGCCACGCTGACCAATTCGGTCACCCAGTCGATCGTGTCGCTGGTGGGCCTGGTGATGGTGCTGCTGATGAACCTGTTCCCCGCGCTCGGTTGAACCGGGGTACTGCCCCTGGAACGGCACGCGCCGTTCCAGGGTGCAGCGCTGAAGCGGCTTACTTGGCCAGTTCGGTGTTGGTCGAGTTGACCCACCCCTTGTTGCCCAGCTCGTCTTCCACTTCCCACATCATCCCGTCCTTGTTGCCGGTCGGGTACAACAGCATGCCCGGGTCCAGGCTGCGCACGGCAGCGCCGGTGCCCTTGGCATTGCCCAGCAGGCGCGCCGACTTGGTAACGCGCAGCGCCTGGCTGACGTTGGCAGCGGAGGCATCGCCCGGCAGGCCGCCCAGTTCGGCGATGATGTTGGTGTAGGCCTGCAGGTAGGCCAGGGTGATCACCTGGCCGATTTCGGTATTGGCGTAGCCACCGACACCGGCGCTGCCCCAGCCCGAACCGGAGAACAGGCCGCCGCTGGCGCCCCAGCCGATATCGGTCTTCTTGGCGTTGCCTTCGGCCATGGCCACCTGCTCGGACGAGCGCACGTCGGTGACGGTCAGCACCACGTCGGCGGTCTTCTTCTTGAAGTTCATGCCGCCGACCAGGCGACCGGCGTCACCGCCGATCAGGCCACCGATCAGGCCGCTGATGGCATTGCCACCGGCGTTGGCGTTGGCCGAAATCAGGTCGGGCACCATCACGTAATCGGCGGCCTTGATCTGGCCCTTGCCAATGTTGGCACCGCGGCGCAGTTCGCCGTCGGAGGCCAGGTCACGCTCGCTGCGTGCAGCCGCCATGCCGGCGCCACGGTCGACCAGGGTGAAGCAGCGCGACTTGTTGACGAACAGCTTGATCAGCTTCGACGGTGCCGGCAGCTGCTGGCCGGTCCACCAGTTGGTGGCGTCTTCCGGCTCGATGACCGAGATCGAACCCAGCGGCTTGGCACAGGTCGGAATCTGCGCGACCTGCTGGTTCTGCGTTTCCTGTGCGGTCTTGCCGAACGCCATGGCCGGCGAGGCATTCAGCATCGTCACCACCGCCGCAGCCAGCGCCGCGCCCCCAACTTCCCCTTGAACATAATCACTCCGTGATTCGGGTGTACTGATGCGACCTGCCAGACGGCAACCCGTAGCCACGCAAGTCACCCTCGACCATCACGCTGGCGGCGCAATGTTAAATCGGTTACATGTCATTCATCCACAACAATTTCACGTGAAGACGCCCACCGCAGCAGCGCGGCGGGACATCGCTCCGCCCGTTGTCTCACTTCGCTCAGGCCACCGGAATCGTGCCGCCGTCGATGACGTATTCCACGCCGGTGATGGCCGCTGCCAGCGGCGACGCCAGGAAGCCGATCAGATTGGCCACTTCGGCCGGCCGCGCCGGGCGCCCCAGCGGAATGCCGCCCAGCGCCTGCATGATCAGCGCCTTGCCCCCGGCGTAATCGGTACCGGCCTCGGCGGCGAGACGCTCGGCCAGCGCCACCGCCGCCTCGGTCTCGATCCAGCCCGGCGCCACCCGCACCACGCGCACGCCCTGCGGTGACACTTCCTTGGACAGGCTCTTGCTGTAGGTGGACAGCGCCGCCTTGGCCGCCGCGTAGGCGGTGGTGGAGGCAGGCAGCGGCAATGCCCGCTGGATCGAGGTGACATGCACGATCACGCCCTGCCCGCGCGCCAGCATGCCGGGCAGCAGCGCGCGGTCCAGGCGCACGGCCGGCAGCAGGTTCAGATCCAGCTCGCGCTGCCAGGCCGCCTCGTCCAGCGCGGCGAAGCCGCCAGCCGACGCCGACGATCCACCCGCCGCATGCACCAGTACATCCACCCCGCCCAGCCGCTGCTCGGCTTCGGTGGCCACCGCCGCGCAGCCGGCAGCCGTGGTCAGGTCGGCGGCGAAGAAGGCCTCGGCCGGCAGGTCGTCCGTGGGGTGGCGGGCCACGGCCAGCACCCGTGCGCCCTGTTCGCGGAACAGCGCCACGGTGGCCTTGCCCAGGCCCTTGGTGCCGGCGGTGACCAGCACGCGCGCGCTCTGCAGTTGCAGATCCTGGGCCATCAGTGGATCTCCAGTGCGGCGATGCGGTCGCCGGCCAGCACGAAGGCGTGCGACAGCTGCACCGGGCTGCCGGGGAAGCGGCCGGTGACCTGCGCGGTGACGATGTGGCGGCCATCACGCCATTCCAGCTGCTGCGGCTCGGCGTGGTGCTGGTAGGCCGCGCGGGCCTGCGCCACCCATGCCGCGATGGCGGCAATGCCGTGGTGGTCGCGCTGTTCGTCATGGACAACGGCGTCGGGGGCAAAACAATCATCGGCGGCTACGCTGGGCTCACCGTTGCTGAGCGCAAAATAGCGCGACAACGGCAGGGGAAGGTGCAGGGACATGGCGCCACTCCATCAGGGGATGGCGATATTCTCGAAGTGCCCCTGGCGCCCCACAAGAACGCACGGAAACGTAAGTAACGCACCGATGAGAAAGGCCTACACAGCCCTGACCGCCGCCACCGATGTCGCCGAGGCGCTCGCGCATCTGGAAGGCCGCTGGAAACTGCTGATCCTGTTCCACCTGTTCGACGGCAAGGTGCAGCGCTATTCCGACCTGGAACGGCTGATACCGGATATCTCGCAGAAAATGCTGGCCCAGCAGCTGCGCCGGCTGGAAGCGGACGGCATCGTGCAGCGCACGGTGTACCCAGAAGTGCCGCCGCGCGTGGATTACCGCTTGACCGCGTGGGGCCAGGCGCTGTGCCCGGCGCTGGATGCGCTGTTGCTGTGGCGGGAACAGCGGCCGGAGGATGCCGCCGGCTGAGGGCTGCTGCGGCGGGTGTTGAAAACAAAAAGCCCTGACCGGAGTCAGGGCTTTTCAGTTTGGAGGCCTGGGTCGGAATCGAACCGGCGTACGCGGATTTGCAATCCGCTGCATAACCACTCTGCTACCAGGCCGGTAACTCAACAGGGCATCTGCCCCGTTAACACAAGACCCCGAAGAACGGGGCCTTGGCAGAATCTGGAGCGGGAAACGAGACTCGAACTCGCGACCTCAACCTTGGCAAGGTTGCGCTCTACCAACTGAGCTATTCCCGCAGATCTTCGGCTTGCGTCGAAGAGGCGCTATTGTGTCGTTTTTCCTTCACGCCGTCAACAGCCGATCGCGCGCAGAACAGGCCTCAGCGATGGAATTCCACGCGCACATGCTGGCCAAACCGCACCGGCGCATCGCCCTCGAACTGCAGGATGCACTCGACCACGCGCGGTGCACCGCGGCCGGCGTCGGCCGGCAGGCGCCCCGGCGCGTAGATGGGGCTGATGCGCACTACCTTGGCCTTGGGCATCGGGCCATCGCCATCGGGGCCGTCGCGGTCCGGAATGACCACCGCTGCCATGCCCTCCTTCACCGCATCGACATAGGCCGCGCTCAGCTCGGCGCGTACCTGCAGCGGGCGTGCCGGCAGCAGCGAGAGCACCGGCTTGCCGGCCTGGCCATAGGTGCCGGCCGCCGGCACCTGGCCGATGACCGTGCCGGCTTCCGGCGCAACCAGCGAGAGCTGGCGCAGCCGCAACCGGGCGGCCTCCAGCTTGTGCCGGGCCATGTCGCGCTGCGCCTCGGCGATACCGGCTTCGGCCTCCTTGTCGGCCAACTGCAGCGTGGCTGCTTCGGCCATCTGCGTGGACGACACGCCTTCGCTGGCGCCCGCGCCCAGCCGCCGCGCATTGCGCTGCAGGTCCTGCAGCTGCGCCTTGGCCGCCTTCAGCCGCTCTTCGGCCACCTGCACATCGGCGCTGGCCACGGCCAGTTCCTGCTGCGGCAGCGCATCGTCCTGGGCCAGCAGCAGCTGCCCCTTGCGCACCACGTCGCCTTCCTTCACCGCCGCCGAGGTGATCGGGCCATCCAGCGGCAGCGCCAGGGCGATCAGCCCGCCGTCCACGTCGACAACGCCGCGCGCCACCGCAACCCGGCCGGCGGCATCCTTCTGTTCGGCCGGGGCACGTACCGGCGTATCCCCCGAACAGGCCGACAGCAGCATCGCCGGGGCCACGGCAAGGCCGAGAAGGAGGAGTCCGCGCTGCATCCGGGCAGGCTGTTGCATCTTGATCATGGTCCTGGCTCTACGGTTCATTCTGGCGGCGGTCATCACGGATGGCGCCGTCTTCCATCGCGATCACGCGATCGGCGTGCTGGATCAGGCGCGGGTCGTGGCTGACACACAGGACGGTGGTGTCGTGGTCACGGGCATAACGGTGGAGGATGTCGATCACGCGCTGGCCATTGTGTGCATCCAGCGCGCTGGTGGGTTCGTCGGCGAAGATCAGCGTGGGCGACTTGGCAAAGGCACGCGCCACCGCCACGCGCTGTTTCTCGCCACCGGACAGCTGCGCCGGGCGCATGTCACTGCGGTGCGACAGCCCTACTTCGTCCAGCGCACGGGCGGCCATGGCCGCACTTTCACGCTTGCTGATGCCCAGGTAGCCCAGCGGCAGCTGCACCTGTTCCAGCGCGGTCAGCGCCGGGAACAGGTTGAAGCCCTGGAACACGAAGCCGACGTGGCGCAGACGGAAGCGCTCGGCGTCGGCGCGGCTCATGCCGCCCAGATCTTCGCCCAGCGCACCGACCCGTCCGGCATCGGGCGGCGACAGCCCGGACAGCAGCGACAGCAGCGTGCTCTTGCCACATCCGGAGGGCCCGGCCACCAGCGTGAGTTCACCGGGCAGCACGTCCAGCGACAGCCCGCGCAGCACCTGCACCGGCAGCGTGCCGGCCATGAAGGATTTTTCCAGGCCCACCGCCTGCAGGCTGGGGGTACGGGCGGCTTTGGAAGTGGGCTGCACGGCGTGTGGGGAGGTCGTCATGGGCAGGCGCCTCAACGCAGCAGCAGGGAAGGATCGGAGCGCACGACGCTGCGCACCGCCATGATACTGGACAGCAGCGCCATCAGCACCACCAGGCCAACGCAGCCGAGCACCACGCCCGGGGTCAGCTGCACCGGCACCCGCTGCCATGCCGCCAGCGCCAGCACGCCGGCACTGAGGATGGCCGCCAAGAGCGTTCCCGCCCCGCCGATCAACAGCGCCTGCTCCACCACCACCCGCGCCAGCGCATAGCGCCCCGCGCCGAGTGCGTTGAGCGTGGCGTACTCGCGCACCGAGCCGGCCACTACCGAGGCAAAGGCCTGGTTGGTGATCACCGCGCCGACAAAGCAGACGATGATGGCCATGAACAGCACGGCGATGCCGGCACCGGTATCGAGCAACCAGTACTGCTGCGAGCGGCTGGCAAATTCGGAGGCGGTCCACATCTGCACCGGCGTTGCACGCCCGGTGGACGCCGACAGCCGTTCGCGCACGCGGTCGGCCTGCGCCGGATCACGCACGCCCGCCACGAAATAGGTACTGCCTTCATGCGGATCGGTACCGGCCACACCGCGCGCGGTATCCAGCGAGGCAAGCACGTTCACCCCGCCCAGCCCACGCAGGCCGGGCAAGGCCGCTACCACACGCACCTGGCGGTTGTTGATCCAGGCCCGGCCGTCGCGCATGTCCACACCCAACGTGTCCAGGTCGGCACTGTCGACGATGACCGCGCCCGGCTCGCGCAGCGCGGCGCGCAGGTCGGCCGGCAGGATGCGCGCGAACATCATTGCGTCGGCGTGGGTGGAAATGCCCGACAGGTAGACCGATAACGTACCGGTGCCGCCCTGGGTGGAGGTCCACTCGCCGTCGACCCACTCATACGGCTCCACGCGGGTGACATCGGGGTCCATGCGCAGCTGGTTTTCCACGTCCGCGCCGATGGCGTGGCCGTAGTTCACGCTCTGGGTGCCGGGAAAACCGGCCCAGATATCGGCCGTGGACGCTTTGACGTAGATCGCGGCGGTACCGAAGATGCCCAGCACCAGGGCCGCCTGCACGATCAGCAGCACACCGGCAAAGCACATGGCCAGCACCACCGGCAGGAAACGCCGCCATTCGTAGATGAGCGTCTTGCGTGCCAGGGCGATCATTCGATCGGCTCCTCCGGCGGCGGCGCAGCGCCACCGAGCGCGCGGTACAGCGAGACGAAGGCGAGCAGGCGCATGCCTTCGGCACCGATCAGGTCGGCCTGCGTACCCAGCGCCGTGCGCTGCAGCTCCAGACCGTCGAAATCACTGGACAGGCCCAGCACCACGCGTCGACCCTGCTGCTGCACCTGCTTGCCCGCGACCTCGCCGGCGGCGCGCAGCGACTGGATGCTGGCCTGCTGCCGGTCCAGGCTGGACAGCGCGGTTTCCACCTCGGACACGCCTTCCAGCACCGCCTTGCGGTAGCCCACCAGCGCGGCATCCAGCTCCTTGTCACCGGCCTGTTCGCGCGCGCGGCGCTGGCCCCAATCCCACAACGGAATATCGATGTAGGGGCCGAAGGACGGACTGGAATCGGTATGCACCCGCGCGTTCTGGGTGATGTTGTACGAATAGACGATGGAGCCACCCAGGCTGAAACGCGGGTACAGCGCAGCGCGCGCCATGCCGTGTTCGCCAGCTGCACGCATCACCTCGGCTTCGGCCAGCGCGACTTCCGGGCGCTGGCGCAGCATGTCCGCCGGCAACTGCTGCACGTGGAAGGCGCCCAGCGTGGGCAGCGTGCGGATGCCCTGCCATGCCGGGTCCGGCGCATCACGCCCGAGCAGCAGGGCCAGCGCACGCGCCGCGCTGTCGGCAGCGTCCTTCATCTGCGCCACGGCCGCGCGCGAGGCTTCGTGCTTCACCCGCGCACGGTCCTGTTCGCCCAGCTCGGCCAGGCCCAGGCGTTGGCGCGTTGCCGCCATCTGCTCGGCACGCGCGTCCAGCGCCTCTTCCTGCTGGCGCAGGCCCAGCTGGCCCTGTGCCACGGCCAGATCCAGATAGCTGCGCACCACCCCGGCCACCACGGTGACCTGGGCGGCGTTGCGCAGCGATTCGGCATTGCCCGCGGCGGCCAGGGCCAGCAGGCGGCTGCTGTCGGCGCTGCCGAACAGCCCGGGTTCCCAGGCGGCCTCGATGCCGGCCTGGTAATAGGAGTCACGCGCCGAGGCGTCCTGGGTGGGCTTGGCGGTGGCGGTGATGGCCGGCAGGAAGCCCGAGCGCCACGTGCCGGCGACCAGCCGCGCCGCCTGCAGGCGCAGCGTGGCCTGGCGCAGATCCAGGTTGCTGCCAACCACCTCGTCCACCAGCGCGTCCAGGGTCGGATCGCCCAGCGCACGCCACCACTGCTGCAGGTCCACCGGAGCGCCGCCCGCTGGTGCGGGGCTGGACCAGGTGGTCGGCGTGCTGTTGGGCAGATCCGGCACCGGCACGGACATGCAGCCGGCCAGCAGCAGGCTGGACCCCAGGGCACAGGACGCGATCAGCCCACGCGGGCGACCGGAGCGCCCCCGCCGGGACAGCCAGATTGAATTAAAGGTGTTGCCGATAGCCACCAATCCGCCATCGTGGAATCAACAGCCACGAGCGTAGCCCGGAAATGTTGAGGAAAGATGGAGGAACGGTAGTAAAAAGGTCAGAAATTGTATCCAGATGCAAAAAACGGGCACAAAAAAAGAGGCCACGCGGGGCCTCTCTTCTGCTAGGCCGCCTGCCCTGTGAAGAAGGGCGGCGCCTGGGTGCTTTCTTGAATCTGGAGCGGGAAACGAGACTCGAACTCGCGACCTCAACCTTGGCAAGGTTGCGCTCTACCAACTGAGCTATTCCCGCAGATTGCGTTCCGACCTGCGTCAGAGGAGCGGAATGATTGCGAGGCGGCCTGGGCTTGTCAACAGCTTTCCGGGGAAAGGAGCCGGGGCCGGGCGGGCGCCCCACCCTGCCCGGCGCCGCCCCCACCACGTGCCGGGCACGCCCTCACCGCGTCACAGGCGCACCCCGCACATGCCGGCAATGATCGCTGTGGCCACGGCGGCACTCGCGAGGATGCCCGCATACCACAGCCGCGTTGTGGCCTGCGCGTGGGTGCCATGTGCCAGCAGCACCACCCGCAGCCCGGCCACCAGGTGCCCCAGCACGAAGAACACGCCCAGCGCGTAATGGGGCAGCAGGCGGATGTTTCAGGGATCGTGGATCAGGCCTGTCGGCGCACCGGTGGCGAAGTTCCAGTCCGTGGGAATGCCCAGGTACGTACGTGCATAGATGAAGACGGAATTCATGTGGCCGAGCATGAAGGCCGACAGATACGCACCCGAGGCCGCCTGGAACCTGCGGAAACCATCATGGCGCACCGCACTCCAGTACCAGGCCAAATGCAGTCCGCTGACGATCTAGAACAGCACCGCCGCCACCAGCAGCGGTTCCACCCACGCCGCGCGATAGACCAGCCGCCCGGCATCCATCACCGCCGCATAGCGCTCGGTGCCCAGCAGGCCGGTGAGGTGGTTGGCCAGGTGGAACAGCACGTACAGGCACAGCAGCGCTGCACTGATGCCATGCGCCACACGCCATCGCCCCAGGCCTGCAGGCACTGCCGGCACCACCAGCCCGCTTCCATCGCGCAAGGCCCAGACAAGGGCGACCGACCACAGCACGCACCAGACCCACGGGTCAGGCACCGGGCTGCCGATCAACGCCTGCACCACGCCGAGAAACACGTACAGCGTGGGCGCCAGCACGCTGGCATAGGCCAGCCGACGCAGGCGCAAGGACACCTGCGGCCGGCCTGCAACCACGATGCCCAGCACGGGGGCCGCGAACGTACCAGCCAGCACCACTGCTGCCAGCAACAGGCTGGAGGTTGTCGCCGCGCTGCCAGGGGGCAGCCAGTGAATGGAACACCATCAGCAGGAACGGCAACGCCAGCGCCAGCAGCGGTGGCGTAATGCTCAGCAGACGGCGCGACCCGTAGCCGAGGACGGGGCGCGATTGCGCAGGAAACGCAGGGGTCGGCATGGTGTGTTCCGGGGTGGGAGGAAGGGCTCAGGCAACAACGATCCGGCGCGGATCGGCTGACGCCAGGATCTCGGCACGGTCACCCGTGGGCGGGTAGATCCACTCGGTGTTGATGCGCGTCTTGAGCGCCTTGGCTTCGGCACCGGACAGCACCACCTGCCGATCCCAGCCCTCGGTGTAGACCGCACCCCACGGCCCCAGGTCCAGGCAGGTCACATACTTGGGCTGCGCATACGCAAGCATCGGCTCGCCGATGAGGTCGGCCGCCGCGTTGTGGCCGGCCGAACGCCCAAGGTTCATCGCGTGCTGGCAGGACATCATCGCCACGTTGCCGTCGTCATCGGTGGCAGCATGCGCGCAGTCACCGGTGGCAAACACCGCCTCCACACCCTTCGCTTTCAAGCTGCGGTCCACGTGCAGGCGCCCGACGGCGTCGTGCTGGCCAGGCACCTGCGCGGTGAGCGTGCTGGCACGCGCGCCCGCGGTCCAGATGACGGTGTCCGCGGCGATGCGCTCGCCACTGTCCAGCACCACGCCAGCGGCATCGATGCTGGCCACACTCGCACCCAGCCGCCAGGACACGCCCAGCTCGGCCAGTGCCTCGGTGATGACCGGACGCGGACCTTCGCCCAGTTCAGGGCCCACGGCATCGGCGCGCTCCACCAGGATCACCTGTACGGGCGCACCCGCACCGAGCACCTCACGCAGCCGCGCCGGCATTTCCGCTGCGGTTTCAATTCCGGTGAAGCTGGCACCGGCGATCACCACCGTGTTGCGCCCGGCGCTCTGCGGGCGGTCGGCCAGGCCGCGCAGGTGCGCCTGCAGCTGCTGCGCATCGGCCATCTGGTCCACGTTGAACGCGTGCTCCTGCAGGCCGGGAATCGGCGGGCAGTGCAGCCGGCTGCCGGCGGCCAGCACCAGCCGGTCATAGCGCAGCGTCTGTGGCTCGGCTTTTGCACCGTTGGCGGCCAGTTCCAGCTGGCGGCCGACCACGTCGATGCGTTGCACGCGTCCTGCCAGGTGGCGGACACCCACCGTATCAAAGAGGGCCTGCAGCGGCGCCTTCATCGCCGCCGGGTCCTGTTCGTACAGGCGCGGGCGGACATGCAGTTCCGGCGACGGTGCGACCAGCACGATCTCGACATCCTCACGCTCGGCCCGGTCCAGAAGACGGGCCGCTGCGAGGGCACTCCACATGCCGGCAAAGCCGGCGCCGATGACAACAATGCGTTGGGACACGAAGGGATTCCTTGAGGACGAACAGGGTTCATGCGCGGGGTGCGGCAACGCGGCGGGCGGGCCGCTCATGCCTGGGAGCCAGACCCGCCATGTAACGCAGATCAGATGAGTCCGCGTTACATGGCGCAAGCCTGTCGCGGGGGCGAAACCGTGGTGCCCTGCCCTCTGCCTACACCCCTTACGCCGGAACAACGCCAATGAAATCAATCGGGTGTAGAACCGGCGATGCGCTTGCAGCCGCTAAATCAGGCCTCTATAGTCCGCGTTATATTTTTCATGGACCGCCCCATGGCCCACATCGGAACGGGCGTCGAATACGCCCTTCACTGCCTGCTCTGGCTGGTCTCGCCGCTGGAACAGCGCCCCAGCAGCCGCGACCTAGCCGAGTTGCAAGGCGTACCGGCCGCGTTCGTGGCGAAGATCTTCTCGAAGCTGGAGAAGGCAGGCATCGTCGAATCGGCCGGCGGCATCCGCGGCGGCTACCAGTTGGCGCGTGCGCCGGACAAGATCAGCGTGCTGGACGTGCTGGACGTGGTGGATGCGGTGGAAGGCCCCAAGGCGCTGTTCGACTGCCAGGAGATCCGCGGGCGTTGTGCGCTGTTTGAAGGCCGGCCACCGGGATGGGCCAACCGGGGGGTGCGGCATCCACGCCGTGATGATCAATGCGCAGAAGGCGATGCGCGAAGAACTGTCGCGCGCCACGCTGGCCTCGATTTCCGAAGGCGTGCAGAGCAAGGGCCGCCCTGCCAGTTTTGCGGGCGACGTGCAGGAATGGTTTGCCGACCGCCAGCTGGCGCGCGAAGAAGCGCGCATCAGCGGCATGCGTTCGCGGTCGACCCCTGAGGATGGCGAGTGAGGACTGGCTGACGTGCGCAGATGTGGCCGACGCGGCACGCTGCAGGGCGCCGAAGCCGCTCAGGCCCGCACACCACGCCGATGGAAATACAGCTGCTCGGCCACACGCCGCGTCACCCATGAGCCCAGCAGCGCATTGACCGGCCAGTCGTGCTGCAGATGGTCCATGGCCCAGCGCAGCAGGCGCTTGCGGCGGAAGGTCGGCGCCACCTGACGCGCCACCGCCTCTGCGGCCGGGCCCCTGCCGCGCAGGTGCAGGCCGATCGCATCACCCGCCGCCCAGCCGTGCCGCCACGAGGAGTGGATGCCACCGGCCGACAGCGGCGAGACGATACCGGCGGCATCACCGGTGAGGATCAGCCGGTTGCCGGTGATCGGGCCATCCGGCAAGCCGCACGGCACCAGCCCGGCACGGGTGGCCGACGGCTGCAGCGATTCATCGATGCCGACGCGCTCGCGCACGTACTCGAGGAAGCCGTCAATCTGTGGCACCTGCGCCTGCAGCGGGTCATGGCGCAGGGCGAGGCCGACCTGCACGCCCGTGGGATTCTGCGCGACCCAGCCGATATAGCCCGGTGCGTAGTGCTTGCTGACGAAGCAATGCAGCGCATCGCCCTGCGGCAACTGCAGCCCATCGAACTCGCGCTCGACGCCGTACAGGTGGTCGCGCACCTGGCCAAGGCCGGTACGCTGCGCCACACGCGAGCGCGCGCCATCGGCACCCACCAGGTACGCGCAGCGCCCTGCCCCCTCCACCTGCCAGCCCTCGCCAGCTGCCTCGGCGTGGGTAAAGGACTGTTGCAGGCGTAGATCCACACCATTGGCGCGCAGTTCGTCGGCCAGCCAACGCATCAGGTTCGGCGTGTCGGTGGTGAGGAAGTAATAGCCCGGCGCCTCCAGTTGCACGCTGCGCAGGTTCGGCGCGTACAGGCGCACGCGTGCGACGCGCAGCACCAGATGCTCGGGCATGCGGCCCAACCAGGTCTGCTCCATGGCCTCCTTCACCACGATACCGGTGGTGTGCAGGCGCTCGCCGGGGTCGGCCTTGCGTTCGAGCACGCAGACGCGCAGACCGTACTGCGCTGCGGCCAGGGCGCAAGCAGCGCCGGCGAAACCTGCGCCGACGATGACCAGATCGTGGGCGTAGGCGGAGGACATGTGGGGCATTGCGGCATCATCGGGTGGGAACGGAGATGCAGCTTCGGCAACGTGCGTGGTGGGGCGATGGGGTGGCGGTGAAGTGGGGATGAAGCGCGCACCGCGCAAACGAAAAACGCCCCCTTCCGGGAGCGTTTTTCTTGAATCTGGAGCGGGAAACGAGACTCGAACTCGCGACCTCAACCTTGGCAAGGTTGCGCTCTACCAACTGAGCTATTCCCGCTTGGGAGGAAAAATTCTACCTGTTCTGGGAATGGCGTCAAGCGCTTTTTTCAGGGATTTACGCGTTGACTGGCGGGGTGCATCCACGCATGGCGTGGATCTACAAAAGCCGGGGGATGTTGCGGCCGGGTGGCGCAGGGATGCGGCGCAGATGGGGTCAGAGCCCTTTCCTTCGGAAAGGGATCCGACCCCGGCGCGCTCCTGCGCTCACTCGTGCCCGAGCTTCTTCTGGCGCGAGCGCTCGCGTGCGGCGCTTTCGTCGGCGCGCAGGCTGGGCCAGGCGGCGTGCAGGTACTGCAGGCCCGACCACAGGGTCAGCACCGCGGCGATGGCCAACGTCCAGTCGCCAATGTGGAAGATCGGCCAGCCCATCCAGATATCCGAGACCGGCACGTTCGGTGCCACCGAATACAGCAGGCACAGCAGCGCGACCATCTGCGCGGTGGTCTTGACCTTGCCGATCATCGCAACGCGCACCTTGGCGCGCTGGCCCAGTTCGGCCATCCATTCGCGCAGCGCGGAAACGGCGATTTCCCGGCCGACGATCACCGCCGCCCAGAAGGCCGTCCACGGCGTGGGGCGGCCCTGCACGATCAGGAACAGCGCCACGGCCACCATCAGCTTGTCCGCCACCGGGTCGAGGAAGGCGCCGAACGCCGATTCCAGCTGGTAGCGGCGGGCGATCCAGCCGTCGAGCCAGTCGGTGATGGCGGCCAGGCCGAAGATCGCCGCCGAGGCGAAGTTGGTCCAGGTGTAGGGCAGGTAGAACACCAGCACCAGCACCGGGATCATCACGATCCGCAGCAGCGTCAGCCAGGTGGGCAGGGTCAACTTCATGCTTGCTTGGTTCTCTCTTTACTCGGCCGCGTCGGGCGTGGCCAGCCCGTGCAGGTTAGCGTAGATACGTGCCGCGAGGGCGTCATTGATGCCTTCCACCCGGGCAATTTCCGCCTCGCCGGCGGCTTTCAGGCCGACCAGTCCGCCGAAATGCTTGAGCAGGCTGGCGCGCCGGCGCGGGCCAATGCCGGGGATGTCTTCCAGCTTGCTGGTCATGCGGGCCTTCTGGCGGCGCCCGCGGTGGCCGGTGATGGCAAAGCGGTGTGCTTCGTCGCGCACCTGCTGGATGAACTGCAGGGCCGGGTTGGCGGCGCCCGGGCGCAGCTCGCGCCCGTCAGACATCACCAGGGCTTCATGGCCGGCGCGGCGCTCGACGCCCTTGGCCACGCCCACCAGCAGCACGCCTTCCACCCCCAGATCGGCCAAGGCGGCCTGGGCCTGGGCCAGCTGGCCGGCGCCACCGTCGATCAGCAGCACGTCGGGCAGCACGCCCTGCTCTTCCACCGCACGGCGGAAACGCCGGTCGATGGCCTGGTGCATGGCGGCGTAGTCATCGCCGGGCTCGATGCCGCTGATGTTGAAGCGGCGGTACTGCGCGCGCACCGGGCCGGCGGCATGGAACACCACGCACGAGGCCACGGTGGCCTCGCCCATGGTGTGGCTGATATCGAAGCACTCCACCCGCTTGACTGGTTCGGCCAGGCCCAGCATCTCGCGCAGGGCATCGCTGCGGGCGTGCTGTGCGTTGCGGCTGTTGAGCTCGGTGGCCAGGGTCAGCTGTGCGTTGCGGCTGGCCAGCTCCACATAGCCGGCGCGCTCGCCGCGCACGCTCCATTTCAGCTGCACCTTGCGCTCGGCCGAGGCCGACAGCGCAGTGCCGAGCAGGTCGGCATCGGGAATCTCGCGGTCCAGCAGGATCTCGCGCGGCGGTTCGAATTCGACGTAGTACTGCGAGACGAACGCGGCCAGCACTTCGTTCGGGCTCTCCTCGCCATTGGTGCGCGGGAAGAACGGGCGCGTGCCCAGGTTGCGGCCATCTCGGAAGGCCAGCAGCATCACGCAGGCCTGCGAGCCCTGCATGGCCACTGCCAGCACATCCAGGTCGGCGGCGCGGCCGTCCACGTACTGGCGGGTGTGCATGCTGCGCAGCGAAGTGATCAGGTCACGCAGGCGCGCGGCCTGCTCGAATTCCAGCGCTTCACTGGCGGCCTGCATCTGCTCGCCCAGCTCGCGGGTCAGCTCGTCGCTCTTTCCTTCCAGGAACAGCGCGGCGCGGCGCACCGATTCGGCGTAGTCGGCGGCCGGCACCAGCTCCACGCAGGGCGCGCTGCAGCGGCCGATCTGGTACTGCAGGCAGGGCCGCGAGCGGTTGCGGAACACGCTGTCCTCGCAGCTGCGCAGCTTGAACAGCTTGTGCATCAGGTTCAGCGTTTCGCGCACCGCGGTCACGCCCGGGTACGGCCCGAAGTAACGGCCGGGAATGGCGCGCGGGCCACGGTGCAGCGCAATGCGCGGCCAGTCTTCGCGGGTCAGCAGCACATGCGGGTAGGTCTTGTCGTCGCGCAGGGACACGTTGTAGCGCGGCGACAGCGATTTGATCAGCTGGTTTTCCAGCAGCAGCGCCTCGCCTTCCGAGCGCGTGACGGTGACGTCCATGCGCGCGATCTGCGAGAGCATCGACATGATGCGCGCGTTCTTCGGGCTGCCATTGAAGTAGCTGCCGACGCGGTTGCGCAGCGCGCGCGCCTTGCCCACGTACAGCAGCGTGTCGTCGGCTGCGTACATGCGGTAGACGCCGGGCGCGGTGCTCAGCTGGCTGGCGAAGGCCTTGCCATCAAAAGCCGGGGCGCTGGGTGGAAGGTCGGAACGCTGGGTCATTCGCTGATCGGTACGTCGCTGAGCACGCCGCTGTCGGGGTCATAGCGCAGCACGGCGTGGCTGTCGGTTTCTGCGATCCACACCGCGCCGGCACCGGCGGCCAGCCCGGGCGGGCCGTGCAGCTGGCGCGGCAGGGCCACGGTGGACAGCTCGCCACCGCCCAGCCGCAGCGTGCGCAGGCGGCCATTGCCGGTGTCGGCGATCCACAGCAGCGGTGCGGCCGGGCTGAGTGCGATGGCCTGCGGGAACTGCAGGCTGGCGGTGGCACGTGGGCCATCGTCGCTGCCGAAGCGCCACATGCCCTGCCCGACCAGGGTCTGCACCAGTTCGCCGCGCAGCTGCAGGGAGCGCACCGACGAACCCAGCGCATCGGCCACGTACAGCACCTGCTGCACCACGGCCAGCGCGGTCGGCTGGGCAAAGGCGGCCATGTGGCCGCTGCCGTCGCGTTCGTCGATGGCGCCGCTGCCGACACACCACTGCAGGCTGCGCTGGCCCAGGTGGTAGCTCCAGATGCGGTTGTCGCCGGCCATGGCGATAAACAGCTGGTTGTCGACCACAGCCAGGCCGTGCGGGTGGTTCAACGAGACGCTGTGCGCATCGCGCAGCGGGACTTCGCTGGGCGCACCCGGGCGGCCATTGCCACACAACGTGTCGACCCGTCCGGTAAGCAGGTTGATGCGCCGCACGGCATGGTTGCCGGTGTCGGCCACGTACAGCGACTCACGTTCCAGGGCCAGTGCCTGCGGGCGGTGGAAGGCCGCTTCGGCCAAGCTGCCATCGATGAAATCGGCGGTACCCAGCCCGAACTGGCGCAGCACGCGGCCGCCGTGGCTGCATTCAAGGATGCGGTGGTGGCCGGTATCGGCGATGTACAGGCGGTCGCTGCTGACGGCCAGGCCGGTGGGAAAGCGCAGGGACTGGCGCGGCTCGGGGTGCAGCTCGGTTGGCTGCACAGCGGTCTGTGCGCCGGCGTCGGCACATAGCGCGTTGAGTGCACGTTCCAATTCACCGGCACTGCCCAGCCCGACCAGCCGTTCACGCTCGCGGCCCTGGCCATCGAGCAGTACCACGGTCGGCCAGGCGCTGACGCCGAAACGGCGCCAGCCATCCCAGTCGGCATCCAGCAGCGCCGGCGCGGACAGGCCCTGGCGACGCAGCAGCTTCAGCGCCACGCCAGGATCGCGCTCAGCGTCGAAGCGCGGCACCTGCAGCACCAGCACATGCGCGCGGCCGGGGTTGCGTGACTGCCACTGGCCCAGTTCGGCCAGGCGCTGTGCGCACCACACCGAAGCGGCGTTGACGAACACCAGCGCTACCGGACGGCCGCGCAGTTCGATGAGGGTGGATGGGGTGGCGTTGAGCCAGGTGGCGAACTCGGGCAGGTCCGGGACGGGCTGGACGTTCATGGCCCGATTATGCCGGAGTCGGCGTCACGCAACAGTCGTGCCACGGCGCGCTGGGCGGCCGTGTCCACCAGTGTCCAGACCTGTTCGAAATGGTCCTGGTCGCCGGTGTAGGGATCGGGTATGGCCTGCCCGGCGGGGCCGCCGCTCCACGGCAGGTACAGCGCCAGCCGCTGCCGCTGTGCTGGCGTGACCAGCCGCGCGGCATCGCGCAGGTTGGCCTCGTCGGCCACCAGCACCCAGTCGAAGCGTTCGAAATCGCTGCGCTGCAGCTGGCGCGTGCAGGCCGGCGATGTCCACGCCGTGCCCGGCCGCGCAGGCGATCGCGCGCCGGTCCGGCGGCTGGCCGACATGCCAGTCACCGGTGCCGGCCGAATCGACCTGCACCTGCCCTGCCAGGGGAGACGCCTGCAGGCGGGCACGCAGCGCACCTTCGGCCATCGGCGAGCGGCAGATGTTGCCCAGGCAGACCAGCATCAGCTTCATGCGCGGCCCAGCGCCTGCATCAGCGCCTCGGCGCGTTCCAGGTCTTCGGGCGTGTCGATGCCCGGCGGGAACAGCTGCGGCGACAGGGCCACCTGGATCGGGTAACCGGCTTCCAGCACGCGCAGCTGTTCCAGCGATTCCATGCGCTCCAGCGTGCCCGGCGGCATGGCGGCCACCTGCTGCAGGAAGCCGGCACGATAACCGTAGATGCCGATGTGGCGCAGCCACTGGAGGCCGGCCGGCAGTGCCTCGCGTGAACGCGCGAACGCATCGCGGTGCCAGGCAATCGGCGCGCGGCTGAAGTACAGCGCTTCACCGCGCACGTTGCGCACCAGCTTCACCACGTTGGGGTCGAACAGCGTGGCCGCGTCCTCCACCGGCGTGGCCAGCGTGGACATCGGCGCCTGCCCGTCCACCAGCGCCTGGGCCACGGCGCGGATGCCAGCGGCCGGCGCAAAGGGCTCGTCGCCCTGCAGATTGACCACCACGGTTTCGTCGTTCCAGCCGGCAATGCGGGCGCACTCGGCCAGGCGGTCGGTGCCGGAAGCGTGGTCGGCGGCGGTCATCGCCACCTTCACCTCGTCCAGGCCGTCCAGCGCCAGCGCGATGCGCTCGTCATCGGTGGCCGCCCAGACTTCGGTGGCGCCGGCCTGCAGCGCGCGGCGCGCCACGTGCAGCACCATCGGCTCACCGCCGATCGGCCGCAGCGGCTTGCCCGGCAGGCGCGTGGCGGCGTAGCGGGCGGGAATGGCGACGACGAATTCGGTCATGCAGGCGTACTCGGCAGGCGATACCACGGGAATGCGGGCGGTGCGGCGCCTTTGCAAGCGCGGCACCGGCCGTCAGTGGGGGCGCAGCTTGTCCAGGCGGTCGGTCAGCGCCACCCAGAACGCGGCCGGCAGGTCGGCGCGCAGCGGCACCGCATACTGCCAGTCGTTGGCGAAGGCACGGCACTTCACCGCATCCTTCTCGGTCATCAGCACCGGCAGCTGGCTGCCGAAGGCCAGGTCGGACGGGTGGTAGGCCATGTGGTCGGCGAAGGCATGCGGCACCACGCCGATGCCGCGCGCGCGCAGCATGTCGAAGAAGCGCTGCGGGTGGGCGATGCCGGCCGCCGCATGCACACGCTGCCCGGCGAAGCTGGACAGTGCGCGGGCCCGCCCGCCGGCCAGTGGCTGCGCGCTGTCGATATGCAGCGACAGCGGCCATTGGCCGAAGCCGCAGGTGTCCATGGCCGCTTCGTCGCTGCCCTGCCCCAGGTTGACCACGCGGAAATCGCACTCGGCGGCGCGGCTGACCGGCTCGCGCAGCGGCCCGGCCGGCAGCAGGCGGCCGTTGCCGTAGCGGCGCTGTGCGTCCACCACTTCAATCTCGATGTCGCGCGCCAGCCGGTAGTGCTGCAGGCCGTCGTCGCAGACGATGACATCGCAGCCGGCGGCGATGAGCGCCTTGCCGGCCGCCACGCGGTCGCTGTCCACGCGCACCGGCACGCCGGTCTTCCAGGCGATCAGCACCGGCTCGTCGCCGCCCAGCGCGGTGGCCGTGTCGGCCTCCACCCAGCGTGCGGTACCGGCGTCTTCACGGCCATAGCCACGGCTGGCCACGCCCGGCTTCCAGCCGGCGGCGCGCAGGCGGTTGACCAGGGCGATGGTGAGCGGCGTCTTGCCGGTGCCACCTGCGGTGATGTTGCCGACCACGATGACCGGGACCGGCAGCACCTGGCGCTTGCGCCAGCCACGGCGGTACGCCCAGCGGCGCAGGCCACTGACCGCCGCGTACAGCGGGGTGAGCAGGCGCAGGCCCAGCGGTGCGGGGCTGCCGTCGTACCAGTACGGTGGGATCTGGGTACCCTTGCCGGCCATCAGACCTGCCTTTCGCGGAACTGCATGCTGTGCAGGTGCTGGTACAGGCCACCCATCTGCAGCAGTTCCTGGTGGGTGCCGCGTTCGACGATGCGGCCGTGATCCATCACCAGCACCTGGTCGGCGTGTTCGATGGTGGACAGGCGATGGGCGATGACCAGCGTGGTGCGCTCGGGCATCAGGCGCTGCAGCGCGTCCTGCACCAGGCGCTCGGATTCGTTGTCCAGCGCGGCGGTGGCTTCGTCCAGGATCAGGATCGGCGCATCGCGCAGGATCGCGCGGGCAATGGCCAGGCGCTGGCGCTGGCCGCCGGACAGCAGCGCGCCGTTCTCGCCCACCGGGGTCTGCAGCTGCTGCGGCAGGCGCTCGATGAATTCCCAGGCATTGGCGGCTTCGGCGGCCGCGCGGATCTGTTCGTCGGTCGCGTCCATGCCATAGGCGATGTTGGCGGCGATGGTGTCATCGAACAGCATGACCTTCTGCCCGACGATGGCCACCTGGCGGCGCAGGTCGGCCAGCGGGTACTCGTCCAGCGCCACGCCATCGAGGGTGATGCGCCCGCCATTGGGCTCGTAGAAGCGCGGCACCAGGCGGATCAGGCTGGTCTTGCCGCTGCCGGAACGGCCGACGATGGCGGTGACCGTGCCCGGCCGGGCAACGAAGCTGACGTCGTCCAGCGCGATGCCGGTGTCCTCGCGGTAGCGCAGCATGACGTGCTCGAAGGCCAGTTCGCCACGCACGCGCTGCACGCGGGTGCTGCCCTTGTCGCACTCCACCGGCATGTCCAGGATCGAGAACAGGCGCTCGGCCGCGGCCACGCCGCGCGAGATCGAGGTCTGCACGCTGGTCAGGCGGCGCAGCGAGGGAATGATGGCCATCATCGAGGTCATCAGCGCCATGAACTGGCCGGCGTTCAGGCGCCCGGCCAGCGCTTCGCGGGTGGACACCCACACGATCACCGCCAGCGCCAGCGCGGCCAGGAACTGCACCACGCTGGAGGCGGCCGCACGGGTCACTTCCACCTTCATGTTCAGGCCCAGCATGCGGTTGGCCAACCGCGCATAGCGGTTCATTTCCAGCTGCTGGGTGCCGTGCACCTTCACTTCCTGCTGTGCCGACAGCGACTGCTCGGCGGTGGCCGCCATGCTGCCCATGCCGTCCTGGATGCCACGGCTGATGCGACGGTAGCGCTTGCCCACGTAGGAGACGATGACACCGATCAGCGGCACCACCACCAGCATGGCCACGGTGACCTTCACGCTCATCTGCAGCATCACCGCCAGCATGTAGATGATGGTCAGCGTATCGGCCACCACGGTCTTGAGCGCGTCGGCGCTGGCCTGGGTGACCTGCTCGGTGTCGAAGTTCAGGCGGCTGACCATCACCGCGGTGGCTTCGCTGTCGAAGTGCGAGGACGGCAGGTGCAGGTACTTGGTCAGCACCTGCTCACGCAGGTCGCGCACCACGCTGCGGCCGGTGCGGGCCATGGTGTAGTCACCCACGAAGGTGGCCGCGCTGCGCATCAGGAACAGGCCCAGGATGGTCAGCGGCAGCACCACCGCCATGCCCGGCTCGGGGTTGACGAAGCCGCGGTTGACCAGCGGGTCCATCAGCTTGGTGAAGAAGTAACCGGCGGTGGCTTCCACCACCATCGCCACCAGGGCGAAGGTCATGAACACCCAGTAGGCACGGGTGTAGCCGAGCAGGCGCTTGTAGATCGGCCAGACGGGGGCGTGGTTGGAACTCATGGACGCACCTCTGGCGCGGTAGCAATGGCGATACGGCGGAAACCAAGCTGGCCCAGCGCATCCTGCGCGGTCACCACGGCCTGGTAGGGGGTTCGTGCGTCTGCGCGCAGCAGCACGGTCTGTTCGCGGTCGTTGCCGGCCACGGCGGGGATGGTCTGCTTGACCGATTCGACGTCGCTGCGCAGCACTTCCTGGTCGTTGATGAAATAGCGGCCTTCGGCATTGACCAGCACGCTGAGCGCGTGCGGCGGGGCGCCGTCCTGCTGCGGGCTGGCGCTGGGCAGCTGCACCTGCAGGGTGGAACGGGCGTCGAAGGTGGTGGTGACCACGAAGAAGATGATCAGCACCAGGATGACGTCGATCAGGGGTACCAGATCGATATGCGGTTCATCCCCGGCGCGGTCGTTGCCGATGCGCATCGATCAGGCCTTGGCCGCCGCGGGCGCAGAGCCGGCAGCACCGCGTGCGGTGGCGTTCATCACGCCCGGCCGGCCGTCCAGCGCATCCATCAGCGCGGTGGCCTCCTGTTCCATCTCGATCACGTAACCGTTGATGCGGCCCTTGAAGTAGCGGTGGAACATCAGCGCGGGGATGGCCACGATCATGCCGGTGGCAGTGCACACCAGCGCCTTGCCGATGCCGCCGGCCAGCTGGTTCACATCGCCCACGCCGTGGTCGAGGATGCCCAGGAACATCTGGATCATGCCGACCACGGTGCCGAGCAGGCCCAGCAGCGGGCCGGCCGAGGCGATGGTGCCCAGCGCGTTGAGGAACCGCTCCATGCGGTGCACCAGGTGACGGCCGGTGTCTTTGATGCGTTCACGGATCTGGTCGCGCGAGCGGTTGCGTGCCTCCAGCGCGGCGGCCAGCAGCGCGCCCAGTGGCGAATTGGCGCGCAGGTTCTGCAGGTGCGCGGGGTCAAGCTTGCCGCGTGCGGCCCAGTTGCGCGCTTCCTGGCCCAGGCCCGGCGGCAGCACCTCGTTGCGGCGCAGGGACCAGAAACGCTCCAGGACAATCGCCAAAGCCAGTACGCCCAACAGCAGCAGCGGCACCATCGGCCAGCCACCGGCCTTGACCAGTTCCCACACGTTTCAACCCTCCGGTCCAACGGCCGCATGTTCAATCGACGATAGGATAGCAGCCGCCCGCGCCCGCCCCACGGCCTCCCACCAACGGCGCCTGTACACGCGCTGCTCACGCAGCTGCAGCCCTTGCGCGCCAAGCCATACGCTGATGGCACCGGATTCGGCGGTGGACAGCACTTCGGCACCGGCCGCCTGCCAGCGCTGTACCACCTGCGCACGCGGGTGGCCGAAGCGGTTGCCATGCCCGGCCGAGACCAGCGCCACGCGCGCGGCCACCGCCTGCACAAAAGCCACGCTGGAGGAACCGGCGCTGCCATGGTGGGGTACCAGCACGACGTCGGCGGCCAGGCGGCCGGGCAGCGCGTGAAGGAGCTGCTGCTCGCTGCGCTGGCCGATATCCCCGGCCAGCAGCACGCTGCCATGGCCGGCCTGCAGGCGCAGCACGCAGCTGCTCTCGTTGCCGGTATAGCGCTGCGCAGGCAGCGGGTGCAGCACCTCGAACCGCACGCCATCCCATTCCTAGTGCTGGCCGCGATGGCAGGCCGCCGCCTGCGCCACGCCGGCCCCTGGCGGCGCCCACAGCGAGGCGGCCGGCCAGCCCCGGCGCGCACTGTCCAGCCCGCCGGCGTGGTCGGCATCGGCATGGCTGAGCAGCAGGCGTTGCGGCGGCCCCTCCCCCAGCGCCTGCGCGGCCGGCAGCAGGGTGCGCCCGGCAGGGTCCTCGCCGGCCGGCCCCAGGTCGTACCAGAGCGCGTGACGCGCGGTGCGCACCAGCACTGCCGTGCCCTGCCCGACATCGGCCACCAGCAGCTGCAGCAGCGCCAAGCTGGCCACGCCCTGCGCCGCCACGAAGCCGCGCAGCGTGGCCAGCACGCCGCGTGCGGTCGGCCCGGACAGGCACCAGAGCAACCACACCACACCGCCGAAGCTGAGCCAGAAGCCGGCCGACAGCACGGACAGCGGGGCCGCCAGCAGCATGCCTAGCGCGGCCAGGGCCAGCCCCTGCCCCAAAGCCATCGGCCGACGCGCGCCACAGGCCATCGCCAGCAGCGCGATCATCGCCGCGGTGCGCACCGTCGGAAGCTCTGCACCGGCCACCACCGCATAGCCGATGGCCCCGCCCGCCGCCGCCCACGCGGCCGCCTGCCGGCGCGGCCAGCGCCGTGGCAGCGCCGGCCACAGCCGCCACGGCAGCTGCACCAGCAGCGCGGCAAACCCGGCCACCAGCCCGACATGGAAGCCGGAGATGGCGATCAGATGGGTCAGGCCCAGCGCGCGCAGCGCCTCCCAGTCCGCGTCCTGCAGCCCGCGCGTATCGCCCAGCGCCAGCGCTTGGACGAAACGCGCCTGCCCGGCCGGCACCTGCAGGGCGATGCGCGCGGCCATGCGTTGCCGCCATGCCACCACTCCGTGTGCCGGCTGCAGTTCACGCGCCTGGGTGCCGCGCACCTGCGCAGTGCCTGCCAGCCCCTGCAGCAGCGCCTGCCGTTCGGCATCGAAGCCGCCGGGGTTGATTCGCCCGCGCGGCGGACGCACGCGCAGACTCATCTGCCAGTGTACGCCGGCATCCACCGCCTGCCGCGCCGGCCCCGCGTCGCTGCCCTTGCCCCAGCGCGCGTCACTCCAGTAGACCTGCAGCACCCGGCCCTGCAGCGACGGCAACGCCTCGGCACGCTCCACCTGCAGCAGGAACCGGCTGCGCAGCGGCCCGTGCTGCGGCAGGTCCAGCACACGGCCCTGCACCTGCAGATCCAGCGGTGGGCTGTCTGGCGGCAGCTGCGCCTGCAGCGCCAGATGGCCATGCAGGGCCGTCCAGGCCAACCCGAACAGACCGGCCCCCAACCAGCGCGCACGCCATGGCAGGCACCAGCCCAGCGCGGCCAGTACTGCCAGCGCGATGCTCCACGGCCAGGGCGGCAACCCCGGCAGCTGCACGCACAGCAGCGCGCCGCAGACCAGCGCTGCGGCACAGGCGCGGCCCAGCAGGGCAACCGGCGGTGCGGCCGGCAGGGATGCAGGCGGTGGCATCGGCACAGCCTGCCCGTCGCGGCGCAGGTGCCACCATCGGCGCGCGCCGCGTCAGCGTGTGGGGTTTGTCAGCGGCGCACGCCGGGGCGGTGGAAGCTGATACGGAAGCTGGCGCCGCCACCGCTGGCCTCGCCGGCACTGACCGTGCCGCCGTGGTGCTGCACGATCTCCTTCACCAGGTGCAGGCCCAGGCCGCTGCCGCTGCCAGCCGCACGCAGGCGGTGGAACGGTTCGAAGATCGCCTCGCGGTCGCGCACGGGAATGCCATCGCCCTGGTCGCTCACTTCCAGCTGGCCCTGCGCATCCAGCGTCACCCGGATGATGCCGCGGCCACCGCCATGCACGATGGCGTTGTGCACCAGGTTGGCCATCACCCGGCCCAGTGCCAGCGCATCGCCATGGATCCACACCGGGTGATCGGGCGCATCCACTTCGAAGCCGTAGCCGGCCCCGACCACCAGCGGCGCCAGGTCGGCGGCCGCCTCGCGCGCCACCAGCGCCAGGTCCACCCGTTGCAGCGTGGTGCTACCACGGTCCAGCCGCTGCAGGTCGAGCAGATGCTCGGCCACGTTGCCCAGCCGCGCCACGTCCGTGGCCAGCTGAGATTTCAGCTCGCCCTGCGGCAGCTGCGCCAGCCGTGCCTGCACCACCGCAATCGGCACGCGCAGTTCGTGCGCGGCGTCGGCGAGGAATTTGTCACGCGCCGCGTAGCCCTGCTGCACCTTGGTGATCGCATCGTTGAACGCATCCACCAGCGGCGCCACTTCGCTGGACACCAGCTGCGTCTCCAGCTGCGCGCCCGGCTGGCCGATGTCCAGCTGCTTGGCCTGCTGCGCCAGCCGGCGCACACCGCGCATGGCACGATGAATCACCGTGGGCATCACCAGCAGGGTGACCGCGATCAGCGGCAGGAAGAACCACAGGCCGATCAGCCGCAGCACCATCAGTGCGCCATCGACCAGCCCGCCACGCGGCGCGCCACCGGCCATCACGGTGATGCGCCGGTCCTGGTCGTTGCGCACGATCACCCGCGCCACGTCCAGGTAGGGCGGCGTGAGCGAACCGATTTCACCGGCACCGAGCATCGGCAGGCGCGCCAGCAGCGGCGCATGCACGGCCGGCACGTCGCCACGCCGCAGCCACGCACCGCGGTCATCGACGGCGACGAACCACAGGTTGCCGCCGGCGCGCGCATCCAGCCGCGCCCAGCGCGCCTCGTCCAGCAGCAGCTGGTTGCCGCGCGCGTGCAGCGCCGCGGCCATGTCCTCGACGATGAACATGTCCATGTTGAGCGAATCCTTTTCGCCCCAGGTCAGGATCAGCGCGAGCACCGCAAACACCACGGTGAACGCCTGCGCCAGGAACAGCCGCCAAGCCAGGCCGAGGGTGAGCGAGCGGTTGGCGTGGCCCATCTCAGGCTTCCCCCAGCAGATAGCCAACGCCGCGGATCACGTGGATCTCCACGCCGGCACCGGCCTGCTGCAGCGCTTTGCGCAGCCTGGAGATATGTGCGTCCAGCGCGTTGGACTGGATGTCATCGTCGAAGCCATACACGGCCGCTTCCAGCGCACTGCGGGTGACCGTGCGCCCCTGGCGCAGTGCCAGCGCCTGCAGCACCAGCGCCTGCCGCCGCCGCAACGGCAGCGGCTGCCCGTCCACTTCGGCCTGCAGCGACTGGAAATCGAACGCGAGCCGCCCCAGCCGCAACAGCGGCGTCACCATTTCCGAAGGCCGCCGCGACACCGCACGGATGCGCGCCATCAATTCTTCCACCGCCACCGGCTTGACCAGGTAATCGTCGGCACCCACGTCCAGGCCTTCCACCTTGTCGGCCAGCGTGCCCTTGGCGGTCAGCATGATCACCGCCAGGTTCGGGCGCAGCTGGCGCGCGGTGGCAACAAAGCCGGCGCCATCACTATCGGGCAGCTGGCGGTCCAGCAGCATCAGCTGGTGCACCGGTTCGCGCAGCGCCAGGGCCGCCTCGGCCAGGCTGCCGACCACATCGACGACCACGCCCTGGCGCTCCAGACCGCCCTGCAGGGCCCGGGCCAGGTCAGGATCGTCTTCGACCAGGAGAATGCGCATGGACAGGCTCGAAACGGCGGGAAACGCCGTCGATCATATCCGCTGGACCCCGCGCAATGTTCCGACAATGTTGCCCCGGCAAGCTGTGCGCACCCTGCAGCAGCGAGCACTACCGCACCATGCCGTCCCTCCCCCGCATGCCCCTGCGCACCCTGCTGTGCGCCACGCTGCTGGCCCATGCCGATGACACCTGCAGCGGCCTGCAGCTGGGCCTGAGCGCCGGCATGACCTCCGGTGCCTACCGCCACTATGACGACAAGCTGCTGGTGGTACCGGCCATCTCCTTCGAAGGCAAGCGCTTCTTCACCAGCCCCGGCTCGCTGGGCATGTACCTGTACCAAGGCAACGGACTGCGCGTGTCGGCCGCACTGACGCCGTACACGCTGCGCTTCAAGACCGACGATGTGAACGATGCGCAGCTGCGCCAGCTGCACAGCCGCCAGCTGTCCGGCATGGCCGGCCTGAAGGCCAGCTACCAGGCCGACTGGGGCATTGTCGAAGCCGGCGTGCAGCGCGAGATCACCGGCCACGGCGGCGGCATGGAATCCAGCCTGAGTTACGCCTACCCGATCCAGGCCGGGCGCTTCACCTGGATACCGCGCGTGGGCGTGGTGCGCTCCAGCGCACGCCTGCTGGACTACTACTACGGCATTTCCGCCGAGGAAGCGCTGCGCTCGGGCCTGCCGCAGTACCGCCCCGGCAGCGCCACCTCGCCCAGCCTGCAGATGGTGGTGACCACCCCGCTGGGCACGCGCTGGCGCGCCACCGGCGTGGTCGCCAACCAATGGTTCGGCGACGCGGTGAAGGACAGCCCGATGGCCCGCGGCGGCTCGCAGACATCCGCCTTCGTTTCGCTGGTGCGCTCGTTCTGAGCGGACGCGCCCTGTACAGGACCCTCCGATGGCCTCCGCCCTTCCCGCTGCACACGCGCAGGCCATCCTGCACGCACCGGACCTGGCCAGTGCCGAGCGCGCCTACCTGCAGTTGATGCCGGACCTGGCACACGTGAGTGAACTGGCCCAGTATGCCGCCCGGCTGCCACGCGCGGCCGGGGCCGCACCGGGGTACACGCTGTCGATGACCCTGGTCGGGCTGCGCCTGCAGGAACTGGAGATGGATGAGCCGCGCGCCGCACAGCAGCGCCGCGATTCACAGCGCAGCCTGCGCCAGGCCTACGCCTCGCTCTGAACGCCGTTCGCCTCGTCGCGCATCACGCCGCGGCCAGTACCTTGCCGAAGCGCAGCTTGCCGCCTTCCTCGTCCAGCCTGCGGTAGCCATTGCGTTCCAGCAGCGCCAGCATCGACGGAAAGCGCGCACTGGATTTCACCTCGATGCACGCAAAACCCTGCGCACGGGCCCACTGCTGCTGCGCCTCCAGCAGAGCCTGCGCGATGCCGCGCCCACGCTGGCCGGGCACCACGCCACCGATCCAACTGTAGAACACCTGCGCATCCAGCGCATAACCCACCTTGAAGCCCACCGCCTCGCCGGCCGCAAGTGCCACCAGCAGCAACGCGGGCCGGCCGTGCAGGCGCTGCGCGTAGGTTTCGCGCGTGCGGCCCTGCGCAAGCTCGGGCACGCGTGACAGCACCGCCAGCACGTCGTCCAGCGATGCTTCGGCAATCACAGGCAGGTGACGGCGGTCAGCACCGCGCACAGTACCGCCACCCAGAAGATCGCCTTCGCCGTGCCCTGCAGCATGTTGCCGCCGAACAGCAGCTCAAGCAGCGGGTTAGGGGTCTTGTCCGGCGTATGCTCGCTCATCGTGCTCTCCTGGCGTCTGGCAAAGGCTCCGCAACCTGCGGGTTCGGCCCCATTCTAGACGCGGCGGCGGCCGGTTCATCCAGCCCCGGCCACGCTTCACGCGGCGATTCCCGGCCTTCGTCGCATGCCGGTTTCGCCGCCTTGGGCGCGGTGCCACGCTGGGCTCCCGTTCCTGGAGCACCGTGCCATGCCTCTGCTCGCCCTGCTGCTGTTCGTTGCGCGCGTGTTCGCTCCGGACAGCGCCGCGCCGGATGGCCTGTATGCCCAGCTGCTACAGGATGATCCTTCGCTGCCGCGCACTTCCACGGTGCTGGAGCTGCAGCCGGACCGCGCCCTGCAGCTGGGGTACCAGCATGCCACCGCCGCGCAGGCGGCTGACCACCCCACAGTGGCCGCTGAAAGCCGCTTCGTGCGTATCTGGCAGCGCGTGGACGGGCAGTGGCAGCGGCAGCGGCAGCGGCAGCGGACCTTCCGCTACGACGTACCCCCGCCGGCACGCTGAGCAGGCGCACTGAAGCGGCACAGTGCGTGCACGGCCGCCACGCTATGCTGGCGGCATTACCCTGCCGTGGAGCCCTGCGATGCCCTGCCACCGCCGCACCCTGCCCCTGCTGCTCCTGCTGGCCACCGCCGCTACCGGTTGCTCCAGCACCCGCGGTGAACAGGTTCCGGCCGGCGAAACCGCCGAGTGCGCGACCTACCGCAGCATGATGACCGCGCCGATGGAGCCGACGGCGATGAAGCAGCTGCGCGATGCGTGCAACGCGTCCAACCGGCGCTGAGTCTGCGGGCTGACGCCGGGTTCAGGGCGATGCCGCCTCGCTGGCTGGTTCGGGCAGTCTGGCGCGCAGCAGTTCGACGAAGCGTGCGTTGTCGCGCGCTCCGGCGAGCCGCGCCTTGTGCACCATGGCCCACGCCTGTGCGTACTCGCCGCTCCAATAGCGCGCGGTGGCCCATGACGCGTACAGGTAGCCTTTGTCCGGCTCCACCTGCTCGGCCTTGCGGTACAGCGCATCGGAGCGTTCGCGCAGCGCCTGGCGCGCCTGTGGCGAAAGCGTGGTGTCCTGTGCCGCGCACCGTGCGGTGATGCGCCCGGCATCGGAATGGATACCCTGGAAGGTGGGCGGATCCAGCGCCAGCGCCTTGTCCATCATCGCCATCGCCTCACAGAAGCGGTTCTGGTCATGCAGCACGGCGGCAATGCCTGTGTAGACCTCCGGGCCCTGCGGGTTCAGCAGCCAGGCCTGGTTGAAGCGGCGCATCGCCATGCCCAGCTGGTCGGCCTGGTAGAAACGGTAGCCCTGCTCCACCCAGGCCTGTGCGGCCGCGGCGCGCGAACCGAAGTGGTCACTGGCCTGCTTGATCAGGGTACGGTCGGCAGCCTGCAGCTCGGGGCTGGAGCGGTCGATGCTGCCGTACATCGGCACCTCGTCGATGCGTGGGGCCACCGCGTCCTGTGCCGATGCCGCAGCACCGGCCAGAGCCAGCGCGCCGACCAGCAGCCGTGCCAACGATGATCCTGCCATGCCGCCCTCCCTGGGTACCGGATGATTCCTGGCCCGAGGCTAACACTGTTCCGACACAACGAAAAAAGCCGACCCATCAGGCCGGCTTCTTCGTTGTCCACTGTTCCACTGGTTGCCACCAGGTACTGGGTGGTGGGCGGTACAGGGTACGAACCTGTTACCCCTACCATGTCAAGGTAGTGCTCTACCGCTGAGCTAACCGCCCATTGTATTTCTGCCGCCCGAAAGCTGGCCTTTGCTACATAAAAACCCGGCGCCAGGGCCGGGCTTTTCAGGTCACGACAACCTCGCGTGGAGGAAAGTCGTGGTGGGCGGTACAGGGTTCGAACCTGTGACCCCTACCATGTCAAGGTAGTGCTCTACCGCTGAGCTAACCGCCCGTTTTTTCCTGCATTTCCGCGATTGCGTCGGTGCAGGCCGCGTATATTACGGATGCCGGCCTGCCAGCGCAACACTTTTGTGAACACTGCCCGCCGCAGCCTGTTCGGCCGAGGCTGGCCTCCTTCAACTGGCGGATCTGGTCACGCACGCGCGCGGCATCCTCGAACTCCAGGTCCTTGGCGTGCTGGTACATCTGCTGCTCCAGCGCCTTGAGCCGGCTGGCCACCTGCGCGGGACTGAGCGCGGCGTAATCGGCGGCCGTCTCGGCCGCCCCGGCCTTGGCCTTCCCCTTGCCCTTGCGGCTCTCCTTCTCCGCTGCGTCCGAGCGCGCGCCTTCCAGCACGTCCACGATGGGGCGGGCCACCGAGCGCGGGACGATGCCGTACTCTTCGTTGTACTCCACCTGCTTGGCGCGGCGGCGGTCGGTTTCATCGATGGCCGCCTGCATCGAACGGGTGATCTTGTCCGCATACAGGACGGCCTTGCCACGCACGTTGCGCGCCGCGCGGCCGATGGTCTGGATCAGCGAGCCGGTGGAGCGCAGGAAGCCTTCCTTGTCGGCATCCAGGATCGCCACCAGCGACACCTCGGGCATGTCCAGGCCTTCGCGCAGCAGGTTGATGCCCACCAGCACGTCGAACTTGCCCAGGCGGAGGTCGCGGATGATCTCCACGCGCTCGACCGTGTCCACGTCCGAATGCAGGTAGCGCACGCGGATGCCGTGTTCGGTCAGGTACTCGGTCAGGTTCTCGGCCATGCGCTTGGTCAGCGTGGTGACCAGCACGCGGTCGCCGGCCTTGATGCGCGCGTTGGCCTCGCTCATCAGATCGTCCACCTGGGTGCCGACCGGGCGGATCTCCACCACCGGGTCGATCAGGCCGGTCGGGCGCACCACCAGCTCGGTGATCTCGTCACCGGCCTCGCGGAACTCATACGGGCCCGGCGTGGCCGACACGTAGATGCTGCGCGGGCAGCGCGCTTCCCATTCCTCGAAACGCAGCGGGCGGTTGTCCAGCGCCGACGGCAGCCGGAAACCGAATTCCACCAGAGTTTCCTTGCGCGAGCGGTCGCCCTTGTACATCGAGCCGATCTGCGGAATGGTCACGTGCGATTCGTCGATGACCAGCAGCGCATCGGCCGGCAGGTAGTCGAACAGGGTCGGTGGCGGCTCGCCCGGCCCCTTGCCGGTGAGGTGGCGCGAGTAGTTCTCGATGCCGTTGCAGAAACCGACCTCGGCCATCATCTCGATGTCGTACTGGGTACGCTGCGCCAGGCGCTGCGCCTCGACCAGCTTGTTTTCGGCGTACAGCTGTTCCAGCCGCGCCTTCAGCTCGACCTTGATGGTCTCGATCGCCGCCAGCACACGCTCGCGGGTGGTCGCATAGTGGGTCTTCGGGTACACGGTGAAGCGCTGCATGTTGCGCAGGGTTTCACCGGTCAGCGGGTCGAACAGGGTGATCTTCTCGACCTCGCCATCGAACAGTTCCAGCCGCAGCGCTTCGCTGTCCGATTCGGCCGGGAACACGTCGATGACCTCGCCACGCACACGGAAGGTGCCGCGCTGCAGCTCGTACTCGTTGCGCGTGTACTGCAGCTGGGTGAGGTGGTTGATCAAGTCGCGCTGGTCGATGCGCTCACCCTTGGACAGAATCAGGCGCAGCGACAGGTAGTCTTCCGGCGCGCCCAGGCCGTAGATGGCCGACACGGTGGCCACCACGATCGCATCGGGGCGCGACAGCAGGGTCTTGGTCGCCGCCAGTCGCATCTGCTCGATGTGCTCGTTGATCGAACTGTCCTTCTCGATGAAGGTGTCCGACGAAGGCACATAGGCTTCGGGCTGGTAGTAATCGTAGTAGCTGACGAAGTACTCCACCGCGTTGTGCGGGAAGAACGCCTTGAATTCACCGTACAGCTGCGCGGCCAGCGTCTTGTTCGGCGCCATGATCAGCGTCGGCTTCTGTACGTTCTGGATGACGCTGGCGATGGTGTAGGTCTTGCCCGAACCGGTGACGCCCAGCAGGGTCTGCTTGGCGATGCCGGCCTCGAAGTTGCTGGTCAGCTTTTCGATCGCATTGGGCTGGTCGCCCGCCGGCGAATACGGCGAGACGAGTTGAAAACTGTCGCTCATGGTGTTGCCAGGTCCCGGGAGAGGTGAGTATAGCGGCCGGTCCAGTGACGACCGGTTCATGGGTGCGCCGACCCGCCGATGCGGGTTCAGCCGATGGTTCATGCGGCCGGGGCAGCGCAGGCTGCAGGCATGGACCGCCTTCGCCCTGCCCGCCGCTGCCCTGCCCGCCTGGCCCGGGGCGCCCACTTGCTGGAGCTGCTGCTGGTGGTGCTGCTGCTGGCAGTGCTGAGTACGCTGGCGTGGCCGGCACTGAATGCGATGCTGCTGCGGTACCGGGCCGACGCCCTGCAGCTGAGCCTGCACGCCAGCCTGTCCGGTGCGCGCAGCCGCGCGTTGTCCGAGCGCAGCCTGGTCGGGCTGTGCGCGAGCGAGGACGGCGCCACCTGTTCGCTGGCCTGGAGTGCCGTCTGGATCGTCTACCGCAGCGGCGAGCGGCGCGCGCCGCCGGCCTCACCGGCAGACGTGCTGGTGCGCCACCGTGGCCGCGCGGACATCACTGTGCATGCGCAGGCCAGCAGTGGCCGGCCGCTGCTGTTTTTCCAGCCCGATGGCCGCAGCCCCGGCGCCAATCTCACCCTGCGCATCTGCGCTGGCAACCGCCTGCACGGCCGGCTGGTGGTGAACAATGGTGGGCGCACGCGCAGCGAACGCGTGGTGCGCGAAACACCGTGCTGACGGCCGGCCGATACAGCACGCAGAAAAGCAAAAGCCCCGATTTCTCGCGGCTTTTGCAGTATCTGGCGCCCGAAGTTGGACTCGAACCAACGACCCCCTGATTAACAGTCAGGTGCTCTAACCGGCTGAGCTATTCGGGCGGGGAGGCGCATTGTAATCACGTTGTCCGCCGAGGGCAACACTTTTGTGAAGCAGCGGCGACAACGGTCTTACCAGCAGCTGGACACCGTGTCTTCGGCGGTCTTGCGGTTGGCCTGGTCCAGCGTCAGCTTGCCGCAGGCGTCCTTCACCTGCGTGTTCTGCGGCTGCGCCACCAGCGTGAAGGCAGACGAGGACACCTTTTCCAGGCTCAGCGCATAGGCTGAGGCACCGCCCTCCCGGGGCGAGACGCTGTAGGGCAAGGTGAAGCCGGTGTAGCTGTTGTTGCTGGAATGGTAGCGCTCGGCACGCTGCGCATACTCGGCCATGTCAGCCTGCACCACCGCACGGCGCGTCTTGCGCACATGCGACTGGTAGCTGGGCAGTGCAATGGCCGCCAGCACGCCGATCAGGCCCAGCACCAGCATCAGTTCGATCAGGTTGAAGCCGGCCACACGGCGGCGGGAAGCAAGCTTGGGCATGACGGCACGTCCGTTCAGGAGAATCATTGCAGCTGGCGCCAGGACTGGCGTCCACAGGGGTACGGCAGGTACATCGGGGTAGCACCGGCCGCGCCCACGCTCATCCAGCAGGCACTGCCACCCGGCGGGCCGCTGCCGGCTTCGCCACTGCCCAGGCGCGGCAGTACCGACAGCGAAAAGGTCGCGCACCGGCGCGGTGCCCTGCGTGTTCAGCGCCACACCTGCCGTGCCCTTGGCCGGTGAGGTGCCCTTGGCCGAGCCGTAGCGCACCTGGTCAAGCGCCGGCGCGCCGGTCACCGAAGACAGGCCGAACACCCAGTTCGAACCACTGGTCGAACAGCCCTCGGTCAGCAGGTTGGGCACATAGGTAGGCATGAACAGGATGCCGCTCACCAGCATCGGGTTGCCGACGAAGCGCTCGCCGTTGGTGGTGGGCAGGCGGATCATCCAGCCGCGTGCGTTGGCCGGTGCGGTGCCCAGCGTGATGGCACGCTCGGTGGCACCGGCTGCCGGTGCAGCAGCGCTGTACGGCACCAGGTTGGCCGGCGTCAGCGTGCTGCCCGCGGCCTTGCCGGACAGATCATTCACGGCGTACAGCGCCTGCTGCGTGCCGTCCTGCTTGTCGTTCATGAACGAGAAGCTGCCCGTTCCGAAGTACAGCATCACGCCACCGCCCTGCCCTGTAGCGGCGGTCAGGCCACCGGTGATGGGCTGGCGGAACACACGGCGGTCCGCTTCCTGGTTGGTCTGCGTGGTGAACACCGGCGTGGTGAGGGTGGTATCGGTGGCACTGGTCAGGTCGAACTTCCAGATGGCGCCACGCTGGTCGGCGGCGTACACGGTGTCGGCCAGGCCGTCACAGCCGCGCACATCCTGGCCAGCACCGCGCCAGCGGTCCACCACCACCACGTTGCCCAGCCCGTTGCTGCCGGAAATACCCGTGCCGGTGGTGCCTTCGGCTGCGTTGATCATGCGCACCGCACCGCTGGCCATGTCCACCACGAACAGCACGGCATTGCCGCTGGCGCTGTTATAGCCATTGCCGAAGATGGCCTTCCAGGCCACCCCGTCGCCTTCCTTGACCGGGACGATGACCGGCTTGCCAAGCACGAAGCCGATGTTGTCACGCACCGTCTGCGACAGCGAAGTATTGATGTCGCTGATTTCCCACTTCAACTGTCCCGTGCCAAAGCTGCCGGGCGTGCTGACGTCCAGCGCGAACACCGAGCTCCCACCGGCACCGGCGGTGCCGACCAGGCTGGTTTCCCAGGCCGTGCCGTTGAGCGTGTCGGATACGGTGACCGGGCCGTTCACGTAGTAGCGGTGGCGGAAGGTCTGGTCGTTGGTGTTGGATTTGTACGGGAACAGCAGGTTGGCCATATGGCCCAAGGCCGTGGCCGGAATGTAGGCGAAGCTCTCGCGGCCGCCGTTGCTGTCCAGCTTGCCGTCGGCGCCCATGCCACCGTCGAAGGCATGCAGCATGCCGTCGTTGGCACCCACATAGACCATGTAGCGACGCTCTTTGGCCTTGGTGTCCAGGTACTTGGTGTAGCTGGCGGCGTAGGGGTCGCCCAGCTGGCGGTAGCCGTAGTCGTCCAGCGGTGAGCTCACCACCGGTGCCGAATTGACGATGTCGCCCAGCGTCGTGCTGCGGTCACGGTACTTGCCGCCGCGGCCCACCTCGGTGGAAGTATCGGCGCTGAGGTAGCGGATGGCGGACGTGATGTCGGCCTTGATCGTGGACAGCTTGTCGGCCGAACACACCAGCATCTCGGCGTACTTGCCGGTCGGCTTGCTGCACAGGTCCTGCAGGCTGATCGTGCCGCTACTGAAATCGACTGCCGTCCCGGCCTTGTTGGCAACGATGCGGCGGCCGCTGCAGGTCAGCAGGCTGGACGCCTCCCAGGCCTGGGTGAACTCGGCCACCTGGTTGGCATTGACCTTCACGCTGGCGGCCACCAGCTTGCTCGACCAGTCGGTAGCGCTGTTGGTGATTTCATAGCTGGGCATCACCGCCAGCGAACCGGCACCGATGCGCGCGCCGGTCAGGCCCACCGTGCCGGACGGCGACGCACCACCGGTGATGGACGACAGCACCCGGCGCATGGCCTCGGTCACATCGGCCGGGGTCTGCGCATTGATGAACTCGCCACGGCTGTTGATCGCGGCATGCCACAGTTCGTCCACCACGGTGCCGTCATCGACCGTGGTCGGATCCGGGTTCGCGTTCCAGTTCGGCGCCGTGGTGTACGGGTCGGCCGTGGCCGCCGCGTTCACGCCGTAGATGCGGCCCTGCGCGCCCAGCGTCACGCCGTAGAAATTCATGTGCAGGTCGGTCTGGCAATCCAGCCGCTTCCAGTCGGGGCTGGCCTTGTCCAGCTTCTTGCACTTCTCGTCCACCGGCACCTGGCCGGCGGGAAAGCCGGTGCCGGTACGCAGCGGCGTGCGGATGCCGGCATAGCTGGCTGCGGCGATGTCGGCAATGGTGTTGCTGTAGCTGTCGGCGAACGGCAGCGTGGGCAGGTGCGTGTTGCCGACGCTGTCGGCGTTGCCGAAGGCCGCACCGGGCTTGTTGTTGGAATTGGTGTAGCCGTCGGTGAACAGCATGCCGCCGTTGCGCTGGCAGGCAAGCAGCACCGGCGCACCGTCGTCGGTACGGCGGAACTGGTTGGAGAGGAACTCAACCGCCTGCCGGTTGGGCGTGCCGCCGGCCGGCGCCAGGCCGTAGATCTGCTTGTACAGGTCGGCACGGTTGGTGACCATGTCATACATGGTCACGTTCTTCAGGTTGTTGATGGTGAAGTAGCCCACGCGCATCGTGTCCACGCGCGACAGCGCGTTGGTGGACGAGCCGACGATGGCCAGGATGCGGTTGCGGTGGTACTGGAACCAGTTGGCGAAGTTCTGGATGGCAGTGTTGTAGGCCGCATCGCTGCTGTAGTTGGCGCGCTTGATCTGGTAGCGGCGCATGTTGCAGTTCGGCCCGCAGGCCCCATTCACCACCGGGCGGTTGGTATCGGTGGTGAGATAGCCCGCCGGCGCGGCAGCTGCCGCCGGCAGGTAGAACGTTGCCGGGAAGTAACGGATCGCGTAGGTGGTGTTACCGGTATTGTTGACCGCCGCGGTGCGCCAGCCGCCGTTGCGGCCATCCACGTAGTACTCGTTGCCGGTGTTGAGCAGGTTCGGGATGTACATGCCGTTGGCGAACTGGAACGGCTCGGAGGTCTCTGCACGGTCGTTGGTCAGGTCGTACAGGGTGCTGTAGGCAGTGCGGTCCTGGCGCGGGTCGGCACGGGTCTGCGAAGGAACTGCGTTTGCCCACAGCGTGCCGTCGGCATTGGTCCAGGGCTGGTAAGTAACCGTGGGATTGAAGTAGCTGGCGTTGTAGACATGCGAACGCGCGAAGCCGTAGATATCCAGCGGCGGAATGGCGCGGCCCGGGCTGTAATCGGTGTTGTAGCGCGAGTGCGGGTACAGGTACAGGAAGCAGTCGTTGCTGGTGTTGCAGTTGTCGCCGACGCTGAAGAAGCTGCCGTCGTTGTTGAAGAAGCTGCCATTGTTCGAGTTCCAGCGCATGCGGCCATCGCCGCCGGGGAACATGCGCTCGAAGGTCATGGAGTTGGAATCGTCCACGGCCATGATGAAGGCGGGCGTGGCACGGGTCTGCACGTTCAGCGGCTCCTGTGCCAGCACGCCCTGTGCCTGCGAGGCCGAGAGCGTGTGCACGAGATAGCCGGCGCCAGCCAGCAGCAGGGCGGTGCCTGCCAGGAGGGTGCGGTTGCGCGTGATCATGGGGCTCCCCGGCCTCACAGCTTGAATACGGTATCGATGGCCGAGCGCGATGTGGCTTCGCCCGTGTTGTCGGCGGCATAGCTGGTGATCTGGTACACTGGCGTGGCCGAATCCACCGGCTTGCCCATGTCCAGCGCACCCTCTCCCTGGATGCAACCCTGGATCTGCCGCACCTTCACCGCCGGCTTGTTGCCGAGCGTGGTCTGCTGCACCCACAGCGACGGATCGAAGCCGTCGTCGCAGCGCTGGTCGATGTCGGCGGCAGCCGCCACCGGGTTGTCACCGGGTGACTGCCGGTTGGCGATCTTCTCCACCGCGTTCTCGGCGCCGCGTGCGGCCCCTTCGGCAGTCTGGAAGGCCATGCTGCCGGCGCGGTAGTTGGATGACATGCGCTCCTGCATGCCGGCCACCTGCATGCCGACCACGCCCAGCAGCGCCAGCAGGATCAGCAGCATCAGCGCCAGGTACAGCACCGCGCCCCGCTGCGTGCGCGGGCCGCCGTGGAAGGAAGGAGGACGGAGGCTCATGGTCGTCAGTTCCCGAACAAGCGGTTGCGCAGGGCAACGGAGACTTCATAGGTGCCGCGGTGGCGGCGGTCGTCCTGCGCGGCCGACGTGATGGTCACGCCCAGCACGCCCAGGTAGTTGGCGGCCTTGTCCACCGCCTGCGCGTTGGCCGGCTGCGGTTTGCGCGCAAGCAGGCCCACTTGCACCATGCCTACGCGCCGCCACTGCGCCACGGCGGTGGCATCGGTGGCGGTGCTGACATCGCTGGCGGTGCGCTGGTCGATGATGTTGCCGCTGGGCGGCGTCGCCAGGCTGATGTTGGGGGTGGCGTCCAGCCCGTACAGCAGCTGCAGGCTCTCGATGCCTTCGACCAGTTCCTCGCCATCGTTGTAGCCGCCGGCGGTATTGGCACGGGCGCGGAACAGGGCCGGCTCCTGGCTGCTGTTGCGCGCCACGTAATAGGCCAGGCCATCGGCGCGGTAGAGCATGGTCATGGCGTTGTTGACCGAATAGTTGCCCAGGTCGACCTTGTCCACGACCACCGTGTTGCCGGCGACAGTGCCGTTGAACAGGTCGGCGCGGCTGCAGTCGGCCAGCGCGAACACGGCCGGTGTACCCGCCACGCCAGCCTTCAGCCGCGCCATGCCGGCGTCCGACACGGTCAGCGTGGTCTTGGTACCGTCGATGCTGTTGCCGACGACCACCGCACCTTCCGGGCTCAGCAGCCGCAGCACCAGGATGTCGCTGCCCGGCAGCGGCGCCGGCTTCAGGTCGGCGATGCTCGCAGGTACCGAAAGCGCGACCTTCCAGGTGCCACCCAGCTGCATCGTTGCCTTCGGCCCGGTGCCTTCGGCTTCATAGCCCTGCACCGGCACGGTGAAATCCAGCGGATTGCCACTGCCGGCGGTGACGCCCAGGTTGTACCCGATGTCATTGGTGTTCTTGACCACGTGCGCCTGGTCGTTGACGCAGCCGAAGTGGCCGGCCATGCGCAGGTCGCGCTGCAGGAAATCCAGCGCGAAGCGTGCGTTTTCCTGGGTGCGCGCGGCACCTTCGGACAGCTGCGATGCCGCGCGCGAGGCGATGAAGATCTGCACCACGGCCAGCATCAGCACCAGGCCGATGACCATGGCGATCATCAGTTCGATCAGCGACAGGCCACGAATGCGGTAGGAAGGCGTCATGGCAAAGTCACAAGGTGGTGGTGAGGCCGAAGGTGGTCAGGCTGTCCGGTGCCTGCGGGTCCCAGCGCTGGTCGCCCCAGCTGATGGCCACGGTCACCTGGCCGGTGGTGGCGTTGAACTGCACGTTCGCGCTGGCCTTGTCGCCCAGCGCCTTGACCACCTGGCACTTCCAGCGGGTGATGTTCTGCGCGGCAGTGGTCTTGGCGCCGGTCGGCCAGGCGCACGCGCCGTCGACCGCAACCGTACCGGCGGCGAACGTCGCCTTGGTGTAGTCACCGCCGGCCAGCGTGCTGGTGCGCTGCGCACGCATCAGTTCGATCAGGTCGTTGGACAGGTTGGTCGCCTGCGTGCGGTAGTTCGCACTCTGCACGAAGCGCACGCTCATGGTCTGCAGCAGCGCGAAACCGAGCAGGCCGAAGGCCAGCACCAGCACCGCCACCATCACCTCGATCAGGCTGAAGCCCCCCTGCCCGCGGCGCGGGCGGGCCAGATTGCGGCGCGTCATGAGCATTCGTCCCGTTTGACCCGGACCTGGCCGGAGAGATTGACGGTGAGCGTGCGGCGCGGCTCGCCGGCCTTGCAGGTGGCCGGGTTGAGCACCAGCACCTGGTCGCCAGCCGCCCTGCGACGACCACAGCCGTCGAAGGTGATCGCATCTGCCGGCCCGTTCACCGCCATCGCGGCGTTGCCCTGGGCCACGCGCAGCACCGTTTCACCGCTGCCCAGCGCGCCGTCGCCATCCGCATCGGCCTAGGCCAGCATGCCGTCGGCCCAGCTGCCGTTGCAGCCCTGCCCGTCCTTGCTGGCGCAGACGCCGCCACCATGATTGTTGCGGATGGCCTCGCTGCGGGCGAGGTTCACCAGCGCGATGACCTGGTTGCTGGAGGTGTTAACGCGGTTGCCACGGATCATGCCCGTGAAGCTCGGGTACGCAATCGATGCCAGCACGCCCAGCACCACCAGCGTGACCATCAACTCGACCAGCGTGAAGCCGTGTGCACGGCGCAAAGACATTGGACGCTCCCCAGCGTTGTGGCAGCCACGATGGACCACCGGCCTGCCCCCGGCAAGCGGCGGCAGGATGAACGGTCAGTCCGGGGCGACGGGCGTCAACGGCTTGACGCCCTGCCCGGTCCGGACGGCCCCGGCGCGGCCCCCTGCCACGCCGGTACCGGTCAGGCCAGCACCTGGTAGCAGGGCTGGTATTCGCCGGAGATCTTCATCCGGCGCTGCTCGACGAAGGCCCGCAGCAGGCCGTCCAGCGCTTCCATCATGTCCGCGTCGCCGTGGATCTGGAACGGGCCGAACTGCTCGATGCGGCGCATGCCGTCTTCCTTCACGTTGCCGGCCACGATGCCGGAGAACGCGCGCCGCAGGTCGGCGGCCAGCGCATGCGGCGGACGGCCGTGGTGCAGGTCCAGCGCGGCCATGGCTTCATGGGTCGGCACGAACGGCTGCTGGAAGTCCAGCGGAATGTCGATGGACCAGTTGAAGAAGAACGAATCCTTCTGCGCCAGGCGGTGCTCGCGCACCTGCTTGATGCCGCTGGCCATCTTGCGTGCCACCGCCACCGGGTCGCCGATGATGATCTCGTAGCGCTCGGCCGCCGCCTCGCCCAGGGTCAGGCGGATGAAGCGGTCGATCTGCTCGAAGTACGGCGCGGCCACGGTCGGGCCGGTCAGGATCAGCGGGAACGGCAGGTGGGCGTTCTCTTCGCGCAGCAGGATGCCCAGCAGGTACAGGATCTCCTCGCCGGTGCCGACGCCACCGGCGAACACGATGATGCCGTGGCCGATGCGCACGAACGATTCCAGGCGCTTTTCGATGTCCGGGGTGATCACCAGGTGGTTGACGATCGGGTTCGGCGATTCGGCGGCGATGATGCCCGGCTCGGTCAGGCCGATGTAACGCGTGACGGTCCGGCGCTGCTTGGCATGGGCGATGGTGGCGCCCTTCATCGGGCCCTTCATCGCGCCCGGGCCGCAGCCGGTGCAGATGTCCAGGCCGCGCAGACCCAGCTCGTAGCCCACCTGCTTGGTGTACAGGTACTCGTCGCGCGAGATCGAATGGCCGCCCCAGCAGACCACCAGGTTCGGGTCGCCCGGGTTGAGGATGCGTGCGTTGCGCAGCAGCCCGAACACCGCGTTGGTGATGCCCTCGGACGATTCCAGCTCGGCCGCGTAGGCCGGGCCCATTTCGATGGCCATGTAGGCCAGGTCACGCACCACCGCGAACAGCAGTTCGGCCACGCCGCGGATGATTTCGCCGTCGACGAAGGCCATCGCCGGGGCGTTGACCAGGTCGATGCGCACGCCACGATCCTGCTGCGCCACCTGGATGTCGAAATCGGGGTACAGATCGCGTGCGGCACGCGGGTCGTCCGAGGCGCTGCCGCTGGCCAGCACCGCCAGTGCACAGCGCCGCAGCAGCTCGTGCATGCCGCCGGCGGAGGCATCGCGCAGGCGGGCGACCTCGGCCCGCGACAGTACATCCAGGCCGCCGCGCGGGTAGATCCGCGCGTCCTGCACCGGCAGCGCGCGCGCTGCCTTTTCATTGCTCGTCATATCTACTTTTTCGCTTCCTTCAAGGTTTCCGACTGTAGCGCCGCCCCCTTAAAAAGCAAAACGGCCGGGAAACCCGACCGTTGGATGCGTGCTGGCTGCGTTCGCCGTTCCGGGACCGCCGTGCGGCATTGTTGCCGCGCACGTGTCTGGATGCTACGCCGATGCAGGCAGGCCCGCAAGCGCTTTCGTACAAACGGAAAACGGCCGGGTTGCCCCGGCCGTCCTCCTTCTTCTGGTTGTCCGTGCGGACGCTTAGAAGGTGTAGCGCAGCGTGGCCAGGATCGACCAGCGCTGGGACGGGCTCTGCGACTCGTTGACCGCCAGATCCTTCGGCGAGTAGGTGCCGTTGACGTTGTAGTCGGTGCCGGAGATGTCGTAGATGTACTTGCCATCGGCAGTGACACCGAACATGTTCGCCAGGCGACGGGTCAGCGGGAAGTCGGCGCGGCGCTCGACACCCCACTTCTTGTCGATCATGTTCAGCACGTTGAACATGTCCAGACGGATCTCAGCCTTGTGAGCCTTCATGAAGCCCGGGATTTCCTGGCTGAACGACATGTCCAGCTGGTTCACCCAGCCCGCACGGCTGGCGTTGCGAGGGGCGACAGAGCCCTGCGCGCCGGCCAGGTCGGTGCTGTTGTCGATGTAGCTCCAGAACGACTCAGCCATCGCCGCCGAAGCGGTGTTGGCCCACACGATGTCGCCACGGTTCGGCACGTAGGCCAGCGAGCGGCCCGAGATGCCCAGACCCTGTGCGTCATTGCCGAACACCCAGCTGTACGGCGCGCCGGTGTGGCCGCCGTAGAAGGCCGACACGCGGGTGGCGTAGTCGCCGAAGAACTTATGTTCCCAGCTCAGCGAGGCAATGATGCGGTTCGGGATCGAGTAGTTCGAGGTCGAAGCCACGTCTTCACCCGGGTTGTACCAGGCGTTGTTCTGGTAGCTGCTGAAGGCAACGCTGGAGGTGCCCGGGTTGACGTCCTTCGCACGGCTGTAGGTGTACGCCACCATGCCGCTCCAGTTGCCGTTGAACGGCTTCTTAAGCGAGACGGTGAAGTTGTCCGACGAACCCTTGTCGGTGTTGGTCAGCAGGATCACGTTGCCGAACGACGGGTTCTTGTTCCAGTTAGCGGTGTTCGCGCTCGCCGGTGCACCGTTCGGGTTGCGGGCGTAGGTGTAGCGCCCGTCCGGCAGCTGGCCGGTCGGGGTGCCGGTGTTCAGGTCGCGGTAGATGACGCCCTTGTCCACTTACAGGTGCTGGTATTCAGCGGTGAACACCAGGTCCTGCCACGGCAGCTGGTGGTCCAGGCCCAGGGTGTACTTCCACACGGCCGGCAGCTTGAAGTTCGGGTCAACCACGTTGACCGTCATGTTCGAATTGCCCAGGCCAGGCGGGGTAACGGTGCCGCCCGGGATGTTCTGGCCGAAAACATTGCCGCTGAACGCCGGATCATTCGCGCCCTTCAGGCGGTTGATGTCGTACGAGGTGACCGACACGCCGTTGTTGGAGTACGGGTTGCCGATCTACACCGCCGGGGTGTTGGAAATGAACAGGCCCGCGCCACCGCGCAGCTGGGTCGGACGGTCGGTGTCGAAGTCGTAGTTGAACGACACACGCGGCTGCACGACGCTGTTGCCGTCGATGGTGCCGGTGTTGGCGTAGCCGAAGCCGCCGGTGGCGGCGTTGGGATTACCCGGGTTGTTGCGCAGGCCGCAGACCGACAGGTTGCCCAGGCGGCCCGGATCAGCGGCGAAGCAGGGGTTCAGGGTCGGCAGCGGGCTGACCTTCGGCACGTCGTAACGCAGGCCGTACTGCACCGACAGGCGGTCGGTGGCCTGCCAGGTGTCCTGGATGAACAGACCGTACTGCTTCAGCTTGAACTGCGCGGCGACATCGCTGCCCAGGTCATAGCCGGTGGCCGGCTGGTTCAGGCGGTAACGGCGGTAGATGCCGTTCTGGAAGTCATCGATCGAGTTGAACTCGTAGGTGCCGTTGTAGCGCTGCAGGAACAGGTTGTAGACCTCGTCCTGCTGGTAGTCGAAACCGGCCTTGATGGTGTGGTCACCCAGGAACAGGTTGCCGGCGAAGTAGGCATTCCACGACTTGGTGCCCAGCACGTTGGCCTGGCTGGAGGCTTCGGTACCGATGACCACGCTGCTGCCGGTATCCAGGCCGCTGGTGCGGATGGTCAGTTCCGGCTGGTAGCCGCCCACCAGCGGGGTGCGCGCCTGGTCGAACTTGCTGTAGGTGATCGAGGCTTCGGTCGAGAACTTGTCCGACCAGTCGTCGTAGAAGCTCAGCGCGGTGCTGGTGCTCTTCTTGTTGACCAGATACCAGTTGCTCGACAGCTTCAGCTGGTCGCTGAAGCTGGTGGTGATGATCGGCTCATCTTCCTTGGTCTGGCTGAAGCGCAGGCTGGCACGGTGGAAATCGTTGATGTTCCAGTCGAACTTGGCCAGGTAGCGCTTGCTCTCGATGTCGGCGTTGGACGCGGTGGTGTCACCGGCGGTCATGCCGTAGTTCGAGGCGATCTGGCTGATGCGGGCCAGGTCGGCATTGGTCACGCCACGCACGCGGCTGGCCGCGTCGGAATCCTGGGCGCCCCACACGGCCCCCGGGCTTTCCTTGATGCTTTCTTCGTACGAAGCGAAGAAGAACAGCTTGTCCTTCAGGATCGGGCCGCCCAGGGTGGCACCCTTGGTGGTGTCCTTGGTGAAGCCGGTCCACTTGGCGCCGTTCTGGCTCTTGCCGACCATGTCATCGGCGTTCTGGTAGACGTAGTACGCCGAACCGTGGAAATCGTTGGTACCGCTCTTGGTGACGGCATTGACCCACGCGCCGACGCCGCGGCGGGTGGCCACGTCGAAGTTGGCGGTGGAGATGTTGTAGCTTTCGATCGCATCCTGCGAGATCGGCGTGCCCTTGGTTGGCAGGCCGTTGTCGTTCAGGCCGAACGGGTCGCCGGCGTTGATGGTGTCGATGGTGATGCTGTTGTAGCGGTTGTTCTGGCCCATGGCCGAGAACGCGCCACGGTCGCGGTCGGTCACGACAACGCGCGGATCCATGCGGACCACGTTCTGGATCGAACGGTCCGGGGTCGGGTTGCGGTCCAGGTCGGCGCGGCTCAGGTTGGTCGCAATACCCTTGTTGTCCTGGGTGAACGCGTCCGGCAGGCGCGAGGCAACGACGCTGACCGAATCCAGGGTGGCAACGTCACCGGTCAGCGCGGTGCTGACATTGGTGACCTTGTCCAGGTTCAGGTAGACGCCTTCTTCGGTCTTGGTGCCTTCACCCGGCTTGTTGATGGTGATGGTGTACGGGCCACCCACGCGCAGGCCGCGCGCAGCGTAACGACCCGACGCATCGGTCGTGGCACGCGAAACGGTGCCCGACTCGGTGTGGGTGATGGTGACTTTAGCACCGGCGACAGGCGCGCCTGCGGTGGACACGACCTGGCCGCCGACACCGGCGGAGGTGCTCTGGGCGAAGGCGGGGGCGGCGGCGAGCGCTGCGACAAGGCCAAGGGTGAGCTTGGACATCCGGAGTGGGTGGGTCATCTAGGGTAGCCTCGATGCGAGTTGGCGATGGCGGAAAAAAACGTAGCCGAGCAGCCTTGCGGGCAGCTGTTCGGTATGAAGTTCGGGTCCCATCCGTCAGGCTGAAGCTAGCCATAACGGTTAACACTAGATTAACACGCTACCCGATGATTGTGACGGTTGGGAGACAAACGGCACTTCATCGCAACCTGTTCCTGACGGAATCTTCACTCCGCCTTTTCAGTTGCCTTACAGCGCGGTCGTTTCCAGCGCTGCGTTCAGGATTCGCCCCCGCCAGGCGGCGCCGGCGGACGACAGCAGGGTCACGGCCGCGTCGGCCGCGTTTTCCGGGGTCTGCGCCACCGGGTCCTGGTCCAGCGAATAGGCCCGGGCCCGCAGGGCGGTGCGCAGCGGGCCGGGGTACAGGCCGCTGACCCGTACCGGGCCGTTGGCCAGTTCATCGTGCAGGCTGCCGATCAGGCCGCGCAGGCCATGCTGGGCGGCACCATAACCGCCCCAGTAGGCACGCCCCACCCGTTCGGGGTCGTCCACGCAGAACACCATGGCGGCATCGTCGGCCTGGCGCAGCAGCGGCAGGCAGGCCTGGGCCAGCCAGGCCGGTGCGGTCAGGGTCACGTGCAGGGCACGGGCGAAGCTGGCCGGGTCGGCCAGTTCAAACGGGGTCAGGCCCGGGAAATGGGCCGCGCAGCACAGCAGGCCATCGAGCCGGCCCAGTTCGGCCTGCAGGGCCCGCGCCAGTTCGGCATGGTCATCGGTCCCGGCGCCTTCCAGGTCCATCGGGTACAGCAGCGGCTCCGGGCCGGCTTCCTGCACCTGCGCATAGACCCGGTCAAGCCGGCGCGGCTTGCGCCCGAGCAGGACGACCGTGGCACCGGCAGCGGCAGCAGCCACCGCCGCCGCGCTGCCCAGGCCACCACCGGCCCCGGCCACGAGGATCACGCGGCCATCGAGCGCCCCGGCAGCCGGTGACGGCGATGGCGCGCCACTCATCCCTGTGCGGCCTCTTGGACGATGCGCTTGAGCTCGCCGGCCTCGAACAGCTCCATGACGATGTCGCAGCCGCCGATCAGTTCGCCGTTGATGAACAGCTGCGGGAAGGTGGGCAGGTTGGAGAAGCGCGGCAGGTTGGCGCGGATTTCCGGCTCTTCCAGCACATTGACGGTGCGCAGGGAGACCGCACCGGCAGCCATCAACGCCTGTACGGCGCGGCTGGAGAAGCCGCACATCGGGTATTGCGGGGTGCCCTTCATGAACAACACGAGCGGGTAACGATCGACCTCAGCCTGTATCTGCTGCATTACCGCCACAACCACACTCCTTGCTTCGCCGGACAAACCGACCGCGGCGGTCGGCTAGACTTCCCACGTTAGCCGCCATTGTAAGCCGATGGAACCGGCTGCCGCCGTCCCCTGGCCACGAAACCGTCCATGCCCCTCGAACTGCCTGCCCTGCCCTACGCCCCGTCATCACTGCTGCCGCACCTGTCCCCGCAGGTGCTGGAACTGCACCATGGCCGCCACCACCGCGCCTATGTGGAGGCGGTCAATGCCGCCATTGCCGGCACCGAATGGGACGAGGCGCCGCTGGAGGACATCGTCCGCCACAGCCAGGGCGCGCTGTTCGATGCCGCGGCCCAGGCCTGGAACCACGCGTTCTACTGGAAGTGCCTGCGCCCGCGTGGCGGCGGCGAGCCGCAGGGCCGCCTGGCCGAGCTGGTGAAGCGCCAGTTCGGCGATGCCGCACAGCTGCGCGAGGCCTTCAACAAGGCTGCGCTGGGGCTGTTCGGCTCCGGCTGGGCCTGGCTGGTGCAGCACCCCAGCGGCCAGCTCGGCCTGCAGGTGACCCGCAACGCCGGCACGCCGCTGACCGGTGAGAGCACGCCGCTGCTGGCCTGCGACCTGTGGGAACACGCGTACTACACCAATTACCAAAACGAGCGCGCGCTACCTGGACGGCTTCTGGAAGCTGGTGAACTGGGAGTTCGCGGAAAGCCAGCTGCGCTGAGGCGCTGCGGCGGACGCAGACACCCCGCCAGGCATGGCCTGGCGCTACCGGGGCGGGCCGGCGCGGCCGCCGGTAGTGCCGGCCGTTGGCCGGCAACCCCACGAATGCATGTAGAAGCCGACACTGCCGGCTAATGCCGGCCGTTGGCCGGCAACCCCATGAGTGCATGGAGAAGCCGACACTGCCGGGTAGCGCCGGGCCATGCCCGGCGTCGCCCCCTCTCAGGCGCTCTCGTGCGCGGCCACGGCGTCCATCACCCGCGCCGAATACACCAGCGCGGCACCGGCGTTGAGGGCCACGGCCACGCCCAGCGCTTCAGCAATCTCTTCGCGGCTGGCGCCGTGCTTGAGCGCGGCATCCACATGTACGGTGATGCAGCCATCGCAACGGGTGGTCACCGCCACCGCCAGGCTGATCAGTTCGCGGGTCTTGGCATCCAGATGCTGGGTCTGCGCGCCGGCGTTGGCCAGCGTCGCATAGCCCTTCACCGTGTCGGGCGAGAGCTTGCCGATCTCGCCGATGCGGCCCTTCAGTTCCTTGCGGTAGGTGTTCCAGTCGAGCATGGCGCGGGGCTCCAGTAAGGGAGCCCTACGCTACCACCGCACCGCGGCGGCCGGCACGACGCTCAGCGATCGCGCAGCGCGTACACCGCAGGTTGGACCTGGGCCTGGCGATCCAGCGCCTGGCCCACCTGTTCCAGCGCATCGGCCAGGGCCGACGCATCGTCGTCGCGCAGCGTGGCATGGCCCACCTTGCGGCCGTCGCGCGGCTGCTTGCCGTAGTCGTGCCAGTGGCCGCTGGCCTGGGCCAGTACCGGGGCGGCATCGGGCATCGCGCCCAGCCAGTTCAACATGCAGGCATGGCCGAGCATGCGGGTACTGCCCAGCGGCAGGCCCAGCACGGCACGCAGGTGGTTCTCGAACTGCGAAGTCTCGCTGCCTTCGATGGTCCAGTGGCCGGAGTTGTGCACGCGCGGTGCCATCTCGTTGGCCAGCAGCTCGCCATCGCGGCAGAACAGCTCCAGCGCGAACACGCCCACGTAGCCCAGGTGCTCGGCCACGCGGCGGGCGTAGCCGATCGCCGCAGCGTGCTCGGCGTCGGACAGCACCGCCGGGGCCACGCTGGCCGACAGCACGCCATCCACATGCCAGTTGCCGGTAACCGGCCAGGCCTGGAAGCTGCCATCACGCCCGCGCACGGCGACCACGCTCACTTCGCGCTGGAACGCCACGAAGCCTTCCAGGATCAGGCCGGTGCGCTCCACCTGGGCACCCAGCGCGTCCCACGCGGCATCGATATCGGCGGTGCTGCGCAGGCGGAACTGGCCCTTGCCGTCATAGCCCAGACGGCGGGTCTTGAGAATGCACGGCAGGCCGAATTCGGCGGCCTTGGCGGCCAGCTCATCGCGGCTGCGGATGTCCGCAAAGGCCGGCAGCGGAATGCCCAGCTGCTGGAACAGGGTCTTCTCGCTCAGACGGTCCTGCGCCACGGCCAGCGCCGACGGCGGCGGGTAGACCGGCACCTGGTCGGCCAGCCACTGCGCGCTGTCGGCCGGCACGTTCTCGAAATCGAAGGTGACCACGTCGACCTTGGCGGCGAACGCAGCCAGGGCGTCGCGGTCATCGAAGGCGGCCACGGTCAGCGGCGCCAGCGGGCCGCTGCACGCATCGGCGGCCGGGTCGTACAGTTCGAAACGCAGGCCCAGCGGCGCACCGGCCAGGACCATCATGCGGGCGAGCTGGCCGCCGCCCAGAATGCCGACGGTCAGGGTCATTGGCGCGGGTCGTCGTGGGCCATCACGTCTTCGGTCTGGTGCGTGCGGAACGCCTCCAGTGCCGCGCCGATGGCCGGCTGGTCGCTGGCCAGCATGGCGGCGGCGAACAGGGCGGCGTTGGACGCGCCGGCATTGCCGATGGCAAAGGTGGCCACCGGAATGCCCGCAGGCATCTGTACAATCGACAGCAGCGAATCCATGCCGTTGAGGGCCTTGGACTGCACCGGCACGCCCAGCACCGGCACGGCGGTCTTGGCGGCGATCATGCCCGGCAGGTGGGCGGCACCGCCGGCACCGGCGATGATCGCGCGCAGGCCGCGCGGGCCGGCCTGTTCGGCATAGCTGAACAACACGTCCGGGGTGCGGTGGGCCGAAACCACCTTCACTTCGAACGGAACACCCAGCGCTTCAAGCTTCTGGGCAGCGTGCTGCATGGTTTCCCAGTCGGAGCGGGAACCCATGACGATGCCGACAAGCGGCGCGGAGTGATTGGGGGTCATTGGCCGTCACCTACCTTAAAGACGTATTCTAGCCGTCTTCCACGCAAGACGAAGCCCCATGGATCGCAAGCTGCTTGACCTGCTGGTATCGCCCGACACCCGCCAGCCCCTGTCCCTGCTGGACGCCGCAGGCCTGGAAGCGCTCAACCGCGCCATCGGTGCCGGCGCGGTGAACAAGGCCGACGGCAACCCGCTGGCGCAGCCGTTGCGCGAAGCGCTGGTGACGCGTGACCGCAAGCAGCTGTTCCGCGTCGAGGACGGCATTCCGGTGCTGCTGGCCGAAGAAGCCATCCCGACCGCGCAGATCAGCGACTTCCCGGGCGCATGAACACCGTGCCGGCGCCGGATGCGGCCCAGGTTGCGGCCGATGTAGCCCGCGCGTTGGCCGAGGACGTCGGCAGCGGCGATGTCACCGCCGCATTGCTGCCCGACCAGCCCGACCGTGCCTACCTGCTGTGCAAGCAGGACGGGGTGATCGCCGGACGCCCGTGGTTCGATGCCACCCACCGTGCGCTGGACCCGGACGTGCGCATCGACTGGTCGGTCCGCGAGGGCGACACAGTCAGTGCCGGCACCGTGCTGGCGCTGCTGCAGGGCCGCAGCCGCAGCCTGGTCAGTGCCGAACGCACCTCGCTGAACTTCCTGCAGACGCTGTCCGGCACGGCGACCACCACGGCCCGTTACGTGGCAGCGGTGGCCGGCACCGGCACGCGCATCCTCGATACCCGCAAGACCCTGCCCGGCCTGCGCCTGGCGCAGAAGTACGCCGTGCGCTGCGGTGGCGGCGACAACCACCGCTTCGGCCTGTATGACACGGTGATGCTGAAGGAAAACCACATCCGCGCCGCCGGTTCGCTGGCCGCCGCGGTGGCCAGCGCGCGTGCGCAGTGGCCGCAGCTGCCGCTGGTGACGGAAGTGGAAAGACCTGGAGCAGCTGCAGCAGGCGCTGGCCGCCGGCTGCGAACGCATCCTGCTGGACGACTTCGATGCCGGCATGCGCCGCCAGGCAGTGTGCATCACCGCCGGCCGCATTCCGCTTGAAGTCTCCGGCAGCGTCGGGCTGGAAGGCCTGCGCGCGATTGCCGAAGACGGCGTGGACTGCATTTCCATCGGGGCGCTGACCAAGCACGTGCAGGCCATCGATCTGTCGCTGAAGCTGGGCCCGCCGCCGGGCTGACGGTAGGCCCGGGGTCAGATCCCTTTTCCTCTGGAAAAGGGATCTGACCCCAATCCAACGCCATTCTCACACCCGGTTTTCACGAGCGCGCTGCGACGCTGCGGGCATCCCCCGCTGGAGCCGCGCATGCGCCGGATGCTGTTGCCTGTCTGCCTGCTGCTGGCGGCTGCGCCGCTGTCGGCGGCTGCTGCCGAAGCCTGTGATGTGCCGCCACGCTTCGGGCTCAGCCCGCTGGCCGTGGCCATCCGCAACACCGCCTGCAACGAGCATCGGCTGTGGTTCCGGCCGTTCATCGACCGCGACGGCCGCGCTGCCAGCCTCAGCGTCACCGAGGCGGAGAACGAACACCTGGCCGACAACGGGCTGATCGCCTGGCAGCGCGTGGTCGGCTACTGGCGCGACAGCGGCACCTTGAACCCGATGGGCAGCCTGCCCGGCGCCAGCAGCTGCCTGGCGCCGTTGGGCACGCGCTACACCGACAGCGACTGCCGCGCCCTCCTGGTCGACAACCCGTGGTCGGCGGCCTTCATTTCCTGGGTGATGGTGCGTGCCGGCGTGCCCGGCTTCAACACCTCGCCGCGCCATATCGACTACATCCGCATCGCCTACCAGGGCGGCCCCGGCGCCGTGCCCTACCGGCTGGCCGACCCGGCCACCACCAAACCCGCCCCCGGCGACCTGCTGTGCTTCCTGCGCGACCGCAGCACCACGCTCAGCTACAGCGGGCTGCTGCAGGCACTGGACAATGGCTCGGTCGGGCACTGGAAATCGCATTGCGAAGTGGTGGTGGCAGCCAACCTCGGCGGTGACCAGACCCTGTACCTGGTGGGCGGCAACGTAATGAACACCGTGGCCATGCGCCTGCTGCAGCTGGACCGCACCGGCCTGATCCAGCTGCCGCCGGCACGCGAGCGCAACGGCAGCGGCATCGACACCGGCTGCACCCCCGGCCGTGAGGACGAGTGCAGCTTCAACCGCCAGGACTGGGCCGCGCTGCTGCAGTTGACCGCCACCGCGCCGCTGGTGGCGCCGGCAGTGCTGCCGGCGCCCGCACTGCAACCACGAACACCAGAGACGCCATCGCCGGCCCGTTGACTACGGCTCAGGTGCCAGCCTGCAGCGGCCCTCGCCCTCTGCGGGCGGCTGTGCAGGGAAGGCATCGTCGGGCGTGACATGCACCGGCGCGGTCGCCACAAGTCCGTCGGCGAACTGGAGCTCCACGAAAGAAGCCGCCCGCCCCACCGCGGGCAGATCCACCGGTATCCGCTGCACCGGGTCGCGGCCCATCACGACCGGACTGGCGTGGTATGCAATGCCGCAGGCTTTGCGGAAATCCCGTGCGGAAGGGTTGCGCGCCTGCTACAGCAGTGCACGCTGTGGCTGCTCATCTCCCTCCACCTTCAGCTCGAAGGCCGACGCCTGCGCATTCCATTCCGACCTTAGCTGCGGCAGTGCGCGCCCGGCACGCCAACGCCGCAACGCCGGTTCCAGCGTGTCGATCGTGAACCGGCGGATCCCGCCATGATCACTGTTGGGGGCCACGCGCAGTGCAGTGGGGCCTGGAAGGTCTGCCAGGTAATAGGCAGCGCCGTCGGGTGCGAAGAAGTCGTCACCGCTGGCATTGACCAGCAACTTCGGTAATGCCAGACGCTGCCGGCGCGGCCCATGCAGATAGGTGTAAGGGTCAACGATCTGCATCAGCTCGGCGAATGCCGGGCCGCCGATGGCATCGGTCACGCCGTGCTGCACATAGGGAGACAACGCAACCGGCCAGCGCTGGCCGTAGGCCTGCCGGATGTGCGGGGCGAACCCCTGCCAGTTCATGTCGATGACGAAGGGAACCAGATGGCTGACGCGGTCATCGACCAGCGGCAGCAACCAGCTGGTCCAGCCCCGCTTGGAGGCACCGGTCACCACGTACGACGGCCGCAGGCCCTCGGCAAGTTCACGGTCGGCCATGTCCATCGCGCGCACCGCTGCTTCCGCCATCGGCACGTGCAATGGCCATTGCCCGTGTGTGGATGGTGCGTCGAGGAAACGGCGCCAGCTTGCAGCCACCAGATCGTCCTCGGTCCGCGCGCGCGTATCCCCCGGCAACGTCATGGCCTGCGGTGGGACATCGGCGATGGAGACCACCGCGATGCCCAGCGTCCGCACCAGCCGCTCCAGCACCTCCGGCGGAAAATCACTGGGAGCCGCCACCGGGCGGCCGCCGCCCTCATGGGGCACACCGTTGTTGATGACCAGCAGCGCCGGGCCCGGCTGCGGCACGCGTGGCACCAGCACCTCCACCCGGTGCACCCACGGGCCACCCGACGCCGGCGACGGCCAGTGCTGGGAGTGAAGCTGGTAGGCCCTGCGGTCGCCGCCATCGAAGGGGCTCACGCCCAACGGACGGTAATCCACCGGCTTGGCGGCCTGCTGCCTGCGATAGTCTGGCCAGACCTCTGCGGGATCCCAGGTAGCGGCGGCGCTCTGACTCGACCAGGCCAGCAACAGGGCAAGAACTACTGCAGCTTTCACGTCGGTCATCTCCTCAGGAAGACCGGGACGATCACGGATCTGGATGACCGCTTCAATTGCCAATTGCGACAGCAGCGGCGGCTTCTGCACCGCCCCGAGCATGCCGTCACACTTTTGGACAGTCCATCGCAGGCCAGACCGCAGTGCTTGATCCTGCGGTCATTCGCCGCCATCTTGGGCGCATCCACCCTGCAAACCGTCCGCCATGCCCACCCTGCTCTTCCTGATGATCGCCGGCGCGGCGGTCTATTTCTTCTGGAATGCCGCCCGTTCGGCTGCCGAACGCGCCATCGAGCTGGGCCGCAACGCCTGCCGTGCAGCCGACGTGCAGTGGCTGGACCAGGCGGTGCACGCCACCGGCCTGCGCCTGAGCCGCGGCGAGGATGGCCGGCTGGGCTTCGAGCGCACGTTCAAGTTCGAGTATTCCTACGATGGCATCGACCGCCACGTGGGCCGCATGGTGTTGCGCGGCAACGAGCTGGTGTCGTTCACCGGCCCGGGTGCGGCGCGGATCAGCCAGATCCGCGCGGATGTGGACGACGCAGAGGACATCTGAACCCGGTAGCGCCGGGCCTTGCCCGGCGAGCTCAGCGGCAGCAGTGAGCCGACCAACGGTCGGCACCCACCATTGCTTGATGGCACCCACCATTGCTTGATGAAGTGCCGACCAACGGTTGGCACCTATCGTTATTTCACCACGCGCAGGGTCGGGCGGCCCTTCGACGGCGGGCTGCTGGGCGGAGTACCGTCCGGCGGCAGGTCGTCGGCCGGCGTCGCGCTCTCGTGCGCCGCGTCTTCGGCAACCTCGGCCGGCTCAGCGCCGGGAATGTCGTCCGGCAGCGCCATGCCCTGCCCGGTCTCGCGTGCATAGACCGCCAGCACGGCGCTGATCGGCACCTGCACGGGGTAGCTCACGCCGGAAAAGCGGGCCGAGAAGCTGACCATCTCGTTGTCGATCATCAGCCGGACCACGGCGCGCTCGGCGATGTTCAGCACCACGCGGTCGTCCTTCACCGATGACGGCGGCACCTGCACGCCGGGCACCCCGGCGTCGACCAGGATGTGCGGGGTCAGTTCGTTGTCGTTGATCCATTCCACCAGCGCGCGCAGCAGGTACGGACGGTGGCTGGTCATGCGGAAAAAGTCTTCGCTCATGTGACAAGTGTACGCGCCCGCCCCCGCTGCCGGGGCATCCCTGCGCAGGCCGGTCGGCCTGCGGTCGGGAAAGCGGGCGCTACCGGCTCAGCCCGGCAGCTCGCGCAGCTTCTTTTCCTGGTCGGTCAGGCTGCGCACGAAGCCGGGGTGGCGGAAGATGCGGTTGCCGTAATCCTCGATGGCCTTGCCATCCTTCGGCAGGGCCACGTCCAGCGCCTGCAGGCGCCAGATGATCGGGGCCATGGCGCAGTCGGCCAGGCTCATTTCCGGGTTGAGGAAGAACTTGCTGGCCTTGAACAGCGGCACCGAGGCGGTCAGCAGTTCCTTCAGGCGCTTGCGCCCGGCTTCGGCCTGGGTCTTGTTGCCCAGCTGGATGGCCTGCACCTGCGGCACCCAGTCGTGCTCGATGCGCAGCATGGCCAGGCGGATGCGCGCGCGGGACAGCGGATCGACCGGCATCAGCGGCGGGTGCGGGTAGCGCTCATCCAGGTACTCGCTGACCACCGAGGCGGCGTACAGCACCAGTTCGCGTTCCACCAGGGTGGGCACGGAATGGTAGGGGTTGAGGTCGATCAGGTCTTCCGGCGGATTCTGCAGATCCACCTGCACGTAATCGTAGGTCACGCCCTTGGCCGCAAGGACCAGGCGTACACGGTGGCACAGTACATCGTCGTTCGAGGAAAACAGCGTCAGTGTATTGCGCATGCGTACGCTCGCCGCCATCAAAGGCTCTCCAACGACAGGAAAACCGCCTGCCGCATCGGCGCCGCCAGCCCCGTGCTGGCGGTCGACTCTTCCCCGAGTGTGCAGCCGCCCATCACAAAAGCCAATAGGTGGGATGCATGAAGGAGACGTGGATCAATGCACGTCCTTCCAGTATTCCTTCTTCAGCAGGAACACCAGGAAGGTCAGCAGCGCCAGGAACAGGATGACCCACACGCCCAGCTGCTGGCGCTTGAGCGCGGCCGGTTCGCCGGCATATTCCAGGAAGTTGGTGATGCCCCGCACGGCCTGGTCGTACTGCCCGGCATCGAGCGTGCCCGGGCTGGCCAGGCGCAGGCCGGTCACCGGCGGGTCCAGCCCCGGCGCTTCGGGCTTGCCGTGCACCGGCTGCTGCAGCCCCTGCATTTCCCACAGCGGGTTGGGCATGGACGCATTCGGGAACACCGCGTTATTCCAGCCCAGCGGGCGGCTGCTGTCCAGGTAGAACGACTTGAGGTAGGTGTAGACCCAGTCGCTGCCACGCACGCGCGAAATCAGGCTGAAGTCCGGCGGCATCTTGCCGAACCACTTCTCCGCCTGTTCCTTGGGCATGGCCACCGGCACCGGGTCGCCAATGGCCGAACCGGTGAAGTTGAGGTTGGCCATCACCTGCTCTTCGGTCAGGCCCAGGTCCTGGCCCATGCGCGAATAGCGCAGGTACTTCAACGCGTGACAGCCGGAACAGTAGTTCATGTAGAGCTGCGCGCCGCGCTGCAGCGATGCGCGGTCACCCAGGTCGTTGCCGGCCTGTAGCAGCTTGGCGCCCCCTTCGGCGGCGCTGGCCAGGGTACTGCCCAGCATCAGGGCGGCCGCCAGGGCCAGCCGGACCATCCAGCGCTCAGTCATGCGTGGTCACCCTCTCAGGTACCGGCTTGGTCTTGTCCAGCCGTGTCCATACCGGCATGGTGATGAAGAAGGCGAAGTACAGGAAGGTCAGCACCCGCCCGATGTAGGTCTCGTGCACGTCGGTGCCAGGGCCGGAGCCGATCACGCCCAGCCACACGAAGCACACCGCCAGCACGCCCAGCATCACCTTCGAGATCCAGCCGCGGTAGCGCACCGATTTCACTTTCGCCTTGTCCAGCCACGGCACCAGGAACAGGATGGCGATGGCCGAGAACATCACGATCACGCCACCGAGCTTGTTCGGCACCACCCGCAGCATCGCGTAGTACGGCGTGTAGTACCACACCGGCTTGATGTGTTCGGGGGTGACCAGGCGGTTGGCTTCGGTGAAGTTGTCGTGTTCCAGGAACAGGCCGCCGAAGCCGGGCGCGAAGAAGATGATGAAGGCGGCGATGACCAGCAGGAAGCCGGCGCCGACGCCGTCCTTGAGCGTGTAGTACGGGTGGAACGGAATGCCGTCGGCCGGTGCGGTGGGCGACCAGCGGTTGCCCTTGGGCCCCTTCTTGATCTCCACGCCGTCAGGGTTGTTGGACCCCACTTCGTGCAGCGCGCCCAGGTGCAGCACCACCAGCAGCAGCAGCACCAGCGGCAGTGCGATGACGTGCAGCGCGAAGAAGCGGTTGAGCGTGGCATCACTGGGCAGGTAGTCGCCCATGATCCATTCGGTCAGGCCGTTGCCGATGACCGGGATGGCACCGAACAGCGAGATGATGACCTTCGCGCCCCAGAACGACATCTGGCCCCACGGCAGCACGTAGCCCATGAAGGCTTCGGCCATCAGCACCAGGTAGATCAGCATGCCCAGGATCCACACCAGTTCGCGCGGTTTCTGGTAGCTGCCGTAGAGCAGCCCGCGGAACATGTGCAGGTAGACCACGATGAAGAACAGCGAGGCGCCGGTGGAATGCATGTAGCGGATCAGCCAGCCCCATTCGACATCACGCATGATGTATTCGATGGAGGCGAATGCTTCGGCGGCATTCGTCTTGTAGTGCATCGTCAGGAAGATGCCGGTGACGATCTGGTTGACCAGGATCAGTAGCGCCAGCGAACCGAAGTAGTACCAGAGGTTGAAGTTCTTCGGCGCGTAGTACTCGCTGACGTGCTTGCGGTAGACCGGCATCAGCCCGGGCGCGCGGGCGTTGACCCACTCGGCCACGCCACTGGCGGTACGGCTCAGGATATTGGCCATCAGGCAGCCCCCTCCGGATCCACGCCGATAATGATGGTGTTGTCGTCCTGGTAATGGTGTGGCGGCACCAGCAGGTTGATCGGCGCCGGCACATCCTTGAACACCCGCCCGGACATGTCGAAGCGCGACTTGTGGCAGGGGCAGAAGTAACCGCCCTTCCACTGCGCGTCGTACGGTTCGGGGCGGATCTCGGCCACCATTTCCGGCGAACAGCCCAGGTGCGTGCACAGGCCGACCAGCACCGAGACATCCGGCTTGATCGAGCGCAGCTCGGGGTTCTGTTTGAGCACGTAGCCGGGCTGCTGGTCCTTCACGCCGGACTCGGGGTCCTTCAGGCGCTCATCCAGGCCATGCAGCGCCTCCAGGATCGCCTTGGACCGCTTGACGATCCAGATCGGCTGGCCACGCCATTCCAGGATCAGCCGCTGGCCTTCCTGCAATGCGCTGATATCGGCCACCACCGGTTCACCGGCCAGCTTGGCGCGTGCACTGGGGTTCCAGGATTTGATGAAAGGAACTGCGGCAAAGCCGACGCCGACGGCGCCAACCACGGCGGTGGTGGCAGAAAGAAAACGTCGACGCCCGGTGTTGACTGGATCGTATACCCCATCGTTGGCCATCCGGCACTCCGATATTGATTAGGTAGCTTTAAGGCTGCCAGCGGTCCGGTGGGGGCCAGAGCCGCATTGAATCAGGGCCGAGTGTAGCGGAAGCTTCGCGCGGCACACAACGCTCTTGGCAGGGCGTGGTGATTGACAGTCGGTGCGTGCCGTAGTGCGTGCCGACTAACAGTCGGCACCTACCGGGCAGGCACCTGCCCCGTCGGCGCCTGCCCGTCGGCAGCCAGCCGGCACCGGGTGGGCGTCGGCTACTGCTGGCTCAAGGCGGTGCGGTAGCGATCGGCCAGCTGGGCCGCCCGGCGTACGTAGTACTGCGTTTCACTGTAGGGCGGCACGCCGCCGTGGCGATCGACCGCCCCCTCGCCGGCGTTGTAGCCGGCGGCAGCCAGGGTCAGATCGCCGTTGAAGCGCTTCAGCAGCCAGGCCAGGTACTGCACCCCGCCCCGGATGTTCTGCGTTGCATCATAGGAATCGTTGACCCCGAAGCGGGCGGCGGTGGGCGGCATCAGCTGCATCAGCCCCTGCGCGCCGGCGCGGCTCAGCGCGGTCGGGTTGTAGGTCGACTCGGCGTGGATGATGGCCCTTACCACCGCTTCCTCCACCCCGAACTCACGCGCGGCCGCGGCGATCTCGCCATGGAACGCGGTGGTGTTCAGGCGCACGGTGCCGAAGTTGACCGTGCTGGTGATGCCGCAGGCGTAGCAGCGCTCGATGAAGTTGTAGTGGATGGTGCGGACGGGGCCGAGGTTGGCCGCCTGGGTGGGCCGGCGGCTGGTGTAGTGGCGTACCCCGTCCTGCATATAGGAATAGACCTGGCCGCTGACCACGCGGTCGCCGCGGCGGACCGGAGCGGCCGGCGGCGGCGGCGCGGCGCTGCTGTGCGTACCGATGGCGGTGGCGCTGACCGCCGTGGCGCTGCGTTCGGCCGAGGCGCTGGCAGTGACCGGCGCCGGCGTGGCGGGCGCTGCGGGGCTGGGGATGGGCACCGGGCTGCGTCGCGCGGCCGGGCGCGGCCGGTTGGCCTCGCGGCTGTAGCTGATGGCGTGGCACTGGGCGCCGGCTACGCGTTTGCTGACATAACTGGTGACGCCATCGCCGCCGACACACTTGTACAGCGTGCCCGCACTGGCCGGCGCAGCGGCCAGCGCAGCGATGATGATCGCCGTTGTCCCCAGTCTCCCCTTCATGGCCGGCAGTGTCCCAGCTTCCCCCAGGCTTGCCAAGCCAACCCGGTCACCGTTCCGGGCGGCCCGGCTGCGCTGCCGCGCCTTCGCCCAGCAGCGCGCCGAGGCCCTCCATCCGCGCGGCCAGCTGCCCGGCCAGCGCCGGCGGGGTGGTCCACACCGCCAGCGGCACCCGGTCCAGGCAGAGGATCTGCGCCAACAGAATGCCCGGGGTGTCCGCGCCGGTGCGCAGCAGGCAGTGGTTCCCGTCCTCGGCTTCCAGCACGCCGCACCAGGGCGGCACGCTGCCGCTGAGCTCGGCCAGCGTGCCGGCCAGCCGCCCTACCGCCTGCAGCCGGTAGGGCGACTGGCTGACCGCCTGCCGCACCATCACCTCCGGCGGCGCCGGGGTGCGCCGGTGCATGCCCTGCGCCTGCACGGTGCGGGCCGGGCCCATGCGGTCCACGCGCAGGGTGTGCCAGTCCTGCCACGTCAGGTCCCAGACCAGCAGGTACCAGCGGTTGCCGTAGTTGATCAGGTGCTGGGCTTCCACCTCGCGCTGGGTCTGCACGTCCTGCGCGCTGCAGTAGTCGAAGGCCAGCCGCGCGGCCTGGCGGCAGGCCTGGGCCATCTGACCGAGCAGGCGTGCATCGGCCTTGGGCTGTTCGGACAGGGTGGCGGTGGCGGCATGCACTTCGCCGGCCTGCTGGCGGCGCCGGCTGGGCACCAGCGGGTCCAGCTTGGACAGCAGGCCGCGCGCGGTGTCGTCGATGCCGGCCACGGTGGCCGATGCCGCACGCAGCGCAATGGCCAGCGTGGTGGCTTCTTCCTCGTCCAGCAGCATCGGCAGCACCGGCGCGCCCGCCCCAAGCCGGTAGCCGCCGCCGACACCGGCCGAGGCCTGCACCGGGTAGCCCAGTTCGCGCACACGCTCGATGTCGCGGCGGATGCTGCGCTTGTCCACGCCCATGCGTTCGGCCAGTTCGGCCCCGGACCAGTGGCGGCGGGCCTGCAGCAGGGCGATCAGGCGCAGCAGGCGGTGGGCGGTATGGCGCATGAGGGATCGAGGACAGAAGTCGTCCCCAATGGTGCCCCAGCATGCACGCTCTTTCCAGCGGATCACCGACATGACGTCTCGCAAGATCACCCTCTACCACGCTACCCGTTCGCGCTCGAGCGGCGCACTGGCCCTGCTTGAAGCCCTGGGCGCGGACTACGCCCTGCAGGTGCTGGACCTGAAGGCGGGCGCCAACCTGGCCCCGGCCTACCTGGCCATCAACCCGATGGGCAAGGTGCCGGCCATCGTCCACGACGGCGCACTGGTGACCGAGCAGGTGGCGATCTACCTGTACCTGGCCGACCTCTACCCCGAAGCCGGGCTGGCGCCGCCGATCGGCGTTGCGCTGCGCGGGCCGTACCTGCGCTGGATGGCCTTCTACGGGGCCTGCTTCGAACCGGCGATGATCGACCGCGCCGTGCACCGCGATCCGCCGCCGCAGTCGATGTCGCCCTACAACGATGCCGACACCGTGCTGCAGATCATCGAAGCGCAGCTGGCGCAGGGCCCGTACCTGCTGGGCGAGGTGATGAGCACGGCCGATGTGCTGTGGAGCAATGCGCTGGACTGGACGAGCCAGTTCGGCCTGGTCAGCCCGGCCCCGGCCACGGCTGCATACATCGCCCGGATGAGCACGATGACCCGGTTCGACCGCTCGCGGCAGATCGACGCCGAGCTGCTGGCGGCGTAAGGGGGTTCGGGCGCCGGCAAGGGCCGGCGCCCTGCGCTGAGGCGTTTTTGTAGAGCCAGGACATGCCTGGCTGCTCTGCGCCACGGTCCATGAAAAGCCAGCCAGGCATGGCCTGGCTCTACAAAAACGGGGCTGCGCGGCCCGGCGTGGCGGGGGCGCGGGAAGCGCGTAGAATTGCCGCCTTTCCCGCCACCCGAATGGATTAAGCGCCATGACCGGGACGCCAGACGTCTTCCCCGCCGCCACCGGCGGCACCCCGCTCGTTGCCCTCCCGACCGGTCCGCGCAAGCCCGACCAGGTGAAGGGCAAGCTGTTCATCAAGACCCGCGGTTGCCAGATGAACGAGTACGACTCGGCCAAGATGGCCGACGTGCTCGCCGCCAGTGATGGCCTGGAACTGACCGACAACCCGGAAGACGCCGACGTCATCCTGGTCAACACCTGCTCCATCCGCGAAAAGGCCCAGGAGAAGGTGTTCAGCCAGCTAGGCAACTGGAAGGGCCTGAAGAACCGTGGCCGCGAGGTCATCATCGGCGTGGGCGGCTGCGTGGCCTCGCAGGAAGGCGAGGCGATCATCAAGCGCGCGCCCTACGTGGACCTGGTGTTCGGGCCGCAGACCCTGCACCGCCTGCCCGAGCTGATCCGCGCCCGGCGCGAGCAGAAGCGCCCGCAGGTGGACATCAGCTTCCCGAAAATCGAGAAATTCGACCGCCTTCCCGAGCCGCGCGCCGACGGCGGTTCGGCCTTCGTCTCGATCATGGAAGGCTGCTCGAAATATTGTTCGTTCTGCGTGGTGCCCTACACCCGCGGCACCGAGGTCAGCCGGCCGTTCGAGGACGTGGTGGTGGAAGTGGCGCAGCTGGCGGCACAGGGCGTGCGCGAGATCAACCTGCTCGGCCAGAACGTCAACGCCTACCGCGGCCCCTACGGTGAGGGCGAGTACGCCGACCTGGGCCTGCTGATCCGCACCATCGCCGGCATCGACGGCGTCGGCCGCATCCGCTTCACCACCTCGCACCCGCTGGAGTTCAGCGACTCGCTGATCGATGCGTTCCGCGACGTGCCGCAGCTGGCCGACTTCCTGCACCTGCCGGTGCAGGCCGGCAGCGACCGCGTGCTGTCGGCCATGAAGCGCGGCTACACCGCGCTGGAATTCAAGTCGAAGATCCGCAAGCTGCGCGCGGTGCGCCCGGACATCTCGATCAGTTCGGACTTCATCGTCGGCTTCCCCGGTGAGACCGAAGCGGACTTCGAGAAGACCATGAAGCTGATCGAGGACGTGGGCTTCGACCACAGCTTCTCCTTCATCTACTCGCGCCGCCCGGGCACGCCCGCCGCCGACCTGGAAGACACGATCAGCGATGCGGAAAAGCATGCACGGCTGGCACGCCTGCAGGCACGCATCAACGAACAGGCCGCCGCCATTTCCGAAAAGATGGTCGGCACGGTGCAGACCGTGCTGGTGGATGGCCCTTCGCGCAAGAACCCGAACGAACTGACCGGCAAGACCGAGAACATGCGGTCGGTGAACTTCCCGGCGCACCCGCGCCTGGTCGGCCAGTTCGTGCAGGTGCTGATCACCGAGGCGCTGATCAACTCGCTGCGCGGGCGCGTGGTGACTGAAGACTGAGGCGTGCTGCCGGGCGGCCTGGCGATTTCCTCGCCACCGCCCGCGCAGGCCTGCGGCACAACGCTCCACGCCACTTGCCCACAGCTTCGCCGCCGTGGCATCCACACCGGGTGTGGAAAAGCCCGGCGATGCTGGCGCAATTTTCACCACGGCATCATGAGCCTTGTGGCACAAGCGCTGCGAGAGTCTATCCACAGCTTCGTGCAGTGCCCATCCACACCAGATGTGGAAAACACCGTGTGCTGGCGGCCTTGCCGCCGCGCGCGCTACCCTTGCCGTTCCCACACTCTTTCCCGCGGTGGCGGCCCCTGCCCCACCTGAGCAATGAAAAGCATCGAGTACCGAGATTTCACCCTGTCGCCGGAAGACAATGCGCGGCTGGCCAACCTGTCCGGCCCGTTTGACGGGCACCTGCGCCAGATCGAACTGAAGCTGGGCGTGGAAATCGCCAACCGCGGCTTCGTGTTCCGCATCAGCGGCCCGGCCGAAGCGGCCGTCGAGGCGCAGAAGCTGATCGAAGCGCTGTACGCCGAAGCGGCCGAGACCACCTTCGACAACCACGCCATCCACCTGCGCCTGAACCAGGCCAACGTGGAGCAGATCGCCGAGCGCTCCTACGAAGCGCAGGACGTGGCCATCCGGGTCAAGCGCGGCACGGTGCGCGGGCGTGGCGCCAACCAGGCGCGCTACCTGCACCAGATCGTCAGCCATGACATCAACTTCGGCATCGGCCCGGCCGGCACCGGCAAGACCTTCCTGGCCGTGGCCAGTGCGGTGGAAGCATTGAATGAATCGCGCGTGCAGCGGCTGGTGCTGGTGCGCCCGGCGGTGGAGGCCGGCGAGAAGCTGGGCTTCCTGCCCGGTGACCTGAGCCAGAAGGTCGACCCCTACCTGCGCCCGCTGTATGACGCCCTGTATGAAATGCTGGGCGTGGAAAAGGTGGCCAAGCTGCTGGAAAAGGACGTCATCGAGATTGCGCCGCTGGCCTACATGCGCGGCCGCACGCTCAACGATGCATTCGTGATCCTGGACGAGGCACAGAACACCACCGTCGAGCAGATGAAGATGTTCCTGACCCGCCTGGGCTTCGGCTCGACGGCGGTGGTCACCGGCGACGTGACCCAGACCGGCCTGCCCAAGCACGTCAAATCCGGCCTGCGCGACGCCATCGAGGTGCTGCGCGACGTGGACGGCGTGAGCTTCACCTTCTTCGAATCCCGCGATGTCGTGCGCCACCCGCTGGTGGCCCGCATCGTCAGTGCCTATGACCGCCGCGACCTGCAGCAGGTCCAACCCGGAGCGAACCCATGACCCGTGGCCCCGTGCGACTGGACGTCGCCGTCAGCTATGCCCTGCCCCGCGCCGGCATGCCGTCGACAGTGAGCTTCCGCAAGTGGGTGGCGGCCGCGCTGAAGGGCCGCATCCGCGAAGCCGACCTGGCCATCCGCCTGGTCGATGCCAAGGAAGGCCAGTCACTGAACCGCCACTACCGCGGCAAGGATTACGCCACCAACGTGCTGAGCTTCCCGGCCGAGGTGTCCGAGGGCCTGCCGAAAGGGGTGAAGTTCCCGCTGCTGGGTGACCTGATCATCTGCGCGCCGGTGGTGGCCCGCGAAGCCGACGAACAGGGCAAGGCGCTCAACGCCCACTACGCGCACCTGACCGTGCACGGCGTGCTGCACCTGCTGGGCTGGGACCACGAGGACGACAAGGAAGCCGAGGCGATGGAGCAGCTGGAGCGCGAGATCCTGGCTGACCTCGGCATTGCCGACCCGTACGCCGGGGAGCGCTGAGGCCGCGCACACGGCTATGCTTGAGGCCTGGATGGTCCGACAGGCAAAACAACGATGACGTCATACAGCGGTTTCCTGCCCGTGCTGCTGAGCGGTGGCGTTTTTGCCGTGCTGCTGGTGGCGGGCGCACGCGCCGTGCGCCGCATCAGTGCCAACGACCCCACCGGGCGGCACTGGCTGCTGCGCACGCTGGCCGTGCTGTCACCGCTCTGCCTGCTGGCAAGCCTGGGCCTGGCCGCATTCAGGCCCCTGCTGTCCAGCCGCCCGGCCACGTCCACCCCGGGGCTGGCCGTGGCCGCGGTGATGCTGATGGACGTCGGCGCGCTCATTTCGCCGCTGCTGTGGCGCATGCTGCTGCAGCGGCGCCTCGGCCGCTCCCCCAGCACCCTGCCGTTCTTCCATGCCTCGCGCACCTCGCTGCTGGTGCTGTATGTGCTTGCGTTGATCTACATGGCTGCCAGCCGCACGGCCGCGCCGGTGCTGCAGCCCTGGCTGGATGAGCCGGGCCTGCTGCAGGGCCTGGTCCGCCTGGCGGTGGCACTGGTCCATGTGGCCATGCTGGCGGCGCTGATCACCTTCCCGGTGATGGCCCTGCGCGCGGGGCTGACCGCCCTCGCCCGCCGGATCAAGCGGGCGTTCGCGCGCTCCCCGACGCTATGATGGCGGCCCCCACCTACGGAAACCGCCCGTGTCGCTGCGCTGCTGCCTGCCCCTGATGTGTGCCCTCGCCGCACCGTCGGCCTTCGCCGCCGGCCTGGACCTGCCGGCGCTGATCGAGTGCCGCCAGGGCGTGGCCGATTACGCGCGGCTGGGCCCGGCCCTGGCCGACCCGCTGCAGGCGGTGGCACAGGGGCTGCAGCCGCTGCCGCAGGCCAACCAGTTCATGCGCGAATACCGCACCGCGCAGCCGATCCGCGTGTTCGGCCAGGCCACCGACCACCTGGCGGTGGCCGGCGCCAGCATCATGGCCGTGCTCGACCTGCCCGACCCGCACCCGCTGGCCACCACGCTGAAGCTGGACACCGGCTATGACCAGGACGGCAAGTTCATGGCCGGGCGCGAGCTGGTCAGCCGCGACGTGACCGACCCCACGACCGGCGAGGCTCAGATCGAATCGGTCATCCTCAGCGTCTCCACCGTGGCCTCGCACCCCGGCAAGACCCTGGCCGGCTGCACCTACAGCCTGGACTTGCCGGCCGATGAACCGGCACCGGCAGCGCCCGCCCCTGCCGCCAGCAACGGTCACTGACACGCCCCGGCATCCTGCTAGACTTGGGCCATCGCCCGGCCTGCCGGGTGCCCTATTTCCAGAGATGTCTGAAGACGACAGTAGTAGCTCCTCCCTGGAGCCCAGTGAAAAGAAGCGTGGCTGGCTGGAACGGCTGACCGCGGCCTTCTCCGGCGAACCCCATACCCGCGACGAGCTGGTCGCGGTCCTGCGTACTGCGCAGGAGGAAGGGCTGATCGCCGCCGATACCCTCAAGATGATGGAAGGCGCCATTTCGGTGGCCGAGCTGACCGTGGGCGACGTGATGATCTCGCGTTCGCAGATGGTCTCGCTGCCGGTGGAAGCGCCCTTCCTGGAACTGATGAAGCAGGTGGTCGAATCCGGCCATTCGCGCTTCCCGGTGCACGGCGACAACAAGGACGACGTGCTCGGCATCCTGCTGGCCAAGGACCTGCTGCGCGGGGTGGTGGCCGACAACGGCCCGGCCAACGTGCGCGAGCTGCTGCGCCCGGCGGTGCTGATTCCCGAGGCGAAGAAGCTCAACGTGCTGCTGAAGGAATTCCGCCTGTCGCGCAACCACATGGCCATCGTGGTGGACGAATACGGCGGTGTCGCCGGCCTGGTCACCATCGAGGACGTGCTGGAACAGATCGTCGGCGAGATCGACGACGAGCATGACGAGGCCGAGGATCCCTCGGTGCAGATCGCCATCCAGGCTGATGGCCGCTACGTGGTCGATGCACTGACCGCCATCGGCGATTTCAACGAACGCTTCGGTGCCACGTTCTCCGACGAGGACTACGACACCATCGGCGGCCTGGTGACCGAGGCCGTGGGCCACCTGCCGGAAGTCGGCGACGAGCTGACCCTGGACCGCTTCGTGTTCCGCGTGGCGCGCGCGGATGCCCGCCGCGTGCAGGCGTTCCATGTAACGGTGCTGGCACTGGACGTGCAGGCCGACGCTTGAAGTCCCGTGGCCTGATCCTGAGCCTGTGGCTGGCACTGTGCGTGCTGGCCACCATCCTGCCCTCCAGCGTGCTGGCACAGGCCGCCGCGCCGGTGCCTGCGGCGCCGGTGGAGGCCCCCGCCGACGCCGACGCGCCGCCCCGCATCGGCGTGGTCACCATGCAGCCGGGCACGGTGTTCTTCGAACGCTTCGGCCACGATGCGCTGGTGGTGCTGGACCCGCGCAGCGGCCAGGCCATCTCCTACAACTTCGGCTACTTCGACCCCAGCGAACAGGATTTCATCAGCCGCTTCGTGCGCGGCGAGATGATGTACTACCTGGTGGCGCTGCCGTTGCAGCAGGACCTGTCCTACTATGACGAGACCGGGCGCGGTGCCAGCGTGCAATGGCTGGACCTGCGCCCGGACCAGGCACGCGCACTGGCCGCCGGCCTGGCCGAGCGTGCCAAGCCGGAAAACGCGCGCTACCACTACGACTACTACACCGCCAACTGCGCCACGATGGTGCGCGACACGCTGGACGCGGCGCTGGGCGGCGGGCTGCACGCGCAGCTGTCGGGCCGCTCGCGCGGCAATACCTACCGCAGTGAATCGGTGCGGCTGGCTTCGCCGGCGCCGTGGATGTGGCTGGGCTTCGACCTGGGCCTGGGCCCGTTCGCCGACCAGCCGCTGTCGCGCTGGCAGGAAGCCTTCGTGCCGATGCGCCTGGCCGATGCGCTGCGCCAGGTGAACAACAGCGACGGCCGCCCGCTGGTGCAGGCCGAGCAGGAACTGCTGGCGCACCGCATCGCGCCGGAACCGAAGGACAGCGCGCGCCGCTGGTGGCCGTGGCTGCTGGTCGGCCTGGCCGCCGCTGCCGGGGTGCTGGCACTGCGCCGCCGCCCGCGCCTGCTGGCCGGCCTGGCGCTGCCGCTGTGGCTGCTGTGCACCGTGGCCGGTGGCCTGCTGGTGTTCCTGCGGGGCTTCAGTGCCCACCAGGCCGCCTGGGCCAACCGCAACCTGCTGCTGCTCTCGCCGCTGTGCGTGCTGCTGCTGCCCGGTGCCATCGTGCTGCTGCGCCGGCGTACGCCGGGCAGCCTGTTCCGCGTCGTGCTGTGGCTGGTGGCCGCGCAGGCGCTGGCCGGGCTGGTGCTGCACTGGCTGACCCTGCAACCGCAGTACAACGTGCAGTGGATCGTGCTGCTGCTGCCGCTGCACGTCGCACTGGCGTGGGCACTGGGCCGCGCTCCTCACCCTGCCGCCACGCCGCGCTGACGCACCATGTCCGGCATGCCACTGCCTACGCCCGATCCGGCCGCCAACCCGGCCTGCGTCATCAACTGCGTCCACTACGATGACGATGGCAAGCGCCACGACATCAGCCTGGATGCCATCAGCGATGTCATCGCCAGCAACAACGGCTTCGTCTGGGTCGGCCTGTACGGCCCCAACGATGCGGTGCTGCTGAAGCTGCAGGAAGAGTTCGGCCTGCACGACCTGGCCATCGACGATGCGCGCAACGCCTACCAGCGGCCGAAGGTGGAAACCTACGGCAACTCGCTGTTCGTGGTGGTCACCACCGCGCAGATGGTGGATGAGCGCATCAAGTACGGTGAAACGCACGCCTTCGTCGGCCCGCGCTTCCTGGTGACGGTGCGCCATGGCGCCTCGTTGTCCTATGCACCGGTGCGTGCGTGCGTGGAACGCGAGCCACAGCTGCTGAAGATGGGGCCCTCGTACTGCCTGTATGTGGTGGCCGATTTCGTGGTGGACAACTACCTGCCCATCATCAACCGCTTGCGCGACACGCTGGACCTGCTGGAAAAGGACATTTTCGCCGAGACCTACAAGCGCAGTACCGTGGTGCGCCTGTACGAGCTCAAGCGCGAACTGAACAAGATGCGCATGGCGGTGGCACCGCTGCAGGACGTGCTGGCGCAGCTGCGCCGCTACCAGGGCGACCTGATACCGGACGAAGTGAAGCTGTACGTGCGCGACGTGCACGACCATGCCGTGCGCATCAGCGATGTGATCGACACGCTGCGCGAGATGCTGGGCACCGCGCTGAGCGTGAACCTGTCGCTGGTGACGCTGGCGCAGGGTGAAACGGTGAAGCGGCTGGGTGCCTGGGCCGCTCTGCTGGCGGTTCCGACGCTGATCACCGGCTGGTATGGCATGAACTTCGCGCACATGCCCGAACTGAACCAGCCCTGGTCCTACCCGGTGATCATTCTGGGCGTGGGCGGCATCTGCCTGGGGCTGTACCGCATGTTCAAGCGTTCGGGGTGGTTGTAGGGCGTATCGACCAACGGTCGATACCCACCAAGCCGAGTTGATACCCATCGGGCCGGGTCGATGCCCACCGGGCCCGCGCTGCGGTAGGCCACGACCGTTGGTCGTGGCGCTTGGGAGGATCGATCAGGCCACGAACACGGTCTTGATGTTCATGAACTCATGGATGCCGTGGTCGGCCAGTTCACGGCCGAAGCCGGACTGCTTGCTGCCGCCGAACGGCAGCCGCGCATCACTCTTGACGATGGCGTTGACGAACGCGGCACCGCATTCCAGGCGCTGGGCGAACGCTTCGCCGCGCACGGCATCGGCCGTCCAAACGCTGCCGCCCAGCCCGAACCGGGTGTCGTTGGCCACGCGCAGTGCCTCGGCTTCGTCCTTGACCCGGATCACCGCGGCCACCGGCCCGAACAGTTCTTCATCGTAGGCCGGCATGCCCGGGCCGACCTGGTCCAGCACGGTGGCCGGGTAGCCGGCGTGCGTGCCTGCAATCGGCTCGCCGCCCAGCAGCACGCGCGCGCCCTTGGCCACGCTAGCCTTGACCTGCTTGTGCAGCTCGTCGCGCAGATCGGCGCGCGCCATCGGCGCCAGCGTGGTGGCGCTGTCTTCGGGATCACCGTAACGGCGCTCACCACTGGCCTCGACGAAGCGCTGGGTGAACGCATCGGCCACCGCATCGACCACGATGAAGCGCTTGGTCGCGATGCAGGTCTGGCCGCTGTTGTCGAAGCGCGACTTCACTGCCGCAGCCACTGTCTTGTCCAGGTCGGCGTCTTCCAGCACCACGAAGGCATCGCTGCCGCCCAGTTCCATCACCGATTTCTTCAGCTGGCCGCCGGCATTGGCGGAAATCGAACGCCCTGCCCGCTCACTGCCGGTCAGCGTCACCGCCTTCACCCGCGCGTCGCGCAGTACTTCGGCGGCCTGGTCGTTGTCGATGTGCAGCACATCGAACACGCCCTGCGGCAGGCCACCGGCGCGCACCACCTCCAGGATCAGGTCGGCACACTGCGGCACGTTGCTGGCGTGCTTGAGCAGCGCCACGTTGCCGGCCATGAACGCCGGGGCGAGGAAGCGGAACACCTGCCAGATCGGGAAATTCCACGGCATCACCGCGAACACGCAGCCGATCGGCTCGTAGCGCACATAGCTGCGCTGGGCATGGGTATCGATCAGCTGCGGCTTGAGGTAGTCGGCGGCGTGGTCGGCGTAGAACTCGCAGGCGGCGGCACACTTCTCGATCTCGGCCAGCGCCTCGCCCTTGAGCTTGCCCATTTCGCCGGTCATGGCCCGTTGCAGGTCGTCGCGGCGTGCGCGCAACTGCGCGGCGATCTGCTTGAGCACGGCGCCGCGCTCCTGCAGCGGGCGTGCCGCCCAGCCCGGGAAGGCATCGGCGGTGGCCTGCAGGCGCTGTTCGATGGCAGCGCTGTCCATCAGTTCGTGGCGGTAGGTCACCTGGCCGGTGGCCGGATTGACGATGTCGACGGTCATGCGGGGATCTCCTTCACACAGATCCCCATTGTGCGCCGCGCGGCGTGAGCCGGGTGTTGCCTGGTCTGCCGGTTGCTGGTTGCCGGTTACCGCCCGCCGGCTGCGGCAGCGCGCCACACCCGGCCGGGGCCGTCAGCCGTTGTCCTGCCGGGCCAGCTGCAGGTCGCGCTGGCGGCGCTTTTCGGCGCGGGCGGTGATGTACCAGCCCACTACCGCCGCCACCGACACCGCCATCACCATCAGCGTGGCCAGTGCGTTGATCTTCGGGCTGATGCCCATGCGCACCGAGGCGAACACTTTCATCGGCAGCGTGGTGGCACTGGGTCCGGCCACGAAGCTGGCGATGACCACGTCATCCAGCGACAGGGTGAAGGCCAGCAGCCAGCCGGCCACCAGCGCCGGGGCGATGATCGGCAGGGTGATCTTCAGGAACACGGTCAGGCGGCTGGCGCCCAGGTCCATCGCGGCCTCTTCCAGCGAGACATCCAGTTCCTGCAGCCGTGAGGACACCACCACCGTCACGAACGACAGGGTGAAGGTGACGTGCGCGATCCAGATGGTGGCCACGCCACGCGCGGGGAAGCCGGGAATGCCGCCCATCGCCACCAGCAGGGTCATCAGCGAGAAGCCCAGGATCACTTCGGGCATCACCAGCGGTGCGGTGATCAACGCGCCAAACAGGGTCTTGCCACGGAACCTGCGGAACCGGGTCATCACCATCGCCGCCAGCGTACCGATGACGGTGGACGCACAGGCTGTCCAGAACGCCACCTGCAGGCTGATCCACAGCGCATCCATCAGCGCCCGGTCGTTGAACAGTTCACCGTACCAGCGCGTGGAGAAGCCGGCCCAGACCATCGCCAGCCGCGAGCTGTTGAACGAGAACAGCATCAGCAGCAGGATCGGCAGGTACAGGAACGCAAAGCCCAGTACCAGCGTGCCCCAGCCCAGCCAGCGGTAACCGCGCAGCGTGCTCATGCCTGCTTCCCTTCCAGCACGCGCTGCTGGGACCGGTTGAACAGCAGGATGGGCGCCAGCAGCAGGAGCAGCATGACCACCGCCACCGCCGAGGCCACCGGCCAGTTGCGGTTGTTGAAGAATTCGCCCCACAGCACGCGGCCGATCATCAGCGTGTCCGGCCCGCCCAGCATTTCCGGAATCACGAATTCACCCACGGCCGGAATCAGCACCAGCATGCAGCCGGCGATGATGCCCGCGCGCGACAGCGGCAGGGTGATGCGCAGGAACGCCTGCCACGGCCGGGCGCCGAAGTCGTAGGCGGCTTCCAGCAGGCGGTGGTCGTGCTTGACCAGGTTGACGTACAGCGGCAGCACCATGAACGGCAGGTAGCAGTAGACGATGCCGATGTAGGCCGCAGTGGGCGTGTACAGCAGCTGCAGCGGCTCGCTGATGATGCCGATTTTCAGCAGCAGCTGGTTGAGCAGGCCGTTGCGGTCGAGGATGCCGATCCACGCATACACGCGGATCAGGAACGAGGTCCACGACGGCAGCACCACCAGCATCATCGCCACGTTGCGCGCCGAGGGCGACATGCGCGCGATGGCATAGGCCATCGGGTAGCCGATCAGCAGGGTGAACACGGTGGATACCACCGCGATCTTGAACGAGCTGAGGTAGGCCGCCAGGTACTGCGAATCACGCGCCAGCTGCAGGTAGTTTTCCAGGTTCAGCTTCAGCGAGAACGCGCCGTCGATGTACTGCAGCAGCCAGGTGTACGGCGGCGAGCCGACCTGGGTGTGCGCGAAGGAGATCATCACGATGATCACGAACGGCACGGCGAAGAACAGCAGCAGCCACAGGTATGGCACACCGATGACGGTGCCGCGCAGCCCGGGCAACCAGCGCTTGAGGCCGGCCATGCTCATGAGGTCAGCACCACGCCATCGTTGTCGCGCCAGTGCACCCACACCGGGTCGCCCCAGGTCAGGCCGTCGCTGGCCCAGCGCTGCGAGTTTGCGAAGTTGGCCAGCACCTTGGCACCGCTGGGCAGGCGCACGTGGTAGACCGAGTGGCTGCCGAAGTAGGCGATGTCCTCGATCACGCCCTGCGCCTTGTTGGTGGGCGCCTGCGGCTCGTCCTTGCCGATCATGATCTTTTCCGGGCGCAGCGCGAACGCGACCGGCTGCCCTTCGTAGCAGGTGATGCCGTGGGCGATGTAGATCGGCGCCGGGAACAGCGGCGAGCGCACGGTCACGTACTCGGGCAGGTCCTCGTCGATCACGCCGTCAAACAGGTTCACCGACCCGATGAACTCGGCCACGAAGCGGTTGGCCGGCTGTTCGTAGACTTCATCGGGCTTGCCGACCTGCTGGATCCAGCCGGCGTCCATCACCGCGATGCGGGTGGCCATGGTCATGGCCTCTTCCTGGTCGTGGGTGACCATCACGCAGGTCACGCCCGACGATTCGATGATGCTGACCAGTTCCAGCTGCATCTGCGAGCGCAGCTTCTTGTCCAGCGCGCCCATCGGTTCGTCCAGCAGCAGCAGCTTGGGCCCCTTGGCCAGCGACCGCGCCAGCGCCACGCGCTGCTGCTGGCCGCCGGACAGCTGGTGCGGCTTGCGCTTGCCCAGGTGCGCCATCTGCACCAGTTCCAGCATCTCGCCCACGCGGCGGGCGATCGCATCGCGGGCCAGGCCATCCTGCTTCAGGCCGAAGGCGATGTTCTGCTCCACGGTCATGTGTGGGAACAGCGCGTAGGACTGGAACATCATGTTCACCGGCCGCTGGTACGGCGGCAGCGCGTCCAGCCGCTGCCCGTCCAGGGTGATGCTGCCCTTGGTGGGCGTCTCGAAGCCGCCCAGGCAGCGCAGCAGGGTCGATTTGCCGCTGCCTGAACCACCCAGCAGGGCGAAGATCTCGCCCTTGCGGACATCCAGCTGCACATCGTCGACGGCAACGAAACCGTCGAATTCCTTGCGCAGATCACGAATGGAGAGGTAGCCGGGCGCGCCGGTCGCATCGACGACGGCGGATTCCGGCTGGGCTTCTACGGGCATGGGGGCTCCGGGAGCGGGCGGTGGACAGCGGGCGCCATTCTAGCGGCAGGGGGCGGCCGGGGATATGACGGGGGCTGGCGGCCGCGCGGTGAGGGTTTCCGCCGGGCATGGCCCGGCGCTACCGGGGCGACGTGCTGCTGCGCTCGCCGGGCATGGCCTGGCGTTACCGGGCATGCGGCGACGTCAACGGTTCCGGGTGGCATCGTATGGGTAGCGCCGGGCCATGCCCGGCGGAACGCCTCAACGCGCCGCCACCGGCGGGGCGTCCTGCCAGCCCAGGCCCAGGCTCTTCTGCAGCGCCACGTAGCGCACCAGCAGCTGCAGGCGTGCCTGGGCGGCGGCGTCCTCGGCCTGCAGGCGCTGGCGCTGCACGTCCAGCAGGTCGATCTGCGAGGTGGCCCCGGCCTGCCGGCGCTGTTCCATCAAGCCCTGCGCGCGCAGCGCCGAGGCCTCGGCGCGGTCGCTGGCCGCCAGCTGCTGGCGTGCGACGCCGAAGCGCGCCAGCGCGGTGTTGGCGTCCTGCAGCGCGGCCAGCACCGTGCCTTCATAGGCGGCGAAACGGGCCTCGTTGCCGGCCCGGGCCTGCGCCACGCGGGCCTTGTTCACGCCGAAATCGAACAGCGACCAGCGCAGGAACGGCGCCAGGATGGTGGCGGCCGAATCGCGGCCCAGATCAGACACCGAGGTGGCCCCTGCCCCCCAGCGAACCGAGCAGGGTCACCTGCGGGAAGTACGCCGATAGCGCCTGGCCGATCTGGGCCGAGGACGCGGCCAGCCCGCGCTCGACCTTGCGCACGTCCGGCCGGCGGCGGATCACCGCGCTGGCATCGTCCACCGGCACGGCCGCCGGCAGCGTCGGCAGCGCCGGCAGCGGGCGGTCATCGGCCAGCGTGGCGTCCAGCGCGCCGGGCTCGCGGCCGATCATCAGCGCCAGCACATCGCGTGCCTCGTCGGCCTGCGCCTGCAACGGCGGCAGCGCAGCCAGCTGCTGTTCCAGCTGTGCCTGCGCCCGTTCCACCTGCAGGTCCGAATCGGCACCGCGCTGGCGGCGCTGTGCGGTCAGTTCCAGCGCAGTGCGCGCAGCAGCGATGTTGTGCTCGCCCAGCGCGATGCGTTCACGGCCGCTGCGGTACCCGAGATAGACCTGGGTCAGTTCGGCGGCCAGCTGCACCTGCGTATCGGCCAGCGCGGCGGTATTGGCCTCGGCTTCGGCGGCGGCCTGTTCAGCGGCACGGCGGCGGCCGAACAGGTCCAGTTCCCAGCTGGCGTCGAATCCGACTACATACAGCTCGGTGTCCAGGTCGACATCAGCGAACTGCTGGCGCAGCTGCGCCGCCTCCTGTGGGCGGCCATTGGCCTCGGCGGTACGCGCAACGCCCTCGCCCAGCTCGCGCACGTTGCGCCCCAGCGAATCGGGTGCAGTGACATTGGCATAGCCGGCGGCGGCGCCCACACTGGGCAGCTGCTCGGCACGGCGCTGGCGCTGCAGCGCGCGCGAGGCCAGCAGCTTGGCCTGGGCGGCACACAGGTTGGGGCTGTTGCGCAGCGCCTGGTCGACCAGCTGGTCCAGCAGCGGATCGTTCAGTGCGCGCCACCACGGGCTGGGCGGCGTGGCCGGCTGCACGCCCGCCTGTGCAGCACGTGGCAGCTGTGCCTGGGCAGTAGCGCTGGTGGCCACCTCGGGCTTCACGTAATCGGGCCCCAGCAGGCAGCCGGCCAGCAGCAGCGGCAGCGTGGCCGGCTACAGGCGGCGCAGGCGGAAGGACGCAGGCACGGAAAGGGGCAAGGTCGTCGAAGTCATCAATGCATCGCCAGAGGAACGCCCTTGGGCAGGGGCTTGAGCAGGAACACCGGAGGAAGGGTCAGCACCACGATCAGGCCGAAGATCCAGAACAGGTCGTTGTAGGCCATCACCATGGCCTGCATCTGCACCGTCTGCGCCAGCACCACCATGCCCTGCGCCGGGTCGCCCAGCTGCTGGCCATAGGCGTGCAGCGCATCCTGGGCCACCTGCGAATTGGCGGTGATGCTGCTGCCGATGGCGTCCACGTGCAGCGTGGTGCGCCGTTCCTGGAAGGTGGAGATGATGGCAAGGCCGATCGAGCCACCGAGGTTGCGCGCGGCATTGAACAGGCCCGAGGCATCGCTGGTGTAGTCGCGCGGCACCGAGGTGATGGCGGCCTGGTTCAGCGCCATCATCGCCAGCGCCAGCCCGCAGCCCTGCAACAGCTGGCCGATGACGAAGTGCGGGCCGATGCTGTCCGGGGTCAGGCCCAGGTTGACGAAGCAGGCCGCAGCAAAGCACAGCATTCCGCCGCACACCATGATGCGCACGTCCACCGTTTCCAGCATCTTCGGCATCAACGGCATCAGCAGGATGGTCGGCAGGCCGGCCAGCAGCAGCACGTAGCCGGCCTGTTCGGTGTTGTAGCCGGCGATGATGGCCAGGAACTGCGGGATCATGTACATCACCCCGAACAGGATCATGGCCACCGCCATCACCATCACGAACACGGCGTCGAAACTGCGCTGGAACAGGATGTTCAGGCGGATGACCGGATTGCGGCTGGTGAACTGCGAAAGCGCCAGCAGCACGAAGCCCAGCAGCGAGACAATGCTCAGCACGATGATCAGCGTGGATTCGAACCAGCGCTCGCGCTGGCCGTCCTCCAGCACCACGGTCAGCGCCGACAGCCCGGCGGTCATGCCGGCAATGCCCAGCCAGTCGGCGCGCAGCAGGCCGCCCCAGTCGGATTTTTCGTGCGGCAGGCCGAGCAGCAGCAGCGCCACCAGCCCGGCGCAGATCGGCACGTTGATGAAGAACGCGTAGTGCCAGCTGACGTTCTCGGTCAGCCAGCCGCCCAGCAGCGGGCCGATCACCGGCCCGAGGATGACCGTCATGCCGAACAGCGCGGTGCCCAGCGGCTGCTGCTTCGGTGGCAGCCGGGTGCCGACGATGGTCAGCGCGGTGGGAATCAGCGCGCCGCCGGCGAAGCCCTGCCCGATGCGGCCGGCAATCATCATCGGCAGTGAGTCGGCCAGGCCGCACATCACCGAGAACGCGGTGAACAGCGTGGCGCAGATCAGCAGGAACGTGCGCAGCCCGAGCGTGCGCACGAACCAGCCGGTCAGCGGAATCATCACGATTTCCAAGACCAGGAAGGCGGTGGAGATCCACGTGCCTTCGGTGCCGCTGGCGCCCACTTCGCCCTGGATGGTCGGCAGCGCGGTATTGACGATGGAGATATCCAGCGTGGCCATGAACGAGCCGATGGTGCCGGCGGCCACCGCCAGCCAGCCGCTGGCATCGGCCTTGGCCGCGGGTGCGGCAGCGGTGCTGGCAGCGCTGGCGTTCATCGCGCCGGGCGGGCCTCGGCTTCGTCGCGGGTACGCGCGCGCGTCCTTGTCACCGCGCGTGTCCACGGTCACCTCCACCGACATGCCGGGCACCAGCACCTTGCGGGCTTCGGCGCCGGCATCCACGCGGATGCGCACCGGCACGCGCTGCACCACCTTGGTGAAGTTGCCGGTGGCGTTCTGTGGCGGCAGCAGCGCGAACTGCGAGCCGGTGCCGGGCGAAATGCTCTCCACGGTGCCGTGCAGTTTCACCCCGGGCAGCGCGTCGACCTTGATCTCGGCCGGTTGCCCGGCGCGCATCAGTCCCACCTGGGTTTCCTTGAAATTGGCACTCAGGTACAGCGCTTCCACCGGAACCACGGTCATGGTGCGGGTACCGGCGGCAACGAACTGGCCCACCTGCACGGTCTTGTTGCCGATGCGCCCGTCGATGCGTGCGCGCAGCTCGGTGTCCTCGAAGGCCACCTGTGCCTGCGCTGCATCGGCCTGCGCCTGCTTCAGCCCGGCCTGGGCCTGTTCAAGCTGCGCCTGGCTGGCTTCAATCTGGCTCTGCGCGCCCCGGATCTGTGCCTGCGCGGCGTCATGCTGGGCCTGCGCGCGCTCCATCTCGTGGCGCAGGTTGTCCACGTGTTCATGGGTGTCGGCACCGCTGGCGGCCAGCGGGGTGAAGCGTGCCACTTCGGCGCGGGCGAAGCGCAGCGAGGCGGTGGGGGCGGTCAGCTGGCTGCGCGCCTGCACCAGGCTGGCCTGCTGGCCCTGCACGCCGGCGCTGGCCGCCGCGATGTCTGCTTCGCGCACGGCAATGGCCGCTTCGGCCTGGTCCAGCGTGGCCTTGTAGGTGCGCGGGTCGATGCGCAGCAGCGGCTGCCCGGCCTTGACCCACTGGTTGTCGTGCACCAGCACATTGGTGACGTAGCCGTTGATGCGCGGCGCCACCGCCACGGCGTCGGCCTGCAGGTAGGCATTGTTGGTGTCCTGCAGGTAGCGCCCCACCAGCAGGTGGTAGACCAGCCACACCACCAGGCCCACCACCACCAGCACGCCGATGATGAGCAGCGTCCAGCGCACCCTGGGGTTCTTCAACGGCGAGGGTTTGTCCTCGGACGTGTCCTGCGGTTTATCGGGGCCCTTGTCATCGGAGCGGTCGTCGGGGGCGCCGTCAGGGCGCTGGGGCTGGTCGGTCATCGTCTCGTCGCGGCGGCGGCATGCCATCCCGGACGGTAGGGCAGCCCCTGCCGAGGCGAGGTGAAAGCACCCGCCACGCGGCGTTGACGCGACCTGCGCTCAGTACACCGGCACTCAGTTCAGGTGGGCCTGCGCGCGCAGGTGGGCGGCCAGCAGGTCGATGAAGCTGCGCACCTTGCTGGAGCCGTAGCGGCTCTCGCGATGCACCACGTGGATCGGCCACGGCGCCTCTTCGTACTCGGGCAGCAGCACCTCCAGGCGCCCGGCCGCCAGATCGTCGGCAATCTGGTAGTACGGCTGCCGCGCGATGCCCAGCCCTGCACAGGCCGCCGCCACTGCACCGTCGTTGCTGGTCACCATCAGCCGTGGCCGTACGCGCTGCACCAGCGGTGCGCTGGCACTGCCGAAACGCCAGTCCAGCCGCGGCAGGATGTTGCTGCGGGCGATGACCGTGTGCGCCTGCAGATCGCGCGGGTGCTGCGGCCGGCCGGCCCGGTCCAGGTAGGCCGGCGAGGCACACAGCATGCGCCGCACCTGCCCCACGCGCAGCGCCTTCAGGCCGGAATCGGGCAGATGGCCGATACGCACGGCCACGTCCATGCCCTCGTCCACCAGGTTCACCACGCGGTCGAGGAAGTAAGCGGCCACGTCCACTTCCGGGTAGGCCTGCAGGTACTCCACCACGCACGGCATGACGAAGTAGCGGCCGAACAGGACCGGGGCGGTCACTGCCAGTTCGCCACGCGGTGTGGCGTTGATGCCGGCGGCGGCCTCGTTGGCTTCATGCAGGCTGGCCAGGATGTTGCGGCTGTCCTGCAGGTAGCGGTGCCCGGCTTCGGTCAGGCGCACGCTGCGGGTGGTGCGCAGCAGCAGCTTGACGCCCAGCTGCTGTTCCAGCGCGCTGACCGCCCGCGTCACCGCCGCTGGCGACATGTCCAGCCGGCGCGAGGCGGCGGCGAAATTCTCCAGCTCGCCCACGGCCACGAAAACCTTCATCAGGTGAATCTGGTCCATGCCGGGTCCCGGGGTGGTGTGGGCAGGAATTATTCCACCATTGGCCCCATCTGCGACATCACCACCCGCATTCTTCCGCCCAGCGAAATACTCTCTTGCTCCCTGCCCGCTGCCGCCGGCCGCGGCCGGTCACTAACGTGTGCCCCATCCTTTCCCCCCTGGAGCACCCCCATGAAACACCTCGCCGCCGCCACCTCCCTCGCCCTTGGACTGGGCCTGCCCGCCCTGTCGATGGCCGCCCCGGTCAGCTACCGCAGCGTCACCGTGGAGGGCGTGGAGATCGCCTACCGCGAAGCCGGGGATGCCAGCAAGCCGACGCTGCTGCTGCTGCACGGCGTGCCGAGTTCCTCGCGCATGTACGACGCACTGATGCGCCGCCTGGGCAGCCGCTACCACCTGGTCGCGCCGGATTACCCCGGCTTCGGCAACAGCGCCGCCCCGGACCCGGCGCAGTACGCCTACACCTTCGACCATCTGGCGCAGACCATGGCCGGCTTCACCGACGCGCTGGGCCTGCAGCACTACACGCTGTTCATGCAGGACTTCGGTGCACCGGTCGGCATGCGCCTGGCCATCGCCCGGCCGCAGGCGGTGCAGGCGCTGGTCTTCCAGAACGGCAATGTCTACGAAGAAGGGCTGGGCGTGATGTGGGAAAAGCGCCGCCCGTTCTGGAACGACCGCGCCGCGCATGAAGCCGACATCATCGCCGCGCACCAGTCGGTGGCGGTCACGCGTGCGCGCCACGTGGGCACCGACCGGGACATCCAGGCCTACGACCCGGACCTGTGGATGGACGAACACGCCTATCTGAACCGTCCGGGCCAGGCCCGCATCCAGGCCGACCTGCTGTACGACTACCAGTACAACCTGGCCGCCTACCCGCAGTGGCAGGCGTGGCTGCGCACGCGGCAGCTGCCGACGCTGGTGGTCTGGGGCCGCTACTACCCCTCGTTCCTGGTGCCCGGTGCCGAAGCCTTCCGCCGCGACAACCCGAAGGCACAGGTGCACATCCTGGACGGCAGCCACTTCGTGATGGACACCCGTCTGGACGAGGTGGTGACCCTCACCGACCACTTCATGCAGGGCCTGAAGTAAGCCGCGATGCCGCCGCCGGTGCAGACCGGCGGCGGCGTGCTGCGATCAACGACCGGTCTTGATCTCGGTCCACAGGCGGGTGTACAGCTTGTCCGTCTCCGGGGTGTTGATCGAATAGGTGAACATCTTCTCGGCCACGTCGGCCGGCGGGTAGATGGTCGGGTCGGTGCGGATCGCCTCGTCCACCAGCGACGTGGCCGTCGGCACCGGGTTGGCGTAGTGGATGAAGTTGGTGTTGGCCGCCGCCACCTTCGGCTCCAGCAGGTAGTTGATGAACTTGTAGGCCGCCTCGGGGTGCTTGGCATCCTTCGGAATGGCCAGCATGTCAAACCACTGCGGCGCACCTTCCTTCGGGATCGAATAGGCCACGTGCACGCCGTTGTCGGCCTCGTTGGCGCGGTCGCGGGCCTGGATGATGTCACCGGACCAGCCCGCCACCAGGCAGGTACCGCCGCTGGCCAGCGAGCTGACGTACTGCGAGGAGTGGAAATTCTGCACGTACGGGCGGATCGACTTCAGCAGCGTGGCGGCCTTCTGCAGGTCGGCCTCGTTGTTGCTGTGCGGGTCCAGGCCCAGGTAATGCAGGGCAATGGGAATCATGTCGGCCGGGGTGTCCAGGATGGTCACGCCGCAGTCCTTCATCTTGGCGATGTTCTCCGGCTTGAACACCAGGTCCCAGCTGTTGGCGATGTCCGCGCTGCCGCCGAAGCGCTGCTTGACCATGTCCACGTTGTAGCCGATGCCGGTGGTGCCGATCATGTACGGCACGCCGTACTTGTTGTCCGGGTCCTGGGTGGCGATGCGCTTCATCACCGCCGGGTCCAGGTTGGCCAGGTTCGGGATCTGGCTCTTGTCCAGCGGCAGGAACACGCCGGCCTGGATCTGGCGGCCGAAGAAGTTCAGCGTCGGCACCACCACGTCATAGCCGCTGTTGCCGGCCAGCAGCTTGGTCTCGACCATCTCATCGCTGTCGAACACATCGTAGGTGACCTTGATGCTGCTGGCCTTCTCGAAGTCCGGGATGGTGTTCTCGGCGATGTAGTCGCTGTAGTTGTAGATGTTCAGCGACTGGCTGTCCTGCGCGGCACCGCCGCTGCCACCGCCGCCACAGGCGGCAAGCAGGATGGTGGACAGGCCAAGCGTGAGGGTACGCAGCTTCATCGGGCGCTCCGGGAAATCTGGGGAAGAATCTGGGTGGATCAGGACCGGCCAGGCGGCGGGCCGGGCCGGTTCGGGGGCCTATTCTGCCACCGAAGGCCTTAAACGTTCAGCAGCAGGAACTCACGCTCCCACGAGCTAATGACACGGAAGAAGGTCTCGTATTCCTTGCGCTTGACCGAAATGTAGGCGCGGCAGAAGCGCTCGCCCAGCAGCGCCTGCAGCTCGCTGCACTGTTCCAGCCCGTCCAGCGCCTCGCCCAGCGAACGCGGCAGTTCGTAGCCCAGTTCCTTGGCACTGCCGCTCACCGGCGCATCGGGCGAGAGCCGCTCGCGGATGCCCAGCAGCCCGCAGGCCAGGGTGGCGGCCATGGCCAGGTAGGGGTTGGCATCGGAACCGGCGAAGCGGCTTTCCACGCGCATGTTCTGCGGCGTATCCAGCGGCACGCGCAGGCCGCAGGTGCGGTTGTCAAAGCCCCAGTGCACATTGCTGGGCGAGACTTCGCCGAACACCAGCCGCCGGTAGGAATTCACGTTCGGCGCGAAGAACGCCATCGCCAGCGGCGCGTACTTCTGCAGCCCGCCCAGGTAGTTGCCGAACAGCGGGCTGAACTCGCCCTCGCCCTGCCCTTCGCCGGCGAACACGTTGCTGCCATCGCAGACCTTCACCAGGCTCTGGTGGATGTGCATGGCGCTGCCCGGTTCGTTGGACATCGGCTTGGCCAGGAAGGTGGCATACACCCCGTGGCGCATCGCCGCCTCGCGCATGGTGCGCTTGAACAGGAACACCTGGTCGGTCAGGTTCATGGCATTGGCGTGGGTGAAATTGACTTCCAGCTGCGCCGCGCCCGATTCGTGGATGAGCGTGTCCACATCCAGCTTCATCGCATCGGCGTAGTCGTACATCAGGTCCAGGATCGGGTCGAATTCGTTGACCGCATCGATGGAGTACGACTGGCGCGCGGTTTCCGGGCGCCCCGAGCGGCCGGCCGGCGGCAGCAGCGGGAAGTCCGGATCGGTGTTCTGCTGCACCAGGAAGAATTCCAGTTCCGGTGCCACCACCGGGCGCAGTCCCAGTTCGGCATAGGCGTCCAGCACCCGGCGCAGCACGTTACGCGGCGCCAGTTCGTGCGGCTCGCCGGTCTTGGTGAAGCAGTCGTGGATGATCTGTGCGGTCGGGTCGGCGGCCCACGGCACCATGCGCACGGTGTCCGGGTCCGGGCGCAGCATCATGTCCGAGTCCGACGGCGAGGTCAGTTCGTAATAGTCATCGGGAAACTCACCGGTGACGGTGGTGGCGAAGATGCCCTCGGGCAGGCGCGTGCCGTAATCGTGGGAAAACTTGTCGGCCGGAATGATCTTGCCGCGCGCGTTGCCGGTGATGTCCGGCACCAGGCACTCGACCTCGGTGATGCGCCGCTCCTTCAGCCAGCGCAGCAGGCTGCTTTCCTGCGGGGCCGTGGGCGTGGGCGTAACCGTCTTGCGCGTGCGCGTTCGGGAGGTCATGGGGTTTCCAGTGCAACGGGGGTATGGCCACGGCAAGCTTGGCCGAAGGCATGGAAAATAGCGTGATAGAACGGGTTCTGCATCACACGCCACTCAGGGTGCCACTGTACGCCGACCACGAAGCGATGGCGCGTACTGCGCGCGGCCTCGACCAGGCCATCGGGTGCATGGGCCTCCACCTGCAGGCCCCGGCCCAGTGCGGCGATGCCCTGCCCGTGCACTGAATTGACCTGCGCGTGGTCTGCCCTGGCCCAGCGCTGCAGCCAGCCGCCCGGTGCCAGTGCCACATCGTGGGCGGGACCGTACTGCACGTCCACCGGGGCATCAGGATCCTCGCGATGGTCGGCCAGGCCCAGCACCGCGTGCACCTGCGGGTGCAGCGTGCCACCCAGCACCACGTTGAGTTCCTGGAAGCCACGGCAGATCGCCAGTACCGGCAGGTCCATCGCCAATGCCGCACGCAGCAGTGCAAAGGCGCTGGCATCGCGCGCCGGGTCGTGCAGGTTGCCCGGCCAGCTGCGGCCACCGGCATAGTGCTGCAGTTCGATGTTGCTGACCGCGCCGGTCAGCAGCAGGCCATCCAGCCCCTGCAGCCAGTCGCGGGCCGGCAGCGGCGGTTGCAGGCTGGGCAGCAGCACCGGCGTGGCCCGCGCCGCCTCGGCCAGCGCGCGCACGTATTTTTCGCCGGCCGCCGCAAAGCGGTGGTGGCCGCGCATCGTACTGTCGGTGGGCAGGCCCACCCAGGGCAGGCGTGGCATGTTGGTTTCCCTGGCAGCTGGCTCCACGGTAGCGCTGGCGACGTGACGGCGGCAACACGTGGCGGTCACATCCGCAGCGCGCCGGTGGGTCACACTAACGCCATGCCGAACGCCCCGCACCTGCACGACAGCCACGCACCGCCCCGCAGCTGGTACGCCGCCAGCCTGCCGCCGCGCGCGCCGCTGCCGGCACTGCGCGGCGATGTGCGCGCCGACGTGGCGGTACTCGGCGCCGGCTACACCGGCCTGTCGGCGGCACTGGCGCTGGCCAAACGCGGGTTTTCAGTGGTGCTGCTGGAAGCACGCCGCGTCGGCTGGGGCGCCTCGGGCCGCAACGGCGGGCAGGCGCTGGTGGGCTATGGCTGCGAAGTGGATACGCTGGAACGGATGGTAGGTGCGGCCGATGCGCGCACGCTGTTCAACTTCTCGCGGCAGGGCCTGCAGCAGCTGCGCCAGCGCATCACCCGACATGGCATCGACTGCCACTGGGTGGACGGGCATGCCAGCGTGCCGATCACCGCCCACCAGGAACAGGGCCTGCGCAGCAACAGCGATACCCTGGCCCAGCGCTACGATTACCCCATGCACTGGTGGGACGCACCCACCCTGCACGCCCAACTGGACAGCCCGCGCTACCGCGGGGCGATGTTCGACCCGCACAGCGGCCACCTGCAGCCGTTGGCGCTGGCGCACGGCCTGGCCGATGCAGCCTGCGCCGCCGGCGTAACCCTGCACGAAGACAGCCCCGTGCTGGAACTGCAGCGTGGGCCGCGCCCGCGGCTGCGCACCGCCCAGGGCAGCGTCACGGCCAACCACGTGGTACTGGCCGGCAACGCCCTGCTGGAAGGCATCGCCCCGGAACTGGAGCGGCGCATGATGCCGGTGGGCACCTATATCGGCGGGACCCCGGTACTGGGCCCCGAACGCGCGCAGGCACTGATCCGCAACGCGATGGCGGTGGCCGACACCGGCTGGGTGTTGGACTACTTCCGCCTGAGCCATGACCACCGGCTGCTGTTTGGCGGCGGCGCCAGCTATTCCGCGCCGCCACCGCCCGGGTTGGGCGACCGGATGCAGCGCCGCATGTGGCAGGTGTTCCCGCAGCTGCGCGATGTGGGCTTTGAGTACCTGTGGGGCGGGTATGTGGACATCACACCTTCACGCGCGCCGCACTGGGGCCGGCTGAGCCCGGATATCTACTTCGCGCAGGGCTTTTCCGGCCATGGCGTGGTTGCCGCGCACCTGGCCGGTGAGGTGATCGCCGAGGCCATAGCGGGGCAGGCGCAGCGCCTTGACGTGTTCGAACGCATCCGCCACCGGCCCTTCCCCGGCGGCCGCTGGCTGCGCATGCCGCTGCTGGTGGCGACGATGGCGATGGTGCGGTTGCGGGATCTGGTGGCGTAGGGCGGCCAGGGAAGTGCGCTGGACGGCGGATTGTTTGCATAATCCGGACTGGAGCGTCGGGGGACAAGCAAATGGACTGGTGGAAGGAAGGGCTGCAGGTCAGGGTACGGATCCGCCCGGAAGGGCTGGTGCTCGCCCCGGTCTATGCAGTGGCCTGCTGGGGTACCCGCAAGCTCTCGCTGGACCAGTTCTATCTGCCCGCGGGCGTACGTGTGGCTGCGCTGCTGCTGTGCCCACCCCGCTTGTGGCCCTATCTGCTGCTGGGTGAATACGCCTATTTCGCCCACATGCGGATACCCCTGCTGGGAAAATACGGGCTGACCTGGGTCATCCTTTCTTCGGTATTTCTGCTGCCAGCGGTAATGCTGATCGTCCGGCTGCACCGTCAACTGCTGGCGCGCACCACGATCGTCGGTGTGATTGCCATCGCAGTGTGCACCGCCGCAGTCGTGAGCCTGCTCAACATCGGCATCTCCAGCCTGCTCTGGCCGCCCCTGCGTGAAGAATCATTCGTCACTTATGTGCTGCGTTACGCACTCGGGGATTTCATCGGGATTCTGGTGATTGCCCCGCTTGCCCTGCTGTGGATCCGGCGCGATGAGGAACGCTGGACTCGGAAAGCGATTTCAAAGACCGCCATTGCGCTAGCGTTGATGCTGCTGATCGGCCTGCTGGTAACCCCAGTCCTTCCGGCAGCTGCCGTGCCCACAGGTTAGTTGCAGCTACTGTTGCTGTTCCCTGTGCCTGCTATCGCCCTCACCTGCCTGCTCGGATGGCGCGGTGCCGCCATCGGCGTTGCCGCGCTGAACATGATCCTCGGCCTGAGCCCTCCGGCGCTGAAGCCAGATGCCTTTGACGCCGCGACTTTCGCGACCCAGCAGGCCATGGCCATTGCCAGTATCGCCCTGCTGTTGCTGGGCGCACGCATCACCCATTTCCAGAATCAGCACCAGCAGCGCCAAGCTGACGGGCAACACAATCTGAAGCTCGCAAGGCATACACATATCGCCAGCGAACTGGATCTGCGCGAGCGGGCAGCCCACCTGCATCGACTGGGTGAAAGCATGGACCTCTCACTCAATGAAATGGTGCAATGGTTGCGGTCCCAAGGACATCATGCGGTGGCCAGCAGCCTGCAGCACACCTCGGACGTACATTCTCGACTCTTCCGTGCACAGGCCAGCATGATCTATCCGGCGGCACTGGAGCGTCTTGGGCTGTACGTTGCATTGCAGGCAGGTGGTGTACGCTAGACCTGTAACAGTTCCCACCGTGTGGTGCAACCCCGGCTGGCCGGGGATCCGTGCCGCCTCAGCCCGCAACTGCAGCTCGCGGCCTACCGTTCGATCGTTGAAGCGGTCTCACTGCTGTTGGCAGGCGAAAGCGGGCAGCTCGTCCTCCGCGCCCGCCGTGGGCGCCGCGCTGGCCATCGGGGCATCGTACTTGTAGCGGCAATGATTGATCATCAGCAGACACTGTCGCAAGCAACCACCGATCACGCCACGTCCCAGTTGCAGGGACGGGTCCTGGCCTATCAAGGTATGGTGCAATGCAAGAGGAACCGTGTCAGATGGGTACTGCTGGAGACGGAACATGCACTCCGCGACATCGATACTCCACTGCCGCGGTTCGATGAACAGGGAGGTCTGCGGCGTCCCGACTCCCCCCCCTGCAACCTAGTCGGCAGTGAAAATATGGGATGAATATCACATGGATACTGTGACATTCCCCAAGAGCCTTTTCCGTATGTCCGTATCGCCCGTTCGACGTTGAGATTGCGTGCTCGAGGATCTACCGATACTGTCAGGTTCAAAAGGGCTACGCCGTTTATCGACAGGACTGCGATAGCGTTCGACGAGCAGGGGAGGCTTGCGTTTGAATTGGTTGAAGCACAGCTTTGAACTGAGTTTCCGTATCCGTCCGGTCGGCCTTGCGCTGGCGGTGTTGTACGCGGTGACGTGCTGGATTACGTGGCATCTGTCCGTTGATCAGTTCTTTCTTCCCGCCGGCATCCGTGTGGCCGCGCTGTTGCTGGTCCCGAAGCGGATGTGGCCCTATCTGATCCTGGGCGAATACGCTTACTTCGCGCATATGCGCTACCCCATGATCGAGCAGTACGGCATCGGATGGGTGATCATCGGTTCCGCCTGCCTCATGCCAGCAGTTACCTTGATCGTCCACCTTCACTATAAAGTGATGGCATTCACCACGGAAGGCTGGCTGCTGTCGATCGCAGCCTCGGCCGCGCTGGTGGCCAGCGCACTTAAGCTTGGCCTGCTACACGTGCTGTGGCCCGTTCCACCGAGTATGCCGTTCTATAGCAATGCCATGCTCTACGTACTCAGCGACTACATCGCCATTCTCACCGTCGCGCCGCTGGCGCTGCTGTGGATGCGCCGTCGCAGCGACTACGATTGGACAGCATGGCGACTCCGGCCGACCGTTGCGGCCTTTGTTTCGCTGAGTGTGATGGGCGTGCTGTTGGCACTGATCGGTCCCCATGACCATTCGGCGCGAGCCACCCTGCAACTGCTGCTGGTTCTTCCGGTCATTGGCCTGACCTGCATGCACGGCTGGCGAGGGGCGGCGGTGGGCGTACCGATGATGAACATCATCCTCAGCCAGACCATGCCGACCACGGGCTTGCCAGGCTCTTTCGACCAGACAACGTATTTCACCCAGCAGATCATCGCGATCACCGCCACTGCGCTCATTTCCCTGGGCCCGCGCATCACCCACCACTACCATCGACATGCCACTGGTCCGATCAACGCGTTGAAGGCCAGCGCATTTTCACGCTCAGCCCATCTGGCCAGCGAACAGGATCTGCGCGAACGCGTTCTGGACCTGCGCCGGATCGCCGACGACATCGAAGACGCACTCGGGGACACCGTACAACGGCTGAAGGCAGAGGGTCATGAAGCACCAGCAACCGAACTGCTGCTCAGCATCTCGCAGCGCGCACAACAGTTCCGAGAACTCACGAGCATGGTGTACCCGACGGAACTTGAGCACGCAGGGCTATATGTCGCCCTTGAGGCGGGCGGCCTGCGTGAAGCCTGGGACGCCAGCCATCGAGTCCCGCGACCGGCACTAAGTGGGGATCCCTGCAGGTTGAGCATTGGCTTGCAACTGGCGGCCTACCGCGCAATTGCCGAGGCCGTGTCGTTATTGCTCAAGGAAGAAAAGGGACAGATCCGGGTAAGTGTACGCTGTGGCCGTTACCAGGGCGTGTCGGGACTGCTGCTCAACGTCGCGCTTCTGGATCGATCTCACGCTCTGGCGCCCACGACGATGGATCTGGCGATCGATCGGCTTTCGGCACGCGCTCACGCCTATTCGGGGCGTGTGCACTTCAGGGGCAACCGTATCAGGATTGCGATGCTTGACGCAGCGGCCTATGACATCCGCACTCCGACACCCGCCGAGCGCAGCAACGATTGCGCGTCACCCGCGAGGTATTGACGGACGTCTTGCCGACATTGAGCAACTGGCTTTCCTTTGCCCAGCAGCAGCAGTACCGCTGCTACGGGGAAACATGCACCTAGGCCATCGGTATCTGCAGATTACTCGCCGCCTGCGGTGCGCTCGACAGACCAGATCGCATCGCGCTCTGTCCCGTAGGTGACCAGAGAGAAGTCCTGTCCACGGAAAACAACGCTCCTGCGCACGTTCTTTGGCAGCACCAGCGGCTTGGAAGGCAGCGATACCCGTGCCACGCGCTTGCCCGCCGGCAGCGTCCAGAACGTCGAGTCGATGTTGGCGATGATCAGGTTCACGTCGCCCACCAGATCGTTGACCTGGTAGTACGTCACGCCATCACGCTCAAACGCATAGACCAGCCATGCCGGGTCCGCACTGAGATTCAGGGCGACCGGCTGGCTCTCACCCAAGCCCGCGCGGGCAACTTCAACACCCTGTCCGCCGCCCGGGCAGCAGGCGAGCGCCAACGCCGGGGAGGCCAGCAGGACAGCAGGACAGCAGGACAGCACCCAAGGTAACGGTAGAAATTCGCGAAAACTTCACAGGCATCTCCATGATTGAAAGGTGGACAGCATCCAGGCCGAGAAAGCCTGACGTCGATCAGCTTGATTCAGCGCCGAATATGGCGGGATAACAATGCTCACGCCATCAGAAACCAGGAGGCCGTGCCAGCATAGCGGCGCGACCCGCGTGCCGCCATCTGGGCTACCCACCACGGTGTCTGGCTGTTGGCCGCTGACAGACCACGACGACGGCCCGCTACCGCCGTGACCGTTCACATGCCACAGTGTCCTTGTTTCGTCACTGACACATCGCCGTGCGAGGGAATGTGAGAGTTACCCGTATGCTCCGCAGATCAAGCTGGGATGCCATCAATGAGAAAATCTCATCGGGCATTCGCATCCACCCGGCAGGGCTTGTTCTGGCTGCAGCATATGCAGCGATCTGCATTGCATTGCGCGATTTTTCGCTGGATCAGTTCTTTCTTCCCGCTGGCATCCGTATCGCCGCTCTGCTGATCGTACCGCCGCGCCTCTGGGTTTATGTACTGCTTGGCGAATATATCTACTTCGCCGACCTGCGCGTTCCGACGATCGATCTATATGGGCTGGAATGGACCCTGCTTGCATCGGCGCTGCCGATGCCGATTGCAATGTTGGTCGTGCATCTGCATCAGCGAAAACCAGCGTCAGAGGCAGCGACCGGCATCTGGCTGCTTTCCATCTCCGCTGCAGCAGCGTTGGTGGTCAGCGGCATCAACTTGAGCCTTTCGCGACTTCTGTGGCCGACACCTCCGCAGAGCACACTGTTGGATGACGCCGAAAAAGTAGTTTTCGGCCATTTCGCAGCGATCATTACCCTGGCCCCCCTTGCCTTGCTGCTGGCACAGGGACGTTCAAACGCCCAATGGAGCAAGCGCAGGCCGGGCCCCAGCCTTGGCGCCATGGCCGTCATGCTGATACTGGGCATGTATCTGCAACTTGTACCTGAGGATGCACTTGCGACGCGGATGCACCTGGTCCTGTTGGCTGCTCTGCCGGCCATCGGTTTGACCTTCATGCACGGGTGGCGCGGCGCGGCCATCGCGATCCCCCTGTTGAATCTCCCCCTCCGCATGGCAACGTCCACCACCGGGCTGCCGGCTTCCTTCGACATGGGCACCTTCTCTACCCAGCAGAACATGGTGGTGATAAGCGCTGCCCTGCTCGCACTGGGCTCCAGCATCACTTACCACCATCGGCGTGCAAGCGTGCGAGGACAGGGAGAAGCAACGGCCTTGCGGCTGGCGCGCAGTTCACACCAGATGCGCGAACGAGACCTGCGCGAGCGCGCCACCCGCCTCAAGCATCTGGGCGATGGCATGGACAGCTCACTGAGCGAAATGGTCCAGTGGTTGCGAAATCAAGGCCACCATGCGGTCGCAAACAGTCTTCAACATGCTTCGTCGGTGCACTCGCGGCTGTTCCGCGAACAAGCCAGTCTCATCTATCCCACCGGACTCGAGCAGGTCGGGCTCTACGTCGCTCTCCAGTCTGGCGGCGTCTGCGCAGCGTGGGACAGCAGCCGCCGGGTAGCTCCACCCATGCTGGCTGGAAATCCCTGCAAGCTCAATCTGGAACTGCAACTGGCAATCTATCGCGCGCTGACCGAAGCGGTCTCGTTGCTGCTGGAACTGGAAGCGGGCCAACTTGTGGTTCGCGCGCGCTGTGGTCGTAAGGGCCCATACATCGGTATTGTGGCCGTCATCGCTTTGCTGGATCGCGATCGTGCCTTGGCAGCGGAGACCGAGGCGCAGGTGCTGGACCAGCTGGCCGGGAAGATCCTCCCATATGGCGGCGCGATGCAATGCCGTGGCAACCGGCTTCGTCTTGCCCTGTTTGAGCCATCAGCCGGCATGGCACCTGCGCCGCAGACATTGCAGTGATGCGACGTGCACTCGACACCCCCTAAAGTTGCACCCGAAACCGCCGCTAACCATCCCAAGACCTCCGCAACCGAGCCACCTCCCATGCCTGCCTTGCTGCAGGTCGCTGTCGACAGCGACCACGGTGACACCCTGCCGCAGAGCATCCTGCTGGTGGAAAATTCCCGGGCCTTCGCCGGCATGCTGCGCGAGGCCATCGAGCAGCGGCTGGAACTGCCCGTGGTGGTGGCCACCACCCTGGCCGAGGCGGACCGCCTGCTGGCCGAGCGCAGCGGCTGGTTCCTGGTGCTGACCGGGCTGGTGCTGGCCGACGGGGACCGCGATACCGTGGTCGAGTTCTTCCTGCAGCGCGGCCTGCCCACCGTGGTGGTCAGCGGGGTCTACGATGAAGACCTGCGCAAGCGCGTGCTGCAGCAGCAGATCATCGATTACGTGCTGAAGAATACGCCCGGCAGCATCGATTACCTGGTGTGGCTGGTGCAGCGGCTGGAACGCAACCGCCGCATCGCGGCGCTGGTGGTGAACGATTCGCCGTCGGCGCGCGGCTATGCGGCCGCACTGCTGCGCATGTATGGCCACGAGGTGCATGAAGCGGCCGATGGCAACGAAGGTCTGGCCGCCATCGAGGCCCGCCCGGCCATCCGGCTGGCGGTGGTGGACCAGGAAATGCCCGGCATGCAGGGCGTGGAATTCACCCGCCGGCTGCGCGGCCTGCGCTCGCGCGACAAGGTGGCGGTCATCGGCATCTCCGGCAACACCGATGCTTCGCTGATCCCGCGCTTCCTGAAGAACGGTGCCAACGATTTCCTGCGCAAACCCTTCTCGCGCGAGGAATTCTTCTGCCGCGTGTCGCAGAACGTAGACCAGCTGGAACTGATCGGCACGCTGCAGGACCTGGCCACGCGCGATTTCCTCACCGGCCTGCCCAACCGCCGCTGCTTCCTGGAACAAAGCCAGCGCCAGCTGGCGCAGCTGCAGCAGCAGGACCAGTGCGTGGCGGTGGCGATGATTGATATCGACCACTTCAAGCACATCAACGACAGCCACGGCCATGAAGCCGGCGACGATGCGCTGCGCACGGTGGCGGCCGCCGTGGCCGCGCATGCACGCCCGCAGGACCTGATCGCGCGCTTCGGGGGCGAGGAGTTCTGCCTGCTGGTGCCCGACCTGGAACAGGACGATGCCCTGCGCTATTTCGACGCACTGCGCCAGCGCATCGCCGGGCTGGAGGTGGACGTGGGCAGCGCGATCCTGCGCATGACCGTCAGCATCGGTCTGTGCTGCCTGCGCCCGCAGCGCGATGCGTTGCACCGGCTGATTTCCGAGGCCGACCGGCAGCTGTAGCTGGCCAAGGCCGGTGGCCGCAACCGGGTCAGCTGCACCACCATGAACAGCCCACTGCGCCCGCGCGAACCCCTGCTGGGCTGAGGCCGGTGCACGCAGCGCCTTGATCCAGATCAACGCCGCGCATGCAGCGCGCACCTACAGTCGCTCCCACGACAACGCATCAAGGGGAGCCGGGGATGGCACTACTGGTCTGGCAGGACGATCTGAACATCGGCATCGATGTGATCGACCAGCAGCATCGCCGCATCGTGGAAATGCTCAACCACCTGCACGTGGCCCAGGCCAGCCTGCAGCGGCTGGCGGTGGCCGAAGTGATCGAGGAGCTGGTGGACTACACCATGTCCCATTTCGCCTTCGAAGAAGAGCTGATGGAGGAAGCCGGCTACGCGTTCTGCGCCGCGCACAAGCGCGTGCATGAGATCTTCATCAAGCGCGTGTCCGAGTACCGGCTGCGCTTCCAGGCCGGCGAGGACATCAGCGATGAGCTGCGCACCATGCTGTCGCGCTGGCTGTTCAACCACATCCGTGGCGATGACCGTGCCTATGCCGAGCAGGTGAAGCAGCACCTGAACCAGTTCGCGCGCGAGCACCAGGGCGGCGGCTGGCTGGGCCGCACGCTCAATCGCATCTTCGGCTGATTCAGCGCAACCGCCCGCGCAGCGCCAGCAGTGCGCACAGGGTCAGCACCACGGTCAGCGACAGGTACAGGCCCACCGCTACCAGGCCGAAGCGTTCGGCCAGCCAGGTGGCCAGGTACGGCGCCGGCGCCGCGCCGAGGATGCCGGCCAGGTTGAACGACAGCGAGGCACCGGTGTAGCGCACTTCCACCGGGTAGATTTCGGCCAGGAACGTACCGCAGGGGCCGTAGGTCAGGCCCATCAGGAACAGCCCCAGCGACAGGAAGCCGAGCACCAGCCAGGGGTGGCCGGGCTGGAACAGCGGGGCGAACAGCACGCCGAAGCCGAGGATCAGCACGCTGGCCAGGATCATCGTGCGGCGCGTGCCCCAGCGGTCGCCGTAGCGCGCGGCGATGGGAATGCCAGCCGCGAAGAACAGGATGCCGACCATCTGCAGCAGCAGGAACTGGTCGCGCGCGTAGCCCAGCGAGGCGGTGCCGTAGCCCAGGGCGAAGACGGTCATCAGGTAGAACAGCACGAAGGTGGCAAACGCGCCCAGCGTGCCCAGCAGCAGCGGCACCGGGTGGTCGCGGATCACGGTCAGCATCGGCAGCCGCACACGCGTGTTGCGCTCCAGCGCCTTCTTGAAATCCGGCGTCTCGTGGATGTTCAGGCGGATCCACAGGCCCAGCGCCACCAGCAGCGCACTGCCTACGAACGGAATGCGCCAGCCCCACTGCAGGAACTCGTCCTGGCTGAGCCAGTGGCCCAGCAGCAGGAAGATGCCGGCCGACAGCAGGAAGCCCAGCGGCGCGCCCAGCTGCGGGAACATGCTGTACCAGGCGCGCTTGCCCGGCGGTGCGTTCTCGGTGGCCAGCAGCACCGCACCGCCCCACTCACCGCCCAGGCCCAGGCCCTGCCCGAAACGGCACAGCGCCAGCAGCGCCGGCGCCCACAGGCCGATCTGCGCGTGGGTGGGCAGCAGGCCGATGGCTACCGTGGACAGGCCCATGGTCAGCAGCGCTGCCACCAGCGTGGCCTTGCGGCCGATGCGGTCACCGAAGTGACCAAACACCGCCGAGCCGACCGGGCGCGCGATGAAGGCCACCGCAAAGGTCGCCAGCGATTGCAGCAGTGCCGCCTTGTCGCTGCTTTCCGGGAAGAACAGGTGCGGAAACACCAGGACCGCGGCGGTGGCGTAGATGTAGAAATCGAAGAATTCGATGGTGGTGCCGATCAGGCTGGCCAGCAGGACACGGCGGGGGGGGAATTCACGGGCGGTGCGGCAGCGGCAGGAGTCGACATCGGCAGGTCAGGCAAAGCGGATCGCCCGATTCTGCCACGCGGCCCGCCCCGGCTGGGGCATTGGTTTCAAGCGGTACGGCCACGCGGCGGAACTTTCCACCGGGCACCACACTCTGAGCGTACCGGTAACCGCATGGAGGCCTGCCGATGACTGCACGGGAACTGCGCACCGCCCGCGAGGGCGAACGGATGCAACGCGGCATCGCCTGGCTGCTGGTGGTGGCGGTGCACCTGCTGCTGGGCAGCTGGCTATGGAACATCGCGCGGCCGCTGCCGGGCACACGCCAGGACAGCCGCATCAGCCTGCGCTGGCTGGAGCCCGCCGCGATGCCTGCGCCGGCCCTGGCGCCGGCCCTGCCGATGGCCTCACAGCAGGCCGCGCGCGCACCGCAGCGGCGCAGCCTGGCGGTACCGGCGCCCTCGGCCGTGAGCGGGCCGGGCGAAGCCGCACTCGACCCTGCAGACAGCCCCGCCGGGCGGGCGCTGGATCTTGCCCTGCCCGCCGGCAGCCTCAACGGTGGCGATGGCATCAGCGCCGAGGGCGTGGCCGCCAAGGTGCTGGGCCGGCGCGAGGTGCATGCGGCCTTCGTGCCACGGCGCCCACCGTTCCGGCTGCGCCCGCAGATGTCGCCGAAGCAGAAGCTGCAGGCCATCAGCGCCTTCATCGGGCTGTGGCCGCCGGGATACACGGTCGACCCCTGCGAGCTGGCACGCAAGGACATGCGCTACCTGCAGTACGCCGACAACGCACGCGACCGCGAGGCACTGCGCGAGGCCGTGCTGGAGGTGAGTGCCGGCTGCCCGTAGCGCCGCGCAGGCGCGCCGCTACAACTGGATCCAGGTGGCCTTGGTCTCGCTGTACTTGTCGAAGGCCTGCAGCGATTTATCGCGCCCGTTGCCGGACTGCTTGTAACCCCCGAACGGTGCGGTCATGTCACCGCCGTCCCAGCCGTTCACCCACACGCTGCCGGCGCGCAGCTGCCGCGCCACGCGATGGGCGCGGCCCAGATCGCGCGTCCACAGCCCGGCGGCCAGCCCGTAGCGGCTGTCGTTGGCCAGCCGCACCGCGTCGGCCTCATCGTCGAAGCGCAGCACTGCCAGCACCGGCCCGAACACCTCTTCCTGCGCCAGCGCCTGCTCCGGCTGCACCGCATCGAATACGGTCGGCTGCACATAGCTGCCGCCGGCCCCCACCTCGGCGCGGCGGCCGCCCAGCAGCAGGCGCGCGCCCTCGGCTTCGGCGCGGGCGATATCGGCCAGTACCTTGTCCGCATGCGCGGCGTCCACCAGCGCGCCCATCGGCGCGTCGGCCTCCAGCGGGTGGCGCGGCTGCATCTGCCTGCCGTAGGCCACCACCTGGCCGACGAAATCCTCGGCCACGCTGCGCTGTACCAGCAGGCGCGAACCGGCCGTGCAGACTTCGCCCTGGTTGAAGAAGATGCCGCGCGCCACGCCCTTGGCCGTCGCGTCCAGGTCCGGCGCATCGGCGAACACCAGGTGCGGGCTCTTGCCGCCGCACTCCAGCCAGACGCGCTTGAGGTTGGAGCGTCCGGCGTACTGCAGCAGCCGCGCACCGGTGGCGGTGGAACCGGTGAAGGCCAGCGTATCCACGTCCATGTGCAGCGCCAGCGGCTCGCCCACGCGCTCACCGTGGCCGGGCAGCACGTTCAGCACGCCATCCGGCAGGCCTGCTTCGGCGGCCAGCGCGGCCAGCCGCAGCACGCTCAGCGGCGAGCGCTCGGGGGGCTTGAGCACCACCGAATTGCCCATCGCCAGTGCCGGGGCGATTTTCCAGCAGGCCATCAGCAGCGGGAAATTCCACGGCACGATGGCCGCCACCACGCCGACCGCTTTACGGCTGATCAGGCCCAGCTCGCGCGGGCCGGTCGGGGCGATTCCGCCGTACAGCTTGTCCACCGCCTCGGCGGTCCAGGACAGGCAGCGCACCACCCCGGGCAGGTCCACGCGCCGCGCATCGCGGATCGGCTTGCCCATGTCCAGGGTTTCCAGCAGCGCCAGTTCGTCGGCGTGCTGTTCCACCAGCGCGGCCAGCGCCAGCAGCACCTTCTTGCGCTGCGCCGGGGCGGCCTGGGCCCAGTGGCCGGCCTCGAAGGCGCGCCGGGCGGCGGCCACCGCCCGTTCCACGTCCTGCGCATCGCAGTCGGCCACCGCCGCCAGCACGCGGCCGTCGATGGGGCTGATGCAGTCGAAACGTGCGCCGCTGGCAGCGTCCACGTAGCGGCCATCGATGAAGGCCTGGTGGGCGATGGACAGCCCGCTGGCGAGCGACTGCCAGTGGCTGCGGTCGGGAACGTGGGCCATGGCCGGCTCCGTCGTGCGAGGGTTCTGTAGGCACCGGCAGCGTAGCGGCGGGCCTGCGACCGCACCGTGACGCCGCCTGTGCGCGCAGGCGTTACAGTCCGTGCATCGGCCCCTGATGGAACCGGCATGAAGACACCCACCCCCGATCTGGCCACGCTGACCACCGAGCGCCCCGATTCGCTGCAGGCGTACTGGATGCCGTTCACCGCCAACCAGCAGTTCAAGGGCGCGCCGCGCCTGCTGGTGCGCGCCCAGGGCATGCACTACGAGGATGTGGACGGCCACCGCGTGCTGGACGGCACCGCCGGGCTGTGGTGCTGCAACGCCGGCCGCGCGCGGCCGCGCATCGTGCAGGCCATCGCCGAACAGGCGGCCACGCTGGACTATTCACCGGCCTTCCAGATGGGCTCGCCGCCGGGCTTCCTGCTGGCCCAGCGCCTGGCCACGCTGGCACCGGGCACGCTGAACCATGTGTTCTTCACCAGCTCCGGTTCCGAAGCGGTGGATACGGCGATGAAGATCGCGCTGGCCCACCACCGCCTGCGCGGCGAAGGCCAGCGCACGCGCTTCATCAGCCGCGAAAAGGCCTACCACGGCGTGGGCTTCGGCGGCATGGCGCTGGGCGGCCTGCCCAACAACCGCAAGCAGTTCGGGCTGCAGCTGGGCGGCGTGGATTACCTGCGCAACACGTTGGACCTGGAGCGCAACGCGTTCAGCAAGGGCCTGCCGCGCCAGGGTGCCGATCTGGCCGATGACCTGGAGCGCCTGCTGGCGCTGCACGATCCGTCCACCGTGGCGGCGGTGTTCGTCGAACCGGTGGCCGGCTCGGCCGGGGTGATCCTGCCGGCCGCCGGCTACCTGCAGCGGCTGCGCGAGATCTGCGACCACCACGGCATCCTGCTGGTGTTCGACGAGGTCATCACCGGCTTCGGCCGGGTCGGCATGCCGTTCGCCGCGCAGCGCTTCGGCGTCACCCCGGACCTGCTGACCTTCGCCAAGGGGGTCAGCAACGGTGCGGTGCCACTGGGCGGCGTGCTGGCCAGCGACGCGGTGCATGCCAGCTTCATGCAGGGCCCGGCGCACGCCATCGAGCTGTTCCACGGCTACACCTGGTCCGGCCATCCGCTGGCCTGCGCCGCCGCGCTGGCCACGCTGGAGGTGTATGCCGAAGAACGGCTGTTCGAGCGCGCCATCGAACTGGGCGAGTACTGGCAGGAGCGCCTGCATGCGCTGCAGGGGCTGCCCAACGTGATCGACATCCGCAACTTCGGGCTGGTGGGCACGGTGGAGCTGGCGCCACGGCGGGATGCGCCCGGCAGCCGCGGCTACGAGGTGTTCCGGCGCTGCTTCCACGACGGCCAGCTGCTGGTGCGCTGCACCGGCGACATCATCGCGCTGTCGCCGCCGCTGATCGTGGACAAGGCCCAGATCGACCAGATCACCGGCACGCCGGGCGAGATGATCCGGGCCACCGCCTGAGCCCGGGCCGGGCGTGGCGAGCGGGTACAATGGGCGGTTCCGCTCCTGCCCGTTGCCGTGCCCATGGACATCGTCGTCAAAGAAGAACTGAAGGCCTACATCGATCCGCTGACCGCCGATGAGCATGATGCGCTGGAGCGCAGCATCCTGGCCAAAGGCTGCCGCGACGCGCTGGTGCTGTGGGGCGATGTGCTGGTGGATGGCCACAACCGCTTCGGCATCTGCCAGAAGCACGACCTGCCGTTCAACACCGTGCAGAACACCCGCTTCCAGAGCATGGAAGACGTGCACCTGTGGATGATCGAACAGCACCTGGGCCGGCGCAGCGTGTCCGATTTCCAGCGTGGCGTGCTGGCGCTGCGCAAGCGCGACATCCTGGCCGCGCGCAAGCAGGTGGAACAGGCGCAGCTGCAGCGCGAAAGCGATGGCACCGCCGCCCCCGAAGAGGACAGCGGCGAAGACAGCCCGCCGTGGGAACCGGCGCCGAAGATCAGCCGCGCCGAGCTGGCCCGCTAAGCCAAGCTGAGCGCCAGCCAGGTGGGCATGATCGACCGCATCCACGCCCAGGCCGCGGCCGAAGTGGTGGAAGCGGTGAAGGCCGGGGTAATCTCGATCAGCGCGGCGGCGACCGTGGCCGACCTGCCGGAAGAGGAACAGCGCGCCGCTGCCGCCGGTGGCAAGGACGAACTGAAGCAGGCCGCCAAGCGCGTGCGCGAGTCCAAGCGCAAGCCGCGTGCGTCCAAGCCCGAGGCAGCCGAGATGGACTTCGAGGAGCCCAGCGAGGATGAAGCCGCCAGCCGCGATGCCGAGATGATGGCCGCGCTGGAACAGCTGGGCGAGGACGCACCGGCGCTGCGCCGCCGCGTGGCCGCCCTGACCCGCGAGAACGACACCCTGCGCGCGCAGCTGGCGGCCTTGCGTCGGCAGCTGGAAGCGCAGTAAGCCGGGCGAAGCCCGGCACCCGGTAGTGCTGCTCATGGGCGGGCGGGTAGACTGCGGGCATGAACGCTGCCATTGATCCCCGCCGCGCGCAGTTACGGCGCATGAAGGCCATTGCACTGGGCCTGCTGCTGTTGATGCTGGCCGGTTTCGCGGTCAGCCACTGGCAGGGCGAACGCGGTGGCTGGGCCTGGGTGTCGGCCTTCTGCGAGGCCGCTGCGGTGGGCGCGCTGGCCGACTGGTTCGCCGTGGTGGCGCTGTTCCGCCGCCCGCTCGGCCTGCCCATTCCGCACACCACCATCATCCCGCGCGGCAAGGACCGCATCGGCGACAGCCTGGCGTTGTTCGTGCGCGACCAGTTCCTGGAACCGGCCGCGCTGCTGGCGCGGCTGCAGATGTTCGACCCGGCCGCGCGGCTGGGCAGCTGGCTGGCCGACCCGGAGCGTTCGCGCCTGCTGGCCGACATGGCGCGTGGCTGGGCGCTGCAGGCACTGGATTTCTTCGACGAAGGCGCGGTGCGCCGGCAGCTGCACGGCTTCGTGGTGCAGCAGCTGCGGCAGTGGAACGCGGCGGCCACCGCCGGTGAGCTGCTGGCCGTGCTGACCGCCGACGGCCGCTACCAGCGCGTGCTGGATGAAGGCCTGCAGCGGCTGGGCCGCTGGCTGGAACAGCCGGAAGTCAAAGAACGCGCCTCGCAGCTGATCGTGCGTTACATCCAGCGCGAATGGCCCACGCTGTCGAGCACGGTGAACTGGGTCAAGCCGATCGATGAGATCGGCGACAGCCTGGCCGAGCGGCTGGCGCGTGCCGTGCTCGAAGAGCTGCAGCAGGTGCTGGCCGAGCCGGCGCATCCGCTGCGCCAGGATTATGAAAGCTGGCTGGGCAACTACGTGCAGCGCCTGCGCGAAGACCCCGCGCTGGCCGAGCGCATCCAACAGCTGAAGCAGGAAATGATCGACCACCCGGCGCTGCAGGAGTACGTGCAGGGCCTGTGGCTGCGCATCCACGCCAGCCTGCGTGCCGACCTGCAGCGCGAGGACTCGGCGCTGGCCGGCCACCTGCAGCGCAGCCTGGCCTCGCTGGGGCAGACGCTGCAGTCCGACCCGGCGCTGCGCGATGCGCTGAACCAGCACCTGCTGGAAGGCGCGCAGCGCCTGACCAGCCGCCTGCGTGACGGTGTCACCACGCATATCGCGCAGACCGTGAAGGGCTGGGACGAGCGCCACCTGGTGGAACAGCTGGAACTGAGCGTGGGCCGCGACCTGCAGTTCATCCGCTTCAACGGCACCCTGGTCGGTGGCCTGATCGGCGTGCTGCTGCACGCCGCAACGGTGCTGTTCCGCTTCTGAGCCGCGGCCGGGCTGCACGCCGGCCGACAGCGTCTGCCCGGGCCGCAGACCTCACGCTTGATTAACAAAATGCGAATGACTATCATTTGCTGATCGGCTGTACGCTTAGCCAACCCGGCGCCCCCTGCGCTGCCGCCCGTGTACGCCCCCCCGGATCACCGCGCCTGCTGCGCCCCCCCCCGCGCAGGCATGCCGATGAGAGATGCGCGGCGCTGCACCGGTGTGCGGTCCTGCAGTGCGTTGCTTCCATCGCCCGTTTTTCTCCTGCATGGAATCGCACCCACATGTCCCGACCCTCGCCGCTGTCCCCCGCCCCGCTCGCGCTGGCCCTTGCCGCTGCGCTGGGCGCCCTCGCCGCCCATGCCGAGGCGCCGGCCGATGCCGCCTCTTCCGCACGCACGCTGGATACGGTGAAGGTGACGGCCGACGGCGAGATTCCCAACAGCTACACGGTAAAGAGCGCACGCACGGCCACCAAGCTGGACCTGTCGCTGCGTGAGACGCCGCAGTCGGTCACGGTGATGACCCGCCAGCGGCTGGATGACATGGGGCTGTTCTCGCTGTCCGATGTGATGGGCCAGGTGACCGGCGTGAGCGTGTCGGTCACCGACAGCGAGCGCATCAACTACATTTCGCGCGGCTACAGCATCACCAATTTCCAGATCGACGGCATGCTCAACACGTTCGGCGGGTCGATCAAGACCAACACCGACAGTGCCATCTACGAGCGCATCGAAGTGATCCGCGGCGCCACCGGCCTGACCACCGGCGCCGGTGATCCGTCCGGCACCATCAGCATGGTGCGCAAGCGCCCCACCGACACCTTCCAGATGGGCGCCAACCTCACCGTGGGCCGCTGGGGCAACCAGCGCCTGGAAGCCGACCTCGGTGGCCCGGCGGCCTGGGACGGCCGCATCCGTGCGCGCGTGGTGGCCGCCAAGCAGCAGAGCGATTCGTTCCGCGATGTCTACCGGCTGGACAAGGACGTGTTCTACGGCATCGTGCAGGCCGACCTGAGCGACAGCACGCTGGCCGAAGTGGGCTACGAATACCAGTCGCCGCGCACCACCGGCGTCACCTGGGGCGTGGTGCCGTACTGGGGCCCGGACGGCACGCCGGCCGACCTGCCGCGCTCGACCAACCTGTCCGCGCGTTGGAGCAGCTGGCCGATCGTGGAAAAGACCAGCTTCGCCCGTCTGGAACAGCAGCTGGGCAACAACTGGTCGGTGAAGGCTGCCTTCAGCCGTTCCAAGCGCAGCACCAGCGGCGCGGTGTGGTACGGCGCGCAGGGCTACCCGCGTGCCGATGGCACCGGCGTGGCGGCCTACATCGGCAACTTCATGGAAGACAGCACGATGGACGTGGTGGACATCAACGCCACCGGCCGCTTCGAACTGTTCGGGCATGCACAGGAAGTGGTGTTCGGTGTTGGCCAGTCCACCCGCAAGGGCGAATACCCGGCCGCCAGCATCGACAAATACCCCAGCAGCTACGCCAACGTGCCCGACTGCCGCAACTGGAGCGGCGATGTGGCGCCGCTGTCGATCACCCGCCCCGGCTACCTCGGCTCGCAGGACGAGCTGCGCCAGCAGGCCGCCTACCTGGCCACCCGCCTGCGCCTGGCCGACCCGCTGCTGGTGGTGGCCGGCGTGCGCTATGGCAACTGGCAAACCAAGACCTGGCGCTACACCTACGACAGCAACGGCAACCGCACCGGCACCGCGCGCTCGGGCTACACCCCGAAGGACACGACCACCCCGTACTTCGGCGTGGTGTATGACATCAGCAGCGTGCTCAGCGCCTATGCCAGCTACACCGACATCTTCGCCCCGCAGAACTTCCGCGACCGCGACGGCAACTACCTGGAGCCGGTGGTCGGCAAGATGTACGAAGCCGGCCTGAAGGCGGAATTCTTCGATGGTCTGCTCAATGCCTCGGCGGCGATCTTCGAAGGCGAGAAGGACAACGTGGCCGAAGTGAATGATTCGGTGAGGCCCAACTCGCTGCCCGATGGCGGCCAGGCCTACCGCTCCACCGGCAAGGGCAACAAGGTGCACGGCTGGGAAATGGAGGCGCAGGGCAGCCTGGGCGAAGCCTGGAACCTGTCGGCCGGTTACGCGCACACCGTCAGCCGCAACCAGGCCGGCGTGCTGCAGAACACCGCCGTTCCGCAGGACACCTTCCGCCTCAATGCCAGCTGGCGCCCCGGTGGCAGCGATGGCCGCTTCTGGCTGGGCGGCGGCGCGACCTGGCAGAGCCGCCTCTGGCGCACCAGCACCAAGGCTGATGGCAGCAAGGCCGACATCACCCAGAACGCGTTCTACCTGCTGAACCTGGCCGGCGGCTACCGCTTCAACGAGAACTTCAGTGCGCAGGTGAACATCAACAACCTGCTGGACAAGAAGTATTACAACAACGTCGGTTTCTACAACGGCGTGTACTGGGGCGAACCGCGCAACGTGACCCTGACGCTGCGCTGGAAGCTCTGACCCCTGTGGCGCCGGTTCTGCGACCGGCGCCTGGCCAGGGATGGCCACCCTACCCTCCGCTGTTTCCCTTCACCGACCGCAGGACCGCCGTGGACCGCTCGCCCGCACTTGCCAGCTCCCGTCTCAGCACCTTCTTCGCCCACCCGCGCTGGGGTGTGCTTTCGCGCACGCTGGCGGCCATTTTCGGCGGCTATGCACTGGCCTCGGTCACCGCCGTGTTCTGCACGGTGGCGCTGCCCACCGCACGCGCCCAGGCCGTGCTGACCGGCATGCTGGTGGCCATCGTGGTGGCCGCCTGCGCGGCGCTGTGGGCCTTCGCCACCCGCACCGCCCTGCGTGCCTGGCTGGGCATCCTCGTTCCCACCCTGCTGCTGGCTGCGGCATCGCGCCTGCCGGGGGCCTGGGCATGAAGAACGGATTCCGCCAATCGATGGCCTGGCTGCACACCTGGACCGGCCTGCTGGTGGGCTGGCTGCTGCTGCTGATCTTCATGGCCGGCACCGCCAGCTACTACCGCGAGGAGATCAGCCGCTGGATGCGCCCGGAGCTGCCGCGCAGCACGGTGACCACCGACCAGGCCGCACAGCGCGCGGTCGACTTCCTGCAGGCCACCGCCGGCAATGCCGAAACCTGGTACGTCACCCTGCCGCAGCCGCGCAACCCGGCCATGCAGATGTTCTGGCAGAAGCCGGCCTCGGAGGTGCCTGAAGGCGAAGGCCGGCGCGGCCGCTTCGGCGATGCCACGCTGGACCCCAACAGCGGGCAGCCGCTGCAGGCCCGCGAAACGCGCGGCGGCGATTTCTTCTACCGCCTGCATTTCGACCTGCACTACATCCCGGTGTACTGGGCCCGCTACCTGGTGGGGTTCTGCGCGATGTTCATGCTGGTGGCGATCATCACCGGGGTGATCACCCACAAGAAGATCTTCAAGGATTTCTTCACCTTCCGTAAGGACAAGGGCCTGCGTTCGTGGCTGGATTTCCACAACGTCAGTGCGGTGATGGCCCTGCCCTACCACGCCATGATCACCTACACCGGCATCGTAACCCTGATGCTGATGTACCTGCCGTGGGGGGTGAAGGTGGCCTACCCGGACAACGAGAACGCCTTCTACGCCGAAGCGTTCGGTGGCCTTCCCGATGTGGACACGCAGGCCGAAGGGCGCGCCGCGCCGCTGCCGATCCAGCAGCTGCTGGATGATGCGCGGCGCCGCTGGCACGGCGTGGAAGTGGCCGGCTTCAGCGTGGCCCACCCGGGCGCGGCCAACGCGGTGATCGACATCCGCCAGCGCGATGGCAAGCGCCTGTCGATCGACACCCCGGCGCTGCGCTATGACATGGTGAACGGCGCGCTGCTGTCCGAGACACCTGCCTCTGGCGGTGCCACCGCCACGCGCGGGGTGATGTATGGCCTGCACCTGGCGCGCTTCGCCGATTGGGGCCTGCGTGCGCTGTTCTTCCTGTCCGGGCTGACCGGCTGCCTGATGGTGGCCAGCGGCGTGGTGCTGTGGGCGGTGAAGGAACGGCCCAAGCATGCCAAGAGCGGGCGCATCGGCTTCGGCCTGCGGCTGGTGGATGCGCTGAACATCGGCGCGGTGGCCGGCCTGCCGATCGCGTTCGCCGCCTACTTCTGGGGCAACCGCCTGCTGCCGCTGGGCATGGCCGGCCGCTCCGACGCCGAAGCCAACGTGTTCTTCTACGCATGGGGCGCGGCGCTGCTGGCCGCCTTCGTGTGGCCGAAGCGGCTGATGTGGGCGTGGCAGCTGTACCTGGGCGCGGCGCTATTCGCGCTGGTGCCGGTGGTCAACGCGTTCACCACCCACGCGCACCTGGGCGTGACCCTGCGCAGTGGCGACTGGGTACTGGCCGGCTTCGATCTGTCGATGATCGCCTTCGGTGCAATGCTGGCGCTGTGCGGCTGGCGCATGCAGCGCTGGACGCCGCCGCTGAGTGCGGCCGAGAAGAAGAAGCGCGCCGCCACGATGGCGGCACCGGTGGCCCAGCCGGAGGCCGGAGCATGATGCTGCTGGCACTGGCGCTGGGCTTTTCCGCGTTCACCGCGTTGTCGCTGGCGATGGAAAAGCACCAGCAGGACCTGCACGGCAAGGCCGCAGCCACGCCGCAGCGGCGCACGCACTGGCGGCTGCTGGGCTGGGCCTTGCTGGTGGCGTCCTTCGCGCTGTGCGTGGCCGACCACGGCTGGGCGGTGGGCCCGGTGCTGTGGCTGGGCGCGCTGACCCTGGCCGGGGTGCCGCTGGCCTTCGGGCTGTACCCGTACCGCCCGGCGTGGATCGCGCCGCTGGCAATCGCATTGCCGGTGATCGGAGTGGTGGTGGCCTTGCTCTGACGCCGTGGCGTCGGGTGTTCCGTGGAAGGCCCCATTCACGGCGTTACCGGAGGGGTAGTGCCGGCCGTTGGCCGGCAACCTCAGGGCATTCCGGGTACCACGTGGAAAGCCCCATCCACGCATGCCGTGGATCTACAAAAGCCGCGTCCGGTGGCAGGTCGGCCGTGGTAGTGCCGGCCGTTGGCCGGCAACCTCAGGGAATTCCGGGTACCACATGGAAGCCCCATCCACGCATGGCGTGGATCTACAAAAGCCGCGTCCGGTGGCAGGTCGGCCGTGGTAGTACCGGCCGTTGGCCGGCAACCTCAGGGCATTCCGGGTACCACATGGAAGCCCCATCCACGCATGGCGTGGATCTACAAAAGCCGCGTCCGGTGGCAGGTCGGGCCGTGGTAGTGCCGGCCGTTGGCCGGCACCCTCCCACACCCCGGAACCGGGGCATCACCCCAGGCGCTTCAGTTCCCACGCGCGGTGGATACGGGTATTGCGCTCGAAATCCGGACCGATCGTGCGCGGGCTGATTTCCCGGCACTGCGCGAATTCGGCAATGGAGTTCTCTTCCAGCTTGAAGCGGCGGAAGTTGTTGGAGAAGTACAGCAGGCCGCCCGGCGCCAGGCGTGCCACCGCCGCGCGCAGCAGGCGCACCTGCTCGCGCTGCACGTCGAAATCTTCGGCACGCGAGGAATTGGAGAAGGTCGGCGGATCGCAGAAGATCACGTCGTACTGGCCTTCATCGGCTTCCAGCCACGCCATCGCATCGGCCTGCACCAGCAGATGCTGGTTGCCGCCCCGCCCGTTCAACGCCAGGTTGTCGTAGCACCACTGCAGGTAGGTGGCCGACAGGTCGACGCTGGTGGTGCTGGCCGCACCGGCCACCGCCGCCTGCACGCTGGCCACGCCGGTGTAGCAGAACAGGTCGAGGAAGTGCTTGCCGCGCACCTGCTCGGCCATGATCCGGCGCAGCGGGCGGTGGTCCAGGAACAGGCCGGTGTCCAGGTAATCGAACAGGTTCACCTGCAGCAGCGCGTGGTTCTCGCGCACGGTGATGAATTCCTCGCGCTGCTCGAAACGGCCGTACTTGCTGCCGCCCTTGCCGCGCTCGCGCGACTTCATCGAGACCTGTTCCGGTGGCACGCCGAACACCTCGCGCGCGGCGGCCAGCAGCTCGTTGCGGCGGCGGCGCACGTCATTTTCCGGAATGGCGGCCGGTGCCGCGTATTCCTGCACGTGCAGGAAGGTGCGGCGCTGGCCACCATCTTCCTCGTAGACGTCGATGGCCGCAGCGTACTCGGGCAGATCGGCATCGTAGGCGCGGAAGCAGGTGATGTCCTCGCGCGCGCGCCAGCTCTTGAACTTCTTCAGGTTCTTGCGCAGGCGGTTGGCCACCATCTGCGCGCCTTCGCTCAGTTCACGCGGCTGCGCCGGGTCGCGGCCGGGCACGGCCACCGGGTCGCAGACGATCAGCGCGCATTCCAGCGCACCGTTGAACATCTGGTACTTCTTGGCCGCGCGCAGGCCGCTGGCGAAGGCAAGCTCGTCGTTGCCGCACAGCAGGCTGGCGCGCCACTGCGGCACCGCCTTCTGCAGGGCGTTGCCCAGCGCGCGGTACAGCGCCGGGTCGGCCGCCAGGCGCTCGTCATAGGGCGGGTTGCAGACCACGCAGCCGATCGCCTGCGGCGGTGCCGCCAGGTCGGCCACATCGGCACGGGTGAAGGTGATCGCGTGGGCCACGCCGGCCACTTCGGCATTCTCGCGTGCCGCCGCAATGGCCAGCGGGTCGATGTCGCTGCCGTGGATGACCGGCTGCAGCGCCGCCAGCCCGGTTGCCTCACGTTCGCGCGCTTCGGTCAGGATCGCCTTCCATGCAGCCTTGTCGAAGCCCAGCCAGCGGCTGGGCGGCAGGCTGCCGTGGCGCATCAGGTCGGGGGCCACGTCAGCAGCCATCAGCGCGCCTTCGATCAGCAGCGTGCCGCTGCCGCACATCGGGTCCAGCAGGCCACCGCCGGCCGCGTGCAGGCGCGGCCAGTTGCCGCGGATCAGCAGCGCAGCGGCCAGGTTTTCCTTCAGCGGCGCGTCGTGCGCAGCGCCACGCCAGCCACGGCGGTGCAGCGGGCCGCCGCCCAGGTCGATCGAGACCGAGGCACGGCCCTTGCGCAGCGACAGGTTCACGCGCACGTCGGGCAGGTCGGTGTTCACCGACGGACGCTCCAGGCCTTCATCGCGCATGCGGTCGACGATGGCGTCCTTGATCCGCTGCGCAGCGAAGCGCGCGTGGGTGATCTTGTCACCGGACACGTGCGCATCCACCGCCAGGGTGTGCTCGGGCAGCAGGTGCTGGTGCCACGGCAGGTCACGGATGCCGTCGTACAGCGCCTGTTCGTCCGGGCACTCGAATTCGGCGATCGGCCACAGCACGCGGCTGGCCAGCCGTGACCACATCACGATCCGCTGTGCCTGCTCCAGTTCGCCTTCGGTGTTGACGCCGGCGATGGTGGCAGTGGCCTTGGCCAGGCCGAGGGCCGACAGTTCGTCGGCAAGCAGGTATTGCAGGCCCTTGGCGCAGGAGACGAAGAATTTCACGGGATCGGTTCGCAGGTGGTCAGGTCCGGCAGCAGGCCGGGCCATTCGGAAGGGAGGGCCGTGGAAACGGCCAGCAGGCCGGGCCATTCGGAAGGGAGGGCCGTGGAAACGGCCAGCAGGCCCGCGCCGGGGGCGGCGGGGCTGCCATTGTAGTAAAAGCGGGCGTGGCTGCCGCGCGAACCGGCCGCCAGGGTGGCGTGGTGGTTCATGGCGGGCCGGCCCCAGCAGCCGCTCAGAGGCCGCGCAGCAGCTGCTCGAAGGCCTGCGCCGAGGCCTCGACGTGGTTGGACAGGCGGTGGTGGTCGTCCAGCAGCAGCAGCGGCAGCGAGCGATGCTGGGCCCAGGCGATGACCTCGGCCACCGGGATGACCTCGTCATGCCAGGCGTGCACGACGCGGGTAGGCACCGGCGCGGCGTCCAGCGCCGGCATCGGCCCCATGCGGGTGGGTGGCACCATCAAAAACAGGCCGGCCACCGGCACCTGCAGCGAGGCGATGGCCGAAATGTAGGCCCCCGGGCTGGAGCCGGCCAGCACCACCGGCCCCTGCGCGGCGGCGGCGCGGGCGCGCTCGACCAGGCGCTGCGGGCGGGCGGGCACATCGCCGAGGCGGCTGACCGCCGACAGTGCGTCCAGGTCGGTGTAATCCGGGCGCTCGTGGCTCCAGCCCAGGCGCTCGGCGACGTCGGCCAGCGCGGTCACCTTGGTGGCGTCCGGGCCGCTCTCGAAGCCGTGGGAGAGGATGCAATGGCCGCGGCTCATGCGCGACCCGGTGCGCGGCACGCGCAGACAGAGGGAAGGTCCATGCGCCAATGCTAGCATCGCAGGCATGTCCTCCCTGCTGCTGCCCGGGCTGCGCGTCCAGCCCCTGCCCTACCACGACCTGCTGGCCGAACGCGGTGCCGATGCGCTGCGGATGGTGGTCATCCATTGCACCGAACTGCCCGACCTGGCCACCGCGCGCGCCTATGGCGAGCGGGTGCTGTACCCCAGCGGCGCCGGCAACAGCGGGCACCTCTACATCGACCGCGATGGCAGCGTGGTGCAGTACGTGGCACCGGAGCGCACGGCGCACCATGTGCGCGGCCTCAATGCGCACACGCTGGGCGTCGAGCTGGTCAACACCGGGCGCTTCCCGGACTGGTTCGACAGCCGCCGGCAGGCGATGGACGAGCCGTACCCGGAGGCGCAGCTGCAGGCGCTGGAGCAGCTGCTGCAGGCGCTGGTGGCGCGCTACCCCACACTGCGGCAGATCGCCGGACACGACCAGCTGGACCGGGAGCAGGTGCCGGCCAGTGACGATCCGTCGATCAGCGTGGCACGCAAGCGCGATCCCGGGCCGTTGTTCCCTTGGCCGCGTGTGCTGGCGGCCGTGCCCCTGCAGCCTTTGTAGATCCACGCCATGCGTGGATGAGGCCTTCCACGCGGCGCCGATGGGTTCCATGTGGTTGCCGGCCAACGGCCGGCACTACCCTGGGTGTGGGCGCTCGGGCGATGGGGCCGGCGGCGTGGAGGGGGCCTTCCACGCGGCGTCGATGGGTTCCATGCGGTTGCCGGCCAACGGCCGGCACTACCCGGGCGATGGGGCCGGCTTTGTGGGGCGTTCGTTGCCGGTGTGGCCGCTCAGGCGCCGGTGGCTACCGGGCGGGTGCTGTCGCTTACCCAACCGCTCCACGAATCGGCATACACGCGTGCGCCGGACAGGCCCGCGCTTTCCATCGCCAGCAGCAGGTGGCAGGCGGTCACGCCAGAGCCGCACATCAGCACCACGCGCTCGGGCGGCTGGCCGGCCATCACGCCCTGCAGTTCGGCACGCAGCTGCTGCGGGTCGCGCAGGCGGCCCTCGGCAACATTCAACGCGAACGGACGGTTGACCGCGCCGGGCACGTGCCCGGCCACCGGGTCCAGCGGCTCCACCTCGCCACGGAAGCGTTCGCCGGCCCGCGCATCGACCAGCCAGCCGGGGGCGTGCTTGAGGCGCGCGGCCACTTCATCGGCACTGGCCAGCTGGGTGGTGTCGAAGCGGCCCGGGTAGGCCGGCTGTGCCGGCAGCGCGGGCACGTCGGTGGTGACCAGCAGGCCGGCGGCCTGCCAGGCGGCAAAGCCCCCGTCGAGTACCGCCACACGCTGGTGCCCGAGCAGCCGCAGCAGCCACCACAGGCGCGCGGCGGCCATGCTGCCATCGCTGCCGTCATAGACAACCGCCTGGGTGTCGGCGGCGATGCCCCAGCGCCCCACCGTGGCGGCGAAGGCGTCGCTGTCCGGCAGCGGGTGGCGGCCGTGGCCCGTGCGCGAGAGATCGGACAGGTCATGGTTGAGGTCGGCATACACGGCACCGGGCAGGTGCCCGGCGGCGTACTGGCCGCTGCCGGCCTGCGCGTCGGCCAGGGCGAAGCGGGCATCCACCACGCGCACGGCGGTGCTTGCGGTGGCGCGCGCATCCACCACGCGCAGCGCGCCGTCGGCCTGCAGTGCAGCAGCCAGCGTGGCGACATCGACAAGGGTGGTCCAGGGCGGATCAATCAGGCTCATTGCACATGCTCCAGGCGGCGGCGCAGGTTGTAGAGGATGGCGGCGGTGGCGCCCCAGATGCGCTGGCCCGGCCAGCCGTACTCCAGCACGTGGCGCACCTTGCCACGGTGGTTGATCTCCACGTGGCGCAGGCTGTCGGGCGACATCAGGTAGTCCAGCGGCACCTCGAACACTACGGCCACTTCGCTGGGCTGCGGCACCGGCACGAAGTCCGGGTCGATCAATGCCACCACCGGGGTCACCCGGTAGCCGGTGATGGTGACGAACGGGTCCAGGTAGCCCAGCGCCTGCACCTGGGTGGGTGCCAGCGCGATCTCTTCCTGGCTCTCGCGCAGTGCTGCGGCCAGGGCGTCGCGGTCGTCCGGTTCGGTGCGGCCACCCGGGAAGCCGACCTGCCCGCCGTGCTGGCGCAGGGTCTCGGTGCGGCGGGTCAGGATGACCTGGGCGCCGCTGGCACGCGGCACGATGCCGGCCAGCACCGCCGCTTCCACCGGTGGCCCCGGCGGCAGCAGGTCGATCAGTTCGCTGCGGTTCCAGCCATCGCCGGCCGGCGGCTGCGCCAGCGGGTGCAGTGCCTGCAGCAGGCGGTCATGGTCGGCCAGCGAACCGCGCAGCGACTGCTGCAGCTGTTCGCGCAGGGGCAGCACGCGGTGCAGGATGTCGCTGCGCTCGCGCGGGCTCATCGACGACCACCGCGCGATTTCATCGATATGCCGGTAACAGCCACGGCACAGCCGGTTGCGATCCAGCTGGCACACACCACTGCAGGGACTTGCCACAGCACGCGCGGATTCTTCCATCGGTTGCACCCATCAACAGTAGCGCGTCTCGGGGCGATTTGGGCAACTTGCGACATAACGCGCCCGCAACGGTGAGGCCCGACGCGGAGACAAAAAAAACGCGCCGGTGGAGTGCACCGGCGCGTCGGGTGTACAGCGGGGAATTACTTGACGCTGACCAGCTTGATTTCGAACTGCACAGCCACGTTCGGCGGGAACGGGGTGCGCGGGTCGGCACCGTAGGCCTGGTCCGGCGACAGCGTGACTTCCCACTTCGAGCCAGCCGGCATCTGCAGCAGGGTCTCGCGCATGGCCTTCATTTCGACTTCGCTGACCTTGATCGACGGAATCTGCTGCGCCGGGCGGGCTTCTTCCGGGCGCTGGCCGTACGGGAACGGACCGGCCACTTCCAGCTGCACGGTGCTGGCCTGGGTCGGCTTGGCGCCCTTGCCGGCTTCGATCACGCGGTACTGGACGCCGCTCAGCAGGGTCTGCACGCCGGCCTTGGCCTTGTTCTGCGCGATGAACTGGTCGCTCTTGGTCTTGTTGTCCGAAGCGGCCTTGTCGTACTCGGCCTTGGCGGCCTGGGCACGGCCCTGCTCGCGCTTCTGGAAAGCTTCGACGGCCGGCTTCAGCTGCTCAGCGGTGATGGACGGGTGCTTCTTGGCGTAAGCATCCTGAAGGCCCTTCACCACCGAGTTGATGTCCAGCTGCTCACCGCGACCGGTCAGCTCCGCCAGGTTGTTGCCGTAGTCGTAACCGAAGTAGTAGCTCAGCTTGCCCTTTTCGGACGAAACGTCCTGGGCGAAGGCATTGCCCGTCAGGGCCAGGGCCGCGACGGCGACCGCGATAGAACGCAACTTCATCAAACTTATCTCCAGGGGTGGTTACTCAGGGACGTTCTGCGCCGCCCTGAGGCGGCGGGTTAGGATAGCCGTCGCAACGTCTGACCGCTACTAACGACGCACGCTAAGACCGGCGGGCGTTTCCAGAGTTCAAAATCACTGTTTTTTAACGCTCCAGGAGCCCCCGTGGCCGACACCCCCGCCGCCCTCCCCGTCTCGGTGTCCGATGACGGCGCCATCCGCACCATCACCGTGCAACGCCCGGACAAGCTCAACACCCTCAATGCCGTCACCCTGCAGGCGCTGGACACGGCCTTCAGCGAGGCCGCGGCAGCGCCCGGCGTGCGCGTGGTGGTGCTGACCGGGGCCGGCCCCAAGGCCTTCGTGGCCGGTGCCGACATTGCCGAGATGAACACCCTGAGCGCCGTTCAGGGACGTGATTTCTCGCTGCTGGGCCAGGCCTTGATGCGCCGCATCGAACGCATGCCCAAGCCGGTCATCGCACGCATCAATGGTTTCGCGCTGGGCGGCGGGCTGGAACTGGCCATGGCCTGCCACCTGCGCGTGGCCGCCGATACCGCCAAGGTCGGCCAACCAGAAATCAACCTCGGCCTGATTCCCGGCTTCGGCGGCAGCCAGCGCCTGCTGCGCCTGTGCGGCCGCGCGGCCACCCTGGAACTGTGCCTGTTGGGCGCCCCGGTCAACGCCGAGCGCGCACTGCAGCTGGGCATCGTCAACGAGGTGGTGCCAGCCGATGCGCTTGATGCCGGCGTGGGTGACATCGCCCAGCAGCTGGCCCGCTCGGCGCCGCTGGCGCTGCGGGGCCTGCTCGATGCCGTGCACGTGGGCGGCGAATGCAGCCTGGAGGCCGGCCTGGAGTACGAGAGCGCGCAGTTCGGCCTGCTGTTCGCCACCGAGGACATGCGTGAAGGCACCAGTGCCTTCCTGCAGCGCCGCCCCGCCACCTTCCAGAACCGCTGACCCGATGGCCGCTCGACCCAACCCCGCCGACCTGTTCGCGCGGGTCCAGGCAGATGACCTCGATGGCGCCCTGCAGGCCGGCCTGATGGACTACGTGCCTGCCACTGGCGATGAGACCCGCGTGCCGGGCCAGCCCGACCTGCCGGCCCGCCTGCAGCAGGCGCAGCAGCAGCTGCAGCGTGCCTGGCAGGCGCGTGAACGCTACCGTGCCCGCGCCGTGCGCCTGGCCCGCCGCGAAGCCGAGCGCGATGCGCGGCGCGCGCCACTGCCGGCCAGCACCGGAACGCCGGCGGCTCTGCCACCGGCCGCAGCCGCCATCCTGGCCCGGGCCAAGGCCCGCGCCGCCGGCAAGGCAGACTGATGGCCACCGTTCTCAAGCGCGCCAACCGCGCGCCCGCCAAAAAGACGGCCAAGCCGGTTGCCAAGAGCGCCGCCCGCATCGCCACCGCCGCACCGCCGGTAGCGGCCCCGCGCCGTGCCAGCAAGCGCGTGGCGCGCATGCCGCGTGCCGACGTGGTGGAAATGTTCACCCGCCTGCGCGAGCTCAACCCGCACCCGAAGACCGAACTGGAATACAGCACGCCGTTCGAACTGCTGGTGGCGGTGGCGCTCTCCGCGCAATCCACCGACGTGGGCGTCAACAAGGCCACACGCCGGCTATTCCCGGTGGCCAACACGCCGGCGGCCATCCTTGCGCTGGGCGAGGATGGGCTGAAGACATACATCTCCACCATCGGCCTGTACAACGCCAAGGCCAGGAACGTGATCGCCACCTGCGCGCTGCTGCTGGAAAAGCACGGTGGCGAGGTGCCGCGCGACCGCGAAGCGCTCGAAGCGCTGCCGGGTGTCGGCCGCAAGACCGCCAACGTCGTGCTCAACACTGCCTTCGGCGAACCGGCGTTGGCGGTCGATACCCATATCTTCCGCGTTTCCAACCGCACCGGGCTGGCCCCGGGCAGCAACGTGCGCCAGGTCGAGGATGGCCTGCTGAAGGCGATCCCGGAGGAGTTCCTGCTCGATGCCCACCACTGGCTGATCCTGCACGGGCGCTATGTCTGCAAGGCGCGCAAGCCCGAATGCCCCGGCTGTGTCATTGCCGATCTGTGCCGCTTCCCGGACAAGACAACTGCAACAACGTGATGTGGTTTGCACTGTGACAAAAAAACGGCGGGCCCAGGGCCCGCCGTTTCCGTTGCAGCTGCTATCACGCGTGGATCAGAACGACAGGTCGCCCCAGACGCCGAATTCCTTGGTCTTGTCGTCCTTGGTGGCCGCGTTGGCCAGGTGGGTGTACTTGTACACCGTCGACAGCTTCAGGTTCTTCATGACCGGGAACTCGACGCCGACGTTCCAGTACTTGTCGCTCAGGGTCGGGTCCAGGGTCTTGCTGACGTCGGTGTCATCGTAACGACCGAACACGTTGATGCCGCCCTCGGTCACGCGCACGCTGCCCCAGACCGACCAGCCGCTGGTCTTGTCGGTGGCCACGGTCAGCACGTTGTTGAGGTTCTTGGCCTGGAAGTACTCACCGCCCAGGCGGAAGTTGCTGTCAGCGTAGGCCGCCATCGCATCGGCGCGGGTGTAGGTGTTCTGCGCGTCGACGATGTCGGTTTCCTTGGCCAGCTTGCCGCTGTAGCCACCGACGGCGACGGTGAAGTTCTCGTTCGTGGTGTAGGCCACGCGGCCTTCCACGTCCATGCCCTTGCTGCGGGTCGGGTTCTTGTAGCCGGCGCCGGTGACGACCGACACGGCGTAGTTGAAGTCCGTACCCAGGTTGCCGAAGCCGTGCACACCCCAATCGGAAGAGTTGCCGTACTTCAGGCGGTCGGTGACGGTGTTCTCGACATAACGCATGCCGTAGAACTTCTCGACGTACGGAATCCACGGCATATCGGCGGCACCGACCTGCAGGTTGAAGGCCGGGTTGAAGCTGCCCTGCACGTAGGCCTTCTTGACGAACAGCTGGGTGTTGCCGATGGCCGAGCTGTATTGGAAGTCGGTGGTCAGGTTGGCCGACCAGATGTCATTGAACTTGTGGTCGACGGTCAGGTAGAAGCGCTTGACGTCCAGACCGTTGCCGCTGGCGGCGGTGTCCTTGCCATTGCTGGTCTTGTCGATGTTGGTCAGGTCGAAGAACATGCGACCGCCAATCTTGTTGTCGTTGACCAGCTTGGCCAGCTTGTCGACGCTGGTCTGGGTCTTTTGTGCACCCTCAAGCGCCTGCGCCTGGGTGATGTTCACTTCGGACTGCGCGTCGGACTGCGCCTGCAGCGCCTGCGAATCGCTCTGCAACTGCTGCACCTGCGCCTGCAGCGCAGCGATCTGTGCCTGCAGCTGCTGGAGCTGCGCCGGAGTCACCGCCGAGGAAGCGGGCGCAGCGAAGGCGTCGGCAGAGACCAGGCCGAGGCTTGCGACAACCGCGGCGGCGAGCAAATGGGAACGCATTTGGGGTGACTCCAGATAGGTAGGATGGCTTGGGCAGAACGCCACGCCGGCGGGGCCGGTCAAGCGTTTTGCGAACGTTCCGTTAAAACCATGACAGTCAGGCGACAGTCGAATGACAGCCTCAAGACGCCCGCCGCCGGTATGTCGCCCGTCATCGCTACGTCGCATATTTATATGTCTGTGTATCGGCGAGCCACCGCAGGGTGTCCTGCGGTAACGCAGGATGTCCGCCGGGCCTGGCTTTGCCGCGCTTGCCAGGGCCGGGCCGCAAGGCCAGTACGCCCAGGCGACCGCCATCGGGCGCCCTCACACGTGTCGCCCGTATGACAGCGCTGTCACTTCGGCCAGGCAGGCCGATTGCGCAGGTTCGCGGGGATGAACCGCGCTGGCCGCCAGTCAAGCACGGGCATATGACGGCCGTGCGTTCGGCAGATACCACGTGATGCGCGCGCCCCGCGCCGGCGTTCTCTGGAAGCGTTCGGACGGGGCCGTGCACGCACCTGCCCTGCCCGCCCGCACGGGCGCGCAGCACCCACGCGGCAAGTCGCTGCGGCGATGTCACAACGGCGTCATACAACGGACCTTGCGCTGTCATCGAACCGTTATGGAATGTGCGCCGGGCGGGAACCCCGCACCTTCATCAACCCAGGAGCCACTCCGTGATCCGTTCCTTCAAGTCGCGCATCGCCATTGCCGTCTTCGCCGCGTCCACCGCGTTTGCTGCCAATGCCGCAGAAATCACCGGCGCCGGCGCTTCGTTCATCTACCCGGTGATGTCCAAGTGGTCGGCCGACTACAACGCTGCCACCAGCAACAAGGTGAACTACCAGTCGATCGGTTCGGGCGGCGGCATTGCCCAGATCAAGGCGAAGACCGTTGACTTCGGTTCGTCCGATGCCCCGCTGAAGCCGGAAGAACTGGCCGCTTCGGGCCTGGCCCAGTTCCCGTCGGTGATCGGCGGCGTGGTGCCGGTGATCAACGTGGCCGGCATCGCCCCGGGCGCGCTGAAGCTGGACGGCACCGTGCTGGCCAACATCTTCCTGGGCAAGATCAAGACCTGGAACGACCCGGCCATCGCCGGCCTGAATCCGGGCCTGAAGCTGCCGGACGCCAAGATCACCGTCGTGCACCGTTCGGACGGTTCGGGCACCACCTTCAACTTCGTCAACTACCTGTCCAAGGTCAGCCCGGAGTGGAAGACCTCGGTGGGTGAAGGCACCTCGGTGCAGTGGCCGGCCGGCATCGGCGGCAAGGGCAACGAAGGCGTTGCCGCATACGTGAAGCAGATCAAGGGCGGCATCGGCTACGTCGAACTGTCCTACGCCCTGCAGAACAAGCTCTCCTACACCGCCATGCGCAATGCCGCCGGCAAGATCGTGCAGCCGAGCGATGCCTCCTTCGCCGCCGCTGCCGCCAGCGCTGACTGGGCCGGTGCCAAGGACTTCTACCTGGTGATGACCAACGCCCCGGGCGCCGAGTCCTGGCCGATCACCGCCACCAACTTCATCCTGGTGCACAAGAAGCCCAAGAACGCTGCCAACGGCAAGGCCACGCAGGAGTTCTTCCGCTGGGTCTAAAAGAGCGGCGGCCAGCAGGCCAAGCAGCTGGACTACGTGCCGCTGCCGGATTCGCTGGTGAAGCAGATCGAAACCTACTGGTCGCAGAACCTGAAGTAAGAAGCCCCCGCAGGCACGGGGCTGGCGGGATCCTCTCTCCTCCGCCAGCCCCTTCGGGCGCGAGACCTTCACGGTGTCGCGCCCTTCTGCGTTTGTGCAGGCGGCAGGCGATGCCAAGCCGCCCATCGTCCCGTCGTTGCCCGAGCAGAGGCATGGCAGGCCCCGGGCCCGCCCGGCTGCCGGTGCCGCGTGCGGTCCGGGCCCAGCGCGCGCGCCGCGCGCATTCCGGCCCGCCAGGCGGCCCGCCCGGCCGCTCCCCCCCCGTGAAACCCCCGTCATTACGTGATCTCCGACACCTCTGTCATGGGCGTAATACGGCTGTAACAAAAACATCATTTCATAGCCGCATACGCCGGCGATGCCGGTACTTCCCCGCTATGGAGTGACGCATGAAACTGCACTCGGCCGGCCTCGCCGCCCTTTCCCTGGCCATCGCCCTGGGCCTGTCGGGCTGCGGTGGCGACAAGCAGGCTGCCCAGCAGCCGGCGGCTGACGCGGCTGCGGCCCCGGCCCAGGCCGGCGCCAAGGTCACCGCTGAAGTGTCCGGCGCTGGCGCGTCGTTCATCTTCCCGCTGGTCTCCAAGTGGTCGGCGGACTACAACACCGCCACCGGCGCCAAGATCAACTACCAGTCCATCGGTTCGGGCGGCGGTATCGCCCAGATCAAGGCCGGCACCGTTGATTTCGGTTCCTCCGACAAGCCGCTGAGCAGCGAAGAGCTGGCCCAGGCCGGCCTGGCCCAGTTCCCGTCGGCCATCGGCGGCGTGGTGCCGGTGGTCAACATCGACGGCCTGGAAGCCGGCAAGCTGCGCCTGACCGGTGCGCTGCTGGGCGACATCTTCCTGGGCAAGATCAAGACCTGGAACGACCCGGTCATCGTGGCTGCCAACCCGGGCGTGAAGCTGCCCGACGGCAAGATCACCCTGGTCCACCGTTCGGACGGTTCGGGCACCACCTTCAACTTCTCCAACTACCTGTCCAAGGTGAACCCGGAGTGGAAGACCAAGGTCGGTGAAGGCACCTCGGTGCAGTGGCCGGACGGCGTGGGCGGCAAGGGCAACGAAGGCGTGGCCTCGTACGTGAAGCAGATCAAGGGTTCGATCGGCTACGTCGAACTGGCCTACGCGGTGCAGAATGGCATGCCGTACACCGCGCTGCAGAACGCCGCCGGCACCTGGGTGCAGCCGAACGCAGAGACCTTCGCCGCCGCTGCCTCCAGCGCTGACTGGGCCAACGCCAAGGACTTCAACCTGGTCATCACCAACGCCCCGGGCGAACAGGCGTGGCCGATCACCGCCACCAACTTCATGCTGATGCAGAAGAAGCCGAAGGACGCCAAGTGCAACCAGGACACCATCGCCTTCTTCAAGTGGGCCTTCGAAGGCGGCCAGGCCCAGGCCAACGAGCTGCACTACGTGCCACTCCCGGCCGAACTGGTCAAGCAGATCGAGGCCTATTGGGGCACCGAGCTGAAGTGATGCAGACCACGGTGCCCGCCCTGTGCGGGCACCGTTCCCTGCGGACCGCGTCACCCTGCCCTTCCCTGGACCTGCCGTCCTCATGAATGCCATCGCCCAGCCTGTAGCCGCTCCTTCCACGCGCGACGCGCGTGATGCCCGCAACGACAAACTGTTCCGATGGGTGCTGGTCGGCACCGTCATCTTCGTCCTCATCGCCCTGGCCTGCGCCGCGCTGTCCATGCTGTGGGGCGGCCGCCATGCCCTGCAGATGCAGGGCCTGAGCTTCTTTTATTCCGCCGAATGGAACCCGGTGGAAAACAAGTTCGGCGCGCTGGTGCCGATCTACGGCACGCTGGTCACCGCGTTCATCGCCATGCTGATCGCCGTGCCGGTCAGCTTCGGCATCGCCTTCTTCCTCACCGAAGTGGCCCCGCGCTGGCTGCGTGGCCCGGCGGGTACCGCCATCGAACTGCTGGCCGGCATTCCCTCGATCATCTACGGCATGTGGGGCCTGTTCGTGCTGGTGCCGGTGATGACCGAATATGTCACCCCGTTCCTCAACGAAACCCTGGGCGAATGGCCGATCATCGGCCCGCTGTTCCAGGGCCCGCCGCTGGGCATCGGCATGCTCACCGCCGGTTTCGTGCTGGCCATCATGGTCATTCCGTTCATCTCCTCGGTGATGCGCGAAGTGTTCCTGACCGTGCCGACCCGCCTGAAGGAATCGGCCTACGCGCTGGGTTCCACCAAATGGGAAGTGAGCTGGGACATCGCGCTGCCCTACACCCGTTCGGCGGTGATCGGCGGCATCTTCCTCGGCCTGGGCCGCGCCCTGGGTGAAACGATGGCCGTGGCCTTCGTCATCGGCAACAGCGTGCGCCTGTCGCCGTCGCTGCTGGAGCCGGGCACCACCATCGCCGCGCTCATCGCCAACGATTTCGGCGAAGCCACTGAAACCTACCGTTCGGCACTGCTGCTGCTCGGCTTCGTGCTGTTCATCGTCACCTTCATCGTGCTGGCCATCGCCCGCATGATGCTGATGCGCCTGTCCCGCAAGGAGGGCAACTGATGTCCACCGCCGCTGATTCGCTGTACCTGCGCCGCCGCATCGGCAACGTCATCGCCATCGCGATGAGCTGCATCACCGCGCTGTTCGGCCTGTTCTTCCTGGGCTGGATCCTGTTCACCCTGGCCTCCAAGGGCCTGGCCGGCATCAACCTGGATCTGTTCACCAAGATGACGCCGCCGCCGATGCAGCAGGGCGGCCTGGCCAATGCCTTCTTCGGCAGCGCGGTGATGTGTGCGCTGGCGATCGGCATCGGCACGCCGCTGGGGGTGCTGGCCGGCACCTGGCTGGCCGAGTACGGCAACGTCCGCAAGGCCGGCACCGTGGTGCGTTTCGTCAACGACATCCTGCTGTCGGCACCGTCCATCGTGCTGGGCCTGTTCGTCTACACCCTGTACGTGATGCAGACCGGCGGCAACTTCTCCGCCTTCGCCGGTGCGCTGTCGCTGGCCTTCATCGTGCTGCCGGTGGTGGTGCGCACCACCGACGAGATGCTGCGCCTGGTGCCTTCGCAGATGCGCGAAGCGGCGCTGTCGCTGGGCATCCCGCAGTGGAAGGTGATCGTGCAGGTGCTGTACCGCAGTGCCTCGGCCGGCATCATCACCGGCATCCTGCTGGCGCTGGCACGCATTTCCGGTGAAACCGCGCCGCTGCTGTTCACCGCGTTCGGCAACCAGTACTGGAACAACAACATCTTCCAGCCGATGGCCTCGGTGCCGGTGGTGATGAACCAGTTATCCGGCAGCCCGTATGAATCCTGGCAGGTGCTGGCCTGGGCAGGTGCCCTGGTCCTGACCGTCTTCGTGTTGCTGGTCAGCCTTGGCGCCCGCGCCATCCTGCTGCGCAACCGTATCTCCCATGACTGACCTTTCCACGGACATCGCCATGAACGATCTTTCCAACGCCGTGCCGATGCAGCGCATCGTGGTGCCGGCTTCCCACGAATCGCTGGCCACCCCAGCCCCGGTCAAGCTGGCCGCCCGTGGTCTGGATTTCTACTACGAAAAGTTCCATGCGCTGAAGGGCATCAACCTGGAGATTCCGGAAAAGCGCGTGACCGCGCTGATCGGCCCCTCCGGCTGCGGCAAGTCCACCCTGCTGCGCATCTTCAACCGCATCTACGCGCTGTACCCGAAGCTGGAAGCGCGCGGTGAGGTGATCCTGGACGGCGAGAACATCCTTTCGCCGAAGTACCCGATGAACCGCCTGCGCAGCAAGGTCGGCATGGTGTTCCAGAAGCCGGTGCCGTTCCCGATGACCATCTTCGAGAACGTGGCCTACGGCATCCGCCACCACGAGAAGCTGTCCAAGGCGGACATGGCCGACCGCGTCGAGCAGGCGCTGCGCCAGGGCGCGCTGTGGGACGAAGTGAAGGACAAGCTCAACCAGAGCGCGCTGGGCCTGTCCGGTGGCCAGCAGCAGCGCCTGTGCATCGCCCGTGCCGTGGCCCTGCGCCCGTCGGTGCTGCTGCTGGACGAGCCGACCTCGGCGCTGGACCCGATCTCCACCAGCCGCATCGAACAGCTGGTTGAAGAACTGAAGAACGACTACACCATCGTCATCGTCACCCACAACATGCAGCAGGCCGCGCGCGTTTCAGACTACACCGCCTTCATGTACCTGGGCGACCTGATCGAACACGACCGCACCGAAGTGATCTTCTCGCAGCCCAACAAGCAGCAGACCGAAGACTACATCACCGGCCGCTTCGGCTGACCGGTGCTGGCGCGCCTCCACCTGTCCCAGCCAGGCCCGGCCTGGCTCTACCTGGATTGCAGAACATGACGCTTCCCAACGAGCACATCGTCAAGAGCTACGACGAAGAGCAGCAGCGCCTGGTGGCCGAGATCGTGCGCATGGGCGAGATGGCCGTCGCCCAGCTCGAGGCCTCGATGGATGTCATCGAAAAGCGCGACGAGAACGCCGCGCACCGCATCATCGCCAACGATGAAGCCATCGACGCGCTGGAACAGCAGATCAGCCACGACGTGATGCGCCTGGCGCTGCGTGGCACGATGGCCCGCGACCTGCGCGAGATCCTGGCCGGCCTGCGCATTCCGGCCGACATCGAACGCATTGGTGATTACGCAGCCAACGTGGCCAAGTGCTCAATCGCACTGGGCAAGGTGCCGCCGCTGCCGCAGATCCAGGGCCTGCGCGCCCTCGGCCGCCTGGCCGCACAGCAGGTGCGCCGTGCCATCGAGGCCTACCGTGACAACGACGCCGAGGCCGCCATCGCGCTGCGCCAGGACGATGCCCGGCTGGACGCGCAGTACACCGCGCTGTTCCGCGAGCTGCTGACCTACATGATGGAAGACCCGCGCAACATCACCCCGTGCACCAACCTGCTGTTCATGGCCAAGAACCTGGAGCGCGTGGGCGACCATGCCACCAACATCGCCGAGAACGTGTGGTTCCTGGTGCATGGTGAAGCGCCGCTGCCGCCGCGCGAGAAGCGTGACGAGACCTCCAGCGAGAACGTCTGAGGGCCCCAGGGCCGGATTGCCGCAGCGCAACACTGCTGTACCCAGAAAAGGCAGCCGTCCCCGTGGCGGCGGCCTTTTTGCTGGGCGCGTGCCGTTCCGTGCGTATATCTCACGAAAATTTGAATCTCCGGCGAAGATTCGTTGAGTAGGATCGCGGCATCCTCCCTTCACCGGCACGACGCCGGCCCACCGGGCATCGCCCACCACCCTGGAGAACACCGATGAGCGCTACCACCAAATCCCTGCCGCTGCTGGCCGCCACCGCCCTCGTTGCCGGCCTCGGCCTGAGCGCCGGCGCATCCGCCCTGAGCATGACCGACCTGGCCCAGGGCTACATGGTGGCCGGCCAGGCCGCGGCGATGACCGATGGCAAGGCCCCGGCCAAGCATGCCGAAGGCAAGTGCGGCGCGGATGGCAAGAGTGCCGAAGGCAAGTGTGGCGCCGACAAGGGCAAGGCCAAGGCAGCGGCACCGAAGCCGATGGCCGGCGGCAAGAAGGCAGCAGAAGGCAAGTGCGGCGAAGGCAAGTGCGGTGCCAAGCACTGACGTCTACGCCGGCGCCTGTGCCCGGTCGCCGCTGCCCGCGGCGGCGACCGGGCTTGGCCTGCGCCGCGCCCTGCTGCAGGACCTGGCCGACGCCCCGGCCGGCGATTTCGACTTCCTCGAATGCGCGCCGGAAAACTGGATCGGCGTCGGTGGACCCGCTGGCGATGCACTGGCCGCGCTGAGCGAGCGCCACCCGCTGACCTGCCACGGGCTGTCACTCTCGCTGGGCGGCAGCGCCGCGCTGGATACCCGGCTGCTGGCCCAGGTCGGCCAGTTCCTGCAGCGCCACCGGGTACCGCTGTACAGCGAGCACCTGAGCTACTGCAGCGACCAGGGCCACCTGTACGACCTGCTGCCCATTCCCTTCACCGAGGAAGCCGTACGCCACACCGCTGCGCGCATCGCCTGCGTGCAGGACGTGCTGGGGCGGCGCATCGCGGTGGAGAACGTGTCCTACTACCTCGCCCCGGAGCCGGCCATGGACGAACTGGCCTTCACCAACGCGGTGCTGGCCGAGGCCGGCTGCGACCTGCTGCTGGACGTCAACAACGTCTACGTCAACGCCTGCAACCACGGCTATGACGCCGACACCTTCATCGCCGGCCTGCCACCCGAGCGCATCGTCTGCCTGCACGTGGCCGGCCACCTGGACGAGGCACCGGACCTGAAGATCGACACCCACGGCGGCCCGGTCATCGACCCGGTCTGGGCGCTGCTGGGCCGTACCTATGCGCGCATCGGCCCGCGCCCGACGCTGCTCGAACGCGATTTCAACTTCCCGCCCTATGCCGAACTGCAGGGCGAGCTGCGCACCATCCGCCATCTGCTGGGCACGCCGCGGGAGGCTGCCCGTGGCTGACACGCCTGCCCGCCTGCAGCAGCAACAGCGCGCGTTCACCGCGCACCTGCGCGACCCGGACAACGTGCCGGCGCCGGCCGGCCTGGACGCGCGCCGCCTGGCGGTCTACCGGCAGCTGCTGTTCAACAACGTGCTGGGCCTGCTGTCCACCGGCTTCCCGGTCTGCGCGCAGCTGCTGGGCGCCCCGGCCTGGGCGGCGCTGGTGCGCCGCTTCTACGCCACCCACCCGGCGCGCACACCGCTGTTCCCGGAACTGCCGGCCGAATTCGTGCAGTGGCTGCAGGCCGAAACCGCGCTTCCCCACCCCGCGCTGGCCGAACTGGCGCACTACGGATGGGTGGAAACCGCGCTGTACCAGCTTGATGCGGACCCGCTGCCGCCGGGCACGGTGGCCGCGCCGCTGGACACGCTGCTGCAGCGCTCGCCGCTGGCCTGGCCGCTGCTGTACCGCTGGCCGGTGCACCGGTTGGGCAGTGACGATGCACCCACGCAGCCGCCGGAGACGCTCACCGGGCTGCTGGTACGCCGCGAGGCCGACGGCCAGGTGCGTTTTGCCGCGCTCAGCCCGCTGGCCGCGCAGCTGCTGGAGCGCATCGGCCAGGCCCCGGCCCGTACCGGCCGTGCCTGCCTGCAGCAGCTCGCGCTCGACCACGGCCTGCCGGCCGATGCCCTGTTGGCCGCGGGCGAGGCCCTGCTGCAGCAGTTCCTGCACAGCGGCGTGATCGGCGCTGCTGCCCCCTGGCTGACCGCCCCCTCCCTTCCACAGGACCTCCCCCGATGAAGACACCGCTCCTGGCCACCGTGCGTGGCCGGCTGGACACCTGCGCCCCCTGGTTGGCCCCGCTTGGCCTGCGCGTGCTGCTGGCCTGGGAATTCTTCGAGTCCGGCCGCGAGAAACTGCGTGGCGAGAACTGGTTCGCCGACCTGCAGTCGGCCTTCCCGTTCCCGTTTGACCAGCTGCCCCCGGCATTGAACTGGCAGATGGCCACCTGGTTCGAGCTGGTGGGTGCGGCCTGCCTGCTGCTGGGCCTGGGCACACGCGTGGCCGCCGCCAGCCTGCTGGTGCTGACCGTGGTGGCCGCCTCGGCGGTGCACTGGCCCATGCACTGGGACACGCTGTCCGAGCTGGCGATGGGTTATGCCATCACCGACCAGGGCTTTGGCAACTTCAAGCTGCCGCTGCTGTTCATGGCCATGTTGATGCCGCTGGCGCTGCAGGGCCCGGGCAAGCTGAGCGTGGACGCCCTGCTGCTGCGCTGGCGGCCGCGGGCGCGGGCCACGGCCGGGGCCGGCGGCCCGCTCTGCTAGAATTGCGCGATGACCGATGCCGCCCTGCCCCCTGACGCCGCCCCTGTTCCTGCTGTACCTGCGGCGCACCGGGCCATGGCCCAACGCTTCCGCGGCTTCCTTCCGGTGGTGGTGGACGTGGAGACCGGCGGCTTCGACAGCCAGCGCAATGCGCTGCTGGAGATTGCCGCGGTGCCGATCGAAATGGACGACAACGGCCTGCTCTACCCCGGGCAGACCGCCAGCGCCCATGTGGTGCCGGCCGAAGGGCTGGAGATCGACCCGAAATCGCTGGAAGTGACCGGCATCATCCTGGACCACCCGTTCCGGCTGGCGAAGGAAGAGAAGGCGGCGCTGGACCACATCTTCACCCCGGTACGCGCGGCGATGAAGAAGTACGGCTGCCAGCGCGCGATCCTGGTCGGCCACAACGCGCATTTCGACCTGGGCATCGTCAATGCCGCCGTGGCCCGCACCGCGCACAAGCGCAACCCGTTCCATCCCTTCAGCGTATTCGACACGGTCACCCTGGCCGGCATCGCCTACGGCCAGACGGTGCTGGCACGCGCGGCACACGCCGCCGGCATCGACTGGGATGCCAACGAAGCGCACAGCGCGGTGTATGACACCGAGCAGACCGCACGCCTGTTCTGCACCATCGCCAACGCCTGGCCGCGCTGAGACGGCGCTTCCCGTAAAGCCCCTCGCGGCGCGCTGACGGCGATTGTTGTGGTGGGTGCCGACCGTTGGTCGGCGTTGCCTGATAGCTCTTTATGGTGGGTGCCGACCGTTGGTCGGCACTGCCCGGCACACGATCAACCAATACTCGTACGGTCGCGGCCATCGCTCTTGGCGCGGTACAGCGCGCGGTCGGCACCCTGGTACAGCAGCTTCGGCGTGCGGTCGCTGGCATCAAGCTCCGCCAGACCGGCACTGAAGGTCACCCGCAGCCCGTCCACGCCCGCCCAGTCGGCATGGTCATGGAACAACCCGCGCAGACGCGCACAGACCTGTGCGGCTTCTTCCAGGCGCGTGTCGTTGACCAGCAGCGCGAACTCCTCACCGCCGGTGCGCGCCGGCATGTTCGAATCGCGGCACGCCGAGGCCAGCAGCTGCGCCGCCTGCACCAGCACGGTATCGCCCACACTGTGGCTGTGGCGGTCGTTGACGTCCTTGAAGTGGTCGATGTCCAGCACCACCAGGCACAACGGATGCCCGTTGCGCTGGGAGCGGGCGAAATCGCGGGCCAGCGCTTCATCGAAGGCACGGCGGTTGGCCAGCTCGGTCAGCGCATCCTCGCAGGCCTGGCGCTCGAACGCCTCGGCCTGCCGCGCCAGCCGCTCGGCCAGTTCGGTCTTCTCCGGGTTCAGCGCCTGCAGGTTCACCGTCTGCGTCTGCAGGTCGAAGGTGGCCTCCTTCACCCGCTGCGCCAGCCGCAGGTTGCTGTCGCGGTAGCGCGCCAGCAGGAAGCGGTACAGCGCCACCAGCGCGGCCAGCAGCAGCAGCGCGCCCAGCGCCTGCACGCTGTGCCGCTGCCACCAGAACGGCTCCACGCTGAAGCGCCAGATCGCTTCCTGGTGGCCCCAGTCGCCACCCGGGTGGGGGGGCGGCCACGTGCAGGGTGTAGTCGCCCGGCGGCAGGCCGATGAACTCCACGCTGCGCTGCAGCCCGCGATCGACCCAGCCGCTGTCCAGGCCGTCCAGCCGCGTGCGGTAGCGGATGCGCTCGGACATCAGGTAGCTCAGGCCCACATAGCTGACCGTCAGCCGGCGCCCGCCGGGAATGTGGTTCACCTCCACGCCTTCCCAATGCACCTGCGCACCATCCACCTGCACGCTTTCGATGGCCGCCGGCGGTGCCGGGCGCTGCCGGAAATACTGCACCCGCGCTGGGTCCACCGTGCTCAGGCCACCGGCGGTGACCACCCAGAAGGTGCCGTCCTGGCGCAACAGGGCTGACGACCCGGAGCTGCCGTTGGCCTGCGAATTGGCCATGCCGTCGATTTCGTTGTAGCGCTCGGCGCTGATGCGCGGCGCGCGGCCATCGGCCACATCGTTCAGCGCGGCCATGTCGGTGCGCAGCACGCCGCGGTTGCTGCTGATCCACACATTGCCCAGGCGGTCGGGCACCAGCTGGAACACGGTATCCACCGGCATACCCTGTTCCAGGCCGACCCGGCTCAGGCGGCCGTCCTGCCAGCGGTACAGGCCGCGATCACTGCTGATCCACATTGCCTCGCCAATCTGCTGGAAGCCGAACACGCTGCGGCCACCGCCCAGCGGCTCAAGGTCGATGTGCTGCACCTGCGTGCCGCGCAGCACGCGCACGCCTTCGATGGTACCGATCCACAGCGCGCCGCTGCTGCCATGCGCCAGCGCGGTGATCAGTGCGCGCGGCATGCCGGCGATCGCAGGCACGTGCACGCCCTGCGCATCGATGGACACCACGCCCTTCTGCGTACCGGCCCAGACCACGCCGTGCGCGTCCACGCTGATGGCGCGGATGTTGCCGCCCGGCATGCCGTCGGCGGCGCCGTAGACGTGTTCAACCGGCCCTGGGTGTCCAGCCGGAACACCCCGTCACCGAAGGTGCCCGCCCACAGATCGCCGCTGCCATCCTGGGCCAGGCTCAACACCGAAGGTGCCTTGCCGCCGCTGTTGTGCAGCGGCACCGCCGCGAAGCGGCCATCGGCCTGGCGCCGGTCCAGGCCACTGGCACTGCCCACCCACAGCTGGCGGTCGCGGTCTTCCAGCACGGTGCGCACGTAATCGCCGCTCAGGCCATCGTGCTGGGTGTAGCTGCTGAACAAGGTCTCGCGCAGCCGGTACAGGCCGCCGTTGGCGCCCACCCAGATGCTGCCCTCGGCGTCTTCGCGCAGGCTCACCACACGCCCACCGGGCAGGCTCAGACCGGCCGGCAGGCGCTCCAGGCCGTGGCTGGAAATGCGCAGCAGGCCCTGGTTCTCGGTGCCCAGCCAAAGATCGCCATAGCGGTCCTGCAGCATCGAGGTCATGTGGATCTGCCCCGGCAGGCGGTGCACCAGCTCAGGGCGGTCGCCCTGCAGGCGGTACAGACGCTCGCCGGCCACGACCCACAGCACGCCGTCAGGCGCACGGTAGGGCCAGACCAGGCCTTCGCCCAGCCCCCACCCGGCCGGTGTGCGCTTGAGCACGCCATCGGTATCGCGCAGCACCAACCCGTCCAGCGTGCTCACCCAGACCCGGTCGCGGGCATCGACCACCAGCTTGGTGAAGCTCAATGCCATCGGCACGCTGGCCGGTGGCGGTTCGAAATGCAGCCCGCCGCCGGGGTCCAGGTAGCTAATGCCCTAGCCTTCACACGGCAAGGGTCACAGGTTCGATTCCTGTACCGCCTACCAATAAAATCAGTGTGTTAGACGAAAACGGCGAAAGCCGGTTTTTTTGTAAGTGCACAATAAGTGCAAACAAAAAGCCCCC